>NZ_JAWKWO010000001.1:950000-1253175 GCF_041397485.1 Zhengella sp. | reverse complement strand
GGCGGGACAGTTGGCTGGCCATGACGGCGGGCATGGCGATGCCCAGGTCAAGGGTTTCGACCCTGCCGTCGCGCACCGTGCCGCGCAGCCGGGCCATGGCGATCTGGCGAACGAAGTCATGCGTCATGTCCTCTTCGCGCGAATAGGTAAGCTTGACCGGTGTGCCCTTCATCTGGACGGCGATTTCCGCGGCCTGCTTGACGACTTCGTCCTCAAGACGGTGGCCGAAGCTGCCGCCCATCATGTAGACATGAACGCGCACCTTCTCGGCATCGATGCCGGTGATCCGCGCCACGTTGGCCTGGGTGAAGCGCGGGATCTGCGTGCCCGTCCATACGTCCACAGCGTCATCGGCCACACGGACGATGGCGCTGATCGGCTCCAGCGGTGCATGGGCCAGATAGGGCGCACGGTACTCCGCCTCGACCGGCGCGCTTTCGGCAATGGCGATCTCCACGTCGCCATCGTCCCGGTTGCGGCTGTCCTGGCGGTCGGCGATGAAGGAATCGGCCAGTGTCTGCCAGTGCTCGTCCATGGTGGCGGGAAAGGCGGCCTTGCCCCAGTCGGCTTTCACCGCCTTTGCGGCCTGGAACGCACGCCATGTGTTGTCGGCGACGATTCCGACGCCGCCGGTGACAGGCACCACGGCCTTCACGCCGCGCATCTTCCCGGCCTCGCGGGCGTCAAAGCCGTTGATCGCGCCGCCCTGGGCCGGATTGAGCAGAACGGTGGCGTGGACCATGCCCTCGATGGCCTCGTCTATGCCATAGACCTGCGTGCCGGTGCATTTGGCCACCATGTCGATGCGTTGCATGGGCTTGCCGAGCAGGCGCCATTGCGAGGGGTCGCGCAGCGTGACCTCCTCGACCGGATCGATGGTGGCGGCGACAGGGGCCAGTTCGGAATAGGTCATGCGCGAACCGTCCGGCAGGATCACGGTGCCGCTTTGCGTCGTCAAGCGCGAGACGGAAACGCCGGCCTGCTTCGCGGCGGCAGCCTTGAGCGTTTCGCGCGCCACGGCGCCGGCAATGCGCAACTTCTCGAACTGGTCGGGGACCGTGGTCGAACCGCCGGTGATCTGCATGCCGATGAACTTCATCACTGCGGAAAGGCCCACCGTGGCGGCATTCTGCATCATGCCCGCCGAAGGGACCATGAAATCGGCGGCTTCGGTGGCAAGGGCCGTGTTCCAGTAGGCCCTTGACGGGGGGCCTGGATCAACGCGCACCTGATCGAGATCCACATCCAGTTCCTCGGCCAGCAGGGCGGCCTGAATGTGGTAGACGCCCTGGCCCTTGTCAGCGCGCGGGGTGATCAGGGTCACGCCATCGGCATCGATCTTCACATAGGGCGTGATGGCGGCCTCGCCGCTGTCCAGTTCGTCCAGGAGCGGGTTGGCATAAGGGGTGCGATAGCGCCAGACCCCAAAGGCCACACCGCCGGCCACGGCTGCCGCGCCCACGAGAAGCGTTCGGCGGGTGATCGTTGCAACGCGTCCCATGCTCACACTCCCTGAAGCTTGCCGGCGGCGGCCTTCACCGCCTCGCGGATGCGCGGATAGGTTCCGCAGCGGCAAAGATTGGCGGACATGGCCGCGTCGATATCGGAGTCGGACGGGTCCGGATTGGTTTCGAGGAAGGCGGCGGCCGCCATGATCTGCCCGGACTGGCAATAGCCGCACTGGGCCACCTGATGCTCGATCCAGGCCGCCTGGACGGCATGCAGCGCATCGGGCGCGCCAAGGCCTTCGATGGTGGTGATCTCGCCGTCCACATCGGCAGCGGCAAGCTGGCAGGAACGCACCGGCATGCCATCGACATGCACCGTGCAGGCGCCGCACCGGGCAATGCCGCAGCCATATTTGGTGCCTGTCAGGCCGAGTTCATCGCGCAAGACCCAGAGCAGAGGCATGTCAGGCTCGACATCGACCTCGAACGTCTTCCCATTGACCGTCAATTGCATGGCGGACCCCTTTGGTTTCACGTTCTGACATTATTCGTCAAAATGTCAGATTGTCAATGCGTGCGCGCCGTCTTATGGTGCCGGGATGACGACGCATATCCAGACCGACAAGCAGTCCGCCATCCTTCACGCAGCCATCGGCCAGTTCATGGCCTACGGTTTCTCGCGCGTGACGATGGACGACATCGCCCAGGCCGCCGGCATGTCGCGGCCGGCGCTTTACCAGTTCTTTCGCAACAAGCAGGCGATCTACGACGCCGGCGCAACAGCCATGCTGGAGGAGTCGCTGGAGGTCATGCGCAAGGCGCTCGTGCGCCCGGCGCCGGCCAGGGAACGGATCGCGGCAGCCATCCGCGAAGGCATTCTCGACATGATGGCGCAAATGGAGGCGACACCGCACGGCGCCGAACTCATCGACATGAAGAGCGGGCTGTCCGCCGGCTGGCTGGATGACTGGAAGGCGCGCAAGGTCGCGCTTCTGGCGCCGGTCTACGAGGCGGCGGGGGCGCGCGCGCCGCTCGATGGTCCCTTGCTGGCGACCCAGCTTTCCGACTGGCTGGAGGGGATGAAGCTGCGGGTCAGGGCGAAAGAGGACCGCGAACAGGCGCTGGAGCGTTTCCTTGCCATGCAGATGGCGGCGATCGGCGCTGGCGCGGGCTGAGCCGGCCGGCCTTCTTGCAGGGCGCCTTGCGTGCCGGCTCACATCCTGTGCGGCCGGGTGCGCATGGCGAGGAAATCACGGACCCGGCGGCCGACGGGACGCCTGGGAACGGGTGCCATGGCCGGATCGAGTTCGTCCGAAAGGTCGAGCCCGGCGCGTATGCCGACATTGTGAACACCGTCCTCCAGCCAGTCGTCGGCCGCCGCGCGGCCAAGGTCACGCATGTATTTCAGGAATTCCCATTCGGCGGAGATCTTCGAATCGGCGGACAGGCCGGCCAACGCCTCGTCTGCATCGATTCGATGCATGCGAATATCACGGTAGTGCTGATGGCTGATATTGCCGTTCTCGATCAGTTTCTTGACGAAGGCGATGGCCCGGAACTCGCGCAGCAGGGCCGCGTTGAAGGTGATCTCGTCGATCCGGTTCTGGATTTCACGCGCCGTGACCGGCGTTTCCGCCCGGCGTATCGGATTGATCTGGACCAGCAGCACGTCTTCCGTGGTGTTGGCATAGAAAAACGGGAAAAGCGCCGGGTTGCCGCCATAGCCGCCGTCCCAGTAGTCTTCCCCGCCGATCCGGACGGGCTGGAAGATGGTCGGAAGGCAGGCGGAGGCCATGACCGTATCCACGTCGATCTCGCCATCGGAAAAGACCCGCAACTGGCCGGTCTGGACGCTTGTCGCCGAGATGAAGAGGCGCATCGTCTCACAGGCGCGGACATTGGCGAAATCGATCTGCGCCTCCACGGCCTCGCGCAACGGATTGATGCCCAGCGGGTTGGCCATGGCCGGCGAGACCATGCGCGACAGGAAGTCGAAAAAGGCATAGGCCGGGTTGCTGGTCACCGTCCAGTTGCCCAGAAACACATCCCATGGCGTGCGCTGAAAGGGCGAGAAACGCCCTTTCATGCCAACGGCCTGCCAGAAGGCATGGAGGCGCTCACGCGCGCCTTCGCGTCCGCCGCGCACCCATCCGTCGGCCAGCGCAACCGCGTTCATCGCACCGGCGGAGGTGCCTGACACTGCATCGAAGCGGATGCGCGTGTCTTCCAGAAGCCGGTCGAGCACGCCCCAGGTGAAGGCGCCATGGGAGCCGCCGCCCTGGAGCGCAAGGTTGACCGGCCTGGCCGGCGGCGAGGTATCGTTCGCGCGTCTCATGTTGCGCTCCTCGCCGCTACAGCGCGGTCCAGCCGCCGTCGATGGAGATCGTGGTCCCGGTGATCTGGGCGGCGGCTTCGGAGCAAAGGAAGACAGCGGTTCCGCCGATTTCCTCGACCGTCGCAAATTCCTTCGTCGGCTGGCGTTCGAGAATCACCTTCTCGATCACTTCGTCGCGGCCCATGCCATGGGCCTTCATCTGGTCGGCGATCTGGCCCTCGACCAGGGGCGTCTTCACATAGCCCGGGCAGATGGCATTGCATGTGACGGCGACGCGTGCTTCCGCCATTTCAAGCGCCACGGTCTTCGTCAGGCCAACGAGGCCATGCTTGGCGGAGACATAGGCCGACTTGTAGGGGGAGGCGGTCAGGCCATGGGCCGAGGCAATGTTGACGATGCGGCCCCAGCCGGCCCGTTTCATCATCGGCGCGGCGGCTGCGATGGTGTGAAACGAGGACGACAGGTTGATTGCCAGGATGGCGTCCCACTTTTCCGGCGGAAAATCCTCGACCTTCGCCACATGCTGGATGCCGGCATTGTTGACAAGAATGTCGACGGTGCCGAAGCGTTCGGCCGCCTTGGCGATCAGGCCGCGGCACTGGTCGGGTTTGGACATGTCCGCCTGGATGTAGACGGCCTCGATGCCGTGGGTCTGCGCCATGCCGGCCGCAATGGCGTGATCGTCGTCGCTGTCGGAAAAGGAGTTGATGACGATATTGCAGCCGCTGGCTGCCAGGGCGTGGGCGATGCCCAGTCCGATGCCCGAGGTCGAGCCGGTGATGACGGCAGTGCGTGGCGTGGACATGGCGAACTCCAAAGCTTTGTTGCGATGCAAAAGAACATTGTTGCAACGCGACAAAAGATCAACCGAAAGCGGCATTAAATTTGCGTCATCTTTTCCTGCGAGGATGAGAAGGGCTTGCCGGCTTGTCCGTCCATGACCTTCCACGCCTGCCCGCGACCGTTGACAATCAGGCCCGTCGCCGCCACATCGGACAGCACAGCCAAATCCAATGGCAGGATCACCATGACGCAGTATTTCTCCCATCCCTTCCCGCGCAAGAAGACGGTCGGCGTGCGCGTCGGCGATGTCATGGTCGGCGGAGAAGCGCCGGTGGTCTTGCAATCCATGACCAATACGGATACAGCCGACGCAGATGCCACGGTGGCGCAGGTAGCGGCCCTGGCGCGCGCCGGGTCCGAGGTCGTGCGCATCACGGTGGATCGCGACGAAGCGGCGGCCCAGGTTCCGCGCATCCGCGAGCGGCTGGACCGGCTGGGTGTCGACGTGCCGCTGGTCGGCGATTTCCACTATATCGGCCATAAGCTGCTGGCAGACCATCCGGCCTGCGCCGAGGCGCTGGCCAAGTACCGCATCAATCCGGGCAATGTCGGCTTCAAGGACAAGAAGGACCGGCAGTTCGCCGCCATCATCGAAACCGCGATCCGGCATGACAAGCCGGTGCGCATCGGCGTCAACTGGGGCTCGCTGGACCAGGAACTGCTGACCCGCCTGATGGACGAGAACCATGCCAAGGGCGCGCCGCTGACCGCCAACGAGGTGATGCGCGAGGCCATCGTGCAATCGGCGCTGCTGTCGGCGCAACTGGCCGAGGAAATCGGGCTTGGCCGCGACCGGATCATCCTGTCGGCCAAGGTCTCGCAGGTGCAGGACCTCATCGCCGTCTATACCATGCTGGCGGCGCGTTCGGACCATGCCCTTCATCTGGGCCTGACCGAGGCGGGCATGGGCACGAAAGGCATCGTCGCTTCTTCCGCCGCCATGGGCA
Organism: Zhengella sp.; assembly: GCF_041397485.1. Taxonomy (NCBI): domain Bacteria; kingdom Pseudomonadati; phylum Pseudomonadota; class Alphaproteobacteria; order Hyphomicrobiales; family Notoacmeibacteraceae; genus Zhengella; species Zhengella sp. The sequence goes on along the minus strand of NZ_JAWKWO010000001.1, from coordinate 1,247,602 downwards.
TCCTGTTGCAGCAGGGCATTGGCGACACAATCCGAATCTCGCTGACGCCGGAGCCGGGCGGCGACCGGACGCGCGAGGTCCAGGTGGCGCAGGAACTGCTCCAGACGATGGGCTTCAGGCAGTTTGTGCCCATCGTCGCGGCCTGTCCGGGCTGCGGTCGCACCACATCCACCGTGTTCCAGGAGCTGGCGCAGGCGATCCAGGAGGACCTGCGCGCCAACATGCCGGTGTGGCGGGAGAAATATCCGGGCGTGGAGGCCCTGTCGGTGGCGGTGATGGGCTGTATCGTCAACGGGCCGGGCGAGAGCAAGCATGCCGATATCGGCATATCCTTGCCGGGCACGGGCGAGACGCCGGCGGCGCCCGTGTTCATCGAGGGCAGGAAGGCGGCCACGCTGCGCGGCGCCAACATTGCCGGGGAATTCCAGGTGATGGTGGCCGATTATATCGAGCGGCGTTTCGGCGGCGGGCGTCATGCGGCCGCGGAATAGGCGCGGCGCGGCGCATCCGGTTCAGGCCGCCTGGATGTCCGCCTTCTTCAGCCACTTGCCGATCTTCTCGGCCAGCTTGTCCGGCGAAACGGGTTTGGACAGATAGTCGTCCATCCCCGCTTCCAGGCATTTCTCGCGGTCGCCCTTCAGCGCATGCGCGGTCACGCCGATGATGGGTGTGTGGCGTCCGGCCGTTTCGTCCGCCTGCCGGATGAGGGCGGTTGCCTCCAGGCCGTTCATTTCCGGCATCGATACATCCATGATGACCAGTTCGGGCTTGTGGGTGCGGTGTGCCTCCACTGCCAGTCGGCCATTGCCCACGATCCGGAACGTGACATCGAGGCTGGACAGGATCTGCGTGAACACGATCTGGTTGACCTCGTTGTCCTCCGCGACGAGGACGTCGAGCGGCGCACCGGCGCGATTGGTGAAGCGGCGCTCGCGCGGGGCCGGTGCGGCCACATCCCGGCTGCCGGCAGGCGGCGGCGCCGGTTCCTGCTCCGGAGCTTCGCTGCGGTTGCGTGCGCTCATCGCCTCGGCAAGGGCAGCCATGGAAGATGGCGCTGCTTCCTTTGGCGCGCGCGCGGCCTGCATCACCTCGACAAGGGTTTCCAGAAGCAGTGAGGAACGGGCCGGCTTGGTCAGGTGCGAAGCGATGCCGTGCCTGAGAATCATGCGCCCGACATCGGCATGGTCGACGGATGTGAGCATGACCACGGGGACGGAGAAGCCTGGACGCTGACGGAAGGCGCGCAACACCTCCTCGCCGTTCATGCCGGGCATCTGGTAGTCGAGGATGATGCAGTCGATTTCCATGCCGACCTCGGCCGCGCGATCCATGAAGGCCAGGCCGACGGGGCCGTTTTCCGCGGCCGCGCATTCGAAGCCCCAGGCATTCAGTTGCTCCGACAGGATGGAGCGGTTGACCGGGTTGTCGTCGATGACCAGGACGCGGGCGCCGGTGACATCGACCGGCAGACGGCGGGGCGCGCGATCCGACTCCGCCACGGGCAGGGGAACGGTGAACCAGAAGGTCGATCCCTTTCCGAACTCGGATTCCACGCCGATCTGGCCGCCCATCAGTTCGATCAGCCGCGAGGCGATGGCAAGGCCGAGGCCGGTGCCTTCGTGGCGGCGGGTGGACGAGCCGTCAACCTGCGCGAACTTGTCGAAGACGGCCTGCAGTTTCTCCTGCGGAATGCCGACACCGGTATCCTGCACGGCCACCCGCAGATGGGCGATGCCATTGCGGATGTCACCGGAAACATCCACCAGGACATGGCCTGTCTCGGTGAACTTGACCGCATTGCCAAGCAGGTTGGTCACGATCTGCCGGAAGCGGCCGACATCCCCGGAGACGACGGATGGCAGCGCAGGGTCGATGCGCACGATCAGTTCGAGATCCTTTTCCGCGACCCGCGCGGAGACGAGCGTGGCGACATCCTCCACGGCCTCGCCGAGGCGGAAGGGCGCGGGATCGAGTTCAAGCTGACCGGCATCGATCTTGGAGAAGTCGAGGATGTCGTTGATGATGGTCAGCAGCGCATTGCCGGATTTGACGATGATGTCGGTAAAGGTCTTCTGGCGCGCGTCGAGACTTGTCCTGGCAAGAAGTTCGGCCATGCCCAGAACGCCGTTCATGGGCGTACGGATTTCATGGCTCATGTTGGCCAGGAATTCCGATTTTGCCCGGTCGGCGGCCTGGGCGGCCTCGCGCGCCCGCTCGGCTTCGTTGCGCGAGGCGGCCAGCTTGTCCTGGGCATCGAGAACGGCGGCCTCCAGAGGCAGCAGGATGGCAAGGCCGATGGTCAGGCTGGCGATGCACATGAAGGCCGCGGTCACCAGCATGGCATAGCGCAACCCGTCCTGGGCGGCGATGACCTCTTCCCCGAGCTTCTGGTTCAACCGGGCCAGGCCGGGCCGCAACTGATCGGCCGCCAGCGTGCGGACCTGATCGAACGTGCGAATCGCCGCCCGTGAGGAAAGATCGCGGTAGAGGCCGATCCGGTTGGCCTGGGATATGATTTCCTTGAGCGAATCGCGCAGGCGGAACCCGGCGTCTTCGCCATACCAGATGGCGCGCAGGGCGGGCGGCATGTGCAGCCCGGTCAAAGCACCGAAGGCTTCGGCATTCCCGGCCATGGCGCCGGTTTCCTCCATCGTCAGCCGGCGGCTTTCCAGGACGGTGATATCGCCTTCCTCGGTCAGCGCGATGGTGCGGAAGGCATGCTGCAACCGGCCAAGAGTGGCATCGAGATCGGCCTGAATGGCGCCGAGCGCACGGGCGCGCTCCCCGGATGCCTTGAAGTGATAGGCGGGATCCTTGCGGACCGCGTCGATCTGGCTGATCTGGTAGAGCAGGAGTTCGGTTGCGTTCGCCGCCTCGGAGATGACGGCATTGAATTGCGCGGAGCGTTTCGTCGCCTCGGTGTTGAGGTAGACATAGCTCGTGCCTGCGACGACGCATGCAAGCATGAGCGCCATAGCCAGAATGATCCTGGTGCGCAGATAGGCACGGGTCAGGATTTTGGACATCAGGCAAGCCTTGGCGCTGTGGATCTTCATTTCCACAGTCGGCAATTAACCTTAAGGCCAGCTTAACATGCCTGGCCGAATTGGCCCTTAAGGCCCTTGCGGCTTCGCCTCACCGATCCCGGATGGCAACGAAGCGGGCGGCATCGAGAAGCAGCGATGCCCTGGCGCCATAGGGCTCCAGCAGGCCGCAGGCCTCTTCCACCAGCGCATTGAGCTGGCGGCGGGTCCATTCGGCGCCATGCAGACCTGCCAGCGTGGCCTTGCCGGCGCCGGCATCCTTGCCGGTGGCCTTGCCCAGCGTGCCTGCATCGGCTGTCAGGTCGAGCAGGTCATCGGCGAGCTGGAAGGCAAGGCCGATGGCCGAGCCGAAGGCGGCGAGGCGGTCGCGGTCGGCCATGGGTGCATTGGCGGCAATGGCGCCAGCCTCGCAGGCAAAACGGATGAGCGCGCCGGTCTTCATGGCCTGAAGGCGGATGATGCCCTCCTCATCGGGGCGGTTTTGCGCCGCGTCGAGATCGAGCGCCTGGCCGCCGGCCATGCCGCCGGGGCCGGCGGCGCGCGCCAGCCGGAGGATGAGGGATGTCTTCAGCCGGTCGGCAAGATCGGTCGCGGGGTCCGCCACGATGTCGAAGGCGAAGGTCAGCAGGCTGTCGCCGGCCAGGATCGCGGTCGCCTCGTCGAAGGCCTTGTGGACGGTGGGCCGTCCTCGGCGCATGTCGTCGTCATCCATGGCAGGCAGGTCGTCATGGATGAGCGAATAGCAATGAACGCATTCCAGCGCGGCGGCCACGCGCATGACCGCTTCGCCGGTCTTGTCGAAAAGGCGCGCGGTCTCGACGAGCAGAAAGGGGCGCAGCCGCTTGCCGCCATTCAGCGCACCGTGGCGCATGGCGGCCATCAGATGGTCCGGCCTTGCGATTTCGCCATCGAGCGGGCGTGTGTCGAGCAGGTTTGCCAGAAGCACACCGAGCGTATCGGCATGCCGGGCAAGCGCTGACTGGAAATCGGATGGCTCTGTCATGGGCAAGCGCATGCGACGAAACACCGTCCGGGTCAAGCGGCTCATTTCCGATGGTTCCATTGCGACCGGTCCAAGGGCGGGGTATGTCGGGCAAAGCGTTGCAGGAAAGTCGCCGTGGCAGCCAGGCCAAGGAAAACCGAACCGAAGAAAAAGACGGGCCCGGCCGCAAAGCAGGTGCCGGGCGCCTCCGGCCGCAGGCGTCAGTGGCGGCGCTGGGGTGCCAGGGGCCTGTTCGCCCTGGCGGCGCTGGCCCTGCTTCCTGTCCTGCTCACGCTTCTCAATGCCCTGCCGTTCGTACACCCCGTTTCCACCCTGATGCTCCGCGACCTGGTGACGCTGAAGGGCTATGAGCGGCAATGGGCCAGCCTGGAAACGGTCGCGCCGGTACTGGTCCATTCGGTGATCATGTCGGAGGACGGGCAGTTCTGCTCCCATCATGGCGTGGATTTCGCCGAACTGAACAAGGTCATCGACGATGCGCTGGAGGGCGAGGCGGTGCGCGGCGCCTCCACCATCACCATGCAGGTGGTCAAGAACCTCTATCTCTGGCCGGGGCGGTCCTATGTTCGCAAGGCGCTGGAAATTCCCTATGCGCTGATGGTGGATGCCATCCTGCCGAAACGGCGGATCATGGAAATCTACCTCAATATCGCGGAGCTGGGCGATGGCCTCTATGGCGTGGAAGCGGCGGCGCAGGCGCAGTTCGGACGCAGCGCGGCCAAGCTGACCGGGCGCCAGGCTGCGTTGTTGACAGCATCGCTGCCCAATCCCTACACGCGCATTCCCTCAAGGCCGTCGCGCGGCATGGCACGCGTGGCGCGGGTGATCGAACAGCGCGCGGCCAAGGCGGGCGGCTATGTGGACTGCGTGCGAACGGAATGACGGCCACGTGTTTTTTTTGGCCGGGATGCTGGTCAAACCCTTCGCGGACGTGTATAGGCAGCCCGGATTTCAGGACTAAAAGGCCGGACCGCCGCTCCGAGGGGGCGTGATGCGGCTGGCTTGTCTGGCTTTTACCGGAGTAGAAACATGGCTGTACCGAAAAGAAAAGTGACGCCGTCGAAGCGCGGCATGCGCCGCTCCGCCGACGCGCTGAAGAACCCGACCTATGTCGAGGACAAGAATTCCGGCGAACTGCGCCGCCCGCATCATGTCGATCTGAAGACCGGCATGTATCGCGGCCGCCAGATCCTGGAAGCCAAGGAATAAGGCCGGCGCCCTTCCCCTACCCTCGGGGGGGGCGTGGCATATCCGTTTCGAGACCGGCTGCCCTGGCGGGCGGCCGGTTTCCGTTTGTGCCAATGCCGCTTGACGGAACGGGGCGCGGGCACCACCATCCGCGCACCGCGAATCCCCGGAGGGCTCCTGCCGTGCTCGGTCTCATTCCCCTGCTCATCATACCGTTCCTTGTCTACAATCTCGGCCTTGCCGGCGTTTTCGGTGCGGCGGACGCTCCGTTCGCGGGGGCCGTGTTTTCCATGCAAATGATGTCCGGCGGGGTCTTCACGCTGACGGTCGCGGACCTGATCCTCGTCGTGGCGCTGGTGCTGCTGTTCCTCGAGATCCTCAAGGCCACGCGCACGCACAACGCCTCGGTGGTCGACCATCTTCTCTCCACCTTCGTCTTCGTGGCCTATCTGGTGGAATTCCTGCTGGTCCAGGGCGCGGCGACATCGCTCTTCTTCATTCTCATGGTCATTGCACTTGTCGATGTCCTGGCGGGCTTTACCGTTTCGCTGCGCGCGGCCGGCCGTGACGTCACGTTCCAGTAGGTTTCCCGATGCGTTGTTTCGATCTTCCGGGGCGCTCCCGCGTCATCGCTGAAAACGGCATGGCCGCAACATCCCATCCGCTGGCCACCGTCGTGGCGCTCGACGTTCTCAAAAGCGGCGGCAATGCCGTGGACGCCGCCATTGCCGCATCGGCGGTTCTGGCCGTGGTGGAGCCGCAGATGACCGGCATTGGCGGCGACTGTTTCGCCATCGTGGCGGAACCGGACGGCAGCGTTCACGGCCTGAACGGCTCCGGCCGCGTGGCCGCCTCAGCCGATGCGGCAAAGCTGCGGGCCATGGGGCATGCCCGCGTGCCGGCGACCGGCGGTCTTTCGATCACCGTGCCGGGCGCGGTGGATGCCTGGGCGCGGCTTGCGGAGCGGTTTGGCACACGGGGCATGGACGCCCTGCTGCAGCCGGCAATCCATTATGCCGAGGCGGGTTTTCCCATTCACGAACGGGTGGCCTGGGACTGGGCCTTGCTGGCGGATGGCCTGGCGGGCGACGAGGGCACTGCCCGCCATTGCCTGGCCGGAGGGCGGGCGCCGGTGACCGGCGAACGCTTTGCTTTCCCGGCGCTGGCGAAAACCCTGCGCGCCATTGCCACCGGGGGATCGCGTGCCTTCTACGAGGGACCCGTTGCAGCCGAAATCGCCGCGACCGTACGCAAGGCGGGGGGCTTCATGGATGAGGAAGACCTTGCGGCGGTGCGGGCCGACTGGGTCGCGCCAGTTTCCACCCGCTACGGCGGCCATGACGTGCTCGAAATCCCGCCGAACGGGCAGGGCATCGTCGCGCTGGTGATCCTCAATATCCTGGGCGCGCTTGGCGCCGGCAAGCTGCCGCCCGATGGTGCGGCGCGGTATCACCTTGAAATCGAGGCGGCGCGGCTGGCCTATTCGGTGCGTGACCATCTCCTCGCCGATCCTGCCAGCATGGGCGCCAGCGCGGAACAGATCCTGTCGCCCGCCCACACGGAATCGCTTGCCGCGCGGATCGATCCGGAGCGCCGCGCCGATGACATCGTGCTGCCGGACCTGCCGGATGCCGACACGATCTACCTGACCGTCGTGGACCGGGACCGGCGGGCCGTCTCCTTCATCAATTCCATCTATTCGGGCTTCGGTGCGCTGGTGGCAACGCCGGAATCGGGCATCGTGTTGCAGAATCGGGGCGCCTGTTTCAGCCTCGAGGAAGGCCATCCCAACGAAATGAAGGGCGGCAAGCGCCCGATGCATACCATCATCCCCGCCATGGCGATGAAGGACGGCAGGGTTTCGCACAGTTTCGGCGTCATGGGCGGGGCCTATCAGCCGATGGGCCATGCGCATGTGTTTTCCAACCTGACGGATCACGGAATGGATGTTCAGGCGGCCATCGATCATGCCCGCCTGTTCTGGGACGAAAGCGGCACGCTGCTGCATGAACGGCACATGGCGGAGGACGCGATCGCCGGGCTGGCGGCGCGGGGGCACGGGTTGAAACCGGCGCCAAAAGCCTGGGGCGGCAGCCAGATCATCCGCATCAACCACGAAACCGGCTTCCTGGAGGCCGGATCGGATGCGCGCAAGGACGGCATGGCGGCCGGCTGGTGACACCGCTTTTTGCGCCTGCGAAAAAGAAAGGCGCCGCCTGATATATCAAGCGGCGCCCGCATTCCTGTCCGGCGGGACGAAATCAGGACATGGCGTCGAGCTTGCGCTGCATGGCGGCGATCTGTTCCTTGAGGTCAGCCAGATTCGGATCATCCTCCTTGCCCTTCGCCGCCGCCTTCTCCTCCTTGCCTGCGCCGGCCGGTCCGCCCGGAGCGCCGCCCTGCATGGCGGAGAAGGGCGAGAACATGCGCATGGCGTTCTGGAACACCTCCATGTTGCGCCGGGTCTGCTCCTCCAGAACCTTCATGGTCGGGTTGTCGATCATGGAACCCATGGGCGTGGAGCCGAGCGCATCCTTCATCTGGGCGCGCAGGCGCTCCTGCTCCTTGGAGAAAGCATTCATCGACTGCTCCAGGAAACTGGGAACGATCATCTGCATCTGGTCGCCGTAGAAGGCGATCAACTGGCGCAGGAACGGGATGGGCAGCATGGACTGGCCGGTCTTGTTCTCCAGTTCGAAAATGATCTGGGTGAGAACCGTATGGGTTATGTCGTCGCCGGTCTTGGCGTCCTGGACGGTGAATTCCTCGCCTTTCTTCACCATCTCGGACAGGTCTTCCAGTGTCACGTAAGTGCTGGTGCCGGTGTTGTAGAGCCGGCGGTTGGCGTATTTCTTGATAACCACCGTCTCGTCGTTCTTGCCTGCCATGTCCGCCTCCCTGGTTCGAACAGGATCGTGTCAGTTCTGCCGGCCTGAACCGGCTTTGTGCGCAGCATAGGCGCAACATGCAAATGTTTCCCAGCGATTTGTGCAGTGCATGAGCGGCTTGGGGATTTGCCGCCGCCATGTCATATTGCGATGCGAAAGACACACGAGCCGCCCGCACGGGGGCCAATTGCTCCCAATGTCTCGTTTGACATCGGCGCGCACTCGGTCAAACGTGGCGGCACAATCCAGCTCCAGTCCCAAGGGAGAGAAGCATCATGTCGAAATCGGTTGTCGTGGCCAGCGCAGCGCGTACGCCCGTCGGAGCCTTCAACGGTTCGTTTGCGAATACCCCGGCCCATGTGCTGGGCACCGTCGCCATCAAGGGCGCGCTCGAACGCGCGGGCGTCGATCCGAAGGAAGTCGACGAGGTGATCATGGGCCAGATCCTGTCGGCAGGCGAGGGCCAGAACCCGGCCCGACAGGCGGCCATGGGTGCCGGCATCCCACAGGAGGCGACGTCGTGGGGCCTCAACCAGCTTTGCGGCTCGGGCCTGCGCGCCATCGCGGTCGGCATGCAGCAGATCGCGCTGGGCGATGCCAATGTCATCGTGGCCGGTGGCCAGGAAAGCATGTCCATGGCGCCGCATTGCGCGCATCTGCGCTCCGGCGTGAAGATGGGCGACATGAAGATGATCGACACCATGATCAAGGACGGCCTGACCGACGCCTTCTACGGCTACCACATGGGCAACACCGCCGAAAACGTGGCGCGTCAGTGGCAACTGACCCGCGAGGATCAGGACGCTTTCGCGGTCGCCTCGCAGAACAAGGCGGAAGCGGCGCAGAAGGCCGGGCGGTTCAAGGACGAGATCGTGCCGGTGACGCTGACCACGCGCAAGGGCGACGTGATCGTTTCCGATGACGAGTACATCAAGCATGGCGTGACCATGGACAGCGTGGGCAAGCTGCGCCCGGCCTTCGACAAGGAAGGCTCGGTGACGGCCGCCAACGCGTCGGGCATCAATGACGGCGCGGCAGCGGCCGTCCTGATGACCGAGGAAGAAGCTGTGCGCCGCGGCATTGCGCCGATGCTGCGCATCGTGTCATGGGCCACGGCCGGCGTCGATCCGCAGATCATGGGCACCGGCCCGATTCCGGCTTCGCGCAGGGCACTGGAAAAGGCCGGCTGGACGGTCGACGACCTCGATCTCGTGGAAGCCAACGAGGCCTTTGCCGCGCAGGCCTGCGCCGTCAACAAGGACATGGGCTGGAATCCCGAGATCGTGAACGTGAACGGCGGCGCGATCGCCATTGGCCACCCGATCGGTGCTTCGGGGGCGCGCATCTTCAACACGCTGGCCTTCGAGATGAAGCGGCGCGGCGCGAAGAAGGGTCTTGCCACGCTGTGCATCGGCGGCGGCATGGGTGTCGCCATGTGCTTCGAGGCGATGTGACAACCGCCCGGATCCGAGAGACCATCAGCCTATAGCGGGCAGGAGGGCGCGGCGCGGCGGAGAGGTGAACCGGCATCATCCGGGGACTTTCTTCATCGCATGCGCCTTCCGGTCCGATCCACACAGGGGAGGAGAAGTGCATGTCCAAGGTAGCAATCGTCACCGGCGGGTCGCGCGGCATCGGCGCGGCCATTTCCATGGCGCTCAAGGAGGCCGGCTATACCGTCGCGGCCAATTATGCCGGCAATGACGAGGCGGCATCGAAGTTCACGGCCGAGACCGGTATCAAGACCTACAAGTGGTCGGTGGCCGATTACGAGGCCTGCCAGGCGGGCATCGCGCAGATCGAGGCGGATCTCGGGCCAGTGGCCGTGCTGGTCAACAATGCCGGCATCACACGCGATTCCATGTTCCACCGCATGACGCCGCAGATGTGGAAAGAGGTAATCGACACCAACCTGACAGGCGTTTTCAACATGACGCACAATGTCTGGGCGGGCATGCGCGACCGCAAGTTCGGCCGTGTCATCACGATTTCGTCGATCAATGGCCAGAAGGGCCAGGCCGGTCAGGCCAATTACTCGGCCGCGAAAGCCGGCGATATCGGCTTCACCCGTGCGCTGGCGCAGGAAGGCGCGCGCGCCGGCATCACCGTCAACGTGGTGGCGCCGGGCTATATCGCCACCGACATGGTGATGGCAGTGCCGGAAAAGGTGCGCGAGGCCATCATCGGACAGATCCCGGTCGGCCGTCTCGGCGAGCCGGAGGAAATCGCCCGCTGCGTGGCCTTCCTGGCCTCCGATGACGCCGGCTTCATCACCGGTGCGACGATCTCGGCCATGGGGGGGCAGTATTTCTCGTCGGCCGTAACCGCGTTCTGCATCGTTGACGGGCGCCCGCTGCGGCGCCCGCTTCCGTTTCGGACAGGCTTCGCGATTCCGGCAGAAAGGCGTATGTTTCGGGAAAGGAACCCGGAGAGAAAGCCATGCGCCGAACCCTTCATGCCTTGCCGTTTCTTCTTGCCGGCATCCTGTTTCCCGCCGCCGCCCTTGCAGACCGGATCGATGGCGACTGGTGTTCGCCGGACGGCAAGCACCTGCATATCGAGGGGCCGGCCATCACGATCCCGTCCGGGGCGCAGATCATCGGCGATTACGGGCGGCACAGCTTTCGCTATGAGGGCCCCGAGGGCGATCCTGAAGCCGGTCAGGTGATCGAGATGCGGCAATTGTCGGAGGAAGCCATGCTGGTCGTGCGCGTTGTCGATGGCGTTTCGAGCGATCCGGTGCGCTGGAGCCGTTGCCAGGCGATCAGCGGGCTCCCATATGAGGCGAAGCGGAACAAAGCCTGAATCAACCGGAGTCAGCGATTCGTCGCCGATTCGTTCCAGACTCGTTCCGCTCGAATCCGCGTCAGGGTTGCAACTCCGGCGCGGCACTTGAGAAAAAAGGCGGGTGCGCTTGCAGCTTGCCGTGAGCTGTGCTTTGGAAACAGGCGCAGCCCGTGCGCTGTCTCCGATCCGTCCGAAGGACCGCCCCGCTGACGATGAATGCACCTGCAAGACAGAATGAGCCGCTCGTCCTTTCCGGGCGGGATGTCACGGCAGTGCTGGGGCCGACCAATACCGGCAAGACCCACCTGGCCATCGAACGCATGGTCGCCCATGACAGCGGGGTGATCGGCCTGCCGCTGCGCCTGCTGGCGCGCGAGGTCTATGGCCGCGTCTGCGAGAAGGTGGGCGCGGGCAATGTGGCGCTTGTCACCGGCGAGGAGAAGATCAATCCGCCCGGCGCGCGCTATTCGGTGTGCACGGTGGAGGCCATGCCGCGCCAGACCAGTGCCTCCTTCGTGGCCATCGACGAGGTGCAGCTTGCCGGCGACCTGGAACGCGGCCATATCTTCACCGACCGTATCCTGCATTTGCGCGGGCGGCAGGAAACGCTGCTGCTGGGCGCGGGCACGATGCGCGGCATCCTGGAAAAGCTCCTGCGCGGCCTTTCGGTTGTCACGCGGCCGCGCATGTCGCACCTGGCCTGGTCCGGCTCCAAGAAGATCACCCGGCTGCCGCGCCGCTCGGCCATCGTCGCCTTTTCCGCCGACGAGGTCTATGCCATCGGCGAATTGATCCGGCGCCAGCGCGGCGGCGTGGCTGTGGTGCTGGGCGCGCTCAGCCCGCGCACGCGCAATGCGCAAGTGGGGCTGTACCAGTCCGGCGACGTGGATTTCCTGGTGGCGACCGATGCCATCGGAATGGGGCTCAACCTCGACGTCGACCACGTCGCCTTCGCCCAGACGCGCAAGTTCGACGGCTTCCAGTACCGCCAGCTCACGCCGGCGGAACTCGGCCAGATCGCCGGGCGCGCCGGACGGCATACCCGCGACGGCACGTTCGGCGTGACCGGGCAGGCCGACATGTTCGAGGACGAACTGATCGAAAAGCTGGAGGCCCATGATTTCGCGCCGGTGCGCACCCTGCAATGGCGGACCGCGCAATTCGATTTTTCCAGTCTTGCCGCCCTTGCCCATTCGCTGGAAACCATTCCGCCGGTGGACGGGCTGACGAGGGCGCTTCCGGCGGTGGACCAGCAGGCACTCGGCTATCTTTCGCGCGATCCGGATGTGCAGGCGCTGGCCACCAATCGCCAACGGGTGGAATTGCTCTGGGATGTCTGTGCGCTGCCGGACTATCGCCGCATCGCGCCGGCCCAGCATGCCGACATCATCGGCCAGCTCTATGGCGACCTGGCGCGGCGCGGCCATGTGGACGAAGACTACATGGCCGAACAGGTGCGCCGGGCCGACCGGACCGAGGGCGATATCGACACGCTTTCGGCCCGCGTTGCACAGATCAGGACATGGACATTCGTGTCGCACCGGCCGGGATGGCTGGCGGATCCGGCACATTGGCAGGAAAAAACACGCGAGATCGAGGACAGGCTGTCGGATGCCCTGCATGAAAGGTTGACGAAACGCTTCGTAGACCGCAGGACTTCCGTGCTCATGAGGCGCTTGAGAGAAAATACGATGCTGGAAGCGGAAATCAGCCCGGCCGGGGATGTCACGGTCGAAGGTCATCACGTCGGTCAGTTGCAGGGATTCCGGTTTACCGCCGATACCTCTGCCGAGGGCGAAGATGCCAAGGCGGTGAGAGGGGCGGCGCAAAAGGCGCTGGGCCAGGAATTCGACGCGCGGGCGGAGCGTTTCGCCGCTACCGCCAATGGCGACCTGGCGCTGTCGTCGGATGGCATGCTGCGCTGGCTGGGATCGCCCGTCGCCTTGCTGGCCGCCGGCGACCAGGTGCTGCGGCCGCGCGTGATCCTGCTGGCCGACGAGCAGCTGACCGGACCCGCGCGCGACAAGGTGGCGGCGCGGGCCGAGCGCTATGTCGCCTATCAGGTCGAAAGCCTGCTGAAGCCGTTGCAGGACCTCGCCGCCGGCGAAGGCCTGGAGGGCATTGCCAAGGGTATCGCCTTTCGCATGGCCGAGCAGATGGGCGTCATCAACCGGCGCGAAATCGCCGACGAGGTCAAGGCGCTGGACCAGGACACGCGGGCGGGGCTGCGCAAGCTGGGCGTTCGCTTCGGGGCCTATCACCTGTTCGTGCCGGCATTGCTGAAGCCGGCGCCCGCCGGTCTCATCACAACGCTCTGGGCGCTGTTCCACGATGCCAAGGACGATCCGGGTTTCGGCGACGTGGTCTCGGCGCTGGCCGCAGGGCGCACTTCGGTGGTCACGGACCCCGCTTTCCGGCAGGATTTCTACCATCTTGCGGGTTTCCGGGTGCTCGGGCGGCGCGCCGTGCGTGTGGACATCCTCGAACGGCTGGCCGATCTGATACGCCCGGCGGTCTCCTGGCAGCCGGGCCAGGGGGCGCGGCCGGAAGGCGGCTATGACGGGCGGGCCTTCATCGTCACGCCTGCCATGATGTCGATTCTCGGCGCCACGGCCGAGGACATGGACGAAATTCTCAAGGCGCTTGGTTATCGCGGCGAAACGAAGCCGGCCGAAGAGGTGGAGGCGCATCTGGCATCGCTCGATGCGTCCGGCAAGCCGGAGGCACTTGGCGTACCGTCGGGCGAAGATGCGGGGCCTGGTGCCGGCGACGCGGACGAAGCGCCCGCCGCGGCCGACATGGTGACGGCGCTGGCCGGCGCGCCGGCCGCCCCGGAAACGGAAGCAGACACCGCCACGGATGCCGGTTCGGCACCCGACGCGGCAAGCATCATGCCCGGAGAGGACGATGCGGCATCCGTGCCGCAAGAGGCCGCAGCGGTGGATGGCGTTGCTGTGGCCGATGCGCAGCCTTCGAGGGACGCTGCGGAAGCAGAGGCGGAGGCGCCGCGCACGATCACCATCTGGCGGCAGGGCCGGGCCGAGGGCCGCGGCCGGCCGCAGCCGGGACGGGGGCGCGACAACCAGCCCAAGCGTGAAGGCTTCAAGGGCAAGGGCCGTGACCAGAAGCGTGGCCCGAAACCGGGTGGCAAGCCGGGAGGCGGCAAGCCGGACCGGGTTCATGCCGGCGGCGGCAAGCCGCAGCGGGAGGCCAGGCCACAGCGGATCGATCCGGATTCGCCCTTCGCCAAGCTGGCTGCGCTCAAGGACAAGATGGGCAAGTGACAGCATGGCTGGCGGTGAAGGCGCCTTGACCGGATGAGTCCGGAAGCCGACCCGGAGGGCGGTGGACGCCAGCGGCTGGACAAGTGGCTGTTCTTTGCCCGCGTCGTGAAATCCCGCTCGCTGGCGGCCAAGCTCATTCAGGCGGGGCGCGTTCGCGTCAACCGTGACAAGACCGACAATGCGGCAAAGGCGGTGCGGCCGGGCGATGTGCTGACCGTGACGCTGGATGGCCGGGTGCTCGTTCTCAAGGTCGTGGCGCCGGGTGCGCGGCGCGGCCCCTACGAGGAAGCGCGGCTGCTCTACGAAGACCTGTCGCCGCCGCCGCCGCCGCGCGATGCGCTGTTGCCGGACCAGTTGGCGCCGGTGCGCGAGACGGGAAAGGGGCGGCCGACCAAGAAGGAGCGCCGGCAGACCGACCGGTTGAAGGGGACGGACGGTTGAGGGCGGCCGGCGCGAGCGGCAATCATTGCCAGCCAAGGCGCGCCATTGTGCCGCAGTGCAAAATCCTTGCTCAAAATGGCGCTCCGGCGACAAAGCTTGCTCTTGTCAGAGCCAGGCAAAGCCGTTACCTGACACGCAAAAGACCAGAGCGATGCGTGAAGCGCCGGAGCCGGACATGACCTATATCGTCACCGACAATTGCATCAAATGCAAATATACCGATTGCGTGGAGGTTTGTCCGGTCGACTGCTTCTATGAAGGCGAGAACATGCTCGTCATCCATCCGGACGAGTGTATCGATTGCGGCGTCTGCGAGCCGGAATGTCCCGCCGAGGCGATCAAGCCGGATACGGAGCCGGGCCTGGAAGACTGGTTGAAGCTGAATACGGACTATGCGGCGATCTGGCCAAACATCACCGTGAAGAAAGACCAGATGCCGGAAGCGGAAAAGTATGACGGCGAGCCTGGAAAGCTGGAGAAATACTTCTCCGCGGAGCCGGGGACAGGCGACGAATAAGCCGCCGCAACCGGTTGGCGAAGCCTGCCGGGCGTTGACCGCCCAGTCTTAACCTTTTCGGAACAGGCGAAAAGGCGCGCACGTTCTCGCATGCGGCAAATTCTTGATTCTTTCGCTTTTTTGTGATAGTTATCACGCATCATGCCGGTTCATGCAATCAGCCACATGCGTTTTGCGCGTTAATCTTTGAAAGGTACAAGCCTCACCAGTCAGGCCAAGATCATCCAGGGCAGGGCGTTCAAGTCATGTCCACGGTGCGATCGGGTTGCGAATGGTGGGTGTTTTGCCTTGTCGGCGTTTTGCATGCCAACCGGCCCGTTTCCGATGCTGGCGAATCCGCCCGCGTCCAACAGGGAGTTAAGAAGCGTATGGCCACCCAGCAGAAGAAATCGGCACAGCGTCAGGGTTTCAAGACCGGCGAGAGCATCGTCTATCCGGCGCATGGCGTCGGCCAGATCGTCGCCATCGAGGAACAGGAAGTCGCCGGGCACAAGCTGGAGCTTTTTGTGATCGACTTCGAGAAGGACAAGATGCGCCTCAAGGTTCCGGTTGCCAAGGCCGTCTCCATCGGCATGCGCAAGCTCTCCGAAACCGACTATGTCGATCGTGCGCTGAAAGTCGTTCAGGGCCGGGCGCGGGTGAAGCGCACCATGTGGTCGCGCCGGGCGCAGGAATATGATGCGAAGATCAATTCCGGCGACCTGATCTCGATTTCGGAAGTCGTTCGCGACCTTTACCGCGCCGAAAACCAGCCGGAGCAATCCTATTCGGAACGTCAGCTCTACGAGGCGGCGCTCGACCGGATGGCGCGCGAGATCGCGGCAGTCAACAAGATGAGCGAGACCGAGGCGGTCAACCTGATCGAGCAGAACCTCAACAAGGGGCCGCGCCGGGGCGCCAAGGCCGACAATGAGGAAGCCGATCAGGAAGAGGCGGCCTGATCGTCTGAAAACACAGCGTTCACCGTAAATTGACAGGCTCCGGATCGCTTCCGGAGCCTGTTGCTTTTCGGGCCGTAGCCGATGCCCTAACGCGGTTCGTGGTAGTGCTGCAAGTATCTGAAAAGAATTAATTTATCTGTGCCCGACGGCCGTCGCCGCTGGCCGACGGATCGCTGGCGATCCGGCTTTTCGGTTCATTTTTCCTGAACCGGGGGGAACGAAAACCTCGCTGGAACCGTTTAGGGCCGGATGGCGATGTAGCATGCGAGAGCCGCGACCTGATCCACCGGCCGGCTGCAGCGTAAGAATGAGCAAGGTCAACCCCTTTCCGGAGGTCTCCATGTCCGATGACGCTTTACGCAATCGCATGGTACGGGCGGCCATGAAAGCGCCTTACCTCGAACGCGACGAGGAGCACATGCTCGCCGTTCGATGGAAGGAGGAAAAGGACCAGGAAGCCCTCCACCGCATCACGACGGCGCATATGCGGCTCGTCATCGCCATGGCGGCCAAATTCCGGAACTTCGGTCTGCCGCTCAGCGATCTCATACAGGAAGGCCATGTGGGGCTGCTGGAGGCGGCAGCCCGGTTCGACCCGGAGCGCGAAGTGCGCTTCTCGACCTACGCGACCTGGTGGATCCGCGCATCCATTCAGGATTACATCCTGCGCAACTGGTCGATCGTACGCGGCGGCACCTCGTCGACCCAAAAGGCGTTGTTCTTCAACCTGCGGCGGCTGCGCGCCAAGCTGGCACGCGGCCCAGAGCCGATGAACATCGATGAAATCCACGACCAGATTTCCCAGAAGCTGGGCGTCTCCAAGGACGATGTCGCACTGATGGATTCGCGCCTTTCCGGCCCGGACAGTTCGCTCAACATGACGGTCAGCCAGAGCGAGGACAGCGGCGCGGAGAAGATGGATTTCCTGGTTTCCGACGCGCCCCAGCCCGATGAGGTCGTCGGCGTGGCCATTGACGAGGAACGCCGCTCCAAATGGTTGCATGGCGCGTTGAACGTGCTCAATGACCGCGAACTCTACATCATCAGGCAGCGCCGCCTGTCCGAAGACGGCGCCACACTGGAATCGCTTGGTGCAACGCTGGGCATTTCCAAGGAGCGTGTTCGCCAGATCGAGAACCGGGCCATCGAGAAACTGCACGGGGCACTGGTCGCCGCCGATCCGCGCATGGCGCAGCACTGAACTGCCGGCAGGTCCAGCCCCTCGCGCGGGGCCGTCGACACAGGACCGGTCCGTCTATCGGTCCGTGACGATCTTCACCCGGTCGCCAGCCGAAACCCCGGCGCCCGGTCCAAGTGCGTTGAGCAACCGGAACAGGTCCAGCTTGCGGTCGGTGCCGCTCATGCGCGCCGCCAGGTTTGCCATGGACTGTCCGGGGGCGACCTTGACGACGCGGATCCGCAAGGGGCGCAGGGACTGGCGCTCGGCCGCCGTCATTGTCGCGAATGTGTTCCTCACGAAGCGGGCCGTCGGGTCCAGCGCGCTGCTGCGCAGCGGCGCGGCGGTGAGAATGCGGAACATCTGCGGCCCGGCGCGCACCACCGCGATATCGAATTGCCAGCCATCAGCCGCCGCGCGCGCGGTCGCGGCCGGCAGACCGCCTATCGTGGCGGAGCGGATGGAGGTCTCGTCCAGGCCGGAAACCCAGCCGCTGGCGATATAGGCCTCAGGCCCGGTTGCCGCATTCACGGCCACTCCGTCAAAGCGTATGGCCACGTCACCGGGACCGGCCGCGGTGACTGCCGCGGCGGAATTGTCGATGACGAAGCCCTCGGGAACCGAGAAGCGTATGCCCAGACCCGGATGCAGGAAATTGCGCCCGCGTACGAAACCCTCCCTGGGCGTGTCGCCATAGATCATCCCGTCTATGCCATCGAGATAGGCGTCGCGATCGGTCAGTCCGTTGCCGCGCGGACCGATATTGCGCGCATGGCGCAGCGCAAGGTCGATGCGCCGCTGGCTGGACGGATGGGAGGCGAGGAAATCGAGTGAGGGATCGTCGGCGCCGCTGACCGAACGGAATTGCGTATAGGCGCTCATGGAACGCAGGAAACGGGCGGCGGCAAACGGATCGAATCCGGCCTCGCCGATCTGCTTGATGGAGATCGCGTCGGCTTCAAGCTCCTGATTGCGCGAGAATTCGGCCAGGCGCAGCTTGCCGCGAATGACGGCCGCGCGGGCATTGGGGTCGCCGGCAAGGACATCCTGGGCCACCTTTTCGGCAATGCCGGCTTCCTGTTCGGCCCGCCGGCGCTGGATGCCGTGATTGGCGGTCACATGGGCCATTTCATGGGAAATGACGGCGGCGAGTTCAGCGCTGTCATTGGCCAGTGCCAGAAGTCCGCGCGTGACATAGAGATAGCCGCCGGGCAATGCGAAGGCGTTGACCGAGGGCGAATCCAGGATCGTGATCCTGTAGGCCTGGGCGGGGTCCTGGGTCGCGCCGATCAGCTTTCCGACCACGCGCGCCACCATGCGCTCCAGCCGGGGATCGGAATATTCGCCGCCATAGGTTTCCAGAATGCGGGGATGCTGCGATTCGGCCAGTTGCCGCATGCGCTCGTCGCCAGCCGACGACTCGAACGTGACGGGATTGTCCGAAGGTTTGAGCATGCCGTCCACGCCGCCCTGCCCGGTCAGGGAACAGGCAGACAACAGCACTGCGACAGCAGCCATGGCGGCGCTACGCGCAAATGCAGGCAAGGGAATAGACAGGCGTTCCAGTTCAACCACCATCGGAAAATCGGGCGAGGGGGCGCGCCGCGTGCAGTCTCACGTAGCCACAGGAGGATTCGGATGGCAAGTCCGGGCAGGGTCTGTGTCAGATGCAATTGCGGCGAGAAGCGGGCAGAAGCGCGGCCGGCGCGTCAATTCCGCCCGGTATAGCGGCGCACCGCCTCCGGTCCGGCAGGGCCGAACAGCGTGGCCGCGGCAGCGCGTGCCGCAATGTGCCCGTTTTCCAGGAACAGGGCCTCGCCCCCCAGCGTCACCGCGTCTTCGGGGTGATGGGTGACCATGACCAGCGTCATGCCGGTTTCCTGTTGCAGTTGGCAGAGCAGATCGAGCATGTCGGCGCGAAGGGCCGGTCCGAGCGAGGCGAAGGGTTCGTCGAGCAGCAGCACGGGCCGGTCTCGCACCAGAACACGGGCGAGCGCGGCGCGCTGCCGTTCGCCGCCGGACAGTTCGGCCGGCTTTCGCCTTTCCTTGCCTGCCAGTCCGGTCCGCTCAAGCGCGGCGGCGATGTCGTCGCGGTCGCTGGCCGAGAGGTGCAGGCCCGGCGACCGCCCGAGGCCGACATTCGACGCGATGTCGAGATGGCCGAAGAGGTTGTTTTCCTGAAACACCATGGACACGGGCCGCCCGGCCGGGTTGCGCGCGGTCACGTCCTCGTCACCGATGAGCACGCGGCCGCTGTCCGGCCGTTCAAAACCGGCCACGAGGTTCAGGAATGTCGACTTGCCGGATCCTGAAGCGCCGACCAGCGCGACGATGCTGCCGGCCTCGAGCCGGACATTAAAGGCGGCCGCGAACCCGTCCAGCGCGAGGCGGACATCCTGCATTTCAACTGCGAGGCCATCGCTCATGGCGTCTCCCTTCCCGCGCGCGCCGCCACCATCATCAATGCCAGGCAGACAAGTGCAAGGATGAGCGCGAGACCGGCGGCGTCGTCGGTGCGGTAGCTGCCCATGCGGGCATGCAGGAGCCAGGGCAGGGTGCGGAAATCCTCGGATCCGAAAAGGGCAATGACACCCAGGTCGCCAAGCGACAGGGCCATGGCGAAGGCAAAGCCAGCGGCAAGCGGGCCTTTCAGCGCAGGCATGTCGATCAGGCGCAGGCGCGTCCAGCCGGAAAGGCCGAGATTGGCTGCCAGCCGGTCGTGCCTTGCCGCCGCGGCATCATGGGCGGGGCTCAGCAGGCGCATGACGAAAGGCATGGCCATGGCGGCGTTCACCACCGCCACGAGGGCGGGGCCGATCGTTCCGGTCAGGCGCAATTGACCGGCCTCCACGGCGAGGATGAACCAGCCCGCGCCAAGCACGACAGAGGGGACGAGCAGGATCAGGCTGGCGCCGTTGCCGGCGCACCATTCCACCCAGCCGGGCCGGCCGCCGCGCCGCGCCCTCTGGCGGGCCAGGCGCAGGCGCAGCAGCGAGAACGTGAGCGAGACAGCCAGAACGGCTGAAATGACGGCCAGGACCAGGCTCGTGCCGAGGGCCTGCCGGACGCCGGCCTCGCCCAGAAGGCGCGGCAGGTCCGCCTTCAGGCCGGCAACGAGCATGGCGGCCAGCGGACCACCGACAAAGGCCGCACCAAGTCCGATGACAAGAAAGCCGATGGCGGACTGGCCGGGCGTTGCCGGCAGGCCATGGCCACGGCGCGCCAGCGTGAGATTTGTCTCGCCGGCCAGCGGCGCGCCGATGGATTGCAGCGCGACGACGAGAAGGCCGGTCAGCGCCAGTTGCGCCAGTGTGAGCGCGGCGGCCCGCGCGGGCTCGAAATCGAACCGAAGCGCCTGATAGATCGCCACTTCCAGCGTGGAGGCGGATGGTCCGCCGCCCAGCGTCAGCACAACGGCAAAGGAGGTGGCGCAGAGCATGAAGACCAGGCCGGCAATGCCCGGCAGGCTTGCCGCCAGCGCCGGCCATTCGATGAAACGGAACCGGGCCGCCGGCCCCATGCCGAGCTGGGCAGCCAGGCGCCAGCGGTCGTGCGGAACCGCTTCGAGCGCTTCCAGAACCATTCGCGCGGCCAGCGGCATGTTGAAGAAGACGTGGGCGAGCAGAATACCGGACAGGCCGAACACACCCGGCCATTGCCCCCCCGTCAACGGTGCCAGTATGGGCGCCAGAAGGCCGGCGCGGCCATAGAGCGCCAGCGTGGCAAGCGCCGCCACGATGCCGGGAATGGCAAGGGGCAGCGCGAACAGGCCGAGCACCAGGGTGCGGCCAGGGAAGGTCCGGTGGCGGAAGAGCGCGCGGGCAATGACGATGGCCGGCACGACGGAAAACAATGTGGACAGGGCGGCCTGCCACAGCGTGAAGCGCGCCGCCGCCCAGAGCCAGCGATCGAAGGCGCCAGCGACATCGGCGCCCTGGCGCGTGGCCGAGAGGACAAGGCCGGCCATGGCGCCGCCGACCAGGAGGCCAAGCAGGGCCAGCGCTGCCAGCCCCGCCTTTCCTCCTGCTTTCGTGCGGGCGCTCATCGGCCGCTTGTCCGCGCCGCGATCGTCAGCGGCTCATGGCGGCGAGCCACTCGTTTACCCAGTCCTTGCGGTTTTCAGCCACGTCCTCCGGCGCGAAGGTCAGGCTGGCGGACGGCTCGACCAGTTTCGAGAAGGCCTCGGCCAGCGGCTTTTCCGTCTTGCCGGCGGGCATCATCCAGTTGGTTTCGGGGATGACGTCCTGGAAGGCGGGACCTGTCATGAAGGAAAGGAATTTCGCGGCAAGCGGATTGTCCCTGCCCTTCACGGTCTGGCCGGCGATCTCGATCTGCATGTAGTGGCCTTCCTCGAAGGCTGCCGCCTGGTAACGGTCGGTATCCTCGGCAATCATGTGATAGGCCGGCGAGGTGACATAGGACAGCACCATCGGCACCTCACCCTTGACGAAGAGGTTGTAGGCTTCCGACCAGCCCGGTGTCACGGTCAGGACGCGGTCGCTGAACGCTTCCCAGGCCTTCGGTGCGTCATCGCCATAGACCTTCTTCACCCAGAGCACGAGGCCGAGACCTGGCGTGGAGGTGCGCGGATCCTGTATGACGATCTTCGGCGTGTCGCCGCCCTCCATCAGTTCCTTCAGGCTTCTGGGCGGATTGTCGACTTTCTGCGTGTCGTAGACCACCGCGAAGTGGCCATAGTCGAAGGGAATGAAAGTGTCGTCGGACCAGCCGCCAGGCACGTCCACGTTGTCCAGGCTGACGCCATGGGGCGCGAACAGGCCGGTTTCCCGGGCATCCGCCATCAGGTTGGTGTCGAGACCGAGGATGATGTCGGCCTGCGTGTTCTCACCCTCCAGCTTGAGCCGGTTGAGCAGGGCGACGCCGTCGGTCACGCCGACCAGTTCGATATCGCAGCCGCATTCGGCCTCGAATGCCTTTTCGACGACGGGGCCCGGTCCCCAATCGGCAGTGAAGGCCTCATAGGTATAAACGGTCAGGTCGGCCGCGGTGGCGGGCCCGGCCATGGCGATTGCGGAACAGGCGGCAAGCAGAAACTTACGCATTGTCTGCGTCTCCTTTTCGTTCGGGTTTCGGGGAAAAAGGCGCTGCGGACAAGCAAGGCGTCTAATCCCTCCGCCGGTGCTAACCGGATCAGGTTTTGCGGGTTGGCAATCAGCCTCTCAGCGCGCCGGACACGATCCGGCGGGCACCCCGTTAGAACACTTGCGCATTTAGCGGAGCGGTGGGTGTCTGGCAAGGGGCGGGCGGCGGCACGGGCGCTTCGTCAGGACCGAACGCTTCCCGTGGCGGCGATGGCATGCTAAGCGCGCGGGCATGAGCACATTCGTGATCCTTCTTGGCGGCGAGCTGCATGCAACGCCGCGCCTGATGAGCCAGGTGGCCGGCCATCGCGTGATTGCCGCCGATTCCGGCATGGAACATGCCGCCCTTCTCGGCGTGACGCCGGAACTGTGGCTTGGCGATTTCGACAGCGCGGACGAGGCGCTCTTCACCATCTACCCGGATGTTCCGCGCGAGGCCTTTCCGCAGGACAAGGACATGACGGACGGCGAACTGGCGATTGCCGAGGCGCTCAGGCGCGGCGCCAGCGCATTCATCCTGGCCGGCGCCTTTGGCGGGCCGCGGGTCGATCATGCCTTCCTGCACCTGACGGCGGCGGTTTCCGTGGCGGAGACCGGCCTGCCGGTTCTCATCACGTCAGGCAAGCAGGAAGGCTATCCGGTCCTGCACGGGGAAAACCGGTTCGACCTGCCGCATGGCACGCTGTTTTCCATCCTCGCCTTCAACGATCTGGAAGGGCTGACGGTGGCGGGCGCCAGGTGGCCGCTCGTGGAAAAGGACGTGGCCTTCGGCTCGTCGCTGACCATGTCGAATGTCGCGCTCGGGCCGCTCATGGTCGAATTGGCTTCGGGCCGGGCGCTGCTCGTCGCGCATCCCGATCCGGCTGCACAGTTCTGAGGGTTTCCAGCGCATGGCTCCGCCGCTTCTCCATCTCGATGGCATCCGCCTGACCTTCGGCGGCAAGCCGCTGCTCGATGGCGCCACGCTTTCGGCGGGCGCCGGCGACAAGATCGCGCTGGTCGGGCGCAACGGATCGGGCAAGTCGACGCTGCTGAAAATCGCGGCCGGCCTCGTCGAGGCGCAGGAGGGCGATATCTTCCGCCAGCCGACCGCGACGATCCGCTATCTGCCGCAGGCGCCGGATTTCGGCGAGCACGGCACGGTGGAGGCCTATGTCGCCGCCGGCCTCGGCCCGGCGGACGAGGAATGGCGCGTGGCCTATCTGCTCGATCATCTCGGGCTGGACGGCATGGCCGATCCGAAACTGCTTTCGGGCGGGGAGGCGCGGCGCGCGGCGCTTGCCAAGGTGCTGGCACCGCAGCCCGACATTCTCCTGCTCGACGAACCGACCAACCATCTCGACCTGGCAACCATCGAATGGCTGGAAGAGGAACTTCAGCAGTCCACCTCCGCGATCATCCTGATCAGCCATGACCGGCGCTTCCTGGAACGGGTGACGAAGGCAACCGTGTGGCTCGACCGTGGCACGACGCGGCGGCTCGAAAAGGGCTTTGCCCATTTCGAGGACTGGCGCGACCAGGTGCACGAGGAAGAGGAACGCGAGCAGCACAAGCTGGGCCGGCAGATCGCGCGCGAAGAGCATTGGGTGGTCCACGGCGTTTCGGGACGGCGCAAGCGCAACATGCGGCGGCTCGGCGAGTTGCAGACCATGCGCCAGGCGTTTCGCGAGCACCAGGGGCCGGAAGGCAAGGCGCGGCTGGAGGCCTCGGAAGCGGAAGCCTCCGGCAAGCTGGTCATCGAGGCGATGGGCATTTCCAAATCCTTCGGCGAGCGTGCGATCGTGCGCGATTTCTCGCTGCGAATCCTGCGCGGAGACCGCATTGGCCTTGTCGGCCCCAATGGCGCGGGCAAGACGACGCTGCTGAAGATGCTGACCGGTGAACTGGCACCCGACAGCGGAACGGTGCGCCTTGGCGTCAACCTGGAAATCGCGACGCTGGACCAGGGACGCGCGCGTCTGGACCCGGACGATACGCCGGCTTCCTTTCTTACCGGCGGGCGCGGCGACCAGGTTGTCATCAATGGCGAGGCCCGCCATGTCATGTCCTACATGAAGGATTTCCTGTTCAAGCCCGAGCAGGCGCGCACGCCGATCCGCGAACTGTCCGGTGGCGAGAAGGCCCGGTTGCTGCTGGCCAAGGTGCTGGCGCAACCGGCCAATCTGCTGGTTCTGGACGAGCCGACCAACGATCTCGACATGGAGACGCTGGACCTCCTGCAGGAACTTGTCGCGAACTTTCCGGGCACCGTCATTCTGGTCAGCCACGACCGTGATTTCCTCGACCGCACGGTTTCCGCGACGCTGGCGCCTGAAGCGGGCGGCAAGTGGCTGGTCTATGCGGGCGGCTATGCCGACATGCTCGCCCAGCGCGGCACAAGCCGGTTCGCATTGCGTGATCCGAAACCGGCAACGCGCGGCGAGGCGAAGCCGGCTGCCGCGGCGCCCATGGCGGCAAAGCCTGCCCCTGCGCGGGCAAAGCTCTCCTACAAGCAGAAATTCGCGCTGGAAAACCTGCCGAAGCAGATCGAGAAAATGACCGGCGAAATGGAAGCGCTGGAGGCCCGGCTTGCAGACCCGGCGCTCTATGCGCGCGATCCCGGCGGCTTCAACAAGCTGGCCGCAGAACTCGACGCCAAGCGCGCGGCGCGCGACAAGGCGGAAGAGGAGTGGCTGGAACTGGAAATGCTGCGCGAGGAACTGGAAGGGTAGGGAAAATTGCGCGCGGGCCGTCCGTGCCCTGGCGCAGCGCCCGCATGACAGTTTGTCACATGCGCGCTCCTGTCACGTTCCCATTGCCGGCCGGCCTCCCCACATAGCGGCGGTTACAAACCGCAGTGGCCGTCACAAGGCCACGCATCATCATGAGGGATATGCCATGAGCACTGTTGATGCAGTGATCGGCCGCGCCGACTTTTCCGCTTCCGCTGCCGCTTCAGCTTCAGCTTCCGCTTCCGCTTCGACGTCCGCCGTGCCGGACCGCGACGATTTCCGCCCCGTGCTGCCGCTTCTCAACCTCGGCGCCGCCTGGTTGCTGGCCATCTATCTCTTCGGATACCCGGCCGTGATCCTGCCCGCGCTCCTCGCCGTGCCGACGATCTTCTACGTTCTCATCCGGCTTACCATGGGCCGCTGAGGCATTTCCGGTTCGGGCGTCCTCATTCGACAGGGCGCCCGAACACGGTCATGGCCAAAGCCAGGAATGCGAGCGCCAGATAAAAGGCGACCCGCGCCCATTGCGCCTTGCGTGTTCCCGCGCGGATGGCGGCAAGAAGGGCCTGAAGCCCGTAATAAAGCGCGAAGGCGCGCGAGGCATAGCTGATGATGGCGAAGACGTCGAAAAGCCAGGTCATGGCGAGTCCGCCAGCGGTCAGCGCCGCATAGGTCATGCCCTGGCGAACACGGCCGCGCGTCAATTCATGCACCAGGCCGCCAGAGCCGCCCGTATCGGCTATCGCGGCGGAAAACTGGGCGCTGAGCGCGGCCACCATGAGCATTGCAGGAAGTATCGTGGATACACGCGCCGTCATGTCGATGACGCCGGTTTCGCTGACCATTCCGTCATCCGCCGGGAAGACATAGGCCATCAGTACGATATAGGCGACATAGATGGCGGTGGCGAGGACCTGTGCCAGCCGCATGGAGCGGATGCGGGTCGGCGCGTCGTAGATCTCGCGCAAGTAGCGGGACGTCTCGAAGCCCTGGACCGTGACGATGAGACCGAAGGCGAGCGCAAGACCGCTCCAGCCGTCCACGTGAACCGGATTGGCGACCAAGCCGTCATGGACGACCCGGTCGCGAAAAAAGAGCGCCATGCCGGCCAGCAATCCCGCGATGATGGCAAGCTTCACGCTGACCGAAACCTGCTCCAGCCTTTCAAGCGCGGTGAAGCCGCGTGTCGAGCCGATCGCCAGAATCAGCAGCAGGAGCGCGCTGGTGATCGAGCGCGCCACAAGCGGATCGTCATGGGAAATCATCCGGGCGGCAAAGGCGCCGAACAGGTTCAGGTAGTAGGCAACCGAGACAAAATAGGCCAGCGCCAGCGTCCAGGATGCCAGCGCTTCCAGTCTCGTGGCGCCCGGCGTGTCGTCGAGCCCGTCATTCAGGGCGGCGATATTGAAGCGTATGGCGCTGCCGAACGCCCAGGCGGCGGCACAAAGTCCGGCCATGACCACAGGCGCCCAGCCGCCATAGCCATAGTCGAGGACAGGGGCAAGGATGAGGAAGCCGGAACCGATGATCGAAGCAAGGGGTGTGACCGTTGCCCGCCAGAAGGGGTTCGATGCGACGGATGGGCGAAAGAGAATTGCGCCCGTGGCAAGGGCCGCTGCAAGAATGGCGATGTCCACGAACACGAAATACCTCGGCGCGATGCGTCCGGCACGGTCTTGGCCGCTCCGTGACGGGGAGCCGGTTCCCTAACCCCTGGCGATCTTCCCGGCAATGGCCTCCATCCGCTCGGCCAGGGTGGTCATCGTCGCCGACAGGCCGGCATCGATGCGGTCGGCGCGGGCCAGCGCCTCGTCACGCGTCTTGCGCAGCGTTTCGGCCTCGGCCTCCAGGCCGCGCATCCGCTTCTGAAGCTCGACAAGCTCGTCCATGACCATGATGCCCGCCATGACGGTCACGCGCTGGTCGCCGATTTCGCCGAACGATCCCTTCAGG
The DNA here is from genome assembly GCF_041397485.1 of Zhengella sp. Lineage (NCBI taxonomy): Bacteria > Pseudomonadati > Pseudomonadota > Alphaproteobacteria > Hyphomicrobiales > Notoacmeibacteraceae > Zhengella > Zhengella sp. The sequence continues at coordinate 1,220,566 of NZ_JAWKWO010000001.1, read as the reverse complement.
TGGGTGACATAGCGGTCGAAACGCTGCGCGAGATCGGCCAGATGCTCTTCCTGGCCTTCGTCGCAGGCCATGCGGTACGTCTTGCCGTCGATGATCACCGATACCTGTGGCATGTGTTCCTCACGGATCCCCGGCTCGTTTCCTACCGGTCGAGAACGGCCCGGATGGTCTCCATGGCCGTGACCAGGCGGCGCGAGACCTCCTTGTTGGTTTGTTCGAGACGCTCGGCGCGGGCTTCGGAACTGTCGAGTTCCTGTGCGAGGCGGGCGCGGTCGGCGTTCATGCGCTGGACTTCCGCCTCGGCCTCGGCGTAATCGGCTTCCTTCTCAAGGCGCGCGTCCACGGCGTTTTCAAGGCTGTCGAGCGCGTTCGCAAGCCGGTCAATCGCTTCTTTGAGTGTCACGTCACCCGTCATGGCCTTGGGTCCGGTTACGGCACGCTGCGAGGGCGGCGAATCGTGGCGGAAAGTGAACCGTTTATCTGTTAAAGATTACGGGCCGGATTAAGGCGAGGTCAACCTGGCTTCATCCGTCATCCCCTGATTTAGGGCCCACCGGAGCCCCGGGCATGGCGTGAACAAGCTGTCGAGAAGCGCCGGCTTTGGGCCGGGTCCGGTTGACTCGCGATGCGCACCTGATATGTAGCGCCTGCTTTTCTCCGAGGGGCGGCGCATAGTGCGCCAGATGCGGACCATCGAAGGGACATGCTCCCGTTTTCCGCCGGCAAGGACCAGCAATCACATGATCACACGCGAAAAACACGACCGGATGGCCAATGCGATCCGTTTCCTTTCCATGGACGCGGTCGAAAAGGCCAAGTCGGGGCATCCCGGCCTGCCCATGGGCGCGGCCGACATTGCCACGGTGCTCTACACGCGATTCATGAACCATGATCCGAAGCATCCGCACTGGGCCGACCGCGACCGGTTCATCCTGTCGGCCGGCCATGGCTCCATGCTGCTCTATTCGCTGCTCTACCTGACGGGCTATGAAGACATCACCATCGACGAAATCCGCAATTTCCGGCAGATCGGCTCGAAGACGGCGGGGCATCCCGAATACGGCCATGCCGCGGGAATCGAGACGACGACAGGCCCGCTGGGCCAGGGCGTGGCCAATGGCGTGGGCATGGCGCTGGCCGAGCGTCTGCTCAATGCGCGCTATGGCGACGATCTCGTCAATCATTATACCTATGTGCTGGCCGGCGACGGCTGCCTGATGGAGGGAATCAGTCAGGAGGCGATCACGCTGGCCGGCCACCTGAAGCTGTCCAAGCTGATCCTGCTTTGGGACGACAACAGCATTTCCATCGACGGGCCGGTTTCGGTGGCCGACAGCACCGACCAGCGCAAGCGTTTCGAGGCGTCGGGCTGGGAAACCATGGCGGTCGACGGGCATGATCCCGACGCCATCGCGGCGGCCATCGAGGCGGCGCGCGGTTCCGACCGGCCGACCATGATCGCCTGCAAGACGACGATCGGCTTCGGCGCGCCGAACAAGGCCGGCACTGCCAAGGTGCATGGCTCGCCGCTCGGCGCCGAGGAAATCGCGGCGACGCGTCTGGCGCTGAACTGGACCTCGGAACCTTTCGAGGTGCCTTCCGACGTGCTGGACGCGTGGCGTCTGGCCGGCCTGCGCTCCACGAAGACGCGCACGGCATGGGAAAAGCGCCTGGCCGAGGCCGAAGCGACCGTTCGCGGCGAGTTCGAGCGCGCCCTGCGCGGAGATCTGCCCGGCGCCTTCGAAACGGCGGTTGGCGAATACAAGGCCAGGCTGGCGAAAGAGCGTCCGAAAGTGGCAACCCGCAAGGCATCGGAAATGGCGCTGGAGGTCATCAACGGCGCGGTGAGCGAAACCATTGGCGGGTCGGCTGACCTGACGGGCTCCAACAATACCAAGACCAGCCAGACGGCGCCCGTGACGCCCGACGATTTCTCGGGCCGCTATATCCACTACGGCATTCGCGAGCATGCCATGGCCGCTGCCATGAACGGCATCGCCCTGCATGGCGGGCTGATCCCCTATTCCGGCACGTTCCTGGTCTTCTCCGACTATGCCCGGCCAGCCATGCGCCTGTCGTCGCTGATGGGGCTGCGCGTGATCTATGTCATGACGCACGATTCCATCGGCCTTGGCGAGGATGGGCCGACGCATCAGCCGGTCGAACACCTGGCTGCGCTGCGCGCCATTCCCAATCACCAGGTCTTCCGCCCGGCCGACGCGATGGAAACGGCGGAATGCTGGCAGATCGCGCTGGAATCGCGCGCCACGCCGTCGACGCTCGCGCTGACCCGTCAGAACCTGCCGGCCGTGCGCAGCGACTATGCGGACGAGAACCTGTGCGCCTTCGGTGCCTACGAGCTGCAAACCGCCTCCGACGATGCCAAGGTGTCCATCTTCGCGACCGGTTCGGAAGTGGAAATCGCCCTCAACGCCCGCACCTTGCTGGAAGGGCGCGGCATTCCCACCCGTGTGGTCTCCGTGCCCTGCATGGAGCTTTTCGCCAGGCAGAATGCGGATTACCGCAAGGCCATCCTCGGCTCGGCGCCGGTGCGCGTGGCTGTCGAGGCCGGCATCCGCATGGGCTGGGACCGTTTCATCGGCGAGGATGGCGGCTTCGTCGGGATGGATTCGTTCGGCGCCTCCGGCCCCTATGAAGAGCTCTACAAGCATTTCGGCATCACGCCGGAAGGCGTGGCGGAGAAGGCGGAAACGCTGCTCAAGCAGATCGGCTGACTTGATCGGCACTGCGACATGAGGCCGCGCCCGGAGGTATCCGCGCGCGGTCTTTTCATTTTCGCAAACGGCTGCATGAAGCCGGTTCGGCAAGGGCCATCCGGTTTTATCGATTGAAAAGGAAGAGGAAACCGCCAAAGCCTGCGCGAAAGGGCGCAAGCCATCTGGATTCTTGCCCTGCGCGCGGCTAAGAAGCGGCAGCTTCGGCGGTCCGCCCGCCGCTTGCCATCCAACCGGAACCGGCCGGCCCGTGCCCGGCCCTGAAGAAGCCTGCGGGAGAAACCTGACATGACCGTGAGAATCGCCATCAACGGATTTGGCCGCATCGGCCGCAATGTCGTGCGCGCCATCTATGAATCCGGGCGCAAGGACATCGACATCGTTGCCATCAATGACCTGGGCCCGGTTGAAACCAACGCACACCTGATGCGCTTCGATTCGGTGCATGGCAAGTTCCCGAAATCCGTGGAGGTGGATGGCGACACGATCCGCATCGAAGGCGGCGACAGCTTCAAGGTGCTGGCCGAGCGCGATCCGAAGAACCTGCCCTGGGGCGATCTGGGCGTCGACATCGTGATGGAGTGCACGGGCATCTTCACCGCCCGCGACAAGGCCGCCATGCACCTGGAAGCGGGTGCCAAGCGCGTGCTGGTCTCCGCGCCGGCCGATGGCGCGGACAAGACGATCGTCTATGGCGTCAACCATGACACCCTGACCGCAGACGATCTCGTCGTTTCCAATGCCTCGTGCACGACGAACTGCCTGTCGCCGGTGGCCAAGGTCCTGCATGATACCGTGGGCATCGAAAAGGGGATGATGACCACGATCCATTCCTATACCGGCGACCAGCCGACGCTGGACACGATGCACAAGGATCTCTACCGCGGCCGCGCTGCCGCCATGAGCATGATTCCGACCTCGACCGGCGCCGCGAAGGCCGTCGGCCTGGTGCTGCCCGAGCTCAACGGCAAGCTGGACGGCTTCGCCATGCGCGTTCCGACGCCGAATGTCTCCGTGGTCGATCTGAAGTTCATTGCCAAGAAGGCGACATCCGTTGCCGAGGTCAATGCGGCGATCAAGGCGGCCGCCGACGGTCCGCTGAAGGGTGTGCTCGGCTATACCGAGGCCAAGAACGTCTCCATCGACTTCAACCACGACCCGCATTCCTCGATCTTCCACATGGACCAGACCAAGGTGATGGACGGGACGCTGGTGTCGATCCTGTCCTGGTATGACAACGAGTGGGGCTTCTCCAACCGCATGGGCGACACGGCCGTCGCCATGGCGAAGTTCCTCTGAGACGTGTGAGTCGTGTGACTGACTTCCAGACCGCCGGGCCATCCAGCCCGGCGGTTCCGTTTTTCGGGGCCGCTTGGTGTCCGGCGAAGGTGAGGGCATGAACGCGCTCGTCTCCGGCCTTCTTGTCCTGGCCCTGGCGGCCGGCCTTGCGTGGCGGCTGCGCTGCATCTGGCGGGCCTGCCGCGCAGCCCCGGACGAAAGACGCCGCCAAGGCGCCGATGAAGAGGCACGGCCGCGATAAATTGCCCTATCGGGTGCCCGGCGTCTTGCACATCCGTGCCGATTGCGGTTTCTGCTAGGTCAGGGAAACAGCGACATTTCAAGCGGAGGAAAGCTGCATGGCCGCCTTCAGGACCATTGACGACATGGGTGATATCGCGGGCAAGCGCGTGCTGGTGCGCGTCGACATCAACGTGCCGGTCAAGGATGGCGTTGTGACCGACGCGACGCGGATCGAGCGCGTTGCGCCCACCATTTCGGAACTGTCGGCCAAGGGCGCGAAGGTGATCCTGCTGGCGCATTTCGGCCGTCCCAAGGGTGAGGTGGTGCCGGAAATGTCGCTGAGGCCGATCGCGCCGGCCATCGAACAGGTGCTCGACCAGCGCGTCGTGTTCGAGCCGGAGACGGTGGGGGCCGAGGCGCAGGCCGCCATCGGCCGCATGAACAATGGTGACATCCTGCTGCTGGAGAACACGCGTTTCTACAAGGGCGAGGAAAAGAACCTGCCGGATTTCGTGGATGCGTTGGCCGCCAATGGCGATCTCTACGTGAACGACGCCTTTTCGGCGGCGCACCGGGCGCATGCCTCCACCGAAGGGCTGGCACACAAGCTTCCGGCCTTCGCCGGGCGCACCATGCAGGCGGAACTGGAGGCGCTGGAGCAGGGGCTGGGCAATCCGGCGCGCCCGGTGGTCGCCATTGTCGGCGGCGCCAAGGTGTCCACCAAGATCGACCTGTTGCAGAACCTCGTCGCGCGTGTCGATGCGTTGGTGATCGGCGGCGGCATGGCGAATACATTCCTGGCAGCGCAGGGCAAGGACGTGGGCAAGTCGCTGTGCGAGCATGACCTTGCCGATACGGCCCGTGCCATCATGGTGGCGGCGGACAAGGCCGGCTCGACCATTGTGCTGCCCAGCGACGCGGTGGTGGCGAAGGAATTCGCCGCCCATGCCGAGAACGCGGTGGTTTCCGTCGATGCTGTGCCCTCCGACATGATGATCCTGGATGCCGGGCCGGCCACGGTCGAGGCGGTGAAGGCATGGATCGGCAAGGCGAAGACGGTGGTCTGGAACGGGCCGCTCGGCGCCTTCGAAATCACGCCTTTCGATGCGGCCACCGTGGCTGCCGCGCAGGCTGCCGCGGCGCGCACAAGTGCCGGCGAACTGGTCTCCGTGGCCGGCGGCGGCGATACGGTGGCCGCGCTCAACCACGCCGGTGTGGCCGACCGGTTCACCTATGTTTCCACCGCCGGCGGCGCGTTCCTTGAATGGATGGAAGGCAAGGCCCTGCCTGGCGTGGAAGCGCTGAAGGCCTGAGCGGGTTCCATGGCGCGGCGCTATCCGGCCTGGGCACCGCTTCTGACGTGGCCGCTCTGCCCCGTCTATGCCTGGCAAGGCATTGCCACGCGGCTGAGGACCGAGCGGCTCCCACCCCCTTCGGATTCGCCGTCCGGGAGGATCGAGGGAGAGGGCGCGCCGTTCCGGCTGCTGGTGCTGGGGGATTCGTCGGCGGCCGGCGTCGGCGTGGAAAGTGTGCGGGAATCGCTGGCAGGTCATCTTTCCGTCATGCTGGCCGAGCGCACCGGGCGTCCCGTCGTCTATCGCGCGGCCGGGGCCAATTCCGCCATCGCGGCGCATGTGCGCGATCATGTGCTGCCGCATGTGGAACCGCGCGACTGGACGCATGTCGTGCTCTCGCTTGGCACCAACGACATGAAGAACTTTCACTCGCTGGTGCGCTTCAAGCGGGATTTCGGCACCCTGGTCTATGCTGTCAGGACGCGGTTTCCTGAGGCGCGCATCTATTGGCCGGAAATGATCGACATGCGCCATGTGCCGGCGATGCCGTGGGCGCTGGCGCGCATCCTCGACATCCGCGCCGATGCCTTCAATGCGAAGGCGGCGCGGCTGTGCCGGGAGCGCGGCGCGTGTCTCGTGCCTGCGCTCGACGACATTCAGCCCGAAGGCTTCTCGCGTGACGGTTTCCACGCCAGCGCGGCGGGTTACCGCGCCTGGGCGGAAAAGCTGGCGGGGGTCATCCTTGCCGACGGGTGACCGGCAGGCGGCGTGACCGCCGGATCACACGCCGCCGTGGCCGTCGGAGCCGATATAGGCGATGCGGAGCATGTTGGTGGAACCGGGCGTGCCGAAGGGAACGCCCGCGGTGATGATGACGCGGCTGCCGGCCTTGCCGAAGCCGTCGCGATAGGCGATCGAGCAGGCGCGGTCGACCATGTCGTCCTCGTTCCTGGCATCCTCGGTGACGACGCAATGCAGGCCCCATGCAAGCGTCAGGCGACGGGCCGTTTCGGCGATCGGTGACAGCGCGATGACGGGCACCATGGGACGTTCGCGCGAAGCGCGCAGGCCGGTCGTTCCCGACGACGTGTAGCAGACGATGGCCGACAGGTTCAGCGTCTCTGCAATCTGGCGCGCGGCCGCCGCGATGGCGTCGGCGCCGGTGGATTCCGGCTCCAGGCGCTGTGCGGCGATGATTCCGGGGAAGGTGGGATCGCGTTCCACCTGGCGGGCGATGGAATCCATCATGGCAACCGCTTCCACGGGATAGTCGCCGGCCGCCGATTCCGCCGACAGCATGACCGCGTCGGCGCCTTCGAAAAGGGCGGTCGCGACGTCGGAGACCTCGGCGCGGGTCGGCACGGGGGCCGAGATCATGCTTTCCAGCATCTGCGTGGCAACGACGACGGGCTTGCCTTCGCGGCGGCAGGTGCGGGTGATCTGCTTTTGCAGGCCGGGGACGGATTCGATCGGCATTTCCACGCCAAGGTCGCCGCGCGCCACCATGATGGCATCGGAAAGCTCGATGATCTCGGCCAGCCTTTGCACGGCCTGCGGCTTCTCGATCTTGGAGAGGATGCCGGCACGCCCGCGTGCGATCTTGCGCACTTCCGCCAGATCCTCCGGGCGCTGGATGAAGGAGAGCGCGATCCAGTCGACGCCGGTTTCCAGCAAGGCCTGAAGGTCGGCACGGTCCTTGTCGGTCAGGGCGCCAACCGGCAGGTCGGTATCGGGCAGGGAAACGCCCTTGCGGTCGGATATCTTCGTCCCTGTGACCACGGTGCAGATGATCTTGCCGGGTTCGGTGGTCACGGCCTTCAATTGCAGCTTGCCATCGTCAATGAGCAGCCGGTGGCCGGCTTCAACCGATGCCAATATCTCCGGATGCGGCAGATGAACGCGGGTGGCGTCACCGGGTTCGGGATTGTTGTCGAGGGTGAAGGTCTGGCCGGGTTCCAGCAAAGCCTTGCCCTCGGCAAACAGGCCGACACGCAGCTTCGGACCCTGGAGATCGCCCAGAATGGCAATGGGCCTGCCGACCGAAGCCTCGACCTGTCGAATGCGGGCGACAAGGTCGCGCATCAGGTCATGGCTGGCATGGCTCATGTTGATGCGAAAAACATCCGCGCCGGCGCGGCTCAGCTTTTCGATCATTTCCCTGGACGAGGATGCAGGCCCGAGCGTTGCGACCACCTTGGCCTTGCGGTTTCGTCTGACGATATCCATGAATTCCATCCGGATTGAATTTTAAATCGTTTTAAGTGAAGCGCGGCACAGGGTCAACCGCGATGGTTACGCCCGTATGACACCGGGCGCACCGGGTCTCAGTTGCTGGCCGCGGTGCCGGGCGTGGTGGGAATGGCTGGTTCGTCGGTGAGCTGGACCATCCAGTTGGCCTGTTCACCGGTATCGTATTCCTGGAAGCCGGCGCGCTGGAAACCGCGGGCGAAGCAGTCGTTGATGCCGACGATCTTGAACTCCTTGTCGGCCACGCACATGTTGATCGGGCCGTTCCAGCGGCCGCCGCGCTCGGCATCCTCGGCATAAAGGTAGTAGTAGCGCGACGACAGGTCGCCCTCTACCAGCGTCTTGCAGCTCGATGCCTCGATATGCCACCAGCCTTCGGTGATCCAGCCGGAGGCGGCACGGTAGCCGATGGCCACGCCAACGAGGTTTTGCGTGGCATTGCACACGCGGAAGTCGGCGCGGGCCACGCCGGGCATGGCCATTGCCGCCAGACAGGTGGTTGCGGCGAACAACGCCGTGGGAGCGCACCACCGAAAAGCTGCCGATTTCATTGCCTGACCTGCACCTGCCCGCGAGGGGTCACATCGTTTTTCCATGCGTCAACCGCCCTTCTTTTTTGGGAAATGTGGACGGGCATGTCAACGCAGCCTACTTCTTGACCGCAAGATTGTTTAGAACGTGGCGGCATTGCTTCGCCGCCATCAACCCGCAACCGGATGCGGCCGCCCGGCCGCCTGCCTGAGACCATGACCGCTTCCCCACGCTTTGAAACCTTTCTCACCATCGAAGGCGACGAGAGCCTCGGCCTCGTGCTCGTTGCCGACCACGCCCGGCGCGACCTGCCGGATGCCTATGGGTCGCTCGGCCTTCCGGAATGGGAGTTCGAGCGGCATATCGCCTTTGACATCGGCGTGGAGGCCGTGACGCGCAAGCTGGCGGCCCGGCTCGGCGCGCCAGCGGTGATGGCCGGCTTTTCCCGGCTGCTGATCGATCCCAATCGCGGCGCCGACGATCCGACGCTGATCCGTCAGCTCTATGACGGCACGATCATTCCCGGCAATTACCCGATGAGCGAGGCAGAGCGGGAAAAGCGCCTGTCGCATTTCTACCGGCCCTATCACGCCGCGGTGTGGGAGCGGATCGCCGCGGTCCAGCGCAAGGGGCCGGGCAATGCACCCTTCATCGTCTCCATCCATTCCTTCACGCCGGAAATGCAGGGGCGGGCGCGGCCCTGGCATGCCGGCATCCTTTGGGACAGCGACGACCGCGCGGTGCGTCCGCTCATCGAGATGCTGTCGGCCGAGCCCGGCCTGATCGTGGGCGACAACGAACCCTATGACGGGGCGCTGAAGGGCGACACGATGTATACCCATGCCATTCGGCCGGGCTTTGCCCATCTGCTCATCGAAATCCGGCAGGACCTGATTGCCGATGATGCGGGGCAGGAGGAATGGGCGGCACGGCTGGCGCCGATGCTTGACGCGATCAACCGGCTGCCCGATATCCATGTGGCGCAGCCCCATGGCTCGCGCACCGGCCCGGTGGAAAGAGGAGAGCCGTCATGAACAAGTTGAGCGAGAGCCAGCAGCGCGACCTGGAGGCCGCGGCGTTCCGCCGTCTCGTCAGCCATTTGCGCGACCGCGTGGATGTACAGAACATCGACCTGATGAACCTCGCCGGGTTCTGCCGCAATTGCCTGTCCAACTGGTATCTGGATGCCGCGCGCGACGCCGGTCTCGACCTGAGCAAGGACGAAAGCCGCGAAATCGTCTACGGCATGCCCTACGAGGAATGGAAGGCGAAGCACCAGACCGGGGCCAGCGCGCAGCAACTGGCCGATTTCGAGGTCAACCGTCCGAAGGACCACTGAGCGCGGGCTATCCCCGGTTTTCACATGGGGAGACGCCATGCGCGGATGCGGCGCGGCCCGGGCGCTTGACCGGGGCGCCGGGCTGCGGCATCGACATGCCATCTGAAGTGCCCGCGATTCCCTTCACCTTGCGCCGGGCGAACCATCCGGAGAACTCCCGTGGACGATATCACTGCCGAATCCGAAACCGTCGCCGCCGGCCAGCTTCGCTCGATCATCGAGCGCATCGAGCGGCTGGAAGAAGAGAAGAAAACCATCGCCGACGACATCAAGGATGTCTATGCCGAGGCCAAGGGCAACGGTTTCGACACCAAGGCGCTGCGGACCATCGTGCGGCTGCGCAAGCAGGATGCCAACGAGCGCCAGGAGCAGGAGGCGATGCTGGAACTCTACAAGGCCGCACTCGGCATGGAATGAACCGGCGGCTGCAAGCCACGTCTTGCCAAGGGCCTGGCGCGGGCGCGCCGGCCCCTTTCACGTTTCAGGCGGTGGCAGGGGCGCGTCGGTGGCGTTCAGGCCCGCCACCATCTGGTCGACAAAGGCGATCAGTTCACCCTCCAGGCTCGTTTGCGGGATGCCGACGAAGCGTTCCTCCAGGCTGATCGAGACAATGCCGTGCACGGCTGCAAACAGGGTGCGTGAGCGCACCGCCAGGTCGCCTTCGCTCATGCCGGGATTGAGCGCTGCCACCGGGCCGGCAATATTGCTGATGAGAATGGCCTGTTCCTCACGGTGCCAGTCGGGAATGTCCATGCCGGCCAGCGCCGCATAGTCGAAAAGTGCAATCCACAGGGCGTGATTCTGACGGGCGAAGGCGAGATAGGCGAGCGCCATGGCTTTCAGCGTATCGACCGGGCCGTCTGCACCCTCCCGCGCGGCGGAAATGGCTGCGCCAAGGCGCGCGAGCGTGACGCTGTTCACGTGAACGACGAGATCATCGAGATCCTTGAATGCGGTATAGAGGCTGCCCAGCGCGCAGCCCGCATCGGATGTGACGTCACGGGCACCCAGATTGCGCAACCCGCCGGCCTCGATGCGCGCCGCGGCGGCGGCGATGAGCCGCCTGCGCAAGTCTTCCCGGCGTGCGTCGCGTTTTCCTGTCATTCACCGTAGCTCCCCTGTTCATGAACATTGTTCAGAAAAATACTTGAACAACGTTCACTTTCGTGCCATGTTTCGAACGTGAACAACGTTCATATACGGAGAGCCGAAAATGTTCAAACACTTGTTTGCCCTGTTCAGGGGACGTGTGCATGACGCGGGTGAGAGCCTTGCGGACAGGAACGCGCTGGCGATCCTGCGCCAGCAGATCCGGGACGCCGCCCAGGCTGTCGATGCGGCCCGCAAGGCTGTCGCGATCGCCATCGCCCAGAACCGGCAGGAGGCGGATCAGCACAACCGGCTGGCCGCGCGCATCGCCGATCTGGAGACGCGGGCGATTGCCGCGCTCGGGCAGGGCAAGGAGGATCTGGCGCGCGAAGCTGCCTCGACGATTGCAATACTCGAAGCGGAATGCACGGCCTGTGTCGAGGCGCAGACGGCCTTTAACAGTGAGATCCTGCGTTTGACGATGGAACTCCGGCAGTCTGAAGCCCGGCTTCGAGACTTGCAGCGCGGCCAGCGTGTCGCAAGCGCGGTGGAAAGCACGCAGCGGCTGCGCGACGGGGCGGGGAGCAGCGGGCTTTCGGCCCTGCGCGATGCGGAAGAGACGCTGCTGCGGCTGCGCATGCGGCAGAAGAAGATCGACGCCACCGCGGCGGCGATGGACCAGATGAGCGCCGCATCCGATCCGGCGGCCATGGCCGAACGGCTTGCCGAAGCCGGTTGCGGCGAACCGCTCCAGACAACGGCCGATGATGTTCTGGCCCGCCTGACACAGGCCGCCGGCAAGGCTGCCTGAACCGGATTTGCACCCTGACCTCACCGTTACCTGAAGGGATATATCGATGTCCGAGACCAATGTGACCGCCAGAAACACCAGTTCCTGGGTTCTTTTTTCCGCCTTTTCCTTCGTTGTCTCCGCCGGCATGATGGCGGGTGGCATCTTCTTCATGGAAGCAAGTTTCGCCGCCAAGGGCTTCTATGCGATGGCGGCCATCATGCTGGTCCACACCTCGATCAGCCTTACCAAGACATTGCGGGACAAGGATGAAAGCGAGCGCCTTGTCAACAAGCTCGACGAGGCGCGCACCGAACGGCTGTTGCGCGAGGTCGGCGAGGCGCATTCCTGACCGCATTCTTCACCACAGCACCTGATCTGCCTGCCTCTACAACCACAGGTCCATGCTTCCATGGGAGAGTTGCGGCGGGTACCAACCGGGGGATTATTTTCATGCAAGGGCACATGATGCTGTCGCGGCGTTTCGCGCCGCTGTTCTGGACGCAGTTCCTGGCGGCGTTCAACGACAATTTTCTCAAGAACACGCTTGTCTTTCTCATCCTTTTCAAGCTGGCGGCGGAGGATGCGGCTTCGCTGATCACGCTGGCGGGCGCCATCTTCATCGCGCCCTTCCTCCTGCTTTCGGCGCTGGGCGGCGAACTGGCCGACCGGTTCGACAAGGCGGCGATGGCCGAACGGCTGAAACTGGCGGAAGCCGGCGCCGCCGTCATAGCGGTGGCCGGTATCGCGTTTTCCTCGATCCCGGTGCTGATGGGAGCGCTGTTCCTGTTCGGGGTCGGCTCGGCGCTGTTCGGGCCGGTGAAATACGGCATCCTGCCGGATCTGCTGGACAAGAGGGAATTGCCCCGGGCCAATGCCTGGGTCGAGGGCGCCACGTTCATCGCCATCCTGGCCGGCACGATCGTCGCCGGCGTGGCATCGAGCGGCGGTGTGTCGGTGCTCGTGTTCGGGCCGATGATGATCGCCTTCGCGGCCGCCTGCTGGCTGGCCAGCCGTTTCATTCCGCGCACGGGACCGGCTGCGCCGGACCTTGTCATCGATGCCAACATTTTCCGCTCCACGTGGCGGCTGGTGCGCGAAATCCGCGCCGACACGCGTTTGTGGCGCACGGCCCTGATGGCCTCCTGGTTCTGGCTTGCCGGCGCCATCGTCATGTCGGTGCTTCCGTCCATGGTGAAGAACGGCCTTGGCGGTAACGAGATGGCTGTCACGGCCTGCCTTGCGGTTTTCGCCGTCTCGATCGCCGTCGGTTCGGGCGTGGCCGCCTGGATGTCGGCCGGACGCATCGTCCTGCTGCCCGCGCCGGCCGGCGCGGCGCTGATGGCGCTTTTCGGCTTCGACCTGGCACGAACGATCTGGGGGCTGGAGGCGGCTGAGACGGCGGCAACGCTCGGCGCCTTCCTTGCCCAGCCCGGAACGATCCGCGTGGCCGTGGACCTGGCAGGGCTTGCCGTGGCCGGCGCTTTCGTGGCCGTGCCCACCTTTACCGCTCTCCAGGCCTGGGCGCCTGAAGACCGGCGCGCCCGCGTGGTGGCCGCGGCCAACGTGCTGTCCGCCGGTTTCATGGCGCTGGGCGGAGGGCTTGTCGCGGCCATCCAGGGCGCAGGCGTGAGCATTGCCGAGGTCCTGATGGGGCTTGCTGTGCTGAACGGCGTGGCTGCCTGGGCGATGCTGCGCTTCCTGCCGACCAACCCGTTCCGCGATTTCGTTTCCATCCTGTTCCGCGCCTTCCTGCGGCTGGAGATCGAAGGGCTCGACAACCTGAAGAAAGCCGGCCGCGCCCCGGTCCTGGCGCTCAACCATGTCTCCTTTCTCGACGGGCCGCTGGCGCTGGTGCTCACCGAGGAAGAGCCGGTCTTTGCCATCGACTACAAGATCGCGCAGGCCTGGTGGATCAAGCCGTTTCTCAAGCTGACCCGGGCAATGCCGCTGGACCCGTCAAAGCCGATGGGCACGCGCACGCTGATCAAGGCGGTGCAGGGCGGCGATCCGCTGGTCATCTTCCCGGAGGGGCGGATCACGGTGACGGGCGGGCTGATGAAGGTCTATGACGGTGCCGCCATGGTGGCCGACAAGACGGATACCTGCGTGGTTCCCATCCGCATCGACGGGCTGGAGAAGAGCTTCTTCTCGCGGCTGACATCCCGCCATGTGCGCCGGCGGCTGTTCCCGAAGGTGAAGGTGACGATCCTCGAACCGGTCAGGCTGTCGGTCGATCCGCACCTGAGAGGGCGCAAGCGGCGCGCGGCCGCCGGAGCGGCGCTCTACGGGGTGATGTCGGATCTGGTTTTCCGGACCACCTCCACCGATTCCACGGTCCTTGACCGGATCATGGACACGGCGCGCGAACGCGGCTTTTCGAAGCTGGCGGTCGAGGATCCGCTGTCCGGCAAGCTTTCCTACGGCAAACTGCTGACGGGCGCGGCGGTGCTGGGTGCCCGGTTCAGGTCGCTGTTCGGCGCAGAGGCGGTGCTGGGGGTGATGCTGCCCAATGCCAACGGCACCGCGGCCACCGTGCTTGGCGTCATGTCGGCGGGCAAGGTGCCGGCGATGCTGAATTTCACCGCCGGGCCGGCCAATATCCTTTCGGCCTGCAAGGCGGCGCAAGTGAAGACGGTGCTCACCTCCCGCGCCTTCGTGGAACAGGCCAAGCTCGGACCCGTGATCGACGAGATCGCCGGCAGTGTGAAGATCGTCTGGCTGGATGACCTGCGTGCAACCATCGGCATCAGGGACAAGTTTCTGGGCCTGTTGCGCAAGGGCCGGCCGCTGATGGCGCGCAAGGCCGACGATCCGGCGGTCATCCTGTTCACATCCGGTTCCGAAGGAACGCCGAAAGGCGTGGTCCTGACGCATCGCAACATCCTGTCCAACGCGGTGCAGGCGGCCTCGCGCATCGACTTCCATGCCGGGGACAAGGTGTTCAACGTCCTGCCCGTGTTCCATTCCTTCGGACTGACGGCGGGCACGGTGCTGCCGCTCATGTCAGGCGTGCCGGTCTATTTCTATCCGTCGCCGCTGCATTACCGCATCGTGCCGGAACTGGTCTATGCGTCCAACGCAACGATCATCTTCGGTACCGATACCTTTCTGACGGGCTATGCGCGCATGGCGCATCCCTACGATTTCCGCTCCGTGCGCTACTGCTTCGCGGGCGCCGAACCGGTAAGGCCCGCGACCCGCACGGCCTATATGGAGAAATTCGGCCTGCGCATCCTGGAAGGCTATGGCGTGACCGAAACCGCGCCGGTCATCTCCATCAACACGCCGATGTACAATCGCGCCGGAACGGTGGGCAAGATCATGCCGGGCATGGACTACCGGCTGGAGCCTGTGCCGGGCGTCGACGAGGGCGGGCGCCTTTTCGTGCGCGGTCCCAATGTCATGGCAGGTTACCTGCGGGCGGAGAGGCCCGGCGTGCTGGAACCGCTCGAAGAGGGATGGCACGACACCGGCGACATCGTGACCATCGATCCGGACGGCTTCATCTCCATTCGCGGCCGGGCCAGGCGTTTCGCCAAGATCGGCGGCGAGATGGTATCGTTGGCCGCCGTCGAGGCCCTCGCCGGGGAATTGTGGAAGGGCGCGCTCTCGGCCGTTGCGAGCGTGAAGGATGAACGCAAGGGCGAGCGGCTGATCCTGTTCACCGATCATGCGGGGGCGACGCGCGGCGAATTCATCGCCTTTGCCAGGCTGCAAGGGGCGATGGACCTGATGGTTCCGGCACAGGTGCGCGTCATCGACCGGATGCCGGTGCTCGGCTCCGGCAAGATCGATTTCGTCAGCGTCAGCCGGATGGCGCAAGGGGAAGCCTCGGGCATCCCGCGCAATGCGGCCTGAGCCAGGTGCCATCAACAGGCGGCGGGTGCAACCTGCGCCGGCCGGCCCTGCACCGGTTCAATGCTTGCAGCTCAGTTCCCGCGTCGCCTCTTCAAGCCCTTTCAGGGTGAGCGGGTACATGCGGTCGGCGAAGATGTCGCGGATCATGCGGATGGAATGCGTGTAGTCCCAATGGGCCTTGCGCACCGGGTTGATCCAGGCGGCGTTGGGCCATTGCGCCAGCGCGCGCTGAAGCCAGACCGCGCCCGGCTCGGCATTCCAGTGCTCCACCGAGCCGCCGGCATAGGCAATCTCGTAGGGACTCATGGAGGCGTCGCCGACGAAGATCACCTTGTAGTCCGGCCCGTATTTGTGCAGCACGTCAAAGGTGGGCATGACCTCGGAATGGCGCCGGCGGTTGTCCTTCCACAGACCCTCGTAGAGGCAATTGTGGAAATAGAAATAGTCCATGTGCTTGAATTCGGCGCGGGCGGCTGAAAACAGCTCCTCGACGACGCGGATATGGTCGTCCATCGAGCCGCCGACATCGAAGAACATCAGCAGCTTGACCGCACTGCGCCGTTCCGGGCGCGTCTGCGGGTCCAGATAGCCATGCTCCGCGGTGGCGCGGATGGTGCCGGGCAGGTCGAATTCCTCCTCCGCGCCCTGGCGCACCCAGCGGCGCAGGCGCTTCAGTGCCACCTTGATGTTCCGCGTGCCGATCTCGACGCTGTCGTCAAAATTGCGGAACTCGCGCTTGTCCCAGACCTTCACGGCGCGGCGGTGCCGGCTCTCATGCTGGCCGATGCGCACACCCTCCGGGTTGTAGCCGTAGGCACCGAAGGGCGAGGTTCCGGCGGTGCCGATCCATTTGGACCCGCCCTGATGGCGGCCCTTCTGTTCCTCAAGACGCTGTTTCAGCGTTTCCATCAGCTTGTCGAAGCCGCCCAGGCTTTCGACCAGCTTCTTTTCCTCGTCGCTCAGGTGTTTCTCCGCCAGCCGGCGCAGCCATTCCTCCGGCAGGTTCATGACATCGACAGCGCCTTCGCCCGAGACGGCTTCGACACCCTTGAAGGCATGCGAGAAGACCTGGTCGAAGCGGTCGATGAAGCGCTCGTCCTTCACCAGCGCGGCGCGGGCGAGGTAGTAGAAGCCTTCCACGTCATAGGTGACGAGATCGGCCTCCATGCCCTCCAGCAGCGAGAGATACTCGCGCAGGGAAACAGGGATCTTGGCGGCCTTGAGTTCCAGAAAGAAGGGTATGAACATGGCGATGAGAATAGTGCGCGCGAAACGCCTTGTCAGCCCGTTTCGTGATGTATTATCTGGTTGAAGACCTGTTTGAGAGCAACCTCGGCTTCAAGCTTGAGAGGGTGCGTTTCCTGCGTCAATGGCGTAGAATGCCGTTGAATTTCCTGCGCCAATGGCGTATATAATGGACACGGTCATGACACTGAGGATCGAGATCGCGGAGACCGAACGGTTCAAGCTCGATTGCGTGATGTACGGGCTGGATGATGCGGTGAAGGCGCGCAAGCTGGAACAGTTGCGTTCAGATCCCGTCATCGGTTTCCAGAAGAACGGTCAATCGCGGCTATGGGAGTGGCATTCGGCAGGGTTCGTGTTCAGTTATGTGCTGACGGATGATCTTTCCCGTCTGATCCTCGTGGAACTACGCCCGGCATCGGCACCGGAAACGGGGCTGTCGGACCGGTTCTGGCTCTGGGTCGACCGGATCGGCAAGTTGAAAAGGCTGTTTGGAGTATAGGCGATGGCGCGGATGAAGGCGAAAAAGACACCGGAACAGGCGGCGGCCGATCTCGCGGAGTCGCTGGAGCAGGCCTACATGTGGTTCAATGGCGACGATTCGAAGGTCACCGTTCACACGTTCGAAATCGAGGTTCCCGATGTGGCCAAGCTGCGCAAGAAGCTGAAGCTGACGCAGGAAGGCTTTGCCACCAAGCTGGGCATTCCCGTCACCACCTTGCGCAATTGGGAGCAGGGACGGCGATACCCTACAGGGCCGGCGCGCAAGCTGCTGTCGCTGATCGAGAAGCGCCCGGAACTGGTGCTGGATCTCGAAGGGGTGAATTGACGGGAGGGGCCTGCAAGCCCGGACCATCAAGAAAACAAGCCCCGGACAGGGTGATGTCCGGGGCTTTTCCATGCGCGCCTCCGCCCGGGGCGCATGATTGCGACGCGGCGGCGTTCAGGCCGCCCGCGCACGGTCGAAGGGGATCTCGACATCCACTTCCAAGGTCGAGACCGGCATGCCGCGCTCCATCTTGACGCGCACATGGCGGCTGTCGACCTGAACATGCCTGGCGATGACGGCGAGGATTTCCTCGCGCAGGACTGCCACCAGATCGAAACCGCCAACCGAAGCCCGTTCATGGGCAAGAAGAATCTGAAGCCGTTCCCGCGCCGCCGAGGCGGACGCCCGCTTCCGGAAAAAGCTCAGGATTTTCATGCAGCCTTCCTTCCGAAGATCTTGTCGAGGAAACTGCGCCTCTCGCCCGGAATGGTGACCGGAATCGCTTCGCCGGCGAGCCGCCGTGCCGCGTTGAAATAGGCCTGGGCGGTGGCGCTGGCGCTGTCGCACAGGGTGACGGGCGAGCCGATATTGGAGGCGCGCAGGATGTTCGGGCTTTCCGGGATGACACCCAGCAGCGGTATCGAGAGGATTTCCAGGACATCGTCGACATTGAGCATGTCGCCGCTGGCTGCCCGGTTCGGATCATAGCGGTTAAGCAGGAGGTGCTTTTCCACGCGGTCGCCCGCCTCGGCCCTGGCCGTCTTGGAATCGAGGAGGCCGATGATGCGGTCGGAATCGCGCACCGAGGAGACTTCCGGATTGGTGACGACAATGGCCGCGTCCGCGTGACGCATGGCCAGCGTCGCTCCGCGCTCGATCCCGGCCGGGCTGTCGCAGATGACCCAGTCGAACGCGCTCTTGAGCGCCGCGATGACCTTTTCGACCCCCTCTGCCGTCAGCTTGTCCTTGTCGCGGGTCTGGGAGGCGGGAAGCAGGTAGAGCGTCTGGAGGCGCTTGTCGCGGATCAGCGCCTGGGCCAGTTTCGCCTCACCCTGGATCACATTGATCAGGTCGTAGACGACGCGCCTTTCCGCGCCCATGACCAGATCGAGATTGCGCAGGCCGACATCGAAATCGACCACGACGACCTTGTCGCCGTTCTGCGCCAGCGCCGCACCGATCGCCGCCGTCGACGTCGTCTTGCCCACCCCGCCCTTGCCGGATGTGACCACGATCACCTTGCCCATGCCGTTCTCCCTCTCCGCACCCCTCGGGGTCAGTTGAATCCTTGCGCCAATATGCTTTCGCCTTCGAGCCAAAGCTGAACCGAGCGGCCATGCAGGCCGGGGTCCAGGTCTTCCGACGTCTGGTAATATCCGGCGATGGCGACGAGTTCGGCTTCCAGCCTGCGGCAGAAGATCCGTGCTGCCTCGTTTCCGGCGGAACCCGCCATGACGCGGCCGCGCAGCGTGCCGTAGACATGCACCGAGCCGCCGGCAATGACTTCGGCGCCCGACGCCACGGAGCCGACGATGGTGATGTCGCCTTCGCTGACAAGCGTCTGGCCGGAGCGCACCGGTTCGGTCACCATGAGGCAGGGTGCCGGGACGCTCGCGCCAAGCTGCACGGGCATGTCGGTGGCTTCGTTTCCCTCGATCCCGGAGGCCGGCAGGCCGCCACTCATGGCGGGCGGCAGGTCGGGGCCGAGATCGGTTTCGCCGGCGCCCTCGATGCCCATGATGCGAATCGAGCGACCCGCGAGCCTGTCCACCAGATCGCGCAGGGTTTCGCGGTCGATGTCCATGCCGGTGACGTCCAGCATGACGGGGCGTTTGAGGAAATAGCCGGCCGAGCGGGAGGCCAGCGCATCGAATCGCTCGAACCAGTCGTCGAGCGGCAGTTCCGGGCTCAGGACGATGGCGAGGAACGAGCGTCCCTTCAGGCGGATGGCTTGGGTCGTGCCGGTTAACACTCTGTTCATCCAGGTAAAGAATCTCTTATCAGCAGATAAGTTAACCATGGTTAACAAATCGTTAACGCGCGCCCTTTGCAGAGGTGGAGAGGAGAGGAAAAAGCCGGGAAATCGCACGGATTTCCCGGCGCGAACCAAGGGCGCCAATGCGTGAGGCACGGCAGGCCAGCGACGTCAGCCCGGCAGGTCAAACGTCCGGCATGTCAATGCCGTGGCTTTCTGCCGCCACATCCTCACAACCATTTGCGGTCGCGGCCGATGTCATCCATGTCGAACGGCGTCGTCTGGTAGACCTGGTTGATCCAGTTGCCGAACAGGAGATGGGCATGGGAGCGCCATCGGTTCAGCGGCTGGTTGAGCGGATTGTCGTCCGGGAAATAGTTGTGCGGCACGGCAATCGGCACATGAGCGGAGACATCGCGCTCGTATTCCTCCTTCAGCGAGGTCGAATCATATTCGATATGGTTGAAGATGTAGAGACGGTTGCCGGCCTTCTCCGATATCAGGCAGGGTCCGGTCTCGCCGCTGTCCATGAGCAGTTCCAGCCCGCGCTTGCCTTCCAGATCGGCCTTGCGCACCTCTGTCCAGCGTGAGACAGGAATCTGGAAATCATCCGAAAAACCAGCAAGATAAGGCGAGACAGGATTGAGGTTCCGGTGCCGGTAGACACCGAAGGCCTTCTTTTCCAGGGCGTATTTTGGTACCTTGTGGAAATGCCAGATGGCGGCCATGGCGCCCCAGCAGATGTTGAAGGTGGAGTGCACGTTGGTCACCGTCCAGTCGAAGATGGCTTCCATCTCGTCCCAGTAGGCCACCTCCTCGAAGGGCAGCAGCTCGATGGGCGCGCCGGTGATGATGAAGCCGTCGAACTTGCGGTGACGGACCTCTTCCCAGGTCTGGTAAAAGGAAATGAGGTGGTCGGCCGGCGTGTTCTTGGGCGTGTGGCCGCTGACGCGCACGAGCGAGAACTCGATCTGCAACGGTGTTGCGCCGACCAGACGCGCAATCTGCGTCTCGGTGCGGATCTTGTTGGGCATGAGGTTCAGGAGGGCGATCTGAAGCGGACGAATATCCTGGCGTATGGCAGAGGATTCGTTCATGACGGACACGCCCTCGCGCACAAGGACATCGCGGGCGGGAAGGGCATCGGGAATGCGGATCGGCATGTGTCGGACTCCAGAATTGCAGGCCGGCCCGCGACGATCTCGCTGCCGGTTCCGTGGCGCTCCTGCTGTCCGCGGCCCTTTTAGCGAGTTGTTTAACGTGGCTGCAAGCCGGCCGGCCAAATCACCACGGGCGAGAACCTATGCTTTCCCGGTTCCGTGGTCAATCTGCCGCAGCCTTTGCCTCGAATGCGACAACAGTCGGCCTCGCTTTTGCCGGCAGAAACGTATACCGGGCTGCTTGCAAAACACCAAGAACGAATGCCGTGCGGGCGGATGGGAGGAAAATGCAGGATACACAGCGCTGGAGTGGCCGTCTGCGGCCTTTCGCAAAAGCCGATGATCGGCGCGGGTTTCGCGAGCTGGCGGTGACGACCGGACTGTTCGCATGCTTGTGGCTTGCCGCCGCATGGCTTTTCGATGCCGGCTACTGGGCGGTTTCGCTCGTCCTGCTGCCGCCGGCCGCCCTCATGCTGGTGCGCCTGTTCATCATCCAGCACGATTGCGGGCATGGTTCGCTGTTTTCCACGCCAACGCTCAACGACCGGGTCGGCCGGCTGCTCGGCGTGCTGACCTTCACGCCCTATGGCTACTGGCGCCACAGCCACAACCTGCACCATGCCGGGTCCGGCAATCTCGACCGGCGTGGCATTGGCGACATCAACACGCTGACGACGGACGAATACCGCGCACGCGGGGTGTGGGGACGGCTTGCCTATCGCGCCTATCGCAATCCGCTTGTCCTGTTCGCCATCGGCCCGGCCTATGTCTTCCTGCTGCAACAGCGCTGGCCTTCCGGTTTCACGGACAGGCGCGAAGCATGGCTTTCTGCCCTGGGAACGAATATCGGCATCGCTGTCGTGCATGGCGGCCTCTGGTATGCGTTCGGCTGGCAGGTGATGCTGGCGGTGCATCTTCCGGTCGTGCTCATGGGGGCAATCGCCGGTGTCTGGCTGTTCTATATCCAGCACCAGTTCGATCCGACCTTCTGGGCGCGGGCACCGGAATGGCAGCGCGAAACGGCGGCGCTGGAAGGCTCTTCCTTTTATGACCTGCCACGGCCGCTGATGTGGGCGACAGGCTATATCGGCATCCATCACGTGCATCACCTTGCCGCCCGCGTGCCGTTCTGGCGCTTGCCGGACGTGCTGGAAGCCTATCCGGAATTCCGCGAAAAGGGTCGGCTGACCTTCTGGCAAAGCCTGAAATGCGTCCGCCTCACGTTGTGGGACGAAGCCTCCAAGCGGCTTGTCAGCTTTTCCGATTTCAGGCGGATGCAGGCGGCGTGATCGGCTGTTGGCGTGCCACGTCCTGCCCCTTTGGACTGAGGGCGTAGATGCCGGGTGATACCCGCTCGAACCAGCCGTAATGGTTGTCGGCCATGATGCGCCTGGCAGTTTCCACCCCGGTCGCACGGGCCACGAGCGCGGCCTTGCTGGGGCCGTTTGCCGACAGGTGCGCCAGGCAGGCCGTCGCATCCTGGCGATAGGCGGTGGTGATGGAGCGGCGGGTCGACCCGCCGGTGTTCGGATCGCCGACGAGGCGGCTGAATTCGCGCAGCAGGCGGCCCTTGCGCGGCTTGGACTTACGCGGCTTGTATGGCGCGGGATCAAGACGGACCTCCGCGAAACCGTCGGAAAGGCGTACCGTGATCAGGCCGAGGCCGAGCCGCCGGCACAGGGTCATGTTCGCCTTCAGGGCCCTGTGGAAGCCAGCGCCCTTGCCGCGCGGCACGGCGACATAGACCGTATCGGAGACCCGTTGGCGCTCGATGGCCTGGTGAAACAGGGCGAGTGAGAAACCCGCCTTCAGTTCCACGATGAGCGGTTCTGCGTCGCCGTCGCGCATGGCGACGATGTCGGCCGCGCCTATCTCACCCTTGACCGTGTAGCCCTGCCCTTCGAGCAGGGTCTTGACGGGCTGGTAGAGATCGGTTTCGCGCGGACGGCTTGCTGCCATGGTGCGGCTCCGTTCGCGCGCCGCCGGATCAATTGCCGCGCTGGCGGGCCAGGAATGCCATGCGTTCGAAAAGATGGACGTCCTGCTCGTTCTTCAGAAGCGCGCCATGCAGTTTCGGCAGTGCGTTCTTCGGGTCGGCGCGCAGGGTTTCCGGATCGACGTCATCGGCGACGAGAAGCCGGATCCAGTCCAGCGCCTCGGAGGTGGACGGCTTCTTTTTCAGGCCCGCCACATCGCGGATCTCGTAGAACTGGCTGAGCGCCTGGGAAACGAGGCGCTGCTTGATGCCCGGATAGTGGACCTCGACGATCTTCTTCAGCGTGTCGGCGTCGGGGAAGCGGATGTAATGGAAGAAGCAGCGGCGCAGGAAGGCGTCGGGCAGTTCCTTCTCGTTGTTGGATGTGATGATGACGATCGGCCGGACCCTGGCGCGCACGGTTTCGCCGGTCTCGTAGACATGGAACTCCATCTTGTCGAGTTCCTGCAAAAGGTCGTTGGGAAACTCGATGTCGGCCTTGTCGATCTCGTCGATCAGAAGCACGACCTTGCGGTCGGCCTCGAAGGCATCCCAAAGCTTGCCGCGCTTGATGTAGTTGCGGATATCGTTGAACCGGTCATCGCCAAGCTGGCTGTCGCGCAGTCGGCTGACGGCATCATATTCATAGAGGCCCTGTTGCGCCTTGGTGGTGGACTTGATGTGCCACTCGATGAGATCGAGGCCGAGTGCAGCGGCCACCTGCTTTGCCAGTTCGGTCTTGCCGGTGCCCGGTTCGCCCTTGACCAGCAGCGGCCGTTCGAGCGCTATGGCGCTGTTGACGGCGATCATCAGATCCTTGTCCGCGACGTAATGTTCGGTTCCCTCGAAACGCATGGGCTCCCTTGCCTTCTTGCCGTGTCGTCGGCCGGAACATTAGGCAGCGTGCTCACCATCCGCAAGGGCTGGACAGCAAAAGGCCCGCGCGATGCGCGGGCCTTTCGGGTCATGCCGGAGACCAGGGTCAGCGGCCGTGGATGTCGGCGGCGGTCACATTGGCGGAATAGTTGCCGTGGATCATGCGGCCATGGTCGGCGGACGGAGCCGTGATGGAGGCGGTGGCCATCCGGTCGATGTCGTAGTTGACGGTGCCCGAAGCCGTGACGCCCGGCGCGCCATAGTCCTGCAGGACGTTGGCGGAGTAGTTGCCCGTGTAGAGGCGGTTGTTTTCGGCGGCGGCCATGCCGGTGGCGGCGATGACGAGGGCGGAGGCGATGATCAGCTTCTTCATGATAGTCTTCCTTCTTTCCATTGGCGCCGGGGTCTTGGGAGGAGGTCCCGGCTATCCGACTGTCCCTTCCCGGGATCAGGTCCGGTGCGGCTTGTCCGCGTTCCGATGGATGGAAGATGATGCTTCGCCCGGACACATGCAAAACAACGAACGGCGACCGGTTCGTGATTGTACAGTCGCGGTTTCGTGACCCGAACGGATGCGAAATAAGCTTGTGAAACAGTGTGTTCGCCAATGTGTGAACAATCTTGCCATTTGCCGGCGAGCCACTGGCGAAGTGCCCGCAAGAGCCTTATATTGCGGTTGCGGTCTGCGCTTCCCGACAGGAACAACATATTCCCGGGGCCTTATCGATCTCCCAGGGAGCTGTCCCTGATCTTGCCCGTGGGCTTGGTCAAACGGCGCCCACCTACTTTGTAGGTTCCCGGGATCGATCTTTCCATCGGTCGCCGTGGATCGCACCTTTCTTCCTCCGGCGTCGCATACCGGCTAGCCAGCGGGGTGAAGCCCCGGCATAAGCAGCCCATGAGCGAAACAAGGCTTCTCAAGAAAAAACTCAGGGTCGAGGCGCTGGCGCGCCGCGACAGGCTCGATGCCAGTTACCGGATCGAAGTCGCCATGAAACTGGCCGACGAGGCCGGTCAGCTGGACCTCGATCCCGGCGCGGTGGTCTCCGGTTTCCTGCCGATCCGTAGCGAACTCGACATCCGCCCGCTGATGATGGCACTGTCGGCGCGCGGAGCGCGGCTGTGCGTGCCGGCCATGATCGACCGGGAAACGGTGGAGTTCCGCGCGCTTGTGCGCGGCGCGCCACTGATCGACAACGGCTTCGGCACGCTGGCCCCGCCTCCGGACACCGAACTGCTGTCGCCGGGCCTGATGCTGATGCCGCTGGCGGCCTTCGACCGGGCGGGCAACCGGATCGGCTATGGCGCGGGCTATTACGACCGGGCCATTGCCGCCCTGCGGGCGAACGGCCACAGGCCGCGTCTCGTCGGCATGGCCTTCGATTGCCAGGAGGTCGATGCGGTTCCGGCCGAGGCCCATGACGTGCCGCTGCATGCCATGTGGACGGAGAGCGGGTTGCGGGTGCTGAAAAACGAGCCGTGAGCCGGCCTGGCCGGATGCCGGGCGAAGGCCGGCGGTGTGACAATCTTCACATGAGCGGCGTGTTGGCGCTTGCGCCCGGTTGCCTCGCGCTGATAATGCGCTGCCATGAGATTGCTTTTTCTTGGTGACATGGTCGGCCGGTCCGGCCGCACGGCCGTCTGGGACCGGCTTCCGGGCCTGATTTCCGATTTCCGGCTGGATTTCGTGATCGTCAACGGCGAGAACGCCGCCGGCGGTTTCGGCATCACGGAAGATATCTACCGGCAAACGATCGAGGCGGGTGCCGACGTGGTGACCACGGGCAACCATGTCTGGGACCAGCGCGAGGCGCTTTCGTTTGCCTCGCGCGAGGACCGTTTCCTGCGGCCGGTGAATTATCCGCTGGGCACGCCGGGGCGTGGAACCGGCGTCTACGAAGCGCGCAACGGCGCCCGCGTCCTGGTTGCCAACGTGATGGGCCGGGTGTTCATGCACCCGGAACTGGACGACCCCTTCGTCGCCGGCGCCAATGTTCTTGAACATTGCGCGCTGGGCGAGCAGGCGGATGCGGTGGTGTTCGATTTCCATGCCGAGGCGACATCGGAAAAGATGTGTTTCGGCCATTTCATGGACGGCAAGGCAAGCCTCGTCGTCGGCACGCATACTCATTGCCCGACAGCCGATCACCAGATTCTGGCCAACGGCACGGGCTACATGTCGGATGCCGGCATGTGCGGCGACTACGATTCCTCGCTCGGCATGGACAAGGAGGAGCCGCTCAACCGGTTCCTCTCCAAGGTGCCGAAAGGGCGGTTCGAGGCGGCCAACGGCCCGGCCACGATCTGTGGCGTGGGGCTGGACATTTCCGACCGGACGGGGCTTTGCGAGCGCATCGCGCCGCTCAGGCTCGGGCCGCGGCTGGCCGAAACCGTGCCGGATTTCTGGTAATCGCCGTTACAAGTCCTTTTTCTTCGGCTGACGTGCCTTCCATTCCGCGGGCAACTGATCGCGCTCCTTGAGCCAGGGATGGATGGAGACGGCCCGGGCGAGCGCGCCATAGGCGGCCCTGGTGCGTCCGGTGCGCAGCAGGACGTGATAGAGGCCAGACCATGCCCCGAAATGACGCGGCTCCAGCGCAACGGCCTTTTCCAGATCGGAAAGCGCGCCTTCATGGTTGTCACGCAGGAAGCGGACGAAGGCCCGCTGGTTCCAGCCCTCTGCATAGTCCGGTGCGCGCGACACAGCGATGTCGAACCGGGCTTCTGCGGCCTTGAAATCGTAGGCCTCGCGGCGTTCCATGCCCTTGTCCATGGCCGCGCGCACATCAGCGTCCGGCGCCTTGTCCAGCCAGTATTGCCAGATCTCGCCTTCCAGCCGCCGGCCCTCGCTTTCACTCGCGGCGGCCGCCAGATGCGAGAAAAGGCGGTCCTCGACCTCATCCGCATGGCCTGCCGTCAAGGACAGCGCCAGGACACAGGCTGCGAGCAACATTCGCACCGCCTAGACTCCCTTGAGGATGACGATGGTCGGCTGGCGCGGCAGGTCGCGGATGGAGACCGTGATGGAGTCCTCATCGCGAAATTCCACGGCGAAGTCGCCGCGCACACGCGACAGGTAGCGGTCGAGGGTGGTGTAGCGGCGATGCATGGGCAGCACGATGGAGCTTTGCAGGCGCCGTGTGATCTCGGCCATGCCGTCATGGGAAAGCGTCAGGCCGCCGTCTATGGGAACCATGAGGATGTCGAGCCGGCCAATGGCGGCGTAGTGCGCGTCGGTCAGATCGTGATGCAGGTGGCCGAGATGGCCGATGCACAGATCGGCGACTTCGAAGATGAAGATCGAATTGCCGTCCTTCATCATGTAGTCGCCCATGCGAATGTCGGTGGGGACGTTGCGCACGTAAAGGTCGTCGATCACGACACGATGCTCCGCCGGGCCGTCGCCATCGGGGTTCCAGCCCGGCAGCACATGTTCGATGCCGGGATCCGGGTTCATCGTGAAATGGGTCGAATGGGCGCGGTTCATGGTGATGACGCGCGGCAGCGGATCGTAGCCGTGATAGCCGGAGAAATCGGTGGCGGCGCGCACGCCTGCCGGTGTTTCGATGACATAGGTGGAATGGCCGGCATAGGTGATCTTCACCTTGCCCGGCTGGTATTGTACCGGCCACATGGGCGCAAGCGAGGCATAGCGGACGGGCTTTTCCTGCCGGTTCAGATCATGTGCGATGGCCATGCACTTGGAGGGCGCGGGCGCGCCTTGTGCCGAACCGGTTTCCGGAATGGCGATGGCGGCGAGCGCGGCGAGCGCGGCGGCCAGGAATGCCCGGCGCGGACTGTCGAAGGAAAGGCAGGTCAAGGCACGCATGTCTTGTTCCCCGGCTGTTTGGCTGGCCCCGGCAGACAAACAGGCTAGGACGAGCATGCGTCAGCGGCAAGATCTGCGCGATCACGCCCGCGTGATCGGCTGCGGTCCATGGCCAGCGGGATGGGGGCTCAGGCGGTCATCTCCTCCCATCGTTTGCGGATGGCCTCGTAGCCGTCATCGGGTTGGCGCGGCCAGGACAGTTCGTCAGGGGCGATCGAAACGAAGGGCTGTTTCGAGCGCGTCCAGATATGGCCGGCCGGGACAAGCCATGCCGTATCGTCCAGCGTTCCGGCCTTGATATTGCCGAGGTCGAGCCCTTGCGATCCGTGCCAGACGCGCACGCCGCATCGCGGGCAGAACCAGCCCTCGCGGGTGCGGCCGGATTCGGCGATGCGCGTGACGGTGTTGTAGTCGCCGTGGATAGCGACGTCAGCGCTTCGGCAGCGCAGGCTCTCGCCGAAGGCGGAGGAGGTGTGGCGCTGGCATTCGGTGCAATGGCACAGGTAGAACATCACGGGCGGCGCGGCCAACCGGTAGCGCAATTGGCCGCACTGGCAGCCGCCTTCCACGGGAAAGCGCGGCAATCGTACCTTCCTCATGCCGGCTTCCCTTTCCCTGGCTGCTTCATGCTCCCGCCTCCCTTGCGCCCAGGTCCGCCGCATGGCGGATCAGGCCGGTAGAGGACCAGATTTCGGAAAGACTGTCACGCGCAGACAGGAGCGAAAGTGCGGTCAGTTCTGCCCCGCCGCGCCGATGATGCCCTGAACGGCAGCGTTCAGGCCGCTGGTGATCGTCCCGGTGTTGACCGCGCCAAGCGCCGTCGTGTTGATGTTGCCGACCGAGCCGTTCACTGCGACCAGCACGGACTTGACGTTGCCCTGAACAGCCGAAGCGTTGCTGGCCACGTTCAGCACCAGCGCACCGGTGTCGGCAGAGCCGCCGATCTGGGTCATCGCGGCGGAAATGGCGGCCGTGGTCGAGGTGGCCGCATCATCGACGGCCGAGTTCACGCCCAGCGTGATATCGCCGGTGTTCACAGCGCCTAGCGCCGTGGTGGCGATGTTGCCGAAATTGATGGACGGAAGCGTTATTTCGGTTGCCGATGTCGCCTTGGCCGTTGCTTCGGCGGTCGCCTTGGTCACTCCGGTAATGACATTGGTGATCGAGCCGTCAATTCTGGAAGAAATATTGGTGACACTGGTGCTCGTGCTGAACACTTGAACGAAACCGGCATCGAGAGCCTCCGGCACCGTGGACAGGTACTGCTGACCTTTGCTTTCAAACAATGCATAGGTGGAAAAATCCACAGTCGCGGTCGGATCCGCTGATGTATCAACGATGCTGAAGAGAAGATTTCCTGCCGCGTCGTATATTAGGACGGTATCACTTACTCCATCGCCTGGATAATCGGCGGCAGTAATCGATCCGTCTGGCGAAATGGTGAGATTGGCAAAGCCGAGCCCGTCTACGTCGATGGTCGTGCCGAGGTCGGCGACGGTAATATCCACCGGACCACCTTCGCCATCGATCTGAACAGTGAATATGACTGTATCGTCAGCTGCATCCAGGAGGCCCAGCGGTGAACTGGTACTCGTGACCAGATTGGTGGAGACGTTCTCGGCGATGTTCGCGTAGGTGCCGTTGACCGGGGCCAGATTCGTCGCGCCGTCGAGCTGGCCGAGCACACGCTCCAGTACCGACTGGGCAAGCAACGGCGCGGGCTGGACGACGATAGCGCCAGTAATCAGTGCGGCGGCTGCCAGCTTTCCAACCATGTGACGGGTTCCCTGTTCAAAACGGCCTGCATTCGTTCCGCGGAAAATGCCTTATGAGCAAATAGGGAGGCGATGCCGGTGTCCCGCACGAAACGTGCCCCTGGTCAGGCAATGGCAGATCATTGCCGATCAAAAGGGCGGGTAAAGCGCCGGTTCGCACCGCCTTGCCGTGCCGGAGCGAAAATCACGGGGTGGGGTGTTTCCCATACAGCCCTGTTTGTTTTATAAGGCAGGCCATTCAAAGCAGAACATGAACAGATCCCGACAGGAGTGTCATGGCCGGTCATAGCCAGTTCAAGAACATCATGCACCGCAAGGGCCGCCAGGATGCGGTGCGGTCGAAAATCTTTTCAAAGCTCGCGCGCGAGATCACGGTTGCGGCCAAGATGGGCATGCCCGATCCCGCCATGAACCCGCGCCTGCGCCTGGCGATCCAGAACGCCAAGGCGGAATCGATGCCCAAGGACAATATCCAGCGGGCCATCAACAAGGCGTCTGGCGGTGACGGCGAGAACTACGAGGAAGTGCGCTACGAGGGCTATGGACCGGGTGGAATCGCGGTCATCGTCGAGGCGCTGACCGACAACCGCAACCGCACCGCCTCCAATGTGCGCGCCGCCTTCACCAAGGCCGGCGGGGCGATGGGCGAAACCGGTTCGGTCGCCTTCATGTTCGACCGGGTGGGCGAGATCTTCTACAAGCCGGAGGCCGGCGACACCGACGCGGTGATGGAAGCGGCCATCGAGGCGGGCGCCGAGGATGTCGTCTCCGACGAGAACGGCCATACGATCACCTGCGCCTTCGAGGATATCGGCGATGTCTCCTCGGCGCTGGAAGCCGCGCTTGGCGAGGCGGAATCGGTCAAGCCGGTGTGGAAACCGCAGACCTCCACGCCGGTGGATGCCGACCGTGCCGAATCCATCATGAAACTGATCGACCGCCTCGAGGACGACGACGACGTGCAGAACGTCTACGCCAATTTCGAGATGGACGAGGAAACCATGGCCAAGCTCAGCGCCGCGTGAGCGGGGACGGACGACCTGTTGACGGCGGGGCGGGCGCAGGCTCGCCCCTTTTTCGTTGGCCGCGGGCAAAGGCCGGAAGCGGGCAAACAAAAACCCCGGCCGCGTGAGCCGGGGTCCGATCGATTGTCCGCTTGTTGCGGAAAATCAGATGCCCAGATTGGCATACTTGCTCTTGAAGCGCGACACGCGGCCGCCGCGGTCAAGCAGGTTCTGCTGGCCGCCGGTCCAGGCCGGGTGCGTGGTCGGGTCGATATCGAGGTTCATCGTATCGCCTTCCTTGCCCCAGGTGGACTTGGTCATGTACTCGGTGCCGTCGGTCATGACGACCTTGATCATGTGGTAGTCGGGATGGATGTCGGCTTTCATCGCATTCGTCCTGATCTTGCGAGGGTTGTGGCGTCCGTGCGGAAACCGCATGGAAACGAACGCGCAGACCCGATTGAAACTTGTGAAGCCGCAGCTTTGACTGGCCACGGCTTCCAAAATGGTCGGCGAGCGTATACATCAGCCCCGCAAGGAGTACAAGTGCGGTGGCGCGGATTCCTCGTTCGGGGCAATCGCGCGGGCAGAACTGGAAGGAATGGCGGGGCATGACGGATGACACGATCCAGGCGCAGGCGAAGAAACGCCGGTCGCTGCGGCCCCTGGCCCGGCTTGCGCCCTACCTGACCCACTACAAGGGGCTTGTGGCGGGGGCGTTGCTTTCCCTCTCGCTTGCTGCCGTTACCACGCTGACCCTGCCGCTGGCGGTGCGCCGGATGATCGACCACGGCTTTTCCGACGGCGACAGCGATTTCATCTCGCAATATTTTTCCATGCTGATCGTGATTGCCGGCGTCATGGCGCTGGCATCGGCGTGCCGCTATTATTTCGTCATCACGCTGGGCGAGCGCGTCGTTTCCGATGTTCGCCGCGACGTGTTCGCCCATGTGACGAAACTGTCGCCGGCCTTTTTCGATACCGCCCAGTCCGGCGAGATCGTGTCGCGCCTGACAGCCGACACGACGCAGATCAAGTCCGCCGTGGGCGCGACCGCGTCGCTGGCGCTGCGCAACACGCTGCTGGGCCTCGGGGCGCTGGCCATGATGGTCTATACCTCGCCGAAGCTTTCCGGCCTGGTGATTGCCGCCATTCCGCTGATCGTCGTGCCGCTGGTGGCCTTCGGGCGCTCGGTGCGGCGCAAGTCGCGGCTGGCGCAGGATACGCTGGCCGAAGCAACAGCCTATGCCTCGGAGCAGATCGGCGCGGTGCGCACGCTGCAGGCCTTCACCAACGAAGCCATGGTGCGCGGGCGTTTCGCCGGTGCCGTCGAAGCCGCCTTCATCGCGGCGCGGTCTTCGACGCGGGCACGGGCCATGCTCACCTTCGTCGCCATCTTCACCATCTTCTCGTCGGTCGTGGGGGTGCTCTGGTTCGGTTCGCGCGATGTGCTGACCGGCGCGATCAGCGCCGGCACACTCGGTCAGTTCCTGCTTTATTCGGTCTTCGCCGCCGGGGCGCTGGGTGCCTTGTCGGAGGTCTGGGGCGAACTGTCACAGGCAGCCGGCGCCGCCGAACGGCTGACCGAGCTGCTGGCGGAGGAGCCGGAAATCGCCGCTCCGCCGGCACCGAAGGCCTTGCCGGAACCGGCGGAAGGCTCCGTCGCGTTCGAGGGCGTGTCCTTTGCCTATCCGGCGCGGCGCGACGTTTCGACGCTGACCGGCCTGTCCATGACGGTGAAGCCGGGCGAGACGGTGGCCATTGTCGGCCCGTCGGGCGCGGGCAAGAGCACGGTCTTCTCGCTGCTGCTGCGCTATTACGATCCCGACGCGGGGCGGGTGCTTGTCGACGGCATCGACCTGCGTGAAGCCGATCCGCAGGCCGTGCGCGCGCGCATGGCCATCGTGCCGCAGGACGTGACGGTCTTCGCCAGTTCGGTGGCCGACAACATCGCCTTCGGCAAGCCCGGTGCGGATCGCGCGGCGATCGTCGCGGCAGCGCGCGCGGCCCATGCCGACGAGTTCATCTCCAGAATGGACCAGGGCTATGACACGCCGGTGGGCGAGCGCGGCGTCACGCTTTCGGGCGGGCAGCGCCAGCGCATCGCCATTGCCCGTGCCATCCTGCGCGACGCGCCGGTCCTGCTGCTGGACGAAGCGACTTCGGCGCTGGATGCCGAAAGCGAGACGCTGGTGCAGGAGGCGCTGGAAAAGCTGATGCAGGGGCGCACCACGCTGGTCATCGCGCACCGGCTTGCCACGGTTCTCAAGGCCGACCGCATCCTCGTCATGGATGGCGGGCGGCTGGTGGAAGAGGGCACGCATGAAAGCCTGGTGAAGCAGGGCGGCGTCTATGCCCGGCTTGCCAAGCTGCAATTCACCGGGGGCGCGGAAGCCTTTGGCCGGGCCGCGGAGTAGGCTGCGCGACGCGCAATCATCAACCCGCCGCCCGCCCGGCAACGCGGCCGGAAAAGATGCAGCCGCCCAGGAACGTGCCTTCCAGCGCGTTGTAGCCGTGATAGCCGCCGCCGCCGAAGCCGGCCACCTCGCCCGCCGCATAAAGGCCGGGCACGGGCGCGCCGGCGGCGTCGAGGACGCGGGCATCCAGATCGGTATGCAGGCCGCCCAGCGACTTGCGGGTGAGGATGTGCAGCTTGACCGCGATCAGCGGGCCCTTTGCCGGATCGAGAATGCGGTGCGGCCTGGCCGTGCGGATCAGCTTGTCGCCGAGATAGTTGCGCGCGCCGTGAATGGCGGTGACCTGGGCATCCTTGGAGAAGGGGTTGTCCAGTTCGCGGTCGCGCGCCTCGATCTGGGCCTTGAGCCGGTCATGATCGATCAGCGGCGCGTCGGTCAGGTCGTTCATGCCGGCAACGAGGCTGGCGAGATCGTCGCGCACCACGAAATCGGCGCCATGTTGCTTGAAGGCCTCCACCGGGCCCGGCGCGCCTTTCTTCAGCACGCGGCCGCGAATGACTTCCATCCACTTGCCCGAGGTGAAATCCGGGTTCTGTTCCGAGCCCGAAAGGGCAAACTCCTTTTCGATGATCGCCTGGGTGAGCACGAACCACGACCAGTCATGGCCGGTGGACAGGATGTGCTTCAGCGTGGCCAGGGTGTCGAAGCCGGGCAGGCAGGGCGCGGGCAGGCGGTTGCCCGTGGCGTCGAACCACATGGAGGAGGGGCCGGGCAGGATGCGGATGCCGTGGCCGGGCCAGATCGGCTCCCAGTTCCGTACGCCCTCGGTATAGTGCCACATGCGGTCGTCGTTGATCGTGGCGGCTCCGGCGGCGCGGGCGATGTCCAGCATGCGTCCGTCGACGTGATGCGGCACGCCTGAAACCATGGAGGCCGGCGGCGGGCCGAGCCGGTCAACCGGCCAGACCTTGCGGACAAGGTCGTGGTTGCCGCCGATGCCGCCCGAGGTGACGATGACCGAACCGGCGGAGAGTTCGAAATCGCCGGTGACGTTTCGGGTGGATTGCGCGCCGCGCGCCGCATCGGTCGCTTCGAGGATTTCACCGGCAACGCCGGTTACCGCGCCATCGCGCGTGACGAGCCGGCTGACGCGGTGGCGAAACCGCAGTGTGACAATCCCCCCGTCGGCATGGGCGCGGACGCGCTGCTCGAAGGGCTTGACGACGCCTGGCCCGGTGCCCCAGGTGATGTGGAAACGCGGCACGGAATTGCCGTGGCCGGTGGCCAGCGAACCGCCGCGTTCGGCCCAGCCGACGACCGGAAACCAGCGCATGCCGAGCGAGGCCAGCCATGGCCGCATCTCGCCGGCGGCGAAATCGAGATAGGCTTGTGCCCATTGGCGCGGCCAATGATCTTCCGGGCGGTCGAAGGCGGCCGACCCCATCCAGTCCTGCTCTGCCAGGGCGCGGCTGTCGCGGATCTTCATGCGGCGCTGCTCCGGCGTGTCGACCATGAACAGGCCGCCCAGCGACCAGAACGCCTGCCCGCCCAGGTTCTGTTCGCCCTCCTGATCAAGCAAGATGATGTGCTTGCCGCGCGCGGCCAGTTCATTGGCAGCGACCAGGCCGGCAAGGCCTGCCCCCACGATGATCACATCTGCGTCCACGGCGTCTCCTCCCCGGGATATGGACGAAGACTAGCTGGCTGCGGGCCACCTGCAAAGCGGTGTTGCCGTTTCGCTGCGTCAGCGGAGGTGCCTGCGGGGTGAGAAATCAGGCGCCATCCTGTGACGGTTGTCATCGCGCCGGCTTCGGAAACGGCCCAGGATGAAAGAACAGGAAGGGCCGGCGGCAGGCCGCGCCCGCATCAAGGCGAGGCAACCGGCATGTCCGACCAGTTCAGCGAAATTACCAGCCGCTCATGGTTTTCCCGGATCGGGAGGGCCTTTTCCGGCATCCTGTTCGGCATCATCCTGGTTCTGCTGGCCATGGCGGGGCTGTTCTGGAACGAGGGCAGGGCCGTCAGCACGGCCCGTGCGTTGAGTGAAGGGGCGGGCCGTGTCGTGACGATCGACCCTGCCCGGCCTGCCGCCACAGCGGGTCAACTGGTCCATTTCACGGGACCGGTCGCCATACAGGGCGCGCCGGTGGATCCGCTGTTTTCCGCCCTGCCCGTTCCGGACAATGCCAACCAGCTCAAGCGCAAGGTCGAGATGTACCAGTGGCTGGAGGAGCCGGCGCAGCGAGACCCGGACGAAGCTGGGTGGCGGAGAGGAAACGGTGACCACCTATTCCTATGCGCCGGGATGGGCGTCACGCCCTGTCAATTCAGCCGCGTTCAAGCAGCCGGCGGGCCATGCCAACCCGGCCATGCCGGTGGAAGGCAACCGCTTCGCGGCAAGGGCGGGCACGGTCGGCCAGATCGTCATTCCGGGCGACCGGCTGGCGGGTCTCGGCGATGAGCGCGCCTTGCCCTTGAGCGGACGCGACCTGGACACGATTGCCTCGGCGCTCAATGACGGGCGGGCGGTGCGCCTCTCGGGCGGTGCCGTTCATGTCGGAGCGGACCCGGCGAACCCGCAGGTTGGCGACCTCAGGATCAGTTTCGAAACATCCGCCGTGGAGGTTGTCAGCGCAGTGGGAACCATCGATGGCGGCAGGCTCGGTTCCTTCACCACTTCGAACGGCGTCAGCATCGGCATGATCGAGGCCGGTGCGAAGCCTGCGGCTGCCATGTTCGAGGCCGCGCAATCAGCCAATACGGCGTTGACCTGGGGATTGCGCCTTGCAGGGCTGGCCGCCATGCTCATCGGTTTCCGCATGATCTTCGCCATTGCCGGAGTGATCGGTGACGTCCTTCCGTTTGTCGGCGACGTGCTGCGCTTTGCAACCGGGTTTGCCGCGCTCGGTCTGACGGCGGTCGCGGGATTTCTGACGATCGGCACCGCCTGGATCTGGTATCGTCCGCTGCTGGGCTGGTCGATCATTGCGATCGGCGCCGGACTGGCCATCGCCTTCTTCGCGCTTGGCAAGCGGCGGGCGCGGGGTGCCGGGCGCGGCAAGGACGCCACGGCTGCCGCCTGAGGCCAGAAACCGGCGGATCCGGCCGGCGCCCGGACGGTTCCGGTCCGGTCGGAACGCTAGCCGATTTCCTGGCGGGCGTCCTCATCCAGCAGGTCCTGGCGGTTTGAGCGGGCGCGCTCCTGGGCCACCTTGCGCGAGATCGTGTCGTCAGCGCGCACATTGCCGGCGGCGGGCTCCTCCTCCGCCTTCGCCGGCTGTCTGGCCGGGCGCGGGCTGCTGCCTGCCGGTTCTTCACCATTCTCAAGGCGCACGCGGTAACCGGGTTCGGGCAGGGCGATGCCCTCGCTTTCCAGCGCGTGCCTGACAAGCCGGATCGCTTCGCTGCGGGCATGCAGGAAGCTGGTTTCGGTCTGGTTCACCCAGGCGACATACTGGATAATGACGGCATGGTCTCCCACGTCCTCGATCCATGCATCGGCGCCGGGATCGTCCAGCGTGAAGGGCAGGCCGGCCAATGTCCGTATCCCGGTTTCGCGGGCCCGTGTCAGGTCCGCTGCGGGATCGATGCCAAGCCGGAAGGCAAAGCGGCGCTCGGGGTTGCGTGTGTAATTGTGAACGATGCCCTTGAAGACGTCGGAATTGGGAATTCGGATGTGGTTTCCGTCCGCGTCGATGAGAATGGTGGCGCGGGCGGTCAGCATCAGCACGGATCCCTCCTTGCCGCCGATCTCCACCCAGTCGTTCGGGCGGAAGGGCTGGCGCACCGACAGCAGGATGGAGGCGATGTAATTCTCCACGGTGTCGCGCACGGCAAAGCCGACGGCAAGGCCGACAATGCCGGCGGCGCCGAGGATCGTGCCGAGCACAGCGGTAGCCCCCAGCACATCGAGCGCGACAACGAGGCCGAGGCCGGCAAAGACAAGGCGGACGATCTGGCGCAGGAGATCGGCGATGAAGGAATTGGGCGCGATGCGCGAAAAGGGCCAGCGGCGCGACGCCACCCAGAGGCCGAAGGCGCCGATGAGCGTGAAAACGATGGCCGAAAGGCCGATCATGGGAAGCTGGTTGAGGATCTGGAGCGTGCGGTTCCGGATGCGTTCCCAGGCGGGAACGATGCGCTTGCTGACCGAGGAGACCTCCCGGATCTGGTTGCGGATGGCGACCACGCCTTCCACGCGCCCGGCCAATCGTTCGGCTTCAAGGGCAAGCTGCGGTTCGGCCACCTGTCCGCGCAGTGTCACCACGCCGGATTTCACCTGGGCGAAGACATCGCCAAGTCCTTCAAGCTGCGACAGGATTTCCTCGATGCGCCGGTCTATGGCGCGGTCGGAACCGGCATCGGATTGCGTGGCGATAGGGCCTGCCGGTTCGCCGCCATTGTCCTGTGCCAGGGCCGGATACACGAAAGCCAGCACAAACAGGCAGGCGGCGATGAAGGATCGCAATGTCATGGGTGGCGCTATCCCCGTCCCGTTTTCCAAGCCCCGGCTCATTCAAGCGGCCGGCAGCATGCTTGTCCAGCGCCAAGGGGCCGGCCTGTCCCGGCTTCAGCGTTCGGTCAGCTTGAGCTCGATGCGGCGGTTGCGGGCGCGTGCCTCCGGCGTGTCGGCCGTGTCGAGCGGCTGGTATTCGCCGAAGCCGGCGGCGACAAGGCGGTCGGCCGGCACGCCCTGATCGACGAGGAACTTGACCACGGAAATGGCACGCTGGGCCGACAGTTCCCAGTTGTCGCGGAACCGGCCGGCGCCGGACAGCGGCACGTTGTCGGTATGTCCGTCGACACGCAGCACCCAGTTGATCTCCGGCGGGATCTCACGGGCCAGGTCGAGCAGCGCATCGGCCAGCTTCGCCATTTCGTCGCGTCCCGCCTCGTTGATCTGGTCGCCGCCGGAGGCAAAAAGCACTTCCGACTGGAAGACGAAGCGGTCGCCGACAATGCGGATATTCTCGCGATCGGACAGGATTTCACGCAAGCGGCCAAAGAAATCCGAGCGGTAGCGGTTGAGCTCCTGGACCCTTTGGGCCAAGGCGACATTCAGCCGGCGGCCGAGATCGGCGATCTTGGCATTGCTCTCGCGGTCGCGCTCCTCGGATACGTCCAGCGCATCCTCCAGCGCGGCGATCTGGCGGCGCAGCGCTGAAATCTGCTGGTTGAGGATTTCCACCTGGCTGAGCGCGCGCTGGCTGATCTCACGCTGTTCGTCGAGCTGGCCCGACAGTTCGCCAACACGCTGTTGCGCCTCGCCGGCGGCACCCGCGCCACTGGCCAGAAGCTGTTCGAGCCGCGACTTTTCCGTCTCCGCCTCCTGAAGCGAGGCCTGGAGATTGGCAAGCTGGTCGTTGAGGTCCTGGCTGTTGGACTGTTCGAGCGAGAGCAGGCGGGTCAGCTCGTTGATCTGCGAGTTGAGCCGGTTGAGCACCTCGTCCTTGCCGGTAATCTCCTGACTGAGCAGGAACTGCGCCAGCACGAAAACCGACAGCAGGAACATGATGGCCAGCAGCAGCGTCGACAGCGCGTCGACGAAGCCGGGCCAATAGTCGATGCCGCGCTCGCGGCGCCTGTTGCGCGCCAGCGCCATGTCAGGCGTCCCCGTCCTTTTCCAGCGCCCTGGCCACGCGCTGGAGCGTCTGGTGCATTGCCTTCTGTTCCTGTGCCTGGGCTTCCACCCAGTCGCGCATCATCTGCTGTTCGGAGCGCATGGACTTGACCAGGCCGGACACACCTTCGGCCAGGTTGGCCATGGCGGCGGTGACGCGCTGCGAGGAACCGCCGGCCTCCTGCAGGCGGCGCAGGCTTTCGGCCATCTCGCGCAGTTCATCGGACGAGCCGGGCGAACGCATGGCGGCGGAAAGGTCGGAGCCGACATCGGTGACCGAGGAAAGCCAGTTTTCCAGTTCCGTGTAGAAGCGGTTCTGGGCGCGGCCGGCCTGCAGGTCGAGGAAGCCGAGCACCAGCGATCCAGCCAGGCCGAACAGGGACGAGGAGAAGGCCGTGCCCATGCCGTCGAGCGGACGGGCAAGGCCGGATTTCAGCGCATTGAGCGTGTCGTTGGCGTCACCGGTGCTAGGGTCGAGCGACTGGATGGTGTCGCCGATCGAGCCGATGGTCTGGAGCAGGCCCCAGAAGGTGCCGAGTAGGCCCAGGAAGACCAGCAGACCGATGAGATAGCGGGAGATGTCGCGGCTCTCGTCCAGCCGGGTGGCGATGGAATCGAGGATCGAGCGCATCGAGGCAGTGGACAGCGATGTCGCGGTGTTGCGCGACAGCATGGCCTGCATGGGGGCGAGCAACACGGGATCCCTGGCGGTTTCCCCCTGGCGGAAGGAGTTCACCCAGCGGACTTCGCGAAACAGGCGGATGACCTGCATGAAGGCGAGAAGGATGCCGACGGCCAGCACGCCGAGGATGAGGCCGTTCAGTCCGGGATTGGTGGCGAAGGCGGAGGAAATCTGGCGGAAAAGGATCGCGGCGACGAAGCCGGCCAGCGCCAGGAAGATGATCATGGACAGCAGAAAGACCTGCGGCGAGGACAGCCGCTCGGGATCGTAGGCGCCTTGCTGCTGCTCGGCGCTTCTTTCGTCCATTGCCATTCGCTTTCCAACCTTCTCGATTCGCGTCTTGCCCCGATAGCGCTGACTTTAATCGGAATTATGACGCAATGAAAAGAAGGCGTGCGGCAACTCAGACGGGTTTTGCCAGCGTGGCAAGCAAGCGACGGTGGATATCCTCGTTTCCGGCGACGATGGAGGCGCTGTCGAAGACGTCCTGCCCGCCCTTGCCGTCGGAAACAAAACCGCCGGCCTCGCGCACCAGCAGCATGCCGGCGGCCACGTCCCACGGGTCGAGACCGTTTTCCCAGAAGCCGTCGAAGCGGCCGGAGGCCACCCAGGCCAGGTCGATGGAGGCACAGCCAGTGCGCCGGATGCCGGCGCATTCGCCCATGACATTGCGCAATTGCAGCAGGGCGTTGCCGTGATGGCCGCGGCCCAGATGCGGAATGCCGGTGCAGACCACCGCCTCGGCCAGGCTGGAGCGGGCGGCCACGCGGATGCGGCGGTCATTGAAGAAGGCGCCGCCGCCGCGCTCTGCCGTGTAGAGTTCGTCCATCACCGGGTTGTAGACCACGGCCGCGACGATCTGGCCCTGGCGCTCCAGCGCGATGGAAATGGCAAAGACGGGAATGGCGTGGAGGAAATTGGTGGTGCCGTCGAGCGGATCGACGATCCAGCGGTGCTGGCCGTCATGGCCTTCCACCTCGCCGCGCTCCTCCATCAGGAAGGAATAGCCCGGCCGGGCGCGCGACAGCTCCTGATAGACGATCTCCTCGGCCTTGCGGTCGGCCTGGCTGACGAAATTGGCAGGGCCCTTGAGGGAGACCTGGAGATTTTCCACCTCGCCGAAATCGCGCACCAGCGAACGGCCGGCCTTCAGCGCCGTCTGCACCATGACATTGAGGATCGCTGAACGCGCCATTCGTCTTCTTCCTGTCTTTCAGTCAATCAGCGGCGCGGTTCAGTCCGCGCGGCGCACATAGGTGATCTCGTCGGTGTCGACGATGATGCGCTCTCCCGACTCGATGAAGGGCGGAACCATCACGCGAACCCCGTTTTCCATCACGGCCGGCTTGTAGGAAGACGCCGCCGTCTGGCCCTTGACCACCGGATCGGCCTCGGTAATCGTCAGCGTCACCTGCGAGGGCAGGGAAATGCCGATGGGCTTTTCCTCGTAGAGTTCGACGGTCACGATCATGCCTTCCTGCAGGAAGGCGGCGCGGTCGCCGACGAACTCCTTCTGCAGTTCAAGCTGCTCGTAGCTTTCCTGATCCATGAAGACCAGCATTTCGCCTTCCTCGTAGAGATAGGAGAAATCCTTCTGCTCAAGGCGCACCTTCTCGACCGTCTCGGAGGCACGGAAACGCTCGTTGAGCTTGGTGCCGTCGATGAGGTTCTTCAATTCGACCTGGTTGAAGGCGCCACCCTTGCCCGGCTTGACCGCGTTGGTCTTCACAGCGACCCACAGGCCGCCATTGTGCTCGATGACATTGCCGGGGCGGATTTCGTTGCCGTTGATCTTCATGATGTCCGTTTCCGTTGTTTGCCGTGCCCGGTTTCCCCTGGGCGGGCTGCCGTCTGGAGATAGGCGCGCCGAAACCGCGCGCGGCCGGTCTGTTCCGGCGCTCCAAGACCACAAAACGGGGCGCGAGGCAAGAGTGGCCCGTGCGGCAAGCGGGCTGCCCACGCCTATCGCAGCCGGTTTGCCCGCTCGATGGCCTTCTTCATCTGCTCACGGGTCAGCCCGTCGAGAAAGACGTTCATCTCCGGGTCATCGAGCCCGGCGCGGCGCGCCAGAATGTACCATGCGGCGGCCTCGATGGAATCGCCTTCGGTGCCCAACCCCATCCGGTAGAGCTTGGCGAGGCCGTTCTGGGCAGCGACATTGCCGGATTTGGCCGCGTTGCGCATCCAGAGGAAGCTGGCTTCATAGTCCCGCTCGCCGCCACGGCCTTCCACCATCCACACGGCCAGGTCGAACATGGCGGTGTCGAAACCGCCGCGGGCAGCGAGTTCCAGCCATTTGCGCGCGGTCGCCTCGTCCCGGTCGCGGCCGGCATTGCCCTGCGCAAGGATCATGGCGATGGCATATTGCGCATCCGGCAGACCCTGACGGGCGGCACGCTCGTACCATTCGGCCGCTTCGGCCAGCCCGGACGGGCCGGGCTTCTCGTCGACGATCATCTGGGCGTAGTTGAAGCGGGCCAGCGCATTGCCGGCGGCGGCGGCTTCGCCCATCAGGCGGAAGGCCTCGTCGCGGTCCTTCGCGACATACTTGCCGTCCAGCAGCAGCAGGGCGTACTGGAATTTCGCCTCCGGATTGCCGCCCCTGGCGGCCTCCACATACCATTTCGCGGCCTCTTCCGAGGCTCGCGCCACGCCAAGCCCGCGGGAAAGGATTTCGGCGACGAGGGTCTGGGCGGCCGCGTCGCCCTTCTCGGCCAGCGGACGGGCGAGATTGAGAGCCGTGATGTAGAGGCCGCGCTGGAAGGCACCGAAGGCCTTGTCGGCAGGATGCTGGCCGAAGCGCTGGGGATTGACGTCATCGGGCGTGCCCGTTTCACCTGCCACACGGTCTGCCAGGGACGGCAGAACCTTCTCCGCCCTTTCGCCAGCGGCCATGGCCGGCGCGGCGGCCAGAAGAGCGAAGGCAAGGGCGGCGGCGCGTATCATGCGGCATCCAGTTCCGGTGCAGTTTCGTCGAGCAGGGCATTTGTCCTGGCCACGGCCTCGCCGGGTTTCAGCGGACCGGCAAAGACCGCGGCGCAAAGGGCAACGAAATCGGCGCGGGTGGCAGCCACGGCCGCCGCGCTTTCGATGGAGGCGCCGCCCATGACGATGCAGGGCAGGGTGACCATCTCGGCCCACCATTCGCCAAGCGCAAGGTTGCGGTGGTGGGCCTCGGCGCCGGTGTCGTAGCCGATGCGGCCGAAGAAGATGTAGTCCGGCCGGGCCTCGCCGAGTTCAAGCGCGTCGTGGCGCGTCTTGGCCCCGCCGACGCCCAGCATCAGCTTGTCATCGAAACGCTCGGCGGTCTCGGCCATGGTGGCCCGGGCGTTTTCGAGGTGAACGCCGTCGGCATTGACGCGGCCGGCGGTGCGGGTGTCGTCGACGATCATCACGGCCACGCCCTTTTCCTGTGCCAGGGGCACGACGCGCTTGCAGCGGGCCTGGAAGGCGGCTTCGGCGAGCCCGTAGGCCGGCAGGATGAGCGAGGCGACGTCGCCGCCCGACAGCGCATCGGCGATGGCTGCGGCGAATGCGTCGTCATCGGCGATGTCCGGGGCGATGAGAACGAGGCGGCAGCGGTTGTCCGGCGTCGTGTGCGGCATGATTGTATGCGTCCTGTTGGTGACGGTTTCCGATTGGCGGGAGAAAATGGTCGCAATTGGGCAGCGGTGCAAGGCCCGGCGGCGCTTTGGCGGAATTCGCCCCGGCTGTCGCCAAGCGCGCCGCGACCGGCTAAGGATGGAACAAGCCCCGCCACCTCCGCGCCGGGCGCTCCTGACCGTCAACGGACATCGCATGCAAGATCTTCTCACCGATCCATGGTTCTATACCGCCTGCATTCCGGCGGTCCTGCTGGTGGGGTTGTCGAAGGGCGGGCTCGGCGGGGCGACGGCGCTGATCGGCGTGCCGATGATGACGCTGGTGCTGGCGCCGGTGCAGGCGGCGGCGATCATGCTGCCCATCCTCATCCTGATGGACATGGTTTCGCTGTGGACATGGCGCGGCTACCGGCACACGCAGACGCTTTTCTACA
This sequence comes from Zhengella sp., assembly GCF_041397485.1. Classification (NCBI taxonomy): domain Bacteria; kingdom Pseudomonadati; phylum Pseudomonadota; class Alphaproteobacteria; order Hyphomicrobiales; family Notoacmeibacteraceae; genus Zhengella; species Zhengella sp. The sequence continues at coordinate 1,177,795 of NZ_JAWKWO010000001.1, read as the reverse complement.
TGCTGCCGGGGGCGATGGTCGGCATCGCGATCGGCTGGTGGCTGGCGGCGGCCGTTTCAACCGACATGGTCAAGCTGATCATCGGGTTGATCGCCGCGCTGTTTGCCGGGCGCTGGTTCTGGCTGAAGCTGCGCAAGGCCTCGCCTGAAAAGCCGCCCAGCCGGGCGCGTGGCGCGTTCTGGGGCATGGTCTCGGGCTATACCAGTTTCGTCGCCCATGCCGGCGGGCCACCCTTCCAGATGTACGCGCTGCCGCTCGGCCTGCATCCGCGCACCTATACCGGCACGTCGGTGATCTATTTCGCCATCGTCAACGCGGTGAAGGTGCTGCCCTATTTCCTGCTGGGCGAGTTCAGCGCACAGAACCTGGCGGCGTCGGCGGTGCTGATGCCCTTCGCGCCGCTGGCCACGCTGGCCGGCGCCTGGCTGGTCAAGCGGATGAAGCCCGAAGTCTTCTACCCCTTCACCTACACGATGGTGGCCATCGTTGCGGCCAAGCTGATCCATGACGGGGTGAGCGCGCTGCTGACCTGATAGGCCATCGGACGAAGGTCTGCCACGTGCCCGCTTGGCAGGTGGCATGGCGGCTGTTTAATTGCGATCAGGAATATCCGTCTTCTGCCGGGAGGAAACGAGACGATGGCCAGTGCCTATGACCGCGACCTGGACAAGAACCAGGCCAATTACCAGCCGTTGACGCCGCTGACCTATCTGGAGCGCGCGGCGAAGACCTTTCCCGACCACACGGCCATCGTGCATGGCAGCCAGCGCATTTCCTATGGCCGGTTCTGGGAGCGTTCGCTGAAACTGGCTTCCGCGCTGCGTTCGAGGGGAATCGGCAAGGGCGACACCGTCTCCGTGATGCTGTCCAACACGCCGCCGATGCTGGAGGCGCATTTCGGCGTGCCGATGGTCAGGGCCGTGCTGCACTCGCTCAACACCCGGCTCGACGCAGCCATCATCGCCTTCCAGCTCGACCATGCCGAATCGAAGGTCCTGATCGTGGACCGGGAGTTTTCCGGCGTGGTGGCCGAGGCGCTGAAGATCGCGAAGGTGCAGCCGCTGGTCATCGACTATGACGATCCGGACTATCCCGGCGACGCGCCCTATCCCAAGGGCGAGCGCATCGGCTCGCTCGACTATGACGATTTCGTCGCCTCCGGCGATGCCGCCTTTGCCTGGGAAATGCCCGAGGACGAATGGGATGCGATTTCACTGAACTACACGTCCGGCACGACAGGCAATCCCAAGGGGGTGGTCTATCATCATCGCGGCGCCGCGCTGATGGCCTATACCAACACCATCCATTCGGGCATGGGCCAGCACTCGGTCTATCTCTGGACGCTGCCTATGTTCCACTGCAACGGCTGGTGCTTTCCGTGGACGCTGGCGGTGACTGCCTCCACCCATGTCTGCCTGCGCTGGGTGCGGGCGAGAGCCATGTATGACGCCATTGCCGACGAGGGCGTGACCACGCTTTGCGGCGCGCCGATCGTCATGTCGACGCTGATCAATGCGGCCGAGGAGGACAAGCGCGCGTTCCCGCAGACCGTCACCTTCAACACCGCCGCCGCGCCGCCGCCGGAAGCCGTGCTGTCGGGCATGGCGGACGCCGGCTTCGCAGTGACCCATCTCTACGGGCTGACAGAGACCTACGGGCCGGCGGTCGTCAATGAGTGGAAGGGCGAGTGGAACGATCTCGAAAAGGGTGCGCGCACGGCAAAGAAGGCGCGCCAGGGCGTGCGCTACGCGGCGCTGGAGGGGCTGAGCGTGCGCGATCCGGAAACCATGGCAGAGGTGCCGCATGACGGCGAGACTATCGGCGAGGTGATGTTCCGCGGCAATATCGTGATGAAGGGCTATCTGAAAAACCCGGAAGCGAGCGCGGAGGCCTTCGGTGGCGGCTGGTTCCATTCCGGGGATCTCGGCGTGATGCACCCGGACGGCTATATCCAGCTCAAGGACCGGTCCAAGGACATCATCATTTCCGGCGGCGAGAACATTTCCTCCATCGAGGTGGAGGACGCGCTTTACAAGCACCCGGCGGTCGCAGCTTGCGCGGTGGTGGCCAAGCCGGACGAGAAATGGGGCGAGACCCCGGTGGCCTATGTGGAACTGAAGCCGGGCAAGAGCGCGAGCGAGGCCGAGATCATCGACCATTGCCGGGAATTGCTGGCGCGCTTCAAATGCCCCAAACAGGTGATCTTTTCGGAAATTCCGAAAACGTCGACGGGCAAGATCCAGAAGTTCCGCCTGCGCGAGGGGGCGCGCGCCCTGTGATCGCGATGCGGGCGGCATGCAACCATTTGCCCACGAAAAGTTGCAACGGAATGGAGAAAGCGGCGGTTTGTTAACCGGCGCTTAACCCTGACAAGGCATTACTGTGGGTATCCAGTTATCTGGATTCGAACCTGAGTGGCTTGAGCCATTCTGTTTGACGCCTCCCTGTAAAACTTCCACGGGCCGCTTCCCTTTGAAGCGGCTCTTTTTTTTCGGCCTTTTCCACGGGCAGGGCGCGGCGTTAACCTTTCATTAAACATGGCCTTGCCAGCGCCGGCCGGGACCTGCATTTTTGTCGAGGCCGCGTTATGGGTGTCCGGGCGGCCGCGGACGGAACACGGACCGGCCGGGACTGAAGTGCAGGGTTTCAGGGCGTATGGCTGAGATGAAGACGACAGGCGAAGGGCCGATCAGGCTGGCCGAGCGGCGGGTGTTTTCCGACCGGTTCAAGCCGCTTTATGCGGAAGGCATGGGGCTGGTGGAAGAGGCGGCGACCTATCTGGACGGCGATGGCCGCAGGGCTGCCAAGGGGTTGTCACGGGTCGGATCCACGCTTTACGCAGCGGAATCGATGCGGCTGACGACACGTTTGATGCAGATCGCCTCATGGCTGTTGCTGCAACGGGCGGCCAATTCGGGCGAAATGACGCGCGACCAGGTGGCGGCGGAAAAATCCAAGGTGAAGCTGGACACCGGCTCGGCCGACGAGGGGGCGCCGGGCTGGGACGAGTTGCCCGGCACGTTCCGCGATCTTGTCCGGCGGTCCTTGCGCCTGCAGGGCGTGGTGCGCCGCATGGACATGGAGATTTACGGCGGCAGCCGGGAGCCGCGCGGGGCGGAGGGCAATCCTGTCTCTGCGCAGATCGACCTGCTGAAGACCGCGTTCGGCGGACGCTGACCGCGTTCAGCCATCCCAGAGCGGCAGCGCGGTGGTGACAGCGAACAGGATGACGGCAAAGGCAATACGGCGATAGGCCGCCGCCGTGGCGAGCGGGAACAGGGCCCGGCCGGCCAGGATGCCGACAAGATAGACCGGCGCACCGGCAAGGCCGAGCGCCAAGCGTTCCTCCGTGATCATGCCGCCGGCCAGGACATTGGCCAGTGTTGCCATTTCCGTGATCAGGAGCAGCGCGAGCAGGTGGCGCGGATCACGCCTTGCGGTTCGGGCGAGGCCATCCAGTAAAGCACGGGCGGCGGGCCGGGAATGCCGGCAATGCCGCCCAGGAAGCCGGCAACAGCGCCGACGCCACCGGACAGGACCGGCGGGCGCGGACCATGGTAGCGCCAGCCCGATGCCAACGCCACGAGGGCGGCAAGCACGCCGAGGCAGATCACCCACCGCAGGACCAGCGGGTCGCCGTGCCGTAGCACGGCGAGGCCCGCGGGCAGCAGGAGGACCGCACCGGCGGCCAGCGGCAGGACTTCACGCCAGCGGGCGTATCTGAGAGCGGGCAGAGCGGCGGGAAGCTGCGGCAGGCTGTCGACAATGGCGATCACGACGACGGCGGTGACGGGATCATGGGTGGCCGCAAGGACCGGTATGGCAACCATGCCGGTGCCGAAGCCGGAGAAGCCGCGCACGAGGCCGGCCAGCAGCAGCACTGCGAGGACTGCGGCCAGCGTGATGTCGAAAGTGGGAAAGGCCATGCATCGGACCGTGCTTGCGAATGTCTTCCTGCCATAGAGCAGGCCGTGCGGACTTGCCATGGATATTCCTTCCCTGGCGGCTGCGCCTCCTTCCATCGCTTGCATGTTTCTGATTTGTTCACTTTTCGCTGGCAAGGCTGGCCGGAATGGAACAAGGTGGCGTGCATGGGACAGGCGATTCGAATCATCGGTATCGATCCGGGCTTGCGGAACATGGGTTGGGGCGTGATCGAGACGCTCGGCAACTCGCTGCGTTTCGTGGCATCCGGCACGGTGCGATCGGACGGCAAGGCGGATCTGGCCAGCAGGCTGTGCCAGTTGCATGACGGGCTGGCGGATGTGCTGCATCAGCATCGTCCGGACGAGGCGGCTGTCGAGGTGACCTTCGTCAACAAGGACGCAACCGCCACGCTGAAACTCGGGCAGGCGCGCGGCATCGCGATGCTGGTTCCGGCGCGGGCCGGGCTGGCGGTGGCGGAATATGCTCCCAATGCGGTCAAGAAATCCGTGATCGGGGTCGGTCACGGCGACAAGAAGCAGATCCAGATGATGCTCAAGGTGCTGATGCCGCGCGCCAGCTTCGAAAGCGACGATGCGGCGGACGCGCTCGCCATCGCCATCTGCCATGCGCATAACCGGGTGGGCGAGGCGCAGCGGCGCGCGCTGCTGAAGGCGGTGTGAGATGATCGGCAAGCTGAAGGGCACGGTGGACGAGATTGGCGAGGATCACGCGGTGATCGACGTGCATGGCGTGGGCTACGTGGCCTTCTGCCCGGCGCGCACGCTGGGCAAGCTCAATACCGGCGAGGCGGCGATCCTGTTCATCGAGACCTATGTGCGCGAGGACATGATCCGGCTCTACGGCTTCGGCTCCGCGCTGGAGCGGGAATGGTTCCGCCTTCTGCAAAGCGTGCAGGGCGTGGGCGCGAAGGTGGCGCTGGCGGTTCTCTCCACGCTGACGCCGCCGGAACTGGCCAATGCGATCGCGCTCAAGGACATTGCCATGGTGTCGCGGGCGCCGGGCGTCGGCAAGAAGGTGGCCGAGCGCATCGTCATCGAACTCAAGGCCAAGGCTCCGGCCCTGGCCGGCGAAGCAGCGGCGTCCATCGGCATGAAGCAGGAAATCGGCGAGGGCGTGGCCTCGGCACCCGTGGCCGACGCGGTGTCGGCGCTGACCAACCTGGGCTATTCGCGTGACCAGGCCGCCAATGCGGTGGCGGCGGCACTGAAGAGCGCGGGCGAGGATGCGGATTCGGCCAAGCTCATCCGGCTCGGGCTGAAGGAACTGGCGCGGTGAGCGGGCGGCTTGCGCTCCCGGCCCGGCAATGCGAATGAAGCGCCATGACCGAGCCTGACCGCCTCATCTCCGCCGACAAGCGCGGCGAGGACTTCGACGCCACGCTGCGCCCGCAAACGCTGGACGATTTCACCGGCCAGGCGGCGGCGCGCGCCAATCTCAAGGTCTTCATCGAGGCGGCCAAGGCGCGCGGCGAGGCGCTGGACCATGTGCTGTTCGTCGGTCCGCCGGGCCTGGGCAAGACGACGCTGGCGCAGATCATGGCCAAGGAGCTGGGCGTGAATTTCCGCTCCACCTCCGGTCCGGTCATCGCCAAGGCAGGCGATCTCGCGGCATTGCTGACCAACCTGGAAGAGGGCGACGTTCTCTTCATCGACGAGATCCACCGGCTCAATCCGGCGGTGGAGGAGATCCTCTACCCGGCCATGGAGGATTTCCAGCTCGACCTCATCATCGGCGAAGGGCCGGCGGCGCGCTCGGTGAAGATCGACCTGGCGAAGTTCACGCTGGTCGCTGCCACGACGCGGCTCGGCCTGCTCACCAATCCGCTGCGCGACCGCTTCGGCATACCGGTGCGGCTGAATTTCTACACGGTGGAGGAACTGGAGCAGATCGTGCGGCGCGGGGCGCGCATCATGGGCCTTCCCATGGCGCAGGACGGGGCGACAGAAATCGCGCGGCGTTCGCGCGGTACGCCGCGCATTGCAGGCCGCCTGTTGCGCCGTGTGCGCGACTTTGCCGAAGTGGCGCGCGCGGACAGCGTGACCCGCGTGGTCGCCGACGAGGCGCTGACCCGGCTGGAGGTCGACGGCATGGGCCTCGACCAGCTCGACCGGCGCTATCTCAATCTCATCGCACGCAATTTCGGTGGCGGGCCGGTGGGGATCGAAACCATCGCGGCGGCGCTTTCGGAACCGCGGGACGCCATCGAGGACATCATCGAGCCCTATCTCATCCAGCAGGGCTTCATACAGCGCACGCCGCGCGGGCGGGTTTTGACCGGCAACGCCTGGGCGCATCTCGGGCTGGCGGCGCCAAAGGACATCGCCAGCGCCCAGGTCAATCTGTTCGACGACGAGTAAAACGGAATCACGGAATCATTTTTTCCGGAATTGAACAAGTCGATTATCAATAGATAAACACGTCTACTTGAAAGTTCCGCAGCCTGGCTCGAAAATCATTTCAGTATTTTCGAAATAAGAGGTTCTTTATGCGGATGGCGAACCTTTCAAGGCGGTCTTTCGTGGCGATGCTCGCCGGCGCGGGCGTCACGTTTGCAGGCGGGCTGAGCCTCGGCCGGGAGGTCATGAAGGACATCGCCGACCTGAAGCCGGGCGAGTTCACCTGGCATCCCGAACGGGCACCGGAAGGCCCGCTGACCATAGTGGTTTCGCTTCCCGAGCAGCGCGTCCATGTCTATCGCAATGGTGTGCGCATCGCCGTCTCCACCTGCTCCACCGGCAAGCCGGGGCATGAGACGCCCACCGGCGTCTTCGTGATCCTGCAGAAGGACAAGAACCACCATTCCTCCACCTACAACAATGCACCCATGCCGAACATGAACCGGCTGACCTGGTCCGGCGTTGCCCTGCATGCCGGCAAGCTGCCGGGTTATCCGGCCAGCCACGGTTGCGTGCGGCTGCCGATGCAGTTTTCCGAACGCCTCTTCACCGTTACTCATCTCGGCACGCCGGTGATCATTGCCGGCTCGCATTCGGACCCATGGGAGCTGACCCATCCGGGCATGGTACTGGGGGCCTATGCGGAATCCGAGTTCGAACAGGTGCTTGCGGGACTTGACGGCAAGAAGCATCCCGCCGACTGGGCGGAAGCCGAGCGTAATCCGGTGCACACGGTGGTCGCGTCGTCGGCCGACCGGCTGATCGAACTGATCGAGAATGACGGGATCATCGCCCGCTCCAAACTGGGCATTTCCGGAAGTCCGACACTCGGCTCCCATGTCTTCGTGCTCAATGGCGCCCACAATGAAACGCGCGGCATGCACTGGTCAGCCATCAGCCATCATCACGAAGCCGGCGCCGGACCGGGATCAAGCGACATCATGCGCCGTTTGCAGGCCGACAACAGCTTCGTCCAGGCGATGACGCGGCGGCTGCATCCGGGGATGATCTTCATCACAACCGACGCGCCGCTGACGCCGGACCGCAGATCAGGGCGCGATTTCGTCATTGCAACGAGTTGACAGATTGCGGCGGATCCGCGCCGGCAGCGAAAGGAACACATGATGATACAATCCCTGCATCGCGGCGCTGCCGCGCTTCTCGTTCCGCTTGCCCTTGCCTCATGCGCCGAGACTTCGTCGAGGGCCCCTGAACCCGCGCTTGCGCCCCTGCCAGCGACCGCGCCAATGCGCACGGGAAGCCAGGCGGATGAGGGCGCCTGCGAGCGGGCCGTCACGCAGGCGTCCAACAATCCGGACGTCGTCACGCTCAGCTCGGAATTCTCGCAGGCCAATACGCTGGTGATTGTCGGGGTCGGTCCGCAGCGTGCGCAATGGCGCTGCCTGGTGTCCAGGGGCCGCGTCGCCGAGGTCATGTCGATGACGGATGAAGGGGCGCTGTGACGAACCGGTTGGCCAAAGGGCCTCTTTGAGACTTCATGGAGAACAGGTCATGAAAAAGCGTGTCATGGGAAACATCGCATTCGCCGCCGTGGCGGGCTTTCTTCTTGCCGCACCGGTTACCTTGGCACAGGATATCCGGAAGGAAACCGTTCATTTCAAGGCGGGAACCTCCGGCACGACAATACAGGGCCGGATCAAGGGTTATGAATCCGTCTCCTACCTGCTCGGCGCGAAAGCGGGGCAGGTCATGCATGCAAGGTTGTCGACCCGGCACGGCGCAACCTATTTCAACATCTACGGTCCGGGCAAGGGGCCCGGTGACGAAGCAATCGCGGTCTCGGACCGCAGCGATCCGATCAACACGTTCGAAGGCGTTCTTCCCGAAGACGGCAACTACACCATTTCCGTCTACATGATGCGCTCGGCGGCACGCCGGAACGAGGTTTCGGACTATTCGCTGGACATTTCCATCGGCGGCAAGGCCGCGGCCGCGGCGGCCGGCAATCCGGGTGACGCCACAGTGGCGGGCGCGGATTTCAATGCGACCGGCCAGCTTCCCTGCGCGCGCCATGCCGGCCAGCCAATGGGCCAGTGTTCCTTTGGCGTGACACGGCAAGGCAACGGCAACGGGGCGATTACGGTTTTCTGGCCTGATGGCGGAAGCCGCGTGATCTTCTTCGAGATGAACACACCGGCCTCTTTCGACAAGGCGCAGGCTGACGGCGATGCGGAAATGGAGGTGGGCAGCAATGCCGACCTTTATCTCGTGACGATCGGAAACCAGCGCTTCGAGATTCCCGAAGCGGTCATGACCGGGGGTTGAAGCCCTTTCGCGGGCGGTGACACGCGGTCGCTTTTCCCTGCCCTTTTACCGCGGAGCCAGGACCCGCACCACGTCGCGCACGTCCGACTCGGCGGGGCGGCTTTCGAATTCCTCGAAGACGCCGAAAGCGCCGCCATAACCCCACATGGACCAGGCGAAGCCGTGGCTTTCGGCAAGGCCGATCATGTCGCGATAATAGGCAGCGCGCCATTTCGGATCGGTGCGGAAATCATGGTCGTATTCCTGGCGGATCATGCCGAACTCGCCGAGCAGGATATTGCCGGGATCGATGCCATGGGACTTTGCCCAGCGGTCGACGATTACGAAGGGTTCCGCCATGACCGCGCGCAGCTTTTCCGGCGTGGCGATCTTCTCCAGCTCCTCCTCGACGAAGGCGATGATGCCGGAGCGGCGAAGAAAAGGCGCTTCGGCGCGGACACGGGCGCGAATGGCCGCCAGGGCCTCGTCCACCGCCGCCTTGTTTTCGCCGAAGGGCGGGTAAGGCAGGCCGGTGGCATAGGGGCTGACATCGCCGGTCCAGCCCGCGCCCTGATGGGTGAGGATGAAGGGCGCATAGGAGTGGAATGACCAGATCAGATTGCTGCCCCGGAAATCGCCCGGCTGCAGCGCGGCAAGACCCTCGGCACTGCCCCAGCAGGCACCCGACAGGACGAGCGTCGTATCCAGCGCGGCGGCGCGGGCGGCGGCGAAGAGGCGCTTCAGCTTCCCGGTCCAGGCGGCAGCCGCGCGGCCCTCGCATCCGGTCACCGGTTCGTTCATCAGTTCCAGCGCGACGTGCCGCGGATCGAATTCGCCGGCAAGACTGGCCATGCGGCGGACGATGGCGACATAGTCGTCGAACAGCGCATTTCTTTCCAGCACCTCGACAGTGCCGATGGCGCGGTTCGGGCCGGCGGGGATCGTGTGGAGGTCGAGAATGACGTTCAGCCGGGCTTCGAGGGCGAGCGCGACAGCGTCGCGAACCGAATCGTAGAGGTCCGAGCGCAAGTCCCTTGTCTCGGGGGAGAGGAAAACCGAGGGATCGACCGGGATGCGCACCATGTCGAAGCCGGATGCGCGGATGGCTTCCAGTTCAGCGCGGCCGATGAACCGTCGCCATTCGGGAAAGGGCAGGATCGCGTCGCGGTCGCTCCAGCGGCTTTCGTCCGGCCATGTCACCCAGAGGTCCAGCGAAATGCCGCGGCCGGGCTTGAACGTGGCTGCGCCCGCCACGACCGTGAGGCCGAAGACGAGGGCCAGCGCGGCGGCAAGGGTCTTGATCACGGCTTTCATCAATGCCATCCCGATGCGGTGCGTTGGGCACAATGTGGCATGGAACCGGCGGCGGGCAAGCGAGGCAGGGCAGCAATGACGGCACATGGTAAACCGGCAGAGGGTCTTGCGACGCCGCTGGCCGGCGAAGTGACGGACGGGGTGCACCGGCTCCTTGCCCGGGTCTATTATGCCGATACGGATTTCTCAGGCGTCGTCTACCACGCCCGCTATCTGGAATTCCTGGAGCGCGGGCGCTCCGATTTCCTGCGGCTGGCGGGGGTGCATCACACCGACCTGGCAGAGGGCAGCCTTGGCGAGAAGATCGTGTGGGTGGTCCGGCGCATGGAGATCGATTTCCGCCAGCCGGCGCGTATCGACGACGTGCTGGAGATCGAGACCCGGACGGACAGCATTTCGGGCGCGCGGATCTTCATGGCGCAGCGCATCCTGCGCGGGCAAGACGTGCTGATCGAGGCGCGGGTGGAGGCCGCCATCATGTCGGAGACGGGGCGGCCGCGCCGCTTCCCGAAAGACTGGAAGGCGATCTTCCTGCCGGACGGCTGAAGTCCCTTCACCGGGCGGGCGCAAGAGCCCCTAACGGATCGTTAACCATGAACGGCCATGCTGTGCGGCAGGTGCCGTGTGATCCGCGTGCGCCATTGTTTGACCACGATTTGCCCGGAAAAGGCCCGCAATGGCATGCTTTTGATTAAAAGCGCTGCGAATTCCGGATAGCCACGAAACATCAGGCCGGGACACCCCGAACAAGGCGATGGGTGCGCCCGGCGGCCAAGGGAACGATACCGAAATGGAACAACTGGCTCTGGCGGCCCCCAACGCCGACGTCTCCATCTGGGGCCTGTTCATGCAGGCCGGCTGGGTTGTCAAACTGGTCATGATCGGGCTGCTCCTCGCCTCGATCTGGACCTGGGCGATCATCGTGGACAAGATGATCGCCTTTTCGCGCATGCGGCTGGCGCTGAACCGGTTCGAGGAGATCTTCTGGTCCGGCCAGTCGCTCGAAGAGCTTTACAAAACGTTGTCCGAGCGCAAGACCGCCGGCATGGGCGCCATTTTCGTGGCCGCCATGCGGGAATGGAAAAAGAGTTTCGAGAAGGGCGCGCGTTCGCCCATGGCCTTGCAGACACGTATCGACAAGGCGATGGACCTGGCGCTGGGGCGCGAGATGGAACGGCTTGAAAGCCGGCTCGGCTTCCTGGCGACGATCGGTTCGGCCGGCCCGTTCATCGGCCTGTTCGGCACGGTCGTCGGCATCATGACCTCGTTCCAGGCGATTGCCGGATCGAAATCCACCAATCTGGCCGTGGTGGCGCCGGGTATCGCCGAGGCGCTTCTGGCCACCGCCATGGGTCTTCTGGCGGCGATTCCCGCCGTCGTTGCCTACAACAAGCTGACATCGGATGCCGGCAAACTGGGCACGCGGATGGAAGGGTTCGCCGACGAATTCTCCGCCATCCTGTCGCGCCAGATCGACGAGCGCAGCCACGTGCGCGCGCAGGCGGCCGAATGAGACCGGAGCCAGGGAGAAAGACGCCATGGGCATGAGCATGGGACGGGCAGCCGCTTCATCGCGTGGCCACAGGCGGCGCGGGCGGCGTCATGCCATGATGTCGGAAATCAACGTCACGCCCTTCGTGGACGTGATGCTGGTGCTGCTCATCATCTTCATGGTGGCCGCGCCGCTGCTGACCACCGGCGTGCCCGTGGACCTGCCGGAAACCGATGCCGCGCCGATGAATTCGGAAAACCAGCCGCTCGTGGTGTCGGTCGACGGGCAGGGGCGCATCTTCATCCAGGAAGAAGAGATCGCCTATGAGGATCTGGTCGCCAAGTTGCAGGCGATCCGCTCCACCGGTTCGGATGCACGCATCTTCGTGCGCGGCGACAAGGCCATCGATTACGGGACGGTGATGCGCGTGATGGCGCGCATCCAGGCCGGCGGCTTCTCCAATGTCGGCCTCGTCACCCTCCAGGAGGACAATGGCTGAGCGATGAAGGCGGGTCTGACCACGTCGGTTCTGCTTCATGCCGGGCTGCTGGCTTTCGGCCTGGTCAGCCTTGGCGCGCCCGAACCCTTCGAAATTCTCGAAGACAGCATTCCGGTGAGCACGATCACCGAAACGGAACTGGCCCAGCTCGTCCAGGGCGACAAGAAGGCGCCTGTGGCCGACGCGCCGGCGCCCAAGCCCACCACGCGGCCGGACACGGTGCCCGAGGCGGTGAATACCGGCGACAATTCCGCCGATCTCGACAATGCACCCACACCGGACCCGCGGCCGCGCAAGATAGAGGCGTCCGCAGCCCCCAAGGCGGAGCCCGATCCCGCGCCCGTTCCCGTGCCGACCCCGGATCCCAAGCCGCAGCCGCAGGCGCGGCCCGAGCCGGTGCCGGCGACCGAGCTGGCATCCGAGCCCGCACCGCGCCGGGAGGTCAAGCCCGATCCGGCGAAGGAGGCGATCGAAGACGCACCGAAGGAAAGCGAAACGGCGCTGAAGCTGCCTGAAAGCGCGCCGAAGCCGACACCGCGGCCGACGCCGCCGGCGCAGACGGCCAAGGCACCGGACCGCAAGGACTCCGACAACCCCGCGCAGAAGCCGAAGCCCGCCACGCAATCCAGCGAACTGGCGTCGCTGGACGATGAGGTGAAGGCGCTGATCAACCAGGAAAAGGCCTCCGGCGGCGGGCAGAAGAAGCAGAGCGAGCCGGCGGCGGCCGGCAATGACCGCACCAATGCGCCCAAGCTGACCCGCGCCGAGATGGACGTGCTGCGCGAACAGCTTGGCGGCTGCTGGTCCATCGATGCCGGCATTTCCGATCCCGACAAGCTGAAGGTTTCCGTCAAGTTCAACCTCGATGAAAACGGCAAGCTGGACGGCATGCCGGAGATCCTGCGCTCTTCCGGAAATGCACAATTCGATCGCACGGCAGTGCGCGCGATCCAGAAATGCGACATGCGCGGGCTCGCCGTTCCGCCCGGAAAATACGAGACCTGGCGGGAAGTCATCGTCAATTTCGATCCGGCGGACATGTTCTACTGACAGCCGGAATACCGATGTCCAGCCGGCAGGTGCGGTCCGGCGCCAAACGAAAGACGTGAGGAATTCATGAAGTCCCTAGTCAAAGCCGCGTTGATCATGCTGGCGTCGCTGACGGCCAGTCTCAGCCTGACGGTGCTGCCGGCCCGCGCGCTGGTGGAAATCGACGTCAATCGCGGCGTGGTCGAACCGCTGCCCATCGCGGTGACCGATTTCCTGTCCGGCGACGACCTCGGCGTGCAGATCACGGACGTGATCACGGCGAACCTGAAGCGCTCCGGCCTGTTCAAGCCGGTCGACAAGGCCGCCTTCATCGAAAAGGTGACCAATCCCGATGTCGCGCCGCGTTTCGAGGACTGGAAGGTGGTGAATGCGCAGGCGCTGGTGACAGGCCGGGTGACGCGCGAGGCCGACGGCCGGTTGCGCGCCGAGTTCCGGCTGTGGGACACGTTTGCCGGCCAGCAGATCACCGGCGAGCAGTTCTTCACATCCGAGAGCAACTGGCGGCGGGTGGCGCACATCATCTCGGACGCCATCTACAAGGCGCTGACCGGCGAGAAGGGGTATTTCGACACCCGCGTCGTCTTCGTGGACGAGTCGGGCCCGAAGAACGCCCGCCAGAAGCGCCTGGCGATCATGGACCAGGACGGGGCCAACCTGCGTTACCTGACGCGGGGCGACGATCTCGTGCTGACGCCGCGCTTCTCGCCCAACCGGCAGGAAATCACCTACATGTCCTATGCCGGCGGCCAGCCGCGGGTCTACCTGCTGCAGATCGAGACCGGCCAGCGCGAGCTTGTCGGCGATTTTCCGGGCATGACCTTCGCGCCGCGCTTCTCGCCGGACGGGCAGAAGGTGATCATGACGCTGGGCCGTGACGACGGCAATGCCAATATCTACGCCATGGACCTGCGTTCGCGCACGACGCAGCGGCTGACCGCCTCCAACGCGATCGACACGTCGCCTTCCTATTCGCCGGCGGGCGACCGCATCGTCTTCACCTCGGACCGGGCCGGGCGCGCGCAGATCTACGTCATGGGCGCGGACGGCTCGTCGCCACAGCGCATCTCGTTCGGTGACGGCAGTTACTCGACGCCGGTCTGGTCGCCGCGTGGCGATCTGATCGCCTTCACCAAGCAGTCTGGTGGAAATTTCTCCATCGGCGTGATGCGCCCGGACGGTTCAGGCGAACGAATCCTGACCACCGGCTTTCTCAACGAGGGGCCGACATGGGCGCCCAATGGCCGCTACATCATGTTCTTCCGGGAACAGCCGGGCGGCGGCGGGCCAAAGCTCTTCACCATCGACCTGACAGGGCGCAACGAGCAGCCGGTGCCGACGCCGAACTTCGCCTCCGATCCGGCGTGGTCGCCGCTGCTCGATTGACGGCGACACCGGAAAAAGGCGGAAGCGCGCCGCGTTTCCGCCGCATTCGCGAATAGGGTCCGCCACAAGGGGTTTGGGCGGCCGCAAACGGATCATTAACCCTCTTCCTTGACGGGGCCTTAACCCAGACGTGGTTATTGAAACGTCAACATCACGGATCGAACCTGAAGGACATCCGCTCATGCGTCGTCTCGCCACGCTTTCCCGCAATCCGGCCATGATCGCGCTTTTCGCCGGTCTGGCGCTGGCCGGCTGCGCTTCCAAGAAGACCATTCCCAACACCGCAGCCGATATCGGACTTGGTGCCAATGCCGCCACGCCGGGCTCGACGCAGGATTTCACGGTGAATGTGGGCGACCGGATCTTCTTCGACACCGATTCGTCCGCCATTCGCGCCGATGCGCAGCAGACGCTGACCCGGCAGGCACAGTGGCTGAGCCAGTACGGTTCCTACCGCATCACCATCGAAGGCCATGCCGACGAGCGCGGCACGCGCGAATACAACCTGGCGCTGGGCGCACGGCGCGCGGCGGCCACACGCGACTTCCTGATCGCCCGCGGCGTGGCGGGCAACCGGATCAAGACGATTTCCTATGGCAAGGAACGGCCGGTGGCGGTGTGCGACGACATTTCCTGCTGGTCGCAGAACCGGCGGGCTGTCACGGTGCTCAACGGCGCCGGCAGCTGACGCCGGACCACGCGGCACACGGATGAACGGCTCCGCCAAGGCGGGGCCGTTTTGCGTTGCGGAGCGGCCAAAACAAAATTTGGCCGAAGTCGGACGCCTTGATATGAAGGAACGAGCCTGCCGGACGGGCAGGCCCAGGCAACAGAAACGGGGATTGCAATGCGTTTGAAGACCGCACTCCTCGCCTTGATGCTGGCCGTTTTCCCGCTGAGCGGGACGATGGCGCAAACCTACGATCCGAGGGTTACAGAACTCGAGGAGCAGGTGCGGCAGCTCAATGGCAGGATCGAGGAGCTGAATTTCCAACTTCTCCAGATGCAGGAAGCCCTGCGCAAGGCGCAGGAAGACAACGAGTTCCGGCTGCAGCAACTGGAAGAAAAGCGTTCGCAGGCGGGCAGCGATACCGGCTCCGTGACCGCGCAAGCGGTGGAGCAGCCCATGGACATGGCGGACGGGGAAGACCCGTCCGCCGCCACCACGGACGGCGCGGCAGGCGATGGCGTCGACTGGTCGAAAGCGGGTTCGGGCAGCACCGAACTGGGTGCGCCGCCGCGTGATCTCGGCACCCTCAGCGTGGACGGGAACGGCAATGCCACGGCTGGCGAGACGCCTGGCGATGGCACCACGGTTGCGGCCCTGCCGCAGGCCGACAATCCGGAAGGGCTCTACAGCGATTCCTACCAGTTCGTGCTGGCCGGCGACTACAAGGCCGCCGAAACCGGCTTCGGCACCTATATCCAGCGCTATCCCAAGGGCGAACGGATTGCCGACGCCAAGTTCTGGCTCGGTGAATCGCTCATCGGGCAGGAGCGCTATCCGG
Organism: Zhengella sp.; assembly: GCF_041397485.1. Taxonomy (NCBI): domain Bacteria; kingdom Pseudomonadati; phylum Pseudomonadota; class Alphaproteobacteria; order Hyphomicrobiales; family Notoacmeibacteraceae; genus Zhengella; species Zhengella sp. The sequence goes on along the minus strand of NZ_JAWKWO010000001.1, from coordinate 1,161,940 downwards.
AAGCCGCGGAAGTGTTCCTCGATGCCACCAAGGCACATCCGACCTCCGGCAAGGCGCCGGACATGATGCTGAAGCTCGGCGTTTCGCTGGCCGCCATGAAAAAGACCGACATCGCCTGCGCCACCTATGGCGCCATCGCGAAGAAATATCCCGGCATTTCCTCCGCCATGAAGGAACGGATCGCCCAGGAACAGGCCCTTGCCGGCTGCTGATCCGTTTTTCCTGCCCGGAGGGGCGGACAACAGGACAAAACCAGACAGTTTTCCGCTCCCGGAAGGTTCGGCGCCGATCGCGCTGGCGGTTTCGGGTGGCGGCGATTCCATGGCCTTGCTGACCATGGCGGCGGAGGCATGCCCGGCGGCGGCGAACCGGCTGATTGCGCTCTCGGTCGATCACGGCCTGCGCGCTGAAGCGCGGGCGGAAGCCGAGGCCGTTGGCCGCCATTGCGCAAGCATCGGCGTTGCCCATCGCATTCTCGCGTGGTCGCGGAGCGGGCCGGACACCGGATTGATGGCCGCGGCACGGCAGGCACGCTACCGTCTGCTCTCCCAGGCGGCGCGGCAGGCCGGTGGCCATGTCGTGCTGACCGGTCACACGTTCGACGACCAGATCGAAACGCTGGCCATGCGCGCCGCGCGCGGCGACGGGCCGGGCATGGCAGGCATCGCGCCGGCAACGCTGTTTGGCGGGCGGACATGGTTCCTGCGGCCGCTGCTCGGCCACCGCCGCAACGCGCTGCGCAGCCTGTTGCGCGCCCGCGCCATTGCCTGGACGGAAGATCCGTCCAATGCCGATCCCCGTTTCGAACGGGTCCGCTGGCGCATGAGGATGGCCGGCAGCGAGGCCGGTGATGCCGCCACGCTGACCCGGAAAGCGCAGGCGGAGGCCCGGCGGCGGCGGACAGTGGCCGAGGCGGCGGCGCAAGCCATTGCAGACCCTGCCATATTCGACATCGGCGACTGGCCGGACGGTTTTACCCTGCGGCCCGGGGGAGACATGGCACCGGAGGTTCTGGCCGAGGTGGCGCTGCAAGCCTCACGCCTGCTGAGCGCACGGGCTTATGGGCCGGTTCCGGTTGTGCGTGCGCGTCTCGCCGCCCTGGCAAGCGGAGGAGGAGGCCGGGCCTTCACGGCTGGCGGCGCCGTGTTCCGCCAGTCCGGCGGCCGGCTGTCGGTGACAAGAGACCCGCGCGCCAGGGCGCAGCAGGCCGGGCTGCCGCTGCTCATCCCCTGTTTCGAGTATCCGCTGTTTGCGGCCCTGGCCGTGAAAACAGGGCTGGATCCGCTGCCGCGCGAACCTGCAATGGCGTAATCGGCCGGAGGGCTGTAACCATATGCGGCATTTGGTCCCGTCGTCCGCCATCAAATCCGCATGCGTTCTTGGCAATGGCTTGCCGCGAACCTATGTTACCATCAGTCAAATCTGTTCGAAGCTGCGCGATCGGCCGCGCTGTCAGGAAGCATCATGAATCCGAACTATCGCAACCTTGTGCTCTGGGGGATCATCGCCGTCCTCCTGATTGCCCTGTTCAATCTCTTCCAGACGCCCCAGCAACGCAGCGCGGCGCGCGAGATTCCCTATTCGCAATTCATCCAGGAAGTCGATTCCGGGCGGGTGAAATCGGTGACGATCTCGGGCGACAGGATCACCGGCACCTATGGCGACAACGGCACCGGCTTCCAGACCTATTCGCCTGGCGACAGCAACCTGGTCACCCGGCTGGAAGACCGCAACATCACGATCAACGCGCGGCCGGAAAGCGAGTCTTCCAGTTCGCTGACAAGCATCATCCTGTCATGGCTGCCGATGATCATCATCCTCGGCGTCTGGATCTTCTTCATGCGGCAGATGCAGTCGGGTTCCGGGCGCGCGATGGGTTTCGGCAAGTCGAAGGCCAAGCTGCTGACCGAGGCGCACGGGCGCGTGACATTCGCGGACGTCGCCGGCGTGGACGAGGCGAAGGCCGATCTGGAAGAAATCGTCGAATTCCTGCGCGACCCGCAGAAGTTCCAGCGCCTTGGCGGCCGCATCCCGAAGGGTGTGCTGCTGGTCGGCCCGCCCGGAACCGGCAAGACGCTGCTGGCGCGTTCCGTGGCCGGCGAGGCCAATGTGCCCTTCTTCACCATCTCCGGCTCGGACTTCGTGGAAATGTTCGTCGGCGTGGGCGCAAGCCGCGTGCGCGACATGTTCGAGCAGGCCAAGAAGAATTCGCCCTGCATCATCTTCATCGATGAAATCGATGCGGTGGGGCGCCATCGCGGCGCGGGCCTCGGCGGTGGCAATGACGAGCGCGAGCAGACGCTCAACCAGCTTCTTGTCGAGATGGACGGTTTCGAGGCCAATGAATCGATCATCCTGATCGCGGCTACCAACCGTCCGGACGTGCTCGATCCTGCCCTGCTCAGGCCGGGCCGTTTCGACCGGCAGGTTGTCGTTCCCAATCCCGATCTCGTCGGCCGCGAGAAAATCCTCAAGGTGCATGTGCGCAATGTGCCGCTGGCGCCCAATGTCGATCTCAAGACCATTGCGCGCGGCACGCCGGGCTTCTCCGGCGCGGACCTGATGAACCTTGTCAACGAGGCCGCATTGATGGCCGCGCGGCGCAACAAGCGGCTCGTGACCATGCAGGAGTTCGAGGACGCCAAGGACAAGGTGATGATGGGCGCGGAGCGCCGGTCCACCGCGATGACCCAGGCGGAGAAGGAACTGACTGCCTATCACGAGGCCGGTCACGCCATCGTGGCGCTGAATGTGCCGGCCTCCGACCCCGTTCACAAGGCGACGATCATCCCGCGCGGACGGGCCCTGGGCATGGTGATGCAATTGCCCGAGGGCGACCGCTACTCCATGAGCTACAAGTACATGATCTCGCGCCTCGCCATCATGATGGGCGGGCGCGTGGCCGAGGAACTGAAATTCGGCAAGGAGAACATCACGTCCGGCGCATCTTCCGACATCGAGCAGGCAACGAAACTCGCCCGTGCGATGGTGACGCAATGGGGTTTCTCCGACAAGCTCGGCCAGGTTTCCTATGGCGAGAACCAGCAGGAAGTCTTCCTGGGCCACTCCGTGGCGCAGCAGAAGAACATTTCCGAGGCCACCGCCCAGGTGATCGACGGCGAGGTGCGCCGCCTGGTCGACGAGGCCTATGCCAAGGCGACCGAGATCCTGACCACGAAGAAGGACAACTGGATCGCCCTGGCCGAGGGCCTGCTCGAATACGAGACGCTTTCCGGCGAGGAAATCAAGCAGCTTCTGGCCGGCGAGAAACCCTCGCGCGACATGGGTGACGACACGCCGCCTTCGCGCGGTTCGGCCGTGCCCAAGGCCGGAGGCTCGCGCAAGAAGAAGGGTGGTGACGAACCCGAAGCGGGCATGGAGCCGCAACCGCAAGGCTGATTTCGTCCGCACCCTTTTACACGCATCGAAGAACCGCCGCGCCTGGCGCGGCGGTTTTTTCGTGCGGTGGAGAGGGCGTTCCTTGCACTGCATTTGCAGCAGGTTGGCTGGCGCGCATCGGAAACCCTTGCGCGGCTGACCGTTCACGCTCCCTTAACCACGGGGAGAAGCGGCCGGATTCGGAAAGTCTTTCGTAACAGGGCAAAACATATTTTGATGACGGAGTGCGTGCCACATATGGCAAAACAGCCGGGTTCAGGGGGTACGGGACCAATCATGACTCGCAATTACTTCGGTACTGACGGCATTCGCGGCCGTGCAAACAGCAATCCCATGACACCGGACATCGCCATGAAGGTGGGAATGGCTGCGGGCCTTTCCTTCCAGCGCGGCAATCATCGCCACCGTGTCGTCATCGGCAAGGACACGCGCATTTCCGGCTACATGCTGGAAAACGCGCTTGTGGCCGGTTTCTGCGCCGCCGGCATGGATGTCTTCCTGCTGGGTCCGATCCCGACACCGGCCGTGGCCATGCTGGTGCGCTCGCTGCGCGCCGATCTGGGCGTGATGCTGTCGGCTTCGCACAACCCGTATTACGACAACGGGATCAAGCTGTTCGGCCCGGACGGCTACAAGCTTTCCGACGAGATCGAGGCGCGCATCGAGTCCATGCTCGATGTCGACCTTTCGATGCGTCTTGCCGACGGCGACAGCCTGGGCAAGGCCAAGCGCGTCGATGGCGTGCATGACCGCTACATCGAGTTCGCCAAGCGCACCCTGCCGCGTTCGCTTTCGCTTTCGGGCATGCGCGTGGTGGTGGATTGCGCCAATGGTGCCGCCTACAAGGTGGCGCCGGCTGCGCTCTGGGAACTGGGCGCGGAAGTGGTGACGATCAACAACGAGCCGAACGGCACCAATATCAACCACGAATGCGGTTCGACACACCCGGAAGCGCTGATGCGCAAGGTGCACGAGGTGCGTGCCGATATCGGCATCGCGCTGGATGGCGATGCCGACCGGGTGCTGATGGTCAACGAGCGCGGCGAAGTGATCGACGGCGACCAGATCATGGCGCTGATCGCGGAAAGCTGGCTGGAAAGCGGCCGGCTGCGCGGCGGCGGCGTGGTGGCGACCGTCATGTCCAATCTGGGCATGGAGCGCTTCCTGGCCGGCAAGGGGCTGGACCTGCATCGTACCAAGGTCGGCGACCGCTATGTGGTCGAACACATGCGCGCCCATGGGTTCAATGTGGGCGGCGAACAATCGGGCCATGTCGTCCTGTCGGACTTCACCACGACGGGCGACGGACTGGTCTGCGCTTTGCAGGTGCTGGCCTGCATCAAGCGTTCGGACAAGCCGGCAAGCGAGGTCTGCTCCAAGTTCGAGCCTGTTCCGCAAGTGCTCAAGAACGTGCGCTACGGCGGTGGCAAGCCGCTGGAAGACAGCCTGGTGCAGAAAGCCATCGAGGCGGGACGCGACAAGCTTGGCAAGAGCGGCCGGCTTGTGATCCGCCCCTCGGGCACGGAGCCGCTGATCCGCGTGATGGCGGAAGGCGACGACCGGGTGCTGGTCGAGACCGTCGTCGATGAAATCGCCGGGGTGATCGCGGAGCTTCGCAACGCTGCCTGACAGGGCAGGCGCGGGGCGCCAAAGAAGAATCGCCGAACAAGAGGCCCGTCATGCTTTCGCATGGCGGGTTTTTCATTGCCCTGTGAAGCCAAGACTTGCCTTACATGGTTAAATTTCACGCTTAAGCCGGCCTTAACCTTTCCGCAGCATTATCCTTAACCGGTAACCATGCCCGACCCGTGTGCCCCGGTGAGCGGTCGGAAAGAAAGAGGTCAATATCATGTGGAAGCTTCGCTCTGGCGCCATTCTTGCCACCGTGGCGGGCCTTGCGGCCGGTTCCGCCCAGGCAGCCGATCTGTACGAACCGGAAGTGGTCATGCCGCCGCCGGCAGAGCCGGTCTATGTCGAACCCGCGCCCGAGGTCGGTGTGAGCTGGTATATCCGCGGCGACGTCGGCTACAGCGTCAACGAATTGCGCGGCGTCCATTTCATGCAGGGGACCGGCGCGCCGCATGTCGCCGATGTCAGCTTCACGTCTTCGCGGCTCGACAATTCCTGGATGGTCGGCGGCGGTGTCGGCGTCAACATTTCCAGGCATCTGCGCGCCGACCTGACGCTGGATTACCTGACCAAGGCCAATTTCCGGGGCTCCACGGCCGGTGACTGCTCGATCGGTGGCGTCTATGGCAATGCATGCACCTCCATCGACACGGCGAGCATGAGCGCGCTGGTGGTCCTGGCCAATGCCTATGTGGACATCGGCACGTGGCACGGCTTCACCGCCTATGTCGGCGGCGGCATCGGCGGTGCCCATGTCAAGTGGAGCAAGCTCGCCAACCTGATCGAGCCCGGCTACGACCAGTCCGGCACCACCTATCACCATGGCCGGTCGGGCATGCGCTTTGCCTATGCACTGACCGCGGGCGCTTCCTACTGCCTGACCGAAAGCCTCGAACTGGATGCCAGCTACCGCTACACGCGGGTCTCGGGCGGCGACATGTTCGCCTATGCCAATGGCGGCGGCCCCGGCTGGGACCGCGGGCTGGATTCGCATGCGGTGCGTGCCGGCCTGCGCTATTCCTTCGGCGGTGCGGGCGGTTCGCCGCGATGCGCACCGGAGCCGCAGGTGGTGCATTACCAGCCCGACCCGCTGCCGCCGGTCTACAAGTAAGTTTCAGCAAGTCCTGCAAGACAGAACCGCCCCGGCCTCGCCGCCGGGGCGGTTTTTCAGTTCTGGTTCGGAAACAACTGTGAAGATGTGAGCGGAGCGGAAATTCAACCATGGTTAACCGCAACTTAACCATCATGGTTAATTGTGGAGGGCATGACAGCCAAAGCCGCCGCTTCGGGAGCGGCACGGAAAGCCGGAGTGTCCGACATGAAGAACCCCTACCTGCTTCAACACGCTGCTGCGTTGGCGCTTGCCATGGGCATTTCCACGGCACATGCCGCCGACTACCAGCCGCTGATCGTTCCCGAAGAGCCCGTGGTGATGGAGGAATACCAACCGGTGGAAATCGGCTCCGGCTGGTATATCCGTGGCGATGTCGGCTATGCATTCTCTTCGTCCGGAGGTGCTTCGCCCTACCGGACCTTTACAGGAGGCGTTTACGGAAACCATGCCTGGGACACCACCGGAATCAAGGATGACTGGACGCTATCTCTCGGTTTTGGCTATCACTTCAACGACTGGCTGCGCGCTGACCTGACTGCCGAGCGTTTCCAGGGCCGGTTCGACGGGTCGACCAGCGACCCGTTTGCCTGCAACAATCCGCTTGATACGACGACGACCTGTGCATCGAACGACTGGGCGCGCTTCACCGGGTATTCCGCGATGGCCAATGCCTATGTGGATCTTGGCACGGTGGTTGGCATCACGCCCTATGTCGGGGCTGGCGCAGGTGTTACCTGGATGCGGTGGGACAGTCTGACGAATTCCAGCTTCTGCGTGGATGGAACGGCGCAATGCGGTGGTGCCGGCGCGACGATGACCAGCCATGCGGGTATGCATTCCACGCGGTTCACGTGGGCCCTCATGGCCGGTGCAAGCTACGACATTTCATCGAACCTCAAACTTGACGTGGGTTACCGTTACCGGAAAGTGCAGGGTGGCGACATGTTCGAATTCGATGCGGCGTCACAGGCGGCTGGTGCGACAGGGGCGCAAGGGCGCGATACCGGCATTTCCAGTCATGCCATCAATATCGGCCTGCGCTACGAGCTCTGGTAGGCCGGTCGCCGCAGGCGTGGGAAATTTCCGGCGGCGGTCCCTTGCGGGGCCGCCGTTTTGCCTTTGCGACATGATGGCGCATTCGGGACAGGATATGGCGCGGTGCTACAATTCCGCTTGACTTGCGGGGGCGTGCGGGCGTATCGCCGTCAGCGGGCCACTCCTCCCCACCGAGGAGCGTGCTATCTGGAAGGATAGGATACAACATGACACAGTTCCCGAAGCCGGACGCCCGTCCGGCCAATCCCAATTTTTCATCCGGTCCCTGCGCGAAACGTCCCGGCTGGTCCCTCGAGGTCCTGGCGGACGCGGCGCTCGGCCGTTCCCACCGCGCCAAGATCGGCAAGGCGAAACTCGCAGAAGCCATCGAACTGACCCGCGCGGTTCTCAATGTTCCCGCTGACTACCGCATCGGCATCGTTCCGGCCTCCGACACCGGCGCTGTCGAGATGGCGATGTGGTCGCTGCTGGGCGAGCGCGGCGTGGACATGGTTGCCTGGGAGAGCTTCGGCGCAGGCTGGGTGACGGATGCGGTCAAGCAGCTCAAGCTGGACGATGTGCGCAAGTTCGAGGCCGGCTACGGCGACCTGCCCGATCTTTCGGCCATCGACTTCGACCGCGACGTGGTCTTCACCTGGAACGGCACGACCTCCGGCGTGCGCGTGCCGAATGGCGATTTCATTCCCGCTGACCGCAAGGGGCTGACAATCTGCGACGCCACCTCGGCGGCCTTTGCGCAGGACCTGGCTTTCGACAAGCTCGATGTCGTCACCTTCTCCTGGCAGAAGGTGCTGGGCGGGGAAGCGGCGCACGGCATGCTCATCCTCAGCCCGCGTGCCGTGGAGAGGCTGGAAAGCTACCAGCCGAAATGGCCGTTGCCGAAAATCTTCCGCATGACCAAGGGCGGCAAGCTGATCGAAGGCATCTTCAAGGGCGAGACGATCAACACGCCGTCCATGCTGGCGGTCGAGGACTATCTCGACGCCCTGAAATGGGCGCAGTCGATCGGCGGACTGCCGGCGCTGATCGCGCGGGCCGATGCCAATGCCAAGGTCATCAACGATTTCGCCAACCGGTCTGGCTGGCTGGCCAACCTGGCAAAGGATCCGGCGACACGCTCCAACACCTCGGTCTGCCTGACGATCACCGATCCGGAGATCACCGCGCTCGACGGCGACGCGCAAGCAGCCTTCGCCAAGGCCATGGTCTCGGCGCTGGACAAGGAAGGCGTGGCTCATGACATCGGCGCCTATCGCGACGCGCCCTCCGGCTTGCGCATCTGGGCCGGTGCCACGGTGGAGGCGTCCGACCTGGACGCGCTGATGCCGTGGCTCGAATGGGCCTTCCAGACCCGGAAGGCGGCGCTCAAGGCAGCCGCCTGACCTTCCAGCCCTGCCGGGCGGCCCTGATGCCGCCCGCCATCCCTTCTCATTTTCCATTTTCCTGCCCAATGGAGGTTACGTCCATGGCACCCCGCGTTCTCGTTTCCGATGCCCTTTCCGAAACCGCTGTCCAGATCTTCCGCGACCGCGGAATCGAGGTGGACTTCATGCCGAAGCTCGGCAAGGACAAGGAAAAGCTGCTCGAAGTCATCGGCCAGTATGACGGCCTGGCCATCCGCTCCGCCACCAAGGTGACGGACAAGCTGATCGAGGCCGCAACCAATCTCAAGGTGGTCGGCCGCGCCGGCATCGGCGTCGACAATGTCGACATCCCGGCGGCCAGCCGCAAGGGCATCATCGTGATGAACACGCCCTTCGGCAATTCCATCACCACGGCCGAGCACGCCATTGCACTGATGTTCGCCGTTGCCCGCCAGATCCCCGAGGCCAATGCCTCCACCCATGCCGGCAAGTGGGAGAAGAACCGCTTCATGGGCGTGGAACTGACCGGCAAGGTGCTGGGCGTGATCGGTTGCGGCAATATCGGCTCCATCGTGGCGGCACGCGGCATCGGTCTCAAGATGCATGTCATCGCCTTCGATCCGTTCCTGTCGCCGGAGCGCGCGGTCGAAATGGGCGTGGAAAAGGTGGAACTGGACGAGCTTTTCGCCCGCGCCGACTTCATCACGCTGCACACGCCGCTGACCGACAAGACGCGCGCCATCGTGAACAAGGCATCGTTTGCGAAGATGAAGGACGGTGTGCGCATCATCAATTGCGCGCGCGGCGGGTTGATCGTCGAAGCCGATCTCGTCGAGGCGCTGAAGAGCGGCAAGGTGGCAGGTGCCGGCATCGACGTGTTCGAGGAAGAGCCGGCGACCGAAAATCCGCTGTTCAACATGGACAACGTGGTCTGCACGCCGCATCTGGGCGCGTCCACCACGGAAGCGCAGGAGAACGTGGCGTTGCAGGTGGCCGAGCAGATGTCGGACTATCTCATCAACGGCGCTGTCTCCAACGCGATCAACATGCCGTCGATCTCGGCGGACGAGGCGCCGAAGCTCAAGCCCTTCGTCAAACTGGCCGACGTGCTGGGCGCCTTTGTCGGCCAGGTGACGGACGAGCCGATCAAGTCGGTCGAGATCCTCTATGACGGCTCCACGGCAGCGATGAACACCAAGGCGCTGACCTCGGCCGCGCTGGCGGGCCTCATCCGTTCGCAGGTGTCGGATGTCAACATGGTCTCGGCGCCGATCATGGTGAAGGAGCGCGGCATCACGCTTTCGGAAACCAAGCGCGACAAGTCGGGCGTTTTCGACGGCTACATCAAGCTGACGGTAAGGATGGCCGACAAGACGCGCGAAGTGGCCGGGACGGTGTTCTCCGACGGCAAGCCGCGCTTCATCCAGATCAAGGGCATCAACCTGGACGCCGAAATCGGCCGCTACATGATCTACACGACCAATAATGACGTGCCGGGCATCATCGGCCTGCTTGGCACGACCATGGGCAAGGCGGGCGTGAACATCGCCAACTTTTCGCTCGGCCGCAACAGGCCGGGCGGCGATGCCATCGCGCTTCTCTACGTGGACGAGCCGGTGACGGAAGATGTGCTGGAGGAACTGCGGGCCTCAAACCTGATCCTGCAGGCCAAGCCGCTGACATTCGACGTGTAAGCGCCGGTTCCATTGCCGGATGATGAAAGGCGGCGCCGCGAGGGGCCGCCTTTTTTCGGCCTTGCAGGGCGCCTTTCCGGTCAGGTGGTTCCATGTCTTCCACCGGAAAGATGGAACTATCCCCGCCGATGGATGTTCTTCAAATCCGTACCAAGGAAAAATTGGAGAACGAGATGAAACTTCAGATTCTGGCCGCCGTTTGCATGACCTCCGCCCTTCTTGCCGCGCCTGCACTGGCGCAGACGGGAGACCGGGGTCCGAGCAGGGCGGAGCTCAGCTTCACCAGCCCTGACGAACAGGCCATGTATGAAGACAATCCCGGAATCGCCGATTTCTTTACCGATGACACGATGCAGGAAATGAAATCGGAAGAGGACATGAAGACAGCCTATGATGCGATGGGCGACAGGGACCGCGACGAGATCGAGGCTGCCTGCGACCGGGTCAGCGAAAAGCGCGGCTCCTATGGCACGATCACGCAGGGCATGTGCGCCCGCATCGATGCGATGTAACGCGTCGACGTGGTTGACGAAGAAGGGTGGTTCGCTGATGGCGAGCCGCCCTTTTCGTTTGGCGCAAGAAAGCAGATCCCCGCCCATCGGGCCCACTGTCCGGGCCGGCCGGGCATCATAGCCGGATCAATCCCGCCGCCGCGGACGCAAAGCCGGGGTTCGCGTGCGGACCTTTTCTAGCTCGCTGCGGTCGCCTTCCTGCGACCTGCCACCTCGGCCATGGCGATGCCGCCCATGACGAGCGTGAAGGCGAGGGCCTGATAGCCGTGGAAGGCCTCGCCCAGCAGGAGGATGGAGAGCAGGGTGCCGAAGACCGGCACCATGTTGATGAACAGGCCGGCGCGGTTGGCGCCGATCAGTTCATTGCCCTTCAGATACAGCGTCTGGCTGAGCAGGGAGGGGAAGATGCCGGTATAGAGCACCACGGCCATGCCTTGCAGATCGGGCGCCAGAATGCGGCCGGACGACCATTCCCATGCCACGTAGGGAAGGCTGGCAAGGAAGGCGGCAAAGCCCAGCGTCATCATCCAGCTCTTCCAGTGCAATTGCGGGCGGAAGCGCAGCATCACCGTGTAGACGGCATAGATCAGGCAGGCGGTCAGGTTCAGCGCATCGCCGATGTTGAGGTCGAGCGTGGACAGGCGGGTGAGGTCGCCATTGGTCGCGACGATGGCGATGCCGGCCAGCGAGGCGAGCACGCCGGCCATTTGCAACCAGGCGATCCCGACGCGGAACAGGGCGAAATTGATCAGGAAGATGAGGATCGGCATGGCCGCCTGCTCGATCGACATGTTGACGATGGAGGTGAAGGCGGCGGCCGTGTAGATGGCCATGTTGAAGCCGGCGAAACCGACAGCGCCATAGGCGAAGAGTGCCAGCCAGTGCTTTCGGATGACCGGCCAGTCGCGGGCCAGTTCGCGCCGCGCAAACCAGCCCAGCAGCGCCAGCGCCACCACCCAGCGCAGCATGGTGAGCATGCCCGGCGAGACATGGCCGACGCCGAAGCGGGCGGCGACATTGTTGCCGCCCCAGAACAGGGCGGCGCCGAGAAGGAGGAGATAGGCCTGGCGGGTCATGCGTCTCTTCGGAAAACGGGTGGCGAAACCCTGCCTTAACGTGACGCGCAAGGCCCGGCAAGGCTGGCACCGTGGTCTGCAAGTGCTGGAATTCGAAGAAATGGGGGTCGCAATCGGTCTTGCGCATCGGTATAGAAGCGCGGGTTTTCTCTTGAGAAGTCGCCGGCGCGCCGGCGCGGAAGGACAGGCACATGGCCAATGTGGTGGTCGTCGGCTCCCAGTGGGGCGATGAAGGCAAGGGCAAGATCGTTGACTGGCTGTCGGAGCGTGCCGACGTCGTGGTGCGTTTCCAGGGCGGGCACAATGCCGGCCACACGCTGGTCATCGACGGTGTCAGCTACAAGCTGTCACTGCTGCCGTCGGGCGTCGTGCGCGGCAAGCTTTCGGTCGTCGGCAATGGCGTCGTGTTCGATCCGCATGCCTTCGTGAAGGAAGTGGCGCGGCTGAAGGAGCAGGGCGTTTCCGTGACGCCTGACATTCTCAAGATCGCGGAGAATACGCCGCTGATCCTGTCCGTTCATGGCGAACTGGACCGGCTGCGCGAGGAAAAGGCGGCCAAGGGCACGAAGATCGGCACGACCGGGCGCGGCATCGGCCCGGCCTACGAGGACAAGGTGGGGCGGCGCGCCATCCGCGTGATGGATCTGGCCAATCCGGACACGCTGCCGGCCAAGATCGACCGGCTGCTCGCCCATCACAACCCGTTGCGCCGCGGGCTCGGCGTCGACGAGGTCGATCCGGCGCGCCTGCTGGAAGAGCTCATGGAAATCGCCGACGACGTTTTGCCCTTCATGGATTCGGTCTGGCGGGTGCTGGACAGCAAGCGCCGCGACGGCGAGCGCATCCTATTCGAGGGCGCACAGGGAACGCTGCTGGATGTGGATCACGGCACCTATCCCTTCGTGACGTCCTCCAACGTGGTCGCGGGGCAGGCGGCTGCCGGATCGGGCATGGGGCCGGGGGCCATCGATTACGTGCTCGGCATCACCAAGGCCTATACGACGCGGGTGGGCGAGGGACCGTTCCCGACCGAACAGGACAATGAGATCGGGCAGTTTCTCGGCGAACGCGGACACGAATTCGGCACCGTGACCGGGCGCAAGCGGCGCTGCGGCTGGTTCGATGCCGTGCTGGTGCGTCAGGCCATCGCCATCAATGGCATCAATGGTATCGCGCTGACAAAGCTTGATGTGCTGGACGGGCTGGACGAGATCCGGATCTGTACCGGCTACCGGCTGGATGGCGAACTGATCGACTACCTGCCGGCCAGCCAGGGCGCGCAGGCACGGGTCGAGCCGGTCTACGAAACGCTTGAAGGCTGGAAGGACACGACCGCCGGGGCGCGCTCATGGGCGGACCTGCCGGCGCAGGCGGTGAAATATGTCCGACATGTCGAGGAACTGATCGGCGCGCCGGTGGCCCTTCTGTCCACGAGCCCGGAGCGCGAAGACACCATTCTCGTCACCGATCCGTTCCAGGACTGAGCGGCATTCCAGCCGCATGCAGCACGGCGGCCCGGGTTTGATCGCAAATCAACAGGTTAAGGGTCCGTAAGGGTGGTCCGTGCTTCATTTTGGCCTTAAAAGCCTTTAACGTGACGCGTGTGTGCGGCTGCGGCCGCGCGCGTGCATGTGCTTTCGAGGACGGGTGCGGCCTGCATGGCGGATATTGCTACGGTATTGAAGAAGACGATCGACGGTCTGCCAGCCAACACGCCGGCGGTCCGCCAAAAGGTCTATGACAAGGCGCGGGCGACCATTCTCGCCAAGCTTCAGGCCCGCGATCCGAAGCCGTCCCAGACGGTCATCGACAAGCAGATGGAGCAGGTGGAGAAGGTGATCGCCGCGGTGGAGAGCGATTACGGCTTCCGCGAGCAGATCGATTCCGTCTTCACGGATGCCTCAAGCGCAGAGCCCGGTGCGCCCGCGAGGCCTGAACCTGAGCCGGAGACGGGCGTGAGCGAAGCCGCGCCGGCCCCGGCGCAAGACGCGCCGGCTGCCGAACCGGAGGAAGAAGCGCTTTCCGGTGACGGCGAAGCCGATGCCCCTGTTTCGCGGCCGCAACCGGTCGAAATGCCGGGCGTCCACGAGGACGCTTCTGGCGTCGCCGATGTGCCGCAACAGGCGCCGGCTGCGGCAGACGTTCCGGCGAAGGCCGAAGCGGCCGAAGAGCAGGCGGATGCGCGGGCCGTGGCGCCGCCCGACACAGACAAGGACGTGGCGCGGCCCGATCCGCAAGGCGCCGTTGCGCCGCCTGCCGCGGCCGTCCTGGTGCCGTCGCTTCCCGGCAAAGCGGAGACACAGAAGCCTGAAACCGTGCGGCCTGAGACCATCCGGCCGGCTGGCGGCGGCTACATGGATGCCGAGGAAGATGTACCGGGGCGAGACCGTGACAGCGCCGCAATGCCGGTTCCCGCCGCCCGGCGCCAAAAGGCCAAGAAGAGCGGTTTCAAGGGTCTGGCCATTGCCATCGTGGTGCTGCTTCTGCTTGGCGCCGGCGGCTATGCAGCCTGGCTCAACCAGGACCGGATCATGGCCCTGATCCCCGATGATCAGGGAACGCAGATGGCGGCGACCGAACCGCCGGCTAGTGAACCGGAAGATGCAGCGCAAGGCGGCGAGGACGTGGCGCCACCGCAAGCGGCGCCGGCAGTGCCTTCACCCGGACAGGCTTCGAAACCGAAATTCACCCAGCGTCTGCAGCCCGACGGCACCGAGATCGACCCCGGCCCGGCGGGGGGCGGAACTTCGCTTGGCGAAGGCACCAGCGTGGCGCAAGTGACCGAGCCGCCACGGGAAACGGCGCCCGTCGAGCCTGAAACGGCATCGCAGGCGGAGCAGGCCACGCCGCAGCGATCCGGCGAGCCGTCCGTGGCGGTGGGCCAAAGGGCCATCTTCTACGAGGAGCGTACCGCCGTCGAGCAGGGCACGGCCGACCAGGGCAATGTGGTCTGGAGCCAGGTGGAGGAATCGCCGGGCGGCGATGCGCCCGCGGAGCCGGCTATCCGTGCCGATGTCGCCTTTCCCGAGCGCGACCTGAACCTCCGGATCACCATCCGCCGCAATGCCGACGAGACCCTTCCGGCCAGCCACATCATCGAACTCGTCTTCGTTACGCCGGACAATTTTCCCGGTGGCGTGATCGATGACGTGTTGCGCATCACCTTCAAGGACAATGAGCAGTCGCCCGGCACGCCGCTGCTGGGCATTCCGGCCAAGATCGCCGACAATTTCTTTCTCGTTGCGCTGACGGATGGCGAGCAGGAAATCGCCGCCAACCTGCGGCTGATGGGAAGCAGGCCCTGGATCGATATTCCGGTGATCTACCGCACCGGCCGGCGGGCACTCATCACCATGGAGAAAGGCCTGTCGGGCGAGTCCGTCTTCAAGGACGTGATCGACACCTGGACCTCTGCAGGCGAAGCCACGGGCGGATAGACCTCCGGAAGGCACGAACGAAAAACCCCGGGTCTCGCGAACCGGGGTTTCGTCTGTTCGGCTGTGCCCGGATGTCAGGCGGTGGCACGCTCCTGTTCCCGGGCGGCGGCTTTCACCGCGTCCTGCACCTTTTCAAAGGCGCGCACCTCGATCTGGCGTACCCGCTCACGCGAGATGCCGAATTCGCTGGACAGATCCTCCAGCGTGATCGGATCCTCCGAAAGACGGCGGGCCTGGAAGATACGGCGTTCGCGCTCGTTGAGCACGTCGAGTGCCTTGCCAAGCATGGCGCGTCTGTTTTCCAGTTCGTCCTGCTCGACCAGCATGGTTTCCTGGTCATCGTTCTCGTCGACAAGCCAGTCCTGCCATTCGCCGCTTTCGCCTTCTGTCGCGCGGATGGGCGCGTTGAGCGAGGCGTCGCCCGACAGGCGGCGGTTCATCGACACCACCTCTTCCTCGGACACGTTGAGCCGTGTGGCGATCTCGCGGATCTGGTCGGGCTTCAGGTCGCCTTCCTCCAGCGCCTGGATCTTGCCCTTCACCTTGCGCAGGTTGAAGAAAAGCCGCTTCTGGTTGGCCGTGGTGCCCATCTTGACCAGCGACCAGGAGCGCAGGATGTATTCCTGGATGGCGGCCTTGATCCACCACATGGCATAGGTGGCGAGACGGAAACCGCGCTCTGGCTCGAATTTCTTGACTGCCTGCATCAGGCCGACATTGCCTTCCGAAATCACTTCGCCGATGGGCAGGCCGTAGCCGCGATAGCCCATCGCGATCTTGGCAACGAGGCGCAGATGACTGGTGACAAGACGGTGGGCGGCGTCGGTGTCGCCATATTCATGATACCGCTTGGCGAGCATGTACTCTTCCTGCGGCTGAAGCATTGGAAACCGGCGGATTTCCTCAAGATAGCGCGTCAGGCCACCCTCGCCTGAAACAACGCTTGGCAATGACTGGGCCATAAAGCACCCTCCGTGTGCGTTTTTCGTTCAGGCCCCCCATTTGCGGGCAGGCCCAAAGGCGGCCCCCGCCTTCTTGCGCGAGGCCGCCTTTCTGTTTGCTTTACATATAGGAAAGAATGCGGCGATTTCACGGAATTTTTCCGGGCGCAACGCGCGTTCACCGCTTCGTGACCGGGCGCGGCAACCGTTGCCTCTTCAGCGGTTCCGGCCCGGCAGTGTGCCAAGGGCCGTGCGCAGCGCCTGCATGTCGGCGGGGGGCTCTGCGACGAAGCGCATCAGCTCGCCGGTTGACGGATGGCGGAATGCGAGCAGGCGGGCGTGCAGCGCCTGGCGCGGGAAGGCACGGACGATGTCGCCCACATCAGCGGGCAGGCGGTTGGCCTTCGTGGCAAAGGCCTGCCCATAGTCCGCGTCACCGATGAGCGGGTGGCCGATATGGGCCATGTGGACGCGGATCTGGTGGGTGCGGCCGGTTTCGAGACGGCATTCCACCAGCGCGGCATCGGCGGTGGCATCGGATTTGCCGCCGAAGCGCTCCAGCACGGTGAAATGGGTGACGGCGTGGCGCGCATCTGGATGGGTCTCGCGGACGACGGCCCTGCGGGTGCGGTCCTTGCCGGAGCGGCCAAGCGGGGCATCGATCGTTCCGGCCATGCGCGCCGGCAGGCCCCAGACAATGGCCCAATAGGCCCGTTCGAGATCGCCGGAGCGGCCATGATCGGCAAAGGCCTCCGACAGAATGCGATGGGCCAGATCGGTCTTGGCCGCGACCATGACGCCGGACGTGTCCTTGTCGAGGCGATGGACGATGCCGGGCCGGCGGACGCCGCCAATGCCCGACAGGCTGTCGCCGCAGTGATGGATGAGGGCGTTGACCAGCGTTCCGGACGGATTGCCGGCGCCGGGATGAACGACGAGTCCTGCCGGCTTGTTGATGACGATCAACTGATCGTCCTCGTGGAGGATTTCCAGCGCGATGGCCTGCGCCTGCGGTTCTGCCGGTTCGGGCAAAGGGATGGCGATGCGGATGGTTTCGCCGCCGGCAAGTTTCGTCTTCGGTCCGGTGGCGGGCTTCCCGTCGAGCGTCACGGCCCCTGCCTTGATCAGCGCCTGGATGCGCGCGCGCGACAGGTCGGGAGCGAGTTCGGCTGCGAGCCACTGATCGATTCGCCACCCCGCGGCATCCGGTCCGGCCGTCAGCACTTTCCTTGTGCTGCCGTTTTCGCTAACAGAGCCGGGATCCGAATTTTCCGGAGTATTGACGGACATGAATGCACCCAACCCGCGTGACGCCTTCGACGAGGACCAGCCGCTCGATCCGGCGGTGGAAAAGGTCCGGCGCAAGATGGTGCGCTTCTTCGCCATCAATATCGGCATCCTGATGCTGGCCCTTATGGCCGTGCTGGCGGCGATTGTCTACAAGTCGACGCAGGAGACGGGCGAGGATAACGCTGCCGTGAATGCGGCCGTGCCGGGTGAGGGGGGCGGTCTTTCCTCCGCACCCATCGTGATTTCAGCGGGCGAGCGGGTGGTTTCGCAATCCCTCGACGGCAATCGCGTGTCGCTGCTGATCGAAGCGGAGACCGGGCGCCAGACGCTGCTGATCGCCGACCTGGCCAGCGGCCGCGTGATTGCACGCATCCCCGTCGAACAGGCCCGCTGAGGGTGGACCGGGACCGCGCTCGCTTTTTGTTGCCGGCTGTTGTTTTGCGCTTGCGCGGCCGGGGCAAGAGGCCTATATCCGCGTCCAGACACGCTCCCATCGTCTAGCGGTCAGGACGCCGCCCTCTCACGGCGGAAACAGGGGTTCGATTCCCCTTGGGAGTACCAAGACCTTTTTCAGCCTTTGTCTTTTTCGACTTTTTCGGAAGAGTTGCGCACTTTCGGTAAGCCCGGGAAAAGGTGCGGCTACTCATTCCTCTCCATCTGGTGAAGCGAACATGGCGCCTTGCGTCTGATCCTCAATGGAGGACATGGAGTCTTCTCCGACGGCAATCCTTGGTTCTGCAACCCGACCATCAGCGACCTCGCGCAGGATCTGCCCTGGACCCCCAGCCTCTCCTACCGCTTCTCCGGCAATCGTGGCGCTTTCGCTCCTGTGGCAGCGCCTTGCCGGGACAAACGTCGTGAGCGGGCCGGCTGCAGTCGCGATCCTGTCGCTCGTGGCGGTCCTGGCGGGCGGCGCAGAGCTGCAAGCCAGTGGCCCTTTCACACCGACGGTATCTGGTTTTCGGCTTGCCAGTTTGAAGCACGGGGCCAGGTGAAAGGGCCAGTGGACTGCGTCTGCAAGGAAAAGATCCTGACGGTGGCTGCCGTGGAGTGGCATCAGCGTGGTCAAGACCAGCTTGTGATGCTAAGCAAATCAGCAAGGCAAACAATGGCATGATCGATATGGCGGCAGGCGAGAACGCGGGCGAGGGGTTGAAAGAGGCGGCGACGGGCAAAGCCCGGACACCACGTGGCGTGCAGTCCATCGAGACCGGCGGCGCCATCCTCACCGCGCTTGCCAAAGCCGGCGGGCCGGTCAAACTGCGCGATCTGGCAGAAACGCTGGGCATGGCATCGGCGCAATTGCACCCTTATCTCGTCAGTTTCCGAAACATCAACATGGTGGAACAGACCGAAACGGGACAATATCAGCTCGGCCCCTTTGCTCTGCATCTCGGCCTTACACGGTTGCGAAACCAGAACGCCTATCGCGAAACGATCCGGCGTGTCCCGGAACTGGCCGATACGCTGCAGCTCATGGTGTCAATCAGCGTCTGGGGCATGCATGGGCCGACCATCGTCTATCTGCAGGAATCGGAAGCCCGCATCCATTCCAATGTCGTGGTCGGCGGCACCTATATGGTGACCATGACGGCGACCGGCCGTGCCTTCGCCGCGTTCATGCCATCGAAGATAACCGAGCCGCTGGCGCGTGCCGAACTGGACGGACGCGCGCCGCCGCTCTACGCGATTCCGGGTGTCAGCGCGGAAA
Source organism: Zhengella sp. (assembly GCF_041397485.1). Taxonomy (NCBI): domain Bacteria; kingdom Pseudomonadati; phylum Pseudomonadota; class Alphaproteobacteria; order Hyphomicrobiales; family Notoacmeibacteraceae; genus Zhengella; species Zhengella sp. The sequence goes on along the minus strand of NZ_JAWKWO010000001.1, from coordinate 1,142,717 downwards.
CCTTCCGGCGGGAGGTCGCCGAGGTGCGGCGCCTTGGTTATTCCATCACGAGGGACGCGCCGATTCCCGGCGTCAGCGCGGTGGCCGCGCCAGTCTTCGACCATACCGGGACCGTGCAACTGGTCGTGACCGCCATCGGCCCGTCGAACTATATCGACCTTTCGCCCGACGGCCCCTGCGTAACTCGCCTTATGGCGTTCACGCAGGCGCTTTCACACGATCTCGGGCATTTCGACGGCCAATGACGCCACCTCAGTGGTTGGCGCCGGACATGTGCCGGGCGGCGATGTAGCCGAAGGTGATCGCCGGACCGAGCGTGATGCCTCCACCGGGATAATTGCCGCCCATGATGGACGCGGCGTCATTTCCGGCTGCGTAAAGCCCCTGGATCGGCTTGCCGTCGCCATCGAGCACGCGGGCGTTCTCGTCGCTGCGCAGGCCCGAGAAGGTGCCAAGATCGCCGACGAAGAGCTTGACCGCATAGAACGGTCCCTTCTCGACCGGAGCGAGACACGGATTGGGTTTGTGCTCGGGATCGCCCAGCGAGAGATTGTAGGCGGTGGAGCCCTTGTGGAATTCGGGATCCTCGCCACGGCGCGCCGGTTCATTGTAGCGGGCGACAGTGCGCTCGAGTTCCTCACCGTCCACGCCGATCTGCGCCGCCAGGTCTTTCAGCGTCTTGCCTTGCGCCAGGTAGCCGGAGCGGATGTGCTGGCCGAAGGGAACCGGCGCCGGCTTGACATAACCAAGGCCGTATTTGCGCAAGGTCTTGTGGTCGGCGATGAAAAAGGCGCAGATCTCGCCGTCTTCCTCGCGGCAGCGCCTGACCATGGCCTGGCAGAAATCGTGGTAGGAATTGGCCTCGTTGACGAAGCGCCGGCCGGACCGCGTCACGGCAATGACGCCCGGTTTCGAGCGATCGACGAAGTGGGGGAAGACGCCCAGCGTGCCATCAGCGCGCGGCGGGCGCGACACGGGCACCCAGGCGGCCGAATGCGGCAGCGTGTCGTCCACCGTGGCGCCGACGGCTTCACCAAGGCGCAGACCGTCGCCGGTATTTCCGGGTGGGGCCGGGGACACATGTTCGTAACCCGATGGCGAATGCGGGAACAGCGCCTTGCGGCGCACGGGATCCTGCGGAAAGCCGCCGGCGGCCAGCACGACGCCCTTGCGCGCGGTCACTTCCACAGGGCCTTCGCGGGTATCGACAATGGCGCCCGTGACGCGGCCCTTGCCATCGTCGATCAGTTCGCGAACCGGCGCGTCGGTCCAGATGGGGACGTTCCTGTCGAAACAGGATTTGGCGAGGCGCGCGACCAGCGCATTGCCGTTCATCAGGCGCATCGGTCTGCCATGAAAGGCCATGTCACGAAGGAATTTCAGGAAGAGCCTTGCAACGTAGAAGGCCGAGACCGGCGACTTTGTCACATTGAAGAAATGCAGCAATTCCTTGCCGGAGCCGATCATCATGCCAAGAAAGGTGATCTCCGAGAGCGGAGGGCGCAAGCGTCGGATCTCGCTTTTCAGTTCGCGTCCGTCATAGGGGCGTGCCACGATCGACCGGCCGCCCGGCATGCCGCCTGGCGCGTCGGGGTGATAGTCGGCAAAGGTCGGGCCGAGATCGAACTGCAGGGCCGTGTTCTGTTCGAAGAATTCAACCGCCCTGGGCCCGGTTTCCAGAAAGGCATCCACACGGGCCGCATCGAAATGATCGCCTGCCTCATGCTGGAGGTAGGTTCGCGCCTTCTCGATGCTGTCCTCCACGCCTTCGCGTCTGGCAGGTCCGTTGCACGGGATCCACATCCAACCGCCCGAGCGCGCCGTCGTGCCGCCGAAGACATGCTCCTTTTCCACCACCAGCACATCGAGATTGCGATGGGCGGCTGAAACGGCAGCGGAAAGACCGCCCGCACCGGAGCCGACAACGAGGACATCGCAGGTCTTCGTCTTCATCTCTGGGTTCCTTCCCTTGTATTCGTCATCATGCTGCAAGATAGCCACCGTCAACGGGCAGGATGGCGCCCGTGACGTAACTCGACATGGCCGATGCCAGGAACAGCACCGGCCCGACGAGCTCCTCCGGCTGGCCGGTGCGGCCCATGGGCGTGTGCGCCATGAAACGGCCGATGGCATCGGGATTGGCGCGGGTGGTATCTGTCATCGGCGTCTCGATCACGCCCGGCGCCAGCGCGTTCACACGAATGCCACGCGGGGCCAGTTCGTGGGCCAGCGCTTTGGTGAACTGGGCGATGGCACCTTTGCTGGCGACATAGGCCGGGATGCCCGGCCCGGCGGAAAAGGCCATGATCGAGGCCAGGTTGACGATGCGGCCGCCGGTCTTCTCAAGCTGTGGCAGGAAGGCGCGCACCATGTTGCGCGTGCCGTCGACATTGACCCGGAAGGTGTCATCCCAATCCCGATCGAAGTCTGCGCCGTCAATCCCGTTGCGTCTGATGATGCCGGCATTGTTGACAAGAATGGCGGTGTCGCCGAGCTCGCCGGCGACGCGGGCGGCGAATGCACGCGCCGCGGCGCCGTCCGCGACATCGACCCGGGCCGACACGGCGGTCCCGCCGGAGGAAGCAATCATTGCGGCGGTTTCGGCGGCGGTTTCCTTGTCAATGTCGGCAACGGCGACCTTCGCTCCGGCATTGGCCAGGCCGATCGCGATGGCGCGGCCATTGCCCTGTCCGCCTCCCGTGACCACGGCGACGCAGCCCTCGATGTCGATCATGCCTGGCTCCACAAATTAGGTTATTGCTAACACGTTTGATTATCGCTAATGTTGTTCCCAGGCAAGACGGTGGGGAAAAATTCTGCCGCCTTGGCGAAAACCGGCGCAGAGAGGGTGCCGGGGAGGAAACCGCGCCGACGGGCGCAAACCGGGAGGATACCATGAGGAAACGGCTTGTGGCCGCGGCGCTGGCCGCCGCAACCATGCTTTCAACAGCTCCGGCATTTGCCGAGAGCCATGATCTTCAAAGCGTTTTCGGGCTGCAGGTGCCTTCGATCGGCCAAAGTCCGGTCAAGTGGGCCGAGCGCGTGAAATTGATGACCGGCGGTGAAGTGGACATCAAGGTTCATGGCGCGGGCGATTTCGTTCCGGGCTTTGAAGTTTTCGGCGCGGTGTCATCCGGAGCGCTGCCGATGGGCTTCGACTGGATCGGATACTGGGCGCAGACCATTCCCGTTGCCAATCTCGTGGGCTCCATGCCGTTCGGCCCGAGCCCTGATGTGGCGCTGGCCTGGATGTTCGAAGGCGGTGGCATGGAGATCATCCAGAAGGCCTATGATCCGCACGGGGTCAAGGTCATTCCCTGCCACCTGGTCGTGCCGGAGGCGGGCGGCTGGTTCAACAAGGAAATCAACTCGGTCGACGACTTCAAGGGTCTGAACATGCGCATCGCCGGCCTTGGCGGCAAGGCGCTGGCGAAGCTGGGTGCCAACACCCAGCTCGTGCCGGCCGGCGAGATCTATGTCTCGCTGGAGACCGGGCGCATCGACGCGACCGAATTCTCCGCGCCGCAGCTCGACATCGGCCTCGGCTTCCAGAAGGTGGCGAAGTATTATTACTTCCCCGGCTGGCATCAGCCTTCGAGCTGGGATTCCATCATCATCAACATGGATGTCTGGAACGGCTTCGACGAGGCGACGCAATCCATCATGGTCGAGGCCTGCAAGGCAAACATCACCTACAATCTCGGCGACCAGCTCAACGCGCAAGCCGATGCCATCGCCAAGATCCGTGAAGCCGGAGTCGAGGTGCGCCGCTTCCCCGACGAGGTTCTTTCCGGCATTCGCGAACAGGCCGAGGCCGTTCTGGCCGAGGAAGCAGCAGCCGATCCGATCTTCAAGGAAGCCTACGAATCGCTGACCGCCTACATGGACCGTGTCGGTGAATGGGAAGCCCTTCAGGCCATTCCGAAGAAGTGAGACATGGACGCGGACCCGGGTTCGGGTCATGCTGACATGACGTCCCGGCAAACCTTGCCGGGACGTTTATCCGGGATATTGCGCCGGCTATCGGCACCCATGCGCGCGAGATCGCTTTCATGACCATTGTGCTCGACAGGATATTTGCGGCGTGCTCCTGGCCCGGCCGCATCGTCGGCTGGCTCATCCTGCCGCTGATTGCCAGCGTCTGCCTCACGGTGCTGGCGGCACAACTGGGCCTCAACGTCCTGGCCGAGTGGGGTGTGGCCGTGCCGGTCTTCGGCAAGGCGCTGACGGTCAACTCCCTCCTGGATCTGCAATGGCACATCTTCGCGCTGATCGTTCTCTTCGGCGGCGTCTACGCCTATCGGGACAATACCCACGTTTCCGTCGATGTCTTTTCGTCCGCCCTGCCGGAGCGCTCCCGCCTCATCGTGCGCACGATCGGCGACCTCATCTTCCTCCTTCCCTTCTGTCTTGTCATTGCCTGGTATGGCGCAAGCTTCGCCGAAAAGGCCTTCATGACGGGCGAGGGGTCCACCTATGGCGGCCTCATGGACCGCTGGCTCATCAAGGCGGCGATCCCGGTATCGTTCACGCTGCTCGGTATCAGCGCCGTGATCCGCGCCGTGCTGACATTGCGCCGCATCATGGAAATGCGTGGAGAGAGATCATCCCATGGGTGACGCCTATCTCCTGCCCATCCTGATGCTGATCGGCCTGATGGCTGGCATCTTTTCCGGCTATCCGGTGGCTTTCGTGCTGGCGGGCGTCGGTCTCCTCTTCGCCTTTGCCAGTGGCGTGCCGATGCTGTTCCTGTCGCTCGGTGTGTCGCGCATCCATTCCGGCATCCTGACCAACTGGCTGCTGATCGCCATTCCGCTGTTCGTCTTCATGGGCCTGATGCTGGAACGCTCGGGCGTTGCCCAGCGGCTGCTGCGCTCGCTCGCCTCGCTGTTTCGCGGCCTGCCCGGCGGTTATGCCTTTGCCGTTGCGATCATCGGGATCGTCATGGCGGCCTCCACCGGCATCATCGGCGCGTCGGTGGTGCTGATGGGCATGATGGCGCTGCCGACCATGCTGAAGAACGGCTATGACGCCCGCATCTCCACCGGCCTCATCGCCTCCAGCGGCACGCTCGGCATCCTCATTCCGCCCAGCGTCATGCTGATCGTGCTCGGCGACCAGTTGCGGGTGTCGGTGGGCGACCTGTTCATGGGCGCGGTGGGGCCGGGCCTACTGCTCGGGCTGCTCTATATCGGCTTCCTGACCTTCGTCGCGATTTTTCAGCCGCACCGCATGCCGGCCGCCAAGCCCGAAGGCGGGCCGTCAAGCATGGCAGAAGCGTTGTTCGACCTGACGCGCGACCTGCTGGCGCCGGTGGCGCTCATCGTCGCGGTGCTCGGCACGATCGTGACCGGCATTGCCACGCCGACCGAATCGGCGGCCATCGGGGCACTCGGCGCCATGATCCTCGCGCTGATGTCGGGAAACCTGAACCTGGCCGTGTTCACCGATGCCTTGCGCGACACGACCAAGACCACGGCCATGATCATCTTCGTGATGATGGGCGCCACGGTGTTCAGCGTCATATTCCGCAAGCTCGGCGGCGACCAGATGGTGATGGATGCCTTTTCACTGCACGGTGACAATCCCTATGCCGTGCTGCTGACGATCATGGCCCTGGTCTTCGTCCTCGGCTTTTTCCTCGAATGGGTGGAAATCTCGCTCGTCGTGGTGCCGATCGTCGCTCCCATCGTTGCGGGGCTGGACTTCGGACTGCCAAGGGAACAGACGCTGATCTGGTTCGCCATCGCCCTGTCGGTGAACCTGCAGACCTCCTTCCTGACACCGCCTTTCGGTTATGCGCTTTTCTACCTGCGCGGTATCGCACCGAAAGGGGTGGGGATCGGCACCATCTATCGCGGCATCATCCCGTTCGTGATCCTGCAACTCATTGCCCTGACCATGGTCATTCTCTGGCCGCAAATCACGCTCTGGTTGCCTGGCTACCTGGCGCAGTGATTCCGCGTCTGACCGCCGCCATTGTCTGGCGATCGAATCCGGTCAAACCGGCAACGCCTTTGCGTTTTGAAATCCGGCGGGAAACTTGTAACCAAGCCGAAGGCCATCGAAGGGCAAATGCTTGCCCACCTGGAATCCCGGAGATGGGAGGCACACGTGCAAGGCAGGATCAGGAACCGTCTGAAAGGCCTTCTTGGGCGCGGGGTTTTCCACGGAAGCGACCGCAGGGCCGAGGGCGATGACACGCCTGAACAAATGCGGGTGTCCGCAGAGGAGGTCGATCTGGTGTATGACCGCCTGCTCGGGCGTCCGCCGGAATTCGACAGCGGCATCGACGGACAGACGCCATTGCAGTTCTGTCTTGAAGTCGCGCTCAGCGAGGAACGGCGAGCCCTCATGCGCAAGGAATTCCGTGAGGAACTGGCAGCCGCGAACGGCTATCATGTCTCGCGCACCGTGAACGGACACATGGTCAGCCGTGCCGGCGACCACGTCATCGGACGCGCGCTGGTGGACGGCGGCGCATTCGAAGAGGGTGACATCGCCATCGCGCTTCAGGCTGTTGCGAAGCGGCAGGGGAATTTCCGCCTTGGTACCTTTTTGGATGTGGGGGCAAATATCGGAACCCACGGCCTCCGGGCCCTTGACCATGGCTTCTCGCGCGTTGTCTCGGTCGAGCCGGATGCCACGAATTTCAGGCTGCTGCGCATCAATCAGATTCTCAACGGCTGCGACGGCGCCTGTATCAACCTGCATGCAGCAGCTTCGGACCATGATGGCGAGGGGCTGCTGGAACTGTCAGCGGACAATTTTGGCGACCATCGTGTCAGGACCGCGGCCCAAGGCACCGGCGCGGAGACCTTCGGTGAAAGCCTGCGCAATCTGGAAACCACCCGCCTGGCACGGATAGACACGCTCCTGAGGGATGCCGGCATTTCGGCCAGCGACATCGGGCTTGTCTGGATGGATACGCAAGGCCATGAGGGGCATGCCCTGTCCGGCGCCGCGTCGCTCCGGTCCGCCCGCGTGCCCATCGTGGCCGAATTCTGGCCCTATGGTCTTCACCGGGCCGGCGGATACTGCAAGTTTCGAGCGTTCCTTTCGCAGGGCGTCCAGATCCAGGCGTTGCGGAAGGCCGGGAACTCCGGTGACGGGTCGGTCCTCGGGCTTGAGGATCTCGACCGGTTCTACGCCGAAACACACGCGGCAGAGACACCGGACCTGGCCCTGCACATGGACCTTCTCATCCTCTTCGATGGCGCCTAGGGCCGACCTGTTGCCGGTTGTCCGGGTTCGTCACGTCCGCCAGGCGTCCGGCTTGCCTGCGCCCTGCATGACGATGGCTTCGCGCTTGACGTTGCCGGACGGATGGACAAGGAACCGGGTACCAACTGCCAGAAACGCGAAACCCCGGAGATGATCCCTTGAGCACAATCGAACGCCGTCACACCAATGCCCGCATGTCGCAGATCGTCATCCATGGCGACACCATCTATCTGGCAGGCCAGGTCGGTACACCCGGCGCCAGCGTCGCACAACAAACGCAGGATTGCCTCGACGCCATCGACAGGTTGCTGGCGGAGGCCGGGTCGGACAAGTCGCGCATCCTCCAGGCAATCGTCTGGCTGGCGGACATGGCCGATTTCCAGGACATGAACAGCGTCTGGGACGCCTGGGTGCCGGAAGGCGCCGCGCCGGCGCGCGCCTGTGGCGAGGCCCGTCTTGCCGCGCCGGACTACACGGTCGAGATCATCGTCACGGCTGCCCGATCCTGACAAGGGCCCTGGTTCCGGTCAGGAAGAACACAGCCTGGCCGGACCCCTCCGGTCCTGTGCGCCGGACCCGTTGCCCGGCGCTGTCAGAAGCGCAACCGGAACCGGACATCGCCACCATAGGCGATGGTGCCGGCGGAAAAATCGGCGTGGATGGAGGCGGCGAGGCTTGCCTGTGCTGTCAGTTGATCTGAAAAGCCGGCCGCGACGCTTCCGAAAAGCGCCTCCGTTGCGCCCCGGTAGGCCGTGCCGAAGGCCGAGGCCTTCCGATCGACCCGCGCCCACTTTACCCCGGCTTGCGCGAAACCGCGCATGCGGTCGGAGAAGCCATGCCGGTAGGCCGCCGACAGTCCGAAGGTCGTGATCCGGGCTTCACTGCCATCGTTCACAACGCCGAGCGTGTCTGTGAAGCCGTCGCCGTCGACAAGACCATGGGCGGCATAGGCGCGCCAGTCGATGGCCGAATCCATGGTGAGCGGCATGACATGACCGACGGCGGCAATGCCGGCGACGCCGATGGAGGACTGTTCGGCTGTCGATCCGAACAGCGCATTGTCGATGCCGGTGCTGCTCCAGGAGACCGCGCCCAGCGCGCTCATGTAGAATCCGTTTTCGGAAACGTAGTTCAGATATCCGCCGGTCACGCGGCTCGCGGTATCGGACGTGCCCGTGCCCCATTCGCTGTGCGCACGACCCAACCCGCCGAAAAGACCGGCAGCGAGCTGGCCGCAGGCCATGCCGGTCATGTCGGCAAGGTCGCGCTCGATGCCGAAGGAAACCGCGTAGCGCTCGCCCCGGGCGGGGCCGCCGGACAATGCGCCGCCACCGCCCTGTGTCCAAGCCTGGAAAGGCCGGCCTGTCCCGCAGGATGGATTGTTGCCGGAGCCGCCACGGCGGGCCGAGAAATTGGCAACCCGGCCGAGATCGCCGGCCCGGGCGGAAGCGGATGCAGCGCGGTCGGCAACGAAGCTGGCCGCCCCGCCGCCTGCCGGACCACCCGCACCGCCGATGCCGCCGACGGCAGCAAAGGGCGCGGCAGCGCTGGCGATGATGGCGGCGGAGGTCGCCGACCCGTCCTCCTGCGACAGGTCGCCGCCGAAATAGCCGCCCAGCGTCCGCGGCGTCGCAAGGGGCGCCCATTGCAGATAAAGCCCGCCCTTTCCGTCATCGACAAGATGATAGAGCGTGCGTGCCAGCGTCGTGGCCGTGCCAAAGGCGTAGTATTGCGATGCGGTGATGGCCTCGCCCGGTTCGGGTGCAGCCAGATCGATGCCGGTGTAAATCAGTGAAACGGAGCCGGTCAGGCTGGTCGGAATGCCATTGACGAGATTGATGTCAACCAGCGTTCCCGCAGCCGGTGCCACCGTACCACTGACGGTGATGGTATCGGCCGTGCCAAGGCCGCTGGACGTCTGGTCGAAGCCGGTTCCGCTGTTGTTGGCGGCCCTGGCGTCGAAGTCGAACGTGTAGCGGGCGCCGGATTCGGATGCCAGGTTGACCACGGCAAGGCTGTCGGTGGCCTGTGCGCCGTAGCTCATGTCGACATGGCCGCCCGCCTTGTTCAGGAAGGTTTCCAGACCGTCGAAGGAGGTCGCGCCGTCGCGAAGGAAGACCGTGCCGGCATTGTTCAGTATATCGGAGCTTGCGCCAAACCCGTTTACCGTTGACGCATACCATGCCCCGCCGTCGAGGTTGTTGACGGTGAAGGCTTTGCCGCTCGACACGAGCGCGCCGACAACGAAGCCGGAATTGTCCAGGACGCTGGTTCCCGCGCTGAGAAGGGCAGCCGCAGGGGCGTCATCGCTGGCGCCCGTGTCGTCGACATTGCGTATGATGCCGGCATTGGTGATCCGGGTTTCGGTTGAGCCGGAGTCGGCGTACAGGAACAACCCGGCTATTTTCCCCTGAACCATTGCATGAGGCGCGATATCCACAGTCGCGGAGCCACCATTCACAGCCTGGGTTGTGATGCCGATCCCGCCATCGCTATCGCTGGTGACTGTCACGTCGGGAGCGATATCGATATCGAGGCTGCCCTGGCTGGTTGCGGCAAAGATGCCCGCACCGCGACCCGAGACGTTGCGGCTGGCCGCAATGGTCAATGTTCCCTTGCCCGTTGCGGCGGCTTCAATGCCTCCTTGATGTGCCGTTATGGGGCCATTGCCGGATATCAGGATGTCTCCACCGGGTTCGGTCGGATAGACGCGGATGCCGCTGCCGGTCTCAGATGTGATGCCGCCGTTCAGACCCACACCGGTGACGGAAACATCACCGCCGCCATTGTAGATGTCGACGGCCGTGTCGTTCGACGAGATCGCGCCGAAGCCGGAAATGGCGATGTCGCCGCCGGCGGAATCGACCCGGATGCCGCGTTCGGTCGCGTGCAGCGTGGCGCCGTTGCGGCCGGTGATCGTGGTCTTGCCCGCAATGGTATCGGTCTCGATGGCCGTACCTTGGGTCGCCCTCACCTCTGCGCCATCGACGGTAATTTCGATATCGCCCTGTTGGGATGAGGCATTGATGCCGTAGGTGCCGCCGGTGACATTGTCGGCCGTTTCGATCCTGGTCCATCCCAGGTTCCAGCTTGAGGACATGATCGCATATTCATCGGCTGTGATCGCGCCGTTGCCTGAAATCAGGATATTGCCGTCGGATTCACCTGTATCGGCAATGATGGCATTGTTGCTGGTTGAGGTGATGCCGCCTGCAAGGCCGTTGCCGGTGATGGTGATGTCGCTGCCGCCGCTATCGGCAACAATGCCATTGCCATAGGCGGTCACGGAGTCGAAGCCGGAAATGACGATATCGCCGCCTTCGGTCCACGTATAAAGACCAAGTGCCCTGCCGGAAAGCGTTGCGCCATTGCTGCCGGTCACCGTCGTCTTTCCGGTCGATGAATAGGTGCTGATCGCGGCGCCGCTGAAGCCTGTGACCGTGGCGCCATCGACCGTCACCGTGTTTTCGCCCTGCTGGCTTCTGGCGAGAATGCCGTTGGTGCCGCCGGTCACATCGTCAACGAGAGAGATGGTGTTCGTTCCGGTGCCGAAGGCCCGTGCATCGATGCCGTTCTTGCCGGCAGAAATCACGCCATTGCCCGAAATGAGGACACTTGAATTTCCTTTCTCGCCATTGGCGTGGATGCCGTCTCCGCCGGTCGAGATGATGCCGCCAGCGAGGCCGTTACCGGTGATGGCGATGTCGCCGCCGCCACTCGTGGCCTCCAGCGCGCGCTCGGAACCGGTAATCGAACCGAAGCCGGAAATGGTGATATCTCCGCCGCCCGTCTTCGCATCGAGACCGAGCAATTTGCCTGCCAGCGTCGCGCCTTCCGTCCCGGCTATGCTGATGTCGCCCGTGGTGGATGTGGCGCCGATGGCGGTCCCGTGGCTGGTTTCGACCGCGCTGCCATCGACCGTGATGGCGATCTTGCCTTCCTGGCCCGATGCGTTGATTCCGTCCAAACCGCTATCAACGTCGCCATTGACGCGAATGGTGGTCGTGCCAGAGCCGTATGTGGATGTGCTGATGCCGCGCGAATAGGCTGTGACAGAACCGATGGCCTTGACGCCGCCGATGTCGATATTGCCGCCATAGATCGAGATTGCCTCGACCCCGAGCCCGGAACTGTCTGCATTGCCGACCTGAGCGATACCCTGGATGCTGATATCGCCGGTGGCATAGGCGAAAACGGACAGTTCCCTGCCGGCAACCGAGGCGAAGTCGCTGATCGTGACCGGACCATAGATCATGTCGGCATCAATGCCGTAATTGTCAGCGACAACCGTACCCGTATCGCCGCCATCGATGGTGACGGGGCCGGTAATCTCGGACACTTCCAGCGCGGTTCCGCTGGAGGATGTCAAAGTGCCGGAGGTGTTCACCGTCGCGCCCATTCCGCTGGACGCCAGGTCAAAGGAATCGAGCCAAATCGCGTTCAGACTTGCAGCGATATCCTGCGTCGCGTTCACTTCCTGGTAGCCGCCCGCGTATACGGCGACCGCGAATGCGCTGACCGGAGCCAATGCGGAGCCGATGGGAGCCGTATCGATATTGACGATGACGGATTTGTTCTTGTCCATTGAATATTCGAAGATTTTCCCGGTAGTGTCATCCACGCAGTCCGTACACAGCACTCCGCCGATATAGACCTCGTTGGCATGAACCGGACTGGCGGTGGATGCGAGGCCTGCGGCAAATGCCACGGAAGACAGGAGCGCGCGCCTGGCGCGCCGTTGCCGGTCGTAAACTGCCATTGCGATGCGCCCCCTTGCCAACGCCACGGAGACCGGCCAGCGGAGCGCATGGCCCGGGCCAGTCTGATAATGAACATCAACGGCAATCTATGTTGCCAGTGTTTATGCGCAAATAAGGTCCGGATGCCGGTCTCTGGCCGTGCAACTGGCCTGAAGCTTGCTCCGATGGCCGTGATGCCACCAGAACCGGAGCATGTGCTTATGGAACAGGCAAAAAGGGCAGCGTCAGGCCGTCAGGGTGCCAGCTTGCCCATCATCGACGTGTCGGCTCTCTCTTCTTCAGACCCGGCAAAACGCAGGGCGGTCGGTTTGCAAATTCGCGATGCGTGCCTGACGTCCGGATTTCTCTACTGCACCGGCCATGGCATTCCCGATGGCCTGCGGGAAGCGGTGTTTGCCGAGAGCAGGCGCTTTTTCGAGCAGCCGCTGGACAGAAAGCTGGCGGTGGACAAGGCGCACTCGTTCTGCAACCGCGGCTACGAGGTTCTCGGCGGGCAGACGTTGCAGCCCGGCGCGCAAGCAGACCTCAAGGAAGGCTATTATATCGGCCTGGAACTGGCAGAGGACGATCCGCGCACCGTGGCGCGGCGCTTCAATCGCGGGCCGAACCAGTGGCCTGCCGACCTGCCGGCCTTCAAGCCGGTGATGAATGCCTGGTTCGCCGCGCTTCTCGACCTTTCGGAACGGCTGATGCGCGGAATCGCGCTGTCGCTCGACCTGCCGGAAAGCCATTTCGACGGTTTCTGCCGCGAACCGCTGGCCATCCTGAGGCTCCTGCATTACCCGCCGCATCCGCCGCAGGCGGGCGACGATCTGCTGGGTGCGGGCGCCCATACCGATTTCGGCGGCCTGACCCTGCTGGCGCAGGACGACAATGGCGGTTTGCAGGTCATGGACAATGAAACCGGGCGCTGGATCGACGCGCCGCCGCTTGGCGGAACCTTCGTCATCAATCTTGGCGACATGATCGCGCGATGGACCAATGACCGATACCGCTCGACCCTGCATCGTGTCATCAACACCTCCGGGCGCGAACGCTATTCCGTGCCCTTCTTCTTTTCCGGCAATCCGGATTTCGAAGTCGCCTGCATCCCCACATGCCTGGAGCCGGGCGAAACGGCAAAATACCCGCCGATCCGGGTCGAGGACCATCTCATGGCCATGTATCGCAAGACCTATGTGGGTTGAGTGATGGCGGATCCGGTTCTTCTCATTCACGGGGCATGGCAGGGCAGTTGGGTGTGGGACAAGCTGCTGCCGCTGCTTCAGGCCGCCGGCCTGAAAGCGCATGCGGTCGACCTGCCCGGCAATGGCGCGGATGGCAATGCGCCGGAATCGGCCAGCCTGCCGGCCTATCTCGATCATCTGGAATCCGTGCTGGAGACCATGCCGGGGCCGGTGTCGGTGATCGGCCATTCGGGTGGCGGTATCGTGGCGTCCGCATTGGCGGAACGGCACCCGGACCGGGTGTCGCGGCTCACCTACCTCGCTGGCATGATGCTGCCGCCGGCCATGACCTTCGGCGACCTGTTGCGCCGTGAACGCGCCCGCGACCGGGGCCTTGTCGGCATCGGGGCGCATCTGACCTGGCCGAAGCCGGGGCTTGTCAGTGCGGTGCCGCCGGAGGCCGGGGCACGAATCTTTCTCAACGATCTTGCCTATCCGTCCGGGCTCCGGCTGGCGCAAAGGCTGACGCCGCAGGGCGAGAACGGACGGACGATTGCCGCCAACTGGACGGCAGGGCGGTTCGGGCGGATCCCGCGCCTCTATGTGGAATGCCTGCGCGATCTCTCCGTTGCCCATGAATTGCAGCGGCGCATGCAGGACATGGTGCCCGGCGCCTGGCGGGTGTCGCTCAATGCCGGGCATGTGCCGCAGGCGAGCATGCCGGCGAAACTGGCCGCCGCACTCATTCCCTGGCTCAAGGGGGGCTGAGCGCGGCGGAGACGCCAGGCAATTTCGCCTGCCTGCAAAATGCTTTTTCTTTTTCGCATTTGTGCGACGCCAGGCGACTTCGCCTGACTGCAAAATGCTAAAGCGCGTTGGCGCGGATGCGCTCCTGCAGATAGTCATGCGCCGTGATCGGCGGATACCGCTTCTGTGGCCCCTGGATCACGGCATCCTTGTTGGCCTGGCAGAAGAAGGGCAGCGAGTAGCGTGGGCCGAGATATTCGTCTGCGCGCGGCATGCGCACCCGGTGCAGCGTCGACTGAAGCTGGTCGTCGCTCCAGCGCATCAGCATGTCGCCGATATTGCAGGTGATGACGCCTTCTGCCGGCTCCACATCCGTCCAGGCATGGGTCTCGTGATCCTTGCCGGGGCAGACCTGCAATCCGCCCTGGCCAACCTTCTGGTGCAGGATGGTCAGGCAGTCGAAATCGGAATGGGCGCCGGCGCGCCAGCCGGTGAAATCCTCCGGCTTGGCATTCTCCATGGGCAGGTAATGCAAGAGGCGCAGCGTTGACTGGTATTGCGGACTCATCGGATCGTGGGCCTCTGTGAAGAAGTCCTCGTGGAAGCCCAGTTTCAGGGCGAAGCAGGACAGGACCTTCATGCCCAGCGCCCAGTTGGCACGCTCGAAGGCAAGCATGAGAGCCTTGAAGCCGGGCAGGTCATGGGCGTCCGGCCACAGGGTTTCCATGCGCGGCAGGGTGATCTGGTAGCTTTCCTTGTTGTCGGCTGTGCCGGTGGAGGGGCGCACCTGCGCCTTGTATTCCCAGCCGGCATTGGTGCCCTTGAGAAGCGGCATCCTCGCCTTTGCCTCCATGGGCAGGTCGAAGAACTTCGCCGTCATGTCGAAGGCCTCGTTGATCCAGGCCTGCGGAATGCCATGGTTGACGAGCTGGAAGAAGCCGATCTCCACCGAAGCGGCCCAGAGCTGGTCGGCGATCTCGTGCTTGCGGCGGGCAAAGTCGGACAGGTCGATCCTCGGTACGTCGCGCGCCACGGTCGTTCCCATGCCGCCGATGGTGGCTTCGCGGTTCAGTTCGGCAAGGCTGTAATCCTGTTTGGGTGCGGTCTGCATGTTCATGTCTCCAGATGTCCGTTGCGGCGCGCCGCAGCGCTGCCGCGTGAAGAAAAAGGAGCAATGACCGGCGTCCCGGCGGCTGTCGACCGGGGGCGTTGACTGCTTCTACTCCCTTGGCGTGGTGCGGGCGGGACGGGCCCTCGTGCCGGTGTCCGGTGCCTCCTATGCCTTGCGGGCGATGGTCTGAACGGCGGCCAGCGCCTCGGCGCCGAGCGCGTCCAGGTCGAGCCAGGGGATGCGGCCGTTCTCGACCAGCGGCCGGCCGGCGACGAAGCTGGCGCGCACGCGCATGTCGCCGCCCGAGATGACGGGTGCGATGGCGCGGTCATGCTGGCCGAAATAGCGCGGTGCGTTCAGGTCGAAGAGCACGATGTCGGCGGCCTTGCCCGGTTCCAGCGTGCCAATGGCCTCCAGGCCCAGCACCTTCGCGCCTCCGGCGGTGGCCCAGTGCAGAACGGTTTGCGCCGTTGTCGCCGTCACGCCTTTCGCAGCGCGGTGGACCGAGAAGGCGGCATAAAGCGCGGAGGCCATGTCGGCGGCCTCGTTGGCAGCGGCGCCGTCCACGGCGAGCGAAACCGCACCGCCCAGGCTGTGCAGCAGGTCTGCCGGAGCGATGCCGGAGCCCAGCCGCGCATTGGCCTGCGGGCAATGGGCCATGCCGGTGCCCGTTTCCGCCAGCAGCTTCACCTCGCCGGGGGTGCATTCGACCAGGTGCGCGAACCAGACATCCGGGCCAAGCCAGTCATGGCCCGCCAGCCAGTCCACGGGCCGTTTGCCGTAGTGTCCCATCGTGTGGTTCACGTAGTCCATGTTTTCCGACAGGTGGCTGTGCAGCCTAAGCCCAAGGCCTCGCGCGGCGGCGGCGATCTGCCTCAGTTCATGCTCGTGCAGGGAAAAGGTCGGCGTTGTCGGCGCCATGACGACGCGGCGCATGGCATCGGGGGCGGCATCGTGCCAGCGTTTCGCATCGCGCTCCACCGCCGCGATCATCGCGGCCAGCGGTTCGGTGGGCAGGGGCGTGATGTCGGCGCTGTCGAAGGCGCGGGCCTTGGTGGCGCCGCCGCGGCAGAGCACGAAGCGTATGCCGAAGCGATCCGCCATGTCGAACAGGATTTCGCCGGGATCGAAGTCGTAGCGGTCGGAATAGAAGTAGTGGTGGTCGGCGATGGTGGTGCAGCCCGACAGGACGAGTTCCGCCATGCCGACCTTCGCCGCCGTCTGCATCAGGGGGCCGGTCAGCCGGTCCCAATAGGTATAGGGCACGAGGCGCAGCCAGGCGGCCAGCGCCTCGTTCATGCCGGCGGGCACGGCCTTGAGGATCGACTGGAACAGGTGGTGATGGGTGTTGACGAGGCCCGGCGCGACGACGCAGCCGGACGCATCGACAATGCGCTCGCCGGGTTCCGGCGCGAGGTCGCCAATCGCTGCGATGCGGCCGCCGCGCACCCGGATTGCGCCCTGCGCCCTTGCTGTATCGCCGGTCCTGCCGGTCAGGATGGCGTCGGCATCGGCAATGAGGAAATCCGTCATCTGTTCCCCTTCGGCAGGCTCCAGGGGAAGAACAGGCGCTGGCTGACCGACACCGCCTGGAACAGGGCAAGCGACATGACCACGAGAATGGCAAGCCCTGCCCATGCCTGCGGCACCTGGAACATGGAGGTGGAGAACTGGATGAAGAAGCCGATGCCCTTTTCCGCGGCCACGAACTCGGCCACGACAGCGCCGATGACGGCGAGCGTGATGGAAATCTTCAGGCCGGAAAAGATGTAGGGAATGGCGTAGGGAATGCGGATATGGGTGAATTCCCTCCAGGCCGGGGCGCGCAGCGAGCGCGACAGTTCGATGAGTTCGCCCGGCGTGGCCTGCATGCCCGTGGTCATGGAGACGACCAGCGGGAAGAAGGTGATAAGGAAGGTGATGACGATGCGTGGCGCGTCACCCGACCCGAGCGCAACGATGATGATGGGGGCGACGGCGACAACCGGCGTTGACTGGATGACGACGAGCAGCGGATAGAAGCTGTCCGACATGAATTTCGACCGCGTCAGCGCCATGGCGATGGGAAGTGCGACGAGAATGGAGACCGCATAACCGATCAGCGCGACACGCAGGGTGGCCCAGACATGCTCGAACCAGCGGCCGGGCGGAATGGAGGAAAAGCCTTCGGCAATGCGGCTTGGCGCCGGCAGCACGAAGGAGGGAATTGCCAACAGCCGTGCCGCGCCCTCCCAGACCAGCAGAACGACAAGGAAGGTGGCCACGGGCCGGAAGACCGGCGAGGCAGCGAGGCGCTGCCAAAGGGCCGGCGCGGGCACGGTCCGCTCAGGCCGCGCGCTTGAGGAGGAGGCTGCGGAGATGGCCGGAGAAGTCATGCATCACCTTTGACGACGTGGTTTCGACCGTGCGCGGCCGGGGCAGGGGGACGGGAAGAT
The DNA here is from genome assembly GCF_041397485.1 of Zhengella sp. Lineage (NCBI taxonomy): Bacteria > Pseudomonadati > Pseudomonadota > Alphaproteobacteria > Hyphomicrobiales > Notoacmeibacteraceae > Zhengella > Zhengella sp. The sequence continues at coordinate 1,125,274 of NZ_JAWKWO010000001.1, read as the reverse complement.
CCTCGATGATGCGGCCTGGCCGCTCGCTCATGACGAGCACGCGGTCGGCCAGCAACACGGCCTCCGAGATGGAATGGGTGATGAACAGAACCGTCTTGGGCCGCTCCTGCCAGATGCGCAGAAGCTCGAAGCCCATTTCCTCGCGTGTCAGCGCATCGAGGGCGGAAAAAGGCTCGTCCATCAGCAGGATATCCGGGTCGAGCAGAAGGGCGCGGGCGATGCCGACACGCTGCTGCATGCCGCCTGAAAGTTCGGAGGGCAGGCGGCGCTCGAAGCCCTCAAGGCCCACCATGGTGATGAGTTCACGCGCGCGCGCCCTGTCTTCCACGCCGACGCGGCCCTGCTTGTGGCGGATCGGGAAGACGACATTGTCCTCGATGGTGGCCCAGGGCAGAAGCGTGGGCTTCTGGAACACGATGCCGATATCATCCCGCGGGCCGCTGACCGGCAGGCCAAAGACCTCGGCCGAGCCGGATGTCGGGGCGAGCAGCCCGGCGGTGAGGCGCAGCAGGGTGGACTTGCCGCAGCCGGACGGTCCGAGAACCGCCACGAATTCGTGGCGGCTGACGGTCATGTCGACCCCGCGCAGGGCTTCCAGCCTGCCGGACGCGGTTTCGAAAATCTGGCCGGTGGCCTTGAAGCGAAGCGCGGGGGTGGTTTCCATGATGAACCTCAGCTTCCCGGCACGAAGGCACGGTTGACGACGGTTTCGGGATCGAGCTTGGCCGTGTCGAGGCCCTGTGCCCTGGAGACGCGCTCCCAGGTGGCCTTGAGGCGTTCGGGCTTGAACACGCCCAGGCCGTCTGCCTCGGTCACGTCGTTGAAGATCAACACGAGCGTGTCGTTGACCGAGCCCTCGACAGCTTCCGACTTCAACTCCGGCACCGTGGCGGTGACGGCGGCGGCCGCCTCGGTCGGGTTTTCCCTGACGAATTCGACCGACTTGCGGAAGGCCTCGATGAAGCGCCTGGCCACATCCGGGCGCTCGGCAAGGAATTTGTCGGAGGCGATCAGCGATGCCGAATAGAGTTCGAGACCGGCGGCCGACCACGGCATGACGACGATCTCCTTGCCGGCTTCCTTCGCCTGGCCGGTGTAGCGCGACACGTCGGTGACCCAGGCGATGATGGCGTCGGCGCCGCCGGTCATCAGCAGCGGGCCGAGCGCGCCGGGATCGGATTTCGTCAGCGTGATATCCCCTTCGCTCAGACCGATGTCGGCCAGAACCAGTGGCAGGAAGACGTTGGACGAGGTGAAGGGCGAGGTGGCGATCTTCTTGCCCTTGACGTCGCCGATGGCCTCGATGCCATTGCCCTTCAATGTATAGAACGCATGCGGGCCCTTGTTGAACAGCGACATGACGGCGGTGACCGGAACGCCTTCGTTGACGCGGGCGGCCATCAGCGCGCCAATGTCGGCCGAGCCGATGTCGGACGTGCCGGTGGCGATCTTGGTGATGGCCTCGGACGAACCGCGGCCCTGCTCGATGGAAACATCGAGGCCGGCATCGGCACAGAAGCCCTTCTGGACGCAGACATAGATGGGCGCCTTGTCACCGCCGGGGAGCCAGTCGAGCTGGTAAGTGACCTTGTCGGCCGCGCCGGCGGGAAGCGAGAGGGCGGCGAGCGCCATGGCGCCGGCGGCAAGTCTGGCTGTAAGCGTCTTCAGCATGTCAATGACCTTCCTGTCAGTGATGGCCCTGTTCGGAATGAGCCTCTTCATGGCGGGCAGACCGAACGGGGCCGGGGGAATAGGGAAAACCGGCAAAGGCCCATGAGGGCATCAACCGGCGCTGCCGTGGGGGAGGATGGGAGAGGAAGACTTCAGGGTTCGGCACGGTTCGCCTCCGGACAGATTCTGACCTTGGCGAGCAATGTCCCGGGGTTGACCCTGACCGCTTCTACTCGTGAAGAACACAATGCATGGGCCGTGCCAGATTTTCTGAAGGCCGGGCAAAATACTGAAAAACATGGAAAATCCCTGTGCCAAACAGGCCGCAGCCTTCAGTGCCGGCATTGGCGGTGACCGTAAATGCGTCAACTCTTGAATAAAAAATATGCAAATCGACAAAATGAACAAATCATGCGCAAAACGACTTGCGCGGCATCGCGCCGTGGCGTTAGCTTTCGCGTGAAAGGCAGGTGCTGCATGATCCTATCACAAGACCGCAAGGAGGCGCTTTTGCGCCGCACCATCGAACTGGCCCGGGAATCGCGGGCGCGCGGCGATCATCCCTTCGGCGCGCTCCTGGCCGGGCCGGACGGGGGCATCCTGCTGGAGGCGATGAATACCTGCGGGACGAAGGGCGACCGGACGGGCCATGCCGAGCGCAATCTGATGACGGAAGCCTCCTTGCGGTTTACGGCGGAGGAACTGGCAGATTGCACCATGGTCACCAGCGCCGAACCCTGCGCGATGTGCGCCGGTTCGGTCTACTGGGCCGGGGTGGGCCATGTCGTGCATGGGATGAGCGAAAAGGCGCTCAAGGACCTGATCGGCCCCGATCCCGAAAACCTGACCATGGACCTGCCCTGCCGCGACGTGTTTGCCGCTGGACAGCGCAAGGTCACGGTCGAGGGGCCGATGCTGGCGGAGGAATCCGCAGCCGTGCACGAAGGCTTCTGGACCGGAGAGGAATGATGCGGCGCGGACCCGGGCAAGCAGGCGGCCGGAGCAGCCTTTCATGAAGGTGCTCATGGTCGTCTGCCACCCGGTGCCCGAAAGCTATGTCCTGGCCGTTGCGGCCAAGGCCCGCGAGGCTGTCGCGGCGGCCGGCCATGCGGTGGACTGGCTGGATCTCCATGCCGAGAACTTCGATCCGGTCATGGGCGCGGACGAACGGCGGCGCTACAATGACATGACGCGCAACGACCATCCGCTGCCGGGTCATGCGGCGCGGCTGGCGGAGGCAGAGGCGCTCGTCGTCATCTACCCGACCTGGTGGTACGGCCTGCCTGCCATGCTCAAGGGCTGGTTCGACCGGGTCTTCACGCCGGGGCTGGCCTTTGCCGTATCGCCGGACAACGCGCCGATCCGCCCGCTGCTCACCAACATCACCCGCTGTGCCGTGATCACCACCTGCGGCGCGCCGCGCTGGTGGTCCATCCTTGTCGGTCATCCCGGCAAGAAGACCGTTCTTCGCGGCCTTCGCGCGCTGTTCGCGCGGCGCTGCCGGACGCTTTTCCTGGCGCATTACCTGATGGACGTCTCGACGCCCGCCAGCCGTGCCGCCTTCCTCGACCGTGTCGCCACCCGTCTGCCCGCCTTTCTCGGCCCTGCATGACCCTTCCGGAGAGCCGCCCTTGAGAACCTGGATCAAGACCCCGCTTGCCATCCTCGCCGACGATGCCGGCGGAGGACTGGTCGTCGAGGACAGCCGCATCGTCGAGCTCGTAGCGAGCGGCGGGGTGCCTTCGCAGCCTGTGGACGAGACCTTCGATGCCTCGCGCCATGTCGTGCTGCCGGGGCTGATAAACACACACCACCATTTCTTCCAGACACTGTGCCGGGCGCATCCTGTGGCGCGCGACAAGGAACTGTTCCCCTGGCTGGTGGCGCTCTACCCGATCTGGAGCCGGCTGAACCGCGACATGTTCCGCGTCGGCGCGCGACTGGCCTATGCCGAATTGCTGCTGTCTGGCTGCACGACGGCCATGGATCACAATTACATGCATTACGAGGGGCTGGAGGACGCCACCGATATCGAGGTCGAGGAAGCGCGGGCGCTCGGCATCCGCACCACGGTGGCGCGCGGTTCGCTTTCGCTGTCGCAGAAAGACGGGGCGATTCCGTCCGACACCATCGTCCAGGACGAGGACACGATCCTGGCCGACAGCGAACGGGTCTTGCGCAAGTACCATGACACGTCCGAGGGGGCGATGACGCAGATCGCGCTGGCGCCCTGCGCGCCGTTCAATGTCGGTATCGGCGTGATGCGCGGCAGCGCGGACCTGGCGGAGAAATACGATTGCCGGCTGCATACGCATCTGGCCGAGACGAAGGACGAGGAGGACTTCTGCAAGGCCGCATTCGGCTACCGGCCGATCGACTGGCTGGAGGATTGCAACTGGTTGCAACCGCGCGTCTGGCTGGCGCATGGCATTCATTTCACCTGCGAGGATTGCGAGAAACTGGGCCGGCACGGTGTGGGCGTCTGCCATTGCCCGACCTCCAACGCGGTGCTGGCGTCGGGCTTCTGCAAGACGCTGGATCTGGAGGCAGCCGGCAGCCCGGTAGGGCTCGGCGTGGATGGTTCCGCCTCCAACGATTCCTCCAACCTGATGGAAGAGGTGCGCCATGCGCTGATGGTCAACCGGCTGGGCTACGCTTCGGCCGAGCGCATCACCCATCGCGATGCGCTTCGCTGGGCCACGGCGGGCTCGGCCCGGTGTCTCGGACGGTCCGACATCGGTGAGATCGCGGTGGGCAAGCAGGCGGATCTTGCCTTGTTCACGCTGGACGAGCTGCGTTTTTCCGGTGCGCATGACCCGATCGCCGCTCTGGTGCATTGCGGCGCCAGCCGGGCCGACCGGGTGATGGTGGCCGGCCAATGGCGGGTCATCGACGGGGCCATTCCCGGCCTCGATGTCAAGAAACTGATTGCCGACCACAGCGCTGCGGCGCGGGTCTTTGCCTGACAGGAGACCATGATGGCGAATGCGGACATCCCGGTCATCGACCTGACGCCCCTGCGCAGTGGCGGTTGCGAGGGACTGGCGCGGGTGGCCGGTGAAATCGGAGAGGCCTGCCGCGGCATCGGCTTTTTCTACATCACTGGCCACGGCGTTCAGGACGGGTTGATCGCCGACGTGTTTTCCGAGGCGCAGCGGTTTTTCGCCGCGCCGGAAGCGGACAAGCGAAAGGCGCTCTATTCCGCGGCATCCGGCAATCGCGGCTTTATCCCCATGGGTGGGGAATCGCTCGATCCGGGCAAGCCGGCCGATGTGAAGGAGGCCTTCAACGTGGGGCTGGAGCTTGCATCGGACGATCCCGAGATCCTCAACGGCGCGCGGTTCCGGGCGTTGAACCTCTGGCCGGAGCGGGCGGCCTTCCGCGATACCATGCTGGCCTATTTCGACGCGGTCTGGGGGCTGGGACGGCTTCTGCACCGTGCCTTCGCGACCGATCTTTCCATGCCGGCAGATTTTTTCGAGGACAAGCTCGACCGTCCGCTGGCGACCTTGCGGCTGCTGCATTACCCGGAGCGTCCGGCCACGATGGAGGCCGGTCAACTCGGCGCTGGAGAGCATACCGATTATGGATGCGTCACCCTGTTGATGACGGACGATGCAGGCGGGCTGGAAGTGCGTACCCGCGATGGCGCGTGGCTGGCAGCGCCGCATGTGCCGGGCGCCTATGTCTGCAATATCGGCGACTGCCTGATGCGCTGGACCAATGACACCTATGTCTCGACGCCGCACCGGGTGGTCAATCCGGCCGGACGCGAGCGTTTCTCCGTCGCCTTCTTTCTCGATCCGAACCCGGATGCCGCCGTGCAATGCCTGCCGACCTGCACGGGGCCTGGACGACCGGCAAGATACCCGCCGATCAGCGGGGCGGACTACCTGGAAAGCCGGCTCAACCCGACCTATGCCAAGAGCGGGCTGGCCTGAGCGGAGACAGGCTCTGGAAGGCAGGGGCCGGCAGCAGTGCCGGCCTTTTTCTGTATGCAATCGCATTACAAATGCTTAAAGAAGCGCCACTGTGAAATATCTGCTTAAAAAGAAATCAATGATCTGAATGTGACGAGCGGCCGCTGGCTGATCCCGTTCGGCCTGCATAATCCACAAGCTATTGATATTATATTCTTTTATATTGTCATGGTGTTCGCTTCAAGGTCTGGCATGGCGCTTGCTATTCCTGTGGCAGCGATGGCGCCATGCCGGTCCATCACGCCGAGAAGCCACAGACAAGCGAACGAACCAGGAGCTGGATCAATGTCTCATCAAGGAATCTCCCGCCGCTCATTGCTCAAGACCGGGCTGGCGGGTTTGGCCACGACGGCCTTGCCACTGGGCGCCATCGCGCCGGCGCGTGCAGCCGGCGATGTCGTGCTGGGCGCGGTCTATGTCGGGCCGCGCGACGATTTCGGATGGAACCAGGCCCATGCGGTGGCCATGGAAATCCTCAAGTCGGTGCCGAATGTCACGGTGATCGAGGAAGAGAACGTGCCGGAAACCGATGCCGTGGCCAAGTCCATGGAATCCATGATCAACCTTGATGGCGCCAACCTCATCCTCGCCACGTCGTTCGGCTATTACAAGCCGTTCGTCACCGATCTTGCCGCGAAGTATCCGGACGTCCAGTTCCGCCATGCCGCGCCGCTGTGGAACAAGGACACCGACCCGGCCAATGCGGGCAGCTATTTCTGCTATCTCAACCAGGCGCATTACGTGAACGGTGTCGCCGCCGGCCTGTCGTCCGCCACCGGCAAGATCGGCTTCGTCGCGGCCAAGCCGATCCCGACCGTTCTGTCCAACATCAATTCGGTGCTGCTGGGCGCCCGCTCGGTGAACCCGAATGCCACGGTCCAGGTGATCTTCACCGGCGACTGGTCGCTGCCGGTTCGCGAGGCGGAGGCCGCAAATGCGCTGGTGGACGCGGGCTGCGACGTGCTCACCTGCCATGTCGACGGGCCGAAGGTGGTGATCGAAACGGCGGAAGGGCGCGGCGTGAAATCCTGCGGCCACAATGCCTCGCAGGCGCCGCTGGCACCCAAGGGCTTCATCACGGGTGCGGAATACAAGTGGGAAACCATCTACAGGATGTATGCCGACATGCTTTCCAGCGGCGAGGCGCTGCCCAACGTCGTGGTCGGTGGCTATGACAATGACATGGTGCAGAACACGCCGTTTGGCGCGGGCGCGACACCGGAAGCCGTCAAGGCGGCGGAAGCCGCGATCGCCGGTCTGAAGGAAAAGAAGCCGATCTATGCCGGCATGCTGAAGGACAACAAGGGCAATGTCGTCATCGACAAGGATTACGACAATTACGACCCGTATCTCGACGGCATGGATTACCTGCTGGAGGGCGTGATCGGCTCGATCACCTGATCCTCCCGCGCCGGCAGCCCGTGACCAACGCCCCCGGTGTGGCTGCCGGCACTCCTTTCCTCCTTCTGACAGAAGCCTGGACATGGCAGCCACAGACATTTCCCCGACGCGTCCTTTCCAGCCCTCGGCCCGCCTGCTGGGCGCGGCCGAAAAGGTCGTCATTCCGCTTGGCGCGCTGATCGCCTCGGCGGTCGTGTTCTCGCTCTTCCTTCTGCTGCTGGGCAAGAGTCCGGTGGAGTTCTTCCAGCTTGTCTGGCGCGGCGGGTTCGGCACGTCCTTCTCCTTCCAGAACACGTTGCAGCGCTCCGCGCCGCTGATCCTGACCGGGCTTGCCTTCGCCATACCGGCGCAGATCGGGCTGACCATGATCGGCGCGGAAGGCGCGCTGGTGCTGGGTGGCTTCGCCGCGGCGGCCATCGCCATTCCGCTGGTCTCTTCCGGCGTGCCTGTGGCCATCACGCTCGTGCTGATGGCCGCGCTGGCCATGGCGGCGGGGGCCGGATGGAACGCGATCGCCGGCTGGCTTCGCCATGCGCGCGGCGTCAACGAAACGATCTCGACACTGCTTTTGACCTATATCGCCATCGCCATCATGAATTTCTTCGTGGAAGGCGTGTTGCGCGACCCTGCCTCGCAGAACAAGCCCTCGACCATGCCCATCGGCAAGGACTACATGGTCGGCGCCATCCCCGGCACCGACGTGCATTGGGGGCTGGTGGCCGGCATCGTGCTGGCGGTGCTGCTCTATCTCCTGATGGCGCGCACGACCTTCGGCTTCGCAGCGCGGGTGACGGGCGGCAATCCGCGCGCCGCGCTCGCCCAGGGCCTGCCGGTCGGCAAGCTGATCGTAGCCTGTTCGGCCATTGCCGGCGCGGCGGCGGGGCTGGCCGGTTTCTACGAGGTCGCTGCCATTCACGGCCAGGCGAATGCCTCGCTGGTGGCCGGCTACGGCTTTACCGGCATTCTCGTTTCCTTCGTCGCGCGGCACAACCCGCTGGTCATCGTGCCGGTCGCCATCATGTTCGGCGCCATCGAGGCATCGGGCGGGCTGATCCAGCGGCGCATGGACATGCCGGACGCCACGGCTCTGGTGTTGCAGGGCATCATCTTCGTGGTCCTGCTGGCCAGCGAGACGCTGCATGGCCGCTTCGCCATCTTCAAACCGACAATTGCGAGTGACCGGACATGAGCGAGGACGCGCTTGCCACCATCCTGATCGCCATGCTGGGCGGCGCCATCCGGGTTTCGACGCCGTTCATGTTCGTGGCGCTGGGCGAAACGCTGACGGAGAAGTCGGGGCGCATCAACCTGGGGCTGGAGGGCACGCTCGTACTTGGCGCCATGGTCGCCTATGCGCTGTCCTACCAGACCGGATCGCCCTGGCTGGGCGTACTGGCGGCCGGAGTGTCGGGCATTTTCCTGGGCATCATGCATGGCGCCATCTGCAGCCTGCCACGGGTCAATGACATTGCCGTCGGCATTGCCATGATGAGTTTCGGCACCGGCGTCGCCTTCTTTTTCGGCAAACCGTATATCCAGCCTTCGGCGCCGCGCCTGGAGGCCCTGCCGCTGGGCGGCTGGTCATCGAACCCGGCGCTGGAAAAGGCGCTGGAGATCAACCCGCTGTTCTTCATCGGCATCGGTGTGGCGGTCGCCATGTGGTGGGCGCTGGGCAATACCCGCTGGGGGCTGATCCTGCGCATGACCGGCGACAGCGAACCGGCGGCGCGCGCCATGGGCGTCAACCCGGTCGCGGTGCGGGTGATGGCGACCGGACTTGGCGGCTTCCTGGCCGGAGCGGGCGGGGCCTTCCTGTCGCTGTCCTATCCCGGTTCGTGGAACGAGGGCCTGTCATCGGGCCAGGGGCTGATGGCGGTGGCGCTGGTCATCTTCGCGCGCTGGAACCCGATCCGCTGCATTCTCGCCGCGCTGCTGTTCGGGGCGGCGGGCGCCATCGGTCCGGCCCTTCAGTCGGTGGGCATCAGCCAGGGCTACTACTTCTTCAACGCCGCTCCCTACATCCTCACCCTTTTCATCATGATCGCCACGGCGCGTTCCAACGCGGCGGCGCGGGCCGCGCCGGGCGAATTGTCCATCGTCAAATAGGAGGCAAGCCATGAGTGCGCTCGGCGGACTGAACAAGACACCCAACGGCGTGGTGATCGGGCTGGTGCAATTGCAGCTTCCCGTCGTCGAGACGCCGGCGGATCTGAAGGCGCAGACCGACAGGATCGTTGCCATGGTCGCCAAGGCGCGGCGCAACATGGGCACGATGGACCTCGTGGTCTTTCCCGAATACGCTCTGCACGGCCTGTCCATGGATACCAATCCCGACATCATGTGCGCGCTGGACGGACCGGAAGTGGCGGCCTTCAAGCAGGCCTGCAAGGACAATGCGATCTGGGGCTGTTTCTCCATCATGGAGTACAATCCGGACGGCAATCCGTACAATTCCGGTCTCGTGATCGACGACCAGGGAGACTTGACGCTCTATTACCGCAAGCTCCATCCCTGGGTGCCGGTGGAGCCGTGGGAGCCGGGCGATCTGGGCATTCCGGTCATCGACGGGCCGAAGGGGGCGAAGCTCGCCCTCATCATCTGCCATGACGGCATGTTCCCGGAGATGGCGCGCGAATGCGCCTACAAGGGTGCCGAGATCATGTTGCGCACGGCCGGCTATACCGCGCCGATCCGCGAGTCGTGGCGGTTCACCAACCAGGCCAATGCCTTCCAGAACCTGATGGTCACGGCCAATGTCTGCATGTGCGGTTCGGACGGCACGTTCGATTCCATGGGCGAGGGGATGATCGTCAATTTCGACGGCACAGTCATCGCACATGGCACGACGGGGCGGGCCGACGAGATCATCACGGCGGAGGTGCGCCCGGACCTGGTGCGCGAGGCACGCAAGCACTGGGGCGTGGAAAACAACATCTACCAGCTCGGCCATCGCGGCTACACGGCCGTGCTCGGCGGGGCACAGGACTGCCCCTACACGTTCATGCAGGACATGGTGGCGGGCCGCTACCGGCTGCCCTGGGAAGACGAGGTCGTGGTCACCGACGGGACGCCGAGCGGATTTGCGCGCCCGACACGCAAATATGGCCAAAGCGCGAAACAGGCGGCGGAGTAAACCCCATGGATGCCATCGTTGAGACGGAAGCGAAGCCCGGCCCGGTCAAGGCCGATCCCTATGGCTGGCCCTATGACGGCGATCTCAGGCCGGAAAACACCGCGCTTGTCATCATCGACATGCAGACCGATTTCTGCGGCAAGGGCGGCTATGTCGATGCCATGGGCTATGACCTGTCGCTGACGCGCGCGCCGATCGAGCCGATCCGGCGCGTGCTGGCGGCGATGCGGGCCAAGGGCTTCACCATCATCCACACCCGCGAAGGGCACCGGCCGGACCTTTCCGACCTGCCGGCCAACAAGCGCTGGCGCTCGCGGCGCATCGGCGCGGGCATCGGCGACCCCGGGCCCTGCGGCAAGATCCTGGTACGCGGCGAGCCGGGCTGGGAGATCATCCCGGAACTGGCGCCGCAAGCCGGCGAGCCGGTCATCGACAAGCCGGGCAAGGGCTCGTTCTGCGCCACGGACCTGGAAATGCTGCTGCGGACGCGCGGCATCCGCAACATCGTGCTCACCGGCATCACCACCGATGTCTGCGTTCACACCACCATGCGCGAGGCCAATGACCGTGGCTTCGAATGCCTGCTGCTGGAGGATTGTTGCGGCGCCACCAAGCTCGAAAACCACCTGGCCGCCATCGACATGGTGAAGATGCAGGGCGGCGTGTTCGGCGCGGTTGCCACCAGCGCGGACCTGCTGGACGTATTGGAGGCCTTGTGATGGATGCGCAGGTGGCTCCCGTATCCGCCGGCGCGGCGACAGGTGCCGCGCCGGCTAAGCGCGGTTTCGGCCTGGAAACCGTCGGCATGACCAAGGTGTTCGGATCCCTGACCGCTCTGGACGATGTCTCGATCCGCATCGAGCCGGGGGAATTTCACGCGCTTCTTGGCGAGAACGGCGCGGGCAAGTCCACGCTCGTCAAGTGCATCATGGGCTTCTACCAGCCGACGCGCGGGCAATTGCTGGTCAACGGGCAGGAGACGGTGATCCGCTCGCCCCATGACGCGCGCGCCAGTGGCATCGGCATGGTCTACCAGCATTTCACGCTCGTGCCCTGCCTGACGGCTGCGGAAAACATGGTGATCTCGCGGGCCGACGTTCCCGCCATCATCGACTGGACGAAGGAGCGGCAGGCGCTGGACGCCTTCATGGAGCGCATGCCGTTCCGCGTGCCGCTGGACGAGCCGGTGTCCGGACTGTCGGCGGGCGAGAAGCAGAAGCTGGAAATCCTCAAGCAGCTCTATCTCGACCAGCATTTCCTGATCCTGGACGAGCCGACATCGGTGCTGACGCCGGGCGAGGCCGACGAGGTGCTGGGCCTGCTGCACGACATGGCGCGCGCCGGCGACATCACGGTGCTGATGATCACGCACAAGTTCCGCGAGGTGAATGCCTTTGCAGACCGGTTCTCGGTGCTGCGGCGCGGTGCCTATGTGGGCGGCGGCACGGTGGGCGAGGTTTCCACGGACGAGATGTCGCGGATGATGATCGGCGAGACCGAGATCCGCAAGAGCGCGGCGCGGGTGGCCGATGTGCAGAGCGGCACGCTGCTGGAACTGGCCGGCCTGTTCGTCGACGACAACGAGGGACTGCCGGCGGTGGAGGCGGTCAGCCTGAAAATCCGCGGTGGCGAGATTCTCGGTATCGCGGGTGTTTCAGGCAATGGGCAATCGGAACTGGTGGAAGGCATTTCCGGCCAGCGGCCGCTGAAGGACGGGCGTATCTTCATCAATGGCAAGCCGTTCGAATCGCGGCGTGCCGATTTCGACCGGTTCAAGGTGTTCGGCCTGCCGGAAGAGCCGTTGCGCAACGCCGCCGTGCGGCGCATGAGCGTGGCCGAGAACATCGCCTTCCGTTCCTTCGACAAGCCGCCGCTGGCCAGCCTCGGATGGTGGCTGAAGCCCCATGCCATGCGCGACAAGGCCGCCGGACTGATCGCGCGCTACCGGGTCAAGACGCCGTCGCCGGAAACGCCGATCGAGAACCTGTCGGGCGGCAATGTGCAACGGGCCGTGCTGGCGCGGGAACTGTCGGGCGATGTCGAGGTGCTGATCGTCGCCAATCCGTGTTTCGGGCTCGATTTCGCCTCGGTCGCCGAAATTCGCGCCCAGATCATCGACCAGCGCAACCGGGGCGCGGCAGTCCTGCTGGTCTCCGAGGATCTCGACGAGATCCTGGAACTGTCAGACCGGGTGGCGGTGATGTCGGAGGGGCGGATCACCCACGTCGCGCCCATCGGCGAGACCGACCGCAACACCATTGGCGCGCACATGGCGGGGCATTGAGATGATCGCAGTCAGGGCGGACCCCTATGATTATTCTTTCGATCCCGCGCATGTGGCGCTGGTGGTCATCGACATGCAGCGCGATTTCATCGAGCCGGGGGGCTTCGGCGAAGCGCTCGGCAATGACGTGTCGCGCCTGTCGGCCATCATTCCCGCCACGGCGCGGCTGATCGGGCTGTTCCGGGCAAAGGGCTGGCCGGTGATCCACACGCGCGAAGCCCACCGGCCCGACCTTTCCGATTGCCCGCCCTCCAAGATCGCGCGCGGCGATGCGCCGGTGAAGATCGGCGAGGAAGGTCCGATGGGCCGGCTGCTGGTCGCCGGTGAACCCGGCAATGCGATCGTTGCCGACCTTGCGCCGCTTGCCGGCGAACTGGCGATCGACAAGCCGGGCAAGGGCATGTTCTGGGCGACCGGCCTGCACGAGACGTTTCAGGCTAGGGGCATCACGCATCTGGTCCTTGCGGGCGTGACGACCGAGGTCTGCGTGCAGACATCGATGCGCGAGGCCAATGACCGGGGCTATGAGTGCCTGCTGATCAGCGATGCCACGGAAAGCTATTTCCCGGCGTTCAAGGCGGCAGCGATCGCCATGATCACGGCACAGGGCGGGATTGTGGGCTGGGTGGCGGCCCTTGAAGACCTCGAAGACGCATTGACAAAAGGAATGGCGAATGAGTGAGAAGACGGGCCGCTGGGCCGGGCGCAACAGCGACAAGGATGCCGTGCGCGGCGCGGTATGGGACGCGCTGGAAGACGGCGGCATGGCCATGGGTCCGACCTGGAGCCACATTCCCAATTTCATCGGTGCCGACATGGCAGCCTGGCGGCTGGCGCAGACGGAGGCATGGAAACGCGCGAAGGTGGTGAAATGCAATCCCGATCCGCCGCAGATCCCCATCCGGCTGCGCGCGCTCTACGAGGGCAAGATGCTCTATGCGCCGGTGCCTTACCTGACCAGGGAGTTTCCCTATCTGCGCATCGACCCGGCCAGGCTGAAGGAAAAGGGCGTTTCCTTCGAACTGGCGGCCACGTCCGAAGGCTACATGATGCATGGAGAGCGGATCGGCTTCGAGGATGTCGCGCCGATCGACTTCGCCGTCGTCGGCTCGGTGGCGGTCAGCCGCTCGGGCGGACGCACCGGCAAGGGGGCAGGGTTCGCGGACTTGGAAACCGGCATCTTCCGCGAACTGGGGATCATCGGGTCGCAGACGCCGATGGCGACCACGGTGCATTCCTCGCAACTGGTGCCCGATGAGAAAGTGTTCATGATGGCCCATGACAGCCCGCTCGACTTCGTGGCCACGGAAGCCGAACTGATCGTGACCGGCAATGACGCGCCTCGGCCTTCCGGCGTGGCCTGGGATTTCGTGCAGGAGGACCAGTTCGAGCAGATCCCCTTCCTGCGCGCGCTGCGCGAACGCATGGAGGCGCGGCAGGCATGATCGTCAACGATCCGGCCACGCTGGCGGAAGTGACCACGGTCTTCCGGCGCTACGAGGCAGCCTTCATCGCCAATGACATGGCGGGAATGGACGCGCTGTTCTGGCAGGATGAGCGGGTGGTGCGCTACGGCATTGCGGAGCAGCAGCATGGTGCGGCGGAAGTTGCGGCCTTCCGCCGTACACAACCGTCCGATGACCTTGAACGCGATCTGGCGCGCACGGTCATCACCACCTTCGGGACGGATTTCGCCACCGCCTCGACGCTGTTCTACCGCGCCAGTGCGCCGGGGCTTGTCGGGCGGCAGATGCAGACATGGGTGCGGATGGAAGACGGTTGGCGTGTCGTCGCCGCCCATGTCAGTATCATCGCCGAACCCTGACCGATTCCGCCAAGCGTGACACCCTCTTGAAGCGATCCGACAGCCGTACCTGCGCCGACCTGATCCGGCTGGAACTGGCCCGGCGCATCGTCGGCGGCCTCATTCCGCCCGGCACCTCACTGGATGAAGGCGGGCTGGCGGCCGAATTCGGCGTATCGCGCACACCGGTGCGTGAGGCGCTGCGCCAGCTCGCCTCCTCGGGCCTCGTTCGGCAGCGGGCGCATTGCAAGGCGCTGGTGACAAAGCCGGACGATGAGGAACTGCACGGCATGTTCGCGGTGATGGGGCATCTGGAAGCGCTGTGCGCACGGTTGTGCGCCGCCACCATGACGCCTGCGGAACGGCGGGCGCTGGAAGCGCTTCACCTGCGCATGGAGGCGATGGTGCAGGCCGGAGACACGGCAGGCTACACATCCGCCAACGAGGAATTTCACGGTGCCATCTACCATGGCACGCGCAACGCCTATCTGGCGGAACTGACCTTTGCCACCCGCCTTCGCGTGCAGCCGTTCCGCCGCGCCCAGTTTTCCACGCTCGGCCGGCTTGCCGCCTCGCATGGCGAACATACGGCCATCGTGAACGCCATCCTGCGTGGTGCGTCGGATGCTGCGGAGAAGGCGATGGCCGCGCATATCGGCCATGTGGAAAATGCCTGGCACCGTTTCGAGGATCGTGCTCAGGCAGGCGCCGCGCAGAAAGCCCTCCAGGAGCCGTAGCCGGATATGTCGCGCGCGCCGCGCACCGCTTCGGCTTCGACGAGGAAGCCCTTGGCCGTGCCGCCATCCGTCAGGCACAGGGTGCCGATGCCGAGCGGGGCGGGAATGGCGGCGACAAAGCTGCCGAATGCCGCTTCATCCAGCGACCAGAGTTCCACGGCGATCGGTTCGCCCTCGCCTTGGGCAACGCGCAGGAGGCCCGGCTTGGGCGGCGTCGTGCCGGCCAGCGCGTAGAGCCGGTAATCGGGCGTCGTCCGTGTTGCCGCGAGAAAGGAGGCGCCGCGCGTGGTCAGTTCGTGGTTGAGCGGCATGCCTGAGAGATGCGCGCCGACGACGGCCAGGGTGACCTTGCCGGGTTCCGCGACCGGGAACCGGTCCTCGCGCCGGCCGGTTTCCAGCATGTCGGCCATGCCGGCAAGCCTGGCATCGCTGCCAGCCGGGGCGATCAGCGTCAGCGAGGAAGGCAGGCCATCATCACGGCGGCCGACAGGCACGGAGAAGGCTGCGAGATCGAGCAGGTTCACGAAATTGGTATAGGTGCCGAGGTTGGAATTGAGCGTCACCGGATCGGCGAGCACTTCCTCCACCGTGTAAACGGTGGGAATGGACGGGACGGCGAGACAATCGAGGCTGGCCAGCACCGGTTCCAGCGCCCGCTTCATGTCGGCCAGCCGGTAGAAGGCATCGAAGGCGGCAACGGCATCGAACTTGGCGGCGCCTGAGATGATGCCCCGTGTCACCGGATGGAGGGCTTGCGGGTCGGTCCCGATCAACGTCCTGACGGCGTGGTAGCGCTCGGCAACCCAGGGGCCTTCATAGAGCAGGCGGGCCACGGCGAAGAATGGCTCGAAGTCGATCTCGGCAATGGTTGCGCCGAAACCGGCAAGGGTTTCGAGATCGCGTTCATAGGCCTCACTGGCCTGGCTGTCGCCGAAGAACTGCCGCTGCGCCTTGAGCGGAACACCGACCGAGAAATGCGGCGGGACAGGCATGACATTGGCCGGCGGCAGCTTGCGCGACAGGAAATCCGCCGGGTCGTAGCCTTGCGCCGCTGCCGCCGCCTGGGCCGCGTTTGCCGATTTCGCGGCGAAGACGGAGATGGTGTCGAGCGTGCGGCAGGCCGGTACCATGCCGGTGGCAGACAGCAGGCCGAGGCTCGGCTTCAGCCCGGCAATGCCATTGAGCGCGGCCGGCACCCGGCCGGAACCTGCCGTATCGGTGCCGAGCGCGAATGCGACGATGCCTGCCCCCACGGCCACGGCGGAGCCGGAGGACGAACCACCGGGCACGAGCGCCGGGTCCAGCGAATTGCGCGGCACGCCGTAGGGTGAGCGGACCCCGACAAGGCCGGTGGCAAACTGGTCGAGATTTGTCTTTCCGATGCAGATCGCACCGGCCGCTTCCAGCCGTGCGACCGCGAATGCGGACCTTTGCGCCCGGTAGGCAAAGGCCGGACAGGCGGCGGTGGTCTCCATGCCGGCCACGTCGATATTGTCCTTCACGGCGAAGGGCAGGCCATAGAGCGGCTTGCCCGCCGGCCCAGCCTCCATCAGCGCCCTTGCCTCGGCCAAGGCCGCGTCCAGTGGCTTCATCGAGATGAACATGGCAGGGTCGCGGTGGTGTTCCGCTGCGGCATAGGCGGCCTGTACCGCCTCGTCGGGAGCCATGGCGCGCCAGTAGGCGTAGGGTCTTGCTGTCGGGTTCATCTGATGCTCCATGCATGAAAAAGCGGCACTGAAAGTCGAATTGTATGCAATTCAGCGCTGCCGTCCGTGCTCGCGACCAGGTCGCGCGGCGCCGCTCTCCGGCTAACGTTCTGATAATCCTTGGTTTTTCGCGCCGTTGTTGGCGGTGTCATCGTTTTCAACGTGTCCATCCCTGCTGTCTCTTCACCAGAATGCAGCAAGCGCCATGCCAGTTGGCTCGATGATCTCGGGACGGGATGCTCCGCCGCCCTGTCGCTGTTCCGCGCGCCTCAGCCCAACGTTCCGGCGAAACGGGCCACGGTTTGCGCGACGCTTTCGACATGGTCCTGCAAGGTGAGGCCGGAGGCCTTGCGCGGCTTGAAGTCGTGGTCGCCGTCTTCCAGCCAGTGCAGACGGATCGTGTGCGGCAGGTCATAGGCCTGCACGTCTTCAACCGTGCCGAACGGGTCGCGCGTGCCCTGGCAGATCAGCGCCGGCGTTTGCAGGCCTTCCAGATGGGCGGTGCGAAGGCTGGAAGGCTTGCCGGGCGGATGGAAGGGATAGCCAAGGCACAACAGGCCGTTGGCAAGCCATTCGCCATCACATGCGCCGGCAATCATGCTGGCGACACGGCCACCCATGGACTTGCCGCCGATGACGAGACAACGGCTGGGCCCCAGCGCACGGATCGCATCGCGGTATTCGGAAATGAGCTTTTCGGCACGCGGCGGCGGCTTGCGCGACGCGCCACTTCGCCGCGCCGCCATGTAGGCGAATTCGAAGCGGATCACCCTGAGCCCCCTTGCAGCAATGGCGCCGGCAATGGCGTTCATCCAGGGCGTGTCCATGGGCGCGCCCGCGCCATGGGCCAGCATGATCGTGGCGGCAGCGTCCGGCGGTCCATCCGCCAGGAAGCCGGTGGGGAACGGGCCGGAACCGGTCATTCGCCTTGTCCTCTTCGTGCAGCCATCGCTACGAATATCCATTCGTTAACGTTAAGCGCGCGTCAATCATTCGTCCGTAGGCTTTCATGCGGGCACATTCATTCAAACCGGGGGCACGGGGTCTGATGGTCTGGGCATGAGTGGCGAGGGAAAGCAGGAAGCCGGGACGCAAGCCGGCGCGGCGGCAGCCTATGGCGCGCATCTGTCGCGCGAGGATCTGTGCCATCTGCTCGGTGTGGCCGCCGACTGGGTCTACGAGATCGATGCGCAGGGCCAGTTCACCTGGGTTTCCGACACCATCCGCGACTTCGGCGTCTCGCCCTCCATGCTCGTCGGCTATACGCGCGAAGCCGTGTTCAGCCGGATCGCGCTGAGCGCGGAGGAGATGGAGGCGCATCTCGCGCTTGTTGCCGAGAAAAAGCCCTTCCGGGATTTCCGGGGCGCCTTCACGTCGAAGGACGGGACCTTCCGCTATTTCTCCACTTCCGGCTTTCCGCGCTTTGGCGCGGACGGCGCGTTCCTCGGCTATTGCGGCATGTCGCGGGACATTTCCAGCTTCGTTGGCGACAGTGCCGGCTTCGGCGAATTGCAGCGGCAGCTGAACGAGTCGCGGGCCTTGCTGGAAAGCGTGTTCTCGTCCCTGGAAGGCGGCGTGATCGTCTACGATCGCGAAGACCGGCTCTACATGACCAATGCGGCCATGCGGGCGCTTTATCCGGACCTTGACAAGGCCATGTTCGCGTCCGGCACATCGCTGGAGACTTTCCTGTCGGCCATTTTCGATTCCGGCCACATCCTTCCCGAAGAGGGCGTTTCGCGGGATGACTGGGTCGCGGAACGGGTCCGCCGCTATCATCTGCCCTTCGAGGAATATGACGTGCGCCTTTCCAGCGGGCGCTGGATCCGGTTTTCCAACAAGCGGATGGAGGACGGCACCTTCATCGGCCTGCGCACGGACATCACGGCGCTGAAGGAACGGGAAGCGGCGCTGGAGGCGGCGCTGGCGCAATCCTCGCTGGCCAACGAGGTGCTGAACGGGCTGGATCAGGCGATCTTCGTCAAGGACGAGACCCTGTGCATGGTCAGCGCCAACAAGGCCATGGGCCGGACCCTTGGGGTGGACAGCGAGTCCATGATCGGCAAGCAGGCCCGCGACCTCGTCGGCGACGAAATGGCCGACCTCTTCGAGCCGAGCGAACGGCATGTGTTGGCGACCGGCGAGGCTTATGAGGCGCTGGAAAGCTGGCAAGAGGGCGATGAAACGCGCTGGCGCAAGGTGCGCAAGAACCGGATCGTCACCGGCGACGGCAAACGCTACGTGGCGGGCTTCCTCAACGACGTGACGGATCTCAAGCGCGGCGAGTCGGCCGCTGCCGAGGCGCGTGTGGAAGCCGAGGCGGCGCGCAGGCGTCTTCAGGGTGCCATCGACGCCATGACCGACGGTTTCGTGCTGTGGGACGAGGACGACCGGCTGGTGGCCTGCAACGATGCATTTCGCAAGCAGTTCGCCTTCCTGCCGAACCTGAAGGAAGGGCGCACCTTCATCGAGATGTTCGAGGAATTCGCCCATACCGGGGTGGTCGCGGAAGCGGTTGGCCGCGAAGACGAATGGGTGGCGGAAAACAGCGCCAAACGGGCCGAGGAGATCGGCCAGGAGATCGTGTTCAAGACCCATGACGGACGCTGGATGATGCGGCGCGACGAGCTGACGCCGCTGGGCGACCGGGTCGGCATCCGCACCGACATCACGGCGGTCAAGCTGCGCGAGGAGGAGGCGCGCAAGGCAAACCAACTGCTCAAGGATGCCGTGGATGCCATGGACCAGTCGTTCACCATCTTCGGCGAGGACGACCGGCTGCTGATGGCGAACAAGGCCTTCATCGATTCCCAGTTCGGCGCACCGATCGAAATCGGCATGACATTCGCCGAGATGATCGAAACGCTGGCCAACCATCACATTGCGGATGCGCAGACGCGGCGGCGCTGGATCGACCGCCAGATCGACCTGCGCGGGAAGGCGCTGGCCCATGACGGGCCGATGGAGGTTCACCGTACCGACGGGCGCTGGCACTTGCTGGACCTGCGGCGGACATCGACCGGGGCGATGCTCGACATCCGTATCGAGATCACCCAGGCCAAGGAACGCGAGATCGCGCTTACCGAAGCGCGCCGCAAGGCGGAACTGGCCGACAGGGCCAAATCGGAATTCCTGGCCAACATGAGCCACGAGATCCGCACGCCGATGAACGGCGTTCTCGGCATGGCCGAACTCCTGTGCAAGACGCGGCTGGACGACAAGCAGCGCACCTTTACCGACATCATCATGAAATCGGGCAATGCGCTGCTGACGATCATCAACGACATTCTCGATTTCTCCAAGATCGATGCCGGCCAGCTTGTGTTGGACCCGTCGCCCTTCCGGCTCGCGGAAGCGGTGGAGGACGTGGCGACGCTGATGTCGGTGCGCGCCAAGGAGAAGGACCTGGAGCTGATCGTGCGTATCGATCCGGCGCTCAGGCCGGATTATGTCGGCGATGCAGGCCGCATCCGCCAGATCATCACGAACCTGATGGGCAATGCCGTCAAGTTCACCGAGACAGGCCATGTGCTGGTCGATGTCACGGGCGAGGATCTGGGCCGGCGCAGCCGTCTGCGGATATCCGTGAGCGATACCGGCATCGGCATTCCGGCAGACAAGCTGCAAAGCGTGTTCGACAAGTTCAGCCAGGTCGACACGTCCTCGACGCGCCGCCACGAAGGAACGGGACTCGGCCTGGCCATCACCTCCCGGCTCGCCGAACTGATGGGCGGGCGAACGGGTGCGGAAAGCGAACCGCAAAAAGGCTCCACCTTCTGGGTGGAGATCGAACTCGAAAACTGTGGAAAGAGGGCAGAGACCGTGAAAACGCCAGTCGATGTTACCGGTGCCCGTATCGTCATCGTCGATGACAACGAAGTGAACCGCTCCATTCTGATGGAGCAGATGCAATCGTGGGGGTTCGATGCCTGCGCGGCGAAGGACGGACGCGAAGGCATTGCCATCATCAAGGCCGCCACGGGATACGGCATGACGGTCGATTGCGTGGTGCTCGACTTCCAGATGCCGGGCATGAACGGAGAGCAGGTGGCACGGGCGATCCGGGACGACCGCCAGATCGCGGATGTGCCGATCATCCTCCTGTCATCGGTCGATCAGGTGCTGGACAGCGACATCAACGCGCGGCTTGGAATCTCTGCCTCGCTGGTCAAGCCGGCGCGTTCCTCGGCGCTGCTGGATGCCATCGTCAATGCGGTGCAGGAGCGCCGCGCCGCGCCGCGCGGAGCAGGCGAAGTCTTCGTTGCCGCGGCGCGCGCGCAGCCGGCCTGCGACCTGCCGCCCACGGAGAGCGGCACCGCTTCGCCCGATAAGCCGGCGGATGAAACGGCGCCGGCGAGGCAATTGTCCGGTCACCGGGTCGATATCCTCGTGGCCGAGGACAATGAGGTGAACCAGCTCGTCCTCACCCAGATCCTGGCCGATACCGACTATTCCTTCAAGATGGTGACCAATGGCGAACTGGCTGTCGAAG
The DNA here is from genome assembly GCF_041397485.1 of Zhengella sp. NCBI lineage: Bacteria > Pseudomonadati > Pseudomonadota > Alphaproteobacteria > Hyphomicrobiales > Notoacmeibacteraceae > Zhengella > Zhengella sp. Next base: position 1,104,066 of record NZ_JAWKWO010000001.1, on the reverse strand, counting down.
CCTGGGAGGACATGGCGCCGCGCCTTGTTCTGATGGACGTTTCCATGCCGCAGATGAACGGGCTGGAGGCCACGGCCCACATCCGGCGCACCGAGCAGCGCGACGGCCGGGCGCATACGCCGATTGTCGGCGTGACCGCACATGCGCTGAAGGGTGACCGGGAACGCTGCCTCGAAAGCGGAATGGACGACTACCTCTCCAAGCCGATCTCGCCGGACGCGCTGTTGCGAAAGGTGAGCGAATGGCTGGGGGACGCGGGAAAACGCTCCCGGCGGGCAAATTGATCCCGGCGACCGCCCTTGCCCAATGAGAAACGGCGCGAAACCGGTTCGCGCCGTTCATGCTTTCCGCAGCCCCCGCATGCGTTTCCGAAAGCTCTCAAATGTTAAACGATCCGGGCCTGCCGGATATGGCGCGATCGCACCATGACGGCGGTGCCGGCAAACCGCTAGAAAACAGGCACCGGTTCATCTGTCAGGCCGGTTCACCGGCGGGGTCGCCGGAAAATGCCGCGGTTGAGCGATTGCCCCACAATTCAGCTCAAGGGAAACCCGGCACGGGATCTCAGCACGCCCGGTTTCGCACCCCGCCGGTTTTTTCCATCCAGAACACCCTTTCGCTCCATTGCCGCAGGTCATCCAACGACTTGCGCAATCCTGTGATGCGTGGCTCAATCATGCCGGCCGCGGACGTAACAGGGCTGACATACAAGTGTCATCGAACTGTTACATAGCTGCTTTAGGGCCAGTCCCGCGCACAGAGAAACGCGCAGACATTGCCCAAAAGGGAGCATCCAAGATGAAGAAATTCCTCCTGTCGACGGCCGCCGCCGCTGTCGTGATTGCCGGATCCGCCGGCGCCGCCGCCGCCCGCGATCAGGTCCAGATCGCCGGTTCCTCCACCGTTCTTCCCTATGCCTCCATCGTTGCCGAGGCGTTTGGCGAAAACACCGACTTCCCGACCCCGGTCGTGGAATCGGGCGGTTCGTCCGCCGGCCTCAAGCGGTTCTGCGAAGGCGTCGGCGAGAACACCATCGACATCGCCAATGCTTCGCGCCGCATTCGCGAGAAGGAAGTCAAGGCCTGCGCCGAGAACGGCGTCAAGGACATCATCGAAGTCCGCATCGGCTATGACGGCATCGTGTTCGCCTCCCAGAAGGATGGCCCGGCCTTCACCGCCTTCACCCCGTCGGACTGGTTCAACGCCATTGGCGCCAAGGTGCTCAAGGATGGCCAGATCGTCGACAACCCGAACATGACCTGGGCCGATGCCAATGCCGACCTGCCGGCCGTTGAAATCTCCACGTTCATTCCGGGCACCAAGCACGGCACCCGTGAAGTCTTCGAGGAAAAGGTCCTGAAGCAGGGCTGCGAAGACACCGGCGCCATGAAGGCGATGGTCGATGGCGGCATGTCCGAGAAGGACGCAGAGAAGGCCTGCATGGCCGTGCGCACGGATGGCAAGTCGGTCGACATCGACGGCGACTACACCGAGACGCTGGCCCGCATCGACGCCAACAAGGATGGCATCGGCGTGTTCGGCCTGGCCTTCTACGAGAACAACACCGACAAGCTGAAGGTCGCCACGATGTCGGGCGTCGCCCCGTCCACCGAGACGATCGCTTCCGGCGAATATCCGGTGTCGCGTCCGCTGTTCTTCTACATCAAGAAGGCGCATATCGGCGTGATCCCGGGCCTGAAGGAATATGCGGAGTTCTTCGTCTCCGAGGAAATCGCCGGTCCGAAGGGTCCGCTGGCCAATTACGGCCTGGTTGCCGATCCGGAACTGGGCGCGACCCAGAAAGCCGTCACCGACGAGTCGACGCTGAGCATGTAATTCGGTTTCCGGCTCCGCAGCGGGGCCGGGACAGCCGGAGGGCGGCGTCACCGCTGCCCTCCCTTTCCTTTTTCGGCACTGGCCGAAACCAAGACGGGGCGGCATGGCCATGCTTATTCTGTGGGTCCTAGCATTCGTGATCGTTCTCGCGGTCGCCGGCTATTTCACCGGTCGTTCGCGCGCGCTTGCCACGGCAGGCGGCGACATCCGGCAAATGCATTCCGTGCCGGGCTATCATGGCGTCAACGTCTTCCTGTTCGCCGCCGTCCCCGCGCTTCTGGTCATGGCGATCTGGCTGCTGCTCCAGCCGCTCGTCATCCAGACCATGGTCTCCTCGCACATTCCCGCCGATGCCATTCCGGAAGGCGCGTCGCTCGGTATCGTGATGAGCGATGTGCAGCGTGTGGCCGAGGGCCTCGACACAGCCGTTGCCGCCGGCGCGATGACCGAGGACCAGGCGTCCTCGATCCGCACCGAGTTCACCGACGTCCGCGAGCGCCTGGCGCAAGTGGGCGTGGCGCTGGCCTCGAATGTCCGACCGGAGGTTCTTCGCGCCGCGCAGGAGTACCGGGCGCTCAGCGCGACGGCCACGACCGCCCTGACCATCATTGCCGGGCTTCTCGCCATTGGCGGTTTCGCGCTGGCGTGGAGGCGCATCCAGCCACGGTTCCGGGCGCGCAATTCGGTCGAGGCCTTCGTCAAGGTGCTGCTCATCGCGGCGGCTTCCATCGCCATCCTGACGACCATCGGCATCGTGCTGTCGCTGATCTTCAACACGATCGAGTTCTTCGGCCTCCATCCGGCGTCGGACTTCTTCTTCGGCACCGTCTGGAGCCCCAGTTTCGGCGGCGGTTCCGAACTCGGCATCCTGCCGCTCCTTTGGGGCACGTTCTACATTTCGCTGATCGCGCTGGCCGTGGCCGTGCCGGTCGGGCTGATGGCGGCGATCTACCTGGCGGAATATGCCGGCCCCGCCGTGCGCAACTACGCCAAGCCCCTGCTCGAGGTGCTGGCCGGCATTCCCACCATCGTCTACGGCCTGTTCGCGCTGCTGACCGTCGGCCCGCTGCTCGTCGACATGTTCGGGGACAGCACGGTCGGCTGGATGCAATCGGGCACCGCCGTCATGACCGCGGGTCTCGTCATGGGCATCATGCTGATCCCGTTCGTCTCGTCGCTGTCGGACGACATCATCAATGCCGTGCCGCAGGCCATGCGCGACGGTTCCCTCGGGCTGGGCGCGACCCATTCGGAGACGATCAAGCAGGTCGTCCTGCCAGCCGCGCTGCCGGGCATTGTCGGCGCCATCCTGCTCGCGGCCTCGCGTGCCATTGGCGAGACGATGATCGTCGTGCTGGGCGCCGGCGCCGCGGCCAAGCTGTCGCTCAATCCCTTCGACGCCATGACCACGGTCACTGCGAAGATCGTCAGCCAGCTCACCGGCGACGCCGATTTCGCTTCGCCGGAAGCGCTGGTTGCCTTTGCACTGGGCATGACGCTCTTCATCATCACGCTGGGGCTGAACATCCTGGCGCTCTACATCGTTCGCAAGTACCGGGAACAGTACGAATGACCGACGTCACGACAAGCCTTCTGCCCTCCGGGCGTCCGAGCGCCGACGAGACGGCAAGACGGACGCGGGCCCGCAATGCCGCGGAAAGACGGTTCAAGGCCTATGGCGTGGTCGCCATCGCCATCGGCCTGTTCTTCCTGGTGGCGCTGCTTTATGCCATCCTGACGAATGGCGTGGGCGCCTTCCAGCAGACCTTCGTCAAGATTCCCGTCGCGCTGAACGCGGAACAGGTGGCAGCCGCCGAGGCGTCGGTGGTCAAGACCTCGAAATATCGCGCCATGATCGAGGCGGCGCTGGCCGCCAAAATCACCGAGCGCGGTTATCAGACCGGCATGACCGATCCGGGCAAGATCGGCGACATCCTGTCTTCGGGCGCGCCGGCCACCCTGCGCGAATACGTGCTGGCCAATCAGGGCGACATCGGCAAGATGGTCGATTTCCAGTTCCTCGCCTCCTCGCGTGTCGACGGCTACCTGAAGGGCCGCGTCACCCGCGAAGCGCTGGCCGAGGACAAGAATCTCGATGCCGCGCATCTCGACCTGGTCGACCAGATGCGGAGCGACGGCATGGTGGTGAAGCATTTCAACATGGATTTCATCACCGGTGCCGATGCGTCCGATTCCCGACCCGAACAGGCCGGTATCGGCGTCTCCATGCTCGGTTCGCTGTTCATGATGCTGGTCGTCCTTTTTCTCGCTCTGCCCATCGGCGTGGCCGCCTCGATCTACCTGGAGGAATTCGCGCCGCAAAACCGGTTCACGGATCTCATCGAGGTGAATATCGCCAACCTGGCGGCCGTTCCCTCCATCGTGTTCGGTATCCTGGGCCTCGCCGCCTTCATCCAGTTCGCGCATCTGCCGCAATCGGCGCCGCTGGTCGGCGGGCTGGTCCTGACGCTGATGACGCTGCCGACGATCATCATCTCGACGCGTGCCTCTCTGAAGGCCGTTCCGCCGTCGATCCGCGAGGGCGCGCTCGGCATCGGCGCCTCCAAGATGCAGTCGGTGTTCCACCATGTGCTGCCGCTGGCCATGCCGGGCATCCTGACCGGAACGATCATCGGGCTGGCGCAGGCGCTTGGCGAAACCGCGCCGCTTCTGCTTATCGGCATGGTCGGCTTCATCGCATCGAATTATCCCGACGGTGTCGCATCGGGCTTTCTTGATCCGAACTCGGCCATGCCGGCCCAGATCTTCGAATGGGCCAAGCGCGCGGACCCGGCCTTCTACGAACGCGCCTGGGGCGGGATCATCATCCTGCTGGTTTTCCTTGCGATCATGAACATTACCGCCATCATACTGCGTCGACGCTTCGAGCGGCGCTGGTGAGGGGCCGAGAACGGAGCGCCGAGATGAACATGCGTACCGAAACACAGATTGAAGAAGCACTCAAAGACAAGACCATGCCGCAAACAGACACCGATACGTTCAAGATGCGCGGCGAGAAAGTCTGCGTCTACTATGGCGAAAAGCAGGCCCTCTTCGATGTCGACCTGGATGTCCGCAAGAACCAGGTGACGGCGCTGATCGGCCCGTCAGGCTGCGGCAAGTCCACCTTCCTTCGCTGCCTGAACCGGATGAACGACACGATCGACATCTGCCGTGTGACGGGCCGGATCACGCTCGATGGCAAGGACATCTACGACAGGGCCATTGACGTGGTGGAACTGCGCGCGCGGGTGGGCATGGTGTTCCAGAAGCCCAATCCGTTCCCGAAGTCGATCCGCGAGAACATCGCCTATGGCCCCCGCATTCACGGGCTCGCCCGTTCCAAGGCGGACCTGGAGGAAATCGTGGTGACGAGCCTGCAGAAGGCAGGGTTGTTCGAGGAGGTCAAGGACCGTCTCGACGAGCCCGGCACGGGGCTCTCGGGTGGGCAGCAGCAGCGTCTGTGCATCGCGCGCGCCATTGCCGTCTCGCCGGAAGTGATCCTGATGGATGAGCCCTGTTCGGCGCTCGACCCGATCGCCACCGCGAAGGTGGAAGAACTGATCGACGAGTTGAAGGAGAACTACACGATCGTGATCGTCACCCACTCGATGCAGCAGGCCGCGCGCGTCTCGCAGCGCACGGCGATGTTCCACCTCGGAATTCTCGTCGAGGAAGGGCCGACGGACAAGATGTTCACGAACCCCGACGACAAGCGCACCCAAGACTACATTACCGGCCGCTTCGGCTGAGCCTTACCAATCCGGGAGATTGCGCCATGGGCGAGCATACTGTCACCTCGTTCGACGAGGAACTCGACGCGATGGATACCATGATCCGCTCGATGGGCGAGCGGGCTGCCGAGATGGTGGACATGGCCACGCGCGCGCTGCTGACCGGCGACGTCGCGCTGGCGCAGAGGGTCATTTCGGAAGACCGGCTGATGGACCAGATGCAGCGTGACCTGGACGACAGGGCCGTCACGCTGATCGGCAAGCGCCAGCCGATGGGCCAGGATCTGCGTTTCGCGGTCGGTGCCATGCGCATGGCCGGCGACCTGGAGCGGATCGGCGACCTGGCCAAGAGTACCTGCAAGCGGGTCGGCTCCATCGGCGAGATGGTGGTCATGCGCGAGCCGAATTTCGGGATCGAGAAAATGGCGGAACTGGCGCGCAACCAGGTCAATGCCATCATCGATGTCTATGTCGGCCGCCGCGCCGGCGAGATCGAGGAAATCCGCAATCGCGACGAGCACATCGACATGGCCTATACGTCGGTGTTCCGCGAATTGCTGACCTACATGATGGAGGATCCGCGCAAGATCTCCTCCTGTACGCATCTTCTCTTCTGCGCCAAGAACCTGGAGCGCATCGGCGATCACGTCACCAATATCGCCGAGAACGCCTATTACATGATCACCGGCGATCAGTTGCCGATGGCCCGGCCGCGGGTCGACAACGTGGCCGAAGGCATCGGCTGAGCAGGTCGGCAATGGCATCCCCCCGCATTCTTGTTGTCGAGGACGAAGAGCCGCTGGGCGTCCTTCTGCAATACAATCTCGAAGCCGAGGGCTATGAGGTCGAAGTCGTGGTGCGCGGCGACGAGGCGGAACTGCGCCTGCGCGAAAACGTGCCCGACCTCCTGGTGCTCGACTGGATGCTGCCCGGTGTCTCCGGCATCGAGCTTTGCCGGCGGCTGCGTCAACGCCACGAAACGGAACGCCTTCCCGTGATCATGCTCACTGCGCGTGGCGAGGAGAGCGACCGGGTGCGCGGGCTTTCGACCGGTGCCGACGATTATCTCGTCAAACCGTTCTCGACGCCGGAATTCCTGGCACGCGTCAGGGCGCTGCTGCGCCGCGCCAAGCCGGAAATGCTGTCAGGCACGCTGACGGTCGGCGATATCGTTCTGGACAGGGAAACGCATCGCGTCTACCGCGCCAAGCGGGAAGTGAAGCTCGGACCAACCGAGTTCCGGCTGCTGGAATATCTCATGCAGCATCCGGGACGGGTGTTTTCGCGCGGTCAGCTTCTCGACAATGTCTGGGGCGAGACGATCTATATCGACGAGCGCACGGTCGATGTGCATATCGGGCGGCTGCGCAAGGCGGTGAACATCGGCAACATGCCGGACGTCATCCGCACCATTCGCGGCGCGGGCTACGCGATCGAGGAAAAATGACAAGCGAAAGCCGTTTCCGCCGCGCGTTTGCAATCACCTGAAACTCAGGCGAATGCGCAGCGCGAGGCTGCGCCCGGCAAGCTCTTCGGGCGGTTGCGGATAAGGCGCGGCGTTGCGCGCAGCCTGCAAGGCCTTCCGGTCGAGCGCGGGATTGCCGGAACTGGCGCCGATGCTGGCGCCCAGAAGCGCACCGGTGCGCGCAATGCGCAGGTTCAGGCCCACCGTGCCGCGCCCGCCGGCGCCACGCGGCTTGCGCCGCGCGACATGGCTGTTCACCCGCTGGCCATAGCTGACCATGGCTTGCCGCATGGCAGCCTTGGATGGGCCAGCCGTCTTGCCGCGCGCGCTGCGCTGGGAGGCCGTGTCGCTCCCATTGGCGCCCCGGTTTCCCCTGGAAGCCTTCTGGCGGGCAGGTGCGACGGCGCTTTTCTTCGGCCGGTCCGGCCTTTCGGCGCGCGGGGCCGGTTCCGCCTCCTGCCGCGTGATCTGCGGCCTGGGTGTCGGCACGACGGCGACCGTTCGGGGCAGCACCGCCCAGTCCTCACTTTCCTGCGGTTGCGATATCGCCGGCGCCGCCGCAGGCATGGCGAGAGGCGGAAGCGCATGGGCGATGTCCGTTGCCGCAAGTGCGACAACCGGCGGGGCCGACGGCAATTCCGGAAGCGGCAGCTTCTGCGCGATTTGAGCCGGCGCATCGGCGATGGATCCGGTTTCGACTGGCGCTTCTTCCGTTTCCGGCTCCGCTTGCGCGGCCATTTCGGCTTCCGGCCTGGGCGTTTCGGTTTCGCCCGGCGCCTCGATGAGGGTGACGGTCACCGTCACGTCGCCGGGCTCGCTTGCATCGCCGCCGCCGGCAATGCCATGGGCGACGACCGAGGCGAGGGCCGCATGCAGGCCAAGCGAGAGCAGGATGGCGACGGCAGCACGCAAGGTCTTCATGGACGGGCCTCCACGATCATGGTGAGGGTCGTGATACCGCCGGCGCGCAGGCGTTCGGTCAGACGGATTATGGCGGCGGCTTCGGCATTTCGGTCGGCCTTCAGCCAGGCCTTGTCCCACGCCTCCTGCGAGAATGCCGCCACAAAGCCTTCGAGCGCAGCCTCGTCGACCAGTCCGTTCCACGCCATGCGGCCGTCGGCGGCGACATGGAGTGTACGGGTGGCAGCCGGTGCGCCGGACGGATCGACCGGCGCGGAAGCCGGCTCCAGCGGCAGCGGGTCGGCGGCGCGAATGACACCCGACAACATGACGAAGATCAGCAGAAGGAAGACGATGTTGATCAGCGGCAGGGTCGGGTCGGCCTGCGGAGCGGGTGGCGTTTCCAGGCGCAGGCGCTTCATTGGCCGGCCTCCCCGGAACCGGGGCTGTCGGCACGGGTGGCAATCTTGGTGCGCCCTGCCTTCGCGGCCGCATCCAGCGCGGTGACCAGCGCCTGATAGGGCGCATCGGGACTGACCGTCACAACCAGCGGCCGGCCGGGGTCAGCGGCCAGCGCCGCCGGCAGGGCGGAGGCGGCGACGGTTTCGCCGTCCAGCATGAATTCGAGCGGTGTCAGTGACAGGGTCTGCGGCGTTGCCGTGTCCTGCGCCATGACGGCTTCACCTGCCGGTGCAAGCGCCAGCGGCTGCTCGGCCTGCCGCACGAATTGCGCCGCCAGCATGAAGAAGATGACCAGGATGAAAACGACATCCATGATCGGCGTGAGGTTCACGCCGGGGCGCCTCGTGGCCGTTTCGAGGGTGATGCGGCGGCGGCTCACGGGGCCGGCCTCGGGCGTTCGCGCGGCTTGACGAGGGCCCGGTTCACAGCGGCTTCCATCCGCCGGGCAATGTTTCCGGCCATGGCTTCCAGAATGGCGGCGAAGACGAGGGCGGCGAGCGCCACCACCATGCCGGCCGCCGTGGTCAGCAGGGCCTCCCAGATGCCGCCGGCCAGAAGCGCGGGGTTGACCTGATCGCCTGCGCCTTCCAGCTCGCGGAAAGCCTCGATCATGCCGAGCACCGTGCCGAGCAGACCGGTGAGGGGGGCGGCTGCCGTGGCAAGATGAAGGAACCCGATGCCGCGCCGCAGCTTCGCCATGGCGGCGCGCGCGGCAATGTCGGCTTCGGCTTCCATCTGGTCCGGGGTCGCCGTGGGGCGCATCTCCTCCAGGCTTGCCAGAACCTTGCCGACGGACCATGCCGACTTGCGGCCTTTCGCGGCACGGCCCGTTGCCAGGCTCTCGGCGGCCAGGCCGAGCAGCTTCTGCACGAACACGGCGACGACGAGCACGGACAGGATGGCCAGCGCGACCATGGCCGGCCCGCCCTTGTCGAACAGATCCGCCATTGCCGGCATCAGGGCTTCGAGCGATGTTTCCATCCACGCGTTCATTCGTCAGTCTCCATTGGCCGTCAATGCAAGCGGCGTGAATGTCAGCCCGCATTCGTCATGGCCGATGCGTGCGGTGATGCCATAGGCCCCGGCCATGGTCGCCGGCGAAATGGCATTGTCGGGTTTTCCATCCGCCAGGATCGCTCCGTTGCGCAGGATGATGACGCGGTCGGACCAGCGCGCGGCCAGTTCGATGTCGTGCAGCGAAACCAGCACGGCCTTGCCCAGCCGCGCCTGCCGGCGAAAGGATGCCATGAGGCGGATCTGGTGGGCAGGATCGAGGCTGGCGGCGGGTTCGTCGGCCAGGAGTAGCGGCGTGTCCTGCGCAATGAGGCGCGCGGCCAGAACGCGGGCCAGTTCGCCGCCCGACATGGCGGAGGCCGGACGATCGGCCAGATGGGCGACGTCCATGGTTTCCATCGCCTGCCGGACGATGTCCTCGTCGGCGGGCGAAAGGCGTGTGCCGTAGCCGCCATGGGGCAGGCGGCCAAGCGCGACGATGGCGCGGGCGGCCAGGTTCCAGTGTACGACGCGGTCCTGCGGCAGCCAGGCCAGCGTGCGGGCGCGCGCGCCGGGCCGCATGGCAGCCAGCGATTCGCCATTCCAGCAGGCGGAGCCCGTCTTGCCGGCCACCAGGCCGGCAAGGCAGCGCAGCAGTGTTGACTTTCCGGCGCCGTTCGGGCCGAGCAGCGCAACCGTTTCACCGGGTTCGACGGTGAACGATACGCCATCGAGCACGGGCTTGCCGCCCAGCCGCGCAGACAGGTTTTCGACGGCCAGCCCGCTCATGTCATCACCCGCCTGTTCGACATGACGAGCCAGAGGAAGAAGGGCGCGCCAATGAGCGCGGTCAGAACGCCCACGTTCAGTTCGCGCCCCGTGGTCATCAGGCGCACGGCGATATCGGCGGCCAGAAGCAGCGCGGCGCCGCCGAAACCGGAGGCGAGAAGAAGCGAGGACGGCCGCTCGTCGGTGAAGGGGCGCAGCAGATGCGGTACGACCAGGCCGACAAAGCCGATCGTGCCGGCAACCGCGACACCGGCACCGGCCGACAGGGCGACGCCGGTGACCAGGATGGCGGCGGTGCGCGGCAGATGGATGCCCAGGGAGCGGGCCGTGTCCTCGCCCAGCGACAGGGCGTCGAGCGCGCGGGCGGAGGCAAGCAGCAGAACCCAGCCGCCGGCCATCAGCGGCAGGGCGAGCGCCACGTCGGTCAGCGCGCGATCCTTGAGCGAGCCCAGAAGCCAGAAGATGATCTCGTAGGATGCGAAGGGATTGGGCGACAGATTGAGGGCCAGGGCGGTCAGCGCGCCGGTCAGGCTGGTCAATGCCACGCCGGCCAGAACGAGCGTCATGGGCGATGCCTTGCGGCCGGCAAGCCCCATGAGGAACACGACGGCACCGGCCGCGCCGGCCAGTGCGCCCAGTTGCACGGTGAAGCCGCCAAAGGCCGAAAGGCCGGTATAGAACACCGCGACGGCGCCGAGTGCGGCCGCGCCAGAGACGCCGACGAGGCCCGGTTCTGCCAGCGGATTGCGCAGGAAACCCTGCAGCGCCGCGCCGCCAAGGCCAAGCGAAAAGCCGATGGAAAGGCCGAGCAGGGCGCGCGGAAGGCGGATGTCGCGCATGATGGTGGCGGCCAGCGGATCGTCGCCGGCGCCGGCCAGCGCGGCCAGTCCGTGCCAGACCGGGAGATCGGAAGCGCCCACGGCCAGCGAGGCAAGGAAGAACGCGAAGGCCAGCAGGGCCATGAGGAGGGCGGGTCGGGTCACGAGCCGGGCCTTTCGCAGCCGGGCAGACTGGCGCGCAGCTGTTTCAGGCCGGTCACGGCCCTTGCGGTGAAGGGACCGCCGCAGGTCCATAGCGCCGGATCGACGGCGCCGCGCACGATGCGCGCCCCGCTGGCTTTCAGCGCCGGGTGGTTGAAGAGCTTCTGCGCCAGTGCCGGTGCCGCGGGATCGGCTGCCGGCAGAAGGATGACATCGGGTTGCATGGCAATGACATTTTCCAGCGAAACGAAGGCCATGCCGCCGGTCCCCGGTCCGGCACCGAGATTGCGGAAGCCGGCCGCCTCGATGACCGTGTCGGGCAAGGTTCCGGCGCCCTCGGTGACGCCGTTGGGGCCATAGACAAGCAGCGACGGGCGGAAGGACGCCGGGCAGGCGGCATCCGGCGCCTTTGCCAGTTGCGCATCGAAGTCGGCCAGCAGGCCGTCTGCCTGTTGCTCACGCTGCATGAGCTTGCCCATGCGGGCGATGTCGGCGCGGATGCCGTCCAGTGTCAGGTCGGGCGCGAAGGTCTCGACCCGGTAGCCAAGACCGCGCAGCAGGTCCGTGGCGTTGCGCGCGGACCATGCGCCGGTCACGACGAGATCGGGGCTTGCCGCCACGACGTCCTCGGCCAGACCGCGATTGGCAGGATATTGGCGCGCTTGCTCATGCAGGACGGAAAGCGAGGGATCGGTGGCGAGTTCCGAGACCGATTGCAATTGACCCGGCGCGGCCAGCAGCATGGCAAGCTGGTCGGTGCACAGGTTGAGCGAATAGACGGTCGGCAGGGCAGAGTCCGCCCCTGCGCCCGTTCCGGCCAGAGGGGCCAGAAGGGCGGCGGCGAAGCGGAGCGTGATGCCGTTTCGCCGCGCCATGGTGCTTACTCCCCGCCGAACTTCGCGCGGAAACCGGCGAAGACCGAGATGCCGGGCGTGGAATAGCCGGCAACCGTCTCGTAGCGCTGGTCGAGCAGGTTTTCGCCGCGCAGGTAAACCTCGTAGTTCTCCGCCGGCTTCCAGGCGATCTTCGCATCCACCTTGACGAAGTCGTCGAGACGAACGTCATTGAACGTGCCGAAACCGGCCGAGACGCGGTCGGTCAGGTTGACCACGCCGCGCGCGGTGGCGCTGACGGTCCATTTTTCCGCCGGGCGCCAGATGGCGGTCAGCGCGATGTCATGCTCGGGCACGCGCGGGCGGCGCAGGCCGTCCGGCTGCCTCGTCCGGGTATAGGTATAGGCGCCTTTCAGGTCGAAATCCGGCGTCACGGCCCAGGCGGCCGCCACCTCGACACCCGATCGTTTCGTCACGCCCGGCACCTGGACATAGGAGAAGGTGGCGTAGGAATAGTCGATCAGGTTGTCGGTGTTCAGGACGAAGCCGGTGACATCGACGACGAGGCGTCCGCCAAGAAAGGTCTGCTCGACGCCGGCATCGAAGCTGATGCTTTCCTCCGGCACCAGCGTGGCGTTTCCTGTGCCGAAGGGGGCGTAAAGCTCATAAAGCGAGGGCGCGCGGAAGCCCGTGCCGGCCGAGACATGGAGGCGGGTGGTCTCCGTTGCCTGCCAGGAGGCCGCGGCGCGCCAGGTGGTGTGTCCGCCGAAGACATTGTGGATGTCGTGGCGCAGGCCGGCGGTCAGCGTGAGCGCCTCCACCGGGTTCCAGGCCAGCTGACCCCACAGGCCGGTCAGGTTGTGGGTATCGTTCGTGTTGCCGCCGTAATTGTCGCTGGCGCGGGCGCGCTGGCGCTCGTGATCGATGCCGTATTGCAGCGTCAGGGCTTCGGTGAAGTCCCAGCCGCCCTGATAGTCGAATTTCAGGCGTTGGCCGCGCCAATTGCCCATAAAGGGGCCGAAGCCGGACACCGAGGAGAGATCACGGTCGACATCGAAGGCCTGGACCGAGACCGTGTTGCGCCAGCGGCCGTCGAGGAGGTCGACATGGGCGCCGATACGCCCGGCGATCTGGCGCGAGCGGGCGGCGTTGAAGGTGTTGTCGGTGGGCGGATTGCCGGAATCGTCATAGTCGGCATTGGTGCGGCGGTAGAGCGCGCTGCCGAAAACCGTGACCATGTCGGAAAGCTGCTGTTCGCCGGCGAAGTCGGCCGAGATGTTGTCATAGGCATCGGCTTCGAGGCGGGCGGGGTCAAGGTCCACGGCAGCGGCGCCATTGGCCTTCGCGGCGGAAATGCCATCGGATTTGATGCCGGAAATACCGGCGGCGAACCGGCCGGTTTCCGATGCGCCGGAGAAGACATAGCCGCCGCGCCAGGTGCCGAAGGAGCCGTATTCGCCGAAAATGTCGTGATGCAGGCCCTGCTCGATGCCGTTCAGCGTGGAGATCGCCAGGACGCCGGCCACGGCGTCGGAACCGTAAAGGGTGGATTGGGAACCCTTGAGCAGTTCGATACCGGTTACGCCCCCGGACAGCAGGCTTTCCATCGCCGGCTGTACCTGCGTGGCGCTGGGATCGGAAATGTCGATGCCATTGACCAGTGTCTTGACATATTTCTTGTCAGCGCCGCGCACGAAAAGTCCGCTTTCCTGGCCGCCCGTGCCGCCATTGGCGGATACCGTGACGCCGGGCATGGTGGCGAGATAGTCGGTGACGGCAGGCTGGGCGCGCTGCTCGATCTCTTCCTTCGTCACCACTTCGACCTTGGAGCCGACGCGGTCCTTCTTCTGCGTGGTGCGGTTGGGGGTCGAGACCACCACTTCGCCGGCATCGATGACGATGTCCTGTGCGAGCGCGGGCAGGGCAACAGACGTGGAAAGAATGGCGGTGAGCGCGCCAAGACGCGCGGATATGCTTGCAAATGCAGACATGGAAACCCCTCCGGTTCCTCTGCGGTTCAAATGCCGGCAGGGAATGCCTCAGGGGCAGCCAGCCAGCGGCGACAAACCGTCACCGCTTGCGCTGGGCAGCCCTGACACACCCCGTGTCCGGCCGGGTGACGCGCTGATGGCAGGTCTCCTGACTCACGGTTTCGCGGCCTGTCCGCCTTCCCGGCCCATTGCGGACCAGTGGCGTGTGGACGGGCCAAACCGTTCACAGTTGCGGGGGCAGTTCCGGCCTAACCGTTCTCCGTCTGCGACGGGCGGCCTTCCGGATTCCCTCTTAGCTCCGCGCGAAACGCACGGAGACCATCAACAGGGCGAGATAAGCACAGGGCGCGGGCCATCTGTCAATATTTCGTCAAGGTTTGACGTCGTTCATTTCCAATCTGTTGTGAATCTGTCACGCGGGGCCATATGGCTGCCATCGGGCCGGGCAGGTGCGCCCTTGCGAAAACGGCGCGGTTTCCGTAGGAGCCGGTCCATCCCGCCAAACCCACGGACCCTGCGGCCCATGCTCCGACCGGCCATTCTTCGTCTTGCCCTGCCCTTCGCATCCGCCATCCTGGCCGGGACTTGCGGCGCGCTGCTGGCATGGGCGTGCGGCCTGCCCGCGCCATTCCTGACCGGCCCTGCCGTGGCTGTCACGCTGTGCGGCCTTGCAGGCATGCGGATGGGCATTCCGGTCCGCATTCGCGACCTTGCCTTCGTCCTGATCGGCCTGTCCATGGGGTCGGGCGTGACGCCGGAGGTGCTGGGCGGCCTGACACGCTGGCCGGTGAGCCTGGCCACGCTGGTCGTGTCGATCGTCGCCATCATGCTGGTGTCGCGCGCGGCGCTGGTGCGGCTTACGGGGGCCGGCGGACCTTCGGCCGTGCTGTCATCCACGCCTGGCCATTTGAGCTTTGTCCTGGCCATGGCCGAGCAGGCGGGGCTCGACGTGCGGCTGATCGGCGTGGTTCAGTCGATGCGGGTGCTGTTCCTGACGCTTGCCGTTCCGCCGGTTGTGCAATTCGCCGGGCTGAGCCTGCCGGTGCGGGGCGCGGAAGCGGCCACGATGTCCGCGGTGCAGATGGGGGTTGCGCTTGTGCTTGCCGGCATTGCCGGCTGGGGGTTCAAGCGCGTGAGCCTGCCGGCGGCCTATCTGCTGGGCGGGATGCTGGTGTCGACTGCCGGGCATCTCGGCGGCGTGCTCTCCGGGGGACTGCCGGCCTGGCTGTCGGTGCCGGCCTTCGTTCTGCTGGGCACGCTGATCGGCACGCGGTTCTCCGGGGTGACGGCCGGGGAATTGCGGCGCGCACTGGGTGCGGGCCTGCTGACAACCGCCATCTCCGTCGTCATCGCGATGGCTGCGGCGGGTCTTGCATCGGCGCTGACCGGGATTGCGTTCGGGCCGATGATGATCGCGCTGGCGCCCGGCGGGGTGGAAACCATGACCGCGATGGCCACGTTGATGGGCGCCGATCCGGCCTTTGTCGCCGCCCATCATGTCTCGCGCCTGCTTTTCCTTGCCGCCTTCGTGCCGGTCATGCTGGGCCGGCAGCGGCGCAAGGACGAGAGCGGGTCCGCTCAGTAACCGGCGGGGCAGCGGGCGATATAGCGGCGGCCGTAGCGGTCGCGATAGACGCAGTCGCCGCGCCGCGTGGCCCGGCCGATCAGCACGCCTGAAACCGCGCCGATCGCAGCGCCGGCAATCGCGCCGCCGGCCTTCCCGCCCGTGGCGATGGCGCCGGCAGCCGCGCCGATTGCACCGCCGGTTGCCGCGTCGCGCTCGGCTGTCGTGCATGCGGCAAGGGCCATGGTTGCAGCGATGATGACAAGGATGTTCTTCATGAAACCTCTCCTTAGCGTTGTCCCGTCCCATCCGCCATGAAGGCCCACGCTCGCGGCGGTTTTGGGGCAGGGCTATCCTAACCTGTTGAATGGCGGGTTGCATGGCTTGTCCCACGAGGCATTTTAGCGCATCTCGATTGCCAAGGCGCCTGACTTGTGTTTACCATTTGGTCAAAAAGACGGGATGCCAAACTTTTCATCAGGGGAACAGGAGCCAGACCATGCCAGCCAGGACCAGAACGGCGGCCGCAGTGCCGCTCAGCCGGCGTCACCTTCTCGCAGCCGGCGGTGCCGGCGTAGCCATGCTCGCCATGCCGGGCCTCGTCGGCCGGGCGCGCGCGGCAGACAAGATCAAGGCCGCTGCGATTTATACCGTGCCGGTGGAGCAGCAATGGGTGAGCCGCATCCACAAGGCCGCGCAGGCGGCGGTGGAGCGCGGCGACATCGAGTATGTCTTTTCCGAGAGCGTGTCGAACAGCGACTATGAGCGCGTGATGCGCGAATATTGCGAGGCGGGTTACGATCTCATTCTTGGCGAAGCCTTCGCGGTGGAGGATGCAGCGCGTTCGGTTGCCGACGATTACCCGGACAAGGCCTTCCTCATCGGATCGTCCTTCAAGCCGCAGGACGAGCACCCGAATTTCGCGGTGTTCGACAATTACATCCAGGATGCCTCCTACCTAACCGGCATCATTGCCGGGGCGATGACCAAGACGAACAATATCGGCATGGTGGGCGGCTATCCCATTCCCGAGGTGAACCGGCTCATGCATGCCTTCATGGCCGGGGCGAAGGAGATGAACCCGGAGGTGAAATTCCAGGTCGCCTTCATCGGCTCGTGGTTCGACCCGCCCAAGGCCAAGGAAACCGCCTTCGCCCAGATCGACGCGGGTGCGGACCTGCTGTATGCGGAGCGCTTCGGCGTGTCCGACGCGGCCAAGGAAAAGGGCCTGCTGGCCATCGGCAACGTCATCGACACGCAGTCCGACTATCCTGAAACCGTGGTTGCCTCGGCGCTGTGGCATTTCGAGCCGACGCTCGACGCGGCCATCGCGAAGATCAAGGCGGGCGCTTTCAAGGCCGAGGATTACGGCGTCTATTCCTTCATGAAGGAAGGCGGCTGCTCGCTGGCGCCGCTCGGCACGTTCGAGGGCAAGGTGCCGGAAGCGGCCATGGCAATGGTTGCGCAGAAGGAAGCCGCGATCAAGGACGGGTCCTTCGTCGTCGAGATCAACGACGAAGAACCGAAGTCGACCATGTAAGGTCCGGTTCCGGGCGGCGGCCAGCCTGCCGTCCGGCATCTTGAAGGGGGACGGGCAGTGTCGCACGGCACGCAAGCCGAAGGTCCGGTGCTGCGCCTGGCCGGAATCACGAAACAGTTCGGCGCGCTCAAGGCCAATGACGGCATTTCGCTTTCGCTGGCGCGGGGCGAAGTGGTGGCGCTGCTGGGCGAAAACGGCGCGGGCAAGACGACGCTGATGAATATCCTGTTCGGCCATTACGTGGCCGATGCAGGCGGCGTGGAGGCCTTCGGGCAGCCCTTGCCGGCAGGCGATCCACGTGCCGCGCTTTCCGCCGGCATCGGCATGGTGCACCAGCATTTCACGCTGGCAGGCCAGATGAGCGTGCTGGACAATATCGCGCTGGGCACGCAGCCGCTGTTCTCGCTGCGTTTCGACAGGGCGGGCGCGAAGGCGCGCATTCTCAGGCTGGCCGGCGATTTCGGACTGCAGGTCGATCCCGATGCGCTGGTGCAGTCCCTGTCGGTGGGCGAGCGGCAGCGCGTGGAAATTCTCAAGGCGCTCTATCGCGATGCCCGCATCCTCATCCTCGACGAGCCGACGGCCGTGCTCACCCCGCAGGAAACGGACGCGCTTTTCGCCACGCTGAAGAAGCTGGTGGCCGACGGTCTGTCGATCATCTTCATTTCCCACAAGCTCAACGAGGTGATGGCGGTGGCCGACCGGGTCGTGGTGCTGCGCGCCGGCCGCGTTGCCGGCGAGGTGACCGTGGCGGAGACCGACCGGCATCAGCTTGCCACCATGATGGTGGGTCAGGAAATCGTGCCGCCGGACATCGCGCCGCCGGTGACGGGACCAGCCCTGCTGACGCTTCGCGATGTGCATGCCGCCGGACAGGGCGGCGGGCCGGCGCTTCGCGGTATCGATCTGGAATTGCGCGGCGGCGAGATCACCGGGCTTGCCGGCGTGTCGGGCAATGGCCAGGCGGCGCTTGCGGCACTGATTGCCGGCACCGCCAGCCCGTTGTCGGGCGCCTTGCTTGTCAAGGGCGAAGCGGTTCAGGTCTGGTCGCCGCGCGTGGCGCTTTCCCACGGCATCGGCCGCATTCCCGAAGACCGCCATGCCACGGGAATGATCGACGATATGAGCGTGGCCGAAAACGTCATCTCGGAGGCCTATCGCAGCCGGCGCTTCTCTCGGTTCGGTTTTCTGGACTGGGGCGCGGCGCGTGCCTTCGCCGAGCGGATCATCGCCGACTACGATGTGAAATGTCCGTCGCCGGAGGCGCGGGTGCGCCTGCTTTCGGGCGGCAACATGCAAAAGCTCATTCTCGGACGCGCGCTGGACGGGGAGCCGGCGGTGATTCTCGCCAACCAGCCGACGCGCGGACTCGATGTCGGCGCGGTGTCCTACGTTCATGCCCGGCTGCTGGAGGCGCGGGCGCGCGGCGCGGCGGTTCTGCTGATCTCGGAGGATCTCGACGAGGTGCTGGCACTGTCCGACCGGGTGTTCGTCATCTCGAAAGGGCGTCTCTCGGCACCGTCGGCGCGCGGCGAGCGCAGTCTTGCCGACATCGGCCAGCTCATGGCCGGACACGGATTCGAGGGGATCTCCGATGCGGCTTGAACCGAGGCCCAGGCCGACCTTCCTGCATACGCTCGGCTATCCCGCCGGCGCGATCGCGGTGACCATTCTCTTCGCCTCGCTGCTGGTGCTGATCGCCGGGGCCAACCCGTTCAACGTTTTTTGGCTGGTCATCAAGGGCGCGGCCGGTTCCCAGTTCGCCTTCCTGGAAACCCTGACGCGGGCGACGCCGCTCATCTTCACCGGCCTTGCCGTGGCCGTCGCCTTCCGTGCGCGGCTGTGGAACATCGGCGCAGAGGCGCAGCTCTATATCGGTGCGGTGATGACGGTGGTGCTCGGAACCGGCGCGGTCATGCTGCCGTCTGTCGCGCTGATCCCGCTCATCATGGCGGCGGCGATGCTGGCCGGTGCGCTGCTGCTGCTTGGGCCCGCGGTGATGAAGATCCGCTTCGGCGTCGACGAGGTGGTGACCACGCTGCTGCTGAACTTCATCGTCCTGCTGTTCGTTTCCATGCTGCTGGAGGGCGTTCTCAAGGATCCGAGCGGGCTGGGCTGGCCGCAGTCGAAGAAGGTGGTCGACGCGGCCGAACTGCCGCGCCTCGTCAAGGGCCGGAGGCTGCACTGGGGCTTCGTTCTGGCGCTGGCGAGCGCCGTCGTCACCTGGGTCATCATGAAGAAAACGGCGCTCGGCTACGAAATGCGTGCGGTGGGCCACAATCCGGAGGCGGCACGCTTTGCCGGCATCCCGGTCAACCGGGTGCTGATGAAGACAGCGCTGCTGTCGGGCGGGCTTGCCGCGCTGGCCGGTTTCTCGGAAGTGGCGGGGCTGAAAGGCAACCTGACGCTCGATCTTTCGCCGGGCTTCGGCTACACGGGCATCGTCGTGGCCATGCTGGCCATGCTGAACCCGCTGGGCGTGGTGCTGTCGGCGATCTTCGTGGCCGGCATTTTCGTGGGCGCGGACGCGATGAGCCGGGCGGCAGGGGTGCCGTCCTATATCGCGCAGGTGATGGTGGCGGCCGCGCTGCTGACCATGGTGGCGGCGATCATGCTGTCGCGCTATCGCATCCGGTGGAGGTGACGCCATGGGCGACGCGCTGGAAATCCTGTTCACGGCCACGTTCTGGGCCGCAGCCATCCGCATCGCCTCGCCGTTGATCTTCGCCACGCTGGGCGAACTGATCTGCGAGCGGGCCGGTGTTCTCAATCTCGGTATCGAGGGCATCATGACGGCGGGCGCCTTCGCCGGCTGGTTCGCCGTGTGGAACGGGGCCGATCTGTGGACCGGGGTGCTGGTGGCGGCGCTGACGGGCGCTGCCTTCGGTTTCGTCCACGGCTTTCTGACCGTGCCGCTCGGCCTGTCGCAGCATGTCACCGGCATCGGCATCACGCTGCTGGCCTCCAGCCTGACCTATTTCACCTATCGCGTGGCACTGCCCAAGGTTTCCTCGCCGCCGAAGATCGAGGCGTTCCAGGCCTGGCCGGTTCCTGTCCTGTCGGATATCCCGGTGCTCGGGCCCGCGCTGTTCAACCAGACGCCGCTCACCTACCTGGCCTTCATCATGGCGGGCCTTGTCGGCTGGCTGCTCTACCGCACGCCGGCGGGGCTGGCGCTGCGGGCGGTGGGCGAGAATCCCGCGGCGGTGGAAGCGCAGGGCATTTCGGTGACCGCCGTGCGCATCGGCGCGGTCATGGCGGGTTCGGCGCTGATGGCCATCGGCGGGGCCTTCCTGACGATGAGCGCCTTCAACTCCTTCTTCTTCGAGATGGTGAACGGGCGCGGCTGGATCGCCATCGCGCTGGTGGTGTTCGGTTCCTGGCGGCCGGGCAAGGCGCTGATCGGCGCCATCCTGTTCGCCGCCTTCGATGCCTACCAGTTGCGGCTGCAACAGGTGGCCGGCGCCTTCGTGCCCTATCAGGTGTTCCTGATGATGCCCTATGTCCTGTCCATCCTGGCGCTGATCCTGGTGGCGCGGCGCGCCACCTATCCGAAGGCACTGATGATCCCTTATCAGAAAGGCGAGCGCTGACCCGATGTTCGACATTCTTCTCAAGAGAGGCATCCTGCCTGACGGGCGGACAGCCGATATCGCCATCAAGGACGGCCTGATCGGCGCGGTCGAGCCGGTGATCGAGGCGCAGGCCGGTGAGGTCATCGACGTGTCGGGCGATCTCGTTTCGCCGCCCTTCGTCGATCCGCATTTCCACATGGATGCCACGCTCTCCTACGGCCGGCCGCGCATCAACGCTTCCGGCACCCTTCTGGAGGGGATCGGCCTGTGGGGCGAATTGAAGCCGCTGCAGACGGAAGAGGAGATCGCCGAACGCGCGCTCGCCTATTGCGACTGGGCCGTGTCCATGGGCCTTCTGGCCATTCGAAGCCATGTCGACACGTCAGACGAGGACGGGCTGAAGGGCGTTCGCGCGCTGCTTGCGGTGCGCGAAAAGGTGAAACCCTTTCTCGACCTGCAACTCGTCGCCTTCCCGCAGGACGGGTTCTACCGCTCGCCGGCGGCGCGGGACTGCACGATCCGGGCGCTGGACATGGGCGTCGAGATCGTCGGCGGAATTCCGCATTTCGAGCGCACCATGGCGGACGGGCTGCGCTCGGTGACCGAGCTTTGCGAGATCGCGGCGGATCGCGGGCTGATGGTGGACATGCATTGCGACGAGACGGACGATCCCATGTCGCGCCACATCGAGCAGCTTGCCTTCGAGACACAGCGCCTCGGTCTGCAAGGCCGGGTGGCGGGATCGCATCTGACCTCCATGCATTCGATGGACAATTACTACGTCTCCAAGCTGCTGCCGCTGATGGCCGAGGCGGACGTTGCAGCCATTCCCAACCCGCTCATCAACATCACGCTGCAGGGGCGGCACGACACCTATCCGAAGCGGCGCGGCATGACGCGGGTGCCGGAAATGCTGGCCCACGGCATCACGGTTGCCTTCGGTCAGGATTGCGTGCTCGACCCGTGGTATTCGCTGGGCACCGCCGACATGCTGGACGTCGCCTTCATGGGGCTGCACGTGGCGCAGATGACGAGCCCGGCGCAGATGCGCGCCTGCTTCGACATGGTGACGGCCAACAGCGCGAAGGTCATGGGCCTGGACGGCTATGGCATCGCTCCGGGCTGCAAGGCGAGCCTTGTCGTGCTGGATGCATCCTCCCCGGTGGAGGCGATCCGGCTGCGCGCCAACCGGCTGATGGTCGTGGCCGGCGGGCGGATCGTGGCGCGCCGCGGCAGGCACGAGACGGCGCTATCATTGCCCGGAAGACCCTCGAATGTCAGCCGCAGGCACCCGTCAGGCTCGTGAATTCGGGCTGGACCTGCCTTGCGCATCCTTGACCGGTCCCGCGCCGCTCTTTAATCGACACGGGAAAGAGACAGGGCGCCAGCGCGCGGACAGGACCGGATACAATGCAACTGGACACGATCGAATCGGCCATTCAGGCCATTGCCAATGGCGAACTCGTCGTGGTGGTGGATGACACCGACCGCGAGAACGAGGGCGACCTGATCATGGCGGCCTCGAAGGCGACACCCGAAAAGATCGCCTTCATGATCCGCCATACATCCGGCATCCTCTGTGTTCCGATGACGGCGGCGCGCGCCGATGCGCTGCATCTCAACCCGATGGTGGCCAACAATATCGACCCGCTGCGCACCGCTTTCACCGTTTCGGTGGACTACAGGATCGGCATGACGACGGGCATTTCGGCGACGGAGCGGACAGCGACGATCACGGCGCTGGCCAATGGCAATGTCGCGCCGTCCGATTTCATCCGGCCGGGGCACATCTTCCCGCTGATCGCACGATCCGGCGGCGTGCTGACGCGCTCGGGCCATACGGAAGCGGGCGTCGACCTGGCCTCGCTGGCCGGGCTCGAACCTGCCGGTGTGCTGGCGGAAGTGGTCAACGATGACGGCACGGTCAAGCGCCTGCCCGAACTGATCGAATTCGCCCGCGAGCACGACCTGCGCATCATCTCCATCGAGGACCTGATCGCCTATCGCATCCGCACCGAGCGCTTCGTCCAGCGGGTCGAGGAAAAGGACGTGACCGTGCATGGCGGGCCGGCGCGCATCTATGCCTATGCCTCCGACTTCGATCCGCTGCAGCACGTGATCCTGACCTTCGGCGACGTGCGCTCCGGCGAGGACATTCCCTGCCGCATCTATCGCGAGCAGCCGATGGACGACATGGTGGCGCGGCTGAATGGCGACAAGGTTTGGATGGATGCCGCGGTGAAGGCCATCGATGCCCATGGCGGGCGCGGCGTCATCATGATCCTGCGCAATCCCATGGGCCATGATGCCTCGGCGGACGAACACGGCACCGAAGGCGACGGCAAGGATGGCGAGCAGCATGGCAGCGCCCTGGTGCGCCAGCAGCGCTGGCGCGAGGTGGGTGTCGGCGCGCAAATCCTGCGCGATCTCGGCATCCGTTCGATCGCGCTGATTTCGTCTTCGGAGCGCCAGTATGTCGGGCTTGGCGGGTTCGGCATCGAGATCACGCGCACCATCCGCATCTGACCGGCCCTTCCCGGCGGGCGCCGTTTCAGCCGTCGCGGGACTGGATGCGCGCGTAGCGCACCTGTTCGCGGATGAAGGCGGCGATGAAGGCGGTCGTCATGATGAGGACGATGGTGGGCGCGGGCGCGCTGTCGATGAAGAAACTGGCCCATATGCCGAGCACGGAGGCGCCGGCGGCAATGGCGGCGGCGGCGGCCATCATGGCGGCGAAGGTGCGCGTCAGCAGGAAGGCGATGGCGCCGGGCGCGACCAGGAATGCGACTGCCAGGATGATGCCGACGGCCTTCAGCGCCGCCACCACCGCCAGCGAGACGACGGCCAGCAGCCCGTAATGCAGGAAGCGCACCGGCAGGCCGATGGCGCGGGCATGCTGTTCGTCGAATGCGGCCAGGGCCAGATCCTTGCGAAAGACCAGCATGAAGCCGGTCGCGATGGCGCTGATCGCCGCGCTTTCGGCCAGGTCGCCCCATGTGACACCCAGCATGTCGCCGAACAGGATGTGGTCGAGATGCACGTCGGTGGTTGTCGACAGATAGAGGACGATGCCGAGGCCGAACATGCCGGAAAACACCACGCCCATGACGGTGTCTTCCTTGATGCGGCTGTTTTCCTTGAGATAGCCGGTTGCCAGGGCGCAGCCCATGCCGGCCACGAAGGCGCCAGCGCCCAGCGGAAGAGCGATGACATAGGCAATGACGACGCCCGGCAGGACCGCATGGGAAATGGCGTCACCCATCAGCGACCAGCCCTTGAGTATGAGCAGAGCCGAGATCAGGCCCATCGGCACGGCGACAGCCAGCGTGATGAGAAAGGCCTGTTGCATGAAGGGAAAGGCGAAGGGCAGCAGCGGATCGGACAGGAGCTCGTTCACCGGATGTCCTCCAGTACGGTGCGCGCCCTTGCCCGCGCGGCGAGCAGGCCGTGTTTCGGTGCGAACACGAAGGCGGTCAGGAAGAGGAGCGTCTGCAGCACGACAATGATGCCGCCGGTGGCGCCGTTCAGGAAGTAGCTGGCATAGGCGCCGAAGAAGGAGGAGCCGGTGCCGATGGCCACCGCGATGGCGACGAGCCGGGGAAAGCGGTCTGTCAGCAGGTAGGCCGTGGCGCCTGGGGTGACGACCATGGCGATGACGAGGAAGGCGCCGACGGTCTGCAAGGCGGCGACGGTGGATGCGGCGAGCAGGGCGAAGAACAGCACCTTCAGCCGGTCCGGATTGAGGCCGACGGAGCGGGCATGATCCTCGTCGAAGAAGACGACCATCAGATCCTTCCATTTCGCCAGCAGGATGGCCAGTGTCACGGTGCCGATGACGACGAGCTGCAGCGTGTCGGCGGGCGTGATCGCCAGGATATTGCCCATGACGATGGTCTGCACGTCGACCGATGCCGGCGAGAGCGAGACCATGAACAGGCCGAGACCGAAGAAGGAGGTGAAGATGAGGCCGATGATCGCGTCTTCCTTCAGGCGCGTGCGCCGGTTCAGGAACAGCATGGCCACGGCGGCCAGCGCGCCGGAGATGAAGGCACCCAGCGAAAAGGGCAGTCCCAGCATGTAGGCCCCGGCCACTCCGGGGACGATGGAGTGGGAGAGCGCATCGCCGATCAGCGACCAGCCCTTCAACATGAGATAGGCGGAGAGGAAGGCGCATACACCGCCGGTAAGGGCAGAAACCCACATCGCGTTGACCATGTAGCCGTAGCCGAAAGGTTCCAGAAGAAGGCTCATGGCTTGCCGCCCTGCCGCGCTTGCTCCGGCTGCCCGCCGGTCCCGGATGCGCCCCCGGTTTCGGCGCCGGTGCGGCCCTTGCCGTCGTAGAGCACGAAGGGCCGTTCGTCGTCGGTCAGGACGGTGATGCCGCGGGTGTCGTCGTCGTCATGCAGATCGGCGCCGGCCAGGGTGAAATGGCGCAGGACGCCCCCGAAGGTTTCCTGCAGGTTACGCGCCGTGAAGACCTTTTCGGTCGGGCCGGCGGCCAGCACCGTGCCGCGGACAAGCACGGCCCGGTCGCAGAATTCGGGCACCGAACCAAGGTCGTGGGTGGAGACCAGAATGACGCGGCCCTCGTCACGAAGATCGCGGAGCAGCGCGATGATCTGCTGCTCGGTGCGGACATCGACGCCGGTAAAGGGCTCGTCGAGCAGGATGACCCGTCCGTTCTGGGCCAGGGCGCGGGCAAGGAACACGCGTTTCTTCTGGCCGCCGGAGAGTTCGCCGATCTGGCGCTTGCGGTGCTGGGTCAGCGCCACGCGCTCCAGCGCGCTGTCGACGGCGGCGCGGTCGGCGGCGGCAGGTCGGCGCAGCCAGCCCATGTGGCCGTAGCGGCCCATCATCACCACGTCCTCGACGAGCACGGGAAAATTCCAGTCGACCTGTTCGGATTGCGGTACATAGGCAACCCGGTTGTCGCGCAGCGCGCGGGCGGCCGGCTGGCCCAGGATGGTGACACTTCCCCGCGCCAGCGGCACGAAGCCCATGATCGCCTTGAAAAGCGTGGACTTGCCGGCGCCATTGCCGCCGACCAGCGCCGTGATCGTTCCCGCCGGAACGGTGAATGAGGCGTCCCTCAGCGCCGTGACGCCATTGCGGTAGGTGACCGTGGCATGTTCGACGGCCAGGCCGGCATCAGCCATTTTTCAAGCCTCCGGCAATCGTCCCGATGGTGACGCGCATCATGTCGAGATAGGTGGGCACGGGGCCATCGGGTTCCGACAGGCTGTCGACATAGAGCATGCCGCCATAGGTGGCGCCGGTTTCCCGGGCCACCTGCTGGGCCGGCTTGGGCGAGACGGTGCTTTCGGAGAAGATCACCGGGATGGCATGTTCGCGCATGGCGTCTATGACGGCGCGCACCTGCTGCGGCGTTCCCTGTCCGTCGGCATTGATCGGCCAGAGATAGAGCTCGCGCAGGCCGAAGTCGCGGGCGAGATAGGAAAACGCGCCTTCCGATGTGGCAAGCCAGCGGCGTTCTTCCGCAATGCCGTCAAGGGCCTCGTGCAGGGGGGCGGCCAAGGCGGCGATCTTCGCCTTGTAGGCGGCAGCATTGTCGGCATAGGCGGCGGCATTGGCCGGATCGCGCTGCATGAGCGCATCGCGGATGTTGTCGACATAGATTTGCGCGGCGGAAATCGACATCCATGCATGCGGGTTGGGCTTGCCGTCATAGGCGTCGCCATCGATCATGATCCGGTCGATGCCCTCGGATACCGTGACTTCCGGTACACCGTGCAGATTGGTGAAGAAGCGCTCGAACCAGCGTTCGAGATTGAGCCCGTTCCACAGGATCAGGTCTGCGCCCTGCGCCTTGACCAGGTCGCGCGGCGTGGGCTTGTAATTGTGAACCTCGGCGCCGGGCCGGGTGATGGAGACGACCTCGGCATGCTCGCCGGCAACATTGGCCGCCATGTCGGCAATGACTGTGAAGGTCGTGACAATCTTCAGCTTGTCGGCTGCCTGTGCCGCCGGCGTCAATGCCAGCACCGCAACCATGCCCGCAAGAGCTAGCGCCTGACAGAAAAATCGCGTCATGTTTCCTACCTGCAAATTGTTTGCATTAAAAGACCTAGAGGGCGGCAGGCGATCCGTCAAGTCTCCTGCAAATCATTCGCAACTGGTCAATTCCATTTGCAACTGCGTCGCAACTGGCTATGGTCCGGCCATGACGGCACCGATGACGGCACCGATGACGGCACAGGAGATGGAAACGGCCTTGCGGCGGGCAGGCGTGCGGATCACGCGGCCGCGCAGGATCATTCTTGCGATCCTGGCCGGCCATGACGATCACCCCGATGCACAGGCGATCTACCGCCGCGCGGTGCGCAAGGATGCGTCCATCTCGTTGTCCACCGTGTATCGCACGATGAAACTGCTGGAGGATCATGGCGCGATCCAGCGCCACACCTTCCAGGGCGGGCCGTCGCGCTACGAGAACGCGCCGCAGGCGCATCACGACCACCTGATCGATGTCGATACGGGCGAAGTGGTCGAGTTCATTTCGGAACGCATCGAGGCGTTGCAGGAAGAGGTGGCGCGGCGTCTGGGCTACGAAATCGTCGATCACCGGCTGGAAATCTACGGGCGCAAGATCGCGCGGGACAAGCGGCGGGCGTGAACCCTTGCGGGAAGGGCTTCCCGTGAATATATCAATATTGATAAATGTATTGTCGTGACGAGGAGATCGCCATGAGCGGCCCCACACTTTTCACCTGTGCGTCCTGCGGGCGGAAGAACCGAGCGCCGGAAGGCAAGCCGCTGGAGGCAGCGCGCTGCGGGGTCTGCAAGACGCCGCTTTTCGCCGACCATCCGGCGGATGTCGATGAAGCCACGTTCAAGCGCATTGCCGGGGGCGACGACCTGCCGGTGGTGGTGGATGTCTGGGCGCCCTGGTGCGGTCCCTGCCGGACCATGGCGCCGGCATTCGCACAGGCTGCCGAGACGATGAAGGGACGCATGCGCTTCATCAAGGTCAATGCAGATACGGCGCCAGGCCTGATGCAGGCCTATGGCATCCAGGGCATTCCCACGATGCTGATGTTCAAGGGCGGTACGCTGGTCAACCGCGTGTCTGGCGCCTTGCCGGCCGGCCAGATCGTTTCCTGGGCCAGCCAGGGCGCGTGACAGCGGTCTGGCGTCGCGTTCAGGTGCCGGCCACGTCCGGGCATCCATAGAGCGACGCATTTTCGTGGGCACGGCCGGCGTGCTCGAATTCCAGCGTCGAGTGGCGCACACCGAAACGGTCGGCGAGAAGCGCCTTGATGCGGGCCTTCACCGCCTCCTGCGCCTCCCAACCGCCTGCTGTCAGCACGACATGGGCATCAAAGGAAGGCTGTTGTTCCTGCATCTGCCAGAAGTGGACATGGTGAAGGCTCGCCACGCCGTCCACTTCCCTGATCGCGGCGATGACCTTCCTGCCGTCGAGCCCGTCGGGGCTGCCCAGCATCAGGGTGCGGACCGGACCGCCGATCTCGCTGAACGCGAGCCAAAGGATATAGGCGGCGATGGCGATGGTGATGAGCGGGTCGACGATGCGCCAGTCATAGAGAAGGATCAGCGTTCCGCCGACGATCACCGCAACGGAGGCAAGCGCATCGGACAGGTTGTGCAGGAAAAGGGCGCGGATATTCACGCTTCCCTTTTGCATGGACCAGGTCAGGAACGCTGTGAGCGCATCCACCGCCAGCGCCACGCCTGCGACGATGACCACAGTCCATCCGGCGACGGCGGGTGGGTCGATCAGGCGCATGGCGCCCTCATAGACCAGGTAGAGGCCGACCAGGATGAGTGTGGTATAGTTGATCAGCGCGGCGACGATCTCGATCCGGCCATAGCCGTAGGTCATGGCTTCGTCAGGCGGACGGCGGGCGATGCGGCGCGCGGCATAGGCGATGGCAAGCGATGCCATGTCGGAGAGATTGTGCAGGGCGTCGGCGATCAGGGCGAGACTGCCCGACATGATGCCGCCCGCGATCTGGGCCAGCGTCAGCAGCCCGTTGGCCCAGATGGCGACCAGAACGCGCCGGTCGCCGCTGTCGGGGTCCATGTGGACATGGCCGGGGCCATGCGTGTGGCCGTGATAATGGTCGTGGCCCATACCAAACCTTCGCATCCGTTGCCGGCGCCGGGGATTCGCCGCCTCCTGATCACCTAACCCCTCCAGCCGCTGGAGGTTCAAGCGAAATCTGCCCGTACCTGCCGGCTGCGCCCTGAGCATTCGCGCCATACCGGCGCGAAACCGGCATCCGCTTTCGCTGGAATTGCTGATCCCCTTGCCGCAATTCCGGACGCGAAACCGGTGTCCACTTTCGCTGGAATTGCTTCAGATCCCGCCAAACCCTGCGCGGGCGGACCAGTAGTCCCAGGCGCGGGCCTGCGGCATGTCACCCATCAGCATGGCGGCGGCCTTTTCGATCTCGCCTTGCGCCAGGTATTTGGGCTGGCCGAGCGGCAGCGTCTTCAGGATCAGTTCGGCATTGTCGCGCATGTAGATGGAGACCATGCAGATGCCCTTCAGGTTAGGCGCG
This sequence comes from Zhengella sp., assembly GCF_041397485.1. NCBI lineage: Bacteria > Pseudomonadati > Pseudomonadota > Alphaproteobacteria > Hyphomicrobiales > Notoacmeibacteraceae > Zhengella > Zhengella sp. Next base: position 1,074,861 of record NZ_JAWKWO010000001.1, on the reverse strand, counting down.
GCGCAGACCGCGCCATGACCGCGCAGTAGGGCCGCGGCATTGCCGCCCAGCGTGCGGGCGAGCGAGTGACCCATGTCGAGCGTGTCGACCAGCATGTTGGTGTCGCCAAATTCGGCCTGGCTGTCCCAGACCGGTATTTCGGACCCTGCCACCGATGCCATGTGAAACACCGGTTTCAACGGCACACCGGTCAGCGAGAAGGGGATGACCGCCGGGGCATGATGGTGGGACACGGCATTGATCTGCGGACGGGCGCGATAGATCGCGGCGTGGATGAACCGCTCCGCATAGGGGCGGCGCGGGTCGTCGGAAAGCAGCGTGCCGTCGAGATCGAATTCCATGATGTCGTCGCGGGTCACGATTTCCGGGCTGCGCGAGCGCGACAGGAAAAACCGCTCCGGGTTGACGGGACTGCGCACACTGACGTGACCGAAGCCATCGATGATGTTCTCGCGCGCCAGGATGCGGTTGGCGATCACGAGATCGCGGATCGCGTTTTCTGTCAGGTCCTTGTCGCTCATTTCGTCTCTCCCTCTGCTTGTCTTGTCGTTCGGTTCAGGCCGGCAGCGACATCAGGATGACGCCACCGGTGGCCAGAATGGTGGCGATGACGATGGCGCGGCCGGGCATCGGCTCGGTCTTGAAAACGGCCACCGCCAGGAAGGCGGCGATGTAGACCTCGACGGAATTGATGAAGGCGACGCGCCCGACACCGGTCAGTTTCAGCGCCGCGAACTGGGACAGTTGACCGGCGGCCATCAGCACCGCGGCAAGCAATTGCCAGGGATTGGGCGTCCTGAGCGCCCCGGCCAGGGCGATGCGGTAACGGGTGCTGAACACGGCTGCGCCGGCATAGAAGGCGATGGCCGTCAGCGAGCCGACAAAGGCGCCGAAGAAGGCATCGGGCACGGCTTCAAGCCCGAACTTGCGTGCCACGAAGCTGAGCGCGTAGAGCAGCGCGGAGGCAATGCCATAGACGAGGCCCCGGGAGATCATCGCACGGCGTGCCGGATCGTCACTGGAAATGCGGATGCGCGCGCTGTTTTCCCGGTAAAGCAGGTAGAAACTGGCGGCGATCAGTGCCATGCCGACGGCAGCGACGCCGGAAACCCGCTCGCCGAGAACCAGGCCGGCGACGATCACCGACATGAAGGGCATGAGGCGGCGGGTCGTGGATGCGCGAATGACGCCGGCCAGTTCGATGGAGCGGAACATGGTGATGCGGCCCCAGACGGTGGCCAGAAGACCGGAGGCGACAAACCAGCCGATTGCCACGCCAGCGCCATGCCAGCCATTGAGGTGGAACTGGCCGTTGCCGGTTGCCAGCCAGCCCAGCCCGGCGAACAGGCCGGTCGCCATCGCTGACAACAGGACGCCGGTCTCGCCGCTGCTGGTGCGCGCGCCCTTGGCAATGGCGACGCTGGACAGCGCAAAGGCGAAGGCCGCGGCAAGAGCCAGAAGTTCACCGGTCACGCGGGCCTGCCAGGAGTGTTGTCATCATCCGGTTCCCGAGAGGCGGGGCGGTTGTGGCATTCCTCTCCCCTTAGAAAGCTAAGGAAAAGCCCTATAGCGGGAAACGGGCACACTGTCGAGCAATACGCATGTGCATGAACGGCAATTGACAATTCCGATTCGCGCCCTTTATCCTGAAACAGTTAGCAATCTAATGATTGCCGATGTGGGAGGATATCATGAAAAAAATGCTGGCTGGCGCCCTTGCAGGTGCCGCGATCACGGTGCTTGCCATGGCTGGTGGAGCGCAAGCGCAAACCTATAACCTGACCCTTTGCGGCGCGAGCCCGGGCGGATTGTGGAGCCTGCTGGGCGCAGGCGTTGACGCTGCCGTCAAGAAGGCCTTTCCCGGCTCGACCGTGACCTATCAGACATCCGGCGGGGGGCTTGCCAATGTCGCGCTGCTCGATCAGGGCAAATGCGACCTTGCCATCATCCATGACGCCGAGGCCAAGCTTGCCATCGGCGGCAAACCGCCCTTCCAGGGGCCGATCGACAGCATGGCGACAGTGGCCCAGCTCTATACCTGGGCGCCGATGCAGGCCATCGTGAATGCCGACTACGCCAAGGAACACAATCTCGCCACGCTGGAAGACATTGCCGAACAGAAGCTGCCGATCCGCATCGCGCTCAACAAGCGCGGCAATATCGTCAGTTCGGTCGGCGAATCCATGCTCAATGCCATCGGCGCCAGCCCGGACGAGATCAAGTCATGGGGTGGCGACGTGCAGTTCGCCGCTTCCGGCGAGCAGGGCGACCTGATGCGCGACCGCCGTATCGACATGATCCTCAACTCGCTGTTCGTCAATCACAGCTCGATCCGCGAACTGGCCTCGTCCATCGACGTCAAGCTGCTGCCGGTGACCCAGGAGACGGCGGACAAGGTGATCGAGGAATGGGACATCAAGCCGTTCACGATCAAGAACGAATCCTATGACTGGACCGACAGCGACGTGCTGACCGTGACCGTCTCGGCGCAGCTCTTCGTGCGGGCCGATGCCGACGAAACCATGGTTCATGACATCACCAAGGCGCTTGTCGACAACGCGGACCAGCTCAACGGGGTTCACAAGGCGATGGCGCCGCTGGATGTGGCATTGATGGCCGGCGCCAAGACCGTGCCCTACCATCCGGCCGCCAGGAAGGTGTACGAAGACGCGGGCCACTGAGCCAGCGATCTTGACTGCCGGCGCGCTGCGGCCTGACGGACGCACGCGCCGGCGCGTTTCCTTTTTCCTGAGCCAGGGAACGGCCTGAAAGCCCATGTTCAAACTGTTCTTCGACACCGGGGCGCGGCGCTCGCCGGCCGGCCTCACCGGTCATGTAGTCAAGGCATTCGCCGCGGGAACCGCGGTGTGGACCGTCTATGCGGCGGCCTTCTCGCGCGCAGACGCGCTGTCCCTCATCATGACCTTCCTGTCGCTGATGCTGGTGCTGACCTTCGTGCTGATCGGTGCCACGGCCAATGCCGACCGCCAGCGCATTCCGCTCGCCGACTGGGCCATGGCGGCGCTCTCGGCGGCCTGCGGCATCTATTTCGTGTCGCAGGCCGACATGATCGCCCAGCGCATCACGCTGCTCGATCCGTTGTCCACCTATGATGTCACCTTCGCGTCCCTCATCCTGGTGCTCACCATCGAGGCGATGCGGCGCACGGTTGGCGTCGGGCTGACCGTGATCGTTCTGATCTTCCTGGCCTACAACCTGTTCGGCGACCGGCTCGGCGGTACGCTTGGGCATGGCGAGATCTCGTACACGCATTTTCTTGACATCATCATCTTCACCACCGACGGCCTGTTCGGGGTTCCGTTGCGGGTGGCGGCGACCTATGCCTTTCTCTTCGTGCTGTTCGGGACCACGCTTTCCTATGCCGGCGGCTCGGTCTTCTTCTACAATCTGGCCGCCTATCTCACGGGCAAGTCGCCCGGGGGTCCGGCCAAGATCGCGGTCATCTCTTCGGGCCTCTACGGCACGATTTCGGGAAGTCCGACCTCGGATGTCGTCACAACCGGCTCGATCACCATTCCGATGATGAAGAAGATGGGCTACCGTCCGACCTTCGCCGGAGCGGTGGAAGTGGCCGCCTCGACAGGCGGCAGCCTGCTGCCGCCGGTGATGGGCGCGGCCGCTTTCATCATGTCGGAATATACCGGCATCGACTATGTCGACATTGCCTTCGCGGCGCTGATCCCGGCCTTGCTCTACTATGTCCCGATCTATTTGCAGGTCCACCTCAGGGCGCGACGCAACGGGCTGGCCGGTGTCGACCGGTCCGAGATTCCGACGCTGGCCATCACCATGCGCGAAGGCGGGCTGTTCATCGTTCCGCTCGTTGTCATCACCTGGGCGCTGGTGGAGGGCTATACGCCCACCTATGCGGCGGTCTACGGCGTGACGGCCGTGCTTCTGGTTTCGCTGTTGCGGCAGAAGACGCGGCTGACGCCGAAGAAGATCTACGACATCCTGGCCGAAACGAGCCTGCGCACCGTGCCGGTGGCGGGCGCCTGCGCCGCGGCCGGACTGGTCATCGGCGGCATCACGATGACGGGGCTTGCGTCGAAATTCAGCGCGCTGGTCTTCCTGCTTTCGGGCGCCGACCTGTTTTCCTCGCTGCTGATCGCCGCCCTGCTGACGACGCTGCTCGGCATGGGCATGCCCACCCCCAGCGCCTATATCCTGGCGGCGGTGCTGATCTCGCCTGTCATGCGTTCGCTTGGCATCGAGGACCTGCAGGGCCATCTCTTCCTGCTCTATTTCGCCGTCATGTCCGCGCTTACGCCGCCGGTGGCGGTGGCTGCCTATGCCGCCAGCGCGATCGCCGACGAGAATCCGCTGAAGATTGCCGCGCAGTCGGTCAAGATCGCCATCGGCGCTTTCCTGATCCCGTTCTGCTTCGTCTACAATCCGGCGCTTCTGCTTCAGGGCAGCCCCTGGGAAATCGTCTACACGACAGTCAGTGCGATTGCCGGCCTGGTCATGGTCGCCATTGCCGTGGAGGGGTACTGGAAGCGGGCCCTGCCGGGGCTGGTGCGCCTGGCTTTCCTGGCGGCGGGCCTGCTGTTCCTGGCGGGCGGCTACCTGATGGCCGGCGTCGCACTGGCGCTGGTTGCCGGCGGGGCGGCTTTCGCCCGGGCCACGGCGCCGGCGGTCGCTGCCGCGCCGAAGCCGAAGGCCGGCGAATGAGGGGCGGGATTGCAGACTCGCCCCGAGCCGGTTAAGGGCCGGCGGAGAAGGGGTTTCACGCCATGGACGATTCGCACGGCGGACAGCAGCCGCCGCCAGCCGGTGATGCAGAGCTGACGTTCGAGGAGAGCGTCGGCTACCAGATCCGCCAGACACAGCGACTCGTCCAGAAATATCTGCAACTGAAGATCGAGCCCTATGGCGTGACGCCGGGCATGTGGTATTTCCTGCGTGCCCTCTGGCACCGCGACGGCATGACCCAGCGCGAACTGTCACTCGTCGTCGGCACGATGGAGCCGACCACGCTGACCGCCATCAAGTCGATGGAGCGGCGCGGGCTTGTGCGCAGGGTCAAGAATGCCGATGACCGGCGCAAGATCAACATCTATCTGACCCGGCGCGGGCACGCGCTGCGGCGCGAATTGATGCCGCTGGCGCGCGAGGTGGTGGACCATTCCGTCGAAGGGTTTTCGGAAGCCGACAGGGCTGCCTTCCTGACCTATCTGAAGGCGGTGCAGGACAATCTGCTTACCCGCATGGACAGCGAGACCGGCCCGCAGGACGACTGACGGGCGTCAGCCGTTTGCCATGGTTCCGGCCAGGTTCGCCAGAAAGGCCTGCACGGTCATCACTTCGCGCAGCGGCAATGCCGCCTGCCGGTCGTCGAGGCTGGAGACATGGCTCAGGCCTTCGCCGTCCCACAGCCACCAATAGGCGACATTGCCCTGGCGGTCGCGCACCGGCATGCGGAATGTGGGAAACGCGCGGCATGATGGTGGAACGGCGGCCGTGGCGACACGCCTTCCGGCGATGCGGCCCTGTTCCAGCGCCGCACCCAGTGGCAGCATGGCGGTGAATGCGCCCTCCATTCCGGCCAGCCGCGCGACATTGTCCGGCCGTGCGGCATGAAGACCGGGCAAGGCACGCACGACTTCCGGATAGGAGGCGTGATTGTGCGTGACCTGGACATAGGCCAGCCCGGCACCGGATTCGATTTCGACGATGTCGCCCGGTTGCAGTTTCATGGCGGATTCCCTGTCTTCAGTGTGCTCAAAGGCTGTAGGATTCCAGCGTGGCGGGATGGAAGAGTTCCTCCACAGCCACCTTGCGCGGCGACAGGCCCTGGGCATGATGATAGGCGAGGAAGGTTTCCAGCACGTGGCGGTTTCCGTCCAGCCCGTAGGTCCAGATGTCCGGTCCCATCAGGGCGCGGGCGCGGGCGAGATTGTCCTCAACGAACGGCATGGTCACCTTGGTGGCAGACGTGTCGGCGAGGGCTTCCTGGGCCAGCCGCCTGGCCTGGGTGAAGGCCTTCAGCAATGCGCCCGGCAGCCAGGGGTGGGCGTCGGCCAGCGTGCGGCGCAGGCCCAGCACATGCATGATGGGGAAGATGTGCGTCTTGCGGAAATAGGTCTCGGCCTCTGCGACCGTGTCGGTGAAAAGCCGGCCGATCGCCGGATGGCCCTCATCGAAGCAGCGCGGGGCGCGTGGGCCGACGAAGCCGTCGATCTCGCCGTCGACGAGCATCGCGTTCAACGTCGCGCCGTCCGGCGCCTCGGTCATGGTGATGCCGTCGGGGATGGTGACCTTGATCTTTTCGGGCCGGCCCGGCGTGTTCATGCCGCCGCGCACCCAATGGATGTCCGAAGGGCTGACGCCGTATTCGTCCTCAAGGATGCCGCGGAACCAGACATTGGCCGACAACTGGTATTCGGCGATGCCGATGCGCCGGCCGCGCAGATCCGCCGGCGTCTCGATGCCGCGGTCCTTGCGCACGTAAATGGAGGTGTGGCGGAACGCACGCGACAGGAAGACCGGGATTGCCACGTAATGCGGTTCGCCGCGCGCCACCGAGATGGAGTAGGACGAGATCGACAGTTCCGAGACGTCGAAAGCATGATGGCGGAAGGCGCGGAAGAACATTTCCTCCGGCGACAGCGCCATGCATACGGGGTCGACGCCATCGATCTTCACCCGGCCATCGAAAATGGCCCGCGTGCGGTCATAGTCGCCCATGGCGATGGACAGTTTCAGGTCGCTCATCTCGCTGACGTCTCCGCTTCGATCTGATGTTGCAGGCGCACCGGCTGGCCCGATCGCGCCGAGGCCAGAATGGCATGGCAGACCTCAAGGCTTGCCAGTCCCCATGCGCCGGTTTGTGCTGGCAGGGCATTGCCGCGCACGGCGTCCACCATGGCATCCACGACCTCGCGGCGGGGATGGGTGAGCGGCGGCGCGGCCACGAATTCGCGCTGCATGTCGCCGTTCACTTCAATGCCATCAGGCGTCAGGCGCAGGTCGGCGCGGTCGCAGGAGACGATGACGGGGCCGAAATGCTCGTGGTGCGCGGCCTGTGCCGGCATGTCGCCCGAGCCATAGGTGCGGGTGGATTTCAGCCGGGCTTCCTCGTCCGGGGACGTGATGCCGGCCAGTTTCCGCCGCGCTGCGCCATAGGTGGCCGGATCCTTTGCGTTGCCGAGTTCGCCGGTCCAGCCCATCCATTCATCGCTGTCGAAATGGGCATAGCCCGAATAGGTCAGCGATGCGAACGCGCCACCCGCAAAGCTGAGCAGCGCGCTGTAGGCGCCTTCCGTGGGGCGTTGCGCGTCCCACTTGCCGGTATGGGCATACACGGTCTCGCCGCGGCCGCCGGCCAGAAGACGGACGATGTCGATCTGGTGAATGGCCTGGGAGAACAGAACGCCGCCGCCCCTGGCGGTATCCAGTTCCTCCGGGCGGCGCGGGCGGTAAAGAAAATCGGTGTAGTTCAGAGCATGGATCATGCGGACGTCCCCGAATTCGCCGCTTTCGATCAGCCGCCGGGCCGTTACGACCGGCGCATCGAAACTGTGACTCGGACCGACGATCAGGTGCACGCCGGCATCCCGGCAGGCCTTCACCATGGCGTGGGCATCGTCCATCGCGATTGCCATGGGCTTGTCGACAATGACATGCTTGCCGGCGCGTGCGGCCGCGACCACATGGGCACAATGCATCTCATGGGGGGTGGCGACATAGACGATTTCGACCGACGGATCGGCACAGAGCGCGTCGACATCCACATAGGTCCGGCCGCCGAATTCGGCCTCGAAGGCGGCGCGGGATTCAGCGCGCGGCGCGCAGGCGGCCGCAAGACGCACGCGCGGATCGTTGCGGAATGCGGGCAGCATCAGGACGAAGCCACGCCCCAGCCCGATGACGCCGACGCCGACGGATCGTGCTTCAGAGGTCGAGGACAAGCTTTCCGCCCTTCGAGCGCGAGACGCAGATCATGATCGTGTCGTCCTTCTCTTCCTCCATAAGCACCATGTCGCGGTGATCGGCGTCGCCGGCAATCATCCGCGTCTTGCAGGTGCCGCAGGTGCCGCTTTCGCAGGAACTGACGGTGGGAAAACCCGCATCGCGCAGGGCTTCGAGGATCGAGCGATCGGCAGGCACGGTGATCGTTTGTCCGGTTTTTGCCAGTTCCACCTCGAAGGCCGTATCATCGGCGCGCACCACCTCGACAGGCTTGAAATCCTCGAAATTGACCCGGCCTTCCGGCCAATGGCCGGAGACCGCCTTGATCTCCTCCATCAACGGTTTCGGTCCGCAGCAATAGACATGCATGGCCTGGGGTTCGGCGAAATGATCCCAGAAATCATAGAGCCGGGCCGGGTCGCCATCATCGTGATGGACAAGCAGCCTGCTGCCGAAAGCATCCCGCATCTCGTCGAGATAGGCCGTCTCTCCAGCCGAACGCGTGCAATAGATGATGTTGAAAGGCTTGCCGTTTTCGGAAAGCCTGCGTGCCATGGCATAGATCGGCGTCACGCCGATACCGCCAGCGATCAGCAGGTATTTCGGGGCATCCTTGAGCGCGAATTCGTTCTCCGGCGGCTCAACGGCGAGGACCGTGCCTTCGACGGCCTCATCGTGCATGGATTGCGATCCGCCACGCGATTCCGGCTCGCGCTTGACCGCGATGACATAGGAGTGCGGCTCGTCATCCGGGTGGACCAGCGAATAGCGGCGCATGGCGCCAGAAGGCGTTTCCACCGTCACATGGGCACCGGGCTCACAGGCGGGCAACGCGCCGCCATCGACCGGAACAAGGGTGAATTCCATGATGGAGGGGGTGAGCATGCGGCGGCTTTCCACCGTCATGCGGATGGCTTGGGCATTTTCGCTCATTGGTCTTTCAAGTCCTCCCACGAGCTACTTAGAAAGCTAACTATTGGCTGTCAATGGCTGGACGGAGCGGGGTTGGCGTTGTAAATTCCTTAGAAAGCTAACCACAATGCATGCAGGGAGGAACCATGCTGACGCCGGAAGAAAACGACATCCTGACACGCACCGGCCCGGCGACGCCGATGGGCAAGCTGATGCGCCAGCACTGGACGCCGGTCTGCCTCATCGAGGAGGTGGCGGAGCGCGACGGAACGCCGTTGCTCGTCGAGGTGCTGGGCGAACGTTATGTGGCGTTTCGCGACAGCAATGGCGAGCTTGGCCTGCTGGATGAATTGTGCCCGCACCGCCGTGCCTCGCTGGTTCTGGGCCGCAACGAGGAATGCGGATTGCGCTGCCTCTACCACGGCTGGAAGTTCGATGTGAAAGGCAATGTCCTGGCCATGTCGTCCGAGCCGGAAGGCAGCCCGCTGATGGACAAGGTCAAGCACCGCGCCTATCCGGTGAAGGAATGGGGCGGGTTCGTCTGGGCGTGGCTGGGCAATCCGGAGGCCGTGCCGGAATTCGATCCGCCGGCCTTCGCGCCAACGGAAGACACGCCGGTCTCGATCCTCAAGATCCGCATCCCCTGCAACTGGGCGCAGATCCACGAGGGCCAGATCGATAGCGCGCATTCCTCCAGCCTTCACTCCTCCGACATGGTCCCGGCACGGGTGGAGCGGGCGTCGGCGGATGACAAGTCATGGTACCGCCCGTCGACCGACAAGTCGCCGCGCATGCAGACGCAGACGACAAGCTACGGCTTTCACTACGCCGCCATCCGCAAGCCGATCAAGAACGCTGCCACGCACAATTATCTGCGGATCACCGAGTTCGTCGCGCCCTATTATTCGCTGATCCCGCCGAACAACATGTACAACGTGGCCTCGGTGATCGTGCCCATCGACGACGTGACGACCGCCTTCCACTTCATCGCCTGGGGAACGGACGAGGTGCCCTCGACGGAGGAGTGGCGCAAGTTCGCCCATGCGCGCAAGGGCATCGACCTGAACGATCGCTGGGAGCCGGTTCGCACGAAGGAAAACAATTTCCTGCAGGACCGGCAGGCCATGAAGCTGGGCAATTTCACCGGTATCAAGGGCATTCCCAACCAGGATATCGCCATGTGGGTGACGCAGGGGCCGATCGCCGACAGGTCTGTCGACATTCTCGGCGCGTCCGACCTTGCCATTGTCGAGTTCCGCCGCCTGATGGTGGATGCGGCCCGCAAGGTGGCCGAGGGGGGAACCGCCATCGGCACGGAGGAGCCGCGCGTGCGCCAGGCCACCATCGCCTCACGCGAAGGCGTCTATCCCAAGGAGGTCGACTGGCGGACACTGGGAGAGGCCGGGGACACGCTGGCCGCCGAGTAGACAGAACCGTTCGCCGGTCCTGCCGGGGCAAACGGGACAGGCAGGGCAGACCGGGTCCGCCGGGCGGGCCCGGTCGTTTTCCACGGGTCAGTCCGCGAGCGGGTTGAGGGCCGGAACCGCTCCGTAGCCGCGCTCCTCTCCGGCAAAGGAAGCGCCGGGCGCCGGGAAGCTGACAGGGCCGTTGGGGCTGTCCACCGTGATCCGGCGCAGATGGGGGTGGGCCGACAGGCCACCCATGTCATTGACCGAAGCGAGGGCGATATTCGCCTTCGTCAGCCGGTCGATGGCGTCGGCGGCATCGTAGCGGGCAAAGGCCGCGGCCACGATGCCATCGGTCTGCGGCCGGTTGTTCACGCGGGCGACATTGGTGGCGAAACGCGGGTCCGTGACCAGGCTTTCGTCGCCGATAAAATCGCGGCACAGCACCACCCATTCGCGGTCGCTCTGGATGGAGATGAGGATCGGTGCGCCGGATTTCGGCTGGAAGACGCCATAGGGCGAGATGGAGGGATGGGCGAGACCGATGCGCTGCGGCGGCTTGCCGCCCTCATGGTTGAGCAGGGGCACGGTCAGCCAATCGGCCATGACGTCGAACATGGAAACATTGATCTCGGAACCTTCGCCGGTGATGGAGCGGCGGATCAACGCTTCGAGAATGGCCGCATGGGCGGTGGCGCCGGTGGCGATATCGACGACGGAAACGCCGACGCGGGCGGGTTCGGAGGGGCCGCCGGTAATCGAGCAAAGCCCCGATTCGGCCTGAATGAGCAGGTCATAGGCCTTGCGGTTGGCCATCGGACCGTCCTCGCCATAGCCGCTGATGGAGCAGGTGACGAGGCGCGGATAGTCCTTGCGCAGGCGTGCCAGGTCAAAACCCAGCTTTGCCAGTGCGCCGGGCTTGAGGTTCTGGATCAGCACATCGGCCCTGGCGATGAGCGCTTCGAGATCACGCTTGCCCTTTTCCGCCGTCAGGTCCAGCGTCACGCTTTCCTTGCCCCGGTTGAGCCAGACGAAATAGCTCGACTGGCCCTTCGCCACGTCATCGTAACCGCGGGCGAAATCGCCTTCCGGCCGCTCGATCTTGATCACATGGGCGCCGGCATCCGCCAGCCGGGATGAGGCGAAGGGGGCCGCCACCGCCTGTTCGATGGCGAGAACTTCCAGGCCTTCCAGCGGCAGCATCAGAACGACCTCGGCATTCCGAGAACGTGCTCGGCGACGTAGGACAGGATCAGGTTGGTGGAGATGGGCGCCACCTGGTAGAGCCGGGTTTCGCGGAACTTGCGCTCGACATCGTATTCGGTGGCGAAGCCGAAGCCGCCGTGGAACTGGAGACAGGCATTGGCCGCCTCCCAGCTTGCCTTGGCAGCCAGGTATTTTGCCATGTTGGCCTCCGCGCCACAGGGTTTGCCGGCATCGTAGAGCGCACAGGCCTTCCAGCGCATCAGGTTGGCCGCCTCGACCTCGATGAAGGCCTCGGCGATGGGAAACTGGACGCCCTGGTTGCGGCCGATGGGACGCCCGAAAACCTCGCGCTCGCAGACATAGGCCGTCACCTTGTCGGTGAACCAGTAGCCGTCGCCGATGCATTCGGCGGCGATCAGCACGCGCTCGGCATTCAGCCCGGTCAGGATGTACCTGAAGCCCCTGCCTTCCTCGCCGATCAGGTTCTCTTCCGGGATTTCCAGATTGTCGAAGAAAAGCTCGTTGGTCTCGTGGTTGACCATGTTGGCGATGGGCTTGACCTCCATGCCGTTCTTCATGGCTTCCTTGATGTCGACCAGGAAAATGGACAGGCCATCGGATTTCTTTGCCACCTCGGAAAGCGGCGTCGTGCGGGCCAGAAGGATCATGTAGTCGGAATGCTGCACCCGGCTGATCCAGACCTTCTGGCCGTTGACGACATAGCGGTCGCCCTTCTTCACGGCGGTGGTCTTGAGCCGGGTCGTGTCGGTGCCGGTCGTCGGCTCGGTGACGCCCATCGATTGCAGGCGCAGTTCACCGGTGGCCAGCTTCGGCAGGATGCGGCTTCGCTGTTCCTCCGAGCCGTGACGCACCAGCGTGTTCATGTTGTACATCTGGCCATGGCAGGCGCCGGAATTGCCGCCGGCGCGGTTGATTTCCTCCATGATGACGGACGCTTCCGCCAGGCCGAGGCCGGAGCCGCCATAGGCTTCCGGGATCAGCGCCGCCATCCAGCCTTCGCGGGTAAGGGCATCGACAAAGGCCTCCGGATAGCCACGTTCCTCGTCGACCTTGCGGTGGTATTCCGGCGGAAAATGCGCGCAGACCGCGCGCACGCCTTCGCGGATGTCACTGTAGTCGTCGTCAAGAAAGTTCATGGTCTGGCACTCCGGATTTTCCTCCGGCCTGCCTAGCGCGATCGCCATGGATCTTGCAATCGCATGTTCTGCCTGTCCGCCGTGCCGGCGCCGGTTGACGGCGGCTGGCGGCGGATCACTTCGCCGCCACCTCCTGCACGGGGGACGGTCCGGCGAGATAATCGCGCAGCGCGGCTTCCTCGTCAGATCCCGGCTTGAGGCCAGGCAGCCTGTCGCCCTGAAGCGGGTCGGGCGCGATCCAGCCGGGCTCGACGCCGGTCATGTCCGGCAATTCGTGAGCGATGCCCTTGTGGCAGTCGATGCAGGTGGCCTGGCCCGACAGGAGATAGTCGGTGTGGATTTCGGCTGCGCGCGGTGCCTGGCGGGACAGGTCCATGGCGGCTTCCGAATGGCAGTTGCGGCATTCCAGGCTGTCATTGGCCTTCAGTCGCGCCCATTCGTGCTTGGCCAGTTCCAGCCGCTTGTCGAGAAATTTCTGCCGTGTGCTGATAGTGCCGAAAATCTTGCCCCAGACCTCCTTGGAGGCCTGCATCTTGCGTGCGATCTTGTCGGTCCATTCATGCGGCACATGGCAATCCGGGCAGGAGGCCCGCACCCCGGACCTGTTGGAGAAATGCACCGTGCGCGTCATTTCCTGGAAGACATTGTTTTCCATCTCGTGGCAGGAAATGCAGAAGGCTTCCGTATTGGTCACTTCCAGCGCGGTGTTGAACGCGCCCCAGAAGATGACGCCGCCCAGAAAACCGCCCAATGTCAGGAAGCCGATGCCAAGCGTTCCGGCCGGCGTGGCGAGAATGGTCCAGATGCGTCGGAAAAAGCGGCGGAGCCAGGCCATCTATTCGCTCCCTCCAGCCATGCCCGTGCCGAGCTCGCTCATGTCGGTGAAGGTGTTCTCGACCAGCGGCGCCGTATCCGCCTGGGACACATGGCAGGCAGTGCAGAAATAGCGCCGTGGCGAGACATCCGCCAGCATCTGGCCTTCACGCGTCATGTAATGGGTGATCGAGATCATCGGTGCGCCCGAGCCTTCCGTTGCCTCACGGCGGTGGCAGGACAGGCAGCGGTTGGCATTGACGCTGAGCTGGTAGCCCTCGATCGAATGGGGAATGACCGGCGGCTGTTCCGGATATTGACGCATCATCCGCACATCGTCGGTGATGCGCCGCGGTATCGGTTCGGCCTCGACGGGCTCCATGGGCTGCGGCGGACCGGTCAGTTCCGGAGCCGCTCTCTGCACGGCTTCCCGGGCGACGACGCCACCGGCCGCGACCGTCGCGGCCAGCGCGGCGGCGATGAGGCGGATGCGCCTCAGGCGGAAACGATCTTGACTGCGCATTTCTTGTAATCCGTCTGTTTGGAGATCGGGTCTGTGGCATCCAGCGTCACCTTGTTGATGAGCTTGGAGGCATCGAACCAGGGCACGAAGACGACACCCCTCGGCATGCGGTTGCGCCCGCGCGTCTCGACGCGAAGCCGCACTTCGCCGCGCCGCGAGATCACGCGCACTTGCGATCCCTGGTTGAGCCCCCGGTCGCGCGCATCAGCGGCATTCATGAACAGCACGGCGCCGGGAACGGCCTTGTAGAGTTCGGGCACGCGCATGGTCATGGAACCGGAGTGCCAGTGTTCCAGCATGCGCCCTGTCACGAGCCAGAACTCATACTCTTCATCAGGGCTTTCGGCCGGCGGTTCGTAGGGCACCGCAAGAATGACCGCGCGGCCATCCGGCCGGCCGTAGAACTGGACGCCGGCGCCGGGAGCGACATAGGGATCGTAGCCTTCGCGGAAACGCCAGCGTGTCTCTTCGCCATTGACGACGGGCCAGCGCAATCCGCGCACTTCGTGATAGACATCATAGGGCGCCAGATCGTGCCCGTGGCCACGCCCGAAGGCGGCATATTCCTCGAACAGGCCCTTTTGCAGGTAGAAGCCGAAATGCTCTGCCTCGTCATTGGCATAGCCGGGATCGACATCGCTCGCGGGGAAGGCATTCACCTGGCCGTTCTCGTAGAGCACCTGGTAGATCGTCTTGCCCCGGTAGTCCGGATTGGCGTCGAGGATTTCTGCCGGCCAGACCTCGTCGGTGGTGAAGCGCCTTGAGAATTCGACGAGTTGCCAAAGGTCGGAGCGGGAGTCTCCCGGCGCATCGACGAGCTGGTGCCAGGCATGGGTGCGCCGCTCGGCATTGCCGTAGACGCCTTCCTTCTCCACCCACATGGCCGCGGGCAGGATGATGTCGGCCGCCAGCGCGGTGACGGTCGGATAGGCATCCGAAACCACGATCAGGTTGTCGGGGTTGCGATAGCCGGGATAGGTCTCGTTGGAGATGTTCGGCGCGGCCTGAAGATTGTTGTTGACCTGTATCCAGTAGAAATTGATTTCGCCATCCTTGAGCTTGCGATCCTGCTGGACGGCATGAAATCCGGATTTCGTGTTCAAAAGGCCATGCGGCAGTTTCCACAGTTCCTCCGCATGGGCCACATGTTCGGGATTGGTCACGACCATGTCTGCGGGCAGGCGGTGGGCGAAGGTGCCGACTTCGCGCGCGGTGCCGCAGGCCGACGGCTGGCCGGTCAGCGAGAAGGGCGAATTCCCCGGCTCCGAGATCTTGCCCGTCAGCAGATGCAGGTTGTAGGCCATCTGGTTGGCCCAGACGCCACGCACATGCTGGTTGAAACCCATCGTCCAGAGCGACATGACCTTGACGTCCGGATCGGCATAGAGTTCGGCGAGTTCCTCCAGGAAACCCGGTTCGACGCCCGAGAGTTCGGAAACATAGTCGAGCGTGTAGGCGGCCACATGCTCCTTGAATGCCTCGAAATCCGACGTCTCCATCAGGCCGGCATTGCCGGCGCCGGTTGCCGCGAGTTCGAGAGGGTGATCCTCGCGCAACCCGTAGCCGATGTCGGTGGCCCCTTTCATGAAGGTGGTGTGGTTGCGGACGAATTCCTCGTTCACCGCGCCTTTCTCGATGATGTAATTGGCAATGTAGTTCAGGATGGCGAGGTCGGTGCCCGGCTTGAAGACGATGGGAATGTCGGCCAGATCCATGGACCGGTGGGTGAATGTCGAAAGCACGGCGCATTTGACGCCCGGCGTGCCCAGCCTCCGGTCGGCAAGGCGCGTCCACAGGATCGGGTGCATCTCGGCCATGTTGGAGCCCCAGAGCACGAAGGCATCGGCGTGCTCGAAGTCGTCGTAACAGCCCATCGGCTCGTCGATCCCGAAGGAGCGCATGAAGGCAGTCGCGGCAGAGGCCATGCAGTGGCGCGCATTCGGTTCCAGATTGTTGGAGCGCAACCCGCCGCGCATGAGCTTTGAAGCGGCGTAGCCTTCCAGCACCGTCCATTGACCGGAGCCGAACATGCCGATGGCTTCCGGCCCTTTCTCGGCCAGCACGGACTTCACCTTTTCGGCCATCACGTCGAAGGCCTCGTCCCAGCTCACCGGCTCGAAGTCACCTTCCTTGTCGAAGACGCCGCCACGCTTGCGCATCAGCGGCGTTGTCAGCCGGTCGGCACCATACATGATCTTGGACAGGAAATAGCCCTTGACGCAGTTGAGGCCGCGATTGACCTCGTGCTGCATGTCGCCATGGGTGGCGACAACCTTGCCTTCCTTGACGCCGACCATGACGCCGCAGCCGGTGCCGCAGAACCGGCATGGCGCCTTGGACCACTTGATCTGGAGCGCGTCCACGCCGCCGCGCACGGGTTGGGCATGGGCGGGCAGGCTCACTCCCGCCGTCGCGGCCGCGACGGCCGCAGCCTGCGCCTTCAGGACGTTGCGCCTGTTCATCGTTTCGCTCATGGCCGCACCTCCTCCTTTTCGGAAAGTTCGAAGACCATGTTTGCCGCGACGACACCGTCCATGACGGATATGGCGTTCAGCCGGTCGCCAAGTTCGCCGGTGCTGTGGCCTTCAATGGTGATGATGATCCGGGTGTCCTCGGCGGCGTGGACCTCGACGCCCTGAACCGCCGGGAGTGCCGCGAGCACGGCCTGCCTGCTTTCGGGCGCCACCGACACAACCGCGCTGGACACATGGTAGGAACGCTTGTCAGGCATGGGCGGCCTCTCTCTTGCGCGTGGTGATGGCACCGGCCGGGCAGGGCGCGATGCAGGCGCCGCAGCCCGTGCAGGCCTGGGCGGCGAGCAGGGGCTGGAAGGGCCGGCCGAGGCGCGGCAGGAAACGGATCGCCTCTTGCGGACAGGCATCGCGGCAGGTCATGCAGGCAATGCCGGCATGCACGAAACAGGCATCCGAAATGGCCGCCACATGCGCCATGACACGGCTTCCGGTGAAGACCGGCTCCGGACAGGCATCTTCACAAGAGCTGCAAAAGGTGCATTCGCCGCCGCTGAAATCGACCGCGACCTTGCCGTTCGCCAATGTCAGGATGCATTCCGGGCAGGCGGCCATGCAGGCTTCGCAGCCCGTACAGGCGTCAAGGGTTGCGGAGGTCACGCCCGGAGGGCGCGGCCGTTCCTGCTCCGGCCGGCCGGCTGTCAGCAATTGCCTGCGATTGAGTTGTCCGGCCGATCCTCCCATGGCCGCGCCTCAATGTCCGGGCGGACCGGGCGGACCGGCCAGGATCTGGTACATCCACACGAGGAAACCGTAGCCGCCGACCACGCCAACGGCGACAATCGGCCAGATTCCGAATGCGAGAATGAAGAAAGTCAGCAATTCCCTGCGCCGCGATGCGCCGGCTGCCTTCCATTCGCCACCTTGTTGTTCGGCCATGTCCTGCCTCTCCGGGGTTGGAACAGATGCTGCACGAGGCATTTCTCGAGGGTAACAAGCCGGTGCCGGCTCACATATCTGAGTTAAAGTACCCGCTAATTCTTGTACGCGCGGGCTTCGCCGGTGTTCCAACGCACGCGAAAAAAAGCGGGTTGAAGGCAAAACGTCGCGCCGGACACGGGAAACCGCGAGGCGTCCTGCCTGGAGAGGATCATCGGAAGGCGCGATTGCCGGGGGCGGTCGCAACCGGAAAGGTCCGATCCGGCGTGAGGATGATGGTGTCAGGGAAGGGCCCATGCACCGGAAACGTGCCTGAATCGGGCAGGATGGCCCTGGTGATCCCGGCAGGATTCGAACCTGCGACCCTCAGATTAGGAATCTGATGCTCTATCCTGCTGAGCTACGGGACCACTGGAGCATCTGATAGCAGACCGCGCGCGGTTTTCAAACGCCAGATTTGCACCAGAAGGCCGTGCGTGAAGGGGCGCTGCCGGCCGGCGGTCTACCCGCCCGTGCGGTTTCGCAAGCCCTCACTTGCCGGCGGGCGTCAACTCCTGTTCAGCCTCTTCGGTCGGCTGGCGGGTGAAGCCCGCCATGTCGGCCGTCTCCTCGAAATCGCGCTTGATGTGGACCGGGCTGACCGCGTAGGCCGTGAGCAGTTCGGCGAGCGACCGCAGGGCGTGCATGTGGATGCGCTCGTAGCCATGCGAGGCATCGACGCCAAATGTCAGGAGCGCGGTGCGCACATCATGGCCGGCCTCGATGGCGGAGGCCGAATCCGAACGGTAATAGCGGAAGATGTCCTTCTGGTAGCGTATGTCGTTCTCGACGCACAGTTCGGCCAGTTTCTTGGTCAGGTGATAGTCAAACGGCCCGGTCTGGTCCGCCATGCAGATCGTCACGCCGAACTCGCTGGAATTCTGGCCCGGCGCCGAGGTGCCATTGTCCACCGCGATCATCGAGGCCACATCGTGATTGACCACGGACGTGGCGCCCACACCCACTTCCTCGGCGATGGTGAACAGGAAATGGATGTCGACCGGCGTCACCACGTCCGCTTCCTGCATGGCTTTCAGCGCCGCCAGTTTCAGTGCCACGCCGGCCTTGTTGTCGAGATGGCGGGAGACGATGAACCCGTTGTCGAGAAATTCGGGCTGCGGATCGACCGCAACGATATCGCCGATCTCGATGCCGAGCCGCTCCAGTTCGACCACGCTGCGGGCAAGGGCATCGATGCGCAGTTCCACATATTGCCAGCCCACCGGCAGCGAATCGACCTCGTCGTTGAAGGTGTGACCGGACGCTTTCAGGGGCAGGATGGAGCCCCGGTAGCCGCCCTTTCGGGAATAGACGGTCACGCGGGCGCCTTCGGCAAAGCGGGCCGACCAGTGGCCGATCGGCACCAGTTCCAGCCGGCCATTGGCCTTCAGCGCCTTGACCTGCGCACCCAGTGTATCGACATGGGTGACGATGGCGCGCGCGCCCTCCGGGCGCTTGCCGGGGCGGATGGCGCGAATGGCGCCGCGCCGGGTCAGTTCCACATCGAGGCCGAGCGCCTTCAATTCGCGCGAGACATGGCGAACGACGGTGTCGGTGTAGCCGGTCGGGCTGGGTATCTCCAGCAGATCCTTCAGCGTGCGGGCGAGATATCCGGTGTCGATGGCGAGGCGGGTCATGTCAACGGTCCTGGACGGTCTGTACGACCTGCCGGGCGGATGCGGGCACCGAAAGCGGAAACAGCAGGTCAATGAACCGTTCGGCGGTTGGCTGGGGTTCGTGATTGGCAAGCCCCGGCCGCTCGTTGGCCTCGATAAAAGCATAGTCGGGCCCGGTTGGCGACCGCACCATGAGGTCAATTCCGGTCACGGGGATCGCGATGGCGCGCGCGGCCTTGACGGCTGCGTCCACCAGAACCGGATGAACAATGCCGGTGACGTCATGGATCGTGCCGCCGGTATGCAGGTTGGCGGTCTTGCGGACCTGGATTTCCCTGCCGTCCGGTGGCACGTCGTCCAGCGCGAAGCCGGCGCGGGCCAGCGCGCGATCCGTTTCGGCATCCAGCGGAATGCGCGATTCCCCGCCCGTGGCGGCGGCCCGGCGGCGGCTCTGCTTGTCGATCAGTTCCTTGACCGTGGAACGGCCGTCGCCGGTGATCATCGCCGGGCGCCGCACGGCCGCCGCCACGACGCGGTAATTGATGACGACGAGGCGCAGATCCTCGCCCTCGACACAGGCCTCGACGATGACATCGTCGGAAACCGTTCGCGCCGCGCCGACGGCATCGTCCACTTCGTCCATCGAGGACAGGCCGACCGAGACGCCACGCCCCTGTTCGCCGCGCGCCGGCTTGACCACCACTTCGCCGTGACGGGCAAGGAATTCCTCGACCTCGGCGCGGCTGGCGCTGGCGGACAACTGGTCGGGTACCACCACACCGGCCTTTTCCACGAAGCGGCGGGTCACGGTCTTGTCGTCGCAGATGGACATGGCCACCGCGCTGGTCAGTTCCGACAGGCTTTCACGGCAGTCGATGGTGCGCCCGCCATGGGTCAGGCGGAAAAACCCGCCGGCGGCGTCCAGCACCTGCACGTGAATGCCGCGGCGGCGCGCTTCCTTGACGATGATGCCGGCATAGGGATTGAGGTCGGCGTCGGTATCGGTGCCGGTGAACAGGGTCTCGTTGATCGGGTTCTTGCGCTTGACGGCGAAGAAATGCACCCGGTGAAAACCCAGCTTCTCATAGAGCTTGATGGCCTGCTCGTTGGAATGGATGACCGAGAGATCCATGAAGGCCGCGCCGCGTGCGGCGTAGTGCTCGGCAAGGCGGCGCACCAGGGTTTCGCCGACACCGGGATGACGGGCCTGCGGATCGACGGCCAGGCACCAGAGCGACGAGCCACGCTCGGGATCGTTGAAGGCGCGGTAGTGGTCCACGCCGGTCACCGTCCCCAGGATCTCGCCCGTGGCCTCGTCCTCGGCCACGAAATAGGTGATGGCGCGGGCATCGCGGCGCGACCAGAAAAACTCCGGCGGCACCGGCACCATGCCGCGCGCGGCGTAGATGCGGTTGATGGCGTCGGCGTCCGACTGGGACGTCAGGCGGCGCACAAAGAAGGTGCGCGAGACTTCGGTCGAGGGCCGGTATGTGGACAGGTCGAGGCGATAGGTATGCGAGGGGTCGAGGAACAGTTCCTGCGGGGCCTCGGCCAGGATCACGTGCGGATCACGGACATAGATGGCGATGTCGCGCCGGTCCGGCAGTTCCTCGCCCAGCGAGGCGACAAGTGCGCCGGCATCTGTAAAGGTCTGGCCGAAGACGAGCCGGCCCCAGCCGCAATTGAGCGCGAAATTCTCCTTCATCGGCTCCTGGCCGCCCTCATGGCTTTCGATGGGCGGCTTGAGACCCTGTTCGCGCAGGCGTTTGAGCCGGTGCTGTCCAGCCTGCCCGCGTGTCCGGCCCTTCTGTCCCTGCGACCTGCTCACAGTGCGTGCTCCTGAAGCCACATTTCCAGAAGTGCCGCCTGCCACAGTTCCGAGCCGCGCAGCGGCGTGATATGCGCCGCCGGATCGGCAAACAGCCGGTCCAGCCATTCCTGCCGGAACAGGCCGCGCTCGCGCGCCGGCCGCGCCGACAGCGTGTCGCGCACCATGTCGAGATAGGGGCCGGCGATGTATTTGAGCTGGGGAACCGGGAAATAGCCCTTCTTGCGGTCGATCACCTCATGCGGCACCACAAGGCGTGCGGCATCCTTCAGCACGCCCTTGCCGCCATCGTTGAGCTTGAACTCGGGCGGTATGGTGGCCGCCAGTTCCGCCAGTTCGTGGTCGAGGAAGGGCACGCGCGCCTCCAGCCCCCAGGCCATGGTCATGTTGTCGACGCGCTTGACCGGGTCGTCCACCAGCATGACCTGGCTGTCCAGGCGCAGCGCCCTGTCCACCGGGTCCTCCGCGCCGTCGGCCATCAGATGGGCGGCAACGAGATCGCGGCTGACATCGCTGTCGGCGATCCATTCGTCGGCAAGCTGGGTCTTCAGTGTCTCGTGGTCGCGGTCGAAGAAGACGCGGGCATAGTCGGAGACGACATCGTTGGAGGATTGCAGCGGGGATACCAATGATAACCGGCGAAGATCTCGTCGGCGCCCTGTCCTGACTGCACCACCTTGATGTGTTTCGATACCTCGCGGCTGAGCAGGTAAAAGCCGATATTGTCGTAGGAGACCATGGGCTCCGACATGGCCCCAATGGCGCCGGGCAGATGCGTCATGAGGTCCGAGGAGGGCACGAAGATCTTGTGGTGATCGGTGCCGAAGCGCTCGGCGATCAGGTCGGAATAGACGAACTCATCGCCCTTTTCGCCATTGGCTTCCTCGAAGCCGATGGAGAATGTCATCAGGTCGCGCTGGCCTTCCTCTGCCAGCAGGCCGGTGATGATGGAGGAATCGACGCCGCCGGACAGCAGCACGCCGACCGGCACGTCGGCGACCATGCGCCGGCGCACCGCCACGCGCAGGGCGTCGAGCACGCGGTCGCGCCAGTCCTCGCGCGTCAGGCCCTTGTCCCCGGCGCGGCGGGCATGCGGCGGGTTCCAGTAGCGCTCTTCCTTGAAATTGCCGGTGGCATCATAGATGCGCATGGTGGCCGGCGGCAGCTTGCGCACACCCTTGAGAATGGTGCGCGGCGGCGGCACGACGGCATGGAAGGTCATGTAGGTGTGCAGCGCCTCGCGGTCGATGCCGGTATCGACATCGCCACCCTTGACCAGTGCCGGCAGGCTGGAGGCGAACCGGATCGCGCCGGGCATTTCGGCAAGATAGAGCGGTTTGATGCCGAAGCGGTCGCGCGCCATGACGGTGCGCCCGGTGTCGCGCTCGGCGATGACAAAGGCGAACATGCCATGGAAGCGCTGCACGCATTCGGCGCCCCAGGCATGCCAGGCCTTGAGGATCACTTCCGTGTCGCCATGGGAGAAGAAGCGGTAGCCCTTGCCTTCCAGTTCGGCGCGCAGTTCCGGATAATTGTAGATGCAGCCGTTGAAGGCGATGGTCAGGCCCAGTTCGGAATCGACCATGGGCTGGGCGGCGCGTTCGGACAGGTCGATGATCTTCAGCCGGCGATGGCCGAAACAAAACCGTCCTTGCTGGACAATCCCGCATCCGTCGGGCCCGCGCGGCGCAAGGGATTCAGTTATTCGAGAGACGGCTTCAGAATTGGCGAATCTTTCATCGAAACGAACTTCCCCGGCTATTCCACACATGTCGGGATGCGATCTCCTGTCTTGTTCTTGCTTGCAGAGAAGTATTTCTCCGATTCTGGGCTTTTTCTTGTTAGCAAGCGATTGCTGCAGCGCAAACTCATAGGGCAGGGCAGCCCGAAAGGCAAACCCTGCCGCTCATAAACGCATCGGCAGCGCTCCGGTTCCCGCCAAACCACGGAAAAAGACGGGGGTCAGCCTTTTGCCGCCAGCACCGTCTCGGCCAGTTTCACCCAATAGGTGATGCCGTGGGCGATCGTCTCGTCGTTGAAGTCGTATTCGGGATGGTGAAGGCCCGCGGTGTCGCCATTGCCGATATACATGAAGCAGCCGGGGCGGGCCTGAAGCATGAAGGCGAAGTCCTCGCCACCCAATGTCGGCGGAACGTCGTCGCGTACCTGCGTGTCGCCGGCAAAGCCACGCGCCACGGATGCGGCGAGCGCGGTTTCGGCGTCATGGTTCACGGTCACCGGATAGCTGGTGACATAGGCGATCTCGGCCGTCGCGCCGTGTGCTTGTGCAAGGCCGGATACCAGTGCCTTCAGGCGGTGTTCCGCAAGGTCGCCCAGTTCGGGCCTGAGGGCGCGCACGGTGCCGGCGATGGTCGCGGTCTGAGGGATCACGTTGTAGGCGTCGCCGGCATGGAATTGCGTGACGGAGACGACGAGGGATTCCACCGGATCGGCATTGCGCGCGGCGATGGATTGCAGCGCGGAGACGATCTGCGCGCCGGCGACGATGGGGTCGACCGTCTCATCGGGATGGGCGGCATGGCCGCCGCGCCCGGTGATGGTGATGTCGAACTCGGCGGTCGAGGCCATGATCGGACCGGGCCGCGTGGCGAAATGGCCAACGGGAACGCCTGGCACATTGTGCAGGCCATAGACGCTGGCGATACCGAAGCGCTCCATGATGCCTTCCTTCACCATGACCTCGCCGCCGCCGCCGTTTTCCTCGGCCGGCTGGAAGATGAGCGCCACGGTGCCTGCAAAATTGCGCGTTTCCGCGAGGTGTTTGGCTGCGCCGAGCAACATGGCCGAATGGCCATCATGGCCGCAGGCATGCATGCGTCCGAGGTTTTGCGAGGCATGGGGCAGGCCGGTGGCCTCGCGAATGGGCAGGGCGTCCATGTCGGCGCGAAGCGCGACGGTCGGGCCTTCGCCGAGGTTGCCGCGGATCAGCGCCACCATGCCCGTCCTGGCGATGCCGGTGTGCAATTCGTCCACGCCGATCTCGCGCAGCCGCGCGGCGATGAAGCCGGCGGTTTCCGGCAGGTCGAATTCCAGTTCGGGAATGGTGTGCAGGTGGCGGCGCCATCCGGCGGCCTCACGGGCGATCTCGGCGGCGCGATTGAGAACGGGCATTTTGGATTTCCTCCTTGGACGTGACGATTGATCACGCCGGTCACGGGATCGTCAATGTTTGGCGCTTTGATTTCACGCCACGGATCGGATACCACGAGATCATGCGATCCGAATGACGCCGATCCCCGCTGCCGAGCCGAAGAAACCGACCCATCATGCCCCTTCGCCTGATCCGATTCGCTGTTGCCACGCTTGCCATCCTGCTGCTTGCGCCCGCCATGGCGCTGGCGCAGAACCCTTACGTTGTGGCCGATGTGGCCAGCGGAGCGGTGCTGGCGCACAACAAGGCGTTCAAGCGATGGTATCCGGCCTCCGTGACCAAGGTCATGACGGCGCGGCTGGCCTTCAAGGCGGTGCGTTCGGGCGATCTGTCGATGAAAAGCCCGGTGCAGATGACAAAACGGGCGGCAAAGGAGCCGCCGAGCAAGATGGGCTATCCCGTCGGCACCGTGCTGACGCTGGATAACGCGCTGAAGATCATTCTGGTCAAGTCGGCCAATGACGTGGCCATGGCTATTGGCGAGGCGGTGGCCGGTTCCGAGATGGAATTCGTCGCCATGATGAACGAGGAGGCGCGCGCGCTCGGCATGAGTGACACGCGCTTCGCCAATCCGAACGGCCTGCCCGATGGCAAGCAATACACCACGGCGCGCGACCTGGCCCTGCTGGCTGTTGCGACCCGGCGCGATTTTCCCGAATTTGCCGGGTTCTTTGCCCTTGAAGGCATCGAGGCGGGCGGCAAGCTGATCCCGAACTACAATATCCTGCTTGGCCGGTTTGCCGGCGCCGACGGCATGAAGACCGGCTATGTCTGTGCCTCCGGTTTCAACCTTGCCGCCTCGGCCACGCGGGGCGGACGAACGATCGTCGCGGTGGTTCTCGGGGCGCTGACCCAGGAGGACCGGGCCGATCTGGCGGCCGATCTGCTGGCGCAGGGCTTTGCCACCGATCCCGCCGGCAAGCCGACGCTGGCGAACCTCCAGCCCTATGGCGAGGATCGCGAACGCGTTGCCGATATCCGCGGATCCATCTGTACGCAGAAGGCCCAGCAGGCGCGCTATGACGGGCGCGACTTCGACGGCAAGCTGGTCTACCGCTCGTCGCATCTGGGGCCGATGAACCGGGAGCCGGTGGCGGTTGCCGTGGCGCCGGGCGGAGCGACTGGACCGGCGGCAGCCAATACCGTGTTCGCTGACGTGCCCGTGCCGACACCGCGCCCGGGCGATGCGCCGGCGATGGCGTTTGCAAGGCAGGGCAGCGCGCCGGGCGAGGCCGAGGAGCCGGCGCGGCCGGCCGTGACCTCGCAATTGCGCGGTGTCCCCGCACCCGGCATACCGGTTCCGACGCCGCGCCCCTCCATCTGACGAGAGACCCGATGCCCGACCAGATTCCCGTCACCGTCGTCACCGGCTTCCTCGGCTCGGGCAAGACGACGCTTCTCAACCGCCTGCTGAAGGATCCGGCGCTCAAAGACACCGCCGTGATCGTGAACGAGTTCGGCGAAGTGGGCATCGACCACCTGCTGGTCGAGCAATCCGCCGATGGCGTGATCGAACTGTCGGACGGCTGCCTTTGCTGCACGGTGCGATCCGACCTGGTGCTGACACTGGCCGATCTCGTCGACCGGGTGCAATCGGGCAGGATCGCTTCCCTCAGGCGCATCGTCATCGAGACGACCGGGCTTGCCGATCCGGCGCCGGTGCTGCAGGCGGTGATCGGCCATCCGGCCCTGCAATGGATGCTGCGGCTGGACGGCGTCGTGACCACAGTCGATGCCGTCAACGGCATGCGCACGCTGGACAATCACATGGAAGCGGTGAAACAGGCGGCGGTGGCCGAGCGGATCGTGCTGACGAAGACCGATCTGGCCGGGCCGGATGCCGTGCCCGCGCTGACGGCGCGGCTTGCGGGGCTCAATCCCCATGCCGCCATTCTCGACGGGCAAGCGGAACCATCCGTTGCCGCGCTGATGGAGTGCGGCGCCTGGAATCCCGAGACCAAGAGCGCGGATGTGCGCAAATGGCTGGCGGCGGAAACGGATGGCGGGCATTCGCACGCCCATCATCACGATCACCACCATGAAGGCGGCGATCACGGCGGGCATCACCATCATCATCACGACGTGAACCGGCATGACGCGCGCATCCGGTCCTTCTCGATCATCCATGACAGGCCGGTCGACAAGCTGGCGGTCGCCATGTTCATGGACCTGCTGGCCTCCGCCCACGGCGAGAAGCTGTTGCGCATGAAAGGCATCGTGGAACTGAAGGACGATCCGGAGCGCCCGCTCGTCATTCACGGCGTTCAGTCGGTCATGCATCCGCCGGTGCGGCTCGACGCGTGGCCGGAAGGGCCGCGCGGAACGCGCATCGTGCTCATCACGCAGGATCTGGGCGAGGATTTCGTGCGGCGCATGTTTGCCGCTTTCACCGACACGCCGGCGGTCGACACACCGGATCGTCAGGCGGTGACGGACAATCCGCTGGCCGTGCCGGGCTTCAGGGGCTAGGCGGCGGCCCGGGTCTTACCCGCGTTCGACAAGAAAACGGTGCCCACCGGCGGCCGTTGCGGTCTCGATGAGGCGGTGGCCGTTTTCCTGGCAGAAGGCGGGTATGTCGATTACGGCCAGGGGGTCGGTCGTTTCCAGCCAGAGCCGGCTTCCCGGTGCCATGGCCGACAGCCGCTTGCGCGCTTTCAGGACCGGAAGCGGGCAGTTCAGCCCGCGCAGATCGTAGATTTCGGGCTCAGAAGACATTCCACCAGCGCCTTTTCCGTGGCGCGGCCGCTTCGGCGGACTGGTCGGGGCGGGCATCGGGAACCGGGGCTGCATCCGGCTGCGCCTGCACTGCCGCGGGCACGGCTGCGGCTGGTGCCGCCGTTGCGTCCTCGACCTCTTCGGGCTTGGGCTCGGGTGCGGGCGCAGGCGCGCGTCGCGGATCTTCCAGGGAAGGCGGTGTGCGCGAGACCTTCTCGCCACGGGCGCGGCGCTTCGACCAGTCGGCGACAAGGCGCGCTTCCCTGATGCCGTCGATGGAGGGGCTGAGCGGACGCGATGCAGCGGCATCGCCGTTCGAGAGCAGGGCGGAGAATGCCTCCTCGTGGTCGCGCTTGAGCGCGTCATAGGCCATGCGCAGGCTTTCAGGTTGCGACATGGCAGGACAGGCCGCGTTCGCACCACGGAAGGACTGGCCTTCGGCCGGCGTCTGGTTGAAGACGTAGCGGCCCTCGCAGACATCCACCTTGGGCGGCACCTTCGTCAGCTCGAAATGGTCGTAGCCCTCCTTGAGCATGCGCCAGAAGCCGATATTCGGATCGTTCGTGTAGCGGGCCATGTTGGCCGGTGTCATGCGGAAGGGAAATGCCTGGACCTGGAACGCGCGCTGGCCACCGCGAAAGGCATCGCGCCCGAAAGCGAAAATCTCCGAAACCTGCTCGTCCGTCATGGAGTAGCAGCCGGACGACGAACAGGCGCCATGCACCATGAGATGCTTGCCGGTGCGTCCGTGCGCCCGGTCATAGGCGTTGGGATAGCCCAGGTTGAAAGCCAGGAAGTAGCTGGACTTCGGGTTCATCTGGTGCGGCCGGATGGTGTAGAACCCTTCCGGCGCCTGCCGGTCGCCCTCGATATATTTGGGGCCGAGCTGGCCGGACCATTTGCAGATGTCATAGCTCGTCACGAGGTCGTAACGGCCCGTATCCTTCTGCTTCCAGACCTCCAGCTTGCCCTCTTCCTTGAAGATGCGGACCATGATGGGCGAGGACTTGCTCATCCCCTTGGCCTTCATGACCCGGACAATGCTGTCGGGAAGCGGGCGTTCTGCCTTGGCGGCGCTGTCAAGCGCATCGTTGCAGCCGGCCAGGGCCAGCGCCGCGGCCAGAACCAATCCCGTGAGTAGCCTTTTCGTCATGGCTTGACCAACCGGTATCCTCATAGATGAACGAAGCAGGCGGCAACCGCCGCCTCAGCCCGACGTATAAGCGTTAACCATTGAAAAACCATTACCGCAAGCGTTCGCCGGCGCGATCACGCAAGCGTCATTGGACTTCGGTCTTGGCAAATTTGTGGCAAGGCGCGGCGCGCTGTTCGCGCGCCGGCGTTCAGCCTAGAGAGAGCGGCCGATGGCAAGGAACTTCTCGCGCCGCGCGCGGCGCAGATCGAGTCCCTCGGCGGAAAGCTCTTCGAGCGCGCTGCCGATCTGCCGGCCGGCTGCCTCGATCACGCTGGCCCGGTTGCGATGGGCGCCGCCCACCTTTTCGGCAATGATGCCGTCGATGATCTTGAGATCGAGCAGGTCCTGCGCTGTGATCTTCATGCCGGTCGCCGCATCGCGGGCGCGCGTCGAATCATGCCACAGGATGGAGGCCGCGCCCTCCGGCGAGATCACCGAATAGATGGAATGTTCCAGCATGTAGACGCGGTTGGCGGTGGCGATGGCAATCGCGCCGCCCGATCCGCCCTCGCCGATGACCACCGAAATGACCGGGACGGTGAGGTTGAGGCATTTCTCGGTGGAACGGGCGATGGCCTCGGCCTGGCCGCGTTCCTCCGCACCGATGCCGGGATAGGCGCCGGCCGTGTCGACGAGGGTGATGACCGGCAGGCGGAACCGCTCCGCCATGTCCATCAGGCGAACGGCCTTGCGGTAGCCCTCGGGGCGCGCCATGCCAAAATTGTGCTTCAGGCGGCTTTGCGTGTCGGCGCCCTTTTCCTGTCCGATCACGCAGACCGCGCGGCCGTCAAAGCGGGCAAGGCCGCCGATGACGGCGTGATCCTCGGCAAAATTGCGGTCCCCGGCCAGCGGCGTGAACTCGGTGAAAAGAGCCTCGACATAGTCCTTGCAATGCGGGCGGTCGGGATGGCGGGCGACCTGCGCCTTCTGCCACGGGGTCAGCGCCTTGTAGACGTCGCGCAGCGCTTCCTGGGAGCGGTTTTCGAGGCGCTTGATTTCCTCGCCCACATCCACGGCCTCGCCGCTTTCCATCAATGCCTTGAGTTCAAGGATCTTGCCTTCGAGGTCGGCAACGGGTTTTTCGAAATCGAGATAATTGTACATGCGCCCCTGATCCCGCGTCTTGCGGCCTGGTCATGGCAAATGGGTGCGGCACGCATCAGCGCAGGGCCGCGTTCCTGCCTCTTCAGGCCCCTCACATAGCGATCACGGCGTCAATCGGCAAGCGGGTGGTGCGTGCGGACCAGTTCGGCAAGGCGCTCTTCGAGGACATGGGTATAGATCTGTGTGGTGGAAATATCGGCGTGACCCAGCAATTGCTGCACGGCGCGCAGATCGGCGCCGTTCTGCAGCAGATGACTGGCAAAGGCATGGCGCAGGACATGGGGCGAGACGGCGGCCGGCTTGAGCCCGGCGCGCGCGGCCAGTGCCTTCAGTTCGCGCGCGAATACCTGCCGGGGCAGGTGGCCGCTCCGGGCGCCCGGCGAGGGGAAGAGATGACGCGAGCCGGACAGTGCATCGTCGCTGTCGCGCGCCGCCAGCCAGGCTGCCATGGCCGCCCGTGCCTTTGGCGACAGCGGTACCATGCGATCCTTGCCACCCTTGCCGCGCACGATGAAGAAGCGTTCGTCGCGCCGGGCAACGGCGACCGGCAGGGCGACCAGTTCGGAGACGCGCAGGCCGGTGGCGTAGAGCACCTCGATGAGGGCATGCAGCCGCATTGCCGCGGGGTCTGCGCCGCGTGCTTCGTGCGCGGCAAGGTCGAGAAGGCGCGTTACCTCGGCCTGCGAAAGCACCTTGGGCAGGGGGCGGGCCTTTTTCGGTGAATCGATCACGCCGGTGGGATCGTCGGATCGCACGCCTTCGCCATAAAGAAAGGCAAAGAACTGGCGCAGCGACGAAAGCCGTCGCGCCTGCGTGGTCACGGCAAAGCCGCTTGCCGCCAGGCCGGCAAGATGGGCCGACAGGTCGTCAGCCGTCGCCCCTGCCAGACCGCCCGGCACATCGGCGGCAGCCTCTTCGAGGTCGCGGCGATAGGCGGCCAGCGTGTTGTCCGCCGCGCCGCGTTCGGCGGCCATCATTTCCAGAAATGCCTCGATCAGCGCAGCCGACGTGCTCATTCGTCCAGTTTCAGCCGGTCGGGCGGTATGCGCTGCTGCATCTCGCCCTTGTTGGGCTTGACCAGTGTCGCGAGCGCAAACATGCCGCCATAGGCAAGCCCGGCAAGAATCCCGATTGTCACCAGAAACCGGAACAGTGTTGGCATCGCGCCGCCCCTCGACCTTTGTTCATTCGTGTCCGCCTGACCCGTTATGGGACGCCCCGCCCGGCATTGCAAGCGCGTGGCGGGCGGGCTGCGCATGTGCGGACGCTTGACCTCGACGCGCTTTTCATGTCGAAACGCGCCAGCTACACCAAAGGCAGGCAATTGCTGCATGACCACGCAAGAGGCCAGACCCGAAACCGACATCAAGGCGCTGCTCGGCGGGCGGTCGATCGTGTTCGTCGGGCTCATGGGCGCGGGCAAGACCGCCGTCGGACGCCGGGTGGCCCAGCTTGCCGGCCTGCCCTTTATCGACAGCGATCACGAGATCGAACACGTCTCGCGGATGACGATCCCGGAACTGTTCGAGGCTTATGGCGAGCCGGAATTCCGCTCGCTGGAGAGCCGCGTGATCCAGCGCATCATCGAGAACGGGCCGCAGGTTCTTTCCACCGGCGGCGGCGCCTTCATGAACGCGCAGACGCGCGAGGCCATCGCCGCCAACGGTGTTTCCGTATGGCTGAAGGCCGATCTCGACCTGCTGATGGAGCGGGTCAGCCGCAAGCAGAACCGCCCGCTGCTGAAAGACCCGGATCCGCGCGGCGTGCTGCGGCGGCTGATGGACGTGCGCCATCCGGTCTATGCGCTGGCCGACCTGGTGGTCGAGTCGCGCGATGTCAGCAAGGAAGACATGGCCATGCAGGTGGTGGCGGCGCTGCATGACCACCTGAGCAATGGCGCAACCGAAAACGGAGCCGGACCGGCATGAGCCAAGACATCAGCGAAACCTCGGCCACGGTCACTGTCGGGCTGGGCGAGCGGGCCTATGACATCCTGATCGGATCGGGCCTCATCGAGGCGGCGGGGCTGGAGATCGCCACGCGCCTGCCGGGCAGCCGCGTGGCCGTCATCACCGATGAAACGGTGGCGGGAATTCATCTCGACAGGCTGAAGAACAGCCTGGGCGAGGCCGGAATCGCCCATGAAAGCCTTGTGCTTCCGGCCGGCGAGAAGACCAAGAGCTTTCCCTATTTCGAAAAGGCGGTCGACTTCGTGCTGGCCGGCCGGTTCGAGCGCGGCGATGCGGTGGTGGCGCTGGGCGGTGGCGTGATCGGCGACCTGACGGGCTTTGTCGCCGGCGTGATCCGGCGCGGGATGCAGTTCGTGCAGATTCCCACCACCCTGCTTTCGCAAGTGGACAGTTCGGTCGGCGGCAAGACCGGAATCAATTCCGATCACGGCAAGAATCTCATCGGCGTCTTTCACCAGCCGCGTCTCGTGCTGGCCGACACGGATGTGCTGGACACGCTTTCGCCGCGCGAATTCCGTGCCGGCTATGCGGAAGTGGCCAAATACGGCCTGATCGACCGGCCCGAATTCTTTGCCTGGCTGGAGGCCAACTGGCATGACGTCTTCGCCGGCGGGCCGGCGCGCACCCATGCCATCGCCACATCCTGCCAGTGCAAGGCGGATGTGGTGGCGCGTGACGAACGCGAGAGCGGGGACCGGGCGCTGCTCAATCTCGGCCACACGTTCGGCCACGCGCTGGAGGCGGCCACACGCTATGACAGCGCGCGGCTGGTGCATGGCGAGGGCGTGGCCATCGGCATGGCGCTGGCGCACCGCTTTTCCGCGCGGCTCAACCAGGCGAGCCCGGATGACGCGGCGCGGGTGGAAGCGCATCTGAAGGCTGTGGGCCTGCCGACGCGGTTGCAGGACGTGCCTGGCGGCCTGCCTTCCGCGGAGCAACTCCTTTCCTATATTGCGCAGGACAAGAAGGTCAGCCGGGGAAGCCTGACCTTCATCCTGACGCGCGGCATCGGCCAGTCCTACATTGCCAGGGACGTGCCGCCGTCGGAGGTTCTGGCCTTCCTGCAGGAGCAAATGGCTTCATGACGACGGAACTCTGGATCATTCTCGGCGCGATCTTCTTCCTGATCCTGCTGTCAGCCACGTTTTCGGGCTCGGAAACGGCATTGACGGCCGTTTCGCGGGCGCGCATGCACTCGATGGAAAATGCCGGAAACAGGCGCGCCGGCACGGTCGGCGCCCTGATCGAGCGGCGCGACCGGATGATCGGCGCATTGCTGATCGGCAACAACCTGGTCAACATTCTGGCGTCGTCGCTGGCGACGTCGGCCTTCCTCACCCTGTTCGGCGATGCGGGCGTGGCCTATGCCACGCTGGCCATGACCGTGCTGCTGGTGATTTTTGCCGAAGTGCTGCCCAAGAGCTGGGCGATCTCAAGCCCTGACCGCTTCTCGATGGCGATTGCGCCGGTGATGCGCGTTTATGTCGCGGTCATCGGCCCGCTATCAAGCGGGGTGAACTGGATCGTCCGCCATGTGCTGGCGGTGTTCGGGGTGCGGCTGGACGAGGGGCAGTCGATGCTCAGCGCGCATGAGGAACTGCGCGGCACGATGGAGGTGCTGCACCGCGAAGGCGCCTTCGTGAAGCAGGATCGCGACCGGCTGGGCGGGCTTCTCGACCTGATCGACCTGGAAGTGTCCGACGTGATGATCCATCGCACCGGCATGCGCATGGTCAATGCCGGCGATCCGCCCGAGAAGGTGGTGCGCGAAGTGCTGGAGTCGCCGCATACGCGCCTGCCGGTCTGGCATGGCAGTACCGACAATATCGTCGGTGTCATACACGCCAAGAGCCTGTTGCGTGCCCTGCATGACGTGGACAACGAACCTGCGCGCATCGATATCACCAAGGTGGCGGTCAAGCCGTGGTTCGTGCCCGACACGACGACGCTGCATGACCAGCTCAACGCCTTCCTGCGGCGCAAGGCCCATATCGCCATCGTCGTCGACGAATATGGCGAGGTGGAAGGGCTGGTGACCCTTGAGGATATCCTCGAGGAAATCGTCGGCGAAATCGCCGACGAGCACGACGTGGAGATGCAGGGCGTGAAGCCGGAGGCCGACGGGTCGGTCGTCGTCGACGGCGCGGTGCCGATCCGCGACCTGAACAGGGCGCTGGACTGGAACCTGCCGGATGACGAGGCGACGACGATTGCCGGGCTGGTCATCCATGAAACGAAGCTGATCCCGGAGGAGAAGCAGGCCTTCACCTTCCATGGCATGCGCTTTGTCGTGCTCAAGCGCGAGAAGAACCGGATCACCAAGCTGCGCATCCGGCCGGTGGAGCCGGCGGGCAAGGGGTGAGGCGGTCCGGCCGGTCCGCCTTCAGCGCCGCGCCGGTTCGCCGGGTGCGCGCGCCTCGACCGCCAGCGCATGCACCGTGGCAGCCAGTTCGTCCGCAAGGACGGCGTTGACGGCGCGGTGGCGGTCCAGCCGGCTCATGCCGGCAAAGGCTGAAGCGGCGATGCGGATGCGGTAATGGGTCTCGCCTTCGCCGGAAAAGCGTTCATCGTCCGGACGGCCGGTCTGATGGTGGCCGGCATGCAGGCGGCTTTCATTGAGGACTTCCAGATGGTCCGGCGAAAATGCCTCGGTCAGCTTGTTCCTGATCCTTTCATCCATGGACATGATGGCGTGCCTTTCCCATATTCTGCGCAGTCGCGGGGTGAATCGGCCCTTTGACAGAGATAATTCCCGTCTTGTCAATTCTTGTATCCCCTGCCGAAGCGCCCATAATCATGCGTTCGCAACGAAGCGCCCGCAACAGAGCAACCGCAACAGCCGCACGATGAAGCCCTATTCGAAATATTTCGAGCGTATCCGGGTTCGGCCGGACCCGCAGGCCGAGGCCAAGGCCGCCGCGCCCTCGTGCCAGTGGGATGGCTGCGAGGCAGCCGGCACGCACCGCGCGCCGGTGGGTCGCATGGCGGAAGGCGAGTATTTCCACTTCTGCGTCGATCATGTGCGCCAATACAACAAGGGTTACAATTATTTCTCCGGGCTGTCGGATTCGGAAGTGGCGCGCTACCAGAAGGAAGCGCTGACCGGCCACCGCCCGACATGGAAGCTGGGAACCAACAGCCAGACCTGGACTTCCAGCGACGCGCGCTCCGGCTCTGCGGCCTCGCGGTCGCGGCTGCGCGATCCGCACGGCCTGTTCGGACAGAATGCAAACCGCCCCGACATGACCCGGCAGCGGCGGCTCAAACCGCTGGAGGCCAAGGCCTTCGAAACCCTGGGGCTGGATGCCAAGGCCACCGGAAAGGACATCAAGACACGCTACAAGGAGCTGGTGAAGCAGCATCACCCGGACGCCAATGGCGGCGACCGCGGCTCCGAGGAGCGCTTCCGCAACGTCATTCAGGCTTACCGATTGCTCAAGCAAGCCGGTTTCTGCTAAGCCGCACTGAACCGTATATTTGACCGGCGGGCAAACCGGAGAAATCCGGCTTGCACGTCGTTGGAGGCATGATGAACAAGGTCGATCGCGACATCGCCAATCTCCCCGACACGACCGTGCCGGTGAAGGAAACATTCGGCTTCGATTCCGGGATGGTCGTACCGGCCTTCTCCGCGCCGGACCCCAATGTGCCGGATGTCGATCCGGACTATCTCTTCGACAAGCAGACCACGCTGGCCATCCTGGCAGGCTTTGCCTACAACCGCCGCGTCATGGTTTCCGGCTATCACGGCACCGGCAAGTCGACCCATATCGAGCAGGTCGCCGCACGACTCAACTGGCCCTGCGTACGCGTCAACCTCGACAGCCATGTCAGCCGTATCGACCTGGTCGGCAAGGACGCCATCGTCATCAAGGAAGGCAAGCAGGTCACGGAATTCCGTGACGGCATCCTGCCCTGGGCCTATCAGCACAACGTGGCGCTGGTCTTCGACGAATACGATGCCGGGCGCCCGGACGTGATGTTCGTCATCCAGCGCGTGCTGGAATCGTCCGGCCGCTTGACGCTGCTCGACCAGAGCCGCGTGATTCGCCCGCATCCGGCTTTCCGCCTTTTTGCCACCGCCAACACGATCGGCCTGGGCGATACGACCGGCCTCTATCACGGCACCC
This sequence comes from Zhengella sp., assembly GCF_041397485.1. Lineage (NCBI taxonomy): Bacteria > Pseudomonadati > Pseudomonadota > Alphaproteobacteria > Hyphomicrobiales > Notoacmeibacteraceae > Zhengella > Zhengella sp. The sequence continues at coordinate 1,039,730 of NZ_JAWKWO010000001.1, read as the reverse complement.
AGCAGATCAACCAGGCGCAGATGGACCGCTGGTCCATCGTCACGACGCTGAACTACCTGCCGCATGACAAGGAGGTGGAGATCGTGCTTGCCAAGGCGCATCACTACCGCAACGAGCAGGGCCGCGACATCGTGGACCGGATGGTGCGGCTGGCCGGAATGACGCGCGCCGCCTTCATCAATGGCGACCTGTCGACCGTCATGAGCCCGCGCACGGTCATCACCTGGGCCGAAAACGCCGACATCTTCAAGGATGTGGGCATGGCGCTGCGCCTGACCTTCCTCAACAAGTGCGACGAACTGGAACGGCCCATCGTGGCCGAGTTCTATCAGCGCTGCTTCAATGCCGAACTGCCCGAGAGCGCGGCCAACATCACGCTGAGCTGAGCGCGGCATCGTCATGGCGGGACCAGGAGACAACCAGCGCGCGCGCAAACAGCAGCAGGCCGAGAGCGAGGCTTTCCGCCGTTCGATCACGGCGACGGTGCGCGCGCTTGCCGGTGACAACGAGCTGGAAGTCTCCTTTTCCAAGGACAAGCCGTCGCTGACAGGCAAGGCGGCACGCCTGCCCGACCTGCCCAAGCGCCCAAGCGCGGCGGATGTCGCCATCACGCGCGGCACGGGCGATTCCATGGCGCTGCGCAAGGCCTGCCACGACGGACGCATCCACATGCGCATGGCGCCGGACGGACGGCAGGCGCGCGCCATCTATGACGCCGTGGAGCAGGCGCGCTGCGAGGCCATCGGCTCCAACCGCATGTCGGGGGTGGCCGCCAATATCGCAACCATGCTGGAGGACAAGTACCAGCGTTCGAACCTGGCCGCGGTCACCTCGCGTGAGGAGGCGCCGCTGGAGGAAGCGGTCGCCATGATGGTGCGTGAACGGCTGACCGGTCAGCCGGTGCCGCCCTCCGCCGAAAATCTCGTCGACCTCTGGCGCGACTGGATCGAAAGCAAGGCCGGCGGCAATCTCGACGATCTTCTTGCCAGGCTCGACGACCAGCAGGCTTTCGCCCGTGCCGTGCGTGACATGCTCGTCAGCATGAACATGTCGGACGAATACCAGGACGAGGACCAGCAGGAAGAAAGCGAGGAGAGCGAGGAACAGGAGCAGGAGCCGCAGGACCAGGGCGAGGACGGCCAGGAGGAAAGCGACGGCAGCGAGCCTTCGCAATCTGAAGAGGAACAGGCCTCGGACGAGGAACAGCAGGCCGGCGAGATGGAAAGCGCGGACGCGACGGCCGACGATTTCGCCGAGGACGACAACGAGGCCGAGACGCCCGGCGAAGCGCAGCGCAAGGACGACCCCTTCACGCAGATGACCGCCGAACTCGACTACAAGGTCTTCACGACCGAGTTCGACGAGATGGTGGGCGCCGATGAATTGTGCGACGCGGAGGAACTGGAACGGCTGCGCGCCTATCTCGACAAGCAATTGTCCAACCTGCAAGGCGTGGTCGGGCGGCTGGCCAACCGGCTGCAACGCCGCCTGATGGCGCAGCAGAACCGGTCGTGGGATTTCGACCTCGAAGAGGGGTATCTCGACCCGGCGCGGCTGCCGCGTGTCGTCATCGACGAGATGAAGGGCACATTCGCCTCGCTGTCCTTCAAGCGCGAGCGCGACACCAATTTCCGCGACACGGTGGTGACGCTGGTGCTCGACAATTCCGGCTCGATGCGCGGCCGGCCGATCACGGTGGCTGCGACCTGTGCCGATATCCTGGCCCGCACGCTGGAGCGGTGCGGCGTCTCGGTGGAAATTCTCGGTTTCACGACACGGGCGTGGAAGGGCGGACAATCGCGGGAAAAATGGCTCAAGGACGGCAAGCCGGCCAATCCGGGGCGCCTCAACGACCTGCGCCACATCGTCTACAAGTCCGCCGATTCGCCCTGGCGGCGGGCGCGCAACAATCTCGGCCTGATGATGCGCGAGGGCCTGCTGAAGGAAAACATCGACGGCGAGGCGCTGCTCTGGGCGCACAAGCGCCTGCTCGGGCGGCCCGAACAGCGCAAGATCCTGATGATGATCTCGGATGGCGCGCCGGTGGACGATTCCACGCTTTCGGTCAATCCTGGCAATTACCTGGAAAAGCACCTGCGGGCCGTGATCGACCTGATCGAGACCAGGTCGCCGGTGGAACTGCTGGCCATCGGCATCGGGCATGATGTGACGCGCTACTATCGCCGCGCGGTAACCATCGTCGATGCGGAGGAACTGGCGGGGGCGATGACGGAGCAGCTTGCCGCGCTGTTCGAGGAACAGGGCGGGCGTGAGCGTGGCCGCGGTGGCGGCCGAGGCATGCGCCGGGCGGGATGAGGCGCAGGTCCGCCATCTTGGGGCTTGCCGCCCTGCTGGCGCTGTCCGGATCGGGCGCGGCGCCAGCCGGCGCCATGGATGCCCCGATCACCGCCAATCCGCTTTCCTCCTTCCAGATCGGGTCTGACGCGCGCCGTTTCGGACCGCTGACCTTTGTCGGCGGGCTGTCGCTTTCCTCCAGCCAATGGCATTTCGGGTCGCTTTCGGCATTCCGCTTTCTTGAGGCCGGTTCCCGTTTCCTCTCCGTCTCCGACAATGGTTTCTGGTTCGGAGGCACCATCGCGCGCAACGAGGCGGGCGTGCCGACCGGCATATCCGGCGGATGGATGAGCGAGATCCTGGGTCCGGAAGGCTTGCCACTGGAAAGCAAGTATGAAGCCGATGCCGAAAGCCTGTCGCTGCGCGGCGGGACGGCGACGGTGGGCTTTGAGCGCTATCACCGAATCGCCGAATACCGCCTGGTGGACGGGCGGCCCGGCGGGGCCGGCGGCACCGTGGATTTCATTGTTCCCGGTCACGAATTGCGCACCAATCGGGGTTTCGAATGCGTGGCCCATTCGCCTGAAGGCGGCCCGCTTGGCGGCGCGCGGGTGGCTGTCACGGAAAAGAGCCTCGACCGCAAGGGCAACATTTTCGGAGCCGTGCTGGAGGGGCCTAGGCGCGGCATCTTCACGGTGGCGAAATCCGGCGTCTTCGATGTGACCGACTGCGCGTTCCTGCCTGGCGGTGACATGCTGCTTCTGGAACGGCGCTATTCGCTGGGAACCGGCGTGGGGATGCAGATCCGGCGGGTGCCGGGCGACAGGATCGGCGCCGGCGCGCTGCTCGACGGCGAGATCCTGTTTTCCGGCGGCATGGATTACCAGATCGACAACATGGAAGGCATGGATGTCTGGCGTGCCGGTGACGGGACGCTGCGCCTGTCGCTGGTTTCCGACGACAACAAGTCGCTTTTGCAGCGCACGCTCTACCTGGAATTCATCATTGCCGAGTGAAGCCGGTCAGGCGGCTTCCGGCGAAACCGGCTTCAGGCGGGCAAGCAAGGCGCCATAGGGTGCAAGCATGACCACGCCGACCGCGATCTTGACGCAGAAGTCGCCCAGGGCAAGCGAGACCCAGAGCGGCACCTCCGTGCCCATGAAGGCAACGGGAAAGGCCAGCGAGCCGTCTTCCATGCCGAACGATGCGTCGATGAAAGCGAACGGGGCGGCGAATGCGATGCCGAAGAAGATCACCGTGTCGATGGCCGAGCCGAGCAGGGTGGAGACGAGTGGCGCACGCCACCATGCCATGCGGCGCAGCCGGTCGAAAACCGCGGTATCGAGCAATTGAGCGACGAGGAAAGCCGAGCCGGATGCAATGGCGATGCGCGGCGTGGCCAGCCAGACCGACAGCGCGACAGCGAGCACGAAACCGGCCAGCACCACCCTGCGGGCAGCGGCGACGCCGAAGCGGCGGTTGGTCAGATCGTTGACGAGAAAGGCGACCGGATAGGTGAAAGCGCCCCATGTCAGGATCTCGCCAAGGCCGAAATGGGCGAACGGATACTGGACGAGGACATTCGAGACGGCAACGACAGCCGCCATGGCTGCCACGAAAGGCAGAAGGGAACGTATTGTCATACGCATTTTTTTATCCTGGGTGATGCCACCAGCTTGCCGGGCGAACCCGGCGGCGAAGGGAGCGGGAACCGGCAGGCGCCAAGACCTGCCGGGCCGTTGCGAAAAGGGATCAGGCGGCCTGCTCGGCCATCTTCTTTGCAATCTGCTTCTTCAGCACGCGGGCGCGCTGCGAGAGGTCGTTGGAAGCGGCCTTCATGAGGAAGGCATCCAGGCCGCCGCGATGCTCCACGCTGCGCAGGGCAGCAGCGGAAATGCGCAGGCGGTAGCTCTGCCCGAGGGCTTCCGAAATCAGCGTCACCTGCACCAGGTTGGGCAGGAAGCGGCGGCGGGTCTTGTTGTTGGCATGGCTGACATTGTTACCGGTCAGGACAGCCTTGCCGGTCAGTTCGCAAGCACGGGACATTGGATCACCTTTTGGTTCGTGTCTTTCGCGGCCAAACCGGCAGAACGCCACGACGGTTCGCATGAACCGCGTCTTGTCCCAAGGCTGACCTCGTGGAAAAATCCCGCGTTCAATAGTGACAATGGCCGGTGGCGTCAAGCCGCAAATGCCCGGCGCAGCCGTGGCGTGCGGCGGGGTGGACCACAACTTCGCCGGAATCGGCGTTCAGGAAAGCGGAAGGGACGCCATTGCCAAAGAGACCGAATGTGATGATCCGATTGTCAACCGCCGCACTCGCAGCCGCCCTCGCCGTCATGCCCGCCGGGGCCGATGCGCTGGATGCGGGGCAAACCTTCGTCACCGAATACGCGTTTTCGCTGCTTGGCCTGCCGCTTGGCGTATCGCATTTCGAAAGCAGCGTACAGGGCGACCGCTTCACCGTAGAGGGGACGGTGCGCAGCGCGGGCCTGGCGCGCCTGTTCGACAGCACGGTTGCGCAGTCGCGCGTCGAGGGGCGGCTCACCGGCGACGGGCTGGCGCCTGAAACCTATGCCATGAGCTATGTTTCGGGCGACCGGAAACGGTCGACGGAACTGACCTTCAGGAACAGCGATGTGGTTGCCACGCGGCTGATCCCCAAGCCACCGCGTGGCGAGCGCCTCGTGCCGGTGACGGCGGAGCACCTGAAGGCAGTCAGCGACCCGATGACGGCGGGGATCGTGCGTGCGGCAAGCCCGCAGGCGGTCTGCCAGCGCAGTTTGCGCGTGTTCGATGGCCGGATGCGCATGGATATCGTCCTGTCCGATCCGAAGCCGGAGCAAGTGGATGTCAGCGGCTATCGCGGGCCGGCGGTGACGTGCAAGGCCAGGTTCATTCCGGTGGCGGGCTACAGGAAAGGCAAGAAGGCGATCGAGTTCCTGCGCGACAATGACGATATCACGGTCACCTTCGCGCGCAGAGGCTCGACAGACATCTATGCGCCGGTTAAGGCGTCGGTGCCGACCATGATCGGGCGGTTGAGGATTTCCGCGACCCGTTTCGGGCCGGCGGAGTGACGGACCGGACCGGGTCTCCATGACCGGCTGCCGGCCGGGAGAGACATGTGGGACGCGCGACTTTCATCGGATTTCTTGCCGTGGTGCTATGGGCGCTGCTGGCGCTGTTCACCGATGCATCGGGCGCGGTGCCGCCGTTCCAGCTTGCCGCGATGAGCTTTGCCGTCGGCGCGCTGGTGGGGCTGGGCGCGCTGCATGTGCGCGGAAAGCCGCTTTCGGCGCTGAAGGTGGAGCCGCGCGCCTGGATGGTGGGTGTGGCCGGGCTGTTCGGTTATCACTTCTTGTACTTCACCGCGCTCAGGAACGCGCCGGCCGTGGATGCCAGCCTGATCGCCTATCTCTGGCCGCTGTTCATCGTGGCCGGTTCGGCGCTGATGCCGGGTGAGCGGCTGCGTGTCCACCACGTCATCGGCACGCTGATGGGGCTGGCCGGCACGGCGCTGATCGTCACCAAGGGCAACGGCTTCACCTTCGATCCCGCCTTCGGCTTCGGCTATGCCATGGCCTTTGCCGGGGCATTCGTGTGGTCGGGCTATTCGCTGCTGTCGCGGCGTTTTGCCAGTGTGCCGAGCGATGCGGTGACGGGTTTCTGCGCGGCGACCGCCCTTCTGGCGCTTGGCTGTCACCTGATGCTGGAGGAGACCGTGTGGCCTGACACCATGCTGCAATGGCTGGCGGTGGTGGGGCTCGGACTGGGGCCCGTGGGGGCTGCCTTCTACTTCTGGGATCATGGCGTCAAACAGGGCAATATCCAGGTGCTCGGCGCATCGAGCTATGGCGCGCCGCTGCTGTCCACGCTGGTGCTGATCGCCGCCGGCTTTGCCGACGCGACGGTGATCGTGCTGGCGGCCTGCCTGCTGATCACCGGCGGCGCCGTCCTTGCCGCCTGGCCGATGCTGACATCCGGACGCTCTCCGGCGGGCGAGGCCCCGTCGTGACCCTCCTTCCCTGGCCTGGCGGCCTTGGCGCCACGGAAAACGGGCTGCTGCTGCTTTCCGTCATCGCCGCCATTCTCTATGCGGTGATGCTGCCGCAACCGGTCTCCTGGCGGCGCACGGCGGCCAAAACGCTTTCTACCGCGCTGCTGGCGCTGATCGCCTATCATGCCGGCGGCCCCTGGCTGCTGGTGGCGGGGCTGGCGCTTTCCGCGCTCGGCGATTTTTTCCTCGCACACCATGACGACCGCTCCTTCATGGCCGGCCTTGGCGCTTTCCTGGCCGCGCATCTCATCTTCACGGCGCTGTTCGCGCTGCACGATCCGGCATCGCAATCGGCGCTTCCGATTGTGCTGCTGCCGCGCTGGGCGGCCTTTGCGCTCATCGGGGCGGTGGGGCTGTGGGCGCTGTTCCTGGCGCGGCGGCTGATGCCGGCGCTGGCTGCGCCGATGCGCGTGCCGGTTGCGGTCTATGTCATGGCCATTGTCGCCATGGCGGCGGCGGCGTTCCTGTTTCAGCCACCTGGCGTCATCGCCGGTGCGCTTCTGTTCGTCGCCTCGGATTCGGTGCTTGCCGTGGAGCGTTTTATCATGGCGGAGAACGATCTGCGCCAGCGGAGCGCGCATCTTTTCGTCTGGTCCAGCTATTTTGCGGCGCAGGCCGCGTTCCTAGTCGCGCTCACCTGACGGAGCCCAGCCCGGCGGCGCCATCTCGAAGCGTTCGAAGAGGAAGCCCGGGGCCACGGTGCAGCCGACGAGCGTCCAATGCCCGAGGCTGCGCGCGGATTGCCAGCAATTGGCAGGGACAACGACCTGCGGGCGCTGGCCGGCCGCCACGTCCATGCCAAGCACCTGCCTCGCTGTCATCCTGCCATCGGCGGACAGCCCCAGCTCCAGCGGCGCGCCGGCATGCCAGTGCCAGATTTCGGCAGCATCCGTGACGCGGTGCCAGTGCGAGCGTTCGCCGGCTTCAAGAAGGTAGAGAATGGCGGTGGAATGGCCGCGCGGGCCGCCGTCCGTGTCGCGGAAGGTTTCGACATACCATCCACCTTCGGGATGGCGCTGCATCGCAAAGGCCGTGCGGATGGTTTCCGGCGTCAGGTCGGGACCGGTCGGGGATACCATGCCTCAGGCCTTGTCCTTGCGCTTGCGCACTTCGGCAAGCACTTCCCAGTCGGCTGCGTCCGTCATGCCCAGATGTGCGCGGATCGCCGGGTCGCCCCAGCGCAGGAAGGGATTGGTCTCCAGTTCCCGGCCGATCGTGGTCGGCAAGGTGGGCCTGTTTTCGGCACGCAGGGCCTCGACTTCCTTCAGGCGGGCCGCCAGCGCCGGGTTTTCCGGATCGACCGTCACGGCGAAGCGTGCATTGGCCAGCGTGTATTCATGGCCACAATAGACCACCGTTTCGGGCGGCAGGGCGGCCAGCTTCGACAGGGAAGCGAACATTTCCTCCGGCCCTCGCTCGAACAGGCGGCCACACCCCATGGCGAACAGGGTATCGGCGGTAAAGACTACCTTGTCCTGCGGGAAATGATAGCAGATATGGCCGGCGGTATGGCCCGGCGTGGCGATCACCTCGACCGGATGACCGGCCCAGTCGAAGCGGTCGCCGCCGCCGACGAGGCGGTCCAGTCCATCGATTTTTCCGGCTTCTTCGGCCGGACCCGTCACTTCGCAGCCGAAGGCGGCTTTCAGCGGTGCTATGGCCTCGACATGGTCGCCGTGATGATGGGTGACGAGGATATGCGTCAACTGCCAGCCCTTTTCGTCGAGGCGTTCGCGGATGGGGCCTTCCTGCGGTGCGTCGATGGCGGCGGTGCTGCCGGTTTCCGGGTCGTGCACGAGGACGCCGAAATTGTCGCTGCGGCACATGAACTGTTCGATCTGCAATGGCATGGACTGTCTCCCTCGTTTCGCCGCGAAGCCTATTGGAGGCGCGGCGCCATGTCACCCGGCAAGGGCGGTTGCGCTCGGACGATTGCGCGCTTACCGTCCGGCCCATGTATGGCGATATCGTCGACTTGCGAACCTTTTACGCGTCCACGCTGGGCCGTCTGGCCGAGCGCTCGATTGCCCGCGCGCTGACCGCCGTCTGGCAGCCGCTGGCCAATGAGCGGCTGGTCGGGCTCGGCTATCCGCTGCCCTGGCTGGACCGGTTCGCGCCGGACACCGAGCGCACCTTCGCGTTCATGCCGGCCGGGCAGGGCGCGGTGAACTGGCCGCCGGAGGGGCCGGGCGCGGCGGCGCTCGTCTTCGATGAGGAATTGCCGCTGCCCGACAGTTCCATCGACCGGCTGCTGATGGTGCATCTGCTGGAGCATTCGGAAAGCCCGCGCGAGACGCTGACGGAGGCCTGGCGGGTGCTGGCGCCCGGTGGGCGGCTGATCGTGGTGGTGCCTAACCGGCGCGGCGTCTGGGCGCGGTTCGAGCATACGCCATTCGGGTCCGGGCGGCCGTTCTCGCGCGGGCAAGTGACCATGTTGCTGCGCGATGCGAATTTCACGCCCGGCGCCTTTGCCGATGCGCTCTTCTTCCCGCCGCTGCGCAAGCGCTGGCTGATCCGCGCCGCGCCGACGCTGGAACAGGCGGGCCGGCGATTCTGGCCGGTCTTTGCCGGGGTCCTGGTGGTGGAGGCGCAGAAACGGCTCTACCAGGGACGCCCGGTCGCGCAGCGCGCCTCGCGCCGCGTCTTCGTGCCGGTGCTGGCGCCGCAGGCGGCCTCGCGGGTGCCGGGGTGCAATCGCGATGCCCGCGAGGCAGGAGCATAGCCGACCGCCTCGACATTTTGCCTTGCGGCCTGTATGTCGGCGCGTGGCCGCGCTTTCGCGGCCATGCCACTTTTCATCCAGGGGTTTCCTTCATGGACAAGAGAGCCGATCCGAACCGTCCCGTGCCCAATCCCGGTGTCATGGACATTGCCGCCTATGTGCCCGGCCGCGAGACCGTGCATGGCGTTGAGAAGGTCTACAAGCTCTCTTCCAACGAGACGCCGCTGGGTTGTTCGCCCAAGGTGCGCGAGGCCATGGAAGGCGCGCTGTCGCGGCTGGAAATCTATCCCGACGGCCAGTCAGAGGAATTGCGCCAGGCCATCGCCGAGGTGCATGGCCTGAACCCCGCCAATATCGTCTGTTCCAACGGTTCCGACGAATTGCTCGGGCTGCTGGCCCATGTCTACCTGGGCGAAGGCGACGAGGCGATCTATACCGAGCATGGTTTCCTCGTCTACCGCATCCAGATCCTCGCCAATGGGGCGACACCGGTGGTGGCGGCGGAAAAGGACGAGACGGCGGATGTCGACGCCATCCTTGCCTGCGTCACGGAGCGCACCAAGGTGGTTTTCCTCGCCAACCCCAACAATCCGACCGGCACCTATGTCCCCTATGAGGACGTCAAGCGCCTGCGCGCCTCGCTGCCGGCCCATGTGCTGCTGGTCCTCGACGCGGCCTATGCGGAATACGTGCGGCGCAACGACTACGAAGCCGGCATGGAACTGGTGGCCAACAATGACAATACGGTCATGACGCGCACCTTTTCCAAGATCTACGGTCTTGCGGGGCTGCGCATCGGCTGGATGTATGCGCCGGCTCATATCTGCGATGCGATCAACCGGGTGCGCGGTCCGTTCAATGTCAATGCGCTGGCCATCCGGGCCGGGGCGGCGGCGATCCGCGACCGCGGTTTCATCGAGCAGGCCGTTTCCCACAATGATGAATGGCTGGCGCGGCTGACGGAGGCCTTGACCGGGCTTGGTCTGCGCGTCACGCCGTCGGTCGGCAATTTCGTGCTGGTCCATTTTCCGGAGAATGATCCGGTGCATACGGCGGAGGCGGCCGATGCCTTCCTGTGCGCGCGCGGTTATGTGTTGCGCCGGGTGACCGGCTACGGCTTTCCCAATGCGCTGCGCATGAGCATCGGCACGGCCGAAGCCAATGAGGGCGTGATCGCCGCGCTGACGGATTTCCTGAAAGGATAGGATCGTGGCCGGCAACAACGGCAAGGTGGCGGCGCGCGCGCCGATGTTCGCGCGCATCGCGCTGATCGGCATCGGGCTGATCGGCTCGTCGCTGGCGCATGTGATACGCCGCGAGGGGCTGGCCGGCGAGGTGGTGGTTTCCAGCCGCAGCGCGCAGACGCTGAAGCGGGCGGAGGAACTTTCGCTTGGCGACCGGTATGAAGCCGATGCGGCGGAAGCCGTGCGTGGCGCCGATCTCGTCATCGTGTCGGTTCCGGTCGGCGCGTCCGGCGCGGTGGCCGCGGCCATTGCCGGGACGCTGGAACCGGGCGCCATCCTCACCGATGTCGGTTCGACGAAGCGCACCGTCATCGAGCAGATGACGCCGCATGTGCCTGCCGGCGTCCATCTGGTGCCGGGCCACCCGATAGCCGGTACCGAGCGCTCCGGCCCGGACGCAGGCTTTGCCGAGCTGTTCGAGGGGCGCTGGTGCATCCTGACGCCGCCGGAAGGCACGGATGAAACGGTGATTGCCCGGCTGGGCGCCTTCTGGGAGGCATGCGGCTCGCGCGTCGACACGATGGATGCCGACCACCATGACCGCGTGCTGGCCATCGTCTCGCACCTGCCGCACATCATCGCCTACAATATCGTGGGAACGGCGGACGATCTCGAGACGGTGACCAAGTCCGAGGTCATCAAGTATTCCGCCTCCGGTTTCCGTGACTTCACGCGCCTGGCCGCATCCGATCCGACGATGTGGCGCGACGTCTGCCTGCACAACAAGGACGCGATCCTGGAAATGCTGGCGCGTTTTTCCGAAGACCTGTCAGCGCTGCAACGGGCCATTCGCTGGGGCGACGGGGACAAGCTGTTCGACCTGTTCACGCGCACGCGCGCCATCCGCCGCTCCATCATCGAGGCGGGGCAGGACACGGCGGAGCCGGATTTCGGCCGCCACGCCGATCACGCCCACAAGGCCTGAGCCATCCGGTCAGGGCAGGCGCGGCAGCGGCTGCAAACGGACGAAGCCCAGGGTGGGGACGCCATCGCTCACGCGAACGGGTATCGCCGGGCTGCCATTCGCGCCGCCAAGGGCCGTCAGCGCGGAGAGTGCTGTGTCGATCGTCTTTTCCTCGCCCGGATAGAGCCGTTTCGCCAGGGCGGCGAGTTCGGCCGGATTGCGCAGCGTGACGGTGAAGTCGCCGTTCAGCCGGCCCTCGCGATCCACGCTAAACGGGCCGGTCAGGCGCGCGCCCGCCGAGCCGCCGATATCGAGCGAGAGGTCGCGCAGCGTGCCTTCGATCCCGCGCAGGGAGCGTTTGCCCGCCGCTAGGTGAAGCGCGCCGTCGCGGATGGTGGCATCGCCTGAAAGCGCCAGCGGGGGCAGGGCCTCGCCGTTCGTCATTCCGGCAGGCAGGTCAAGGCCGGTCAGCGTGGCGGCCAGGTCGATGGAGCCCTGGACGGTGCGCATATGCGCCTGGACATCGCCGGCCGTGGCGACCACCGGCGCGTGGGCCGAGCGGACGGAGAGGCGCGCGTCCCTGATCTGAACAGAGGCGCGCAAGGGCAGGGGCTTGCTGGCGCGGATGCTGGCCTGCAGGCTTTCCCAGTCTGCCGAGAGCGGAACGACGCCCGGCAGGTCGATTTCGGCCGGCCCGTCCACTTCCGCGACAATGTGACCTGGCGCGTAGACTTGCGCGGCGCTGCGCAGGGCGCCGGCTTCGATGGCGATGCCCTGTCCGGGGCGCCGCCATGCCGTGGCATCGCAGAACAGGCCGATGCGGAAGGGGTAGCCGTGCGCCCGTGCGCCGGCGCATTCGGTTTCCACGCCGCGTTCGGCCTGTCGGCTGATCGCATGGGCGGTTTGCTCTTCCAGCCGGCCGGCGATATAGAACCAGCCGGCCGTGTAGAGCGTGATGGCTGCGACAATGGCCAGGGCAAGCCAGAGGAAACGGCGCGCATTGCGCGGAGGGGAACTGACCGGTCGGGACATGGTTGAGAACAGCCTTTCACTATCGCAATCGGATTCCGGCGCGCCGGGCACTGACGCCGGTATGGGCGATTTTTGGGTTTTCGGCTACGGCTCGCTGATGTGGCGGCCGGGTTTCGATCATCTGGAGCGCCACCGGGCCCATCTTTTCGGCTTTCGCCGGGCGCTTTGCGTGCGCTCCTTCGTGCATCGTGGAACGGAACAGCGGCCGGGCCTCGTGCTGGGCCTCGACAAGGGCGGCTCCTGCATTGGCGTCGCCTTCCGCGTCTGCGATTCCCGTCGGGCCGAAACGATCAACTATCTGCGCGAACGCGAACTGGTCACCCATGTCTATCGCGAGCGCTGGCTCAATATCGCGCTCGACGACGGGCGGCGTGTGCCGGCGCTGGGCTATGTGGTGGACCAGCATCACCGGCAATATGCCGGGCGGATGGGTGTTGAGGAAGCCGCGCGCCATGTTTCCGGCGCGCATGGGCAATCGGGGCCGAACGAGGAATATGTCGCGAACACGGTGGAGCATCTGCGCCAGATGGGTATTCGCGACCGCTGGCTGGAAGCCGTGGCCCATCACATGCACCACCGCTGAATGTCCTGTCAGCGGCGCGGCAGGCCGGCGGTGTCCACGCCCAGTTCCTCCAGCCGGCGGATGGCCGTGGCCGGCATGGGCGGCGGGTTGGGACCGGTGGCCGCTTCGACCAGATAGGCATCGCAGGCCGCTTCCGTTTCGGCCTGCAAGCGCGCCTGGAATTCCTCGCGCGGCAGGCCTGCGGGGATGGGGGGCAGGAATCGCGCATGGATCGTGCCGGGATAGCGCAGCATCTTGCGCCGTGGCCAGAACAGGCCGGCACTGTGGGCGACCGGAACCACCGGCACATTGAGCTGCACGTAGAGCTCCACGATGCCGTATTTGTAGGCCGGCTCCGCGCCCGGCGGCCTGCGCGTTCCCTCCGGGTAGATGATGAGCTGGCGGCCGTCGGCCATCCTGGCGCGGGCTTCCCTGACCGCCTTCTTGAGCGCGACGGAGCGTTTGCCGCGGTCGATCGGGATCATGCGCATCTTGGCGACGTACCAGCCGAAGAGCGGAATCCACATCAGCTCGCGCTTGAGGATGTAGAGCGCATCCGGGATCCAGGGCAGGAAGGCGAATGTGTCCCAGGCGGACTGGTGCTTGGGAGCGATGATATAGCCGCCCGCCGGCAGGTTTTCCTGGCCGGTGATGACCGACTTCACGCCACCGATCCGGTGCAGCAGCCACATGTTCACGCGCGCCCACGACTTCGGCACCCACCAGGCGGCGCGGCGCGGGGCGAGGAAATAGAAGGGCGTGTAGACGACCATCTGGACGAAGGTCGCGATGTAGAACGCGGCGTTGAACAGGAGCGAGCGCAGGAGGATCATGGACTATCGGAACCGGTCTGTGAGCACAGCCAACCGGCTTACACGATGCGGCATGAAAGGCAAAGGCGAAGGGTCAACGGGCCGCCGCGCTGATCGTCGGCCCCTGCTCGGGGGCAGGCAGAAGACCGCGTGCCAGCGCGGCGACATATTTGGCATATTCGGTGAACAAGACGCGCAGCGCCGCCGGTTTCATCATCCAGCGGCCGTCATCCATGGGCGTGTTGACCACCGGCCATGGCACGATATCGACATTGCCCGCCGTGCGCTTGAGCTCCATGATCGAACGCGGCATGTGATAATTGTTTGTGACGAGAATGACGCTCTTGTATCCGTTGCGGGTCAGCCATTTGGCACTCTCGGCGGCATTGCCGATCGTGTCGAGCGCCTCGATGTCGATGTCGATGCAGCAATTGAACACATCGGTCTGCGCGCCGGTGGCCTGGCGCAGCGTGCCACGGCTCGTCACGGGATTCACGCCGGATATCAGCAGGCGCTTGCCCTGTCCGTTTTCCAGAAGGGCCACGGCGGTGTCGATGCGGTGATAGCCGCCGGTCAACACGATGATCCCGTCGGCCCGGCTTATGCCAGGAGGCGGCGCCATGCGGCCGACCGTATCGGCGAAAAAGGCAAACCCGGCAACAAAAGCGGCAAGAAGCACAAGCGTGCCCAGGAACCCGTACCGCCAGAGGCGGCGCAGACGGCGGATCGCCGCGGGACGGTCCGCCTGTCCCTGTGTCGACGCGGTCACTGCCGTTCCTGCGGGTTCCTCGTTCGCGTTCATGGCATTCCGATACATGGCAATTGCGGCATTGAATAGCCGGAAAAACGGCAATTGCGGCATTCCCGCCGCGCTCGTCCTGGGCCGCGTTTCACTCTTCTCCCGTTGTGTCGAGATCGCTCAGAAAGGTCAGCACGGTGTAATGCGTGGTCAGGGCCGTCAGCAGGGCAATGAGGATGACGACGGCGATAACGCCGAGATAGCCGGCAAGGCCTATGCCGAACGTGCCGAAAAGCGCGGCGGCCTGATCGGCCTCGGGCGTGGCGAGATTGCTGGCCGACCACCACGACCCGAGAAGAAAGACGGCGACGGCGAGAATGCCGCCAATGGCCGCGCCCTTCATGCCGACAGCGAGGAAATGGCGGCGGAACTCCACCGCGATGAAGCGGCCTTCAGCGCCGACGAAATGCAGGACCTCGATGATATGGCCATTGCCGGCCATGGCGCCGCGCGTGGCGAACACCACGGTCAGGATCGTCGCGGACAGCATCAGCACAAGGACCGCCACGCCGATGGTGACCGTGGTGCGGGCCATGGAAACCAGGCGGTCGACCCAGGTCCGGTGATCGTCGAGCGAAAGGTTGGCAATGGCGCCGGTCAGTGCCGTGCGCATGGCGGCAAAGTCCGGCGGGTCCGTTTCGTCGATGGTGACGATGACGAGGCGGGGAACGGGCAGTTCCTCGATGTCGAGACCGCTGCCGAGCCATGGCTCCAGCAGCCGTGCGGTTGCGTCCGGGTCCAGCACTTCGGTTGAACGGACACCCTCGAAACCGCCTGCAATTGCCGCGGCCTGCGCCAGTGCCGCTTCCATGTCGAGGGTTTCGGAGGGCCGGATCTGGATCGTCGCCTCGCGGGCGATCTGGCTCTGCCAGCCTGCGGCCGTGTCACGCACCAGGGTGACGGCGCCCAGCGTCAGGCAGGACAGGAAGGTCATGATCGCGATGACGAAGACCAGCGCGCGGCCGGCTACATTGCCCGAAGGGACGATGGGCGTGGGCCGGCGGGCCGTGCCATTGAGAACCCGTGGAATGGCGCGGCCCGGCAGGTCCGGCAATTTCGGCAGGCGGGTTGCCGCGCCGGACGGCTTGCCCGAGACGCGGCCGGGGCGGATCGCCGCTTTCGCCTTGTCAGTCATAGATGTCCAGCCTCCCGTCCGAGAGGATCATCCGACGGGCATCGACCTGGTTCATCAGGGAAAGGTCGTGCGTGGCGATGAGCACCGCGGTTCCCGAGCGGTTCAATTCGATGAACAGGCGCAGCAGACGCCGCGCCATGGGCGGATCGACATTGCCGGTCGGTTCGTCGGCGAGCAGGATTTCCGGCTGTTCGATGAGGGCGCGCGCTATGGCCGCGCGCTGTTTCTCACCGCCCGAAAGGACCGGTGGCAGGACATGCATGCGATCGCCGAGACCCACCCATTTGAGCAGTTCAGTGACGTCGTTGCGATAGGTCGCTTCCTCGCGCCCGCGGATGCGCAGGGGCAGCGCCACGTTCTCCCACGTGGTCATGTGGTCGAGCAGGTGGAAATCCTGGAAGACCACGCCGATCCGGCGGCGCAGATGCGGCAGTTCGGCGCGCGTGATGCGGGCGCGGTCTTTGCCGAAGACCGTGATGAGGCCGCGCGTGGGCTTCAGCGACATGAACAGAAGGCGAAGCAGCGTGGTCTTGCCGGCACCGGAGGGGCCGGTCAGGAACTGGAACGAACGCTCCGGCAACTGGAAGGAGACATCGCGAATGATCTCCGGCCCCATGCCATATCTCAAGCCCACGTTCTCGAAACGGATCACGCCGCTGGTTCCCCTTGCCGGACCATGCCGCGGCTGCACGCAAGGGCCGCCGGGCAAATCACTTCCTCGTCTTGGTTAACGGTCCCTTGCGGGAGGGGTCAAGAATCCTGTGCCAGCATGGCCGTTTTGAGGAGGCGTTAACCATTTCTTGACCGGGACGCGACAACACATGAGACAGTGGAAAGACGAGCGCAAGTGATGCAGGACCGGACCAGGCATCTGCCGCTGGATGGCGAAATCCTCGACGCGGGTCATGCCGGCGGCGCAGCCGGCGCGCATGCGTTGCGGTTAAATGCCGAGATCATCGGATATGAAACGGTGGAAACGGGTTGTCAGCCTGCCGCAACGGCACCCCTTCGAGCGCCGGTGCGGGCTGCGTCGGACGGCCTTGCCATGCTGCGCACGGCCCGGCTGCCGGAGCATGGGGACAGGCGGCCGGAACCGCTTGCGGGACGGCTGCTCAAGGTCACCGGGTTCATCGTCGCCGGCGCGGCATTCTGGATCAATGGCGGGCATGCGCTGTTTACCGGCGGTGCCGGTGCCGACCTGTTCATTGCCGAACTCAATTCACGCATGGAAGTGCGGGGCGGGGAAACCATGCTGCGGGTCGACACCAGGGTGGAGAACCGCGGCGGACAGTCCGCGCGCCTGCCCGCAATCCTGGTCTCGGTCCGAGGCAAGGACGGGTCGACCGCGCAATACAAGCTGGGGACAAGCCGCGCGGGCCTTGAGCCAGGCGGCAGCCACCTCTTTTCCGGCCATGTTGCAGCGCCTAGACTGGGCGTGGACCGGGTGTCGGTGCGCCTGGACAGCAAAAGGGACGGATGATGCAGACGGTCAGGGGCAAACAGATCGAGGTGCTTTACAGCGCGTCGACCATCGCGAGGCGCAATCTGGAACTGGCCAAGGAAATCGCCGAGCGCGACCTGAAGGACCTGCTCGTGATTTCGGTCCTGAAGGGGTCCTTCATCTTCGCGGCAGACCTGATCCGCGCCATGCATGATGTCGGCGTGGCGCCGGAGGTGGAATTCATCATGATCTCATCCTACGGCGCGGGGCGGACCAGCGGCGAGATCAAGGTGTTGCGCGACATCGACAATGACGTCACCGGGCGCGACATCCTGCTGATCGACGACATCCTGGAATCGGGCAAGACGCTGAAATACACGCGCGACCTGATGCTCTCGCGCGGCGCGCGCTCCGTTTCCATCGCGGTGCTGCTCGACAAGCGCATGCGCCGGACCAATGACATCGATGCCGATTTCACGGGATTTGACTGTCCCGACTATTTTGTGGTGGGCTACGGCATGGATGCCGGGCACGCCTTCCGCGAACTTCCCTATGTCGGATTTATCAAGGACGAGGCTTGAGAGACTGAATGGCCAGGATACTGCTCGTTGAAGACGACGATTCCGTACGCGCGTTCACGGCGCGGGCGCTTGGCGTTGACGGCCATGAGGTGGAAACCGCCGAGGACGGGGAGATCGGCCTTTCCATCCTGTCGGACGAACCCGGCGGTTTCGATCTGGTGCTTTCGGATATCCGCATGCCGGTGATGGACGGCATCGAAATGGCCAAGACGGCGGCCCGCGACTTTCCCGGCCTCAAGATCCTGTTGATGACCGGCTATGCCGAGCAGCGCGAGCGGGCATCGGACCTGAGCCAGGTCATCATCGATGTGGTGCCCAAGCCCTTCACGCTCTCGGAAATCCGCACGGCGGTTGCCGGCGCGCTGGCCGCCTGAGCGCAAGCCTTTCCACTGCCTGTTGCCGGCCGATGCGGCGCCTCATTGCAGATCAAGCAGGCGTTCGAGATATTCCTTTTCCAGTTGCGGCGACAGCGCATTGCCGAGCCGCTCGCGGATCGCTTCCAGGATTTCACGGGCCCGTTGCGCGTCGATCTCATCGGGCACTTTCACGGTATCGCCGAAATCCGGTCCGGTCGTGGCGCGCGGCCGACCGAGCGGATCGCGGTCGTCGGCCCGGTTGTTGCCGCCGGGTTCCGAGCCACCCTGACCGTTTTGCTGTGCCTGCTGCTGCATCTGGTTCATCATGTCCTGGGCACCCCGGCGCAGGGCTTCCAGCGCCTCGCCCTGCCGGCCGACCGCCTGCTCGCCGTCAGCATCGCCAAGCGCACGGCCAGCCTGACCCATCCGCTCCCCGGCCTCGCCAAAGCCTTCGCCGGGTTCGATGCCCATGCCGCGCAGATCTTCCATCAATTGACCCAGTTCACCGCGCAATTGCCCCTGGCCTTCCTGCAAGCCGCGCAGGGCCTCTGCCAGTTCCTCGGACGTCATTCCTGATCCCTGGCCAGGCTGCTGGCCGCCTTGTCCCTGGCCAGGTTGCTGGCCGCCTCGCCCCATGCGGCCCTGCTGTTGCCCCTGTTCACCTTGCTGACCCTGCTGACCCTGCTGCCCGCGCTGGCCCTGGCGCTGCTGGCCTTCCTGCCCCTGCTGGCCGCGCTGCATCTGATCCAGGCGGAAGGTCTCGTTCATCATTTCCTGCTGGCGGCGCATCAATTCGCCAAGCCGGTTCATCTGCTCGCGCATCTGACCCTGCTGGCCTTGCTGGCCGTCCTGCTGGCGGCCGGCCTGCAGGTTGCGCATCATGTTTTCCAGTTGGGAAAGCAATTGCTCGGCTTGTTCGCGCTGTCCGGACTTGGCAAGATCCTCCATCTGCTGGAGCATGCGGTCGAGGTCGGACTGGCTCATCTCCTGCATGTCCTGCGGCATCTGCTGTGCCATGTTCGGATCCTGCTGTGCGCGCTCGGCGAATTCGCGCAGGAACTCGTTGAGCGCTTCGCGCAGTTCCGCGATGCGGCGTTCGATCTCCTCGTCGCTGGCGCCATTTTCCAGTGCCTCGCGCAGCGCCTGCTGGGCATCACGCAGGCGGCGCTCGGCGTCGGTCAGATCGCCATCCTCGATCTGGACGGCCAGTTCCCACATGTAGTCGACCGTCTCGCGCAGGGCGTCGTCCGTTTCTGCCATGTCGAGGCGCGAGCGCAGCGCCATCAGCCCGAGATAATGGGACATGTTGGAAAACGTGTCTTCCGGACGCAGCGTCACGGAATCGAGGAGCAGCAGGACACGTGGCTTACGGTTCGCGTCGAGCGCCAGCATGCGCCGCTGCTCGATGACAGCCTTCGCCAGCGGATTGGTGAAGACCCGTTCCGGCATGGTGATGGAAAGCGGTTCGGAAATGCCTTCCTGGCCGGCTGCATCGGTGACCTTCAACCGCATCCGCGCGCTTGCGCCTGCCCACGGATGCTCGGCCATGACGGTGGTGGTCCGGGCCTCGCCCTCGCGCTCGCGCGGCAGGGAGAGCGGCATTTCCGGGGCCTCGTAGAGCGGCCGGGCATCCGGCGCCCGGTCCTCGGCCAATTCGAACAGGGTCTCGCCGGACCGGGCGCCATAGTCGTCCTTCACCGTGTAGGTGAGGGTGAAGGAGCCGTTCGGCTCGCGCTTGGGGTCGCCGTCCAGCGCGATTTCCGGCGGCTGGTCGGGGATGACGGTGAAACGCCAGTCATTGACGGCCGTTTCCTGTGTGGCCAGCCGGAGATTGCCATCGCCTTCAAGCGTCAAGGAAAACTGGCGCGCACCGGCCGGGGAGGAATTCGTGGAGGCGCGATCGGGGAGGGTGGCCATGTCCGGCGCAACGGGGCTTGCCGCCGGTTCACCTGACGGCTGAAAGCTCAGTTCCTCGCCACCGGATCCGCCTGTCACGCGAACGACCACCGTGGACCCTTGCGGGACGGTGAAGGCGGTCTCGGCACGGTTGGCTTCGGCGGTGAGGAAGACCGGTGCGCGGCCGGTATAGGCCGGTGGCGTAACCCATGCATCGACACGCGGCGGGATGACGGGAGCGCCGCCGCGGGCGGAAAAGGCATCGGTGAGCGTGCCGCCGCCGGGGCCGAGGGAAAAGGCGAAGGCACCGGCCAGGAGCAGCGCCGGAATGGCGCGCAACGCCCAAGGGTCGCGTGCCGGAACGCCGGTTGCCGGCGAGCCGGGTGACAAGCGGTCGAGACCGGCGGCCAGGCGTTTCTGGTGTTCGCGCCACAATGCTTCGGCGAAGGGGTCGCGGCTGACCGCGGCCAGCCGGTCGGACTGCGTCGTGACAGGCCGGTGCAACAGGGCGTTGGCGCGCTCGATCCGATGGTCGATCTCGGCGCCGCGCGGCCAGCGCATGCGCGACAGCGGGAAGAGGGACGCCACGGCTGCCAGGGCAAACGCGCCGGTGAGCGAAAGCCGCGCCCAATCCGGCATGACACGGAAGAGGCCGAACCAGGAAACCACGGCAAAGAGGGCCGCCAGGATGGCGAGAGGAAGCAGAAGCGGCCAGAGGCGCTCGACGATCAGGACGAGACGCACGATCGAGCGCGTGCGTTTCAGGCGTTCCAAGAGGCCGGTTGTGGTCTCCATGCCGTCCTTCCGCTGCCGGCGCCGGCGGGCCATCCGCCGATCCATGGAACGCAAGGATAGCGGAAATTGCGCCAAAGGCGAGGCCGATGCACGCAAACGTGAAGGCCTGCCTTTTCCCCTGCCTGCGGGATCAGAGCCAGTCCGGCACCGAATCGAGGCCGATCAGGGCGTCCAGGGGCAGGCGCGGCCGGACCACGTGGAAGCGGTCGCCATTGACCAGCACTTCCGGAACCAGCGGGCGCGAATTGTAGGTGGAGGCCTGGACAGCGCCATAGGCCCCGGCGGATCCGATGGAGAGCAGGTCTCCGGCGGACACGCGCGGCATTTCCCGGTCATGGGCCATGTAGTCGCCGGTTTCGCAGACCGGGCCGACAATATCCGCCGTGATGCGCGAGGCGGTGGCCGCCTTCTGCTCGACGGGATAGATTTCGTGATGGGCGTCGTAGAGCGTCGGGCGAATCAGGTCGTTCATGCCGGCATCGACGATGACGAAATTCTTCGCGTCGCCTTCCTTCACGTAGACGACCTCGGTGACCAGGATTCCCGCATTGCCTGCAATGAGACGTCCCGGCTCGAATATCGCCTTCAGGCCCAGTTGCGTGACATGCTTGCGCACCACTTCGGCATAGTGCTCCGGCAGGGGGGGCGGATTGTTGTCATCCTTGTAGGGAATGCCGAGGCCGCCGCCCAGATCGACATGCTCGATCTCGTGGCCGTCCTGGCGCAGGGTCTGCACGAGTTCGGTAAGCAGGGCGAAGGCATCGTCGAAGGGCTGCAATTCGGTGATCTGGCTGCCGATATGCATGTCGATGCCCGAAACCCGGATGCCGGGCAGGGTGGCTGCCTCGGCATAGACCGCGCGGGCGCGCTGCCAGGGAATGCCGAACTTGTTTTCGGCCTTGCCGGTGGAAATCTTCCTGTGCGTCTTCGCATCGACATCCGGGTTGATGCGCAGTGAAACATGGGCCTGCCTGCCGAGTGCGGCCGCGCGGGCCGAAAGCAGTTGCAGTTCCGGTTCGGATTCGACATTGAAGCAGCAGATGCCGGCTTCGAGGGCAAAGTCCATTTCGCGGGCGGTCTTGCCGACGCCGGAAAAGACAATGCGGCTGGCGGGAATGCCGGCGGCCAGCGCGCGGCGCAATTCGCCTTCGGAGACCACGTCGGCGCCAGCGCCCAGGTTTGCCAGCGTCTTCAGGACAGCCTGGTTGGAATTGGCCTTCATGGCATAGCAGACCATGGCATCGAGACCCTCGAATGCCCTGGCGAAGACCTGGTAATGGCGGGTCAGCGTGGCCGTGGAATAGATGTAGACCGGCGTGCCGACGGCGCGCGCGATCTCCGGCACCGACACGTCCTCGGCGTAAAGCACGCCGTCGCGATATTGAAAGTGGTTCACGGGTGTAAGGTCCTGGGTCCCTGAAAAAGGATCACTCGATCAGCGGATCGAGAATGAACGGCTTGTCGGCCACCGGTTTCTCCGGTGCGGGCGCTGTCTGGCCGCCCTGGCGGGTCTCCTTGGCCTCGCGCACCGACGCCTCGTATGGCGTGTCCAGCGCGCCGCGGCGGCCGCAAGCAGAGGCCATGGTGGCGATCATGATGAGGCAAAGCCCGGCGGTCAGCGGTTTCTTGAGGACGGTCATCGCTCTTCCGTTCGTGTGATCGAGGTGTCCTATAGCCGATTGTGCGTGCAATTGCACCCGCGTTTGCAACCCTGTCACCCCCTGGAAAGGCGCTTTTTCCAATAGCGCACCTGCTTCTTCACCTGAGCCGGCGCGGTGCCGCCAAAGGAATCGCGGCTCTTTACCGACTGGGCCACCTGGAGCACCGGGAAGACGGCGTCCGTGATGGCCGGATTGATCGCCTGAAGGTCCTTCAGCGGCAGCTTTTCCAGTGCGCAGCCGCGCTCCACCGCCAGGGCGACGGCGCGTCCGGTGACATGATGGGCTTCGCGGAACGGCAGGCCCACCTCGCGCACCAGCCAGTCGGCAAGATCGGTGGCGGTGGACATGCCGGCGCCGGCGGCCTTCTTCATCGCGGCCACGTTGACGTCCATCTCGTCGAACATGCCGGTCATGGCGGCCAGCATCAGGTCCAGCGTCTCGGCAGCGTCGAAGACGGCTTCCTTGTCTTCCTGCATGTCCTTCGAATAGGCCAGCGGAAGACCCTTCATCACGGTCAGCAGGGCGATCAGGTCGCCATTGATGCGGCCGGTCTTGGCGCGAATCAGTTCCGCGGCGTCCGGGTTCTTCTTCTGCGGCATGATGGAGGAACCGGTGGAGAAGCTGTCGGACAGCTTCACGAAACCGAATTGCGGCGTCGACCAGATGACGATCTCCTCGGCCATGCGCGACAGGTGGGAAGCGCAGATGGCGGCGACGGAGAGGAACTCCAGCGCGAAATCGCGGTCGGAAACGGTGTCCATCGAATTGCGGGTGGGCTCGCGGAAGCCGAGCGCTGCCGCCGTCATGTGGCGGTCGATCGGATAGCCGGTACCGGCCAGCGCGGCGGCGCCCAGCGGGCATTCGTCGAGGCGCGCGATGGCGTCGGCCACGCGGGAGCGGTCGCGGGCGAACATTTCCACATAGGCCATGCAGTGATGGCCGAATGTCACGGGCTGGGCCGTCTGCAGATGGGTGAAGCCCGGCATGACGGTGGATGCATGGGCCTCGGCCTTGGCGAGCAACACCTCCATCAGGCCCTTCAGCGCGGCGTGGACGCGCTGCAATTCCTCCTTGACCCAGAGGCGGAAATCGGTGGCCACCTGGTCATTGCGCGAACGGGCAGTGTGCAGGCGGCCGGCGGCGGGGCCGATCAGGTCGGCGAGCCTGGCCTCCACGTTCATGTGGATGTCTTCGAGCCGGGTGGAAAACTCGAATTGTCCGCTCTCGATCTCTGACAGGATCGTGTTCAGGCCGTGAACGATCTTGTCATGGTCTTCCGCCGAAATTATGCCAGTTTCCGCGAGCATGGCGGCGTGGGCCAGCGAACCGCGAATGTCCTGGGCGTAGAGTTTCCGGTCGAAGCCGATGGAGGCATTGATGGCTTCCATGATGGCGGCCGGGCCGGAGGCGAAACGTCCGCCCCACATCTGGTTGCTGGTCTTGGTGTCGCTCATGGCCCTGTTCACACTTGCGGAGTGGTTCTCGAATGGCTGACGGAAAGACGTCCCTGTCCTTCAAATGGATTGCCGGCGCGGCGCTTGCCGCCGTGATTGCCGGCGCCGGCGCGGTATACGTGACAAACGCGCCCTCTGGCAATGGCGGGACAGGGGTCGCACAAGCGCAATGCGAGGCCAGTCCCGAACGCAAGGCAGCCATCGATGCGGCGGCAAAGGGAGAAGTGGCGGCATTTCTTGCCACCGATCCGGAAGACCTGACCGCTGTCGCCTTCCAGGGGCCGGACGGCACGCCGATGACGCTGGGCGATTTCAAGGGCAAGACGATCCTGGTGAACCTTTGGGCAACCTGGTGTGCGCCTTGCCGCAAGGAAATGCCGGCGCTGGACGGGTTGGAGCAGCAGCTTGGCGGCGACGAGTTCGAGGTGGTCGCGGTCAATATCGACACCGGCGAGCCGGCCAAGGCCGAGCAATTCCTGGGCGAGGTGGGCGTGACGACGCTGGCCCATTACCGGGACCCCTCGATGGGCATTTTCAACGAGTTCAAGCGACGCAGCCTGGCGCTTGGCCTGCCTGCCACTGTGCTTGTCGATCCGCAGGGTTGCCTGATGGGCAAGCTGAACGGTCCGGCGGAATGGAACAGCGAGGACGCCATCGGGCTGATCGACGCGGCGATGGAGCGTCAGACGCCTTCCGGTTGAGGCGGGGGCGGGCCGGTTCAGCCCAGCCGGGTCTCGAACTCCTCGTAGCCGAACCGTTTGGCGACCGTGGTCTCGCCCGTTCGGCTGTCCCAGATGACCAGCGCGGGCAGGGGCGTGCCATTGAACGTGCTCGCCTTCACGCCCGTATAGTAGCCGAGGTCGAGGAAGACGAGCCGGTCGCCGATGTCCGGCATGCGGTCGAAGCGGTAGGTGCCGATGGTGTCGCCCGCCAGGCAGGTGGGCCCGCCGACGCGCGCCACGTTCGGGTCGTTGACGTCGCGCGGTTTCAGATCGCGCGGCAGCGCCGTTGCGCCCAGGCATTCGGGCGTGAAGGGCGCTTCCAGCACGTCCGGCATGTGGCATGTGGCGGAGGCATCGGTAACGATGACGGGCGCACCTGTGACGCCGACGTCGAGCACTTCCGCCACGACCGCGCCGGCATGCAGGGCAATGGCCGTTCCCGGTTCGAGATAGACGGTGAGGCCGGTGCGCTCGCGGAAGCCGCGCAGGAGCGCGATCGCCTCATCGACGGGAAAGCCGTCATCGGTGAAAAGAACGCCGCCGCCCAGGTTGATCCAGTCGATCGCAGGGAAAAGATGGGCAAACCGGGTCTCGACCGCTTCGAGATAGCGGGCGAAGGGTTCCAGCCCGTGATCGCAGAGCGCGTGGACGTGGACGCCGGCAAATGGCGCCATGTCGTCCGGCGTGAGGGACGCGGCGTCGATGCCGAGCCGCGACCATGGGCCGGCGGGATCGTAGAGCGGGTTGGCGACTTCGCGGTGATGGGGGTTGAGCCGGAGGCCCAGTTCGGGCCGTGCGCGGCCTTCCAGCATGGGCGCGAAACGGCGGTATTGCGTCAGCGAGTTGAAGATCAGGTGATCGGAATGGCGGCAGATTTCGTCCACGTCTTCTGCCTTCAGTCCCGGCGCGAAGGCATGCATCTCGCCGCCAAAGCGGGTCTTTCCGAGCCGTGCCTCGTAAAGCCCGCTGGCAGCCGTGCCGTCAAGATATTTTGCGATGATGTCGGCCACCGCGAAAGCGGAAAAGGCCTTCAACGCCAGGAGCACCCGGACGCCGGCCGCGTCGGCGATGTGGCGCAGGATGCGGCAATTGTGCTCGATCCGGGCGCGGTCGATGACATAGGCCGGACTGGGAAGGTCCGCCGTTTCCAGCATGTGGAAATAGCCCGGCTGCATCGGGTCACCGGCCCCAGGGCCAGGAACCGTCCAGCGGCAGTTCGCTGACTTGCCAGCCAATGCCGGTTTCGGGCATGAGGCTCAGGAATGGATCGGGATCCAGTTCCTCCATGTTGACCATGGAGCCGGGGTTCCAGGCACCATTGGCCAGCAGCCTCGCTGCCGTGATGACGGGAACGCCGGTGGAATAGGAAATCGACTGGGCGCCGACCTCGCTGTAATTGTCGGCATGGTCGCAGGTCGACCAGATGAAGAAACGCTTGTCCTCGCCATTCTTGCGGCCGCGAATATCCACGCCGATGCAGATCTTGCCCGTGTAGTCCCTGGCAAGACTGGCCGGATCCGGCAGCAGCGCCTTGACCAGACGGTTGGGTGCGACCATGACGCCGTCCACCTCGACGGGAATCGAGGAGGTGAGGCCCAGTTTGTCGAGCACCTCGAAGACCTTGAGATAGTGTTCGCCAAAGCCCATCCAGAAGGTGATGCGCGGCGTGTCCGGGAAATTCACCGCCAGCGACTGCAATTCGTCATGGCCCATGGAATAGACGCGATGGGTGCCGACCTCCGGCAGGGTGACGTCCATCCATTCGGAATGGTGGGGCATGGTGCGCCAGGCGCCGCCCTCCCAGGTGATCACGTCTTCCTTGATCTCGCGCAGATTGACATCCGGGTCGAAATTGGTCGCGAAATAGCGCCCGTGGCTGCCGCCGTTCACGTCGATGATGTCGATGGAAGCGATCTCGTCGAGCAGGTGCTTGCGGGCATGGGCACAGAAAATGTTGACGACACCGGGGTCGAAACCCATGCCCAGAAGCGCGTTGACACCCCTTTCGGTGAAGGCCGGGCGGCGCGGCCATTCGTGGTAACCGTACCAGTTGGGCTGGATGTTCTCGACATGCTCGTCTTCGGCCAGCGCCGTGTCGATGTAATGCGTGCCGGTTTCAAGGCAGGCATCCATGATGGCGGGGTTGCAATAGGGAGAGGCGACATTGACGACGATATCGGCGGCCGTCTGTCGCAGCATCGCCACCGTTTCCTGCGTGTTTCGCGCGTTGACCCGGACCGGCTCGATCAGCCGGTTCTCATTGGCGGCGGCCCAGCGCGCATGAACGGCATTGGCCTTGGCGGTCAGCTTTTCCAGCGACCGGCTGGCCCAGTAGATGTCGCCGAATTCCTTGCGGAACTGGACAGCCTTGTTGGCCGCCACGTCGCCGACGCCACCGGCGCCGATGATGACAAGATTGGGTTTGCCCATCAGGCCGTCTCCCGTTCAGTTCACATCGTGACCCGTCGAGGGGCGGACCCTGAGGCGGGTCCCTGTCGCCATCATCAGTGGCGTGATGCGATGCTCGTTGCACTCCGGTTTGTGGAAGGGCTAACTAGCGGCGAAAGCGCCGCGGGGAAAGGGGAAAAGCCCGCCGGTGCGGGAATTTCCCGGGCCCTAGCGTGTCGGAACGGGCGTTTCGCCGCGATAGTCGTAGAAGCCGCGGCCGGTCTTGCGGCCGAGCCAGCCGGCTTCGACATATTTCACCAGCAGCGGGCAGGGGCGGTACTTGCTGTCTGCCAGCCCGTCATAGAGCACCTGCATGATGGAAAGACAGGTATCGAGGCCGATGAAATCGGCCAGTTGCAGCGGACCCATCGGGTGGTTGGCGCCCAGCCGCATCGCGGTGTCGATGGCCTCGACCGAGCCGACGCCTTCATAGAGCGTGTAGATTGCCTCGTTGATCATCGGCAGGAGAATGCGGTTGACGATGAAGGCGGGGAAATCTTCGGCGACGGTGATGGTCTTGCCGAGCCGGTCGACGAAATCGCGCGTGGCGACGAAGGTCGTTTCGTCGGTGGCGATGCCGCGCACGACTTCCACCAGTTTCATCACCGGCACGGGGTTCATGAAATGGATGCCGATGAAGCGCTCGGGCCGGTCTGTCTGCGCCGCCAGGCGGGTGATGGAGATCGAAGACGTATTGGTGGCCAGCAGGGCCTCCGGGTTCAGGACCGGGCAGAGCTGGGCGAAGATCTTGCGCTTGATCGTCTCGTCCTCGGTGGCCGCCTCGATGACAAGATCGCAAGCGGCCAGATCGTCGAGCTTCGGCGCCGGCTTGATGCGCGAAAGCGTGGTGGCGCGGTCTTCCTCGGAAATCTTGTCGGACGCGACCTGGCGGGCCATGTTGCCGTTGATCGTTGCCAGGCCCTTTTCGATGCGCTCGCCTGAAATGTCGTTGAGCATCACGTCATAGCCCGCCAACGCGCTGACATGGGCGATGCCGGCTCCCATCTGTCCCGCGCCAATGATGCCGATGGTCTTGATACCGGTCATGATTTTCGTACCCGCCTTGTTGTCCCGCTACAAACCGATAGGCCGTATCAGGCCCGTATTGCGGTGCACATTACGGCAGGAACGCGACAGTTGGAATAATCAATGTGGCTGGCCGCGCCGGGAAAAAAGCCGGGGCATCTTCTCTGCCCCGGCCCGGTGTCGGCGACGGATTGGCGCTCAAAGCGCCTTTTCGAGTTCCGGCAACGCCTCGAAGAGGTCCGCCACGAGGCCATAATCGGCCACCTGGAAGATCGGCGCTTCCTCATCCTTGTTGATGGCGACGATGACCTTGGAATCCTTCATCCCGGCCAGGTGCTGGATGGCGCCGGAAATGCCTGCCGCGATATACAGTTCGGGCGCGACGACCTTGCCGGTCTGGCCGACCTGCCAGTCGTTGGGCGCATAGCCGGCATCGACGGCGGCGCGCGAGGCGCCGACTGCGGCACCCAGCTTGTCGGCCACGGGCAGGATGACTTCCTGGAACTTCTCTTCCGAGCCGAGCGCGCGCCCGCCGGAAATGATGATCTTGGCGGAGGTCAGTTCCGGGCGGTCGCTTTCCGAGAGCTTGTTCCCGACGAAGCTGGAGAGCCCCGGATCGGCAACGGCCTCGACCGTTTCGACGGAAGCCGAACCGTCCTGGCCGGCGGCCTGGAAGGAGGCGGTGCGCACCGTGATCACCTTCCTGGCGTCAGTCGACTGAACGGTCTGGATGGCATTGCCGGCATAGATCGGGCGCTGGAACGTGTCGGCGCTTTCCACCGCCACGATCTCGGAGATCTGCATGACGTC
This sequence comes from Zhengella sp., assembly GCF_041397485.1. Lineage (NCBI taxonomy): Bacteria > Pseudomonadati > Pseudomonadota > Alphaproteobacteria > Hyphomicrobiales > Notoacmeibacteraceae > Zhengella > Zhengella sp. Next base: position 1,010,975 of record NZ_JAWKWO010000001.1, on the reverse strand, counting down.
GAGCAGGGCCGCGACGCGCGGCATGACGTTCTTGCCCATGGTCGTGGCCGGGGCGACGAAGGCGTCATAGCCCTCGGCAAGCGCGACGACCTGGGCCGCCGCCGGCTCGGCGAGACGCTCGGCGAGCGCGTCGGATTCGGCCAGAAGCACCTTGCGCACGCCCGACAGCTTCGCAGCGGCGTCGGCGGCCGCCTTGGCGTCCTTGCCGGCAATGAGAACGTCCACGTCGCCGCCCATCTTCAGGGCAGCGGAGAGCGCCTTGGCGTTCTGGTCGGACAGGGAAACGTTGTCGTGATCGGCAACGAGAAGAATGGCCATGTGTGTGTTCCTTTCCTTGCCTGTCCTTACAGGACGCCCGCTTCGTTCTTCAGCTTGTCGACGAGTTCGGCGACCGAGCCCACCTTGACGCCCGCCTTGCGGCCTTCCGGCTCGGCGGTCTTGAGCACCTTGAGGCGTGGCGCGGTGTCGACGCCATAGTCGGACGGCGCCTTCTCGTCGAGCGGCTTCTTCTTGGCCTTCATGATGTTGGGCAGCGAGGCATAACGCGGCTCGTTGAGGCGGAGGTCCGTGGTGACGATGGCCGGCATGTTGATTTCGATGGTCTGCAGGCCGCCGTCGACCTCGCGGGTCACGGTGGCCTTGCCGCCATCGATCTTGACCTCGGAGGCGAAGGTGCCCTGCGACCAGCCCAGCAGCGCCGCCAGCATCTGGCCGGTCTGGTTGGCGTCGTCGTCGATGGCCTGCTTGCCGAGAATGACCAGTTCAGGCTTCTCCTCGTCGACGATGCCCTTGAGGATCTTGGCCACGGCGAGCGGTTCGACCAAATCGTCGGTCTTGACGAGAATGCCGCGGTCGGCGCCCATGGCAAGCGCGGTGCGGATGGTTTCCTGGCACTTCTGCTCGCCAATCGAGACGGCGACGATCTCGGTCGCCACGCCGGCTTCCTTCAGGCGGATAGCCTCTTCCACGGCGATCTCGTCGAAGGGGTTCATCGACATCTTGACGTTGGCCAGCTCAACGCCCGAGCCGTCAGCCTTGACGCGGATCTTCACGTTGTAGTCTACGACCCGTTTGACCGGTACCAGGACTTTCATGCACATGTCCTCTCTAGAGTTGGATTTTGTGGGCGGAAACTAAGCGCCTGAAACGGCGCAGGCTAGCCCCGCAGCGTAATTTTCGCGTCCGGATTCGACGCATCCTCCCCGGCGACCTTTCAGCAGCCTGAAACATACCGCGCGGTATGTAGCCTGTCTTGTTCTCAACATCAATTGTGTGCGGCGCAAAAATGTGCCCAGGCCATCGCTATTGGCGGCCCCAGCGGCGGCCCATGCCGCCGCGATCGGGCTTGTCCTCCGGCAGCGGCGGCGGTTCGGTCACGACGGCCCTGGGCGTGACAATGGCCCGGTCGAAAAGCGGAACGCCGGGCCGGCGCAGCACGAGCAAAAGCAGCGCGCCGGCGGCTATTCCGCCCAAATGGGCCGCCCAGGAGACCTCATCCTCCCCCGAAGCAAGGAACATGAAGACCTGCAGGCCGATCCACAGGAGAAGCGGGATGAAGGCTGGGATTCGCAACGGAATGCGGCCCAGCGCCAGAACCCAGACCTTCACGCGCGGATGGAGCAGGAGATAGGCTGCGACGATACCCGCCACAGCCCCGGACGCACCGATCAGCGGCGTTTCGGATGCCGGATCCATGAAGCCGTGCAGCCAGGCCCCGGCCGCCGCGCAGGCCAGATAGAAGATGACATACTTGATGTGACCCAGGGCATCCTCGACATTGTCGCCGAATACCCAGAGGAAGAGCATGTTGCCGCCAAGGTGCATCAGGTCGCCATGCATGAAGGCGTAGGTGACGTAGGTCAGTTCTTCCGGAACGCGAACGAGGTCCGGCGTCAGTTCGTTGATGTCATGGACCACCGAGGGCACGTAGCCGTAGCCCAGCGCGTCGGCGATGAGCGCCTGCTGTCCGTTGAAACCGGTCAGCAGGAAGACGGCGACATTGATCGCGATGATTGCGATGGTGACATATTGCGCCCGGATATGGCGCAGGCTGTTGGCATCGTGCAACGGAATGAACATCGAAACCCGCCGTCCCCTGCCGCCTGTTTCAGCGGTTCGCCCCCGGAACCCATAGCACGTCGGCGGCGCCGTTGTCATTGACCACGCGGGCGGCGACGAAGAGCAGGTCCGAAACCCGGTTCATGTAGCGGATGGTCTCCGGATTGACATGCTCGCCAGGCGTTTCGGCCAGTTCCACGATCAGGCGCTCGGCGCGGCGCGCCACCGTGCGCGCGAGGTGCAGGGCGGCCGCGGCAGGCGATCCGCCTGGCAGGACGAAAGATTTCAACGGCTGCAATGCCGCGTTCAGCGCGTCGATGTCCCGCTCGATGCGTTCGACCTGGTGATGGACGATGCGCAGGGGCTCGTAACCCAGGTCCTCGCCGAGATCCGGCGTCGCCAGGTCGGCACCGAGGTCGAAGAGATCGTTCTGGATGCGCGACAGCATGGCGTCGAGCTCCGCATACCCGCCGGCGGTGTGGAGCCGGGCCATGCCGATGCAGGCATTGGCCTCGTCCACCGTGCCATAGGCGTCGACGCGCGGATCGAACTTCATGCGCCTTCCGCCGGCGGCAAGGGCGGTCGTGCCGTCGTCGCCGGTGCGCGTGTAGATCTTGTTCAGCTTGACCATGACATCCCCTCCTGTGCCTGCCGCTTCAGCCCGGGCGTGCGAAATAGAGCGCGCCGACGATGAGCAGAATGGCGATGAACTGCAGGAAGACGCGCGCCTGCATGAGCTTGTTCGATGTATTGGCGTCGCCCGCCCGCATCATGTTGATCAGCCCCCTGACGAGGACGAAGGCCACTGCGGCCATGGCGATCATCGCCAGAAACTTGAAAACGGTATCCATTGCCTGCTTTCCCGATGGTCCGGCACGGGCCGGCCCGGTTGTCCTTGTGTTGCGTCATCCTTGCCCGGCGGTGATGCGGTAGGCAAGCGCCGGGGGAAGAAAACGCTTGATGAATACGCCGGCGCGCGCCGGCAGGGTCATCACATAGTGCGGTTTCGGCCGGGGACTATTCAGCGCATGGCGCAGAACGCGATGGACGGCGTGCGGCCCCGGCTTCCAGCGCGACACCGACCCGCCGGCTTCCATGCGGGCCAGTTGCGCCTCATAGGCATCGCGGTGGGGCGAGCCCTCGATGTCGACATGTTTCAGGAACCAGGGCAGGCCGTTGGCCGCGATCTTCGAGACCACGGGACCGGGCTCGATGAGCGAGACCTTGATGCCGGTCGCGGCGAGCTCGGCGCGCAGGCAGAGCGTCAGGCCTTCCAGCGCATGTTTCGATGCGGCATAGGCACCGCGATATTTCACCGGCACCAGACCGAGAATGGACGAGCAATTGACGATGCGGCCGTACCCTTGGGCGCGCATGACAGGCACGATGCGCCGCGTCAGGTCGTGCCAGCCGAAAAAATTGGCCTCGAACTGGGCGCGCAGGGCCGCAACGGGCAGGTCTTCCACAGCGCCGGCCTGGGCATAGGCGCCATTGTTGAAAAGGGCGTCCAGCCTGCCGCCCGTACGCGCCAGGACATTGGCGACGAGCGCCTCGATGGAGGACGGTTCGCAATAGTCCAGGTAAAACGCCTCGATGCCATCGGCCTCGAGCGCGGCCAGATCGTCCGGCTTGCGGGCCGTGGCGAAGACGCGCCAGCCTTCCGACCTGAGGGCGCGGGCGCAATGGGCGCCGATGCCGGAGGAGGCGCCGGTGACGATGATGGTGCGTGCGGCGGGCATGCGAAAACACCCTTTCTCGATAGCCTGCATTTCCCATATACAAAGGCAGCGCGCAACCAGAAGGACAGGCTGATGCCAAGATACATCGCGGCAAGGCGGATCCTGGGCGATGCCTTCGGGCATTTTTCCCGCGATGACGGCTGGGCCATGGCCAGCCATGTCGCCCTCTCGACATTGATGGCGCTGTTTCCCTTTCTCATCTTCGCAACGACGCTGGCTGTCTTCCTGGGGGCCGATGCCTTCGCGGATTCCGCCGTACACCTGATTTTCGACACCTGGCCGGAGACGATTGCCGCGCCGCTGTCGCGCGAGGTCAACAGCGTGCTGACGACCCAGCGCGGCGACCTCCTGACGATCGGCGCCGTGCTTGCCCTCATCTTCGCGTCCAATGGCGTCGAAGCGCTGCGAACATCGCTCAACCGCGCCTACCGGCAGGTGGAGGGGCGCTCGGTCATCCTGTTGCGCGCCCAGAGCCTGGGCTTCGTGGTGCTGGCCACGGTCGTGCTGGTTGTCGTCAGCCTGCTGCTGGTGGCGCTTCCGGTGATCGTGCGCCAGATCACGCTGCGCTTCCCCGTGGTTTCGGAATGGTATGGCAGCTTCGATGCGCTTCGCCTTGGCGTGGCGGCGCTGGTCCTGACGGTCGGGCTGGTGTCTGCGCACAAATGGCTGCCCTGCGGGCGGCGCACCATTCGCGACATCCTGCCGGGCGTGGTGCTGACACTCGTGTTCTGGATCGTCGGATCGTCGGGCTTTGCCGCCTATCTCAACAGTTTCGCCAATTACGCGTCGACCTATGCCGGTCTGGCCTCGATCATCATCGCACTGGTGTTTCTCTACATGATCGCGGCGATCTTCATCATCGGTGCCGAACTCAATGCCGCGATCATGCGCTACCGGTCCTTGCGGGAGCAGGTTTCGCGTTTGCCATCGTCGCCAGAGCCACGCCGAAGCTCGTGATGGCCATGCCGAGGATCTGCACTGGCAGCAGTTCCTCACCGAACAGGATCCAGGCGAACACCGCCGTGCAGGCGGGAACGAGATAGAAGAGCGATGCGACCTTGGAGATCGCGCCCTCGCGGATGAGGTACATCAGCAGCATGATCGCGCCGATGGACAGAACGAGGACGAGCCATGCCATGGCAAAGATCGTGCTGCCGTTGATTTCCAGATGCCCTTCCTCGAAGAACAGCACCATGGGAATGGCGGCCAGGACACCGCCGAGATACTGCCAGAATGTGCCGCGCATGAGATTTGCCCCCTGGACGAAGCGCTTCTGCCAGATGGTGCCGGCGCTCATGCCGAGCACGGAGATGACAGAGGCGGCAAGCGTGGCGGCGTTCACGCCGGCGCCGATGACGCCGATCTTCGGCCACAGGACGATGATGACGCCGGCAAAGCCCACGACGAGGCCCGTCCAGTGGCGGCCGGTCACCCGTTCGCCGAGCGCGGGAACCGCCATGAAGGCGGTGATCAGCGGCTGAAGGCCGATGATGAGCGCGGACAGTCCGGCCGGCATGCCGTGGCGGATGGCCCAGAAGACGCCGCCCAGGTAAACCCCGTGCATGAGAACGCCGGCCACCATGGAATGGATGACATGGGCCGGCTTGAGGCGCGGCCCGGCAAACCAGGCCACGAGGCCGGCAATCAGCGCGGCGGATAGGACGAAGCGGACGCCCAGAAAGGTGAAGGGCTCGGCATAGGGCATCGCGTAACGTGCGCCGATGAAGCCGGTGGCCCACAGGCCGACAAAGAGGGGAGGAGCGATGCGAGCCGGATTCATGGGGATGTCTGCGCAGGTTGTTGCCGTTGGGGATGAACGAGGTTCCCGCATATACCGGCGGCAGGCTTAAGCAAAGCGAAAGAAATTGACGCTACGATGCGCAAAGTTTCGTGCGAATGACAATCGCGAGCGTGAGGCCAAGCCCCATGATATGGAGAATCGATCCCTTCTGGCTGGTTGTCGGGTTCATGGTGGTTTCGATGCTGGCCTATGTGTTCGGCTACGCACTCGACCGGATCATACGGGAAGAGGGCTTCGGCCCGGCCGGCAACATGGTTGTCCTGGTGATCGGCTTCTTCGGTTCAATCTATATCTGCAATGCGTATGGCATACCGTTCCGCAATCTCCAGATCGCGGTGGCGGCAGGGGTGACCGGCGGCTGCCTGCTGATGAGCATACTGGCGTTCGCAAAGGGCATCTTCTACCGCACGGACTAGGCGGCCCGGCCATGCCTGGCGCGAAAGCGGCCTTACATCATCCCCACCATTTTTCGGATGTCCGCGGGCGTGGTGCCGGCCGCGCGCAGGCTCGACAGCGCCGTATCGCCGTGGCTCTTGGACAGCTTGCGGCCGTCGCCGCCGAGGACAAGGCGGTGATGATGATAGACCGGGGACGGCAAGCCAAGAAGGTCCTGCAGCAAGCGGTGCAATGACGTTGCGTGAAAAAGGTCGCGGCCGCGCACCACGTGCGTCACGCCCTGCAGCGCGTCGTCCACGGTGACCGACAGGTGATAGCTGGCCGGTGTCTCCTTGCGCGCCAGCACGACATCGCCCCAGAGTTCCGGTTCGGCCGGTACGAGACCGGTCTCCCCGCCAGGTCCCGCGCCGGTTTCCTGCCAGCCGGCCACCGGCCCGGCGAAGGCAAGTGCGGCCTGCATGTCGAGCCGCCAGGCAAAGGGCTCGCCGGCGGCGATGCGCTCATCGCGCAGGCGTTGCGGCATGGCGCGCTCCGAGCCCGGATAGAGCGGCGCCCCGTCGGGGTCGCGCGGCCATGGCGCGTCTGTTCCGGCTTCCGCCTCGGCAATGGCGGCCCGGATCTCGCCACGGGACAGGAAGGCGGGGTAGACGAGGCCTTCGGCGGCGAGCGCCTCCAGCGCGGCAGCATAGTCGGCAAAGTGCTCGGACTGGCGGCGCACCGGCCGTTCCCATTCCAGGCCCAGCCAGTCGAGGTCTTCCAGCATGGCGGCTTCCAGTCGCGGCGTACAGCGGGTCGTGTCGATGTCTTCCATGCGCAGCAGGAAACGGCCGCCGGCTGCCCGTGCCATGTCATGGTTGAGGCAGGCCGAATAGGCATGGCCCAGATGCAGGGCGCCATTCGGGCTGGGCGCGAAGCGGAAGACAGGTCGGATCATCGGGAGGCGGCGCGGCTCGGTGAACGGACGGGGAGACTAGCCGCTGGCCCCTCAAGGTGGCAAGCTGCGGACATGCGACCGATCGAGACACTGGATGACATTGCCGAGGGACTGGCGGCGCTTGCCGGCCGCGATGCCCGCCTCAAGCCGGTCATCGAGCGGGCAGGCCCGGTCCCGCTGCGCCGTTCCGCGCCCGGCTTTGCCTCGCTTGCCTCGATCATCGTCGCCCAGCAGGTCTCCAAGGCAAGCGCCGATGCCATTTTCGGGCGCCTGGCCGGCCTGCTCGATCCGCTGACGCCCGAAGCGGTGATGCATGCGGACGATGCCGTCTTTCGCCAGGCCGGCCTTTCCCGGCCCAAACAGGCAACGCTGCTGGCCATTGCCAGGGCGGAAGCCGGCGGCCTCGGCCTTGGCGGATTGGGCGGCTTGCCGGCTGAAGAGGCCATCGGGCGATTGACCGTGATCCGCGGGGTCGGCCCGTGGACAGCGGAGGTCTACCTGCTGTTTGCCGGTGGCCATCCGGACATCTTTCCCGCGCGCGACGTGGCGTTGCAGGCCTCGGTGCACGAGGCGCTGGGCCTGGAGGCGCGGCCCGGCGAGAAGGCGCTGGCCGCGCTTGCCGAATCATGGGCCCCGTGGCGGGGCGTGGCGGCACGGCTTTTCTGGGCGCACTATGCCGCGATGCGGGGGCGCGATGGCGCCCCTTCCACCCGGTGAAGCCAAAAAAGCAATAAAAACAGACGCACCTAAACCGCGCACAGATGAAATAGCGGCTTCACAATGCTGTCATCTCCGGCTTACAGTATCCGCGCCGACAGACCTGAAACATAGGGGGTCATGGCGTGACGGTGCACGTCAATCCGGACGGATTGCCCGCTCTTGTACTGAATGCGGACTACCGTCCCTTGAGTTATTATCCGCTGTCCCTTTGGTCGTGGCAGGACGCGATCAAGGCGGTCTTTCTCGACCGGGTGAACATTGTGGCGGAATATGATCACGAGGTGACCTCGCCGAGTTTCCGGATGAGGGTGCCGAGCGTCGTTTCGCTGAAAACCTATGTGAAGCCGGCGCGCCATCCCGCCTTCACGCGCTTCAATGTCTTCCTGCGCGACCGGTTTCGCTGCCAGTATTGCGGTTCGGAGGAGGATCTGACGTTCGACCATGTCGTGCCGCGGCGCTGCGGCGGGACCACGAACTGGGAGAACATCGTGGCGGCCTGTTCGCCCTGCAATCTGAAAAAGGGCGGCATGATGCCGGAACATGCCAGGATGTGGCCACGGCAGAAGCCCTTCCAGCCGACCGTGCATGACCTGCACAACAATGGCCGCGGCTTTCCGCCCAATTTCCTGCATGAAAGCTGGATGGACTATCTCTACTGGGACGTCGAACTGGAGCCGTGACGCCGGGCCGGCGGGCGTTGCGCCTCAGCGCCTGGCGAATGCTCCGCGAAAGGCGACTGCCGCGAGGAAGGCGCTTGCCAGCACGTTCCATCCGGCCATCGAGAGACCGAAAATGCGCAACGCCGCTTCATCGCAGGATGGCGGTCTCTGCGAGGTGGCGCCCTTGAGAAGGTCTTCCACCGACCCCGACAGGACCGGTGCAGCCGACACGCAATCGCTCGGCCCGGCCCAGAAACCCCACTCCACACCGGCATGATAGGTGCCGAGCACGAGGCCATAGATCATCAGTGCGCCGCCGGCGGACAGGAGCAGGCGGACGAGCCGCTGACCGGCACCGAACCGGGCCAGGAGGAAGGTCGCCAGCATGAGAGGGGCGCCGACATAGTAGGGCGTACGCTGCTCCAGGCAGAGCGCGCAGGGAATGTATCCGCCGATATGCTCGAAGCCCAGCGCGGTGGCCACCGTGGCAGCCATGGCAATGGCGAGAAACAGGGCCGTCGATGTGGCGGTGCGGGTGGCGTGAATGGTCATGGGTCTATCCAGGGTGATCAGAAGACGTAGCGGATGGCGACAAAACCGCCGATCAGCAACACCATGAAAAGGATGAAAAGAAGGTTGAGGTATTTCTCGATGAAAACACGGATCGGCTCGCCCCAGCGATAGAGCAGAAAGGCGACGAGGAAGAACCGGGCCGCGCGGCCGATGATGGAGACGATGGTGAAAACCAGGAAATTCAGGCCGGTGGCGCCGGAGAAGATGGTCAGCACCTTGTAGGGAAAGGGCGTAACCGCGGCAAACAGCACGCCCCAGCCGCCCCAGGTGTTGTACCAGGCGCTGATCTGCTCGAAGGCATCGACCTTGCCATAGAACGCCAGAAGGGGCTCGCCGACGGTTTCATAGAGAAACATGCCGATGGCATAGCCCAGGAAAGCCCCGGCGACCGATGACAGCGTGCACAGGATGGCGATGCGCAGCCAGTTTTCCCGCTTCGCCAGCACCATCGGGATCAACAGAACATCCGGCGGGATGGGGAAGAACGAACTCTCGGCGAAGGAAATGCCGGCCAGCGCCTTTTCGGCATGGCGGGTTCCGGCAAGCGACAATGTCCAGTCATAAAGGCGGCGCAGCATGCTCGATCACTCTTGCACGAAGGGACCGGACGCATGCCGGTTTCGGTCTCCCGTGTAGGCGCGGTCGGCGAGGCTGGCAAGGGTGCAACCGCAGACATGGTTGGAATGTGATTGACGTGAGGCGTCCGGTTCGTATAGTCCGGCGCCATCGTGGTCATGCATTTGCCTGGCCACGGGCCCCTGTGGCGGAATTGGTAGACGCGCTCGACTCAAAATCGAGTTCCGCAAGGAGTGCTGGTTCGATCCCGGCCAGGGGCACCAAACGATCACGACAGTCTCAAGACGTTTCCGTTGCGGGTTGCTCGCAGCGTCAGCTTTTTCATGCGGTTCGCGAGGCGGCGGGATCCGCCGACCGGTCAGGTGGACGCCGGCGGGCGGCCCGGTGCGTCCGGCTTCATGGCAGCGCTCATATCGTCGAACTTGCCCAGAGGTTCGAGGCATTTCGAACAGCGGATTTGTTCAACGAGGGAAATGTCGCCTTCCACAATGATGTGATTGACAGTTCCGCAGGCGGAACAGGTCATTGTCTGCGAATGCATCGCATGCTCCTTTGCCGTTAAGGCGGGAGCGCAAACCCGGTTGGAAAGGGAGATGTCTCTCAGGCGCCGGCTGCCGATACCGAATGCCAGCGATAGATAATAGTTAACACAAGACGGTCGCTTTGGCGAGTCCTGCCGCAGACAAGGGGCGGGGAGAAAGGAAAACCGCGGCCGGAAAGCCGCGGATTTCCGGGCTGGCCGTCAGCCCTTCAGTTGCTGGCCGACGCACCGTCGATGATCTCGCCGAAAAGCTCGAACCGCTCGCCATTGAAGCGTTCAAGCTGCATGGACTGGAGCGGATAGAAATCGCTCGGGCCCGTATTGACGTTGATGCCGGGCAGGGAGACATCGAGTTCGAGATTGTCGATACTGGCGGCCGCCTTCATGATGCCGGCACGGGTGAGGTCGTCGCAACTCGCCCGCAGCACGTTTTCAAGCGTTTGCGTGACCCCGTAGCCATAGATGGTGAAGTTGGAGGTCTTGTCGCCGTCGGGATAGTACTTGTCCATGAAGGCGTGCCACTTCTTCAGGCCCTCGTCGTTTTCCCATTGCGGATCCTGCGGATCCTTCAGATAGGCCGCGCTGATGATGCCCCTGGAGGCTTCCAGGCCTGCCGGCTTGAGCACCGCGCCGACGGAATTGGAGACGCTGTTGAGGAACTGCGTGGGTTTCCAGCCGATCTCATGGGCCTTCTTGATCGCCTGGGCGGCGAATTTGGGGGTGCCGACATTGATGAAGATGTCCGCGCCGGAAGCCTTGAGATTGATGATCTGGGAATCGACCGTGGGGTCGGAGGTTTCATAGGGCTGTTCGGCGACGATCATCGAAGCCTTGTCGCCGAGACCGGCCTTCAGGCCGTTAACGTAGTCTTTTCCGTAGTCGTCGTTCTGGTAGAGGATGCCGATCTTGCCGTCGGGATGGTTCTCGCGGATATAGGCGGCGTAGATCTTGCCCTCGTCGACGTAGTTGGGCTGCCAGCCCATGGTCCAGGGAAAGTTTTCCGGATCGCCGAACTTGGACGCACCGGTGGCGACGAAGAGTTGCGGCACCTTCCTGGCGTTCATGTATTTCTGGATGGCCGAATTGGTGGGCGTGCCAAGGCCGTTGAAGATGAACATGACCTCGTCGCTCTCGACGAGCTTGCGCGTCTGCTCCACCGTCTTGGGCGGGCTGTAGCCGTCGTCATAGGCAATCAGTTCGATCTTGCGCCCGCAGACGCCGCCATTGTCATTGAGCATCTCGACATAGGCCTGATCGGTCTTGGCAATCTGCGAATAGGCGGAGGCCGGGCCGCTGAACGGCTGCACAAGACCGATCCTGATGGTGGAGTCGGTGACACCCGTTTCCTGTGCGCCGGCCGCGATGGCAACGAGCGAGGCGCCCGTCGCAACGGCCAGCACGGCCGCGCGTTTGCTTGCATTCCTCATGTCTTCACTCCCTCTGGTTCGGCGCCTTAGCGGCGCTTCATGCGATCCGCCAAGGTCCGGATCAGACCTCCCGCCCCGCTCGGCATCAGGTAGATCAGCAGGATGAGGATGATGCCGTACATCGCGCCGGACAGGCCCTTGGAGACCTCCTCGGCGATGTTGGGGACGAAAACGATGAAGGCGCCGCCCGCGATGGCGCCGGGCAGCCAGCCGACGCCGCCGACGACCAGACCGACGAGCAGCGCGATGGACAGGACGAGCGTGAAGCTGTCAGGGGCCACGAACTGGATGACGATGGCCGCCAGGGCGCCGGCAATGCCGGTGAAAAGCGCGCTGACGCCGAAGGCAAGCGCCTTGTAGAGCGATACGTTGACGCCCATGGAGCGGGCGGCGACCGGATTGTCGCGAATGGCCATCATGGCGCGGCCGGAGCGGCTGGCAACGAGATTGCGCGCGGCCCAGTAGAGCAGCAGGCCGATGACGAGCGTGAGATAGTAGAGCCACTGGTCCTGGGAGAGCGGCAGCCCGAACGGCGGATCCGGCTTCAGGATGACGATGCCCTGCACGCCGCCGGTCCATTCCTCCAGAACGGAGAGCTTGAGCATTTGCGGCGTGGCAATGGCCAGCGAGAAGGTGGCCAGGGCGAGATAAATGCTCTCCAGCCGCAAGGCCGGCAGGCCGAACAGGAAGCCGGAAACAAAGCAGACCAGGCCGGCCACGGGGATCGTCCACAGATAGCCGATGCCGTAGTGTTCCATGAGAATGGCTGTCGTGTAGGCGCCGATGGCGTAGAAGGCGCCATGGCCCAGCGAGAACTGGCCGTTGAAGCCGGTCAACAGGTTCAGGCCCATGATGGCGATGGCATAGATCAGCATCATGTTGAGCTGGAAAACGGTGAAGCCCTTCAGGAAGAGCGGGCAGACGAAGAGCACCAGAAGGACGGCGATGCCAAGCCAGGCGCCGCGGCTGAAGCGCCTGGCCGCGGCCGCGTCCGGATGATCGGCGGAGACGGAGTTCACTTGCTCTTGCACAGCCATGTCAGACCCTTTGAACCACGGTGCGGCCAAACAGGCCGTTCGGCTTGATGACGAGGACGACCACGATCAGGGCCAGGGCGATGGGCAGTTTCAGTTCGGCGCCGACAACCGGGATGTAGGTTCCCGCCAGGTTCTCGATCACGCCGACGGCAAAGCCGCCGAAAACGGCACCGCCGGGGCTGGTCAGGCCGCCAAGCACCGCGCCGGCAAAGCCGTAGAGCAGGATGGAGAGCATCATGTTGGGTTCGAGAAAGACGACCGGCGCGATCATGATGCCGGCCACCGCGCCGATGGCCGAGGCCATGCCCCATCCCAGCGCCGCCATGGTGCCGACGCGAATGCCGACCAGGCGCGCGGATTCGGGATTGGCCGCGGCGGCGCGCATGGCCAGGCCGATGCGCGTGTAGCGGAAGAAGGCGAACAGCAGCACGAGGACGACGAGCGTGACAAGGATCATCCCGGCCTGGTGGGCGCCGATCAGCCCGCCGCCAAACAGCGTGGCGGTGCCGAACGGGCTGGGAAACGGCTTGACGGTGAAATCCCAGATGAAGCCGGCCAGCGAGTTGAAGATGGCGTAGAGCGCGATGAAGATGACCAGATGGCTGAGTACCGGGGCATTGGCTATCGGCTTGAGCACGATGCGTTCGATCAGGAAGCCGCCGGCAAAGGACAATGCGAGCGCCAGCAGGAACGCGCCCCAATAGGGAAAGCCCCATTGAAGCAATTGCCAGGCCATGAAGGTGGAAAACATCGCCATCTCGCCCTGGGCCAGGTTGAGGTGGTGGATCGCCTGATAGATCATCACGACGGCGAGTGCCATGCAGGCATAGATGCCACCGGTGGCAATGCCGCCGAGAACCTGCTGGATGAAGATCTCCATCGCTTGCCCCTTCAATAGCCGAGGTAGGAATTGCGGATCGTGTCGTCGCCGCGAATCTGCGCCGCCGGACCGGACATGGCGATGCTGCCGGTCTCGATGAGGTAGGCCTGGTCGGCCAGTTCGAGCGCGAGCGAGGCGTTCTGCTCGACCAGCAGCATGCTGACGCCCATGGTGTCGCGGATGTCCGCGAGAATGGCGAAGAGCTCCTCGACGACGAGCGGCGCAAGGCCGAACGAGGGCTCGTCCAGCAGCATGAGCGCGGGCCTGAGCATGAGGGCACGTCCGATGGCCAGCATTTGCTGCTCGCCGCCCGAAAGGGTGCCTGCCTGCTGGCGCGAGCGCTCCTCAAGGCGGGGGAAAATGCGATAGATCCGGGCGATGTCCTCGGCGATGCCGCTGCCCTGGCGGCGCGTCATGGCGCCCAGTTGCAGGTTTTCCTCCACCGAAAGCGACGTGAAGGTGCCGCGTCCTTCCGGCACATGGGCGATGCCGAGGCGCACGATGTCCTCGGTGCGCTTGCGCGCGATGTCCTGTCCGTCGAATTCGATCGTGCCGGAATGGCGCACCATGGCGCAAAGGGCCCGCAAGGTGGTGGTCTTGCCCGCGCCATTGGCGCCAAGCAGCGTGGTCACCGCGCCGCGGCCGATGTCGAAATCGATGCCATGGAGCACTTTCAGTTGTCCGTAGCGGGCCTCAAGCCCGCGGACCTTCAGAAGCGGGCTCATTTGCGATCCCCCAGATAGGCGCGGATCACTTCGGGGTCTGCCTGGACTTCGCCCGGCGTTCCTTCGGCGATCTTGCGGCCGAAGTTCAGGACCACCACCACGTCGGAAACCGACATGACGAGGTTCATGTGATGCTCCACGAGAAGAATGGTCACGTTGCGCTCGTCGCGAATGCGGCGGATGTGGCCGGCGAGTTCGGAGACTTCGTCATGATTGAGGCCGCCGGCCGGCTCGTCGAGCAGAAGAAGGCGCGGCCGGCTGGCGAGCGCACGGGCCAGTTCGACACGCTTGAGCGTGCCGAAGGAAAGGCCGGAAACCGTCTCGTCCGCGACGCCCTGCAGATCGAGATAGTCCAGCAATTCGTCGACAATGGCGTTGATGCGGGTTTCCTGCCGGCGCGACCGGGGCAGGCGCAACACATCGCTGACCATGTCGCTCCGGCTGGCGGAATGGGCGCCGATGCGCACGTTGTCGCGCACGCTGAGATTGGCAAAGGACGCGAGGTTCTGGAAGGTGCGGCCGATACCGGCGGAGGAAATGCGGTGTGCCGGCCGGTCCAGCAGGGTCTTGCCGGCAAGCCGGATGTCGCCCGAATTGGGGGTGTAGAGACGGCTCAAGCAATTGAAGAGCGTCGTCTTGCCAGCGCCATTGGGACCGATCAGACCAAGAATCTGGCCAGGCTCGATGGTAAAGCTGATCCCGTCGAGGGCCTTGATGCCGCCGAACCGGACGGCCACGTCCTGCACGGAAAGCAAGGAGCCGCCGGCCGGCATCACGGGGCACCGCCGGCCGGCGAAAGGTCGAATGGCAAAATGAACCCGCTGCGGCCGGCTGCCGCCAAATCCGCATGCACACGATGCATCGTGGATGCTCCTCCCGTTTCGCATAGCGAAATTATGTTTTACTTTTTTATATGTAATTGATATTCACCTCACCCCGAATGTCAACACGGGGGGTGGGGAACGTCTTGAAGGGGGCGGCTTGTGGAGAGCAACCAGCATCTGGCGCAATTTGAAGGCGGCGACCGCAAGTTCGTGATGGCGCTCGCCCGCGGGCTGGAGGTGTTGCGTGCCTTCAAGGCGCGGGACACGTTTCTGGGCAATCAGGAAATCGCCGAGCGG
The DNA here is from genome assembly GCF_041397485.1 of Zhengella sp. Taxonomy (NCBI): domain Bacteria; kingdom Pseudomonadati; phylum Pseudomonadota; class Alphaproteobacteria; order Hyphomicrobiales; family Notoacmeibacteraceae; genus Zhengella; species Zhengella sp. Next base: position 995,788 of record NZ_JAWKWO010000001.1, on the reverse strand, counting down.
ACCGGCCTGGCGAAGCCGACGGTGACGCGCCTCACCTATACGCTGTGCCAGCTGGGATACCTTACCCAGGTGCCGCGTCTGGGCAAATACAGGCTGGCGCCTCAAGCCATCGCGCTCGGCTATTCCGCGCTGGCGGGGCTTGGCATCCGGCAGGTGGCGCGGCCGCTGATGGAAGAGATGGCAGACCGGCTGGCCGCGCCGGTGGCACTTGGCGTTCTGGATCGCAATCGCGCGCTCTATATCGATATTTCGCGTGGGTCCTCGACCTTCACCGTCCAGCTCGATACCGGGTCGCGCGTCCCGCTTGCCAAGACGGCCATGGGCCGGGCCATCATCGCCGCCATGACGCCCCAGCAGCGCGCGCCGGTCCTGGCCGGGCTTTCGGAACGCTACGGTTCGCAATGGCCGGATCTGAAGGCAACGATCGACAGGGCGGTCACGGAATTTTCCGCAAAGGGCTTCGTCGCCTCCCCGGGCACCTGGCGCGACGACATCAACGCCGTCGGCACGGCGCTGGTGGCGGCTGACGGGTCCGGTATCTACGGGCTGAATTGCGGCGGGCCGCCGCATCAGTTCACGCGGGACAAGATGGAAACCGTCTACGGACCGGCCATGGTCGGCATGGTCGAACGCATCCAGCGCATCCTCAACGCGCTCTAGGATTGCCTGCCTTCCGGCTGCCGGGCGAGCCGGCATCCGCTGCCATTGCGGTACAATCTGTATTCCGTTCCGGAACATGACCGGGGCCGTGTTCATTGCACTTGCAAGCCGGGCGCGGCCGCAAGGGCGGCTGTCCCCTTGCCGTTTTCCAGTCCGAACCTGAAAACCGGAGCGCATGGCCGAAAAACGAAGTGAGAGAAACGCAAAGCCCCTGATCGTGATCACCGGCGCAGCCGGGCAGATCGGGACGGTGCTCGTCAAGGCGTTGAAACGGAATTACAGGATCGCCGGGCTCGACCTGAAGAAGGAGGGAGCGGCCTGCCCGGTGGTGGAGACGGATCTGTCTTCACCCGATTCGGTTCGCCTCGCGCTGGAAGAGATCGGCGAGCGTCATGGCCGCAAGATTGCCAGCGTCATCCATCTGGCCGCCTATTTCGATTTTTCCGGCGAAGAACATCCGCTCTACGAAAAGGTCAATGTGGATGGAACGCGCAACCTGCTTGATGCCTTGCAGGACTTCGAGGTCGGCCAGTTCGTCTATTCCGGGACCATGCTGGTGCATCGGGCGGGCAAGCCGGGTCTGCCGATCACGGAAAAGGCGGCGATCGAACCCAAATGGGCCTATCCGCAGTCGAAGGCCCGTGCCGAACAGGCAATACGCGACCATCACGGCCACATTCCCTATGTCGTGTTGCGCCTTGCCGGCCTCTATGACGAGACGAGCGCCGTTCCGACCCTGTCGCACCAGATCGCCCGCATCTACGAACGCAACCCCAAGGCGCATGCCTATTCCGGATCGCTGGAGACCGGGCAATCCTTCGTCCACAAGGCCGACATGGTGGACGCCTTCGTGCGCACCGTGGACCGGCGCGGCGATCTTCCCGACGACATCGCCATTCTCGTCGGCGAGAGCGATGCGGTGTCCTATGGCGAATTGCAACGGCTGATCGCCTCGGCGATCCATGGCGAAGAGCAGTGGGACACGTTCAGCGTTCCCAAACCGCTGGCAACAGCCGGGGCATGGCTGGAGGAAAAAAGCGAGCCGGTTGTTCCCGACGATTTCGACCAGGGGGAGAAGCCCTTCATCCGCCCGTTCATGATCGACATGGCCGACGATCATTACGAACTGGACACCACGCTCGCCCGCGAATTGCTGGGTTGGGAGGAGCAGCACTCGATTCGCCGGACGCTTCCCCGGATTGCAGCCAACCTGAAAAACGACCCGGCCGGCTGGTACCGGCAAAACGGAATCACGCCGCCGCCATGGATGGGTGAGGCGGCGGAGCGCAGGGCCGATCCGGAATCGCTGCGCAGGACAGCCGAGGAACGGTACCGCGCGGCGCACCGGAATTTTCTCTGGGCACCCTTCCTCAACATGGTACTCGGCGCCTGGCTGATGACCAGTCCGCCGGCGCTCGGCTACGAGGCGGCGGGGATGATCTGGAGCGATGCCATCGCCGGACTTGCCATCGTCCTTCTCTCCTTCCTGACACTGTCCTGGCGGCTGAGCATCGTGCGCTGGGCCGTCGCGGCGGCCGGCATATGGGTGATGTTCGCGCCGCTTGTCTTCTGGGCGCCGACAGCGGCAGCCTATCTGAACGGCACATTGACCGGTGCGCTTGTCTTTGCCCTTGCCGTCGTGGTGCGGCCCCCGCCGGGCGTCAGCGTGGTGGCGGCGACCACCGGCCCGACGGTTCCGCCGGGTTGGGAATTCTCGCCGTCGAGCTGGTTCCAGCGCCTGCCGATCATCGTCCTGGCGGTGGTGGGGCTCCTCGTCTCGCGCTACCTGACGGCCTACCAGCTCGGGCATGTGGACGGCGTCTGGGACCCGTTCTTCGCGGGCGCGGCCGAAAACGGGAAGAACGGCACGGAAGAGATCATCACATCGCCGGTGTCGGAGGCCTGGCCGGTGCCTGATGCCGGCCTTGGCGCGCTCACCTACATGCTGGAAATCCTGACCGGGCTGATAGGCTCGTCGCGGCGCTGGCGCACCATGCCCTGGCTGGTGATGCTGTTCGGCATCATGATCGTGCCGCTCGGCATCGTCTCCATCACCTTCATCGTGATCCAGCCCATCCTGCTTGGCACCTGGTGCACGCTCTGCCTGCTGGCAGCCGCCGCCATGGTGATCCAGATTCCCTATTCGGTGGACGAACTGGTCGCGACCGGGCAGTTTCTCGTCCGGCGGCACAAGGCCGGCCGGCCCGTGCTGCGCATCTTCTTCACCGGCGACACGGACGAGGGTGCCGACAGCCGCGTGGACGACGACGATTTCAACCTCTATCCGCTGCAGGCCCTGCGCGAGATGATCGTCGGCGGCGTCTCGTTTCCGTGGAGCCTGATCGCTTCGGTGGCAGTGGGCACCTGGCTGCTCTTCACCCGGCTGACACTGGGTTCGGAGGGCGTGATGGCCAATGCCGACCACCTGATCGGATCGCTTGTCATCACCGTCAGCTTCACCGCGATGGCCGAAACCATGCGCCCGGTGCGGTTCCTCAACATGCTGCTCGGCTCCGGACTCATCATCGTGGCGCTGGTGGCCGGAACGACGCTTCTCCAGCTTGCCGCCAGCGTCCTTGCCGGCGCCGCATTGATCGGCCTTGCGGTTCCCCGGGGGGCCATCCGCAACAGCTACGGGACATGGGACCGGCTGATCGTCTGAACGCGCAAGCGGGGCTGCGGCTTTTGCACGGAACCTCGGGGCCGCGCATGCGTTCTCGCGAGAGGAGGATCTCATGTCGTTTCGCACATTCCGACGTGACCGCATCACGCGCCCCATCTTCGCCTGGGCGAAGGAACAACTGCCTTCCCTTTCGCAAACCGAACAGCAGGCCATCGATGCCGGGGAGGTGTGGTGGGATGCGGACCTTTTCACCGGCCATCCCGACTGGCGCAAACTCCTGGCGACCAAACCGGCGCGGCTGAGCGACGAGGAGCAGGCCTTTCTCGACGGTCCGTGCGAGGACTTGTGCGCCATGCTGCACGATTGGGAGATCACGCGGGCCGGCGATCTTCCGCCGCATGTGTGGGCCTTCATCAAGGACAACCGATTTTTCGGGATGATCATTCCGAAGAAATACGGCGGGCTCGGCTTCTCCAATTTCGCTCATTCGGAAGTGGTGCGGCGCATTTCCACGGCGTCGATCACCGCCGGGGTCACGGTCATGGTGCCCAATTCGCTGGGACCGGGCGAACTGCTGCTGCAATTTGGAACGGACGAACAGCGCGACCACTGGCTTCCGCTGCTGGCGTCCGGAAAGGAGGTGCCGGCCTTCGCCCTGACCAGCGAACATGCCGGTTCCGACGCGTCGGCCATGCGCGATACCGGCGTGGTGTGCAAAGGCATGTGGAAGGGCGAGGAGGTCACCGGCGTCCGGTTGAACTGGTCGAAGCGCTATATCACGCTCGGGCCGGTCGCCACCGTGCTCGGCCTGGCCTTCAAGCTCAGCGATCCTGACGGGCTCATCGGCGAAACGGCTCGCGAAGGCATTACCTGCGCGCTGATCCCGACGGATCTCCAAGGTGTCACGACGGGGCGGCGGCACATTCCCTGCGGCCAGGTTTTCCAGAACGGGCCGACGACCGGCGAAGATGTGTTCGTGCCGCTCGACCACATCATCGGCGGGCCGGATTATGCCGGACAGGGCTGGATGATGCTGATGAGCGCGCTGGCTGCCGGGCGCGGCATTTCGCTGCCGTCGCTGTCCTCGGCGGCAGCGTCGATGTCCGCCCATGCCACGGGCGCCTATGCCCGCGTGCGCGAACAGTTCGGCATTCCTGTCGGCAAGTTCGAAGGCGTGCAGCGCCGTCTTGGGCGCCTGGCGGCCAATGCCTACACGCTGGACGCCGCCCGCAAGCTCACCTGCGCGGGCCTCGACGAGGGGCGCAAGCTGGCCGTCATTTCCGGCATCATGAAATCCAATGCGACCTACCGCATGCGTGAGGCGGTCGACGACGCCATGGACGTTCATGCCGGCAAGACGGTGATCGACGGGCCGAGGAACTGGCTGGGCAATTTCCACAAGGCGGTGCCGGTCGGCATTACCGTCGAGGGCGCGAATATTCTCACGCGCAACATGATCATCTTCGGGCAGGGCGCCATCCGCTGCCATCCCCATCTTCTGGACGAGATCCTGGCGCTCGATGAGAAGGATCGCGATGCGGCGCTCGATGCCTTCGACAAGGCGTTCTGGGCGCATGTCGGCCATTCCGCCAAGACGCTGTTTCGCGCCCTTGGCCGGGCGTGGACGGGCGGCATTTTCGCGCCGGCGCCGGATACCGGCAAGGCCAGGCGCTTCTACCGGCAGATGGGACGCCATGCCGCGGCCTTTGCGCTGATCTCCGATTTTGCGCTGCTGACGCTCGGCGGTTCGCTCAAGCGCCGCGAGATGCTGTCGGCGCGGCTTGGCGATGTGCTGTCGGACCTCTACCTGATGTCTGCCGTGCTGAAACGGTGGGAAGAGGAGGGCCGGCAGGATGCCGATCTTCCGCTGGTGGAATGGGCGGCGGCCGATGCCTTCGCGCGCATCGGCGCAAGCCTCGATCAGGTGCTGGCCAATCTGCCGAACCGCGCCGCCGCGCTGTTCCTGCGTGCCGTCACGCTGCCGGGCGGATCGCATCGCGGCCCCTCCGACACGTTGACGCGGCAATGTGCAGGCCTGCTGCTGGAGCCATCGCCCACGCGGGACCGGCTGACTGCCGGTGTGCGCGCGGTTTCGGGCGACGGTGCGCTGGCCACGCTGGAGAAGGCCTTCGCTGCGGTGATCCGGACGGAAGAGATGCGCCGCAAGCTGCGCAAGTCCGGCGAAACGCTCGAAGCGGCGGTCGAAAAAGGCCTGCTGTCGCCGGAAGAGGCCGAGCAGGTTCGCCGCGCCGAAGATCTGGTGGACGAGGTCATCGCGGTGGACGATTTCGATCCCGCCGAGGTCGGGCGCATTCAGACGAACGAACAGCACCGGGATGCGGCGGAATGAAGGATGGCCGTTCGATCAACACGGTGAACGCGACGCGCGAAAGCGGGGGCGGGCTCGTGTCCAACATTCGCTGAACCTGTCCGCATGAAACGGTACCGCGGCATTTCCGCGATCTCGTTGTCACCGAGTATGGCGTGGCAGACCTGCGCGGCCAGAGCGACGAGGCCTGTATCGCGGCCATGCTGGACGTTGCCGACAGCCGTTTTCAACCGTCGCTCCTGAAACAGGCCAAGGATGCCGGCAAGATCAGCGGGGACCACGAGATCGCCCCGGAGCGGCGCAACAACACGCCGGAACGCATGGACCTGTGGCTGGGTGGCGCCCGGCGGCTTAACCTGGCTGAGGGCCTTTCGCGCGGGGAACGGGTTTTCCGCCTGCTGGTTCTGGGCGCACTGACGGCCGCCGCTGCCGGTCACCAGCGGGATGGCCAAGCCAGGAACAACGACGCTCCGGTTGCATTTGAACGTCATGGACAAGACCGCTGAAAGGCTGGCCGACTATGTGGCCAAACGCGATTTCACCAGGACGGCGGAGCCTTCGGGCACCGGGCGGGGTGCCGCGTCGCAGCGGCCGCGTTTCATCGTTCAGAAGCACGATGCCTCGCGCCTGCACTATGACTTCCGGCTGGAATGGGATGGCGTGCTGCTGAGCTGGGCCGTCACGCGCGGGCCGAGCGCCGATCCCTCGGAGAAACGGCTGGCCGTGCGCACGGAGGATCACCCGCTCGACTATGGCGATTTCGAAGGCACGATCCCGCAAGGCGAATATGGCGGCGGTACCGTCATGCTCTGGGACCAGGGAACGTGGGCGCCGCAAGAGGATTTCGCGTCCGGCCTGGAAAAAGGCAAGCTGAAGTTCACGCTCTATGGCAGCCGGATGAAGGGCGGATGGGCACTGGTTCGCATGCGCGGCAAGGACAAGCGGGAAAACTGGCTTCTGATCAAGGAACATGATGCTTTCGAGGAGGACGACACGGATGCCCTGACCAGCCGCTTCGAGACAAGCGTGACAAGCGGGCGGAGCATGGCGGCCATTGCCGAGGGCAGGAAACCTGAAAAGCCGACGTCGAAACAGTCATCGAAACGCGAAAAATCGCGCGGTTTCGATCTGGCGCGGCCGCAATTCCACGCGCCGGAACTGGCAAGGCTTGTCGATGCCGTTCCGCACGGCGATGGCTGGCTGCATGAGGTGAAGTTCGATGGCTATCGCTGCCTGGCAGCGCTGGGCAAGGGGGGAGTCCGGCTTTACAGCCGGTCCGGCCTGGACTGGACCGACCGCTACAAGGGCTTGCCGGAGGCCTTTTGCCGGCTGGAGTGCCGCAATGCGCTGATCGACGGCGAGGTGGTTTCTGCCAGCGCGGGCAAGGGTTCTTCCTTTTCGGCCTTGCAGCGCGATCTGGAAGAGGGCCGGCCGGTGCTGTTCATGGCGTTCGACCTGCTGCACCTCAATGGCGACGACCTGTCGAAGCAACCGCTCGACAGCCGCAAGGACCGGCTGGAGCAATTGCTCGCCGGACTGCCGGAGGATTCGCCTGTCCGCTTTTCCGAGCATGTTCGCGGCCATGGGCAGACGGTGTTCGACAATGTCCGCAAGGCCGGTGGCGAAGGCATTGTCGCCAAGAAGGCCGACAGCCGCTATACCGGAAAACGAAGCGGCGCGTGGCTGAAGATCAAGGCCGGCCGGCGGCAGGAATTCGTCGTGGCCGGCTGGTCGCCATCGGACAAGAAGGGCCGGCCCTTTTCCTCCCTGATCCTCGGCACCCATGAGGATGGTGATCTCGTCTATCGCGGGCGGGTCGGCAGTGGTTTCGGCGCCGACGCATTCGACCGGCTGGCGCCGATGCTTGACAAGCTGGGCCGTAAGACTGCACCCGTCACCGACGTACCTTCAGCCGTGGCGCGGGATGCCCGATGGGTGACGCCGAAACTGGTCGTCGAGGTGGAAATGGCCGAACTGACAGACCAGGGCATCATCCGCCATGGCGTCTATCTGGGCTTGCGCGATGACAAGGATGCCAGGACCGTGAAGCTGGAAAAGCCGAAATAGGGAAAACGCATCATGGCGGACTTTCTGGGCGTCAACATTTCGCATGCCGACCGGGTGGTGTTTCCCGATGCCGGCTGCACCAAGGGCGATGTCGCCGCCTATTATGCGCGCGTGGGGGAGCGCATGCTGGAGCTTGCCGGCCGCCGGGCCGTTTCCCTGCTGCGCTGCCCGCAGGGTCGTGACGGCGATTGCTTCTTCCAGAAACATGCCGGCAAGGGCTTTCCGGCGCAGATCGATACCGTCCGGATCACCGAGGCGTCCGGCGGGTCGGAAGCCTATATGGAGATCCGGCAAAAGGCCGGTTTTGTTGCCGCGGCACAAATGGGCGCCATCGAGTTCCACATCTGGGGCTCGCGCACAGACCGGCTGGAAAAGCCGGACCGGCTGGTCTTCGACCTGGACCCCGACGAGGGACTGGCGTTTGGCGATGTCCGGCAGGCAGCCTTCGAATTGCGCGATTTCCTTGCCGGTACAGGGCTGGAGAGCCATGCGCTGGTCACCGGCGGAAAGGGCGTGCATGTCGTCATTGCCCTGCGCCGGACGGTTGAATGGGAAACAGCGACCGGCTTCTGCCGCACGGTTGCGGCGCATTTCGCCAGCGCCTTCCCGGATCGCTATGTCGATACGATGTCGAAGCAGAAGCGCAAGGGGCGGATCTTCATCGACTGGCTGCGCAATCAGCGCGGCAACACCGCCATCGCGCCCTGGTCGGTGCGGGCGCGGCCCGGTGCGCCTGTTGCCGTTCCGCTGGAATGGGGAGACCTGGCCGCTCTCAAGGCGGCAAACGAATTTTCCATGGGTGACGCAATGGCACGGCTCGACCGGCCCTGTCCGCTTTGCGAGGCCGAGAAGCAATCGCTGTCGGCATCGGTGATCGAGGCGCTCGAAGCCGCCGTTACAGCCCAGGCGTAAAGCCTCTCCCTCGGTGCGGAATTGTCGAGGAAACCAGGACAAAACCGTGGCGGCGCGCCGTCCCGCGCGCCGCCACGGTCCCCCTCAGGCAGCCTGTTTCAGCGGCTTGCCGGATACGCTTTCCACCAGTGCGCGATGCAATGCGCGCGCGGCAGCTTCCTTGTCCTCCTCGGCGAGAAGGAACTGGACATCGACGCCCCGGCCGGTTTCCTGCGCGGCGATGGGCGCGATGCCCGCTTCACGCAGGGCCTGCAAGCCGTGGAGCATCACGTCGAGGCCGGTGAGGTCGCGGCCGATGGCCGAGACGATGGCCGCCCGGCGCGCGGTGACGCGGGCCGTGGGGTAGCGCTCGCGAAGATCGCGCTCGACGCGGCGCACGCCTTTCAGCGTCGCTTCGACATGGTGCACAATGGAATTGGCGTTGGAGGCTTTCGAGACAATGCGAAGGCGATGGCGCGTCAGGGCTTCGAGGATGGCCGCGTCATATCCCTTGACGCCGACCATGTCCTGTTCGAACAGCTCGATGGACGTGACAGTCAGGCCGGTGATCATCTGGACACCCGGCTCGCCGGCAAGTTCCGCGTCGATCAGCGTGCCGGGATCATGCGGTTCGAAGGCATTGGCCACGCGCAGCGGCACGCCTGCCTGGCGCAGGGTCTTGGCCGCCTTGGGATGGATGGCTTCCATGCCCATGTTGGAAAGCTGGTCCGCAACATCGTAGTTCGTGCGGCCGATCTTGCGCACCTTGTCCGCTCCGACAAGCTTCGGGTCGGCGCTGGAAAGGTGGAACTCCTTGTGGATGATCGCCTCGCGGGCGCCAGTCAGCGCGGCGATGGTGGCGAAGGTCACTTCGGAATAGCCCCGGTCGAATTCCTTCATCAGGCCCTCGCGGCATTGCGCATAGCCGGTGACGATGGGCAGTTCGCTGGCCAGGTCGATGTCGGCGAAGGCCGCTTCGATGCGCTCGCGCAGGTCCGGCTGGGATTCGTCACGCCAACCGGTGAGATCGACAAGCCGGGCGTTGACGCCATGGCGGCGCAGCAGGATCGCCAGATTGTTGGCCGAATGCGCCTCGCCGAGGGCGGCCAGTAGTTCGCGGGTCGTCTGCATGTGCTCGGTCAACTGGAAATGACCATAAGAGCACAGGCGCTGCAGATCGATCAGGCAACCGCGCGCGCCCTCGATGCGTTCGCGAACGAATTCGTCGGCGGCCTGCCGGTCAGCGGCATGATCGAACAGGCCGGCATTGATCTCCAGCATGGCGCTGGCGGTCTGCGACAGCGCGTCCATCCAGCCATGGTGGTTGTCGGCACTGGCAAACAGCGCGTAGACGCCCAGTTCACCGGATTTCTTGTGTTCCAGCAGCCGGTCGGTGATACCGCCGAACGCGGACACGACGAAGACACGCTGGTAGAGACCGGCGCCCGTGCGCTCGCCGACAAGGATCGTGCCGAGCAGTTCACGCAGCCGGCTCATGGAGGTGCCGCCGATCTTCTCGACGGTATGCGCGCATCGCAGCGGCTTTTCGTCCCGCGATGCGTCGTGGCTGTTTTTTTCAGCCTTGGTCATTTGGCATTTTCTCCTTTCAGGCCAGCGGGCCCGATGCGATTTCCAGCGGAAGGGCATCACCGCGCGAGGCCAGGAAATCCGGGCGCGGCTTCGAGGCCGCGAAGGGGTCGCGCAACGCGTTGGACACCGCGTTGAAGACGAAGAAGGCGTTGGAGCGGGGGAAGGGCGTGATGTTCGAGTTCGAGCCGTGCATGGTGTTGCAGTCGAACAGGACCAGCGTGCCGGCGGGGCCGGTCGCGGTTTCAATGCCGTTTTCCCGCGCCAGGCGGCTCAGCGCCTCATGCGAGGGCGTGCCCACTTCCTGTGCCTTGAGCGAGGTCTTGTGGTTGTCGTCCGGGGTTTCGCCCGCGCAGCCGACAAACATCTTGTGAGAGCCGGGCATCAGCATCAGGGCGCCGTTGTTGGCGTCATTGTCGGTCAGCAGCAGCGAGGCGGAAACAGCGCGCATGCGCGGCATGCCGTCCTCGGCGTGCCAGGTCTCGAAATCCGAGTGCCAGTAGAACTCCTTGCCGGTGAAGCCGGGCTTGTAGTTCAGACGCGACTGGTGAATGGTGACCTCGTCACCCAGCAGGAAGCGGGCGATGCCGGCAAGGCGCCGGTCGCGTGCCAGGCGATCGAACAGCGCGTTCTGCTCGGGAAGCTTGAAGATGGTGCGAACGGCTTCGCTGCCGGGTTCGGTGATGACCGTGTCTTCCATCAGCGTGCGGCCGCCTTCACGCAAGCCCTTCGCCTCGGCCTGCAATGCCTTGACCTCTTCGGGCGTGAACAGGTTTTCGAGCACCAGAAAGCCGTTGCGTTCGAAGCTGTCGGCCTGCTGGGCGGTCAGCGGCGCATCGGGGCGCCACTGGCTCCAGACCGTGCGGTCCTGGCGTTCGGTCCAGGTCTCCTGTGGCAAGCGCGTGGGATAGGCATCGGCGTGGGTTCGTTCGGGGTTCTGCATGAGGTTCATAGCTCTCTCCCGTCCTTGTTGATGTTGCTTGGCGTTTGTTCCGGCGCCCCGTTTCAGGCCTCCTCTGCCACGAGGGCATAGGAGCCGTCGTCCTGGTGGACTTCCTGACCCGTGACCGGCGGATTGAACACGCAGGCCATGATCATTTCCTCGTCGGCACGCAGGATGTGCTTGTCATGCTCGTTGAGCGCATACATGACGCCCGGCCGGATCGGATGAACCTCGCCGGTGGCGATGTCCTCGATCGAACCGGAACCGGAAATGCAATAGACGGATTCCAGGTGGTTCTTGTAATGGAAGTTCAGCTCGCCACCGGCATAGATGGTGGTGATGTGGAAGCTGAAGCCCATCTTGTCGCCGGCCAGAAGCAGGCGAACGCTTTCCCACCCGTCCGAAACGACGCGCCGCTCGGTGTTCTTGGCTTTGTTCAGGTCTCGCACGATCATTTCTGTTCACTCCGCTGCTATGGTCTGGGGCTGGATGACGGTTCGGGCCGCCGCCTCGAGGATGTCGAGGCCGCGTTCGAGCTGTTCACGCTCGATGGTCAGGGGCGCGAGGATCTTGACGACCTCGTCATGGGCGCCGGATGTCTCGATGATGAGGCCATTGCGGAAGCACTCGGCGCAAATGCCGGAGGCCCGCTCGCCGCTGCCCACATCGATGCCCTGCATCATGCCGCGGCCCTTGAGGCGGGCGCCGGGGATGCGGCCGGCGATATGCTCCAGCCGCTCGCGCAGCAAGCCGGACTTGCCGGTGATCTCCGTCTGGAACTCATCGTCGGCCCAGAACTTCTCCAGTGCCACGCGCGCGGTGACGAAGGCGTGGTTGTTGCCCCGGAAGGTGCCGTTGTGCTCGGCCGGGCCGAAGATGTCGTGCTGCGGGCGGATCAGCACGGCAGCCAGCGGCAGGCCGTAGCCAGACAGCGATTTTGCCATGGTGACGATATCCGGCATGATACCGAAATCCTCGAAGCTGAAGAAGGTTCCTGTCCGTCCGCATCCGGCCTGGATGTCGTCGATGATGAAGAGCGCGCCGTTGTCGCGGGCGATCGTGGCGATGCGGCGTACCCAGTCGGCTGAAGCCGCGTTCAGTCCGCCTTCACCCTGCACGGTTTCCAGAATGATGGCGGCCGGGGCATCGATGCCGCCGGAGGGGTCGGCCAGCATCTGTTCGAGCATGGCGGCCGAATCGGCCTCCTGGTCGAGAAAGCCATCGAAAGGCATGCGCGTGACATCGGGCAGGGCAACGCCCGCGCCGCCCCGGTGAAAGCCGTTGCCGGTGGCGGCCAGCGCGCCGTTGGTGACACCATGGAAGCCGTTGGTAAAGGCGATGACATTGGTGCGTCCGGTCACCTTGCGGGCCAGTTTCAGCGCTGCCTCGACAGCATTGGCGCCGGTGGGGCCGCAGAACATGACCTTGTGATCCATGCCGCGCGGCTTGAGGATGATGCGTTCGAAGGCTTCGAGAAACGCGGCCTTGGCACCGGTATGCATGTCAAGGCCATGGGTGACGCCGTCGCCGGCGACATAATCGACAAGCGCAGCCTTCATGTCGGGGTCGTTGTGGCCGTAGTTCAGCGAGGAGCAGCCGGCCAGGAAATCGATATAGTCGCGGCCCTGCGTGTCGGTCAAAATGGCGTTGCGGCCGGTGTCGAAGACAACGGGGAAACTGCGGCAATAGCTGCGCACGGCCGATTCGCGTCGGGAGAAAATGGTCTTGTCGTCCGTCATGGCGGAAGTCATGGGAACCTCTTTTCAGGTTGGATGTCTGGTGTTCGCGCCGGAGGCGAGCGCGTTCAGGCGGCAACGCGGCTTTCGTCCGGAAAGCGGATCGTGACCATGTGCTCGGTCTCGTGGCGGCCGTCGAAATGGTCGTCGCGCCGGTAGTGCGGGCGATCGGTAAGCCGGGCGCCGCGGCTGCGGGCAAGGGACGAGAAGAGCGCCCAGCTTGCCTCATTGTCCGGCGTGATGGTGGTCTGCATGCGCGTGACGTCCTTGCAGGCCTCGCGGTCGAGCAGATGGTTCAGCATGCGCTTGCCAACGCCCTGGCCCTGGGCCAGCGGCGAGACGGCCACCTGCCACACGAAGAGGGTCTGCGGATCGTCGGGCAGGAGGTAGGCCGAGATCCATCCGACCAGCTTGCCGTCGGCGCGGATGGCCGCGACACAGGTCTCGGCAAAGTGGTCGCACTGGATCAGGTTGCAATAGCGGGAGTTGACGTCCAGCGGCTCGCAGGCCTTGATGAGTTCCCAGACGTCGCTGCCGTCTTCGCGCGTGGGCTCGCGAAAGGCGATGGTGTCTTTTCGTTTCAGTGTTTCAACGGGTTTCATCGGTCTCCGGAATGCCTGTTCAACGTGCTCTGGATATTATGAATATCGAACTACATAACAACCGTTGACCGCGAAAAAAGTTCTGAAAAATATGCAACATATTGAAAAAGCAACGAAAAAATGCGAAAAAATATGCTTTGCAAATCAAAATGGTTTTTGAGACAAAATCAACCGGAAGAGGTGACATGGAAGACAGGGTCCAGGCAACGCTGATCGCATTGAGGCGGATCTTGCGTGCAACCGAGTTCAATGCCCGCGCGCTGGCGAAGGCGACCGGCCTGACGGTGCCGCAACTGATCGTGCTGGAGATCGTGGCGCGCAACGATCGTGTCTCGCCCAAGACGATTGCCGGTCAGGCCGGGGTGGGGCAGGCCACGGCGACCACGCTCATCGACAAGCTGGAGCGGCGCGGGCTGGTGGCACGCACACGCGGGCAGCGCGACAAGCGTATCGTCTGGGTGAGCGTGACGGAGGAAGGCAAATCGGTGCTGGAGGCCGCACCCGATCCGCTGCAGCGCATTTTCGCGCGCCAGTTCTCCGACCTGCCGGACTGGGAGCAGGCGATGGTGCTTTCCGTTCTGGAGCGCGTCGGCGACATGCTCAATGCCGGCGAGATCGATGCTTCGCCGCTGCTGGATGTCGGCGCGATCGTTGCCAAGGACTGAACCGGGCGGCGCGGCTCAGCGCCGCCGGATGAAGCCGCGCATGCGTTTGCGGACCAGCCGGGCCAGATTGCGGGATTCGGTATAGAGATGCAGTTGCGCCGCCGTCTGGCGGGCGGCGCGGTCGGCGCCGGGCGTCAGGCCGACGATGAGCGTCCCGATCCGCCGGCGCTCGCTCCACAACCGGTCCATCTGCGGATGGTCGGGCGCAGCGCAGGAATCGGTCAGGGCGATATTGAGGTCGTCCAGATGGGCCTTGGTTGCCTCGATCATCAGCAGCGCACCGGGCGAATAGGGGGACAGCGATTCGTCATAGGCCGTCTTCCAGGTGTAGGCGACGCCCCTTTCGATGAAGACGATGAGTGCGGCCACGGTTTCGCCGTCGAGCGAAAGCGTATGGATGCGCACCATGTCGTTCTGTGACAGCCGGTCGACTGCCTCGCGCACGAAGGCGGCCTGATAGCGGTCCGAGGCGAGGGCGGTACGCTCGCGCCCCTTCCATCCCATCAGCTCCAGCGTCAGGAAGGATTCGCAGCCACGGCGCACTTCGTCGGGCTGGCGGGCGACATGGTGTTCCAGTTGCCCCTTTTCCGACAGCCGCCGCCAAAGCCTGCGATATTCGCGGAAATGGTGCGAATTGAGCGACTGGCGCAGGTAGTCGTCGCCATCCATGTCGCTGTTCAGGCACGCCCGCTCGCGGGTATCGGCGGTGAGGACCGGCAGGTTGCGGCCCATCGCGGCGGTGCGGATCAGGCTTGCGGCCTCGCCGTCGAGGAGCATGTCGGGCAGGACGAGCACGTTCGGCAGGCTCAGCGAGGGCCGGGTGAGCATGGCGAGAAAATTGTCGATGATGCCGACCGGGTCGTCGCGGTCGATCAGCGGGGTTCCAAGCGGTCCGTAGGGATTGGACCAGCCGCGCATGATGGCGGGTCCCAGACCCAGTGCAGGCCGCTCCACCGAATAGGGCAGGAGAAAACGCAGCCGCGAGCGCTGGTCGTTCTCGTCGCGCATGACGGCAAGAAAGACCTCCCGGTCCTCCAGCCGCGGCATGGCGGGCGCGAGGAAACGCGGATTGAAGAAGACATTCGGCTCCACGGAGCGTGCGGCAAGATGATCGAGTTCGTCGACCAGGTCGAAACCGGCGGAGGCTGCGTAGACGGACAGCTTGCGCGGGCTGTCGGGCAGGGACGCGCCCCGCAGGGCATCCAGCGGGATGTCGGCGAAATCGCCGCCGACCCCGGCCAGATCGGCGATCATCTGTCCGGACGCGGAACCGCTCAGTTCCTCGATCAGGGGAATGGCTGCCATGTCAGTCTTTCCCCCCTGGCCAGGTCGCTGGAGAGGCGACGAACATGAGGATGCCGTTGCGCCGCCAGACGGTGTGTATGAGGAGGGCCGCTTCCATGGTCATGGCTATCGCCGTGGCAATGGCAGCACCCCAAAGGCCCCACAGGGGCAGGAAGATGACGTTGAGCGCGATATTGGTGGCCAGCGCGGCGCCATAGACCGTGGCACAGGCGGTCTGGTTGCCGGTCATCGTGAGCAGGCTTTCCGCGGGTCCGACCGATGCACGGGCGACGACGCCGAGGACGAGCACGAAGAGCATGGGATAGCCGGCCGTGAATTCCTCACCGAAGAGGCCGAGCAGGACGTGACCGGCAAGCAGGATGGCCGCGGCCATGCCGACCGACGGCCAGAATGTCCAGTGGACCGTTTCGCGGGCAAAGGCGCCGAGGCGGGCGGGATCGGGTTCGTTGGCAAGGGTGGCGAACCGCTGCGCGGCACCCGCCTTCACCGCGAAATAGACGAAATGGACCAGCGCCAGGATCTTGACCGCCGCGTAGTAGACGGCAACATCATGCGGGGCGAGGTAGTGGCCGACCATCAGCACGTCGGCATTGGTCATCAGGAAGAAGAAGCCTTCGACCAGAAAAATGGGAAAGGACACGATCACCCAGTCCGCCATGTGATAGCGGCGCGGTCCGTCAGGAATTTCGCGATCGGCCCAGGCGGTGACGAGGACAAGCTGGCCGAATGTCGTGGCATAGGTCGCGGCGATGGCGGAGATGACCGCGGTGCGCGCATCGGCCGGGAAGCCTGCCAGGATGGCAGCCCCCATGAAGACCAGGATGAGAACCGGCCGTATCAGGTAGATCGGCGACAGCGCCGAAACCGCCCAGGCATTGGCGCGCGAAATGCCCTGGAGCACATCGGACAGGGCGATCATGGGCAGGCAGATCAGGCCAAGCCAGAAGGGAACGATGTAGTAGCTCTCGATGCGGGCGGAAAAGAACCAGATGCCGGCAATGCCGAGGGCAGCGAGCGCAGATGCCGCGAGGAGGGCGACAAGCCGGGCGGCAAGGGTGATGCCGCGCAGGCTGTCATGGTCCTTTCTCGCCAGGTATTCGGGCATGAAGCGGATGATCGAGGTGTGGAAACCGAAGCAGGACAGGTTTCCCACGATGATCATCGTAACCCATACGAGCACGAAGATGCCGTATTCGAAACTGCCCATCCAGCGCGCCAGAAGCACCTGCGAGGCGAAGGCGAGTGCCGCCGAAACAATGCGAATGGCGAAGGCGATCAGCGACATGCGGCTGGCCTTGCCGCGCTCGTCCGCGGCGAAAACCACGCCATCGATGCGATCGGCAAACGGGCGGGCCCGTTCGGCAAGCCGCTCCGGCAGAATGCGATCGGTTGTGGCGGCGGCGGAAAAGCGCACCCCTGTTCCCTCTATCCCTGTAACCCATGTTCGTTTACCAACCAGACTTTAAGAAACAGTTGGCTTCCAGGCTTGCAGCGGGCGGTTCGACCTGTTTTTCTCTGCCCGTTTCACATCCTGATCTTCAGCGGACTTGACCGAACAGCATGGAAAACCCGCCTGCCTTGCCCGGCTGGGCCGTTTCGGCCGCCCTGGGGACGACCCAAACCATCGGTTATGGAACGCTCTACTATGCCTTCGGCGTGCTGGCGCCCGGCATGGCGGAGGAAACCGGCCTGTCGCTTTCGGCCGTGTTCGGCACCTTTTCGCTGGCAATGATCGGCGGCAGCCTCGTGGCCCCAAGGGCCGGCGCGGTGATGGACCGGCGCCATCCTGCAAAGGTTATGGCGGCCGGCTCGCTGGTGGCGGCGGCGGTGCTGACGGGATGGGCGCTGATACCAGGCGTGCCCGCGTTCATCGGCTTCCTTCTGGCAAGCGAAGTCGTGTCGGTCCTCGTACTCTATGAGGCCGCTTTCGTGACGGTGGCCCATGTCAGCGGACCGGAGCGTGCGCGAGGGGTCATTGCCGGCATCACCTTCGTGGCAGGTTTCGCCTCGACGGTCTTCTGGCCGCTCACGCAATGGTTGCTGACATGGATGGACTGGCGCGGCATCTACCTCGCCTATGCCGGGCTTCATCTGGCGGTCTGTGTTCCGGTCCATGTCTTCCTGGGCCGACTCGCGCAGGCGCCCGATGGCGCGGGCACGGCGGCGGTTCCCGGCAGGCCGGCCGGCGCGGGCGAGGGGCTGGCGCTTTCTCCGGTTGCGGCGCGCATGCTGTTCCTGCTCATGCTGGCCGGTTTCTCGATGGCCTCCTTCGTGATTTCCGCAGTGCATCTGCATCTCATCCCGCTGCTGGGCGGGCTGGGGCTTGGCGGTGCGGCAGCGCTGGTGGGCGCATGCATCGGGCCGGCACAGGTGGGCGCACGGCTGCTCGAATTCGCCACGGCCCGGCGCACCCCGATCCATGTGCCGTCGGTCCTGTCGGTGGCCATGCTGGCGGTGGCGCTGGCTGTGCTGCTCGCCGGGGCGCCGGACGTGACTTGGGGCGTCGCCTTCGCGCTCGCATTCGGTATCGGGCAGGGACTGGCCTTCATCGTGCGCGGCATGCTGCCGTTGATGGCGTTCGGGCGCGGCGTCTACGGCACCGTCACCGGACGATTGAACAGCGTGCGCCTGTTCGTCACCGCGCTTGCCCCGTTCGTGACCGCGCTTGTGCTGGAACGGGCAGGGCCGCACGCGGCGCTGGGCATGCTTGGCGGCATGGCGCTGGCCGGCACGGGCTGCATGATTGCCGTGGCCATGCTGATGAGGCGGCGAACCAGCCGGCGGGGCTGAATCATGAATTGCGCATGAATGGGGCGCTCCGCCTGCGTTCAGCATGGCACGGTGATGATGCGGTCATCGGATACCGAGCAAGCAAGGAGAACCCCGATGACCCGCCAGACCACTCTTTCCCGCCGTTCGTTCTTCACCCGTTTCGCCGCTCCGGCACTGATTGCCGCGGTTGCCGTGACCGCCGCGCCGGCCATTGTTCCCGCTGCTGCGGAAGCCGCGTCCCAGACCTATCGCGACGGTTACCGGCAGGGCAGGCGCATCGGGCGCGAGCATGGCTACAAGGATGGCTACAAGGGCGCCTACAAGGCCTCGTATGTGGACGAATTGCTGCGTGGCCGTTCGGCCTTCACCACGAAAAGCAGCCGTAGTGGCGACTATGTGCGCGGCTACAAGGCGGGATACCGCAAGGGCTATGTGATCGGCTACCAGGCCGGCGAGCGCGACGGATCGCGCCATGGCCGCCATGACGCCCGGGCATGGAAGGCCGACCTGCGCGACACGATGCGCCGCTGCATGCGGACGGGCCGCTGCGATTTCTGAACCGGCCTGACATTCCTGACCCGAATCGCAAGGACCGGCGTTGCTTTCGCAGCGCCGGTCCTTGCATGTCAAAGCCCTGGGGTTCGACCGGTCAGGCCAGAACGCCGTGGCAGTGCTTGAACTTCTTGCCGGAACCGCAGGGGCAGGGCTCGTTGCGGCCCACCTTTCCCCAGCTTGCCGGATCTTCGGGATCGCGGTCTTCCGGGGCGACCTGGCGAAGCGGCGTGTCGTCGAAAGCGGCTTCGACGGGCTCGTCGAATTCGTCCAGACCGGTGGTCAGGTCGTAGTGGCTGCCTTCGCCTTCCGGCGCTTCGGGCATCGGCGTCTCGGCGGCCTGCTGGACGATCTCGACGCGCATGAGCTGGGCGGTGACCACCTGACGCAGGTTGGCCAGCATGGCCTGGAAAAGCTCGAAGGCCTCGCCCTTGTATTCCTGGAGCGGATCGCGCTGGGCATAGCCGCGGAAGCCGATGACCGAGCGCAAGTGGTCCAGGTTGACCAGATGCTCGCGCCACAGGTGATCCAGCGTTTGCAGCATGATCGATTTCTCGACATAGGTCTGCAATTCGGGGCCGTAGCGCTCCAGCCGCTCGTCGGCGGCCTTGCCGGCGGCTTCGGTCAGGCGCTCGGTGATGTCGTCCTCGGCGATGCCGTCTTCCTTGACCCATTCCTCGATGGGCAGGTCGAGGTTCAGATAGGCCTGCACATCCTGCTTGAGGCCGGCCACGTCCCATTGGTCGGCATAGGCCTTCTCGGGAATGCGCTTGGCCACCATGTCGTCGATGACATCCTGACGCATCTCGGCCACGGTTTCCGACAGGTTGACGCCGTCCATGAGTTCGAGCCGCTGTTCGAAGACCACCTTGCGCTGGTCGTTCATCACGTCGTCGAACTTCAACAGGTTCTTGCGGATATCGAAGTTGCGGGCCTCGACCTTCTTCTGGGCCTTTTCCAGAGCCTTGTTGATCCAGGGGTGGATGATGGCCTCGTCTTCCTTCAGGCCGAGCTTCTGGAGCATGCTGTCCATGCGCTCGGAGCCGAAGATGCGCATCAGGTCGTCCTGGAGCGAAAGGTAGAATTTCGACTTTCCGGGGTCGCCCTGGCGGCCGGAGCGTCCACGCAACTGGTTGTCGATGCGGCGGCTTTCATGGCGCTCGGTGGCGAGCACATAGAGGCCGCCGGCGGCCAGCGCCTCGTCCTTCAGGCGCTTGATGTCGGCGCGGATGGCGTCTTCCTTCGCCTTGCGCTCCGGCCCTTCGGCCAGGTCGCCCAGTTCCTGTGCGATGCGCATGTCGGCATTGCCGCCGAGCTGGATGTCGGTGCCGCGGCCGGCCATGTTGGTGGCGATGGTGATGGCGCCGGGCACGCCGGCCTGGGCGACGATGGAGGCCTCGCGCTCATGGTGGCGTGCATTGAGGATCTCGAAATCCGTCACGCCCTCGCGGCGCAGCAGTTCGGCCAGGAATTCCGACTTCTCGATGGAGGTGGTGCCGACGAGGATCGGCTGGCCCTTGGCGTGGGCGTCCTTGATCTCGCGCACGATGGCCCGGTACTTCTCCTCGAAGGTGCGGTAGACCTCGTCGTCCTCATCGAGACGCTGGATCGGCAGGTTGGTCGGGATCTCGGCCACATCGAGGCCGTAGATGCTGCCGAACTCCTCGGCTTCGGTGGAAGCCGTTCCGGTCATGCCGGCAAGCTTGCCGTACATGCGGAAATAGTTCTGGAAGGTGATCGAGGCCAGTGTCTGGTTCTCGGGCTGGATCTGCACGCCTTCCTTGGCTTCCAGCGCCTGGTGCAGGCCTTCGGAAAAACGGCGGCCGGGCATCTGGCGGCCGGTGAACTCGTCGATGATGACGATCTCGCCATTGGCGACGATGTAATCCTTGTCACGCTGGAACAGCTTGTGGGCGCGCAGGGCGTTGTTGGCGTGGTGGACGAGCGCGACGTTCTCGACATCATAGAGGCCGTCGCCCTTGAGCAGGCCGGCCCCGCCCAGAAGGCGCTCGATCTTCTCGGTGCCCTCCTCGGTGAAGGTCGCGGTCTTCTGCTTCTCGTCGATCTCGAAATCGTCGTCCTGCAGTTCCGGAATGTAGCCGTTGACCTGGACATAAAGTTCGGAACGGTCATCGAGCGGGCCGGAAATGATGAGCGGCGTGCGCGCCTCGTCGATCAGGATCGAATCCACCTCGTCGACGATGGCATAATTGTGCCCGCGCTGGACCATGTCCTCGCGCTGATACTTCATGTTGTCGCGCAGGTAGTCGAAGCCGAGCTCGTTGTTGGTGCCGTAGGTCACGTCGCAGGCATAGGCCATGCGCCGCTGCTCGTCGGACATGCCATGCACGATGATGCCGGTCGAAAGGCCGAGAAAGCCGTAGAGGCGGCCCATCCACTCGGCGTCGCGGCGGGCGAGGTAGTCGTTGACCGTGACGACGTGGACGCCCTTGCCTTCCAGCGCGTTGAGATAGACGGCCAGCGTGGCGACCAGCGTCTTGCCTTCGCCCGTGCGCATCTCGGCGATGGAGCCCTCGTGCAGGACCATGCCGCCGATGAGCTGGACATCGAAATGGCGCATGCCGAGTACGCGTCGCGAGGCTTCGCGCACAGTGGCAAAGGCGGGCACGAGCAGGTCGTCCACCTTCGCGCCATTGGCGATATCCTCACGGAACTGGCGGGTGCGGTCTGCGAGATCGGCATCGCTGAGCTCCGCCATCTCGTTTTCCATGGCGTTGATCGCCTCGACACGGGGCCGCATCCCCTTGATGCGCCTGTCATTGGCCGAGCCGAAAATCTTGCGGGCTAATCCGCCGAAACTGACCATGTCGGTCCTCTCAATCTCGATCGTCCGACCCTGGCTGGAGCCGGTTCATGAATGCGGGCCGGGCAGCCTTTCGGGACAAGGCGGGACGGCATTCCGCCGGACCATGCGCGAAACTGGTTCTGGACGCATGGTCGCAGGACAGATAAGAGGGGGCAGATGCGATGTCAACGCCGCGGGCGCGCGGCGCTGCATGCCCATTTCGGCCACAATTGCCGGTATCTGCGAGCCGGCAAAGACCTCACTCGGAGTAATCTGACATGCCTGTTTCGTTCAGCCGCCTTGCCGCCGGCCTTTCCGCCGCCATTCTCGCCGCCGGCATTCTCGCCGCACCGGCCCTGGCCGCCAATGACACAGTGGTGGCGACCGTCAATGGAATGGAGATCACGGAAGGCGACCTGTCGCTGGCCATTGCCAATCTCGACCAGCAATTTGCCCGGCTGCCGGAGGAACAGCGCCGTGGCGCTGCGCTTTCAGCCCTCATCGAAATCCGTCTTCTGGCCGCCAAGGCGCGCGAGAAGGGCTATGACAAGGATGCGGAATTCCAGAACCGCATGGCCTTTCTCGCCAACCGCGCGCTGCATTCGGAATATGTCGAGAAGGAAGTCGCGGAGGCGGTCACCGACGAGATGGTGCGCGCGCGCTACGACAAGGAACTGGCCGACACGCCGCCCTCCAACGAGGTGCATGCCCGCCACATTCTCGTGAAGACGAAGGAAGAGGCAGAGGCGATCATCAAGGAACTGGATGGCGGCGCCGATTTCGCGGAGCTGGCCAAGGCGAAGTCGACCGGCCCGTCGGGGCCGAACGGCGGCGATCTCGGCTATTTCCAGCAGGGCCAGATGGTGCCGGAATTCGAAAAGGCGGCATTCGGGCTCGATGTCGGCGCCTATACCAAGGAGCCGGTGCAGACGCAGTTCGGATGGCATGTCATCCAGGTGGAGGACAAGCGCGCGGTGCAGCCCCCCGCCTTCGATGCCGTCAAGGACCAGGTGCGCTCGGCAATGCTGCGCGAGACCTATTTCGAGATGGTCTCGAAAATGCGTGAGGACGCCGAGGTGAACGTCGTCGACGAAACGCTCAAGGGCGTCGTCGAGCAGATGGACAAGGCCAAGTAACCAGGACCGTTTCGGAGCTCATCTGCCATGTCCACATCCGTTTCGCCGCTGGCGCCGAAGACCCGGCCGGACATGCCGGCCATCGAAGGCGTCGCCATCGCCACGGCGGCTGCCGGCATCAAGTACAAGGGCCGCACCGACCTGATGGTGATGACGTTTTCGCCGGGCACGGAGGTGGCCGGCGTGTTCACGCGGTCGAAATGCCCCTCCGCGCCGGTGGACCAGTGCCGCGAGAACCTGCCACATGGCCAGGCGCGCATTCTCGTCGTCAATTCCGGCAACGCCAATGCGTTTACCGGGCGCAAGGGCCGGGAGTCGACGGCGATGACGGCACGTGCGGCGGCGGAGGCGGCCTGCTGCGGCGAAAACGAGGTCTATCTCGCTTCGACCGGGGTGATCGGCGAACCGCTGGCGGCGGAGAAATTCACCGGCATGCTCGCCGACCTGGCGGGACAGGCTGCGCCTGACCGGTGGCACGCGGCCGGAGAGGCCATCATGACCACCGATACCTTTCCCAAATATGCCTCGGCGACAGCCGATCTGGGAGGCGTGCCCGTCACCATCAACGGCATCGCCAAGGGCGCCGGCATGATCGCGCCCGACATGGCGACCATGCTCAGCTTCATCGCAACGGATGCGCCCATCGAGGCGGCGGCTCTGCAATCCATGCTCTCTTCGGCGACCGGGCCGACCTTCAACTCGGTAACCGTGGATTCCGACACCTCGACCAGCGATACGCTACTGCTTTTTGCGACCGGCAAGGCCGGTGGGCGTGGCGCGCCACGCATCGCCGATCCGGCGGACGAGCGCCTTTCCGGCTTCCGCGAGGCCCTGTTTTCCGTCATGCAGGATCTCGCCTTGCAGATCGTTCGCGACGGTGAAGGCGCGCGCAAGCTCATCGAGGTGCAGGTGACAGGCGCCGACAGCGATGCCTCGGCGAGGCGCATTGCCCAGTCGATCGCCAATTCGCCGCTTGTCAAGACGGCGGCGGCGGGCGAGGACGCCAATTGGGGGCGTGTGGTCATGGCCGTCGGCAAGGCTGGCGAGCCGGCGGATCGCGACCGGCTCGACATCTGGTTCGGCGACATGCGGCTGGCCCATCACGGCGAGCGCGATCCGGACTATTCGGAAGACAGGGCATCGGCCTACATGAAAAATGACGAGATCGTCATCCGTGCCGATATCGGGCTTGGCAATGGCAAGGCAACCGTGTGGACCTGCGACCTGACCAAGGAGTATGTCGCGATCAATGGCGATTACAGGAGCTGAGCGCGGGGTGGACGGACCGGTGAGACGCATGGCGCCGGAAGATCTGGGGATCGTCAGGCGGTTCGAGGCGGCAGGGTTTCGCGCATGGCCGGCAACCTCGATCCAGTATGACGGAACGTGGGCGATCCGCCTGACCGCAAGCCATCCGGCCAAACGCCTCAATTCCGTCAATCCGCTCGATCCCGCCGATGTGCGCGACATCACCGGGCGCATTGCCCGTGCAGCGCCGCGCTTCGAGGCCTATGGACGGGATCTCGTGCTGCGGCTCTCGCCGCTGGCGGGCGAAGAGCTGAGCCAATGGTGTGATGCGCAGGGCTGGGAACGGTTCGGCGAATCCATCGTCATGATCGCCGACATGGGCGCGATCCCGTTCGAGGATGCAATGGACCAGTTGCCGGTGCGCGATGTGGCGCGCTTTTCGGCCGCGCATCTGGCGGTGCGTGGGCTGGACGCCTCGATGCGGGCCGGAATCTCGGAAGTGGTCAACGCGATCGAGCCGGAGACGGGCCTGTTTCTGGCGGAAAAGGACGGCCAGCCGGTGACGACCGCCATCTGCGTGCATGATGGCGATCTGGCAGGCCTGTTCGAAGTGGCGACGGCGGCTGCCAAGCGCGGGCAGGGCCATGCGCGAAACACGGTGCTCTCGGCGCTGAAGTGGGCACGGCTGCGTGGCGCCAGAACCGCCTGGTTGCAGGTCGAGACCGGAAACTATCCCGCTGTCGCGCTTTACAACAGCATCGGCTTCCGCACCCTGTATTTCTACCACTATCGCAAACCGGCGGAGCAGGCGCGATGAACACGTCCACCCCCCGGCCGATCCTGCTGGTTGCCGCATGCGCGCTGGTCGACACGGACGGGCGCGTATTGCTGACGCAGCGCCCGGAAGGCAAGGCGCTGGCCGGTCTCTGGGAGTTTCCGGGCGGCAAGGTGGAGCCTGGCGAAACGCCGGAGGAAACCCTCATCCGGGAACTCGAAGAGGAAATCGGCGTGCGCACCAAAACGGCATGCCTCGCGCCGCTGACCTTCGCCAGCCACAGCTATGACAGCTTTCACCTGCTGATGCCGCTTTATGTCTGCCGGCGTTTCGAGGGGCATCCGGCCGGCCTGGAGGGGCAGGCGATCAAATGGGTGCGCCCGCGCGACATGCGCGATTATCCGATGCCGCCGGCCGACGAACCGTTGATCCCCTTTCTGATCGACCTGTTGTGACAGGGCGACAGCGCGCGGAAAACCCGAACTATCGTTAATCGATCGTTTAGTCCCGCATGGCATTGTGGTCCTGAGAGCGCGCAGGGCGCGGACAGGTTCACGCTGCCAGGGGGTTCAGACATGGCCGAAAGTTCAGATTGGTATGCGCTGCGAGGCACCGTGCGCAACAGCGCCAGCGCCGCCAGCATGGGGGTCTTGCGCATCGTCCTCCTGTTCGGATCCGCTGCCGCGGCCCTGGCCGTGATCCTGACGCCGATCGCGGAAAACCAGGTGCGTGACTATGCCCGCCAGGGCGGCCTTGCAGGCATTGACCGGATGTCCACGGGGTCCATCGGTTCGCGCGGCGACACCTATATCGTGCGCCGATCCGTCCTGCAAAGCACGCCCGGTTCCGTTTGCATCATTCACAAGAACGGCCTGCGGTCAGGCGATTGCTGAGGTCCGGCCTGCAAGGGCAAGCACGCGGGACAACCAAGAATTGCCATTTGTTAACCCATTGCGTTAGCAGTGATGTAATCGGTCATGTCTAAAGTAGCCATAATCGAGGATGGCAAGGCGGGACGACGCGCATGATCAAGAAATTCCTGAGCAATGAGTCGGGCGCCACCGCGATCGAGTACTCACTGATCGCCGCCATCATCTCGGTCGCGATCCTGTCGGCGACCGTGTCCATCGGAAGCAGCGTCAATGCCAAGATGCAGTCAGCCTCCGACGGGTTGCAGTAGCCCGCGCCGCTTCATTTCTTCTGACGAGCGAGGACGTCTGCCAGCGAATGGCTGGCCGAGCCTGGCTTGAGCGGCTTCTGCTGGGAGGGATCCGGCGCCCAGCCTGACAGCCAGACGATCGAGAACGTCGCTCGAATGCGGCCATCGGCATCGCTGAACCGTTCGGCATAGATTTCAGCGGCGCGTGCCAGGACATCCCTGCGCAACGGCTTGCGGCTGCGCTTTGCCAGCGCGTTCGTGGCGCCCATGGCGCGCAGGTCGCGCATGAGGGCCAGCGCGTCGGCATAGCGTACCGTCAGGGTCTCGAAATCGGTCACCGGCAACGCGAAGCCCGCGCGCTGAAGCAGCGCGCCGGCGGTACGGACATCGGCGAAGGGATGAACACGCGGGGCGGCGCCACCGGTCATCTCCGTCTCCGCGGCCAGCAGGCTTTCGCGCAATTCCGCCAGCGTACCGGCTCCCGTCATGGCGCCGAGGAAAAGGCCGTCGGGCTTGAGCGCATGGCGGACCTGGGTCAGGAATCCCGGCGTGTCGTTGACATCGTGCAGCGTCAGCAGGGTGACTGCCAGATCGAGGCTTTGGCCATCAAGGCCCACGGTTTCGGGACCTGACTCGACCGTGCCGGTGTCATGGGCGGGAAGGCCGCTGTCCGATTCCACCGAAACGATCGTTTCCACCTTGCCGGATGCGGCCAGCGCGTCGCGCGCGTGGCCGGTCAGGCTGTGGAGCACGCCGCCCCGGGAAAAGGTCCGCCCGGTGGTCGAAAGGCGCAGCGCGAGGTCTTCGGCGGCATGGCGCATCAGGAAATCGGCGCCCGGAACCGGCTGGCCAAAGGCACGGCGGCGCCGCGCCAGCACCTGTTCGGTATCGAATACGGGGTCCATACGGTTGCCTTCCGGTTCAAGTGCCGCAATCATGGCGCGCAACGGGGCGCGGTCTTTCGGCGCAACAGGTGGCGGATCGGGGCGGGATGATCAAGGGCGGATTTTCGCGATGGGGAGACGAAGCAGCGCGCCTGCTGTTTCCGCCAGTCTGTCCGGGATGCCGGCGAATCGTCAGCGCGCCGGGCACATTGTGCGGCCGTTGCTGGCCGCAATTGCGGATGATCGAGCACCCGGTCTGCCCTGTCTACGGCACACCGTTCGCGCATGAGATGGGCGAGGGTTTCCTCTCCGCCCAAGCCATTGCCGATCCGCCCCCTTTCGCCCGTTGCCGTTCGGCGGCCGCCTATGACGGAGCGGCGCGGCGGCTGGTGCAGGCGCTGAAATACAATGACCCGACCGACCTTGCCCGCTGGATGGCGGGCTGGATGCACCGCGCCGGTCACGACCTGATCGCGGATGCCGACGTGATCGTGCCGGTACCGTTGCATGCCTGGCGGTTTTTCCGCAGGCGGTTCAACCAGTCTGCCGAACTGGGCCGGGCGCTGGCACAGCGCACCGGGCTTGCCTTCCGGCCCGAGGCGCTGATCCGGCGGCGGCGCACGGCCCAGCAGGTCGGGTTGGCGCGCAGCGAGCGCGAAGCCAATGTGCGCGGTGCCTTCGCGGTGCCCGATACCATGCTGGCGCAGGTTCACGGGCGGCGTGTCCTGCTGGTCGACGACGTCTACACCACGGGCGCCACGGTGAACGCGGCCACGCGTGCGCTGAAACGGGCCAAGGCCCTGGAGGTGGACGTGCTGACTTTCGCACGGGTTCTGCCGGGGGACTTCCAGAGCCTTGCCACGAAGCCTATATAGCGGGAACAACAAGGGATTCCGTTCCATGGCTGAAGTGACGATCTATACCCGGATGTTCTGCGGATTCTGCACGGCGGCAAAGCGCCTGCTCGATTCCAAGGGCGTCTCCTATACCGAACACGACGCGACCTATTCGCCGGACCTGCGCCGCGAGATGATCGAACGCTCGCAGGGCGGTTCGACTTTCCCGCAGATTTTCGTCGGCGACGTCCACGTCGGCGGATGCGACGACCTGCATGCGCTCGATGCCGCGGGCCAGCTTGACGGTTTGCTGGCCACCGGCAAGCTTTCCTGAGGAGACCGCGCCATGGGCACGTTCATCGCAGCCTGCATCCAGATGCGCTCCGGTGTCGATCCGGCGGAAAACGCGGCCAGGATGGAAGCAATGGTCCGCGACGCGGCCGCGCAGGGTGCGCGCTACATCCAGACGCCGGAGATGACGGGCGCCGTGCAACGTGACCGCAAGGCCCTTTTCGCGGTGCTCAGGCCGGAAAGCGAGGACCTGATCGCCGCAACGGCAGCGCGGCTGGCTGGCGAGCTCAATGTCTTCCTGCATGTCGGATCGACAGCCGTTGCCGTGGCGGACGGCCGGATCGCCAACCGTGCCCTCCTGTTCGGCCCGGATGGCGGAAAGATCGCCAGCTATGACAAGATCCACATGTTCGATGTGGATCTGGACAATGGCGAGAGCTGGCGGGAATCCTCCACCTATACGCCGGGCACGGAAACCGTGGTGGCGGATCTGCCGCTGGGCCGGATCGGCCTTTCGATCTGCTACGACCTGCGTTTTCCGCAGCTTTTCCGTGCGCAGGCCATGGCGGGCGCCGAAGTGCTGACGACACCGGCGGCCTTCACCCGCCAGACAGGCGAAGCGCACTGGCACGCACTCATTCGCGCGCGCGCCATCGAGAACGGTGCCTGGGTGATCTCGGCGGCGCAGGGCGGGACACATGCCGACGGGCGGGAGACCTATGGCCATTCGCTGATCGTCGACCCGTGGGGGCGTGTCGTGGCGGACAAGGGCGATGCCGAGCCGGG
The DNA here is from genome assembly GCF_041397485.1 of Zhengella sp. Lineage (NCBI taxonomy): Bacteria > Pseudomonadati > Pseudomonadota > Alphaproteobacteria > Hyphomicrobiales > Notoacmeibacteraceae > Zhengella > Zhengella sp. The sequence goes on along the minus strand of NZ_JAWKWO010000001.1, from coordinate 967,135 downwards.
GGTTCTCCTGGCGGAGATCGACACACAGGCGGTCGCGGAGGCAAGGGGGAAGATTCCGAACCTGAAGAACGCGCGCGACTTCACTGTCCGTTCCGTCGCAGCCCGGGAGGCGGAGGCGAGCGCATGATCCGCTTTTCGCTGGCTTGCGGGCAAGGTCACGCCTTTGATGGCTGGTTTCGCAGCAACGAGGACTTCGAGCAGCAGAATGGCCGGGGGCTTGTCTCCTGCCCGGCCTGCGGATCGGCCTCTGTTTCCAAGGCGCTGATGGCGCCGGCCGTTTCCACGGCGCGCAAGAGGGAAAAGATCGCCCTTGCCGTATCCGCCGACCAGAAGGCGGCGATGACGAAATTGCGGGAACTGGCGAAGGCAGCGATCGCCAGTTCCGAGGATGTCGGTGAACGATTCGTGGAAGAAGCCCGCAAGATCCACTACGGCGAGGTGGAATCGCGGGCGATTCGCGGCGAGGCCGGGGCAAGCGACATTGCCGAACTGCTGGAGGAGGGCGTGCCGGTCATGCCCATCCCCGTGCTTCCCGACGACAAGAACTGAGGGGCAGGCCGTCGGCGCCGGTATCCGGCACAGCCCTATTTCGGGCGTGCGGCCAGCACCATGTAATTGACGTCGAGATCACGCGAGCGGGCCCAGCGGTCGGCCAGCGGATTGTAGGAAACGCCGCTGCGCTCCACCACGGTCATGCCGGTGGGGGCGAGGGCGGCATCGATTTCGGCAGGCGTGACCAGCTTCTCGTACTGGTGGGTGCCCTTGGGAAGCCAGCGCAGAACATATTCCGCGCCGATGATGGCAAGCCCCCAGGCCTTCATGGTGCGGTTGATGGTGGCGATGAACATCAGCCCGCCGGGCTTCACCATCTCGGCGCATTTGCGCATGTAGAGGTCCACGTCGGCAACATGTTCGACCACTTCCATGTTGAGAACGACATCGAACCGCTCGCCGGCCTCGGCGAGCGCCTCGGCGGTGGTCGCGCGGTAGTCGATCTCCAGTCCGCTTTCGGCGGCATGGATGCGGGCGACCTCGATATTCACCTCCGAGGCATCGGCGCCGGTCACGCTGGCGCCAAGGCGTGTCATCGGCTCGCTGAGCAGGCCGCCGCCGCAGCCTATGTCGAGAAAGCGCAGGCCGTCAAAGGGCCGCGCGGCCGTGCCATCGAGGCCGAAATGGGCGATGACCGTTTCACGGACATATTCCAGGCGAACCGGATTGAACTTGTGCAGCGGACGGAACTTGCCGCGCGGATCCCACCACTGGGCGGCCATGCGGGAGAAGCGTTCGACTTCGGCGGCGTCGATGGTGGACTGGCCCTGACTGTTCATTCCGGTGCTCCGTTTCGCCTTGTCTTTCGGACTGGCATGGAAGTCGGACTCTGCCATGCGAAAGTCAAGGCGTCACGGCGAAGCACAACCTTGCGAAAGGTCAAGCGATTGGCTAAGGAAACCGCGCACGGCGCTCCGGCTGGACGGCACAGGCGGGGCGTTTTCCTATACAGGCGGCGCTTTCCTGTGCGCCCCTGGAAGCGATCGGGGACAACGGCGGCTTTCCATGGCGCGTATCGTAATGAAATTCGGCGGCACATCCGTGGCCGACCTGGACCGCATCCACAATGTCGCCCGCCATGTGAAACGCGAAGTGGATGCCGGCCACGAAGTCGCCGTTGTCGTCTCCGCCATGTCCGGCAAGACGAACGAACTCGTCGGCTGGGTGCAGGGCATGCCGAAGGTGACCGGCGCGGCTTCCCCTTTCTTCGACGCGCGCGAATATGACGCCATCGTCGCCTCGGGCGAACAGGTGACATCCGGCCTGCTGGCCATCGCGCTTCAGTCGATGGGTGTGAACGCGCGTTCCTGGCAGGGCTGGCAGATTCCGGTGAAGACCGACAATGCCCATGGCGCGGCCCGGATCGTCGACATCGACGGCTCGGACCTCGTGCGCCGCTTCGGCGAAGGGCAGGTGGCCGTGATCGCCGGGTTCCAGGGCATCGGCCCGGACAACCGCATCGCCACGCTGGGGCGCGGCGGGTCCGATACATCGGCGGTGGCCGTCGCGGCGGCGGTCAAGGCGGATCGCTGCGACATCTATACCGACGTGGACGGCGTCTACACGACCGATCCGCGCATCGAGCCGAAGGCACGGCGGCTGCCGAAGGTTTCCTTCGAGGAGATGCTGGAAATGGCGTCGCTCGGCGCCAAGGTGCTCCAGGTACGCTCGGTGGAACTGGCCATGGTACACAAGGTGCGCACTTTCGTGCGATCCTCCTTCGAGGATCCCGATGCGCCCGGCATGGGCGATTTCGACAATCCGCCCGGGACACTCATTTGCGACGAGGATGAAATCGTGGAACAGCAGGTCGTTACCGGTATTGCCTATGCCAAGGACGAGGCGCAGATCTCGCTGCGCCGCCTGGCCGACCGCCCCGGCGTCTCGGCCGGCATTTTCGGCCCGCTGGCCGAAGCCAACATCAATGTCGACATGATCGTCCAGAACATTTCCGAGGACGGATCGAAGACCGACATGACGTTTACCGTGCCGACCGGCGACCTGGACAAGGCGCTGACGGTGCTGGAGAAGAACCGTGACAGCGTCGGCTTCGACGCGGTCCAGTCGGAAGGCGGGCTGGTCAAGGTGTCGGTCATCGGCATCGGCATGCGCAGCCATGCAGGCGTGGCGGCGACCGCTTTCAAGGCGCTGGCCGAGAAGGGAATCAACATCCGCGCCATCACGACATCGGAAATCAAGATATCGATCCTGATCGATGGCCCCTATGCGGAACTTGCGGTGCGCACGCTCCATTCCGTATACGGGCTGGACAAGGCCTGAACCGGCAACCGGTCGCCGGCCTGACGCGATCGGCGAACCGGCGGCGGACAAGCCGGGCGCAAGACGAGGCGGGACAGACGTGACCATGGGGGTGAGGCAGCGCGGCCAGGCGGCCTGCGCGGCCCGAACCTGTTGGAGGTGGACAAACTGATGCCTGAATATGCGGTCGGCCCCCGGGTGCTGCTCAAGCGCCTGCGCGAAATCATGGCGGAGGCGCTGGAGCCGCAGGCGCGCCTCGACCGCATCGTGTCGGAAATCGCGCGCAACATGGTGGCGGAAGTCTGCTCGCTCTATGTGCTGCGCGCCGATGGCGTGCTGGAACTCTATGCCACCGAAGGCCTCAATCCGCAGGCCGTCCACCTGGCGCAGTTGCGGCTCGGGCAAGGTCTCGTCGGCACGATCGCGGCGTCGGCGCGGCCGCTGAACCTGGCGGATGCGCAGACCCATCCGGCCTTCACATACCTGCCGGAAACGGGAGAGGAAATCTATTCGTCCTTCCTCGGCGTGCCGGTGCTGCGCGCCGGGCGGACACTTGGCGTTCTCGTCGTCCAGAACAAGACGCAACGCGTCTATCGCGAGGACGAGGTCGAGGCACTGGAAACGACGGCGATGGTCATCGCGGAGATGATCGCGACGGGGGACCTGGCCAATCTTTCGCGGCCAGGCATCGAACTCGACCTGCGGCGTCCCGCGTTGTTCAATGGCGTGGCCTTCTCCGAAGGGGTCGGGCTTGGCCATGTGGTGCTGCACGAGCCGCGCATCGTGGTCACCAACCTGTTCGCGGAGGACACGGATGCGGAACTGGAGCGGCTGGAAAAGGCGCTGAGCTCGCTACGGCTGTCCATCGACGACATGCTGACGCGATCCGAGATCGCCTTCGACGGCGAACACCGCGCCGTGCTGGAAGCCTATCGCATGTTCGCCCATGACCGGGGCTGGGTGCGCCGGCTGGAAGAGGCGATCAACAACGGCCTGACGGCGGAAGCCGGTGTGGAGAAGGTGCAGAGCGACATGCGCGCGCGCATGATGCATGTCACCGATCCGTATATTCGCGAACGGATGAACGATTTCGACGATCTCGCCAACCGGCTGCTGCGCCAGCTTCTGGGGCGCAGCCCGGAGGATCTGGCAGCCAGCCAGCCGCGCGATTCCATTATCGTGGCCCGGTCCATGGGCGCGGCGGAGCTGCTCGACTATCCGCGCGAGCGGTTGCGCGGTCTCGTGCTCGAAGAAGGGGCGGTGACGAGCCACGTGGTGATCGTGGCGCGCGCCATGGGTATTCCCGTCGCCGGCCAGGTCAAGGGTGTCGTCTCCATGTCGGAGAACGGCGATGCCATCATCATCGATGGCGATGACGGTTCCGTCCACCTGCGGCCGCAATCGGATATCGAGCAGGCGTTTGCCGAGAAGGTGAAGTTCCGGGCCCGCCGGCAGGAACTGTACCGCTCGCTGCGCGACCGCCCGGCTGTCACGAAGGACGGCCAGACGGTCGGGCTGTTCATGAATGCCGGCCTGGCGGTGGACCTGCCGCAGCTTGCCGAATCGGGCGCGCAGGGGATCGGCCTGTTCCGCACCGAATTGCAGTTCATGGTCGCCGCGACATTCCCGCGCGCCGAGGAGCAGGAAAGGCTCTACCGGCAGGTCATCGAGATTGCCGGGGACAAGCCGGTGACCTTCCGCACGCTCGACATCGGCGGCGACAAGGTGCTGCCCTATTTCGCGGCCTCGCAGCCGGAGGAAAACCCGGCGCTGGGCTGGCGCGCCATCCGGCTGACGCTGGACAAGCCGGGGCTTTTCCGCACCCAGATGCGGGCGCTGCTGAAGGCGGCCGGCGGGCGCGAATTGCGTGTCATGCTGCCCATGGTCACCGACGTGTCGGAAATCCGCGCCGCACGCGCGATGATCGACCGCGAGGTGCGCCACCTGTCGCGCTTCGCCCATCTTCTGCCCACACGCCTCAAGCTTGGCGCGATGGTGGAGGTGCCCGCGTTGCTGTGGCAAATGCCGGAGCTCATGAAGGAGGTGGATTTCCTGTCGGTCGGTTCCAACGACCTGTTCCAGTTCATCATGGCCGCCGACCGGTCCAACACCCTGGTCTCGGATCGCTTCGACCCGTTGTCGGCGCCCTTTCTGAGGGTCTTGCGCCAGATCGTCGATGCCGCGGCCGGTTCGAACACCAGTCTGACGCTTTGCGGCGAACTGGCCGGCCGCCCGCTATCGGCCATGGCGCTGGTGGGCCTCGGGTTCCGCTCCATTTCCATGGCACCGGCGGCCATCGGTCCGGTCAAGGCCATGCTCCTGGAACTGGATGCCAGTGCGCTGAACACGAAACTGACCGAAGCGCTGGATACGCCGGGGCGCACCAACATCCATGCCATGCTGCGCGACTTCGCCCAGTCGCATTCGATCCCCCTTTGAGAGCGGAACGCAGATGAGCGCGCTTCCCGCCGACCGAATGGCCCAGCTTCTCAAGCGGTTCGAGATGCTCGAAGCGCAGATGGCCGAGGGCGTCGAGCCGGACGCCTATGTGAAGATGGCGGCCGAATATGCCGAACTGGAGCCGCTGGCGAAGAAGGTGCGCGATCTCACCGCCGCGCGCGAGGAACTGGCCGGGCTGGATGCGCTTCTGGCCGACAGGTCGACAGATGGCGAGATGCGTGAACTGGCGGAGATGGACTATCCAGACGTCGAGGCGCGGATCGAGGCGCTGGAAAGCGACATCCGCATCCTGATGCTGCCGCGCGATGCCGCCGACGAGAAAAGCGCCATCCTGGAAATCCGGGCCGGTACGGGCGGCTCCGAAGCCGCGCTTTTTGCCGGCGACTTGTTCCGCATGTACGAGCGCCATGCTGCCGAGCACGGCTGGAAGGTCGAGGTTGCTTCGGCCAGCGAAGGCGAGGCGGGCGGTTACAAAGAGATCATCGCCACGGTTTCAGGCAAGGGCGTCTTCTCGCGATTGAAATTCGAATCCGGCGTTCACCGGGTGCAGCGCGTTCCGGTGACAGAGGCGGGCGGACGCATCCACACGTCGGCGGCAACGGTGGCCGTGCTGCCGGAAGCCGAGGACGTGGATATCGAGATCCGCCCGGAAGACATCCGCATCGACACGATGCGGGCATCGGGCGCGGGCGGCCAGCATGTCAACACCACCGATTCGGCGGTGCGAATCACGCATTTGCCAACCGGCATCGTGGTGACGTCATCGGAGAAATCCCAGCATCAGAACCGGGCGCGCGCCATGCAGGTCCTGCGGGCCCGGCTCTTCGACATGGAGCGGGAAAAGGCAGCCGACGAACGCTCGGAGGCACGCCGGCTGCAGGTGGGTTCGGGCGATCGGTCCGAACGCATCCGCACCTACAATTTCCCCCAGGGGCGGGTGACGGACCACCGCATCAACCTGACGCTCTACAAGCTGGACAAGGTGATGGAAGGCGATCTCGACGAGATCATCGACGCGCTTGTCGCGGACCACCAGTCCAATCTCCTGGCCGCGGAGGGCGGCGCCTGACCATGCGGCTGGACGACCTGCTGACGAAAAGCCGGCGCATGCTTGCCGATGCGGGCGTTGCGGAGCCGGGAACCGACAGCCGGATTCTTCTCGCAGGCCTGCTTGGGCTGGACATGACCCGCCTGATCGCGGACGGTGACAGGCACGTCGAAAGCGGGCAGGCCGGACATGTGCTTGCCGCCATGGCGCGGCGGGCAGCCGGCGAACCGGTTTACCGCATTCTGGGCAGGCGCAGCTTCCGCAACCTGGAGCTTTCGCTCTCGCCGGCTACGCTGGAGCCGCGCCCCGACACCGAGATCCTGGTCGATCTGGTCTTGCCCATGTTACAGGCAATGGTAAGGCGGGGCATCCGGCCGCGCATTCTGGATCTGGGAACCGGAACCGGCGCCATCCTGCTTGCGTTGACCGATGAAGTGCCGCAGGCGAGCGGCCTTGGCGTGGACATTTCCGCCGGTGCCGTGGAGACGGCGGAAGCCAATGCCAAGGCGGCTGGACTGGCGGACCGGGCGGCGTTCCGGGTATCCGACTGGTTCACCGCTGTCGAAGGCGTCTTCGATGTCATCGTCTCCAATCCGCCCTATATCCCGGGCAAGGAGATCGACGAACTGGAGCGCGAAGTCCGCGATCACGATCCGCGAGCGGCTCTCGATGGTGGCGCCGATGGTCTCGACCCTTACCGGATCATTGCCGCCAGGGCCGGAGCGTTTCTGGCGGAGGGCGGCGTGATTGCCGTCGAACACGGATTCGACCAGCGGGACAGCGTTTGCCGCCTGTTTGGCGAATCAGGTTACAATGTGGCGAAAGCGGCCCATGATCTCGGTGGCCACGACAGGGCTATCCTGTTTGAAAGGTTGTAGAAAACTGGTATTCGAGCCGCACCGGAAAAAAAGCTTGGCATTGTGCGTGAATGGCTATAGTTTCCGGTTACCGGACATGAACAGGTCTTGAACCTGATACAGTCACGGTTCCCGCTGACGAACAAGGAAGCACAGGAAGGCCGATGCATCTTGCATCGCCGGGCGCGCGCAAAGAGACGCAACCTGCCATCCACGCCGCCGCGCCTTCGTCAGACAGGCAGACTTAGCCAAAGGCACAGCCGGGGGGCATTGCCGGGCCGAAGCCCAAGGAAGCAGGGCGTGTATCGATCCCGAACGACTATCGATTCCGATTGAAGAGAGAAACATGAGGCCAAACCAGCAGAATCGGCGCATGCGCGGGCGGAACAACAGCAACCGCAAGGGTCCCAATCCGCTGACCCGCACCTATGAGAGCAACGGGCCGGACGTGAAGATCCGCGGTTCCGCGCAGCAGGTGGCCGACAAGTACAGCGCGCTGGCCCGCGACGCCATGAGCGCCGGCGACCGCGTGATGGCTGAAAATTACCTGCAGCATGCCGAGCACTACAACCGCATCATCGCAGCCGCGACGGCGCAGATGCAGCCGCAGCGCGATGCCCGCGACGATGACGATGATGGCGATGAGCGCACTGAAGGCGCCAGCGGCTCCGACAACCGGCGTGAGGATCGCGACAGCCGTGGTGATGACAGCCGCGGCGAAGACGGGTCCGGCAGCAATGACGGCTCCGGTCCGCAGCCGGTGATCGACGGGACGCCGGCGGAAGTGGCGCTTGGCGACGAGCAGGGCGAGGGTCAGGGCAGCCGCCGCGGGCGCCGTCCGCGCCGCCGCGATCGCGAGCAGGACGCAGAAACGGCCGCCAAATCCGAGGAGACATCTTCCGATGGGCAGCCAACGGCCGGCGGTGACCGGAAAGAGGCTGAAGCTGATGCCAGGGAAGGCGAGGCAGAGCCGGAAAAGCCGAAGCGTACGCGCCGTCCGCGCAAGCCCAAGGCGGAGACGGACGAGGGCAAGTCCGGGGACGGAGATGGCGTATCATCGGGCGATGACAGCGCCGTGGAAGCCGCCGAATAGGCGACCGCGTAGCGGTGCGATCCATCAAGAAAAGGCGGGGCTTCGGCTCCGCTTTTTTGTTGCGCCACATGCCGGGCGGCAGCGCGGCCGACGCGTCAGGTGCCACGCGGCGCCCACAGGATGATCGCCGCCCCGGCGAGGCAGGCTGCGGCGCCGGCCAGATCCCATTGATCCGGGCGATGGCCTTCGACCGTCCAGAGCCACAGAAGGGACGCGGCGATGTAGACGCCGCCATAGGCTGCGAAGGCCCGGCCCGCGAAGCCCGCGGGGCTGAGCGCCAGGAACCAGGCAAAGACCGCCAGGCTGGCCATGCCCGGCAGGAGCCACAAGGAACTGCGGTCCAGCCGCCACCAGGCCCAGAAGGCGAAACACCCGGCAATCTCGGCAATCGCGGCCAGCCCGTAGACAAGGATCGCGTTCATTCCCGAGGCATAACCGATGGCGGGCCGCCGGTCCATCGGCAGGCGTCATGCGGCGGCATGCCGCATCAGCGCTCCATGCCGCTTGCGGAATGAACGGCCGCTTCCCATATCCGGAACGAACAAAATGGGGACGCCTCGAAGAGGGTTCCCGTCACTTGGCCCGACCCGGTGCCGCGCGACGCGGGCCGGCGAGGAGAGGAGACAGGACATGAATGTCGAGAATTATTCCGAACGCGTGCGCGGATTCATCCAGTCGGCCCAGACGGCCGCACTGACCCGCAATCACCAGCAGTTTTCGCCCGAACACCTGCTCAAGGTGCTGATCGACGACGAGGAAGGCTTTGCCGCCTCGCTGATCGACCGCGCCGGCGGGCGGTCCAAGGATGTGCGTCTGGGTGTCGAGGCCGCACTCAATGCCATGCCAAAGGTGGAAGGCGGCAACGGCCAGCTTTATCTCGCGCAGCCGCTGGCAAAGGTTTTCGCCACGGCGGAAGACCTGGCGAAGAAGGCCGGCGACAGTTTCGTGACCGTGGAGCGGCTGCTGACCGCGCTGGCCATGGAGAAATCGGCCAGGACGGCCGACATCCTCGCCAAGGCTGGCGTCACGCCGACGGCGCTCAACCAGGTGATCAACGACATTCGCGCTGGCCGCACGGCCGATTCGGCCTCCGCCGAGCAGGGCTATGACGCCCTGAAGAAATATGCGCGCGACCTGACGGCAGATGCGCGCGCCGGCAAGCTGGACCCGGTGATCGGGCGCGACGACGAAATCCGCCGTACCATCCAGGTGCTGTCGCGGCGCACCAAGAACAATCCGGTGCTGATCGGCGAACCGGGCGTTGGCAAGACCGCCATCGCGGAAGGCCTGGCGCTGCGCATCGTCAATGGCGACGTGCCCGAGAGCCTGAAGGACAAGCGGTTGCTGGCGCTCGACATGGGCGCGCTGATCGCCGGGGCAAAATATCGCGGCGAGTTCGAGGAACGGCTGAAGGCCGTGCTTTCGGAGGTGCAGGCGGCTGCCGGCGGCATCGTGCTGTTCATCGACGAGATGCACACGCTGGTGGGCGCGGGCAAGTCGGAAGGCGCGATGGATGCCTCCAACCTGCTGAAGCCGGCGCTGGCGCGCGGCGAATTGCATTGCGTGGGCGCCACGACGCTGGACGAATACCGCAAGCACGTGGAGAAGGACGCGGCTTTGGCCCGCCGGTTCCAGCCGGTCTTCGTCAACGAGCCGACGGTGGAGGACACGATCTCCATCCTGCGCGGTCTCAAGGAGAAATACGAACAGCACCACAAGGTGCGCGTCTCCGACTCCGCGCTGGTGGCGGCCGCCTCGCTTTCCAACCGCTACATCACCGATCGCTTCCTGCCGGACAAGGCCATCGACCTTGTCGACGAGGCGGCATCCCGCCTGCGGATGCAGGTGGACAGCAAGCCGGAAGCCCTGGACGAGATCGACCGGCGCATCATGCAGCTCAAGATCGAGCGCGAGGCGCTGAAGGTGGAGAAGGACGAAGCGTCGAAGGACCGGCTTGCCAAGCTGGAAAAGGAACTGGCGGGGCTGGAGGAGGAATCCTCGGCGCTGACGGCCACGTGGCAATCGGAAAAGGCGAAGCTTGGCGAGGCCGCCGACCTGAAGCGCCAGCTTGACGAGGCACGCAACGACCTGGCCATCGCACAGCGTTCGGGCGAATTCCAGAAGGCCGGCGAACTGGCCTATGGCAAGATTCCGGAACTGGAGCGCAAGCTGAAGACCGCCGAGGAACGCGACGGCGATGCCGGTTCCATGGTCGAGGAGACGGTGACGCCGGATCATGTGGCCCATGTCGTCTCCCGCTGGACCGGCGTGCCCGTGGACAAGATGCTGGAGGGCGAGCGCGACAAGCTCTTGCGCATGGAAGACGAACTGGCGCGGCGCGTGGTCGGCCAGGGCGAGGCCGTTCAGGCGGTTTCCAAGGCGGTGCGCCGCGCGCGTGCCGGTCTGCAAGACCCCAACCGGCCGATCGGCTCGTTCATGTTCCTCGGCCCGACGGGCGTGGGCAAGACCGAACTGACCAAGGCGCTGGCCAATTTCCTGTTCGACGACGAGAGCGCGATGGTGCGCATCGACATGTCGGAATACATGGAAAAACATGCCGTTTCTCGGCTCATCGGCGCGCCTCCCGGCTATGTCGGCTATGACGAGGGCGGGGCGCTGACGGAGGCGGTGCGCCGCCGGCCCTACCAGGTGGTCCTGTTCGACGAGATCGAAAAGGCGCATCCGGACGTGTTCAACGTGCTGCTGCAGGTTCTGGACGATGGCCGGCTGACCGACGGGCAGGGACGCACGGTCGATTTCCGCAACACGCTCATCATCATGACGTCAAATCTCGGTTCGGAATTCCTTGTCAATCTTGGCGAGGAGCAGGATGTGGATGTGGCGCGCGATGACGTGATGGCCGTGGTCAAGGCGTCGTTCCGGCCCGAATTCCTCAACCGTGTGGACGAGGTCATCCTGTTCCACCGGCTGCGGCGCAAGGACATGGGCGCAATCGTCGAAATCCAGCTCAAGCGGCTGGAAAAGCTGCTGGCCGACCGCAAGATCGTGCTCGACCTGGACAGCGAAGCCGTCGCGTGGCTGGCGGACAAGGGCTACGATCCGGCCTATGGCGCGCGTCCGCTCAAGCGGGTGATCCAGAAGGAGCTTCAGGATCCGCTGGCCGAGAAGATATTGATGGGCGAGGTGTTCGACAACTCGACCGTCAGGATCACTGCCGGCTCTGACCGGCTCATCTTCCGGCCGATGAGCGGCAGCGAGGAGGCCGGGCAGGCGGCCTGAAAGCCGACCGCACGGAGAACGAAGGCAAACAGGCCGGGTGCTTGACGCGCCCGGCCTTTTCGTTTGCAGATACGCCATGACACTGGATGACTACAACGCTTTCTGTGGCAGCCTGCCGCACTCCCATCATGTCGTGCAATGGCGCGGCGCGCATGTCTGGAAGGTGGACACGAAGGTGTTCGCCATAGCGCGGTTCGATGCCGGCGAGGCGGAGCGCATCACGTTCAAGTGCTCGCCTTTTTCCTACGACATCCTGAAGGAACAGCCGGGACTGCGGCCGGCGCCTCACCTGGCCAGCCGGGGCATGACCTGGATCCAGCGCATTTCGGATGATGGCATGGATGACGGCGGGCTGAGAGACTACCTCGCCGAAAGCCACCGGCTCGCCGCCGAAGGGCTGACGAAGAAACGCCGGCGGGAACTGGGCCTGCTGCCGGCGTGACTTGCAGTGGTGATCTGACGCTCGGTCAGAATTCGAGCCTGAGACCGGCGCTGGCAGCGAAACCGTAGCGGCCGCCCGAGCCGGTCAACCCTTCCAGCGATGCATCGAAGGAAAGTCCGCTCCTGGCGCGGCGGGAGAAGCCGATCCCGGCACGCGCGGTGAACGTGCTGGCCCCGGCGCCGGGAAGCGGGGACCCGAAGAGCGTCTCGTCTCCGCCGAACAGGCTGGCCTGCAGGCTTGCGAACGGTGTGACAATGCTCCGGCCGCCGGCGTCTTCGCCAAGGGTGAAGGGCAGGGCAACCCGCATGTTCGCTCCTATCTGGTGGATGTCACGGCTTGCATATGTCAGCGGCAGTGAGACACCGGTCTCGCGATAGGCATTCATGAAAAGCCCCGCATAGTTGACCGATGCCCCGAATTCGATGGCTCTTTCGCCCATTGCCGTCACGGCCTTGAAGCCAAGTTCCGGAGAGACGAAGATTGCGCCGGGTCTGCCAATGGATGTGGCGAGGCCATCCGGTGCGCCTGCATCCGCGATGCGCTGCCGAATGGTGAACCTGCCTTGACCGACAGACAGAATGCCATAGACGACCGAATCGCCCATGTCGTGTTCCACATGCAAGCCACCGGCAAAGCCGTCGAAGTCGATGTTGTGGCGGGCCATACTGGTTTCGTAAGAGGTAAAGATACCTCCGACGAAGAAGCCCGCGCGCCAGCCGTCCCGGCCTTCAAATGCAAGGCCACCCTGGGCGACGCCATTGAAGCCCTCGAATTCCGCAGCGCCAACGCCGCCGAAGCGAGACCATGCTGCCGTTCCGGCTGCCCAGCCCCACGGTTTTGACAGAATGTCCGGATTGCCGGTCGAGGCGGTGGCAAGTGGCATCGGATTCGCTACAGCATGAGCGCGGACGACCGACATGAATGCGGTATTGGCGGCGGCGAAGACCGGCGTGATCGCCGCATGAACAGTGGGATCGACGACGACAAGGCTCGTCCCCGACCAGATCAAGGTCTGGCCGGCGCTGTGCACCGTTTCTGGCCGCGAGGCGAAATGCAGGATCCTGCCTTCGACCGACAGCAGGTCAAGCGTGTCTTCGCCTGCACCCGGGTCAATGATCCCGGCGAATACCGCGCCGTCGCCGACCGTCACGATGTCGTTCCCGCCATAAAGTGCCAGCGCGGTGCCGCCGGTCCCGATGATGGTGCCGGTATTGACGATTTCCTGAACGGCGGCGTTCGTAGGGTCCGTGCCGATGCCGACTTCGCCGCGGATCGTGCCGGAATTGTTGACGGCGCCGCCCCCAAGATCGAAGTCGATACCGGAATCCACTTCTCCGGGTGCCGAACTCGTCGACTCGATCAGGCCGGAATTGGAAACCGTGCCGCTGTCGAGTTCAATTCCGTCATTGAAGGTGCCGGAAATGATGCCGCTGTTGCTGATCGTGACATTGCCGGAGCCATCGACGGCATCATCAGCCAAAGACCTGATCTCGCCGGAATTGGTGAGGATCAGGCCGTCCGCGTCGGCTTCAATGGCCTCGCCATCTCGGGATAAAATCTGGCCGGAATTCCTGACAGTCAGATTGGCGTTGCCCTCGACGGCCTTGTCGCCGCCGGTTTCGGTCTCGATGATTCCCGTATTGACGATCGTGACATTGTCCTCGCCTGCGACCTCGATGGCTTCGTCGGAGGTGCTGGAGATCGTTCCGTGATTGGTTATCGTCGAGCCGCCGTTGACCTGAACTGCATCGTCACCAGACGATGTTATCGTCCCGTTGTTGATGATGGCGGCGTTATCGTTGGCGTTGACAGCATCGGCGGTTGTCGACCGGATCTGCCCGTCGTTGACAAGAATGAAGTCGTCGCCGGCATTGATCCCATCATCGCCACCGCTGATGATGTCGCCATCATTGGTCAGAGAAACTCCGTTTTCCAGTTCGAAGGCGCGGCCGGTATCATTGTTGACCCTGGAGCCCGTCAAGACCGAAACCGCGAGGCCGTTGGAACCGTCCGAGAAGCCATCGGCATCAATGCCGGAACACACGACCGAATCGCCTTTTCCCGGATTGTCCGGCGCACATTCGGCCTGTGCAGAAAAAATAGAAGAAAGCAGAGCCATGCCGGAAATGCCGGCCAGCAGCATGCGGGATTGTAACATAGTCATCGATTTGCCCCCTGGTTGCACAAAACCAGCCAGAAGTTGCACTCAAATGTGACAAACAGATAAAACGGATTGGTCACCACGCCTTCTTCATGCCCGGTTCATGTTCAATGTGGTTGTCTTGCCGTTGACGATGCAATCATTCCCGGGAGCCGACCTTGACGTTCCAGCGCCTTGCCCTTTGCCTGCTACCGCTTGCCATCAGCGTTTCGCCCGCCGCGACCGCGGAACGGCCCGTGACGGTCGCCCAGATGGAGGCGGAAATCCATATCGGGCGCAATGGCGAGCGCATCTATGTGAACCCGTTCACCGGCGAGGTGGTCGCCATCGAGCCGGCGCGGCGTGTCCATCGCGATTGGAACCGGCGCCTGCCGCGTGACCGCTACGAGCCGGGCAGCCGGCAGTTCCGCGAAGTGCCGCCGGAGCGGCGGGAACGTCACTATCCCGGCCTCGAAGCACCGCGTCGGTTGCGCACGCTTGCGCCGGACATTCGCGATCGCAGCGTTGAACGCGCGCCGCTGCCCGGTCCCGCAGTGGATGCGCCGGCGCGAGATCAGGCGCTGGCCGACCGTCCGGCCCTGGACGGCCGCGCGACAGGAGCGGTCAGCCGCGATCTGGCGCCGGATGACCGGCAGGGCGCGCAACAGCCACTGGCGGCCTCGCGCATGATGGTTGCCAAGGCGCAGGTGCTGCTTGACCGGGCAGGGGCTTCGCCAGGCGTCATCGACGGTCTGAACGGTTCCAACATGGCCAATGCGCTCGACACCTGGCGCAGAATGACCGGGTCGGCACTCGATGTGACCGACGAATCGGGTATCGATTCGCAGCTTGCCGCGCGCGGCGGCCCTGCCTTTGCCGAATACCGCATCACCAATACGGACGCGGCCGGCCCCTATGTCGCGTCGGTTCCTTCCGACTATGGCGACAAGGCAAGGCTGGACCGGCTGGCCTATACATCGCCCGCCGAGGCAATCGCCGAGAAATTCCACATGGACGAGGCTTTCCTGCGCTGGCTCAACCCGGAAGCGGATTTCTCGCGGCCGGGCACGGTCATCCAGGTTGCCGTTCCCGGAATGCGGGTGCTGGCGAATGTGGCCCGCATCGAGGCCGACAAGGGCCGCGAGCAGGTGCGTGCCTATGATTCGGCCGGCCGGCTGGTTGCGGCCTATCCGGCGACCATCGGTTCTTCCGACACGCCGTCACCCAGTGGCACCGTGACCGTGGAGCGGATCGCCTTCGATCCCGAATATACCTATAACCCGAAGATCAACTTCAGGCAGGGGGCGAATGACAAGATCCTGCGCATTCCGCCCGGACCCAACGGCCCCGTCGGCAGCATCTGGATCGCGCTGTCGAAGCCGACCTATGGCATTCACGGTACGCCGGAGCCATCGCGGATCGGCAAGACCAACAGCCATGGATGCGTGCGGCTGACCAATTGGGACGCCGACGAACTGGCAAGGATGGTCAAGCCCGGCGTGACGGTGGAATTCATCGACTGAAGACGACGCCATCCTGCCGGAACTCGCCACATGCTGCCTGAGCGCGCTGGCGGCGGCCAGCGGCCATCAGCGGCTGGCGACTTCCAGTTCACCCGTCTCGCCGGTTTCCAGCAAAGCCTCGATGCGGTCGCGTTCCTGCTGGAAGGCCGCGAGTTCCTCTCCCTTGAGTACCTTGCCGGTGGGCAGGCGGACGCGCATCGGGTCCACCTTGCGGCCGTTGACCATCAGTTCGTAGTGGAGATGCGGGCCGGTCGACAGGCCGGATGAGCCGATATAGCCGATGATCTGGCCCTGGCGGACCCGGGCGCCGGTCTTGATGCCCTTGGCGAAGGCGCTCTGGTGATTGTAGCTGGTCTTGTAACCATTGGCATGGCGGATGATGGTCTGGCGCCCGTAGCCGCCGGCCCATCCCGCCTTTTCCACCACGCCGTTGCCGGACGCGATGATCGGCGTGCCGGTCGGTGCAGCCCAGTCGGCGCCGGTATGCATTCGCGAATAGCCGAGGATGGGATGGCGGCGCATGCCGAAACCGGAGCGGAACTTGCCGTTGGGTACCGGATTGCGCAGCAGGAACTGGCGCGCCGAGCGTCCGTTCTCGTCAAAATAGTCAACGTGCCCGTCTTCATCGCGCCATCGGAAAAAGCTTCGGGCATGTCCGCCGAAATTCGCCTTCACATAGAGCATGCGCGATTGTTCCGTTGCGCGGGAGTTCTCGTCGGGATTGGAAAAGAAGACATCGATGGTGTCGGAGGGATTGAGGCGCGCCTGGTAGTCCACATCGGCGGCAAGAAGCCGGATCAGTTCCTTGGTCATGTCGCCGGTCAATCCGTAAGACAGGGCGGCGCGGTAAATGCCATCGTAGACGGTGGGCAGATCGGCCTTGGAACGGACCGGAGGCAACGAGTTTTCGAGATAGGCCACGGCGTCGAACGGGCCGGACGGCTCTTCGGCGGGCACGTATTGTCCGCGGTCGTCACGGGCGATGGTCAGGATGTGCTCGTCGCCGGCATAGACGCTGGCACGCATGATCGATGCGTTCTCGCCGCGCGTCTCGAGACCGATACGCAGGACGGTGCCCGCCTTCATCCGGGCGCCCTGCATGAGCGTGGCGATCGCTTCGCCCATGCCCGCGGCATCCGTGCCATCATAGCCGTGGCGCGAAAAGGCCGCCTCCAGGTCGCCGGATTCGCGAAAGACGATGACATCTTCCGCATATCCCACCGCAGACTGGTCTTCCATGGAGGGCGGGGCAAGCGAGACATTCTCCTGCACGATCTTGACATTGTGCGGCAGGGAAAGCGCCAGCCCGGGATAGGTTTCTCCGAAGCGGGTGGGATCGACATAGTGAAGCGCGGCAACCTGTACGGCGCCGTCGGTGAGAATGGCACCGGTGCGGCGAACGACCTCCTCGACCTCGTTGGCAGACAGACCGCTGCGCTCATCATACTCGGCCGATGCTAGCGGGAAGTCGACGGTTCGCAGCGTGACCTCGCTTTCCACCTTCGCGCCATAGATGGTTCC
>NZ_JAWKWO010000001.1:0-945000 GCF_041397485.1 Zhengella sp. | reverse complement strand
GGTGCTAACGTCCGTCGTGGAGAGGGAAACAACCCTGACCAACAGCTAAGGTCCCCAAGTCATGGCTAAGTGGGAAAGGATGTGAGGATCCCAAAACAACCAGGATGTTGGCTTAGAAGCAGCCATCATTTAAAGAAAGCGTAACAGCTCACTGGTCTAAACAAGGGTCCTTGCGCCGAAAATGTACCGGGGCTCAAGCCATGCACCGAAGCTTTGGGCTTGCTTTGCAAGCGGTAGCGGAGCGTTGTGTAAGCTGATGAAGCGGGATCCGTGAGGACCCGTGGAGGTATCACAAGTGCGAATGCTGACATGAGTAACGATAAAGGGAGTGAGAGACTCCCTCGCCGAAAGTCCAAGGGTTCCTGCTTAAAGTTAATCTGAGCAGGGTTAGCCGGCCCCTAAGGCGAGGCCGAAAGGCGTAGTCGATGGGAACCACGTGAATATTCGTGGGCCTGGAGGATTGTGACGGATCGCGTGTATCGTATGCCCTTACTGGATTGGGTGTGCGGTGAAGCGGTCCCGGGAAACAGCACCTCCGTACAGACCGTACCCGAAACCGACACAGGTGGACTGGTAGAGCATACCAAGGCGCTTGAGAGAACTGCGTTGAAGGAACTCGGCAAATTGCACGCGTAACTTCGGAATAAGCGTGACCCTTTTGCGGGCAACCGCAGGAGGGTGGCACAGACCAGGGGGTAGCGACTGTTTATCAAAAACACAGGGCTCTGCGAAGTCGCAAGACGACGTATAGGGTCTGACGCCTGCCCGGTGCCGGAAGGTTAAGAGGAGGGGTGCAAGCTCTGAATCGAAGCCCCGGTAAACGGCGGCCGTAACTATAACGGTCCTAAGGTAGCGAAATTCCTTGTCGGGTAAGTTCCGACCTGCACGAATGGCGTAACGACTTCCCCGCTGTCTCCAACGCAGACTCAGTGAAATTGAATTCCCCGTGAAGATGCGGGGTTCCTGCGGTTAGACGGAAAGACCCCGTGCACCTTTACTATAGCTTTACACTGGCATTCGTGTCGGCATGTGTAGGATAGGTGGTAGGCTTTGAAGCGCCGGCGCCAGCTGGCGTGGAGCCATCCTTGAAATACCACCCTTATCGTCATGAATGTCTAACCGCGGCCCGTCATCCGGGTCCGGGACAGTGTATGGTGGGTAGTTTGACTGGGGCGGTCGCCTCCTAAAGCGTAACGGAGGCGCGCGATGGTGGGCTCAGACCGGTCGGAAATCGGTCGTCGAGTGCAATGGCATAAGCCTGCCTGACTGCGAGACTGACAAGTCGAGCAGAGACGAAAGTCGGTCATAGTGATCCGGTGGTCCCGCGTGGAAGGGCCATCGCTCAACGGATAAAAGGTACGCCGGGGATAACAGGCTGATGACCCCCAAGAGTCCATATCGACGGGGTTGTTTGGCACCTCGATGTCGACTCATCGCATCCTGGGGCTGGAGCAGGTCCCAAGGGTATGGCTGTTCGCCATTTAAAGCGGTACGTGAGTTGGGTTCAGAACGTCGTGAGACAGTTCGGTCCCTATCTGCCGTGGGTGTAGGAATATTGACAGGATCTGTCCCTAGTACGAGAGGACCGGGATGGACGTATCTCTGGTGGACCTGTTGTCGCGCCAGCGGCATAGCAGGGTAGCTATATACGGAAGGGATAACCGCTGAAGGCATCTAAGCGGGAAACCGACCTGAAAACGAGTATTCCCTGAGAGTCGTGGAAGACGACCACGTTGATAGGCCGGGTGTGGAAGCGCAGCAATGTGTGAAGCTTACCGGTACTAATAGCTCGATCGGCTTGATCATTCTCATTTGCCAATGACCATCGCTTCTCTTCTGTCCTCACGGACGTACCGCAGGCCCTCGGGCCTGCTGTCCTCCGGACGGGGCGCGCCAAACGTGGCGCGGCGCCCCTCGGGCTTGCGAAAGCTGCTGCTTTCGAACCCGTCATGGCAGAAGGAATAAATGGAGAAAAACCAGGCGCCGCCGCACGCACCTTGCTTCGCAAGGATGCTTACGCGTCCCGTCATTGTCGCCTTCGGCGAAATGACGCACCAGCTTCTCATTCATGCGCTTCGCCGACCTGGTGGTCATGGCGGGGTGGAAAGCACCCGATCCCATTCCGAACTCGGCCGTGAAACGCCCCAGCGCCGATGGTACTTCGTCTCAAGACGCGGGAGAGTAGGTCGCCGCCAGGTCTGCTAAACGCATGGAAATCAGAATCTTCTCGACACGTAATGGCGCGGGGTGGAGCAGCCCGGTAGCTCGTCAGGCTCATAACCTGAAGGTCGCAGGTTCAAATCCTGCCCCCGCAACCAACACAAACGCCGCCGAAAGGCGGCTTTTTTGTTGGTAACGGGTCCAGAATGAAAGCCTCTTCAAGGGACCCGCAAGCCGGCAACGGCCGGCGCTGCGGGACAGACAAGGCAAATCCTGCCCCCGCAACCAAATTACCAAACCCAGCCAAAGCATCGTCGCTGGCGCGAAAGCCATCGCAAATCCGGCTCGTTGCGGTTCCCTTGGGTTATCGCGCAGGCCGGTTTTTCGCCGTAAACGGCATTGACATCGTCCGGGAGATGAATAATGAATCAGTAGTCATTATTTTGCTTTGGGAGGAGCGGTATGGACGCCGGCTGGTCGCCATCCGATATCGCGTTTCGGGAAGAGGTGCGGACGTTCACGCAGGAGAACCTGCCCGCCGACATCCGGGACAAGGTGATGAGCGGCCGTCCGCTGGCGCGTTCCGATCACATGCGCTGGCAGGATATCCTGGCTGCAAGAGGATGGATCGCCGGCTTCTGGCCGCGACGCCATGGCGGCTGCGAATGGACGCCGGCGCAAAGCTACATCTTCCAGGAAGAGACCACCCGTGCCGGCGCGCCCTGGCTGCTGCCCTTTGGCGTCAACTATGTCGGCCCGGTCATTTACACCTACGGCAGCGAGAAGCAGAAGGCGCGCCATCTGCCGGGTATCGTCTCCAACGAGGTCTTCTGGTGCCAGGGCTATTCGGAGCCGAATGCAGGGTCCGATCTCGCCCGCCTGTCCACGCGTGCCGAACGCGACGGTGAGCATTACATCGTCAACGGATCAAAGATCTGGACGTCCATGGCCCATTGGGCCGACTGGATCTTCGCCCTGGTGCGCACCGATCCCCAGGTCAGGCCGCAGGCCGGCATTTCCTTCCTGCTGATTGATCTGCGCTCGCCCGGTGTCTCGGTCCGGCCGATTCGCTCCATCGAGGGCGCGCACCATCTCAACCAGGTCTTTTTCGACAATGTGCGCGTGCCCGTTGAAAACCGGGTTGGCGAGGAGAACAAGGGCTGGACCTACGCCAAGTTCCTGCTCGGCCACGAACGTGTGCTCTCCGCCGAGATAGGCAAGGCCAAGCGCATGCTCGGCCGATTGCGGCGGCTGGCCGAAGAGCGCGGCGCGTCCGGCAGCTACCGCTATCTCGACCGGTTGAACCAGCTCGAGACCGACCTGATCGCCCTGGAATGGACCACGTTGCGCATGCTGGAGGCCGTCATGGACGGCTCCGCGCCCGGCTATGAGGCATCGATCCTGAAATTGCGCGGCTCGACTGTCGTGCAAGCCATTGCGGAGGCGACCGCTGATCTGCTGGGGCCGGAGGCGGTGCCCTACGATCCGGCCTTCCTCGAAGAAGGAAGCAACGATCCGGGCGATGAATTGGCCCGCCACATGGGCATCGTTTCGGAATTCCTGTTCCAGCGCGCGCCAACGATCTGGGGCGGCAGCAATGAAATCCAGCGCAACATCATTTCCAAGCATGCACTTGGTCTCGGGTAATGTGAGGCAGCCGTGAAGATCACGCCAACCGAAGAGCAGGCACTTCTGGCGCAAAGCGTCACACGTTTCCTGGCCGACCGCTACGACAACGAGGCACGGCGCGCCTGCGAGGCGACCCCGCAGGGCTTCGATCGCGCGCTCTGGCAGGACATTGCCGGCCTGGGCTGGCTTGGCGCCGCCGTGGGCGAGGCAGCCGGCGGCTTTGGCGGCCCGCGGGAAGTGGCGATCGTGATGGAGGGCGCCGGGCGTGCCATGTTCGCCGGTCCCTTGTCGGCATCCTGCGTGGCCCTCGCCATTCTCGAAGCTGCCGATCCGGGCAACGGTCAACTGGAACCGCTCATGGCAGGCGAGAAGATCGCCTGCGGGCTGACCGCTGCCATGGGTGAAGGCGTGACCGTGCAGGACGGGAACGGCATTCGCCGCCTGTCAGGCCGCTTCTCGACGGCGCCGGCCGGTGCATCGGCCGATCTCTTCGTGCTGGCCTTGCCCGATCTCGTCTGTGTTCTGGATGCGGCGGGCGAGGGGATGAATGTACGCGGGTTTCGCGGCATGGATGGCCGGCGCTATGCGGAATTGCGCCTTGAAAATGTTCGTATCGACGAGGGCGCCACGCTCTGCGAGGGGGATGGCGCACGCAGCGTTTGCGCGCGTGCCGATGCCATTCTTGCGCTCGCCATCACCGCTGAAGCCGCCGGCCTTGCCGCGCGCCTGTTCGAGGATACGCTCGCCTATGCCGGGCAGCGCCAGCAATTCGGCCAGGAGATCGGCAGGTTCCAGGCCTTGCAGCACCGGCTTGCGGACATGTTCGTGGCGGTCGAGGAGACCCGCTCGCTGGCGCTTGCGGTGACGCGGGCGGCAGAAGATGGCGCCGTGCCCGGCCGCGCGGTTTCGCAAGCCGTCGTCGGCGCCGTGGACCGCGCCCTGCACGTGGCCAAGGAAGCCATTCAACTGCATGGCGGCGTCGGCATGACCGAGGATCTGCCGCTGGGCGCAGGACTGCGCCGCGTCAAGGTTCTGCAACTCATGCCCGGCGGCGCGGAAGACCATCGCAAGCGGCTGACGACGCCCAGCAGATGACGAAAGACAACCGGGAGGAGAATGGAATGGATCGGTTCGCCAATTACAAGACAATGACGTTCAAGCGGGACGGCCGGGTACTGACGGTGACGCTGAACCTGCCCGACACGCTGAACGCGGTGAACGCGGACCTGCATTCGGAACTCTCGCGCGTCTTCATCGACCTGAACGACGACCCCGATTCCGATGTGATCGTGCTGACCGGCGCGGGCAGGGCCTTCTGCGCCGGTGGCGATGTCGACTGGATGCAGGATGCCATCGACGACCCGTCCCGCTTCGAGGTCACCGGTTTCGAGGCCAAGCGGATCATCTTCAGCCAGCTCGATCTGGAAAAGCCGCTGATCTGCCGCATGAACGGCCATGCCATCGGCCTCGGTGCCACGATCGCGCTGACCTGCGACATCGTCATCGCCGCTGAAAATGCAAAGATCGGCGATCCGCATGTTTCCATTGGTCTGGTGGCTGGCGATGGCGGGGCCATCCTCTGGCCGCAGATGATCGGTTACCTGCGCGCCAAGGAATACCTGCTGACGGGCGATCCGATCCCGGCGCCGGAGGCCGCGCGCATGGGGCTCATCAATCGTGCGGTCCCGGCTGACAAGCTGGACGAGGATGTCTATGCGCTGGCCCACCGGATCGCGTCCGGCGCGCGCAAGGCCATCCGCTGGACCAAGATCACGGCCAATATCGGTCTCAAGCAACTGGCCCATTCGATCATGGATACGGGCGTTGCCTATGAATCCATGTCCAACGTTTCCAGGGATCATCGCGAGGCGGTCGCCGCCTTTCGCGAGAAGCGCAAGCCCGTGTTCACGGGTGAGTAGGTCTGGCCGGGAGGCCGGGTGATTTTCAACCGGGAGGAGAATGAAATGGCATACAGGATTAGCAGACGAAACCTTGTGAAGGGGGCGCCGCGGCGCGGGCCTTGCAATGCCCTTCATCAACCTGCGAACCGCGCTGGCGCAGGACGGGCCGATCACCATCGGCGTCGTCACGCCACTGAGCGGCCCGGCGCAGCTCATCGGCAATTTCGTTCGCCATGGCGCCGAGATCGGGGTCAAGCATGTCAATGCGCGCGGCGGGGTCAACGGGCGCGAGCTGGCCGTGGAGTTCCGCGATTCCAAGGCGAACCCGAACGACGCGTCGGTTGCCGCGCGCGAACTGATCGGTGCGGGCGTCAATCTTCAGCTTGGCACGATTTCCAGTGCCGTGGCGCTGGCCATGGGGCCGCTGCTGCAAAGCGAGGGCGGCGTGGTGCTGACCTCCGGTGCGGGCACGGAAAAGCTGAACCATGAGAACTACAACCCGCATGTCTTCCGCGTCGGCGACAGCCCGGTCAGCCGCAATGCCGGCCTTGTCCGCCACATCGTGAAGTCCCGGCCCGAGATCCGCAAATGGGGCGGTATCATTCCCGACCATGAATATGGCCGCACGACCTGGAAGATTTTCGAGGCGACCATGCGCAAGGCCATGCCGGAACTGACCGGCGAGGAAGCCGTGATCGCCGAGCCGATCCTGGTTCCCTACGGTTCGGGCGACTATCGCAACTACATCACGCAGGCCATGCGCCTGGATGTCGAGGGCATCTACACCTCCGTCTATGGCGGCGATGCGGTGACCCTCTACCAGCAGGCCAAGCCGTTCGGCCTGTTCGACAAGATCGACGTGCTGCTCGATTCGGCAAACGAGTTCCTCGTCGCCACGGCGATGAAGGGCGAAATGCCGGCGCTGTGGAGCGGCTTCCACTGGTACTATGAGGCCAACAAGGGCAACCCGCTCTCCGACCAGCTCTATGCCGACTATGTCGAGCGCACCGGCGACAATTACCCGATGGGATGGGCAGCCGAAGCCCATGCCGGAATCATGGCCTATGCCGGCGCCATCGAGAAGGCGGGCAGCACCGAAACCACCGATGTGATCGCCGGGCTGAAGGGGCTGGAATTCGACAGTGCGACCGGCATGCGGCGCATCCGCGCCGAGGACAACCAGGCGGTCAAGAATGCCGAACTGGCTTACATCGAGCCCTCGGATTCCGCACCGGACGGCTTCGCTGTCACCGACTATGTCTCGCTTCCCGGCGAGGAGGTGATCGAGCCGGCCAATCCGGGCAAGCCGCTGGATACCTCGATCCTCTGACGATCCTCCCGAGGCGCCGGGCGGGAAATGGGTCCCGCCCGGCATTCAACCGGAGCACGCACCAATGGTCGATATCGGCTTGACCGTCTTCAACGGGCTTGCCTGGGGCATGGCGACGTTTCTCGTCGCGGCCGGGCTGACGCTCATCTTCGGGATCCTTCACATCCTGAACTTCGCCCATGGCGGCTTCTTCATGATCGGCGCCTACGTCGCCTATTCGGTCATGCTGGCCTTCGGCGGTTCGTTGCCGCTCTGGCTCTACCTGGTGGCGGCAATCGCGGCCGGGCTGGCTGTCGGCCTGATGGGCTGGGGCGTCGACAAGCTGATCCTGCGGCGCCTGCGCGATGTCGAGGACGCCTATTCCCTGATCGCCACCTACGCACTTCTTCTCGTCTGTGTCGGCGCCGTGCAATTGATCTGGGGGCTGAACTACCTCTCCGTCATGCCGCCGCCCGCGCTCAATTCCGTGGTTTTCCTGGGCGACATGTTCATGCCCACCTACACGATCTTCATCATCGTGTGCGGCATTCTCGCCTTCATCGCGCTCGAAATCTTCATTTCGCATACCCAGATGGGCCGCCTGATCCGTGTCGTTGCCGCCGATCCCTGGATGGCGAAACTGCTCGGCCTCAATGTCCGGCGCATCTATCTCATCACCGTCGTGTTCAGTTTCGCGCTGGCCGGGCTTGCCGGCGGCCTGCTGATGGCCAACCAGAGCCTTTCGCCGGAGCTGGGCGGCATCTTCCTGTTACAGGCTTTCGGTGTGGTCATCGTCGGCGGCATGGGCTCGATCCGCGGCGCCTTCATCGCCGCCATCCTCCTCGGCATGATCGAGAGCTTCGGAACCTTCTTCTTCCCGCAATATCCGGGCATCTACTTCCTGATCGCGCTGGCCGTCATCCTGCTGGTCAAGCCGGAAGGCATCATGGGCAAGGAGCAGACGGCATGATCGACTATCGCAGGCGCATGCGGGTCAACCTCGCCATTGCCGCCACGGGCCTGGCCCTGTTCGCCGTCTTTCCGCTTTTCGCCAACAGCGGGCTTGTCTTCCTGGCGGGGCTGGTCGCCATCAACATCGTCTTCGGCCTGTCCTGGAACCTGCTGTTTTCCGGCGTCGGCCTGTTGAGCTTCGGCCATGCCATGTTCTTTGCCGGCGGCGCCTATGCCATGGCGGTGCTGTCGCTGCGCGTGCCCGAATTGCCTTTCGTGCTGGGCCTTTTCCTCGGTGCGCTGACCGGCGGTCTGATCGCGCTGGTTTTCGGCTTCATCGCGCTGCGCCGGGCCAGCGGCGTCTATTTCGCCGTTCTGACGCTGGCCTTTTCCGAACTCATCCACATCTTCATCACCAAGACCACGTTTCTCGGCCGGAACGACGGGCTTGTCGGCATTCCAAGACCGGTGATCGACCTCGGCATTGCCAGCATCGACCTCACCAGCGCGGGCGCATATTACTATTTCATCATTCTCGCCATGGCAGCCGTGGCCTTCGCACTCTGGGCATTCCAGAATTCGCCGGCCGGGCGGCTGATCCGGGCGATCAAGCAGGATCCGGTCGCACGCAGCACAGCCTTTCTGCGGCACCGATATACGCTCATGGCAGCTCACCGCCTTCGTGCTGTCCGGCTCGATCGCGGCATTTTGCGGTTGCCGTCATGGTGCCTTTCGCCCAGATCGCTTCGCCTGAAATCGCCTACTGGACAATCTCGACCGAACCCATCCTGTTCACGCTGCTGGGCGGCGCCGGGCATTTCTGGGGCCCGGCCGTCGAGCCATCCTGTTTGGCGCCATCGATTACGGCACGCGGGCCATGTACGGCCTGTCCGAGATCACTGTCGGTGTGCTGCTGCTGGGCGTGGTCCTGCTGATGCCGGGCGGATTGCTGGGCTTCCTGCACGCCCGCCGCGCCGCTGCCCGCCGGTCGGGCCTTGCTGCAAGCGATGTCTCCATGGACAAGGCGGAGAAAGCGACATGACCCGGTTGATGGTGGCCAAGGGCATTCACAAATCCTATGGGCGCGTACGCGTGCTGGAGGATGTGGACTTCGACCTTGAGGAGGGGGAGGCGCATGTCGTCATCGGTCCCAACGGTGCCGGCAAGACGACGCTCTTCCGTTGCCTGAGCGGTGAATCGCGCATCAATGGCGGCACGATCACGCTGGGCGGCCGGGACATCACCGCGCTGGACGGATGGCAGCGGGTGAAACTCGGCATTGGCCGCTCGTTTCAGGTTGCACGGATCTTCCCCGACATGTCCGCTTTCGAAAACCTCATCGTCGCCATCGAAACGCGCGAACGGGTCGACAAGGGGCTGAAATCGACCTTCGGCCTTGTCGCGCCGCGCCGTGAGGTGCGCGAGGAGGCTGAGCGCCTGGTTGTCGAACTGGGCTGGAGGGCCGCCTCGACGAGCCGGCCAGCACGCTTTCCCATGGCGACAAGAGGCGGCTTGAACTGGCCATGAGCCTGGCCTTGAAGCCGAAACTGCTCATGCTGGACGAGCCGACCGCCGGCATGTCGCCGTCCGACCGCGCGGAGGCTGTGCGGCTCATTTCGCAGGTGCGCGAACGCTACCGCCTGACGCTGCTGCTCACCGAACACGACATGGAAGTGGTTTTCGGTCTGGCAACACGGCTGACCGTCCTTCACCATGGCGCCATCATCGCGTCGGGCGAGCCGCACGCCGTGCGCGCCGAACCTCGCGTCCGGGAGGTCTATCTTGGCCACCACTGAACCATTGCTCTCCGTATCCGGCCTCAACGCCTACTATGGCGGCAGCCATATCATCCAGGATGCGGCCTTTTCCGTCGGCACGGGCGAAAGCGTTGCGCTGCTCGGCCGCAACGGCGCGGGCAAGACGACGCTGATGAAGAGCCTGCTCGATGCCGGCCCGCGCGTGCAGGGCGAAATCGTCTTCGGCGGCACCGACATGGCCGGCATTCCCACCGACGAGCGCAGCCGGCGCGGGCTGATGCTGGTACCCGAAGACCGGCGCATCTATCCCAATATCACGGTTGGCGAGAACATCGAGCTTGGCCGCCATGCGGCCGCCGCGGGCAAGGCGCTTTCGCTCAATGACATCTTTGCCCTGTTCCCGTTGATCGAACCGCTGAAGGACCGCGCCGGCTACCAGTTGAGCGGCGGGCAGCAGCAATTGGTCGCAGTGGCACGCGGCCTTCTCGGCGCGCCGCGCCTGCTGCTCCTCGATGAGCCGGTGGAGGGGCTGGCCCCTGTCGTCGTGCAGGACATGGCCGGGCATATCCGGCGGATCCGGGAGACGCAGGATCTCTCCCTGCTCATTTCCGAACAGAACCTGTCCTTCGCCCGGGCCTGTACCGACCGGGTTGTGCTGATCGATACGGGGCGTATCGTCTACGATGGAACGTGGGAGGATTTCGATGCCGATCCGGGGCTCAAGGAGCGCTACCTTGCCGTCTGAGACAACCGACATGCAGCCGGCGCCCTGGCCGCTGCGCTTCGAGCCGGGTGAACGCGAGGCCCGCAAGGCCGCGGGCGAATGGCTGGGAACGAACCTGGCGAATGCGGCGCGCACCATGGCCCATGAGAAGCCGGAGACGATCGCCATTTCCGACGGGATGCAGGCGCTCGACTATGCGACGCTCTACCGGCGGGCGACCGACCTGGCGCGCGGCCTGCGTGAACTGGGTGTCGAGCCGGGCGATACGGTCAGCTTCCAGCTTCCCAACTGGAGCGAGGCGAGCATTCTCAACCTGGCCTGCGCGCTCGCCGGTTTCGTCATCAATCCGGTCATACCGATCTACCGGCAGGCGGAACTGGCCTTCATCCTGAACGACTGCCGGGCGCGCATCGCCTTCATTCCCGACAGCATCCGTTCCACCGACTACAAGGCCATGTATGGCGAATTGCGCGCGCGTCTTCCGGGCCTGCGGCATGTCGCCACCGTGCGCGGCAGCGGCGATCTGACCTTCGAGGCCATCGAGGCGCGCGGACGCGAAAGCACGCTCGCCCTCGAACCGGCCGACCCCGACAGCGCCAAGCTGATCATCTACACCTCCGGGACGACCGGGCAGCCGAAAGGCGTGATCTACAGCCACAACCAGGCGCGCCGGCCGCTCTGGGCCAGCGTCGAGACATGGGGCCTTCAACCGGGCGACCGGCTGCTCATGCCCAGCCCCGTGACCCACGTCACCGGCTATGCCTACGGCCTCGAAATGCCCTTCCATTTCGGCACCCGGACCATGCTGATGGAGCGCTGGGACGGCGCCGAAGCTGTCCGCCTCGTCGATGAGCACGGCATCAGTTTCATGATCGGGGCCACGCCTTTCCTGTCCGAACTGGTCGCCGGTGCCGAGAAGGCCGGAACGCGGCTGGAATCGCTGCGCATCTTCGCCTGCGGCGGTGCCGCCGTGCCTCCGGCCCTGATCGACCGCGCCAACAGGCATTTCGCCAATTGCCGGTCCTTCCGCGTCTTCGGCAGTTCCGAATGCCCGATGGTCACGCAAGGCTGCATGGAAGACATGACACTGGCGGCGCGCAGCGACGGGCGCGTGACCGACTGGGACGTGCGCGTCGTGGATGACGAGGGCAGGGCGGTTGCGCCTGGCAGCGAGGGCGAGATCCTGGCCAGGGGGCCTTCCCTCTTCCGTGGCTATACCGACCGGCAGGCGACCGACGAGGCGTTCGATCCGCAGGGCTATTTCCATACCGGTGATCTGGGCACTGTCACCGCCGACGGTGTCCTCACCATCACCGGGCGCAAGAAGGACATCATCATTCGTGGCGGCGAGAACCTGAGCGCCAAGGAGATCGAGGACGCCCTGCACACCCATCCCGCCATTCGCGAAGCGGCCGTGGTCTCGATGCCGCATCCGCGCCTGGGCGAGGGTGTCTGCGCCTATCTGATCCCTGCCGCGGGCGACGGGCGGCCGGATGCCGGCGCCCTGACTGCCTTTCTGCTGGAGGCTGGCCTGGCGCGTCAGAAATGCCCCGACCGCATCGAATATGTCGATGATCTGCCGCGCACGGCGTCAGGCAAGGTGCAGAAACACATCCTTCGCGACCGGATCCGTTCGACCATGGCATCAGAGGCGGGGGCTTGATCCCGGCGCCGCAATGTCGGATGCCTGCGCGCGGGGCGCCGGGCCTGTGTCCGGCGCGGTAGCGGCAGGGAGGACGCGATGGCGAAACGAGCGGAAAAGGCGCAGGCCAACCGGCAGGCAATTCTGGATGCCGCCGCCGTCGTGGTCGGCCGGCACGGCTACGGCAAGGCCTCCATCGCGCGCATCGCCGAGGAGGCCGGCGTAGCCCACGGCCTGATCTATCTTTACTTCAAGAACCAGCAGGATCTGTTCGACCAGTTGCTGCCCCATGTCGGCGAGGCCATGCTGCGCTTCATCGCGCAAGCCACGCTGCATGCCCGCACGCTGGCCGACCGCGAGCGCGATGGCCTTGAAGCCAACTTCGCCTATCTGCGCCAGCATCCGGCCCTGCACCGCATCCTCAACGAAGCGGCCTTTTTCGCGCCGGCCGCGCACCAGCAATATCTGCGGCGCATGGCGGGCGGCTATACGCGGTCGCTGCAGCGCGGCTGGTCGGCCGGTGAGGTTGACGGCTATGACGAGAGCGAGCTGGAAGTGCTGGCCTACATGATCATCGGCGCCCGCGAATACCTGCTGGAGCGCTACGCCGTGAGCGGAAGCGAGATCAACGACCTGCCGGACCACGTCAAGAAGACCTATCTGCGCGTCGTCGCGCGCAGCCTTGGCATCGACGAGGAACGAATGATGACGGGCATGCCGGAGGCGCAGCAGACCGGCTGATGGAGGAAGGAATGGCCGCAAGCGCATTGACCCCGCACCGCAGCACGCAGGCGGCCGGTCACTGGTCCGTGGATTTCACTGTTCCGGACCTGCTGCGGCATCAGGCCGAACGGCGCGGCGAGGCGCTGGCCTTGTCCGCCGCCGCACAGGGCGGAAGGCGCGAACGCCTGACCTACGCGCAATTGCACGGGCGCATGGGCTCAAGTGCCGCGACGCTGGCGGCCGCCGGGCTCCGGCGCGGTGACCGCCTTGCGATATATCTGGACAATGACCGCGCGCTGGAATGCTATCTGGCCGCATTGGGTGCGCTGGCGCTGGGCGCGGTAGCGGTCCCGTTGAACACGCGCAGCGCGGATGAGGAACTGCGCCACGCCATCTCGTGGACCGAACCGCGTTTCGTTGTCTGCGATGAAGAGGGGCGCCAACGCCTCGCCGCTGCACTCGCGTCCTCTGCCCCCGCCTTCGTTTCTTCGCAGGCCCTGGCAGAAGCGCAAGCCGGCGCGGGTGATTTCCGGCCCGCGCCGGTCTCGCCCGACGATCTCGGCTGCCTGCTCTTCACCTCGGGCACCACCGCACTGTCCAAGGCCGTGATGCACAGTCACCGCACAATGATCGCCACCGGGTATTGCAGCGGCACCGCGCTTGGCCTTCGCCCCGGCGACATCTACCAGGGCGCGTTTCCCTTCTTCACCAGTTCCGCGCTCAATCTGGCGGGCATGTCATGCTGGGTCGCCGGAGCCGGACTGGTGATCGAGGGGCGGATCGGCAACGAGGAGCGGCTGGACCTGATCCGCGGCGAAGGCACCACCTTCTATCATGGCGTTCCGTCCATCCTGAACTTCATGGCACAAGCCTTCGAGCCTGGGCTCCACGACCTTTCCGGCCTGCGGCGCGTGGCCAATGGAGGCGCGGCCATGCCGCTTGAACTGATTGCCACCATCGGCCGTCTCTGGCCCTGGGTGGATCAGGTGCAGATCTACGGCATGACGGAAAGCGGGCCGGCGGGCACGGTTCTGGACCCGGAGCGGATGGCGGACAAGGCCGGCTCGGTCGGGCGCGCCATGCCCCTCATGGCCGTCGAGATCGTCGGCGATGACGGCAAGGCGCTTGCGGTGGGGCAGGAAGGGGAAATCGCCCTGTCAGGCCCGGCCGTGGCGCTCGGCTATTTCCGCAACGAAGAGGCGACAGCGAAGGCGTTTTCCGGCCGGCGCATCCTCACCGGCGATGTGGGCCGGCTGGACGAGGACGGATTTCTGTTCTTTGGCGACCGCAAGAAGGACATCATCAATCGCGGCGGCCTCAAGATATCCTCCGTCGCGGTGGAAGGCGCGCTCTACCGCCATCCCCTGGTCAGGGAAGCCGCCGTCTTCGCCATTCCCCATGCCGGTCTCGGCGAGGATGTCGCGGCCTGTATCGTGCTGAAACCGGGCGCGGCGCTGGCCGCCGGGGCGCTGGCCGCCCATTGCCGCAGCCATCTGGCCGATTATGAAGTGCCGCGCCGGTTCGCTTTCGTCGATGAATTGCCGAAAAACCCGATGGGCAAGATCCTCAAGAAGCAATTGCGCGACAACCCGCCGCCGCTGCGGCGGGTTCCGTGAGCCAGCCAGGCAGCCTCATGCTCCGGCGAAAACGTCCTGGTAGTGCTGGCGCAGATCCCGCTTGAGGATCTTGCCGCTGGCGTTCTTCGGCAATTGCGCCGCGATCTCGACATGCTTGGGCGCCTTGAAGCCGGACAGCGTATCGCGGCAATAGGCCATCATCGCCTCGGCCGTGAGCGTGGCACCGGCCTTCGGAATGACCACCGCCACCACCGCCTCGATCCACTTGGGATGGGGAACGCCGAAGACGGCCACTTCCGCCACGTCCGGGTGCTGGAAGATCGCTTCCTCCACCTCCCGGCTGGCGACATTCTCGCCACCGGTCTTGATCATGTCCTTCTTGCGGTCGACGACATAGAGATAGCCGTCCTCGTCGAACCGGCCGAGATCCCCGCTGTGGAACCAGCCATTGCGGAAGGCCTCCGCCGTCTTTTCCGGATCGTTGTAATATTCCGAGATGAGGTGAGGGCTGCGATGCACGATCTCGCCCACAACCCCGGCCGGAACGGGCCGGTCGTCATCGTCCACCACGATGGTTTCCACGTTGAGGGAGGGCCGGCCGGCCGAGCCCAGCTTGCGCATCTGGTCCTGCGGCTTCAGGATCGTGGCGACCGGCGCCATCTCGGTCTGGCCGTAGAAGTTGAACAGGCGCATCTGCGGCAGCCGGCGCGACAGTTCCTCGATGACCGCGGTCGGCATGATCGAGGCGCCGTAATAGCCGGCCTGAAGGCTGCTGAGGTCGCGCGTGTCGAAATCGGGATGGCGGAGCAGCGCGATCCAGATCGTCGGCGGACAGAAAAGTTTGGTCACCCCGTGGGCTTCGACCGCCGCCAGCATCTCCGCCGGATCGGCCTTGTCATGCAGGATGGAGGAAACGCCGAGATAGAGATCGGGGCTCAGGAAACAGTCCAGCTGCGCGCAGTGGAACAGCGGCAGGCAATGCAGCGAGACGGCGTCCGCCGTCATCTCGCCGTCCACGATGCAACTGACATATTGGGCATAGAGGGCGGCGGAGGTAAGCAGCGCGCCCTTGGGCCGCGATTCCGTGCCGCTGGTATACATCATCTGGATCGGATCGTCGGCGCCGACATCCCGCCAGACCTCCGTATCGTCGGTGTGGTCGAGCAGGGTGGAAACCGGCTCCCAGCCCTCTGGCGCTTCCACGCCGCCATGCGGGATGACGAAACGCGGCATGTCCGTGCCGGCTTCATTGAGCGCCGCATCGGCCACCGCGCACAAACCGTCCTCCGCGATCATCATGCGCGCGCCGGAATGGTTCAGGATATAGGCCACGTCATGCGCATTGAGCATGAAATTGATCGGCGTGGTGATGGCGCCGAGGCGCGCCAGAGCGAAACGCAGCACCACGAATGCGCGGTTGTTATGGGTGAACAGAGCCACCCGGTCGCCCTTGGCGATGCCGCGTTCCTCCAGCGCATGGGCCGCGCGGTTGACCGCCGCGTCCAGTTCGCGGAACGTGTCCGTGTGATCCCGGAAGACGAGCGCTGTCTTGTCCGGATAGCGGGCGGCCGACCGGCGCAAAAGGTCGCCGAGTTGCTGGCTGCGCGCGCGTTTCAGATGATTGTCGGTCTGCATCGTGTACCTCTTGTCGTTTCTTGGGCACTGCCAGCCGGGCGGCGCGGATCGTTTCTCATCCGAGCAGTTCCGGCAGCGTGAGCACGAGTTCGGGGAAGGCGCAAAGAATGGCCACCAGCACGAGGTCCATCACGATGAACCATGTCACGCCCCTGAAGATGGCTGATGTCGTCACCAGGTCGCCCACCACGCTCTTGATGACGAACACGTTCATGCCGATGGGCGGGGTGATCATGCCGATTTCGAGCAGCTTCGTGAGCACGACACCGAACCACAGCAAGCTCCAGCCGGAGGCATCGACCACCGGCAGGATGATGGGCAGCGTCAGCAGCATGGCGCCGATCGGTTCCAGGAACATGCCCATCAGCAGGTAGACGCAGACGATGCCGACCATCAGCAGGACCGGACTGGAGGCGATCGAGAGAATGCCCGACGAGAGAAAGTCGCCCGCACCCGACAGGGCCAGGAACCGTGTCAGGAGGCTTGCGCCGATGGCGATGATCAGCAGCGCCGCCGTCGTCATCAGCGTCTCGCGTGCAGCCAGGAAAAACCGGTCGAGCGTCATCTGTCCGCTGACGATGGCAACGAGGCAGGCCAGTGATGCGCCAACCGCGCCGGCCTCTGTCGGGGTGA
This sequence comes from Zhengella sp., assembly GCF_041397485.1. Taxonomy (NCBI): domain Bacteria; kingdom Pseudomonadati; phylum Pseudomonadota; class Alphaproteobacteria; order Hyphomicrobiales; family Notoacmeibacteraceae; genus Zhengella; species Zhengella sp. The sequence continues at coordinate 928,359 of NZ_JAWKWO010000001.1, read as the reverse complement.
ATACGCCGCCGAACAACCCGCCGAAAATGCCGAGCATGATCAGGAGGATCGGCCATGTCTCGCGCAGCGCCAGCAGCTTTTCGCGCATCGTCACGCTGGGGTCGCGCTCCGGCGCGAGATCCGGGTTCAGCCAGACCCGGACCAGAACGACGATGATGTAGCCCAGCGCCGTGAGCAGCCCCGCCACCACGCCGCCCAGGAACAGGGCGGAAATGGAGATCTGCGCGATCACGCCATAGAGGATGAGAATGATGGATGGCGGTATAAGCGCGCCGATCGTGCCCGCGACCGCCACGGTGCCGGTGGCCAGCTCGGCATGGTACTTGTGCTTCATCATCTCCGGTATGGCGATGCGCCCCATGGCTGCCGAGCAGGCAATGGACGAACCCGACACGGCGGCGAAACCGGCGGAGCCGAAGATGGACGCGATCGCCAATCCGCCGGGCAGGCTCGCCAGCCAGATGCGCGCGGCGTTGAACATGCCCCGCGTCAATTGCGTGTGATAGCTGATGAAGCCCAGGAACAGGAACATCGGTATGGAACTGAGAATCCAGCTCGATGTGAACTTGTAGGGGATGATGCTCATCGCTCCCCATGCGACGCGTGGGCCCATGAGGACCCAGAGCCCGCCGAAGGAGACGCCGATGAGCGCAATGCCGATGGGCACGCGCACAGCGATCAGGGCGACAAGGATGGCAAGGCCGGCAAGGCCGATTTCAACATCAGTCATTGATGAACTTCGCGTCGATGTCGGTTTCTTTCAGGCCGTTGCGCCAGCCGGTGACGGTCGTGATCACGCGATAGGCCGCGATCAGCGCCATGAGCCCGGCGCCCAGGGGAATGAGCCAGTAGCTTTGCCAGATCTCGATCATTTGCGAGCCCTGTTCCATCGAGGCGCCTGCCTTTGTCTTCTTGAGCGCCTCCGACCATCCGCCCATCATCACCGCCGCGATCACCGCCACCGTCAGAATGCCGGAAAATATCGAGAAGCCGTTGCGCACCCGCGCCGGCATCATGTCCGTGAGGAATTCCACGGAGATATGCGCGCGCTTCTCCTCCGCCACGCCAAGGGCGATGAACACCACGATGATCATGTAGTAGTTTGCAACAACCACCGTCGTTCCGGGCAGCGGCGCGTTGAACAGGTACCGCCCGGCGACATCGGCGGTGACGTGCAGCATCATCAGGGCCACGCAGATCGCCCCGATCATGGATGATGATTTGGCGAGGAAGGACAGCGCCCTGCCGATCATGAACATGAAAAGCCTCCATTCGACACGGGAGCCGGGCGCCGCCAGTCATGCGGCACCCGGCCTGATGTCATGCCCGAAAGACGTTACTTGCCGTAGCTGGCGACGTCGATCTTCGAGTGGATCTCGTTCCAGTAGAGTTCGGCCAGTTGCTCGGGGCTGGAGATGTCCTTGGTCAGGGCGCTCCACTTGCCAAGCAGTTCGGACAGCGCATCGGCCGCCGCGCCACCCGTCTCGATTCCGAATCGCTCCTTGTAGATGGCCGCGATGGCTTCCTTGTCCTTGGCGATGAAGGCGCGGTTCATCGCCACCAGTTCATCGGCTGCCGCCCCGTATTCGATGCCGAGGCCCGGCGCGCGCTCGCGTCCGGCGCGGGCTTCCTCGATATAGACCCAGGCAATGTCGGCGATGAGCTTGGCATTGGCGCGCAGCATCGCCGTCTTGGAATCGTCGGAAAGATCGTTCCAGCTATCCCGGTTCATCGTGATCGGCACGTTGAACTGCGCACCCGGCAGGCCGAGATAGACGTATTTCACCACGTCGATGAAGCCGAAGTTGACGAAGTCGGCAGTATTGGAAGCCGTGCAGTCAACAACGCCCTGGTTGAGGCCCTCAAGGGTTTCGTTGATCGACATGGAGACCGGAACGGCACCCACCGATTCCGCCCAGCGCGCCCAGTAGGCGCCGGCTGCGCGGATGCGCTTGCCCTTGAGATCGTCGGTCGAATTGAGCGGCACCACGCATTGCAGCACATAGGACGTCGTCGAGGCCGAGCCCAGATAGACCTGGTTCTGCGCCTCGATCTCCTTCTCGCAGGCCGGGCAATCGTTCATCACGTATTCGGTGATCGCGCCGGTGAAGGCGATGCTGCTCAGTTCGCTGGAAAATTCCTCCAGTTCCACCAGTTCGGAGAATTCTGCCAGCATGTTGAAATTGGAGTATTCCGCCGGGAAATAGGCCATCAGGTTGGCTGTCATGTCGGCAATGCCGTCGCGCACGCCCGCATTGGCTTCCGCGAAGCTGAGAAGCGAAAGCGGGTACACCTTCACCGTCACGTCGCCGCCGCTGTATTCCTCTACCGCCTTGGCGAAGTCCTCCAGCTTGGCAGTGGGCGCCGAATTGGGCGGCCAGCCGCCGGCAAAGCTCAGTTCCGCGGCCTGCGCGGCGCCTGCCGCTGCCAGCATGGACGCACCCGCAAGAAGGGCTTTCACTGTCTTTCTCATGGTCGTTTTCCTCCCGTGAACCATGTCGTTGCGTTCAATCCCTGCCAGGAATGACAGGGCATGCGTCTCCCCTCCGGCCTTCAGGCGCCGGATGGATCATTTGCGAAACCGTGCGGGACGCTTCTCATGAAACGCCGCCAGGCCTTCCGCGAAATCGGGTGTCTCTCCGGCCTGCTTCTGCAATTGCCGTTCGGTCGCCAGTGCCGTTGCGAAGTCGCTGTCGGCCGCGCTCCACGCAGCCTTGCGGATCAGGGCATGGCTGTGGCCCGGCCCTTCGGCCAGCTTCTGCGCCATGGCTTGTGCCGTTTCCTCCACCGCGCCATCGTCAACCAGCCGCGTCACCAGGCCCCAGTCAAAGGCCTGCGGCGCGGGGATCTTCTCGGCCAGCAGCATCATTTCCATGGCCCGTACCCGGCCTACGGCGCGGGTGAGCAGCCAGGTCGCGCCACCGTCGGGCACCAGGCCGATGCGTGCGAACGCTTCCAGGAAATAGGCGCCGCGGCCCGCCACGATGATGTCGCAGGCCAGGGCCAGCGAAGCGCCCACGCCGGCCGTGGCGCCGCGCACCGCCGAGATCAGCGGCACCGGCAGATCGCGGATGGTCAGCATCAGCGGATTGTAGTCCTGCTCCAGCGTCTCGCCGACGTCGAATCCCGCCGGGTCCGGGGGCATCGCGGCCTTCAGGTTGGCGCCGGTGGAAAACGCCCGTTCGCTGCCGGCAAGGATGATGGCGCGCGCGCCCCGCGCCGTCTCGGCCTTCAGCGCGGCGTGCAGATCCTGCGCCATCTGCGCCGTCATGGCGTTCATCGTGGCCGGATCGTTCAGGCGCAATGTCGTGACCGCGCCGTTGCGCTCGGTCAGGATGTGGTCGCTCATCTCTCTCCTCCTTCGTGCCAGCCCGGCTCGTTCCACCAGGGAAAGAAACCCGGCATGCCGGTCGATACCCGGTCGGGAAAGACCGGCCGGCGCTTTTCAAGAAAACTGGAAACGCCCTCCGCGGCATCGCCCGACGAACTGCGCGCCACGATGGCGCGGCTGTCGATGCGGTGGGCCTGCATCGGATGATCCGCCCCGGCCATCCGCCACATCATCTGACGTGTCAGGGCAATCGAGACGGGCGCCGTGTTGTCGGCAATCTCGCGGGCAAGCGCATGGGCGGCGCCGAGCAGGTCGTCCGGCGCGTGAACCGAACGCACGAGCCCGCCGGCCTTTGCCTCCTGCGCGTCGAAGACCCTGCCGGTATAGCTCCATTCCAGCGCCTGCGACATGCCCACAAGGCGCGGAAGAAACCAGGACGAGGCCGCTTCCGGCACGATGCCGCGCCGCGCGAAGACAAAGCCGAAGCGCGCGTTCTGCGAGGCGAGGCGGATGTCCATCGGCAATTGCATCGTCGCACCGATGCCGACCGCCGGGCCGTTCACCGCCGCGATCAGCGGCTTCAGGCAGTTGAACAGGCGCAGCGCCAGAACACCGCCCATGTCGCGTATGGCCGGATCGTCCCAGACATCGCTTGCGGTCGATGCCGGATCGACACGCGCCGCGGTGAAGGCGTCTGGATCCTCCAGATCGACGCCGGCACAGAAGCCGCGGCCGGCACCCGTCACGATCACGGCGCGCACCCCGTCGTCGCCGTCAATCTCGTCCAGGACCGACAGCATTTCCTCCAGCATCGTGCTGGTGAACGCGTTCAGGCGGTCCGGCCGGTTCAGCGTCACGGTCATGACGCCATCGGCAATGTCGGTCGAGATCGTTGTGTGGGGCATCGTGTTTCCTCGTTCGGCCTCAGGACAGCGCGCGCGGGTTCAGCGCGATCGCGTCTTCCAGTCCGGCGATCTGTGCGCCACGCCAGAAATCCTCGATATGCATGCGCGCCCATTTCTCCGCCCGCGCGGAGTCACGGTCGCGCATGGCGGCGATGATGTTCGAATGGGCCTCGATCTGCCGCTTGTAGAATTTCGGCGCGAAGGGCGCGATCTGCGCAAAGCCGCGAAAAAGCAGGAGCGCGATGGGTTCGCGCGCCAGCCCGAGCACGCGGTTGCGGCCCATGTCGGCGATGCGGGTATGAAACTGCTCGTCCAGTTCGATCGTCCGTCCCATCTGGCCTTCGGCGGCCACCAGTTCGGCATGCAATTGCTGCAACATCTCGATCTCGTCTGCCGTGGCGCGCTCGGCCGCCATGCGCGCCGCCAGCGGCTCGGTGACCATGGTCACTTCCGTCAGTTCGCGGAACGTCACCTTCATCAGCGCCATGGCGCGGCCCGCCCGCGTGGTCAGCTGGTCTGCCTGTGGAACCGTGACTTCAAGCCGGCGCGGCGAGGGCCGGTGGACAAGGCCGTCGCTCTCAAGCTGCCGCAAGCCCTCCCGCACCGTGGAGCGGGTGACGCCGAACATGGCGCCCAGTTCGCTCTCGCCGGGCAACTGGTCTCCGGGCTTGAGTTCGCCACGCAGGATCCGCGCCTCGATCTCCTCGGCGATCTGCTGGTAGGCATAGCTTGCATGGACGGGTTTCGGCGTCTGGCTCATGCGGTGTCATCACGGGCCGGGCCACGGGAGGGCCGGCGGCAGGAAAGGTTGATCTTTCTGTCTGTGCATTGGCGCGATTGCACGGCAAATCTTCGCTTTATGGTCGGACATTGGACGAGATGAGACCAATTTTTCGGGCCTGTCAACGCCGTATATCGGACGCTGCGGTGCAGCATGACACGTCATTTCCCGCGACAGTCCGGGCATTGGCGTGAAAGCGGCCGGCAAGGAAATCGGTGCAGGCCTCGGAAGAATCTGTCGAACAAGGTGTTAATTTTGCGGTGTAATGTGGAAGTTTGTGGCGCCGGTGCGCGGTGGGTGAAGCCAAGGCTATTGACCGCATGCGGGCGGCTCATTATCGGTTAGTGTCGGACAATAAGGACGTGGTATGGCTCGCGCCCGCAGCCGGGCCGGCGCGCCGTGACCGTCCGTGAAGCTGGACGCCCTGAAGGAGGCGGTGATGGATTTCGAATATTCCGCGAAAAGCAAGCAGATGCTGGCCGAGCTGAAGGCCTTCATGGAGGACCATGTCCTGCCCGCCAACCGGCGCTACCACGAGATCGCCCATGGCGGCGCCTACCCCACCGAGGTGATCGAGCCGCTGAAGGCCAAGGCTTTCGAGGCCGGCTTGTGGAACATGTTTTCACCGGAACTGGAAGACCATCATCCCGGTACCCGCCTGACCAACCTGGACTATGCGCCACTGGCCGAGGAAATGGGACGCGTGCCCTGGAGCCCGGAGGTCTTCAACTGCAACGCGCCCGACACCGGCAACATGGAAATCCTGATGCAGTTCGGCACGCCGGCGCAAAAGGAGAAGTATCTCGATCCGCTGCTGCGCGGCGAATTGCGCTCGGTCGTCGGGCTGACCGAGCCGGACACGGCGTCGTCCGACCTGACGAACCTGTCCACCACGATCCGCCGCGAGGGCGATGAATACGTCATCAACGGCCGCAAGTGGTTCTCGACCGGGGCAAAGCATCCCAATGCCAACCTCGCCATCGTTTTCGGCGTGTCCGATCCCTCGCCCGAAGCCGACCGTCACCGCAAGCATTCCTTCATTCTGGTGCCGATGGACACGCCCGGCTTCAAGGTCGTGCGCGATGTCCCGATCATGCATCACCATGCGCCCGAAGGGCATTGCGAGATCGTGATGCGCGACGTGCGGTGCCGGTCGACGCGATCCTCGCCAATGAGGGCGACGGCTTCATGCTGGCCCAGGCGCGGCTCGGCCCGGGGCGTATCCATCATTGCATGCGCACCATCGGGCAGTGCGAACTGGCGCTGGAACTGATGTGCGAGCGCGGGCTGGAGCGTCGCACCTTCGGCAAGGCGCTGGCCGACAATGCCAATATCCAGGACTGGATCGCCCAGTCGCGCATCGAGATCGATGCCGCGCGCCTGCTGATGCTCCAGACCGCATGGAAGATGGACCGCGATGGCGCGCGGGCCGCACGGGTGGACGTCTCTGCCATCAAGGTCATGGCTGCGCGCCTGCAGACCCAGGTGGTGGACCGCGCCATACAGGTTTTCGGCGCTGCCGGCATCACGCCCGACACGCCGCTGAGCTATCTGTGGACCTGGGGACGCGCCATGCGCTTCCTCGACGGTCCGGACGAGGTTCATCTCAAGGTGATCGCGCGCGAGGAACTGAAGCGGGCCAAGGCGGAACTGGGCAAGAACCTTGCGCATTTCGTACCTCCCTATCGCGATTGACAGCCGGTCGCGACAGGCGCTTCTGTCAGGGGCACGCGGCGAGGAAGGATGAAGGAAATGACGAGCGATCCCGGCCTGCGCAGGGAGAGGCACTATGCGGACCGTGTGGTTTCCTGCTATCCTGACCGGCCTGCCAACCTGGATGCGATGCTGGCCAGGTCGGTGGCGCTGAACCCGGACGGTCTGGCGCTTGCCGATGGCAGCCACCGGTTCACCTATCGTGCGCTCGACGACGAGGTCGGCCGCATCGCCGCCGGGCTGGCGGCACGCGGTGTGGGCGCGGGCGACCGTGTCGCGCTGTTGATGGGCAATGGCGCCCCTTTCGTCGTGCTGACCTTCGCGGTGGCGCGCCTTGGGGCGGTTACCGTGCCGCTGAGCATACGCGAACAGATGCCGGGTATCCGTTTCGCCCTGGTCAATTCGCAGGCCCGCCTTCTGGTCACCGAGGCGCAATGGGCGGACATCGTGCCGCCGGTCTCCGACACGCCGGATCTCTCCTGCCGCGTCTCGGTCGGCGCCGCCGCCGGTTTCGAGGCCTATGATGCGCTGCGCGCGGCTGCGCCCCATGCCGGCCCGTCGCCGGCCGGCGAGGACGATCTGGCCACCATCCTTTACACGTCGGGGACAACGGGTGTGCCGAAAGGGGCGATGCTGACGGGCCTCGGTATCGTGCATTCGGCCACCAGCTACATGCGCGAAATGCGGCTCGGCCCGCACGACAGCACCATCGTCACCGTGCCGATGAGCCATGTGACCGGGCTGGTCGCCTGCATTCATGCCATGATCCGTGCGGGCGGCACGGTCATCTCCATGCGCGCGTTCAAGGCAACGCGCGTTCTCGAACTGGCCGCGCGCGAACGCATGACCTTCTCGGTCATGGTGCCGGCCATGTATAACCTGTGCCTGCACCAGGCCGACCTGTCGGACTATGATCTCTCTGCCTGGCGCATTGGCGGGTTCGGAGGCGCGCCCATGCCCGCTGCCACCATCGAGCGGTTGGCGGAGGCCTTGCCGGGGCTCGGCCTGATGAACATCTATGGCGCGACCGAGACCACATCGCCGGCCACGATGATGCCATCGGACGGGATTGCGGCGCGGCGGTTGTCCGTCGGCCTGCCGGCGCCCGGTGTCGAAATCTGTGTCATGGACGACGATGGCCGCGAAGTCCCGCCCGGTGAGGCCGGCGAATTGTGGATCCGGGGGGCCATGGTCGTGCCGGGCTATTGGCAGAATCCGCAAGCCGATGCGCGTGAATTCGTCGCCGGATTCTGGAAATCGGGCGATATCGGTTCCGTCGATGCCGAAGGCTATGTCAGCGTCTTCGACCGCAAGAAGGACATGATCAATCGCGGCGGCTACAAGATCTACACCGCACAGGTGGAAAGCGCGCTGGCGGCCGTGCCCGGTGTTGTCGAGGCCGCTGTCGTGCCCAAGCCATGCCCGATCCTGGGCGAACGCGTCCATGCGGTCGTTTCGATCCGGCCGGACAGCGTGACGGAGGAGGCGTTGCGGGCCCATTGCGCCGGGCAATTGTCGGACTATCAATGCCCCGAAAGCTACACGCTGACGACAGATCCGCTGCCGCGCAACGCCAATGGAAAGATCGTCAAGCGGGACTTGAAGGCCAGGGCGGCTGAAATCCCCGCCATTGTCTCACGGTGACAGGGCGCTGAACGCGCTCCCTGCCGGAATATGCGCGGGAGGCCGCCGCAGCGCGCCTCCCGCACCTGCCTTCATCTGGCGAACAGCATGGCGGTATAGGCGCCATAACCGGCCAGCATGGCAAGGCCGCCCAGCCGCGGAATCCGTGTTGCAAACCGCAGGATGACCAGCAGCAGCAGCGATGCCGCCACCATCACCGGAATGTCGAACCGCTGCATCATTCCGGAAACGGGAACGGGTGTGACGAGGGCCGTGATGCCAAGGATTCCGAAGATGTTGAAGATGTTGGAGCCGACGATATTGCCGAGAGACACGGCGGAATTGCCCCGGATCGCGGCCACCAGCGAGGTGGCCAGTTCCGGCAGGCTGGTGCCCACCGCCACGATGGTCAGGCCGATCACCGCCTGTGAAACGCCGAGCGCCGTGGCGATCGCCGTCGCGCCATCGACGAGCAGGCGTGCGCCGCCGAAAAGGGCCGCCAGTCCGCAGAGCGTGATGAGCAGCAGCAAGGCGACGGAGCGCGATTCGGGCTGATGGTCACCGGCGCTGCCCTGGCCGCCGGAAGAGCGGAAGGCGGCGAACAGAAACGCAGCGAGCAGCGCCAGCATCACAAGGCCCGTCATGGCGGACACCACGCCCGTGAAGCCGACGGCCAGCATCACCAGGGCCGCGCCGGCCATCACCATGGCTTCACGCCGCACCGCCTTGTCCCAGGCAGCGATCGGGGCGACCAGCGTCGAATGGCCGACAATCAGCAGGACGTTGGCCGTGTTGGAACCGATGACATTGCCAAGCGCGATGTCGCTCTCGCCGCCCAGCGCTGCGTCAAGCGAAACCAGCAGTTCCGGCATCGAGGTGCCGAAGCCGACAATGGTCAGGCCGATCACCAGTTCCGAAACGCCGAAGCGGCGCGACAGGCCGACCGCGCCACGCACCAGTGCTTCGCCACCGGCAAACAGCAGCACCAGGCCTGCGCCCACGAAAAACCATTCAGTCAGCATGATGTGAGTCCTTGCTCGCGTCGAATCCGGCTGTCGCCGGTTGAACGTGCCCGGCCGGAAGATTGTTCACCGGGTCGGTTTCCGCTGCCCAGGCCAGCATGGCCACTTTCGCCGTGGTGGCAAACGCACCCGGCAAGGCGAGGGCGTAAAGGGTGAGCGTCAGCGCCGGCGCAAGATGCATCAGGCCGCTCAGCGCCCAGACCATGGCGAAGGCCCCGGCCACCGCCTCCGTGGCGAAGAACAGGGTGACCGCAACAGCCCCGAAATGGTGACGGGATTGACGATGCGGATGGGAAGGGCCGGATTTTGGAGGGTGTCCGGCAAAACCGCTTGATGCGACGGCATGCGCCACAGGGCCTTTGAAAAGCCGCTACCGGAAACGGAGCGGAGCCGCGGTCAGGATATGGGTGCCGGTATGCCGGCACAAGCCCTGAAGGCGGCAACCCGCAAAATATAGTCTGGCCCTCTGACCTGACGGCGACCGCACCTTGCCGCCAGCGTCACCCGCGATAGGTGCGCGCTGCCAGGGGTTCCTGCTCCAGAAGCGCCTCGAACATGGAAAGCATCATCGATTCCGGCGGCGCGAACTTGCGCCTCGGATTGGTGATGAGGTGGATGTCGACCGATGGCAGCGACGAATGCGGCGGCAATTGCCTGAGCAGGCCGGCGCGCACGTCCCGCTCCGCCACATGGGTGGGCAGCGCGCCAATGCCGATATTGGCGATGATCATCCGGCGCACTTCAGTGAGATTGGAGGAAACGCCGCGCAGGCCCGGCGCCAGGTTGGCCCGCTCACGCAGCCGTGCAACCGAATCCAGCGGGCCGCCCTCGATCTCGGTCTGGAAGGACACGGACGCTTCGCCGCGCAGCTCGTCAAGCGCAATGTCCCGCTTGTCGAACAAGCGGTGGTGCGGCCCGCAATAGAGGCCGAAATACTCCCGGAAAAGCACCCGCGCCTCGATGCCCTTGGGCACCGCGTTCATCAGGCAGATGCCGAAACTGGCCCTGTTCTGGCGAATGCGGGCCACCACCTCCGCGCTCTCTGCAACCACCATGGAGAAGGTCACCTTGGCATGGCGCCGGGCAAAGCGCTCCAGCAGGTCGTCCAGGTGCCAGGATACCACGTGGCTTGCCATCACGATGCTCACATGGCCGGTCAGTTCCTCTTCCCCGGCATTCAGAAGCGCGGGAAGCTGAGATACCGCCCCGAAGATGGAGGCGGCCTCCGAATAGAGAAGCTGCCCGGCGCGGGTCACGCGGAAGCGGTTGGGCTTGCGCTCCACGAGCCGGTGTCCGGTCGTCTCCTCCAGCCGCTTGAGCGCGCTGGAAATGGTCGGCTGCTTCAATCCGAGGAAATCGGCCGCCCGCGAAATGCTCTCCTGCTCCACCACCACCATGAAGGTGCGAAGCAGGTTCCAGTCCAGATTCCACGGAAAGCGCTGTTCGTAGGGCTTGAGCATTGCCTCAATCTATAATCACAATTCTGTATATCTATTTGCATGATGATCTTCCCCATGCAAGCGTTTGCGTCGGCGCGCGGCTGCGGCTGTCCAGGGAACCGGACTGCCGGCACGGCTACGCTGAAGAGCCAGACAGGGAGAGCATGACATGACCACACGCAGAACATTCGTAAAGACGGCCGCTGCCGCGGGTTTCGCCGCTGCGGCCCTGTTCGCCACCCAGGGCGCCGGTTTCGCCGACGAGCTGGAAGCCCTCAAGGAAAAGGGCACGATCCGCATTGCCATGAGCGGCGCCTACCCGCCCTTCAACTTCGTCAATGAGCAGAATGAAGTGGTCGGCTTCGACCCGGCCATCGGGACCGAAATCGCCAGGCGAATGGGCCTTGAGACGGAAATCGTCACCACGGCCTGGGACGGCATCATCGGCGGTCTTCTCGCCAACAAGTACGACGCCATCGTCGGCTCCATGTCGATCACGGAAGAGCGCGCCAAGGTCGTCGATTTCGTCGGTCCGTATTACACGACCAAGCGCGCGGTCTTCACCAAGCCCGATTCCGGCATCACCAGCGTTTCGCAGCTCGGCGACGTGACCGTGGGCGTTACACTGGGTGAAACCCACGAGGAATGGGCGCGCAACCAGGGCTACACGGTGCGCACCTACAAGGGCCTGCCGGAACTGCTTCTGGAGCTTCAGAACGGCCGCGTCGACGTGATCGTCAACGATTCCATCGCCGCCATCCTGGCCATGAAGAAGAACGGCTACGAATTCAGGATGCTCGATGACCTGGAGACCGACGTCATCGGCGCCGGCATCGCCATCCGCCAGGGCAATCCGGAACTCAAGGAAGCCATGCAGAAGGCGCTCGATTCCATGATGGAAGACGGCACCTATCTCGAAATCGCCGAGGAATGGGTCGGCGGCGATATCCGCTGAACCCGCCAGACGCGCCTGCCGGCTTTTGCCGGCGGGCGTTCCGTTTCCTGACGAAGGGCCGTTCATGAAAACCGCATACGGAAAGCTGACCTGGGAAGAGGTTCGCGACGCTGACAAGGATCGCGTCGTCATCCTCAATGTGTCGGCGACGGAGGACCATGGGCCGCACATGCCGCTCGACACCGACACGGTGCTGGGCATGGCCGTGGCCAACGGGGTGGCGGAAGCCGCGCCGGAAGACGTCTTCGTCATGCCGCCGATCGCGTACGGTTTCAACGAACACCACAAGGATTTTCCCGGCGTCATCTGGATCCAGCCGGAGACGCTCATTGCCTTCGTTACCGATGTGACGAAATCGCTGGCCCATCACGGCTTCCGGCGCATCCTGCTTCTCAATTCGCACGGCTCGAACCATCCCGTGCTGGATCTGGCCGCCCGCAAGACGGTGATCGAGACCGGAATCATCTGCGTCTCGGCCTCCTACTGGAACCTCTGCGCCGACCGGATCAACGAACATCGCAAGTCCGCCATCGGCGGCATCGCCCATGCCGGCGAGTTCGAGGCGGCCATGTACATGCACCTGCACCCCGATGACGTCTATCCGCAGAAGGCGGCGGAGCAGAATCTGCACAATCCGCACAGCCGCTTCTTCAATCTCGATCTCGCCAAGGGCGGCGGCAAGGCCATGCTGATGCGCTGGTGGTCGGAAGTTTCGCCCGATGGCACGATGGGCGATCCCACGGTTGCCGATGCCGAAACGGGCGGAAAGTTCCTGGCCGCGGCCATCGAGGAAACCACGGCGCTGGTGCGCGAGATCCGGGCCCTGCCGATCCTGGAACGCAAGGATCACCACTGAACGGGCCGGTGGGCAAAACGGGGAGGGCGAGGCTTCATGGATACCGAATTGATGCTCAAGGTCTATCCGTTCTTTCTCAAGGCGGCGTGGATCACCATTGAACTGTCGGTTCTGACCACGATCCTCGGGCTGGCCTGTGGCGCGCTGGGCGCAGCCGCGCGGCTGTCACGCCTGGCCTTCTTCCGCTTCCTGGGTGCCGCCTATGTCAGCCTCATTCGCGGCACCCCGGCGCTGATCCAGCTCTTCCTGCTCTATTTCGGCGGCCCGCAGATCGGCATCCAGCTCGATGCCTTCGAGGCCGGGGTCATCGGCCTTGGCGTCAATATCGGCGCCTACATGACCGAGACCATTCGCGGCGCCATCATCGCCATCGACCGCGGCCAGACGGAAGCCGCCCGCACCCTGGGCATGAGCCGGTACCAGACCATGACGCGGGTGATCCTGCCGCAGGCCGCCCGCCTGATGATCCGGCCGCTTGGTGTCAACATCAACGCGCTCATCAAGGGCACGGCACTGGTGGCCGCCATTTCCGTGGTGGAACTGACCTATACCGCGCAACGCTATATCGGCTCCACCTACAAGCCGTTCGAGATGTTCATGCTGTCGGGCGCCCTCTACATGGTCATCATCTATGCGACCGGCCGCGCCGTCGCCTGGGCCGACCGGAAAGCGAGGATCGCATGACGCGCGCAGCCAGTATCGGGGGAGGGCGGCATGGGGCTTGATTTCTCGGTTGTTCCCCGCTTCATGGACGTCATCCTTCTGGGCGGGCTTTGGACAGTGGCCATCACGGTCTGCGCAGCACTGCTCAGCTTCTTCGGCGGCATTTTCTTCGCCGTCATCGCCCTCTACGCCCCGGTCGCCATACGCTTGCCGTTCCGCGCCTTCGAATGGGTGTTCATGGGCACCCCGCTGCTGCTCCAGCTCTTCCTCATCTATTTCGGCCTTGTGCAGATCGGCATCGACCTGCCGGCCTTCGTGGCCGGGGTGATCGGCCTTGGCCTGCATTTCGCCGTCTACAATTCCGAACTGATCCAGACCGCCATCGTGGCCGTCGACAAGGGGCAGATGGAGGCCGCGCGCACATTGGGGCTGAGCCACGGGCAGGCGCTGCGCAAGGTGGTGATTCCGCAGGCCGTGCGCGACGTGATCCCGCCCATCGGCAACAACATGATCGCGCTTCTGAAGGATTCCGCGCTGGTCTCGGTCATCGGCGTCTCCGAACTGACGCTGTCGGCGCAATTGGCCATCGGCCGCACCTACCGCCCGTTCGAGTTCTACCTCGTGGCGGCGGTCGTCTACTACATCATCAATCTGGGCATGGAATACGTGCTGCGGAAGATCGAGCGGCGCATCGCGTTGTCGCGGTAAGGGAGGCCAGGCATGAACGAACAACAATCCTTCCTTGAGGTCCGCCACGCCCGCAAGAGCTATGGCACGCTGGAGGTCATCAAGGATATCAGCCTCAAGGTGGACCGTGGCGAGATCGTCGCCATCATCGGGCCGTCGGGTTCGGGCAAGAGCACCTTCCTGCGCGCCATCAACGACCTCGACCCGCTGACCGGCGGCGAGGTCTGGCTGGAGGGAACCCAGGTCAACAAGAAGCTGCCGCACCGCCAGTATGAAAAGCACATCAATCAGGTGCGCCAGGACATCGGCATGGTGTTCCAGCATTTCAACCTGTTTCCCCACCTCTCCGTGCGTGGCAACATCACGCTGGCGCCGAAGCTGCTCAAGGGTCTCTCGGAGGCTGAGGCCAACAAGCTGGCCGAGGAACAGCTCGACCGCGTCGGCATGTTCGACCGCATCGACTTCATGCCGTCGCAACTGTCCGGCGGCCAGAAGCAGCGCGTCGCCATCGCCCGCGCGCTGGCCATGAAGCCCAAGGTCATGCTGTTCGACGAGGCCACCTCGGCGCTCGACCCGGAACTGGTCGAAGAGGTCAACCTGGTCATGAAGAAGCTTGCCAGCGAGCACATGACCATGATCATCGTCACCCATGAAATGGGTTTTGCCGAATCCGTCTGCGACCGCGTCCTCTTCATGGATCAGGGCGTGGTGGTGGAGGAGGGGCCGCCAAGCGTCATCTTCCGCAATCCGGAAAGCGAGCGGACCCGGAATTTCTTGCGTAAACATCTAGAGGGCGTCAGGAGCTGACAGGCGATGTCCAACCTTTTCTACCAGTCGCGCCAGCCGCGGCCATTCCTCGACCGTGGCGAGGGCATCTATCTCTATGACGAGCATGGCAAGCGCTATATCGACGGGTCGTCGGGCGCCATGGTCTCCAATATCGGCCATTCCAACCGCCGTGTGCTGGAAGCCATGAAGGCGCAGATGGACAAGGCGACCTTCGGCTACCGTCTGCACTTCCGCACCGAGGCTTCGGAGAAACTGGCCACGAAGACCGCCTCCCTCATGCCCGAAGGCATGGACCGCGTCTTCTTCGTTTCCGGCGGATCGGAGGCGGTGGAAAGCTGCGTCAAGCTGGCCCGCCAATATGCGCTCACGAAAGGCGAGGCCAGCCGATGGAAGGTGATCTCGCGCTTTCCCTCCTATCACGGCTGCACGCTGGGCGCGCTGGCGCTCACCGGCTACGATCCGCTGGCCCTGCCATTCGCGCCCATGATGCAGGCCATGCCGAAGATTGCCGCGCCGACCTGCTATCTCGACCGCGACAACCTCACCGACGAGGCGCGCGGCCTGAAATATGCCGACATGCTGCGCGAGGAAATCATCGCGCAGGGGCCCGAAACCGTGCTTGCCTTCATCATGGAGCCGGTTGGTGGCGCATCGACGGGCGCGCTGGTGGCCCCCGACAGCTATTATGCGCGCATCCGCGAGATCTGCGATGAATTCGGCATCCTGCTGATCTATGACGAGGTGATGACCGGCGCCGGGCGCACCGGCAGGTTCATCGCCGCCGAACACTGGGGCATCAAGCCGGATATCGTGGCGCTGTCGAAGGGCTTTGCCGCCGGCTATGCGCCGCTCGGGGCCATGGTGGCGCGCACTGACATCGTCGAGGACATTCTCGATGCCGGCGGCTTCCTGCACGGCTTCACCTATGCCGGCAATCCGCTGGCCTGCGCGGCGGGGCTGGCCGTGCTCGACGAGATCGAGCGCGAGGGCCTGGTGGACAACGCGGCCCGCATGGGCGACCTGCTCAAGGGACGTTTGCAAGGTCTGATGGACCGCTTCCCCTTCATCGGCGATGTGCGCGGCAAGGGGCTGCTGCTGGCCTTTGAACTGGTCAGCGACCGCGAAACCATGACACCGCTGCCCGCCGGGCTGAACGCCTATAACCGGCTGGTCGAGATCGCCTATGAAAACGGCCTCATCATCTATTCGCGCCGCACGCGCGGCGGTGTCGAGGGCGATCACTTTCTCGTCTGCCCGCCGCTCATCATCACGGCGGAGCAGATCGACGAGTTGATGGCGCTGCTTGTCGCCTCGCTCGAACGCTTCGCCGAAGAGGCCGGCCTGGAATGGGACCGCGCGGCATGACGGACGGCCTGCATATTCGCCCCGGCGCACCGGGCGATGCAGAGGCGATTGCGGGCATGCTTGCCGCGCTGGCTGACGAACTGGGCGAGAGCGGGCGGTGTTTCTCGACGCCGCAGACCGTCCGGCGCGACGGTTTCGGCCCGGACGCGGCGTTCACTTGCCTGCTCGCGGTGCGTGAAGCCGAACCCCTCGGCCTTGCCCTGTTCCTGCGTTACTACTCCACCCACCGGGCCGCTGCCGGCGTCTATGTCCAGGATCTCTGGGTCGCGCCGGCGGAACGATCCCGGCGCCTCGGTGAACGCCTCCTGCACGCCGCCGCCAGCTTTGGCGCTGCGCAATGGGGCGCGGCCTTCCTGCAACTGACCGTGCATGACAGCAACAGTGCGGCCATGCGCTTCTACGAGCGGCTGGGTTTTGCCCTGCACGGCGACAGGCCGATGTCCGTCACTGGCGAAGCCTTCAAGGCCATGGCCGGGAGGCACGCATGAGCCTTCCCGACAAGACCACGGCCATCACCGATGCCGTCGCCGCCATTTCGGACGGGGCGACCGTCATGGTCGGCGGCTTCGGCGTGCCGGGCACGCCCTTCACGCTGATCCGCGAGCTTGTCCGCCAGGGCACGCGCGATCTCACCATCATCAAGAACGATGCCAATGAAAAGCATCTGGGTGTCGATCATCTTCTCGCCAACGGGCAGGTGCGCAAGCTGATAACCTCGCATATCGGGCTCAATCCGCGCGCCATCGCCATGATGAATGCCGGTGAACTGGAGGTGGAATTCTGTCCGCAAGGCATCCTGGCCGAGCGCATCCGCGCCGGCGGGGCGGGGCTGAAGGGCTTCCTCACCGATATCGGCATCGACACCGAACTGGCGCGCGGCAAGCGGGCGCTGGAACTGGAGGGCGAAACGGTTCTGCTGGAAACCGCGCTGCGCGCCGATGTGGCACTCGTTCATGCCGCCCGCGCCGACACCTTCGGCAATCTCGAATATGCCGCCACGGCGCGCAATTTCAGCCCGGTCATGGCCATGGCCGCCGATCTGGTGATTGCCGAAACCGAGGCTGTCGTGGCGTTGGGCAGCATTGCGCCGGATGACGTCCACACGCCCGGACCCTTCGTCGACCGTCTTGTCGTCCTTGAAACGCTGAGCATGGAGTATGACGTTGTCCGACGCCAGGGTTAGAATGCTGGCCCGTGCGGCGCGGGAAGTGGCGCCGGGCATGGTCGTCAATCTCGGCATCGGCCTGCCGACGAAGGTGGTCGATCATCTGCCGGGCAGTTTTCCCTATTGCCTTCACACCGAAAACGGCCTGTCGGGCATCGGTCCGGCGCTGGGCCCCGACAAGGCGGACCGCAACCTGATCGACGCCGGCGGCGCCTATGTCTCCACCGTGCCGGGCAGCGCCTTTTTCGACAGTGCGGTATCCTTCGCCCTGGTGCGCAGCGGCCGGCTGGACCTGACCATGTTGGGCGCCTTTCAGGTGTCGCAGACCGGCGATCTGGCCAACTGGAAAATCCCCGGCCAGTTCTCGCCCGGCGTTGGCGGCGGCATCGAGCTGGCACAGAAGGCGCGCCGCGTCGTCGTGCTGACCACCCATTCCGACCGTGCCGGAAACCCGAAGCTCGTCGAACGCTGCACGCTGCCGCTGACGGCGAGCGCTTGCGTGAACCGCATCTTCACCGAACTGGCCGTCATCGACGTCACGCCGGACGGTTTCGTGTTGCGCGAACTGGCGCGCGAAACCGATATCCCGGCGGTGCGCGCGGCCACCGGCGCGCCGCTGACCGTCCCCGACGGCGAAATTCCGCGATTCTAGGAGAGGAAGCGGCCATGGATGAGAGGCAGAAGAGGGCGATACTGGATGCAGTGGATGCGCGCTTTGGTGCGCAGGTCGATTTTCTGGCCGATCTGACGCGCTTTCCCTCCACCCGCGGCCGCGAGCAGGGCGCGCAGGACTTCATGGCCGACCAACTGGCCGAACGGGGCCTGTCGGTGGACCGCTGGACCATCGACGTGAACGACATTCGCCATCTGCCGGGCTTTTCGCCGGTGATCGGCAATTACGAGGATGCGGTGAATGTCGTCGCCACCCATCGCGCGGCGACGGGCCGTGGCCGGTCGCTGATCCTCAACGGCCATGTCGACGTCGTTCCCGAAGGCCCGCTCGACATGTGGGAGACCCCGCCCTACGAACCGCGCGTCGAGGACGGCTGGATGGTTGGCCGCGGCGCGGGCGACATGAAGGCGGGCCTCGCCTCCAACCTGTTCGCCCTCGATGCACTGAAGGCCTGCGGCCTGGCGCCGGCGGGCGATGTCTTCTACCAGTCGGTGGTCGAGGAAGAATGCACGGGCAATGGCGCGCTGGCCTGCCTACAGCGCGGCTACCGGGCCGATGCGGCGCTGATCCCCGAACCCTTCAGCGAAAAGCTCGTGACCGCGCAGGTCGGCGTCATCTGGTTTCAGGTCCATCTCAAGGGCCTGCCCGCCCATGTCGCCTATGCGGGCAGCGGGGCCAATGCCATCGAGGCCGCGGTGCCGCTGATCGGCGCGCTGCATCGCTTGCAGGACCGCTGGAACATGGGCAACCACCGCCACGCGGCCTATGAGCACGTCCACCATCCGCTCAATCTGAACGTTGGCCGCATCGAGGGCGGCGACTGGGCTAGTTCCGTGCCCGCCTGGTGCGTGTTCGATGTGCGCATCGGCCTGTTTCCGGGCCAGGACATCGCCACGGCGAAGGAGGAGATCGAGGCCACGCTGAACGAGGCGGCCGGCGAAAACGCCTTCCTGCGCAAGAACCTGCCGCAGGTCGTTTATCACGGCTTCCATGCGGAAGGGTATGCGCTGGGCGACGACCGCCGCGACACGACGAAGGCTGTCATCGGCGCGCTGGAATCGGCCCATGCCACCGTCACGGGTGAGGCTCTCGACCGTGCGGCGATCACGGCCACCACCGACGCCCGTTTCTTCGGCCTCTATGCCGATACTCCGGCGCTCGTCTATGGCCCGCATGCCGAGGCGATCCACGGTTTCAACGAACGGGTGGACCTGGAAAGCATGCGCCGCGTCACGAAGGCCACGGCACTGTTCATCGCCGATTGGTGCGGCCTGGAATCGGCCTGACGGGTCTTTCGCACCCGCCGGCCGTCACCGCCGGCAAGCTGCGTCTTCCTGCCTCGAACAGCACTGCATTGCTCCGGCAGGGGCCGTCTGCTGCGCCGTCGCCGGCAGAATCATGGCGATTGTCACGGCCCTTGCCGCACGAGGGGGGTGTCCTCCATGTGCGCGCTCCGATTGCACGATGAAACAAAAGTTCATGGCGGGTTTCACCCGGACATCCCGGCGTGACCAAACCGCCGATGGTCGCGCCGGGTGCCCCTTGCCACGGCCGGCGGCTGTGTTTCGGGGCCCGCGATCGGGACGCGGAACCCTTCGCGCCGAAAAGCATTGAAGGGCGAACGGAATCCGTTGATTGCGGCCGCGCGCTCTCATATTGGAAGCCGCCGCACGGGCGCGCCACGACTGCCATAAATTCTCCGCAAAGTGGCCTGCTTGTTTGCGGTGCAGCATCGAGACCGGGACAGCCGGCCAATCTCGACAATCTGAGGATACAGGAATGCAGCGTCGCCAATTCAATTTCGCGATGGCACTCGGCATGCTGGCAGCCACGGCCCTGGGCCGGACGGCAGCGGCACAGCCTTCCAACCCTGCTGGCGGTCCCGCACAGGGCGCTGGCACGATACCTTTCAACTTCGACATCCTGACGGAAACGGCGCGCGCCAATGCCGGAAAGGACTATGCGGCCCCGGCCGAAGACCTGCCGGAGGCGCTGGCCGGGCTGGACTATGACGCCTACCGCCGCATTGCCTACGATCCCGACCGCTCTGTCTGGGCCGGCAACGAGTCCTTCGCCCTTCAGGCTTTCCACATGGGCTGGCTGTTCCGCACGCCGGTCAATGTGCATGAGGTTTCAGATGGCCGGGCACGGCCCGTCGGTTTCTCGGCCGAAGATTTCATCTACCGCGAACCGCTCGACCAGCAGAAGCTGAAACAGCTCGACATGCCGGGCGTCGCCGGTTTCCGTGTGCTCTACAACCTCAATTCGAAGACGGTGCTCGACGAACTCGTCGCCTTCCAGGGCGCCAGCTACTTTCGTGCCCTCGGGCGCGGCTCGCGCTATGGCCTGTCCGCCCGCGGTCTGGCGGTCGATACCGCGACCGCGACCGGCGAGGAATTTCCCCGCTTCACCGATTTCTATATCGAGAAACCCGCCAGGGGCGACGGGGTGCTGACGGTCCATGCCCTCATGGACAGTCCCGGCGTCACCGGGGCCTACCGTTTCGTCATCACGCCGGGCGCCACCACGCAGATGGAGGTGACGGCGCGCATCTTTCTGCGCCGGGACATCGAGCGGCTCGGCATCGCGCCGCTGACCTCGATGTTCCTGTTCAACGGTCTCAACCGGCATGCGTTCGACGACTATCGCGAAGGCGTCCATGACAGCGAGGGCCTGAAGGTCGTGCGCGCCAATGGCGACGAGATGTGGCGCAGCCTCAACAATCCAAAACGGCTGGCCAGCTCCTTCTTTGCCGAACAGGACCCGCGCGGATTCGGGCTCATCCAGCGCACGCGCACCTTCGCCGACTACCAGGACGCCGGCGCCCACTACGAGATGCGGCCGTCGCTCTACGTGGAGCCTCTGGGCGACTGGGGGCGGGGCACGATCGCGCTGATCGAGATCCCGACCGAACTGGAGGTGAATGACAACATCGTGCTGTTCTGGGTGCCGGAAGGCGAGGCAAGGGCCGGGCAGGCGCGGGAATACCGCTACCGGTTGACCTGGGGTTCCATTGCCGAGGACGTGGCGCGCCTGGCACGCGTTGCCGCGGTCTCGGCCGGGGCGGGTGGCGTTTCGGGTGTCGCCGGTTCCGAAAAACCGGAGGCCCGCAAGTTCGTTGTCGATTTCGAGGGCGGCTTGCTGGGGAACCTGCCGGCCGATGCAGACGTTACGGCTGCGGTTGAAGTCTCTGCCGGTACGGTCCTGCATGTCGCGGTGTCGCCGGTGGAAACGACGGCGCGATGGCGCCTGGTGCTGGATCTTGAACTGCCCGGGGACAGTCCGGTGGAGATCAGCGCCCACCTTGCCCAGCGTGAGAACCGGATTTCCGAAACCTGGTTGTTCCAGTGGAGAAAAGGCGATGAGCAGCGGTCCTGACATGAAGATGATCGTGAACGACAGCCTCGACATGAGCCCCCCGCCGGCACCGCTGGCAATGCCGGAGCAGGTGGTCGAGCGCTCGCGCCGTCCGGCCCGCCTTTCCGGGCTGTTCTCCTTTCTCCCGTTTGCCATGAAGCGATTGGCAAACTGACGTTGAGCCCTGCCTTGGTCCAGTCCAGACGTTTCGTCTCCTTCCTCTTTGCCTTTACATTCGCGGCCCTGGCCGCGCGTCTGGCAGCCGATGTGTTCCTGTCGGACGGTTTCGACCCGCTGGATGTCCTGCGCGTCCTGCTGCTTGGCGCGACGACAGGCTGGATTGCATGGGGCGCCTCGCTGGCGCTCCACGGTGTCTTCGCGCCACTGCCTGAAGCGCCCCGTGGGAGCCATCCGGGCAAACCGGTGCGCACCGGCCGGATCGCCGTGCTTGTGCCGGTCTACAATGAGGATCCGTCCGCCGTCTGCGCCCGCATTCATGCCATGGCATGGTCGCTGGAGGCGGCCGGCGAGGCGGCGCGGTTCGATTTCGTCGTGCTTTCCGATACGCGCGACGAGGCTGTGGCGGCGCAGGAAAGGCGCTGGATGCAGCAATTGCGCGTCGCCATGCCACCGGTCATGCAGGTTTTCTACCGCCGCCGCGAAATGAACACCGGCAAGAAGGCCGGCAATGTCGCCGAATTCCTGCGCGCATCCGGGGGGCGTTACGAATTTCTCGTCATTCTCGATGCCGACAGCCTGATGGAAGGCGAAACCATGGTCGAGATGGCGCGGCGCATGGAGGCCGAGCCGCAACTCGGCCTGCTTCAGACCCTGCCGAAAATCATCCACGCCCGTTCCTGGTTCGGCCGCGCCATCCAGTTTTCGGCCTCTTTCCATTCGCCCTGTTTCGCGCGCGGCCTGGCCCTTTTGCAGGGGCGCACCGGTCCCTTCTGGGGGCACAACGCCATCGTGCGAACCCGCGCCTTTGCCGAAAGCTGCGGCCTGCCCGTCCTGTCTGGAAAGCCGCCCTTCGGCGGCCACATCCTCAGCCACGACTATGTCGAGGCGGCCATGCTGGCACGCCACGGCTGGATCGTGCGGGTCGACCCCGATCTGGAAGGCTCATACGAGGAAGGGCCGGACAATGTCATCGACTTCGCCAAGCGCGACCGGCGCTGGTGCCAGGGCAATCTTCAGCACGGCAGGCTTGTCCGCGCGCCTGGCCTGATGCCCTGGAGCCGGTTCGTCTTCGTGCAGGGCATCATGGCCTATCTCGCATCGCCGCTCTGGCTGCTCTTTCTGGTGACATCGCTGCTTGCACCCGTTCTGGCGCCCGAACCCGATTATTTCCCGGTGCCGCGCATGCCTGCCATCTTTCCGAAGCCGGAGACGGCGCAGGCCGTGACCCTCCTCGTCGGCATTTTCGGCCTGCTGATCGGTCCGAAGCTGCTTGTCGCACTGCATGCGGCGGGCAGCGGAACCACACGCCTGTTCGGTGGAACGCGCAAGGTCCTGTGCTCCACCGCCGCGGAAATCCTGTGGTCGAGCATCCTGGCGCCCGTCACGCTGATGTTCCAGAGCCGTGCCGTTTTCCAGGTCCTGATGGGACGGGACGGCGGATGGCCGGCCACGAACCGCGATGCCGGCGAGATCCCCATGGCAGAGTCATGGGCGGCATCCTGGTGGATCGTGCTCGCCGGACTGGTCATGCTGGTGGCGTCGTCCCTGCTCGGGGCCAGCCTGTTCTACTGGTTCCTTCCCGTGGCCCTGCCGATGGTGTGCGCCCCGGCCATCATCAGCTGGTCATCGACCCGCCAGAGCGGCGATGCGGCCGCGCGCCGGAAACTGTTTCTCACGCCGGCCGAATGCGCTGCCTCCCCCGTCATCCGCGCCTGTGAGGCAAGCCGCGCCCGCTGGCGGGAAACGGACGATCCGGCCGCGTCGCTCACCGGGGCTGGCGCCGGCCAGCCCGCAGCCTCCGGCACTGCGGCGCGTGACGCCATGAACACCGCATTCGTACCGGCAGGAAAGCCCAGGACGTTCGCCTCGATGTTGTCCGGGGCCTGGCCCTGATGACGATTTTCATCAATCACGTTCCGGGCAATCCGCTGGAGCAGTTTACGTCGCGCAACTTCGGCTTTTCCGATGCGGCGGAAGCCTTCGTGCTGATGTCCGGCATGGCGGTGGCACTGGCCTATTCGAAAGGTTTCTTCCGTGGCGAGTGGCGCAAGACGGCCGGGCGCATGCTCGCCCGCGCCCGCACGCTCTATGTCGTCCACGTGGTCACCATGTCGCTGGCGCTGGTCATCGTCGGCACCGGGCTTCTTCTCTGTGGTACCGCACAGGTGGCCGGGCAGGTCAACTTCACCCGTCTCCAGATCGATGGCCTGAAGGCTGTCCTGGGAATCCCGCTTCTGGGCTACCAGATCGGCTACTTCAACATATTGCCGCTCTATGTGGTGCTGCTTGTCTCCGCCATCGCCTTCCTGGCAATCGGGGTGCGCCATGTCGGGGCCATGCTGGCGCTTTCCGCAAGTCTGTGGGTGCTGGCGCATCTGACCGGCATCAACCTGCCCAACTGGCCCGGTGACTGGGGCTGGTTTCTCAATCCGTTCGGCTGGCAGCTTGTTTTCGTTGCCGGTATCGCTATCGGGCTGGGTGTCGTCACCGGCAGGCCGCCGGTGCGCCGTCATCCCGGGCTTCTGGCTTTCGCCTGGGCCTTTGTCATTTTCTCGGCGGTCTGGGTCAGGCTTGGCATGGGCGCGGTTCCGGGCCTGGCCGCCCTGCCGGCCCTGTTCGCCGACACGGACAAGGGCGCGCTCGCCTTCCTGCGTCTCGTCCATGTTCTGGCGCTGGCCTATGTTGTCATCCATACCGGCTGGATCGGCAAGGCGCTCTCAGGCGCGGCTCTCCGGCCGGTCGCGACCATCGGCCGCAACGGCCTTGCGGTCTTCGCCGCCGGATCGCTTCTGGCCATCGTGCTCCAGGTGCTGTTCGAGGCCCGGCCGGCCGGCCCATGGCAGCGATCGGTCTTGATCGCCATGGGCCTTGGCGCACATTACCTCGTGGCGCTCCTGTTCGATCGCCGGAAGGCCCCGCGAGGGCAGGGCGCGCGTTCGCCCGCCTTGCCGCTTGCCGCCGGAAAGCCCGCCGAACCCGCCCGCCCGCCGGTTCCGGGCTGAGCGCGCTCAATCGCCGGTACACGCGCCATAGTCCACGACAGGCACGCTGACATGGCGCAGCGCGACGGCTTTGCCGGCCCGCATGCGCAAGGCTGTCCAGCCGGTCCGCGACCTGCAGGTCAGTGCTGTTCCCGCAATCACGGCACCGCAGGGCGGCACGTTTTCAATGATCGTGGGTAACTTCGGTCCAGAAGAACACGACGGAAGTGACCACCGGCTTGAGGCGGTGCCCGTGGCAGATACTGCAAGTGGCCGCTGTTCCCGCCGTAGCCGCATCCTTTCCTCCGCTTGTCGTCATGCCTGGACGATCCATGGCCGGTCTCCTTGAAAAAAAGACCGGCGGACCATGTCCCTCGACATGTTGCGGCCCGCCGGCTCAAGTACCGCCCGGAATACTGGGGCCGTTGATCCCGGGGCGGAAACCCAGCCGGATGCGCTCCGGTGGTGCGCCAGTGCCGCGCGATGCAATTCCAACGGACACGGATACACGGCATGCAGACCGTGAACCGGTTCCGCCGGGCGCGGCCCTGACGGCCCCATATTCGTGGCACGCCGCCCGGCGGCATTGACGGCTGTCAACGGCATGGCGGAACCCGGCCACGGTTGCCCGATACGCCGCTTTGCCGGCATGATGGGCGTCAATGCCGGCACATGCAGGCGATCTATGGTTGGTTGGCGATGGTCAGATGCCGGACCGGGACGCAGGGGAGGACACGATGGCTTTTGTGTTCGAAGATCGCGCCGAAGCGGGTCGTAAGCTGGTTGCGGCGCTTGACGGCAGGGACTGGGGCGGGGCTGTCGTCTATCCCTTGCCGCGCAGCGGCGTTCCGGCCGCCGAAATCGCCAGGGCTTTCGGCCTGCCGCTCGACCTGCTCCTCGTCCGCAAGATCGGGGCGCCCGGACACCCCGAACTGGCCCTCGGTGCCGTGGTGGATGGCGCAGCGCCCGACATTGCCATCAATGAGGATGTTGCCGCCTCCTACGGCTTCGACGAGGCCGATGTGCCGAGATGGCCAAGGCCCACCTTGCCGAGATCGAGCGGCGCCGCCTGTATCTGGAAGGCCGGCCACCAATCCCGGCGACGGAGCAGGACGGCCATCGTCGTGGATGACGGGATTGCCACGGGCGCCAGCCTGATGGCCGCGCTGCACGCCCTGGCGCGCCGCCAGCTGCCCGCATCGTTCTTGCCATTCCCGTGGCACCGCCCGAAACGCTGGCACGGTTGCGCCCCCTGGCCGATGAGGTCGTCTGCCTGGAAGCGCCGGCGCACTTCGCCGTCGGCGCTCACTACCGGTCGTTCGCCCAGGTGGATGACGACGAGGTCATCTCGCTTCACGTGCCTTGCGTTGATCCGCGGCGCTCGGGCGCGTGCAACGGCGCAGCCAGATTGCCCGCAAGCGGCCATCCGCGACGCCGCCAGATGGCCATGCCTCAGGATTGCAATTCCTCGCCGATGGATGCCGCCATGGCGACGAACCGCTTCCTGTCGACGATGATGACCTTCTGGCCGTCCACGACGGTCAGGATCTGCTTGCGCGCCAGTTGCTGCATGTTGCGAGACAGCGTTTCGGTCGTCGTCCCGAGATAGGCGGCGAGATCCTTGCGCGAAACGGGTATTTCAAGCGCCAGCGGTTCGCTCGCCGGCCTGGCGCCCTGCCGCCTTGCGCTCAGCGCGAAGAGATAGCCGGCAAGCCGTTGCAGGGTTGTCCTGCAATTGAACAGCGTCAGCCATTCCTGGATTTCCTCTGCCTGGCGCTGTGCCGTTTCCAGCACCGCGCAGGAAAAGTCCGTGCATTGCTGCGTCAGCTTGATGAAGGCCGCGCGCGGGATGAGGCAGATGGACGAGACGGTGGCGCTTTCATAGGCAAAACGCGACGTCTTCTCGAACGCATTGCCGATCAGCCGGCCATCTTCGATGAGACCGATGACCATGTGCCGCCCATCCGCCGTGGTGTTTGAAATCTTGACGGTGCCGTGGCGCACGATACCCAGATGATGCACGCTCTCGCCTTGCGCGATGATGGTTGCCCCTGGCGCATAGCTGGCGGTTGACGACACGCCTGCAATGGACTGAAGGACGGATTGCTGGATACCCTTGCATGGCCCGTGCAAACGCGACGGACATGACGAACACCGATTGCCGGCAAGAACATGCGGCCCCTGCATTGCCACTGCCTCCCCTGTTGTTTGCCCGCACACGGCCGGATATCGTTCGGTGCATCCGGTTGGTCCATGTGACTGCTACCTCTCAGGTAACAATAAAATCCTATTTTCTGGATTAATTGATCTGCAACAAATCTTTTGTTGAGAATTGTTGAGCGGGTTCTTGCGCTTGCTTTGTCACTCGGGGTCGCCTTCGTCCTCGGGCATCCGGATTGCCGGCCGCACATCGCCGACGAAGACATAGCCCACGCCCCGGACGCTCTTGATCAGCGTCTCGTTTTCCGTCGCCTTGCCGTGCTCGATCTTGTCGCGCAGATGGGCAATGTGTCCGTCCAGCGTCCGGTCCAGCGGATCGCGTTTGCGTCCGCGCAGTTTCTGCCAGATCTCGTCACGCGACAGGATCCTGCCCGGATTTTCCAGGAACAGCGCCAGCAGGTTGAGACTCCGTTTCCGTCAGGTGGATTTCGTGCCTGTCATTTGACCGTACGAGCCGGCGCACCCGTTGAAGACCGTATGGTCGAAGGAAGCTCCGTCTCCTCCTCCATCCGCTGATGCGGCAGCCGTCCGTAGCGTTCGAGCACGGTCTGCACCCTTATTTCCACTTCCCATGGATGAAAGGGCTTGGTGATGTAGTCGTCGGCGCCACTTTCAAGGCCGGCGACCCGGTCCCCGGGCTCCGAGCGCGCTGTGATGATGATGACGGGTATGTTCTTCTCGGCGCGCAACGCGCGGGCCAGATCAAGGCCGTCTTCGCCCCCCAGCACGATGTCGAGCGTCACCAGATCGAACGGGCCCTCGCGCAGGCGCTGGAACAGGTCGTCCCGGCTGCCGGCCTCGGCAGTCGCATGCCCGGCCTGTGTCAGGGCCTCGACAAGCATCGCACGCAATGCGGGATCGTCGTCGGCGACGAGTATCCTGCACTTCGTGTGTTCTCTGCCGCCCTCGGTTTCGCCCTGCATGTATCCTCCCGTCCGTCCGGCTAATAATTAGATAATTTGAATATATCAGAAATAAGCGACGAACATCCACGCTTCTTCGTCGTTTCGCATTCGCCGGTCTTCCACCGCCGGCGATGATGCCCGTCAATGGAACCGTGCGGCGAACGGGCGATCATGGCCGGGCGGCTGAAGAAAGGGCAGGGGCAGGGAGGCCGGGCCGGGGAGGAAGAAGGGAACGCCATGCTGGAAACCGATGTCTTCGTCGATGCGCCGGACACCCCCGAAGGCAGCCTTCCCGGAATGCTGCTGCTGCCCGGGCGGGCCTGTGGCCTGGTCGTGTTTGCCCATGGCAGCGGCAGCAGCCGGATGAGTCCGCGCAATCGCCAGCTTGCCGGCTGGCTTGCGGAGCGGGGCCTTGCAACGCTTCTGTTTGACCTCCTGACCGCATCGGAGGCCGCCGGGCGCGCGAATGTCTTCGACATCCCCTTGCTGGCCCGCCGCCTTGTGCGTGCGGTTGAATGGGCGGCGCGGGTGCCGCCGCTCGACAGCTTGCCGGTCGGCCTGTTTGGCGCCAGCACCGGTGCCGCCGCCGCCTTGCTGGCCGCCGCACAGGCACCGCAACGGGTCGCCGCCGTGGTATCGCGCGGCGGACGGGCCGACATGGTGGTCGACGATCTGGCCCGCGTCACCGCGCCCACCCTGCTGATCGTGGGTTCGCACGACCCGCAGGTGCTGGCGCTGAACCGCCTCGCCCTGTCCCGGCTGACCTGCGATTGCCGCCTCGAAATCGTCCCCGGCGCCACCCATCTGTTCGAGGAACCGGGCGCATTGCGGCAGGTGGCCGGGCTTGCCGGCGGCTGGTTTGCCCGGCATCTTTGCGGGGCTGGTGAAAAGGCTTGAAAATCCGGCCTCCGGTGCCGTTTCATGACCTGTATCAAGGGCGGCCGGCCGGCGTTGCATCATGGTTGGGCGCAAGGATGACAGGAGGCTGACATGGCCGTATTGGCAATCGACAGCAATGAGTTGAGCGGTATCCTGCTGCGCCTGCGGGCGCTCATGGCCCGCGAGGAAAATGATGTCCCTGATCCCGGAGGCAATCCCGGCGATGACGAGGTGCCGGCCGCCTTGCAGGATCTGCCCGATGATCTGAGCCGCGAGGAAGTGATCGAGGAAATCGAGGCGCTCAACGACGATCAGCAGGACGCGCTGGTTGCCCTGTCCTGGCTGGGCCGGGGCGATTACGAGCCGCAGGAATGGGAGAGCGCCCTGGCCATGGCGCGCGAGCGCCATTCTGGCTCAACAGCGGAATATCTTCTTTCCCACCCGCTTGTCGCCGAACAGATCGACGACGGCTGGGAGATGCTGCGCGAGGCCGGTGAACTGGAGTGAGAGCGCCGTCGCCCGGCTTGCAGACGGGGATCACCGCGCCTGCGCGGCCCTGGTCTTTTCTTCCAGATAGGCGGCCAGCGCGTTGACCGAACCCATCCGGTCATAGTCGCTTTCGGGCATCGGCGCTCCGGTCAGTTCCGACAGCGCGGCGACGAGATTGAGGAAGTCCATCGAATCGATGTCGAATTCCTCGCGCAGGTCGCCATCGCGGTCGACATCGGCCATGTCGATATCGGGCGCGATGCGATGCAGTTCGCGGGCAAGAAGCGTCTCCAGCGTTTCATTCGTCATAGGTTTCGGCTCCTGCAACAATTGGCCGATCCGCGCCAGGAAAAGCGCGCCGCGATGGCCGTCGCTCACCCGGTGGTCGGCGGAAAGCGTGATCGAGGTGACAAGGCGGGCGGAGACGTCCGTCTCCTCTGCCCAGGGGCGCAGGCGCGGCGTTCCGAAGCCGACCAGTGCGACCTGCGGCGGATAGATGACGCCGAACAGGCGGTCGACGCCCCGGTCGCCAAGGCTGGAGATCGTGATGGTTGCATCGGCCAGTTCGCCCGACCTGTAGCGCCCGGCGCGCACCCGTGCCACAAGATCGGCAATGGCCGCCATCAGATCGTCGAGAGACCTGGACCCGGCATCGTGAATGGCGGGCGCCACCAGCCCGCCGCCGCGAATGTTGATCGCGACGCCCGCATGCACCGCCGGGGCAGGGGCAAAGCCGTCTGCGCCGCGATGGCCGTTGAATTCCGGGTATTTGGCGCAGGCCCGCGCCACGGCCTTGACGAAAAGGGCGATGAGCAGCATCCGCTCCGCCGCCGGCCTGCCGTCGTTGACATGTGCCAGGAAGCGCGCGGCGGCCGAAAGGTCCGTGTCATGGGCCAGGTAGTAATGCGGGATCTCACGCTTGGAGCGCGCCATGGCCGCGGCGATGGCCGCGCGCATGCCCTGCGCACCCGTTGCGGCTGGCTTGCTGTCACCGCGCGCCTCGACATCTGCAAGCAGCACAGCACCGCCGGGTCCGCTGCCGGTCAGTCCGGCAAGGTCGAGGCCCCGCGTCTGTGAGAGGCGGCGGGCAGCCGGACTGGCGCGCACGAAACCGCTGTCACCCGCCGGGCTCGAAGCGGCAGCAAGCGCCGTGCCGGCTGGTCGTTCCGGCGAGGCATCTTGGCTGGTGGCGGCAGGCGCCGGTGCAAGTGGTTCCGGCGCCACGGGTTCGGGAGCAGATCTGGGTGACGCGGCATCTGCGTGGCCCAGAATGCTCGCCAGCGGCGCGCCCACCGGCACGGTTTCGCCGATCCGCGCGACCAGTTCGCTGATCGTCCCGTCCTCGAAAACCTCGATTTCGATGGCGCCCTTCTGCGTTTCAACCACGGCGACGATGTCGCCGCGCTTCACCGTGTCGCCCGGTTTCACAAGCCATTCGGCCAGCGTGCCCGCTTCCATGTCGGCGCCAAGCGAGGGCATGCGGAATATGCCCATGGTTCAGTCCCGCCCCAGGGTCCGGCGCACGGCCGTGGCGATTGTCCCTGCCTGCGGAATGGCCGCCGCTTCCAGGTGCCGCGCATAGGGCACGGGAACTTCCGCCGAACAGACGCGCGCAAGCGGCGCATCGAGGTCGAAGAAAGCCTCCTCGGCGAGTTGCATGCCGATCTCGGCGGCAAGGCTGCCCGTTCGCCACCCTTCGTCCACGACCAGCGCGCGATGCGTCTTGCGCACCGAGGCGAGCACGGTTTCCATGTCGAGCGGGCGCAGCACCCGCAGGTCGATCACCTCCGCGTCAATGCCGTCCTTTTCCAGCATTTCCGCTGCTTCCAGCGTCTTGTAGAGCGATCCGCCATAGGTGATGAGGGTGATGTCGCGTCCGGCCCGCCGCACCGCCGCGCGCTCGATATCGACCGGCCCGGCATTGGCGGCGAGCGGTCCGGCGCGGTTGTAGAGCATGACATTCTCGAAGATGATGACCGGATCCGGTTCCTGGAGCGCCGTCCAGAGCATGCCGCGCGCATCCTCCAGCGTGGCCGGTGCCAGCACGCGCAGACCGGGGATATGCGCATAAAGCCCCTCGAAACTGTGCGAGTGCTGGGCGGCGAGCTGCTTGCCCGCGCCGGTTGCCATGCGGATGACGACAGGCACGCCGAACGCCCCGTTCGACATGTGCCGGTAGGTCGCGGCCGTATTGACGATCTGGTCGAGCGCCAGCAGCGAGAAATTCACGGTCATCAGTTCGACGATGGGACGCATGCCCGCCATGGCCGCGCCGATGCCGGCGCCGGTGAAGCCCGATTCCGAAAGTGGCGTGTCGCGGATCCGGTCGGGCCCGAACCGGTCGATCAGCCCCTTGCTGACCGCGTAGCAGCCACCATAGCGGCCGACATCCTCGCCCATCAGGAAAACGCGTTCGTCCTTCTCCATGGCCTCCACGATCGCCGCCTTGACCGCTTCGCGGTAAGTGGTCTCGACGCTGCCCTGCGGTTCCGGAATGTCTGGTGGGGCAGGGCGCTCGTCCGCCACCACATGGCGCAGCAGCGTCTCCGCCGGCTCCCATGTGCCAGCCTCGGCGAATTGCACCGATTCCGCGATTTCGGTTTCCGCCTCGGCCTCGATCCGTTCGACATCGGCCTTGTGAACGATGCCGGTCTGCTCCAGCCAGGTCCGGAAACGCAGGATCGGGCCCTTCTTGCGCCAGTCGTCGACCTCCTGGCGCTCGCGGTAAAGCTGTGCATCGAACATGGAATGGGCGCGGAAGCGATAGGTCCGGCATTCCAGCAGGAACGGGCCTCCGCTCGCCGCCATGTGATCCAGCGCGCGCCGCGCCGCCGCTTCCACGGCCACGACGTCCATCCCGTCAACGTTCTCGGCTGCCACCGCATAGCCGGCCGCCTTGGCAGCCACGTCGGTCATGGCCTCCGACCGCTCCAGCGCGGTGCCCATGGCATAGCCGTTGTTCTCGCAGACGAACAGGACCGGCAAGTGCCAGAGCGAGGCGAGGTTCATCGCTTCGTGGAATTCGCCCTCGGCCACGGCGCCCTCGCCGAAGAAGCAGGCCGTGACGCGGTCTTCGGCGCGCATCCGGTCGGCGAGCGCCAGGCCCGCCGCCAATGGCAGGCCGCCGCCGACAATGGCATTGCCGCCATAGAAATTGGCCTCACGCGAAAACAGGTGCATGGATCCGCCGCGTCCGCCCGCGCAGCCCTCCGCCTTGCCGTACATCTCGGCCATCACCGCCTTCATCGGCACGCCGCGCACCAGCGCATGGGCATGTTCGCGATAAGTGGCGACGATCCGGTCCTTTTCCCGAAGCAGCGGAATGACGCCGGTGGCCACAGCCCTCCTGCCCGTCATAGAGATGCAGGAAGCCGCGGATCTTTTCCTGCGTGTAGAGTTCGGCGCATGTCTCCTCGAAAAGGCGGATGCGGATCATCCGCGAAAGCTGCTCCAGTAGCTGCGCCTGGTCCAGCCGATTCTGGTCTGCGCTTCGCGTCTCCGTCACTCTCGAGCGTGGAAATGTCGCCTTCCGCCAGGCTCCAGTTCGCGCCTTGAGCAGGCGGGCGCATGATCTTGCCGCTGCGCGTCTTGGGCAGGTTTGTGCGGAAAAGATGCCCTTGGGGGCGACCGCCGGGCCGAGCCGCTTGCGGGCATGGCCGATGAGGTCCAGACGCAGCGCGTCCGAGGCGGCAAAGCCGGGCTTCAATGCCACATAGGCCTTGACGATCTCGCCCACCGTCTCGTCGGGAATGCCGATGACGCCGGCTTCGGCCACGGCTTCGTGCTCCATCAGCGCGCTTTCCACCTCGAACGGCCCGATCAGGTGTCCAGCGCTCTTGATGACATCGTCGGCGCGCCCGACGAACCAGAAATAGCCGTCATCGTCGCGCATCGCCAGGTCGCCGGTCAGGTACCATCCGTCGGCAAAAGCATTTGCGGTAGCGCTCTTCCTCGCTGTTGAGGTAGCCCCGCATCATCGAGGGCCAGCCGGCGCGCAAGGCCAGCTCGCCAAGGCTGTCCGGCGCATCGAGCACGCGCACATGGCCATCCTCGGTACACGATGCCAGCCTCGATGCCTGGAAGCGGTTTGCCCATCGAGCCCGCGCGCACATCCATGGCGGCATAATTTGCGATCATGATGCCGCCTGTCTCGGTCTGCCACCACCGTCATGGAAGGGCATGCCGAAAACCGCGTTGCCCCAGATCACGCTTCCGGGTTGAGCGGTTCGCCCACGCTCGCCATGAAACGCAGGCGGGAAAGGTCGCGCTCCCCGGCCAAAGTTCCGCCCCCGCCTTCATCACCATCCGGATCGCCGTCGGCGCGGTATACCAGACCGTCACCTTTTCCCGTTCCAGGATGCCGTACCAGCGCGGCGTCGAACTCGGCCTCGTCGACGATCATCGTGACGCCATTGAAAAGCGGGCGATGATGCCGTAGGACGTGCCTGTCACCCATCCGGATCGGCCGTGCACCAGTAGATGTCACCCGGCTTCAGGTCGAGCACCGTGCGGCCGGTATAGGTATGGGCGACGACGGCTTTCGTGAACATGCACCGCGCCCTTGGGCCGCCGGTCGTGCCGGACGTGGAAATGGATGAGCGCGGTGTCCTCCGGCTGCGTCGCTTCCGTCTGGAACCTGTCGCCGGCCTGCGCCATGAGAGCGTCGAGCCCGTGGATCCCCGTATCGCCGTCGATCGCGCCATCCACCAGCAGAATGGCTTCAGGAACGGCAGCCTGTCGCGGATCGGCGCGATCTTGCGCTTGTAGAGCGCCTTGCTGGTCACCAGCACGCTGCCCGCCGCGATTTCCATGCGCGATTGCACTGCCCGGTCCGAAGGCGGAGAAGAGGGGAGAATAGACACAGCCCGCCTTCAGCGTGCCGAGCGCGCAGACATAGAGCGCGGGAACGCGCCCGAGCAGCGAGAACACCCGCTCGCCCCGGCCGATGCCGAGCCGCCGCAGAACGTTTGCGAACCGGTTCGTCGCCGTATCGAGTTCGCCATAGGTGATGTCCTTGCGCTCGCCCGTCTTGCTGAGCCAGCGGATGGCAACCGTATCGCCGTGGCCGTGCAGGACGTGGCGCGTCACCGCTTCGTGGGCGATGTTCAACCCGCCACCCGGTAGGCCGTCAAGCAGCGCGCGCGCATCGTCCCAGGTGAAGGAGGCGGCTTCGGCCTGATAGTCGCGCATGTTTGCCTTGTCGCGCTGGCTGGCCGGTTTCGGGATGACGGTCTTGCGCATGAAGCTCTCCCGCTACGCTGGAGTCAGGACTTGCCGGTGCTGCGGATGGCCGAGCGTGGCAGGCCGTGCGCCTTCGACGGTCCGGTATGGTCCAGGTCGAGAGGGCCGGTGAGCTTGCCAAGCGCTACGAGGATGTCGGTCAGCAATTCGCTGTCCTCGCCGGGCATGCCTTCCTCCAGCGCGACGGCTTCCGACGATGCAAGGGACTCCCAGCGTCTGAGAACCTCGACCTTCTGGGCTTCGGATAGCCGTTCGTCGCCAAGGACATCCGACGGTTGCCCGTAAACGGCGGAAGGATCGGAAAGCGCCTTATCGAGATGGTCGCCCGCCATGGCCCTGTCCTCCCTATTCCTGGCTGGTGAATGTCAGATACATCAGCACCAGGTAGACGGCCGGCATGACAAGCGTGACGCCGATCTCGAGCGCCATCGGCGCACCGCAATCGCTGGCCCACATGCGCCAGGCCACGAACAGCGAGGACAGGACAATGATCACCAGCCCGACATACCAGGGCGTCAGCCGGTTGCGCCCGGCAGCTGGTTGTGTCGCCATGAGAACCTCCCTTGTTTAATCCCCATCAGACACCGAGTTTGCCGGGACGGGCATTGATGCCCGTCAATGACCCCGCTAAGCTGTGGCCCCTACCGTTCATGGGTGAGGATGAACGGCGGTCTCCGGGCGACCTGTATCGCGGTCGCGGGCCGAACCAGGTGGAGGAAAAAGCGATGTTCCAGCATATGAAGATACTGGCAACGGCTGTCGCCATCGGCGCCGCTGCGACCGGCTTGGCGCGCGCGGACGGGACCGTCGAGGTCCTGCACTGGTGGACGTCAGGCGGTGAGGCCAAGGCCGTTGGCGAGTTGAAGAAGGCGTTCGAGGAGCAGGGCGGAACCTGGGAGGATTCGCCCATTGCGGGTGGTGGCGGCGATGCTGCGATGACAGCGCTGCGCGCCCGCGTCGTGGCTGGCAATCCGCCCGCTGCCGTGCAGTTGAAGGGTCCGGGCATCCAGGAATGGGCCGAGCAGGGCGCGCTCAACGACGTTGAGGGCGTGGCCGCGAGCGAGAACTGGGACAGCGTGCTGCCGCCGGCCCTTGCCGGTATCATGAAATATGACGGCAAATACGTCGCCGCGCCGGTCAACATCCACCGCGTCGACTGGTTCTGGGCCAATCCGGACGTGCTGGCCAAGGCCGGCATCACCGACATGCCGAAGACCTGGGACGAATTCAACACCATGGCGGACAAGCTGAAGGAAATGGGGATCACCCCGCTTGCCCATGGTGGCCAGCCCTGGCAGGATGCCACGGTCTTCGAGGACGTGGTCCTTGGCATTGGCGGCGCCGATTTCTACCGCAAGGCGCTTGTCGAACTCGACCAGGAAGCGCTGACCAGCGAGACGATGGTGAAGTCCTTCGACCAGTTGCGCCGCATGCGCGGCTATGTCGACGCGAACTTCTCCGGACGGGACTGGAACCTGGCCACCGCCATGGTGATGAAGGGCGAGGCTGCCTTCCAGATCATGGGCGACTGGGCCAAGGGTGAATTCCTGGCGGCGGGCAAGGAGCCGGGCAAGGATTTCCTTTGCGCGCCAACGCCGGGCAACGGCTTCATCCTGAATTCCGACAGCTTCACCTTCTTCAAGGTGTCGGGCGAGGACCGCCTCAAGGGCCAGCAGGTTCTTGCGAGCCTCATCATGTCGCCGGGCTTCCAGGAAACCTTCAACCTCGCCAAGGGCTCGATTCCGGCACGCACAGACGTGGCGCTCGACAAGTTCGACATGTGTGCGAAGAAATCGCATGAGGACCTGCTCAAGGCCATCGAGAACGACACGCTCGTGCCCTCCATGGCCCATGAAATGGCGATCCCGCGCTCGGTGCGTGGCGAGTTCCTTGATGTCGTGACGAATTTCTTCAATTCCGACATGGCGTCGGCTGACGCGGTGCAGATGCTGGCCGACGCCGTCAAGCGCGCCCAGCAATAGAAGGTCGGGCGTGGCCGGGGCGCAATCGTCCCGGCCGCGCGCATGCGCCATGAGCACGCGAACCGGCCATTCCAGTTTCAGCCATGCCGTCGAGCGCTGGCTGCCGAAGATCGTGGTTTCCCCGCTCTTCGCCATCTCGCTGTTCTTCGTCTACGGCTTCATTGCCTGGACGGCCTATATCTCCTTCACCCGCTCCGGCGTCATGCCCGTCTACGACCTGGATGGCCTGTCGCAATACGAGCGGCTGTGGCAGACGCCGCGCTGGTATGTGGCGCTGACCAATCTCTTTGTCTTCTCCGCGCTTTTCATTGCCATATCCACCGCCATCGGCATCCTGCTGGCCATTCTCCTGGACCAGCGCATCCGCGCCGAAGGCGTCATCCGGACCGTCTATCTCTATCCCATGGCGCTGTCCTTCATCGTCACGGGCACGGTGTGGAAATGGATCCTCAATCCCGGTCTCGGCATCGAGCGGCTGATGCATGAAGCCGGTTTTACGGGCTTCACCTTTGACTGGCTCGTCAATTCCGACATGGCGATCTACACCGTCGTCATGGCCGGCGTCTGGCAATCGTCGGGCTATGCCATGGCGCTCTTCCTGGCCGGGCTGCGGTCTGTCGACGATGAGATCCTCAAGGCCGCGGCCATGGACGGTGCAGGCCCCTGGCGCACCTATACCGGCATCGTGCTGCCGATGATGCGGCCGGTCTTCCTGTCCACCATCATCATCCTGGCCCACCTCGCCATCAAGAGCTTCGATCTCGTCATCGCCCTGACCGGCGGCGGGCCGGGCTATGCTACCGACATGCCGGCCACCTTCATGTATTCCTTCGCCTTCCAGCGCTCCGAACTGGGCGTGGCGGCGGCCAGCGCCATCATGATGCTGATGACGGTGGTGGCCATCATCGTACCCTATCTCTATTCCGAACTGAGAAGGGGCGGGCCATGAGCGCACCGGCATCCGGAGGGATTGTCCGCAAGAAGGGCTGGCGGCAGACGCTGGCGCGAATTTCGCTTTATGCGGCGCTGGCGCTTTTCTGCCTCTATTACCTCGCACCGCTCCTGGTGATGATTTCCACGTCGCTGAAGTCGCTGGAGGAAATCCGCACCGGCACGCTCATCAGTCCGCCCGGCAGCATCAGCTTCGATGCCTGGGCGAAAGCCTGGAGCCAGGCCTGCGTCGGCGTGCGCTGCGACGGGCTGAAACCCTACATGATGAACTCTGTCGCCATGGTCGTGCCGGCGGTCTTCGTTTCCACGCTGCTGGGCGCGCTCAACGGCTATGCGCTGACCAAATGGCGCTTTCGCGGGGCAGACATCATCTTCGCGCTCATGCTGTTCGGCGCCTTCATCCCGTTTCAGGTCATCCTGTTGCCGATGGCGCGCACACTGGGCATGATGGGGCTGGCCGGCACCATTCCCGGCCTCATTCTCGTCCACACCATTTATGGCCTTGCCTTCACCACCCTTTTCTTCCGCAATTTCTTCATCGGCGTGTCCGATGGCATCATCCATGCCGCCAAGATCGACGGCGCCGGCTTCTTCTCCATCTTTTTCCGCATCGTCCTGCCCATGTCGATACCGGCCATCGTGGTCACTGTGATCTGGCAGTTCACCCAGATCTGGAACGACTTCCTTGTCGGTGTCGCCTTCACCGTGGGCGACAGCAACCCGGTCACCGTCGCGCTCAACAACGTCGTCAACACATCGACCGGCGTGAAGGAATACAATGTCGACATGGCCGCAGCCATCATCGCGGCGCTGCCGACGCTGGCGGTCTACGTGATCGCGGGAACCTATTTCGTGCGCGGCCTGGCCGCCGGTGCGGTGAAAGGATAGGCCATGTCAGGCATCACGCTGGAAAAGGTGTCCAAGCGCTTTGGCACCACCGAGGTCATCAAGGGCATCGACCTGGAAATAGGCGAGGGCGAGTTCATCGTGCTTGTCGGGCCGTCCGGCTGCGGCAAGTCCACCCTGCTCAACCTCGTCGCCGGGCTCGAAACCCTCTCCGGCGGCGATATCCGCATTGGCGGCCGCATCGTCAATGACGTGCCGCCGCGTGACCGCGACATCGCCATGGTCTTCCAGTCCTATGCGCTCTATCCGACGAAGTCGGTGCGCGACAACATCACCTTCGGCATGGTCACGCGCCGCGTGCCGCGCGCAGAGCAGGAAACGGCGGTGGCCGAAGTCTCGTCACTGCTGCATATCGACCGGCTGCTGGACCGCAAGCCCGGGCAATTGTCCGGCGGCCAGCGCCAGCGTGTCGCCATGGGCCGCGCACTGGTTCGCAATCCGGACGTCTTCCTGTTCGACGAACCGCTGTCGAATCTCGACGCCAAGCTGCGTATCGAGATGCGCACCGAGATCAAGAAGCTGCACCAGCGGCTCGGCCGCACCATCGTCTATGTCACCCACGACCAGATCGAGGCGATGACGCTGGCCACCCGCATCGCCGTCATGGACAATGGCCAATATCCGCCAATATGCCGATCCGGAAACCATCTACGAACACCCCGTGGACCTTTCGTGGCCGGGTTCATGGGGTCGCCGCCCATGAACATGCTGCCGGGCCGGCTCGTGACGGGTGAGGCCGGGATCTCCGTGGATACCGGCGACGGACTCGTCTTTCCGCTGCCGGGCCGTCTGGCGGAACGCGTGGCAGGCCAGGAAGGCCGCGACGTGGTGCTGGGCCTGCGCCCGGAGACCATTTTCGCCGCCGGTACGGAACTGCCCGGACCCGACCGTTATGTCTTCGAACGTCCGGTCGACGTGGTTGAACCGACCGGGCCTGACACGATGATCATCTTCTCGATTGCCGGCACCGATACCATCGCACGCGTGCGTCCGCAGGATGCCAGGCCGCCGGGAACGCCGTTCCGCTTCGAGGTGGAAATGGGCAAGGCGAAGCTGTTCGACCGCAAGAGCGAAATGCATCTGTAGGCTCTCGGCGAAGGCGCCGGCGCGGCTCGTCCCTCATGTTGAGGACATGGCGTGGCCCGTCCCGGCATGTGCCGGCGGTGGATCGGCCACCAGCGCGAGAATCCGGCCCGCTGCTTCCGACTGTATGTGGGACACACCTGCCTCCGGGGCCAATATCTTGACGAAGAAGGAAATAAGCGCGCGTGTATCCGAAAAGGAACGCGGCTTGAATTCCATGATGTCGTTCCACGCTGCCTGCAATTCCCGATCGAGAAACCCGACCAGTTCCCTGTTGTCCTCGGCAATGGCTTTTTCCAGTCCCGCCGAAGTGGATCGGAATCGATCAATCAGATGTTCTGCCATGGCCCCCGAAACCATCATACAATAATCAAAATGCAAAGTGACAGAAATCACCCCACAACCCGGAAAATTCCGGCAATCAACTTTATCCAAGATTTCGATATTTTAAATATAAGAATTTCACCGTTTGGAAAAATTTTCAAAACGGTTCGCACGATGTGCCGGGCGAACCTGCATGGAGCGCCCGGCGGCCGGTTCGTTTCCCCGGGTCAGGCGCCTTGCAGCGCTTTCGACCGAAACGGACAGTTCTAGGCGCGCGGTGAGACCAGGGCCTTGCCGAAAAGGAGACCGAAACCGAGGAAGGCGGCGGCCCAGAAGAGGCCCGATGCGGTGAGCGGCCATGCCTGTCCGGCACTTTCCAGCGCGGCATAGATGCGCAGCAACGCGCTGGCGACAAGGCATGCGAAAACCAGTCTTGCGCCACGACCCATGGTCAGCGCCTGTCCGGTATGCCCGAGCGTTGCCCGCATCATGACGGCCAGCACCATGGCACCCACGGCGCCGACACCGAAGGCATGCATGCCGGCGGCGGCTGACACCGCATCGGGCATGAGCGCCGCGGCACCGGCCAGGGCAAAGCCGAGCGGCAGGAAGAGGAAGGCGAGGTGCAGGATGAGCACCAGCGGTTCGCGTCCCGTGCGTTCCCCGGTCCAGCGCGCCTGCCGGATGAGGTTGGCCAGGCCGGCGGCCATCATCGCCAGGCCGGTGGCCGGATGCATGGGCAGGATGATCCATGCGATGAGGGCAGCGGCGCTGAGCACGAGCGCGCCCTTGTCCACCGGGCCGAAGGGCACTGGCAAGCGGCCGGGATTTTCCCGCACCAGCCAGTTGCGGGTGAAGCTGGGAATGATCCGCCCGCCGATGATCATGATCAGCATGATCGCCGCTGCCATGCCCATCCGCCGCGCGAAATCGCTGGTTCCCTCGAGATGCAGTTCGAGATGGAACACGGCATTGCCGGCAAACAGCACCGTCAGTGGCACAAGCACTTTCAGGTTTCGCCAGTTGCGCCCCGCGATGATTTCATTGGCGATCACCCCCATGACGCAAGCCAGGAAGGCAAGGTCGATGACAGCCACAGCCAGCGGCCCGAGCCAGCCCGGATCGGCCATCGCGATGCGCCCGGCCAGCCAGACGCCGGTAAGCATGGCCAGACCCTTGCCCTGCACCGGAAGGCGGCCTGTCCAGTTCGGAACGGCGGTCAGCAGAAAGCCGGTCACGATGGCCGGAAGGAAGCCGAAGATCATCTCGTGCACGTGCCAGTCCAGCACGCCGGCGGCCGGCTCGAAACGGATGAGGCCATCCAGCACGAGAACCCATGTCAGGATCGCCAGTCCGCCGAAAAGGGCTCCAAAGAGGAAAAACGGACGGAAACCATATGACATGATGGCCGGTCCGTTGTATTGCCTGAGCCTTGGAATGGGCATGGATCGCCTCCGTATGCTTGTCTTTGGGCCGGCCCGGTTCACAGCGAGCCTGAACGATCGACTTATGGCTGCCCGGCCCGCGCACATCGTTGCGCAAACGCAATTTCGGGAACGACATGGCCAGACTGAACCGGACTCTGATTGCCGATATCGATGTTTTCCAGGGGCTTGATGACGAGGATCTCGACGCAGTGCTGGAACATGCCAGCGCCTTGCGCGTGGAAAGGGACAGCCCCGTTTTCGAGCAGGGTGGCGAGGCAAACCGCTTCTTCCTGCTGCTCGATGGCGCCCTGCGCGTTGTCCAGACCACGAAGGACGGCCAGCAGGTGATCGCCCGCTACATCGCCGCTGGTTCGCTGGTCGGCATTGCACCGGCCATCGGGCGGGACACCTATCCCGCGACGGCCGTGGCCGCCGTCGATTGTGTCCTGGTATGGTGGCCGATGAGCGTCTGGCCGGACCTGACCGCCCGCTTCCCGCTCTTCGCCGCCAATGCCTACAAGACGGTGGGCATGCGATTGCAGGAAACCCAGGACCGGGTCGTGGAACTGTCGCTGGCCCAGGTCGAACAGCGTGTGGCCAATGCGGTTCTGCGGCTGGTGCGCCAGACCGGGCGCAAGACGGAAGACGGTATCGAGATCGACTTTCCGGTCTCGCGCCAGGACATTGCCGACATGACAGGCACGACCCTGCACACGGTCAGCCGCCTGATGAGCGCCTGGGAAGGGCAGGGCATGATCCGCAGCGGGCGCAAGCGCATCAGCGTCACCGATCCCCACCGCCTCATGCTGGTCAGTCAGGGCAAGAAGGAGTCCTAGGACTTCCCGCCCGGGCCCTCGATCGCGCCTTGGAGATCGGTCGTGAAGCGCTCCAGGTCGACAGCGTGTTCATGGGCTGCATCCACGACCGTATGGAACCCCGCGATCGGACAGCCGACGCAGAACATCCCGTGATGCAGGACGACCGAAACGGTGTCCGGCCAGGCGTCCATCACCTCCTCGATGGTCATGTCGGTCGAAAATCGGCGCGGCTCGGCCATGAACTGTTCCACAAAGGGCCGGCCCGACCGGCCGGCGGCGTTTCAACATTTCATGCTGTCATAGCCTTCCCATGCGGTGCCTTCATTGTTCCGGCGCAAACAACGCGGCCTGTTTTCCGCCAATCCCGGCGATGTCTTTCTGTTTGCCGAAACGCAAAGTCCGCCTCCGCGATGCGGCCTAGGAGACATGCGCGGCCAGAGCCGCAAGGCAAAACGTAAAAAAGGAATGACACGATGAAGATGAAACTCCGCCTTGCCGCGGCATTCGGTGCTGCCGCACTTGCCGGGCTTGTTGCCTCCGCTGCCCATGCTGCCGAGCATGAGGTGAAGATGCTGAACAAGGGCGAGGCCGGCGCCATGGTTTTCGAGCCGGCGCTTGTGCGTGCGGCGCCGGGCGACACCATTCGTTTTCTGCCCACCGACAAGGGGCACAATGCCGAAACCGTCAAGGGCATGGTTCCCGAAGGCGCCGAACCCTTCGCCGGCAAGCTTGGCAAGGAAATCGCCGTCACGCTGGACAAGGAAGGCGTCTATGGCGTGCGCTGCAAGCCGCATTACGGCCTCGGCATGGTCATGCTGATCGCTGTCGGAGAACCGGTCAATGCGGAAGAAGCCAAGGCGGCGAAAACGCCGAAGAAGGCCAAGGCGAAGTTCGATGCGTTGTTCGCCGAACTCGGCAACAACTGATTTCGCAAGACGCTGAAAAGCAGAAAGGCCGGGCATCGCGCCCGGCCTTTTCGTTTGCGCGGATTGTTCCGCATGTCATGCAGTGCCCGCTTGCATCGGATAAGCCATAACCACCGCACCGCCTTCGCGAAGGCGATCGACCTGCGCGTCGTCCATCAGCGTTGCCGCTGTCGACAGGGCATCGGCGCGCGCCGCGCTGCTGTCCAGAACAGTCACCTGCTTGCGCCATGCGGCGGCAACCCCATGAACGGGATGCAGGATATGGCCTGCCGAACCGGCCTGGTCGAACGTGGTGCCGAGCATGGCGGAGGTGGCCACCGCGCGGTCGCGAACGTCGATGAAATGCGGCATGGCGCCGTTTGCCCCTGGACGGGCGAGCCCGACCCGCCAGCCGCCGCCATGCCGCCCGGGGCCAAGCCCCCGGATCTCGCCGAGATCAACCAGCACATTGTCGAAACCTTGCGCGCGCAGAAGTGCGGTCACGCGGTCTGTCAGATAGCCCTGGGCGATCCCGTTGAATGTCATTGCCATGCCCGGCCGGGCGAAACGGACCGAACCGGCGTCGAACTGCACCTTGCCGAAGCCGACAAGCGCCAGCGCGCCGTCGAGCGTGGGCCGGTCCGTCCGCCCGGCCGTGTAGTGCCCCGCCATGGCGCTGAAGAGCGGCTGCACGGTCGGATCGAACAGCCCGTCCGTCGCATGCCAGGCCGTCCGCGCCGTGCCCAGAAGTTCAATCAGTTCAGGCGGCGGGGCATCGAGCATGCCTTCGGCATTCAGGCGCGAAAGCGCGCTGTCGCGCCGGTAGAGGCTGAAGATGTCTTCCAGCCGGGTAATTTCCCGCTCGATGGCGGCGAACACCGGTGCGGCGTCGTCTTGCGAGACACCGGCGAGCTGCAACGTGGCGTCGGCGCCCAGTGCGACACCGCGCCAATGCGCCACCGGTTGCTCAGGTGCAGCCAGGGCGGACGGCGCGAGCGCGGCGCCTGCCAGTGCCGCGCCAATGAAAAGCACGCGGCGGCGATTGAGTTTCTTTCGTGCGGAGGCGGTCATGGTTTGATCCTCATTGCGGTGCTGCGGGCGTGTCCGCGCCGATGCTGGCGGTCATGTCCTGCGGCGGGCGCACATAGGCGTCCGGTATGGCGTCGAGGCTGACGGCCATGCCGCCCTTTGCCCGGATGAAGGCCTCGGCCTTTTCCTGCGAGGCAAACGGGATGGCCTCGGGAAGTCCCATGCCGCCCGGTTGTGCGCTGTTGATGACGAACACGGCA
This sequence comes from Zhengella sp., assembly GCF_041397485.1. NCBI lineage: Bacteria > Pseudomonadati > Pseudomonadota > Alphaproteobacteria > Hyphomicrobiales > Notoacmeibacteraceae > Zhengella > Zhengella sp. The sequence continues at coordinate 884,455 of NZ_JAWKWO010000001.1, read as the reverse complement.
TTGGTCGCGTCGATCCAGTTGTCGGCACCCGGCTCACCCCACGACCTGGCCGCCGCCATGTCGCTGACATAGATGGCGGTGATGTCGCCGTCACGCTCGATGCCTTTCAGATAGGCAACCCCATCGGTGACCTGGGAGAAGAACAGCGGCTTGTCGAAACCGGCCAGGTGGATTTGTGCCTTCGGCCCGGCATGGTCGAGCACGTACATCTGGCAGAAATGGCCGACGGCTTCCTCGGTCATGGTAACCGGATCGGGGCGCACGGAGGCCGTCTCGTCCTTGCAGGCGGACAGGGCGGATGCCATGGCAAGGCTCGCCACGGCGGCAAGAAGCAGGCGTCTCATGGGGTCAGTCTCCTCAGGAAGCGGCGCCCGGCGGCGAGCATGGCGGCCAGCCAGAGGCCAAGCACGCCAAGCGCCAGGGCCGGGTCGAAGGGCAGGGTGCGCGCCAGACTGTCTATGCCGGAGGCTTCCGCGCCATTGCCCAGCGCAGCAAGGTTGTAGATGCGGAAGGCGTCGCCCGGATTGGCGACAACCAGCCAGGGAAAGACCGAGCGGGCGAAGAAACCGTCGGCATCGGCGACCACGCCGGCCAGCAGCGCCAGGTCGTAGAGAACCACCGCCGCGAGCCACAGGCCGAACACCACGGCGGCCGCGGTGCCGGTGCGCCGTGCCTTGATGGACACGGCAATTCCGAGCGCCAGGAAGACGGCGCCGAGCAGCAGGGCCGTGCCGGCAAGCCGCGTGATCGCGCATGCCCCGTCCGTGGTGAAACCGTAGACGCTGCCTGCGGCAAGCGCGGCAATGGAAAGACCCGTGACCACGGCAAAGGCCAGCACGCCGAACAGGCCGAGGAACTTGCCTGCCAGCACCTCGCCGCGCCGCACGGGGCTCGCCAGGATCAGCGCCAGCGTGCCGCGTTCGATCTCGCCGGCAAAGCTGTCATAGGCCAGCAGCAGCGCGATCAGCGGCACGAGATAGACCGAGAGCGTGGCCAGCGCAGCGCTGGCTAGCGTCAGGACGTCGGCCTTCATGCCGGCCGCACCGACGCCTGGAAAGGCCAGCGCCAGCGCGAAAAGCACGAAAACCAGCGTGGACAGGAAAACCCAGCGGTTGCGTGCGGCCACGCGCAATTCGGTCTGGGCAATGGCATAAGTGCGACGCAGGAAAGTCATGATGCGGCCTCCGCTTTGGCCCTGTGGCTGTAATGCTTGTAGATGTCGTCGAGTGTCGGCATCGCGATCTCGACATCGGCGATGTCATCGCCAAGGCCGCCGATCCGGCCGAACAGCGCGATCTTGCCGGCCGGATCGCAATCGAGAATGACCGAGCGGCCATTGACCCGCCGCCCGCCAAGCTGCGCCTGCACGGCATCCGCACGGCCGTGGCGCGCCTCGATGCGAACCGACATGGAAAGCCGCGCCTGCGCGGCCAGGGCAGCCAGCGTGCCGTCGGCCACCAGCCTGCCTTTCGACAGGATGGCCACGCGGTCGGTGCGCGCCTCCACCTCGGTCAGCGCGTGCGAGGACAGCAGAACGCCGGCACCCTCGTCGGCAATGCGGCCGATGATGTCGTAGAATTCCAGCCGCGAGACCGGGTCCAGCCCGCTGGTCGGCTCGTCGAGCAGCAGCAGGCGCGGCTTGCCGATCAGTGCCTGGGCCAGGCCGAGGCGCTGGCGCATGCCCTTGGAATAGCTTCCGACGGGCCGTGCCGCGGCATCCTTCAGGCCGACGCGTTCGAGCAGGCGCGCGCAGTCGCCACGGTCGGCGCTCTTCAGTCGGCTGAAATAGTCCATCACCTCTGCACCGGTCAGGGCCTTGGGAAAGGCCACCTGTTCAGGCAGGTAGCTGACGGCGCGCCGCGCTGCATCCGAACCCGGCTGCGCCCCGGCAATGGTGACGGCGCCGGCTGCCGGTTGCAGGAACCCCAGCACGGTCTTGAACAGCGTCGACTTGCCCGCGCCGTTATGGCCGAGCAGGGCCACCCGCTCACCAGGCGCCACGGCCAGCGAAACGGCGTCCAGCGCGCGCAGGGTTTCGAAATCGATGGTCAGGGTTCTGACCGAAAGCAGGGGCTCGCGGCTCATGATTGACCGCCTTTCTCGTTCTTCGTCGCGGCGGCGCCCGCACCTTCCGGCGACATGAGGGGATGGCTGTCGATCACGCCGCCCGGCAGCAGGTTCGGGAAGCGTGACTGCGACCAGCGGATGAGCTGCACCGCCGGCGAGCCGAGCAGAAGCCGGGCCATCGGCTGGCTCCAGGTGATGTGGTCGATGAGATCGTTCGGCCTGTAGACGCTGTCGGCCCGGCCGTCGCCATTGACGTCGAAGCCGGCATGATCGGACCAGTAGTTGCCGCGCCCGTCCTGGCTCCATTCCAGCCAGCGCGTGCCGACATACTTGACCTGCGTGCGATTGTTCAGGAAGGCGTTGCCGGTCATGACATTGCCCTCCGAACCGGCGGTGAAGTGAACGCCGATGCCGCAGCCCTCGAACCGGTTGCCGGAAAAGCGGTTTCCGTTGGAATTGTAGATGAACAGGCACTTCTCGCCGCCATTGGTGACGCTGTTGCCGGCGATCTCCGCCTGGTTGGCGAAATTCATGAAGATGCCGTGCTCGCGGTCGCCGTCGGAGATGTTGCCCGTCACGGTCAGCTTGCGCGAGAACATGAAGGCAAAGCCCATGTCGTTGTTGCGCGAGACATTGCCGGTCACGCTGATGTCGTTGGCATACATCGAGTGGAAGGCGAAGCGCAGCTCCGAGAAGCGGTTGTTGCGATAGGTCGCGTGATGGGACGTGGTGATGAACACGCCGTCGCGCCCCCTGGCGATCGTGTTGTCCTCGACCAGCAGGCCCGGCGCGTTCCAGACATAGATGCCCGGTCCGCGCTCGTTCCTGCGCAGGTCGTTGCGTCCGGTGATCGTGTTGCCGCGCACGATGACCGCGCGTCCGCCGTGCACGTCCACGCCGATCAGGTTGCCGGTCACGGTATTGCCCTCGATCAGCACGTTCTGCGCCGTCTTGGTGATGGCGATGCCGGAATCGAGGTCGTCGAGACGGATGCCCGAGCCCTGCACGGCAAGCCCGGAAACCGTGACGTCGCTGCCCTCGATGGTAATGACGGTGCCCTTGCCCGGTCCCTTGACCAGGCTCTGCCCGTTGCCCCGGAGTGTCAGCGGTCTGGAGATGGTGACGGGCCCCTCATAGGGTCCGGCGCCGAGCCGGAGGACATCCCCCGGCCCGGCATTGTCGATGGCCTGCTGCAGCGCGCCCGGTCCGGCGGGCACGGCGATCTCGGCTGCCCCCGCCCATGAGGCGGAGGCGGCAAGACCCGCGGCCAGAAGGAGACGGAGCGCGCTGAGCATGGCGTGTCTCCCGCCTCAGGCCGACTTGGGATGGACGAGCATGCGGCCGCGCATTTCCATGTGCAGCGCATGGCAGAACCACTGGCAATAGTACCAGTGGACGCCCGGACGGTCGGCGGTGAAGGTGACGGACGCCGTCGCCTGCGGGGCCACTTCCATGGCGATGCCGTGATTGCCGAGCGTGAAGCCGTGCGTCAGGTCGTCCACCTCGTCCATGTTGGTAACATAGACCGTGACCTCGTCGCCCTCGTTGACCTCGAACTTGTCCAGCGAGAAGGCCGGTGCCACGGAGTGCATGTAGACACGCACCTTGTTGCCGTCGCGGATGACGTCGGCGCCGTAGTCGAGATCGACCCCGTCCTTCTCGGCCTGGATGCGGGCGTCTTCCCACATCGCATCCCCGCGATCCCAGATCGAGACCGGGTTGACCACGTCGGCGCGCACGATGATGCAGTCATGCGGCTCGGCGAAGGTCGGGCCGTCATGGACGAGTTTCATCTCGTCGCCGGAAATGTCGATCAGCTGGTCGTTTTCCGGCTTCAGCGGGCCGACATTGAGGAACCGGTCCTTGGAGAACTTGTTGAGCGAGATGAGGAACTGGCCGTCCGCCTCCAGCGTCTCGCCCATCGAGGTATGGTTGTGGCCGGGCTGATAGTGGACGTCGATCTTCTGGATGATCGGGTCCACGTCTTCCCCGGCAAAGGCGCGGATCGCCTTGTCGATGTTCCACTTGGCCATCTGGCTGTCGAGGAACAGTGTCGTGTAGGCATTGCCCTTGCCGTCGAAGGCCGTATGCAACGGTCCGAGGCCGAGCTGCGGTTCGGCGACGACGGCCGAGCGCGGTTCCGCACCTTTCTCGAATACGTCATCCAGCAGGTCCACGTCGATCACCGAAACGGTCGGCGACAGCTTGCCGTTGATGCACAGGTGCTTCTTGTCGGGTGCCATGTTGCAGCCATGCGGGCTGTTGGACACCGGCACATAGGCCGTGTAGCGCGAGCCGTGGCGGCCGTCGACGACGGGGACGCCGTTGTATTCCTTGAAGTCGCCCGAGGCGACGGCCTCCTCGATACGCTTGATGTTGAAGACGACGACCCAATCCTGCTCGTTGGCGGTCATTTCCGCCAGCGTCACGCCGTTCTCGGAATTGTAGCAGGTCGAGAACGCATACTTGCCCTTGTAGTCGGCATCGCAATTGTCGAGATTGCCGTCGACGATCACCTGCCACTTGATCTCCATCGTGTCGCCGTCGATGGCGGTGAACAGCGAGACATATTTTGTCGGGTCGTCGAGAATCACACCATCGTTGGGCAGCGGGATGCGATGCTCGCCATTGGCGAAGACATAGCCCGTGCGCGGATATTTCTGCGGCCGCAGGCCGTGAATGTCGGACGTGTTCGGGATCTCGATGATCTTGTCGGTCTTCATCACGTCGAGACGGATGCGGGCGACACGCGTATTGGCCTTGTCGTTGGCGAAGAGATAGCGCCCGTCATAGGTGCCTTCGGTGAAGGACATGTGCGGGTGGTGCAGGTCGCCATTGTGGTAGGTCTGCATGCCGCGCTTGGCCAGGAAGTCCTTCGATTCCGGGCGCAGGCCTTCGGTCAGGATCTTCAGGCTTTCGTTGGTCGTGCCCCAGCCGGTGGCGCTGCACCGGTTGAAGACCGGAATGCGAACGAGTTCGCGCATGGACGGCATGCCGATGATGCGCACCTCGCCCGACTGGCCGGAGGACCAGAAGCCGTAATAGCTGTCCAGTTCGCCCGGATGCACTTCCCGGTAGGCGCCTTCCGCTGCCGCGGCCTGGCGCGAAGCGGCGAAGAGCGCGCCGCTGCCCGTGGCCATCATGGTGCCGGCGACGGCGGCGCCGCTGGCGGTTGTACCGAGCAGGGCGCGGCGGCTGATCTTGTTGTCACTCATCACAGAGTCTCCTTCTGCTTTTGGGATTGGGAAGCCTCGGCCTCGGCCTTCGGCTTGTAGTTGACACCTGGCTGGCCCTTGCCGGAGGCAGGGGCGAGGCCGATGGACCGTTCGAGGCGCTCGCGCTTCTTCACGCGGGTCACGACGACCGGGCATTTCGTCTTGTGCTGGTAGAGGACCTGGCAGTTGAGGCAGGAAATGCACTCGTTCGGATTGATCTCGCCGGTCGGGTGGATCGCCTGGACGGGGCATTCCTTGGCGCAGAGCTGGCAGGGATTGCCGCATTCCTTGTAGCGCTTGAGCCAGCGGAACATGTGCAGCCGGGCAGGGATGGCCAGGCCGCCGCCCAGCGGGCAGACATAGCGGCAGTAGAAGCGTTCGATGAACAGGCCCGGCGCCAGCATGGCGAGGGCGAAAAGGACATAGGGCCAGGGCCGGTCGAACTTCAGGATGATGGCCGTCTTGAAGGGCTCGACCTCGGCATAGTGCTCGGCCATGTCCAGCGAGTAGAGCGACAGGCCGAACAGTCCCAGGAAGAGCATGTATTTCACCGGCCAGAGCCGTTCATGCAGGCCCCAGGGCAGGGTGATCTGGGGGAAGCGCAGCAGGCGGGCGATCTTGTTGGACAATTCCTGCAGCGCACCGAAGGGGCACAGCCAGCCGCAATAGGCGCCACGCGCCCAGAACAGCAGGGCTGCCGCCACGGCGAACCACAACACGAAGATCAGCGGGTCCATAAGGAAGGTTTCCCAGCGGAAATCGCTCACCAGCGCGGAGAAGAACGCCAGCACATTGACCACCGAGAGCTGGGCATTGGCATACCAGCCGACGAAGACCAGCGTGAAGACGAGGAAGGAATTGCGCACGATGGCGAAGACACGATCGTTGCGGGTGGCCAGGGACTGGAAGAAGAAGATGCCGCTCAGGAAGGCAAGCGCCACGCCGAGCACGACGATTTGCGGTTGCTTGGCCTCCCAGATGCGGGCCCAGAGCGCATCGCGGATGGCCGAGGCCTCATGCGCCGCATCGCCTGTTTCCATCGAAGTGACGGATGCCGCGGGTGCGGGCATGGTCTCGATGAACCGCGCTGGCAGCGAATAGCCCAGATCATGGGTCAGGAACAGTTTTTCGATGGCGCCCACCGGGCGGTGCAGCAGCAATTGCAGCCGCCACGGCTCCGCCGGATCGAAACCGCCATCGGAAGGAATGATGAAAAGGTCGGTCTCGGTCATCTCCGGTGCGCCATCGGCTGCGATGCGGCCCAGCCGCTTGTGCTGGCGGTCCCGGAACCGGAACGAATTCTCGCCCTGGATGACCTGGATGCGGTCGAAGATGCCGCCGCGCACATAGCCCGATCCCTTGAAGGACCAGCGCCCGTTGCCGGCGATAAGGATGGCTTCCTCGCCCTCCTTCAGCATCGCCTTGAGATTCCTGTATTCCTCGTCGCCCAGAAGGCTGCGGCCGATGGAAGGCTGGCTGACAAGCGCGGTCCAGACATTGACATAGGCATCGCCGTCCGGCCCGGGTTCTGCATGGCGTTCGGTGCGCTTGTCGCCGAGCGCGGCGAAATCCGCGTTGACCGAGGCTACATCGAGCGTGAAGTGGCGCACCGAGCCATCGCCGGCCAGCGTCTGCCAGTCTTCCACCGCATCGATGGAGCGATCGACCGAGCGGGTGACAGTGGCCGCCCCTTCATCGGCCTTCAGTCCGCCGAGCGACAGGCCCTTGGCCACTTTCAGCCCGGCGCGCAGGATGGAGTCGTCGATGATCATGATGGTGACGGTCGCGCCCGAGACGATGTCGAGGTCGTGGTCGGATTGCCCGGCCGCGGCCTTCTTCAGGTCCAGCCCCGCATAGGCTTCCGTCACCGCCTTGATGCGCTTTTCGGGGATGCCGACGAGCACGATCGGCTCTGAATGCTTGACCAGGCGCACGCCGGTGATCACCGCGTCGGTGGAAACGCCGCCGAGGATGTGGATCGGCTTTCCCGAATAGCCCGCTGTCGGCACGAAGTCGGAGGTCAGGAATACCCAGCCGATGGTCTCGCCGTTCTTGAGCGCCGGCGCGACCGCGATGTCCTCGCGCACCGGGCCGTAGGCATCGGCGCCGGGAACCAGGTCCGAGGGCTGCGCCTTGGCGAGGAAATTGCCCAGCAGAGGCGCCGCCGCAACGCTCTGCTGGGCAAGGAACACCGCCAGGAAGGCGGTGACAAGGAGGGAAACAAGCCGGAGGAACCCGGTCTTCGAGGCTGTCAGTGCTGTCTGTGCTGGACGGGGCATTCCCGGCTCCGGATCGCTTTGTGTCGTTCGATCCGGACCCTAGGGATTTCAGCGAAACCGAATTTGCAGTTTCGCAAACAAAACGGTGAAGTCATTGATCATGCGGCAGGACGTCGCGGCTTTGGCGGCGGGCCGGCGTTCAGACCGACGGCGGCTGTCCGCCAATGTCGGCGGGCGCCACGGAAACGGTCTTGATGACGGCATGAACCGGTGCCCCAGGCGCAAGGCCGAGCGCGGCGACGGAGCGGCGTGTGACACGCGCCAGAACGCGGCCCGCCGGCGTGTCGATGGCCACCATGGCGCCGGGCCCCCCGCCTTCGCGGATCTCCGACACCGTACCCGACAGGATGTTGAGTGCCGAAAGGCCTTCCGGCTGTTGCCGGGCGAGAATCACGTCATGGGCGGCGATGCGCACGCGCACGCTCCGGCCTGGCGCCTGGGCAAGATGCGGCAGGAAAAGCACCATGCCGCCGGCTTCCAGTTCGCTCAGCCCGTCCTCGTGATGACGCACCACCCGCGCTTCGATGAGCGCGCCGGCCTCGCGTGAGCCGAGTGGCGTGACGGACGGGTCGCCCAGCACGTCGCCCGGCGGACCCTGGCGCACCACCCGGCCGTTTTCCAGCGCCACGACGGTCGTCGCCAGCCGTGCCACTTCCGATGCCGAATGGCTGACATAGAGGATCGGCACGGCCACCTCGTCGCGCAGCCGCTCGAAATAGGGCAGGATCTCCGCCTTGCGTGCCTCGTCCAGTGCCGCCAGCGGCTCGTCCGCCAGGATGAGGCGCGGCGAGCACAGAAGGGCCCGCCCGATGGCCACGCGCTGTTTCTCGCCGCCCGACAGCAGGCCCGGCCGGCGGTCCAGAAGATGGCCGATGCCGAGCATGTCGATGACATGGTCCGCATTCTCTTGCCGCGCGCCGCGTGGGGCGAACCAGCGGCCATAGGCAAGGTTCTGGCGCACTGTCAGATGCGGAAACAGCCGCCCTTCCTGGAAGACCGTGCCGATGCGGCGGCGATGCGGCGGCAAGGCGATGCCGCGCGCGGTGTCGAGAAGAACGTCGCCGCCAAGGGTGATCCGTCCGCTATCGGGTCGCAAGAGCCCTGCAACGGCCTTGACGATGGTCGACTTGCCGGATCCGGACCGCCCGAACAGGACCGTGACGCCATTGGGCGCAGCGAAGGCGGCGTCCAGCCCGAAACCCTGGAAATCATGCTTCAGCGCAACCTCCAGCATCAGCCGCTCCCGACGCGGGCCGCCACCCGCCGCGCCACGAATTCCGAGAGCAGCAGCGCGGTCATTGCGACGGCAATGGCCACGGCGACGAGGCGCGCGGCCGAGGCCTCTCCGCCCGGCACCTGAAGGAAGGCATAGACCGCCGAGGGCAGCGTCTGCGTCTGGCCCGGAATGTTGGAGACGAAGGTGATGGTGGCGCCAAATTCGCCCATGGCCTTGGCGAAGGCGAGGATCGCCCCGGCAATCACGCCCGGCAGGATCATCGGCAGGGTCACGGTGAGAAACACCCAGGCCGGCGACGCGCCCAGCGTCGCACCCGCTTCCTCCAGCTTCGGGTCGACCGCCTCGATGGACAGTCGCATGGCCCGCACCATCAGCGGAAAGGCCATGATGCCCGCCGCCAGCACGGCGCCGGTCCAGCGGAAGGCAAGGACGATGCCGAACCATTCATCGAGATACTGGCCGATCAGGCCTCGGCGCCCCATGGTCAGCAGAAGCAGGTAGCCGGTGACGACCGGCGGCAGGATCAGCGGCAGGTGAACGATCCCGTTGACGATCTGCTTGCCGGGAAAATGCCAGCGCGCCAGCGCATAGGCCAGGAACAGCCCGAACGGCAGGCTGGCCAGCGTCGCCACGCCGGCCACCCGCAGCGACAGCGCCACCGCCTGCCATTCCTCCGGTGAAAGCCAGTCCGTCACGCGATCACTTCAACACGCTGAATCCCTGTCTGGTGAAGGCGGCTTCCGCTTCCTGCCCCGAAAGGGCCTCGAAAAAGGCCCTGTCCGCGGGGTCGGCAGCATCCTTCAGGAGAAGAGCCGGATAGACGATCGGCGGATGGCTGTCAGCAGGAAAGGCGCCGGCGATGGTGACATTGTCCGAGGCGGCGGCATCGGTTGCATAGACAATGCCGTAAGGCGCTTCGCCGGCGGCGACCAGCGCCAGCGCCGCGCGCACATTGTCCGTCTGCGCGACCGCGGGCGCGACCGCGTCCCAAAGGCCAAGCGTCTTCAGCGCCGCCTTGCCATAGATGCCGGCAGGCACGGAATCGACCATCGCCATGGCCAGCTTGCCATCGCCAAGCAGTGCGGGCAGATCCAGTTCCGCCCCGATGGCAACCTGTCCGCCCCCCTTGCCATGGGCGATCAGCACCAGCGCATTGGACAGGATGTCGCGCCGTCCACCCTCTGCCACGAGACCGGCCTTGTCCACTGCGTCGGCCCAGCCCGTATTGGCGGAGATGAAGATGTCCGCAGGCGCACCCGCCATAACCTGCCTCGCCAGTGCGCCCGACCCCGCATAGGAAACGGTTACCGTATGGCCTGTCTTGGCCTGCCATTGCGAGGCAAGGTCGTCCAGCCCGTTCCTGAGCGAGGCAGCGGCGAACACGAGAACATCATCGGCCCGGACCGGCGCCTGCATCGCAGGCCAGGCGAGGGCGGCCAGCGCCGCAACGGCTAAGCGGCGCATCGGGTGTCCGTTCGTGGACCGCATGGTGGTCGTTCCTTCATCTGCCAAGGCAATATGTCTGGCGGGAAATATCGCAACGGACACACTGGCAGGCAAGCGTTATTTATCGCCGGACATATCGGCCAGCATGGACTGTAACGCGACGATCCGGCCGGCATTGGCGGCCGCCGTTTCATCCTCGATGGCGCGATAGAGTGACAGCACCTGCTCTCCGGCCTGCGTGAGGCTGGCGCCACCTCCTGAAGCCCCGCCGCGCGCGCTCGAAACCAGCGGATCGCGGAAGAATCGGTTCATCTCTTCCACCAGGCTCCAGGCGCGCTTGTAGCTCATTCCCATCGTGCGGCCGGCCGCCGCGATGGAGCCGGTCTGGCGGATGCGCTCCAGCAGGTCTGCCTTGCCGGGGCCCAGCATGGCATCGTCCCCGAAGAGAATGCGCAGGCGCAGGCGTGGCGCGTCGGTCTTGCTCTCGCTCATGCAGCAGGTATGGCAGCAAGGCACGCGCGCTTGCAAGCCCGCGCGCCTTGGCGGCACTTGCGCCAAAAGGAAAAGGGCGGCGCCTTGCGGCGCCGCCCCGGATTGCCCCATCCGCCCCCGGCATGGGGCAGATCCGCCGCCGTCAGGCGGTAAGGTCGAAGCGATCCGCGTTCATCACCTTCACCCAGGCGGCGATGAAATCCTTGACGAACTTCTCTTCATTGTCGTCCTGGGCATAGACCTCCGCATAGGAACGCAGGATGGAGCTGGAGCCGAACACCAGGTCCACGCGCGAGGCGGTCCACTTCACCGCGCCGGTCTTGCGGTCGCGGATTTCGTAGATGTCGCCGTCGCCCTTGTGCCAGCTGTTTGCCATGTCGGTCAGATTGACGAAGAAGTCGTTGGTCAACTGGCCTTCGCGGTCGGTGAAGACGCCATGCTTGGTGCCGGCATAATTGGTGCCGAGCACGCGCATGCCGCCGACCAGCGCCGTCATTTCCGGCGCGGTGAGGCCCATGAGCTGGGTGCGGTCCAGCATCATCTCTTCCGGGCTGACCACATAGGTCTTCTTCAGCCAGTTGCGATAGCCATCGGCCAGCGGCTCCAGCACGTCGAAGGACGCAGCGTCCGTCATTTCGTCGGTCGCGTCGCCGCGTCCCGGCGCGAACGGCACGGTGACATCATGGCCGGCAGCCTTGGCCGCCTGCTCGATGCCCACATTGCCGGCCAGGACGATGACGTCGGCCACCGAAGCGCCCGTTTCCGCAGCGATCGGCTCCAGGACGGAAAGCACCTTCGCCAGGCGCTCCGGCTCGTTGCCTTCCCAGTCCTTCTGCGGGGCAAGACGGATACGCGCGCCATTGGCGCCGCCGCGCATGTCCGAGCCGCGATAGGTGCGGGCGCTGTCCCAGGCCGTGGCCACCATCTCGGCGATGGACAGGCCCGACGCGGCGATCTTCGCCTTCACCGCGTCCACATCGTAGCCGGTGTTGCCGGCGGGAACCGGATCCTGCCAGATCAGGTCTTCAGCCGGAATCTCCGGGCCGATATAGCGTGCCTTCGGACCCATGTCGCGATGGGTCAGCTTGAACCAGGCCCGCGCGAAGGTGTCGGAGAAATAGTCGAAATCCGCCATGAACTTCTCGCAGATGGCCCGGTAGGCCGGATCCATCTTCATCGCCATGTCGGCATCGGTCATCATCGGCATGCGGCGCACCGAGGGGTCGGAGGCGTCGACCGGCATGTCCTCTTCCTTGATGCCGATGGGCTGCCACTGGTTCGCGCCGGCCGGGCTCTTGGTCAGCTCCCACTCGTAGCCGAACAGCAGCTTGAGATAGCCGTTGTCCCACTTGGTCGGCTCGGTCGTCCACGCACCCTCGATGCCGGACGTCACCGCGTTGGCGGCCTTGCCGTGCATGTTCGGGTTGGTCCAGCCGAAGCCCTGCTCGGTCACGTCGGCGGCCTCCGGGTCGGCACCCAGCAGGCCGGCGTCGCCATTGCCATGCGCCTTGCCCACCGTGTGGCCGCCGACGGTCAGGGCTGCCGTTTCCTCGTCGTTCATCGCCATGCGCGCGAAGGTCTCACGCACCTGCGCAGCCGTCTTGAGCGGGTCCGGCTGGCCGTTCACGCCTTCCGGATTCACGTAGATGAGACCCATCTGCACGGCGGCCAGCGGGTTCTCCATGGTCGCCGGGTCTTCCACGCTGTCGTAGCGGCTGTCGCTCGGCGCCAGCCATTCCTTCTCCGCGCCCCAGTAGATGTCCTTTTCCGGATGCCAGATGTCCTCGCGGCCATAGGCAAAGCCGAAGGTCTTCAGGCCCATGCTCTCATAGGCGACATTGCCTGCGAGGATCATCAGGTCGGCCCAGGAGATCTTGTTGCCGTATTTCTTCTTGATCGGCCAGAGCAGGCGGCGCGCCTTGTCAAGGCTCACATTGTCCGGCCAGGCGTTCAGCGGTGCGAAACGCTGATTGCCCGTGCCGCCGCCGCCGCGCCCGTCCGCCAGCCGGTAGGTGCCGGCCGAATGCCAGGCCATGCGGATGAACAGGCCGCCATAATGGCCCCAGTCGGCCGGCCACCAGTCCTGGCTCTCGGTCATCAGGGCATGCAGGTCCTGCTTGATCGCGTCATGGTCGAGCGACTTGACGGCTTCGCGATAGTTGAAATCCTTGCCCAGCGGGTTGGTCTTCGTGTCGTGCTGGTGAAGGATGTCGAAGTTCAGCGCGTTCGGCCACCAATGCATGTTCGACGTTGCCAGGGCGGTCATGCCGCCATGCATTACCGGGCAGCCGCCGGTTTTCTCTGTGTTCTTCACGTCCATGTTTGTCTCCGGTCGTGGCTCGGTTTCTAAAGGAAAGTCACTGGTCAACAGCGATGAGAAAGCACGAAGGCAGCCCGCGAACTGTTCCTTTCGTTCCGGCCCGGATCGCCATGGCAGGAGGCCTGGCGCGTGATCCGGAAAATGCCCCCCTCACAGCCTTGAGCCGCGAGAGACGAAATGGAAGCGCTGGCTTCGGTTCCTCCTCGGGAAGAACAATAGCAAAGCCCGACGATTAAATTAAGTTGGATTTCCTGATTGTCGTGATAAGAATTGCTTATGAGAAACGTCACGCTCAAGCAGTTCCGCTATTTCGAGGCGCTGGCCCGCCATGGTCATTTCGGTCGGGCGGCAGAGGCCTGCTCCATTTCCCAGCCCGCCCTTTCCATGCAGATCCGCGAATTGGAGGAATCCCTCGGTACGGAGCTTTTCGAGCGCGCCGCCCGGCAGATCCGCCTGACCGGGTTCGGCGAGGAATTCGCCGTGCGTGTGCGTGAAATCCTCCGCTCCGTCGATGAACTGGGCGATCTGGCCCGCGCCTCGCATGATCATCTGGTCGGCCGCTTGCGCATCGGCGTCATTCCCACGATTGCCCCCTACCTGCTGCCGCGCATCATTTCGGATCTGTCGCGTCTGCACGAAGGGCTGGAAATCCATGTGCGCGAAACGCTGACATCGCGCCTCGTGGAGGAACTGGCCGCCGGGCGAATTGACACGGCCATTGTCGCGCTGCCCGTTTCCGAACCGGCGCTGACGGAAGTGGCGCTGTTCACCGAGACATTCGTGCTCGTGCGCCCCGACGAAGATGCCGCCAAGCCGGTCCCCGACCGGGAGGGCCTGCGCGAGATGCGCCTTCTCTTGCTGGAGGAAGGGCATTGCTTTCGCGACCAGGCGCTTTCCTTCTGCAACCTGCACCCTGCGCGCCCGCGGGAGCTGCTGGATGGCAGTTCGCTTTCGACGCTGGTCCAGATGGTGGGCGCGGGCATTGGCGTGACGCTCATACCGGAAATGGCCGTCCCGGTGGAGACGGCGTCCGCGCCGGTATCGGTCGCCCGTTTCAGCGACCCGCAGCCCTCGCGGACCATCGGCATGATCTGGCGCAAGTCCAGCCCGCTGATCCGGCAACTGCACCAGATCGCGGATGTGGTGCGCCGATGCGGCAAGGCACCGCGCGTCGCCGTGGCAGGCGGAGACGCCGGTCCGGCGTTCAATGCCGCAGCGTTATGACCGGTTCGTGGCCTTGCAGGAACCCGAGTGCATGGGCCAGGTCGCCCTTGTTCTAGGCGTGAAGCGTGAAGAGGGGCTGGCCCTCCTCGACCGGATCGCCGATGCGCACATGCAGATCCAGCCCTGCCGCCTTTTCCTCCGGCGCGCCTGCGCATTGCGCCGCACGGGCGAGCAGCCGGTTATCCATCGCCTCGACCCGGCCTGGCAGGGGCGCGGCGACGGCATGCCGGAAGCGCGCGGCGGGCGGTGTCCGCATGCCGCCCTGTGCCGCGCAGATGGCCTGGAATTTCGACCATGCCTTGCCGCTGGCAAGCGTCCGTTCCGCAAGCGCTTCTCCGGCACCTTCGGCGGCCTTTCCGGTCAGTTCCAGCAAGGCCCCGGCCAGCATGAGTGCGCGCAGGCGCAGGTCCGATGGCGCATCGCGCGCGTTGCGCAGGACCGCAAGCACATCGCGCGCTTCCAGCGCCGGTCCGATGCCGCGCCCGACCGGCTGCGCGCCGTTGGTCGTGACAATGCGCAGGTGCAGTCCGAATCGCCGCGCAACCGCGATGAATGTTCGCGAAAGGACAGCCGCTTCCTGCGCGCTGCGCACCTTTGCCGAGGGGCCGACCGGCATGTCGATGACGACATGGGTCGCACCGGCGGCGATCTTCTTGGAAAGGACCGAGGCGATCAACTGCCCGTGGCTGTCGAGATCGAGCGCCCGCTCGATCCGGATGAGGATGTCGTCGGCGGGGCTGAGATCCACGGCACCGCCCCAGGCGATGCAGCCTCCCTCATCCTCCACCACCCGGCGCAGGCGGTCCAGCGACAGGTCCACCGGTGCCAGCACTTCTATCATGTCTGCGGTGCCGGCCGGCGAGGTGATGGCGCGCGACGAGGTCTTGGGAATGGTTACGCCGCAAGCCGCGGCGATGGCGACAATGATCGGCGTGGTGCGATTTCCCGGCAGTCCGCCCACGCAGTGCTTGTCCCCGACAATGACCTGCGGCCAGTTCATCCGCACGCCCGTATCGACCATCGCGGTCGTCAATGCCGCGATCTCGTCCGTATCGAGCGGCCGGGCCGCGCAGGCGGTGACGAAGGCGGCAAGCTGGATGTCCGAATAACGTCCTGAAATGATGTCGCCGAGAATGCCGCGCATCGGGTCGTCACCGAGCCTGTGCCCGAAGATCTTCGCGCGCACCTGCGACATGGAATCGATGGCCTCGTCCTTGCGGATCGACGCCATGTCGCCATCCTGCGCGCCGAGGCTTTTCCATGCGGCTTCCGAAAGGGCCGCCTCATCCGGGTCGAGAAGGCTGCCCGAAACAAGGTTGAGTCGCGCGGTCACGGCCCTGCCATGGCACGAAACCCTGAGGCGATCGGGCGGGATCAGGCCCATGTCGCGGCAGGCTGCGCTGTCGCGGTCAAGATAGACGATCGCTTCATCGGCAGCATCGATGCCCGGCCGCCTGAGCGTCAGCTTCACTTCCATGCCGGTCTCTGCCCGCCGCCTTTCGTGTTCCGATGCGCCAGAGTGGGGCGCTTGCACCCCCGCGGTCAAGCATGGCGGGGCATGGTCAATCCGGCCGGAACCACTGCCCCGGCCGGCTGCGTCTTGCCCGTCAGCCCGTCAGCCGAGCACGGCCTTCACCGCGTCGGCGGTTTTCGAAACCACCTCCTCGCCTTCGGCCCGTGTCAGGCAGAGCGGCGGTGCGAAGCCCAGGATGTCGCCCTGCGGCATGGCCCGCCCGATCACGCCGCGTTCGAGCAGGGCCGCCGAGACGGCGGGACCGATCTTGCGCGAGGCATCGAAGAAGCGCCGGTCGTCCTTGTCCTCGACGAATTCCACCGCGCACAACATGCCTTCGCCGCGCACGTCACCGACATGGGGATGGGCCGCCAGCGCGTCCTTCATGGCCGCGTTGAACCAGGCGCCGGTCTCGCCGGCATTGGCGACGAGGTTCAGGCTGTCGATCAGCTTGAGATTGGCCACACCCGCCGCCGCGCCGATGGGGTGCGCCGAATAGGTCCAGCCATGGCCGATGGGGCCGTTCTCGTCCGTGCCCTTTTCCAGCACCGCCCAGACCTTGTCGGAGACGATGGAGCCCGACAGCGGTGCATAGGCCGACGTCAGCCCCTTGGCGATGGTGATGATGTCCGGCCGGATGCCGTAATGGGTGGAGCCGAACATGGTGCCCAGACGCCCGAATCCGGTCACCACCTCGTCGGCGATCAGCAGGATGTCGTGCTTGTCGAGCACAGTCTGGATGGCCTCCCAGTAGCCCGCCGGCGGCGGCACGATTCCGCCCGTGCCCAGCATCGGCTCGCCGATGAAGGCGGCGATGGTGTCCGCGCCCTCGCGCTCGATCAGCGCTTCCAGTTCGGCGGCGCAATGGGCGGAAAAGGCCTTCTCGTCCATAGAGCGGTCGGCGCAGCGGTAGAAATAGGGCGCTTCCGTGTGCAGCACCTGCGCCAGCGGCAAGTCGAACTTCTTGTGGAACAGGTCCAGCCCGGTCAGTGAACCGGTCATCAGGCCCGAACCGTGATAGCCGCGCCAGCGCGAGATGATCTTCTTCTTTTCCGGCCGGCCGAGGATGTTGTTGTAGTACCAGACCAGCTTGATGTTGGTCTCGTTGGCGTCCGAGCCGCCCAGCCCGAAATAGACCTTGGACATGTGGTCCGGCGCCCGGTCGAGCACCATTTTCGCCAGCGTGATCGAGGCCTCCGTGCCATGACCGACATAGGCATGGTAATAGGCCAGCTCCTTCGCCTGCGCGGCAATGGCATCCGCGATCTCGGAGCGCCCGTAGCCGACATTGACGCAATAGAGGCCGGCAAAGGCATCCAGCAGCCGGTTGCCGTCGCGGTCCTCGATATGCACGCCCGATCCGCCGGTGACGATGCGGTTGGGGCTTTCCCCGCGCGCATGCTGGGCAAGATGCGTGGACGGGTGGAAGAAATTGTCCCGGTCCCACTGGTCAAGCTGGTCGTTTTTCAACATCGTCTTTTCCTTCAAGTTGAGGTCATGCCCAGTCGCGGCAGACATATTTGACATCCATGAAGGCGGCCATGCCCAGCCGCGCGCCTTCGCGGCCCACGCCCGACTGTTTCATGCCGCCGAATGGAATGGGGGCGCCGGTCACCTTTGTCCGGTTTACCGCCACCATGCCATATTGCAAGGCGCGGCTGGCGCGGTAGATGCGGCGCGGATCGCTGGTATGGAGATAGGCGATCAGGCCGTATTCGCTGTCATTGGCGCGCCCGAAGGCCTCTTCCTCCGTGTCGAAGGGGGCAATGGCGGCGACCGGACCGAAGGTTTCCTCGCGCATGATCAGCGCATCCGCCGGCACGTCGGCCAGCACAGTGGGCTGGAAGAACAGCGGCCCGGCTGCGTGACGCTTGCCGCCGCAAATGAGCCTTGCGCCACGCGCGAGCGCATCCGCCACATGCTCTTCCTGCTTGACCACGGCCTTTTCGTTCATGAGCGGGCCGATATCCGGGTCGCCGAGACCGGGGCCGACGGTCAGCGCCAGGGCGTGTTCGCCAAAACGGGTGCAGAAATCATCATAGGCGCCACGTTCCACCAGGAAGCGGTTCGCGCCGAGGCAATCCTGGCCGGACGTGGCGAATTTCGCCTTGATGGCCTCGTCAACGGCATGGTCCATGTCGGCGTCATCGAACAGGATGAAGGGCGCATGCCCGCCCAGTTCCATCACGATGCGCTTCACTGTCTCCGCCGACTGCCGGTAGAGCAGCTTGCCGACCTCGGTCGAGCCGGTGAACGACAGCGCGCGCACGCGCCGGTCCGCCGTCCAGGCCGGCACGATCTCCCCGGCATGGCCGGTCACCACATTGAACACGCCCGGCGGAAACCCCGCCCGCTCGGCCAGTTCTGCGAGCGCCGTGGCGCTGAGCGGCGTCTCGTGCGACGGGTGGATGAGCACCGGGCAGCCTGCCGCCAGCGCGGCCGCCGCCTTGCGCACGATCATCGCGTTGGGAAAGTTCCAGGGCGTGATCAGCGCCGCCACGCCGACGGGCTCCAGCCACACCTCGACTTCGGCATCCGGCAGGTGCGATGTCACGCTCTCGATATTCGGGCGCTTGGCTTCCTCGGCATAGAATTCGGCGAACGAGGCGCCATAGTCGATCTCGCCGCGCGCTTCCGAAAGCGGTTTTCCCTGTTCCAGCACCATCAGGGCGGCCAGATCCTCGCGCCGTTCGCGCATCAGCTCGAACCATCGCTTGAGGCAGGCCGAACGCGCTTGCGGCAGCAGCCCCGACCAGCCTGGAAAAGCCGCATGCGCGGCATCGGCGGCTTCGCGAGCGTCCTCTGCGCCCAGCGCGGCGACTTGCGCAATGGTCGCGCCATCGGCGGGGTTTCGCACCTCGATGGTTGCGCCGCTTTTCGCCGAGACCCATGCCCCACCCAGATAGGCGAATGTGCGCAGGAGCTTCGGATCGTCCAGCCGGATGGACCGCAGGCCCTTGTCGCCGTCCTTCATGATGCGCCTCGCTTTGCCGTGAATGCGTTGATGGCGTCACGATAGGGGCGAACGCGGCAGCATTTTCACTGCAATCGGGCAGCGGGTCAGTGGAATTTGCCGAATTTCATGCCGGCTTCAGTGATTTTCACTGGTCCCGCCGGAGGGAAGGGCGAAGGGCAGGGGCGGCGCAGTGTTTTTCACCGTCTTGGTGACGATATAGCCGAAATAGCGCTCGATTCCGACACTGGCATCCAGCAGCCGGTCCATCAGACGCTGATAGGCGTCCACATCCGCCACCACCGCCTTCATCACGTAGTCGATGCCGCCGCCCGTCGCTGCGCATTCCACGATCTCCGGAAAGTCCAGCACGGCGGCCTCGAAGCGGCGGAAATCCGCGGCCTGGTGATTGGCCAGCGTTACTTCCACATGCACTTCCGTCACGGGGCCAAGTTTGCGCAGGTCCACCATGGCCCGGTAGCCGGTGATGTAGCCGGCCTTTTCCAGCCGCTTCAGCCGCTCCACGCACGGGCTGGGCGACAGGTTGACCGCCTCGGCCAGCGCCACCTTGGTCATCCGCCCGTTTGCCTGAAGCGCCTTCAGGATGGCGAGGTCGAACCGGTCCAGCTTGCTCATGCGCGTGCGCGTCCGCCCTCAGGTGCTGATCGTTGTGCCGCTGCCGGCCGCCCGCGTGACGGCAAGCGCATGGGTGGCAATCGCCGTGTCCTGCGCCCCGGTGCCGGTCAGATCGCAGACCGTGACCTGGTCCTGCGATGTGCGACCCGGCGCCTTGCCCGAAATCACATCGCCCAGTTCGACCGGCGCGGCGGACCCGCCAAGGCCGGCAGCCAGCACGCTGCGCCATTCGCCCAGCGTCTCGCATTGGGACAGCCGGTCGCAGACATAGATGTCCGAAGCCGCGATGGCCTGCGGGTCGATCTCGTTCTTGCCCGCCTGGTCCGATCCCATGGCGGTGATGTGCAGGCCCGGATGCAGCCATTCGGCCTTCAGCACCGGTTCACGCGCCGGTGTCGTCGTCACGACGAGCTGCGACTGCGCGACGAGGGCCGCCGGATCGGTCACCGTTTCCGCCGCGATGCCAAGCCGCCCGGACAGATCCCTTGCGCAGTCACCCGCCTTGCCGGCATCGCGTCCCCAGACAAGCACGCGGCGGAAGGGCCGCACCAGATGGGCCGCCTCCATTTGCAGGCGCGCCTGCACACCCGTGCCGATCACGCCGGCCGTCTCCACCGTCTCCGGCGCCAGGTGGCGTGCGGCCACGGCACCGGCCGCCGCCGTGCGCACGTCCGTCAGGTAGCCGTTGTCGAGGAAAACGGCCCTGACCAGCCCCGTCGTGGCATCGAGCAGCACCATCAGCCCGTTCAGGCTCGCCAGCCCCTTGGCCGGATTGTCGAAAAAGCCGGGGCTGACCTTGATGGCGAAGCCCTCGAAGCCCGGAATCCACGCGGTCTTGACATCCACTTCGCCATGCACCGCCGGCAGGTCCATCGACAGGACCGGCGGCATGACGACGCCACCGCCGGCCAGCGCCGCGAAGGCTTGCGAGACCACATCCACGGCGGTCAGGTCCAGTTGCACCGCGGCGCGCAGTTCGGTTTCGGTCACGATCCGGATTTCATGCGCCATACGCGCCTCCTTCTGTCCTTGTGCCGCCCAGATCAACCGGCTCGCCGGCCATGACGGCCATGAACTGGCCCATATCCACGTTGCGGCCCGTGATGAGAGTCGCCACCGGTCCCGCGAGCTTTCCTGCCCTGCCGCTCATGACGGCGGCATGGCCGACGACACTGGCGCCTTCGGCAACCAGCCTGTCCTCGAAGAACAGGGCCTGCATGGCGCGGTAGATGTGGTCTTCGGAAACCAGGATGACATCGTCCAGCAGGTCGCGGCACAGCGCGAAGGTGAAGCGGTTGGAAAGCCCGATGCCGCCGCCCAGCGAATCGGCCAGGCTCGCCACTTCCTCCACCTCCACCGGCTTGCCCGCCGCGATCGAGGCGTGCATCGCGGCACCGCGCTCCATCGTCACGCCGATCACCCGGATCGAAGGCTTGATCGCCCTGGCCGCCAGCGCCACGCCAGCGGCCAGACCGCCGCCCGAAAGCGGCACCAGCAGCGTGGCGATGTCCGGCCGCTCTGCCAGCATTTCGAGCGCTGCCGTGCCCTGGCCGGCAATCACCGCCGCGTGGTCGAAGGGCGGGATTTCCACCAGGCCTTCTTCCTGTGCCAAACGCCGGCTTTCAATGCCGGCTTCGTCCTGGCTGCGCCCGGCAATGTGCGTTTCCGCGCCCAGCGCGCGAATGCCCTCCACCTTGTTGGTCGGCACCAGCGACGACATGCAGATCACGGCGCGAAGCCCCCGCAGGCGGGCGGCGTAGGCAACGGCACGGCCGTGATTGCCAGTCGAGCAGCAGGTCACGCCGGCAGCGCCATCGGGCAATTGGGCAATGGCATTGGCCGCGCCGCGCAGCTTGAAGGCGCCCGTCGGCTGGCAGGTTTCAAGCTTCATCAGGAATTCGGCCCCCGCGAGGCGGGACATGAAGGGCGAGGGGATCATCGGCGTGCGCACTGCCATGCCCGCAATGCGGTTGGCCGCCGCCATCACATCGGCCAGCGCAAGGGTCATCGTGTCACTCCCGTGAGGCCGTGAAGCCGCAAACGCGTCGCAAAGACACGGAAATGTCGCATCCGGAACTCCTCTGGCGCATCCTGTCGGTGTTTCTTGGCAGGGTCCGGAACCTGCGGCTGCAAGGCATCACGCGCGGCCGCCCATGTCAACTTTCCCGGTCTTGTTTTTCGCTTGTCCGCGGCGCTACGGTCAGGCGGCGCTGCAACGCGGACAATGCGGGAAGACCAACACGAAAAACCCCGGGGGGAGCAAACGATGCCGGCAAGCCATTTGCCATTCGAGAAGTCCGAATACGAACGGCGGCTCGCCCGCGTGCGCGAGGCCATGGCGGCCCAGCAGCTCGACCTGCTCTTCATCGAGGATCCGTCCAACATGGCCTGGCTCACCGGCTATGACGGCTGGTCCTTCTATGTCCACCAGGGCGTGCTCGTCTTCCTCGACGAGGATCCGGTCTGGTGGGGCCGTTCGCAGGATGCCAACGGCGCGCTGCGCACGGTCTGGATGGAGGATTCCCATGTCGCCTGGTATCCCGATCACTATGTGCAATCCACGCTCTGCCATCCCATGGAACTGCTGGCCGCGATGATCCGCGATCGCGGCTACGGGTCGAGCCGGATCGGCGTGGAACTGGAGAACTACTATTTCTCCGCCAAGGCTTTCCTGGTGCTCCAGCATGAATTGCCCGATGCCATCCTGGCCGATGCCACCGCGCTCGTGAACTGGCAGCGCGCGGTCAAGAGCGAGCCGGAAATCGCCTTCATGCGCAAGGCGGCGCGCATTTCCGAGAAAATCATCGACTACGTGATCGAGCGCGTCGAGCCTGGCGTGCGCAAGTCGGAAGTCGTCGCCGAGATCTACGGCAAGGCCATTCGCGGCACGGATGAGGACTGGGGCGATTATCCGGCCATCGTGCCGCTTCTGCCGTCCGGCTCGGATGCCGCAGCCCCGCACCTGACATGGGACGGGCGCATCTTCGAAAAGGAAATGGCGACCTTCTTCGAGATCGCCGGCTGTTATCGCCGCTACCACGCGCCCTTCTGCCGGACCATCTTCCTCGGCACGCCGCCAGACCATTTTCGCCGCGCCGAGGCCGCGCTTGTCGAAGGTCTGGAAGCCGGCCTTGATGCGGCCCGGCCCGGCAATACCGCCGCCGACATTGCCCGCGCACTGGCCCTGCCGCTGGAGCGCGCCGGCATCGAACGCTCGGCCCGCGCCGGCTATCCCATCGGCCTGTCCTATCCGCCGGACTGGGGCGAGCGTACCATTTCCATCCGCGAAGGCGACGATACGGTTCTCGAACCCGGCATGACCTTCCATTTCATGCCGGGCCTGTGGATGAACGACTGGGGCCTGGAAATCACCGAGAGCATCCTGATCCGCGACAAGGGCCCGGCGGAATGCCTGTGCGATCGCCCGCGCCAGCTCTTCGTCAAGGAATGAACCGGTGAGCCCGCTCGACAGGACCGTCGCCATCCTGGGCGACCTGATCGCCTATCCCACGGTCTCCGCCGATTCCAACCTGGCGCTCATCACCCATGCCGCCGAACGCCTCGGCGACGCCGGAGCGGCCATCCACATCCACCGCGACCACAGCGGCGAAAAGGCAAACCTCTTTGCCACCATCGGGCCCGACCGGCCGGGCGGCGTCGTGCTGTCGGGTCATAGCGACGTGGTGCCGGCGCTGGAACCGGAATGGGAAAGCGATCCCTTCGCCATGCGAATGCAGGACGGGCGCCTGCACGGGCGCGGCGCCTGCGACATGAAGGGCTTCATCGCCTGCATGCTGGCCATGGCGGAGACCTTCGCTGCGCGCGATCTCGTCCGTCCGGTCCATTTCGCGCTGACCTATGACGAGGAGGTCGGCTGCCTCGGCGCCCGGCAACTGGTTCAGGACCTGGCCGCTGCCGGCATCCGGCCCGCCGCCGCCATCATAGGCGAGCCGACGAACATGCGCATGATCGAGGGGCACAAGGGCTGCTGTGAATACACCACCCGGTTCAAGGGGCTGGAAGGCCATGGCTCGAACCCGGATGCGGGCGTGAACGCCATCGAATATGCCGTCCGCTATGCCGCGCGCATGGCCGAAATCGGCCGTGGCCTGCGGAACGAGCCGGTGCCCGGTTCCCGCTTCGAGCCGCCCTTCACGACCGTGCAGATCGGCCGTATCGAGGGCGGCGCGGCACGAAACGTGATTGCCGGCGACTGCCTGATCGAATGGGAAATGCGCCCCGTGCGCCCCGGAGATGCCGAGCGCGTCAAGCGGGATCTGGCGCTCTTCTGCGATGAGGTGCTGCTGCCCGAAATGCGCCGTGTGTCGCCGGGCTGTTTCATCGAGACCGATGTCATCGGCGAGGTGGCCGGGCTGGAACCCGTGGCCGACAATGAGGCGCGCGACATCGTCGCCCGGCTGACCGGCGCCAATGACTGCGATGTCGTGGCCTTCGGCACCGAGGCCGGGCTTTTCCAGGAGTTCGGCATGTCGGCCATCGTCTGCGGCCCCGGCTCCATCGAGCAGGCCCACAAGCCGAACGAATATGTGGCCCTGTCGGAACTGGACGCCTGCCTGGCCATGCTGCACGGACTGGCCGATACGCTGTCGCGCTGAGGGGCGAAAAGGCGCTTCAGCGCAAGCCGCCCGCCATGCGCGTGGCTTCCGGCAATTGCCGAAGCTTGAGCATGGCCACAGCGCCGAACACCGGCCCGGGCACCAGCACGAGAAACACCCAGCGCCAGCCGCCCGCCCATTGCGCGACAAGGGGAATGAGCCAGATGGCGCCGATGGTGATGGCGAAGCCCACCCCCATTTGCAGCGCCAGCGCCGAGCCCACCCAGCCCGGCTCCGACAATTCGGTGACGGCGGCGGAAAACTGCGCGCTGTCGGCGATCACGCTCACGCCCCAGACCAGCGCAACGGCCGTGAACAGCCAGGCGGGCCCGTCGAAGGTGAAGCCGATGGCAATGGCACATGAGCCGGACAGTGCCAGCGCCAGCGCCGTGGTATGGCAGCGCCCGATCCGGTCGGCCAGCCAGCCGCCGGCCGCCGCACCGGCAAAGCCGATGGCGATGACGAGAAAGGTCAGCGCGGAGGCATTGCCGCCGGCAAGCCGGTTGCCGGCCGCCTGTGCAGCCTGCGTATAGGCCAGGAACCAGCCCCAGACCGCGTAGAGCTCCCACATATGGCCGAAATAGCCGCAATTGGCGAGCATGACCGGCCGGTTGCGCAGGATTTCGCCGATCTGGCCCAGGCGTGCCGGCGCGCGCGGGAACGGGTAGGGGCCTTCCTTCAGCGCGAAGGCGAAGATCAGCGCGGCGGCAAGCGCAAACCCGGAACTCGCCAGCACCACGATCCGCCAGTCGAAGCCGCCGCCAAGCGCGCGCACCAGGTGCGGCAGGGCGGAGCCGACCGTCAGCGCGCCGATCATAACGCCCATGGCGAGGCCGCGCCCGGTGCGAAACCAGGTGGCGATCAGCTTGACGGCTGGCGGATAGACGCCGGCCAGCGCCACGCCGGTGAGAATGCGCGCGCCGATCGCCATCGCAATGCCCGGTTCCAGAAGCAGGAGCAGGTTGGCAATGCAGGCCAGCCCCGCCGCGCCAGCCATCATCAGCCCGTGCGGCCAGCGGTCGCCAAGGCCCAGAAAGGCCGAGAGAAGCGCGCCTGAGACGAAGCCTGCCTGCACACCATTGGTCAGCCACGCCGCCGCGCTCGTGCCAAGCGCCCAGCGCTCCACAAGCACCGGCAAGACAGCGGTGGCCGAGAACCATGTCGTCAGGGACATCAGCGTTGCCGCGCAGATCAGCGCCAGGAAGCGCCAGCGCCCCTTGTCCTCGGTCATCCGGAAAACCCTCCTCCAGTCCGCCTGTACCCTTGGTGTCACGCCAGCGGCAACGGAGCAAGCCTGTCCATGATTCCGCAACGCTGCGTTCATTCACGTTCACGATCACAAAACGCGTGATCGCCTTGCCGCAGGAAAAACCATTGCCATTCTATTTCGCGCGGGAATGCACCAGCCAAAGGGAGAACGCTGATGACCGTACAGACCGACCGCCGCACTCTTTTCAAGTTGGCCGGCCTGACTGCCGCTGCCACGCTCGCCATGCCGCAGATCATGGTCCGAAAGGCCCATGCCGAAACCGCGTCCATGCCTGCTGCCACGGCCTACAACCAGTTCAGGCTGGGCGATTTCACGGTGACCACCGTCAATGACGGCACGACCGTCATGGAAAATCCGCAAGGCACGTTCGGCACCGATCAGTCCGTTGAAACGGTTTCCGAATTGCTTGAGGCCCATTATCTGCCCACCGAAAAGCTGGTCAACGGCTTCGCGCCCACCGTCGTCAATACCGGTTCCGACATCGTGCTCTTCGACACCGGCCTTGGCGAAGGCGCGCGCGGCAACGGCCTTGGCCAGTTGTCTGCCCGCATGGCCGCCGCAGGCATTGCGCCCGAAGACGTGACCATCGTCGTCATCACGCACATGCACCCCGACCATATCGGCGGCCTCATGGAGGGCGACAAGCCGGCATTCCCCAATGCCCGCTACGTGACCGGACAGGCAGAATACGATTTCTGGGCCGACGATGCCCGTGCCGGCACGCCCGGCGAGCGGGTACACAATCTCGTCAAGGCCAAGGTCATGCCGCTGGCAGAGAAGATGACCTTCATCGGCGACGGCGGCGAAGTGGTGCCGGGCATTACCGGCATGGCAGCCGTTGGCCATACGCCGGGCCACATGATCTACCGGCTGGAATCCGGCGGCCGGCAGCTCGTTGTCACCGCCGACACGGCCAATCATTTCGTCCTGTCCCTGCAGCGCCCGGAATGGGAAGTGCGCTTCGACATGGACAAGGCCATGGCCGCGAAGAGCCGGAAAACGGTGTTCGACATGATCGCCGCCGACCGGCTGCCCTTCATCGGCTACCACATGCCGTTCCCCTCCGTCGGTTTCGTGGAGAAGATGGACACGGGCTACCGGTTCATCCCGGAAACCTACCAGTTCGATCTCTGATCGCGGGCAACCTGTCCCGATGAGCCCCGGCCGCCGCGCCGGGGCTTTTCCTTGTGCAATGCAAAATCGGTCGCGCTGATGTCTTTCCATCGTCGCAAAGACGTGGTACCAGCCAGCGCCAATCCTGAAAGGGACTTCTTGAATCGAGTCGGCCTTGAACCGTTGTCGGGCAAGTGCCGCCTTTTGCTATTTGCAGGGACTGGCCATGGTGAAGATCATCGAAACCGCGACAGGCGCAATGGCGCTGACCTTTGACGACGTGCTGCTGCAGCCGGGTCATTCGGAGGTCATGCCCGGCCAGGTCGACATCCGCACGACGATTGCCCGCGACATCGACCTCAACCTGCCGATCCTCTCGGCCGCCATGGACACGGTGACCGACAGCCGGCTGGCCATAGCCATGGCACAGGCCGGCGGAATCGGCGTCATCCACCGCAATTTCACGCCCGAAGAGCAGGCCGAGGAAGTCCGCCAGGTCAAGAAATTCGAAAGCGGCATGGTGGTCAATCCGGTGACCATCGGCCCGGACGCCACTTTGGCCGATGCCCAGGCCGTGATGCGCGCCCACGGCATTTCCGGTATTCCCGTAGTCGAGAATGGCGGCACCGGCGGCCATCGCACCGGCCGTCTCGTCGGTATTCTGACCAATCGCGACGTCCGCTTCGCCTCCGATCCCGGCCAGAAGGTCTATGAACTGATGACGCGGGAAAACCTCGTCACGGTGAAGGAGAACGTGGAGCAGGACGAGGCCAAGCGCCTTCTGCACCAGCATCGCATCGAAAAGCTTCTGGTGGTCGATGGCGAGGGCCATTGCGTCGGTCTCGTCACTGTCAAGGATATCGAGAAGTCGCAGCTCAATCCCAATGCCACGAAGGACGTGCAGGGCCGCCTGCGCGCAGCCGCCGCCACCTCGGTGGGCGATGACGGCTTCGAGCGCGCCGAGCGCCTCATCGATGCCGGCGTCGACCTTCTGGTCATTGATACGGCCCATGGCCATTCGCAGCGCGTGCTCGATGCCGTGGCGCGGGCCAAGAAGCTGTCCAATTCGGTGCGCATCCTGGCCGGCAATGTCGCCACCGCCGATGGCACCAGGGCGCTCATCGATGCGGGCGCGGATGCCGTCAAGGTCGGCATCGGTCCGGGCTCCATCTGCACCACGCGCATCGTCGCCGGCGTCGGCGTGCCGCAGCTTTCCGCCATCATGTCGGCCGTGGAGGTCGCCCGCGCGCAGGGCATCACGGTCATTGCCGATGGCGGCATCAAGTTTTCCGGCGATCTCGCCAAGGCGCTGGCCGCCGGCGCCCATGCGGCCATGGTCGGCTCGCTTCTCGCCGGCACGGATGAAAGCCCCGGCGAGGTCTATCTGCACCAGGGCCGCTCGTTCAAGGCCTATCGCGGAATGGGCTCGGTGGGCGCCATGGCGCGCGGATCGGCCGACCGTTATTTCCAGGCAGAGGTCCGCGATACGCTGAAGCTGGTGCCTGAAGGCATCGAGGGCCAGGTGCCCTACAAGGGCCCGGTTTCCGGCGTGCTCCACCAGCTTGCCGGCGGCCTCAAGGCGGCTATGGGCTATGTCGGCGCCGCAACGCTGCCCGAGTTCAACGAGCGCGCCACCTTCGTGCGCATTTCGAACGCGGGCCTGCGCGAAAGCCACGCCCACGACGTGACAATCACGCGCGAAAGCCCGAACTACCCCGGCGGTATCTGATCCGGCATGGTCCGGCGGTCCGGCGCCTTCGGGCCTGGCCGCCGTCATTCCGCCGCCGTCACCCCCGTGCGCGGCTGAAATGGTCGGTCGATCCCATCTGCACCCGGGGCTTGTTCTCTTTTGCACAGCCGGGCTAGCCTGTCGCAGCCATGTGGCGTGAAACCGGCAAGGACGAGAACGTGAACCAGACCCTTATTTTCTGGCCCATGCTGGCGCAGGTGGCGCTGGTTTACGGCGTCTACATGCTCATTTCCCGCCGCCGCATCGCGGCCGTCAGGGCAGGCAATGCCGAGCCTTCGCAATTCCGCGAGAACCGGGACGAGCCCGCCGAAAGCCTGTTCGTGCGCAACAACCTGGCAAACCAGTATGAACTGCCGGTTCTGTTCTATGCCTGTTGCCTGTCGCTTTATGCGACCGGGGGCGTGGAGCCCGTGCCGCTGGTCCTCGCCTGGCTTTTCGCTGCCTCGCGCTATGTCCACGCCTGGATCCATGTCACGACAAACCGTATCCGCCACCGCCGCCCGGTCTTCATCCTGGGCTTCTTCACGCTCGGCGCGATGTGGCTGTGGTTTGCAGCCCACTTGCTCGGACTTGTCTGAACGGCCCTGTCAACCAGCCGTCCCGGTGGCGGGCGCGCACAGGAACCAGCAATCCGTTTCGCCGACCCCCTTCATGTCCACCGTGCCGCGATGCTCGAAAAGGAAGCGGTTCCGGAGCATGTCCGCCACGGTGCCGCTGGTCTGGATGCGGCCGGGCAGGGAATATTCCTCCAGCCGCGCCGCGATGTTCACCGTGTCGCCCCAGACGTCATAGGCATATTTGCGCGTGCCAATGACACCGGCCACCACGGGTCCGCAATGCAGGCCGATCCGCAACTGGATCGTTTCGCCGGTTTGCGCGCCGATCAGGCGCACCGCCTCCATCATGTCGAGGGCCATTTGCGCACAGGCCGCCACATGGTCGGCCTGCGGGTCGGGCAGGCCGCCCGCCACCATGTATGCATCGCCCACGGTCTTGATCTTCTCCAGTTCGTGCCGGGCCGCCAGGTCGTCGAAGGCGGAAAAGATCCGGTTGAGGAAATTCACGGTTTCGGCGGCTGGAAGCCGTCCCGCACGCGGCGTGAAATCCACCACATCGGCAAACAGGATGGTCACCGTGGCCAGGCCGTCCGCGATCATCCGGTCCGGCTTGGCTTTCAGCCGTTGGGCAATGGTACCGGGCAGGATGTTGTCCAGCAGACGTTCAGACCGCCGGTGCTCCAATTCCAGCGCGTCCTCCGCGCGCGCTGCTTCCGAAAAGGCGAAGAGCACCGTGGCATAGACGAGGAAGAAGGAGAACGGAACGGTGATGAAGAACATGATGTCGGCGAACACCGGATCGTCGGGGATGAAGGGCGCGGGCTTCGTGAAGAGCTGTTCCGTCAGGACGAATCCGGCAAAGGCGATCAGGGTGATCGTCGCCGAAAGGCGCAGGCGATCGGCGCCGAAAATCAGCATGGAGGCGGCAACGCCCGGCAGGAAATAGAAGTGCAGGCCGGAATCGCGGCCGAAATACCACGTGTAGAGCACAGCGAAGACCAGCCAGACGAGGCAGAGATGAAATCCCGCTGCCCAGTCGTTGACGCGATGCCATAGCGGCGTCACCGCGAAGAGGATGATCTGAGGCGACAGCGTGAGCGCAGGCAGCCAGAGCGCGTCGAAATCCCACGCAAGGTAGAGCGCGATATAGGGCACCGTCATCAGCGAGACCATCGCCGAAAGGACATTGATGACGGCCAGCCTTCGGCCGACGCGCGGCGGGTAGGCATGTGTTCCATAGGTAGCCCAGGCCCTGGCCATGCGCCAGAAACCGTTTACCGGCCCTTGCCCCATCGCCACGCGGGTTGCGACCGGTTGGGCCGTCTTGTCGTCATGCCCGGGTGTCTGATGTTTCAAGCCGTCATGCCCCCTTGGCTGCAAGGCCCATCCTATTGCGCCAAAGCCGCTGCGTCATCCTTGAAAAGCAAGCATTTTCGGATTGAAGCGAAAGGGCTACGGCAAGGACTGCCGCAAGGGCAGGGCAGGCTGTGCCGGCACGCCGCCCGATGATCGGGTGTCGCGGCACACGGCCTGCGCCTTGCCGCCTCGCGTGCCGCCGCTTGCAATTGCAGCACGCCACCTGTAGCCAAGCCCTTGAGACAGGAAGGCGAACATCCAAATGCGACTGGGCGGACGGCTGGCAGCGGCCATCGAAATTCTTGAGGACATGAATGCCCGGCGCCGGCCGGCGGCGGATGCCCTGCGCGACTGGGGCGTGTCCCATCGCTTCGCCGGCTCCGGCGACCGCTCCGCCATTGGCAATATCGTCTATGATGCGCTGCGTTGGCGGGCATCGTCGCGCTGGCGCTTTGGCGCGGAAACGGCCCGTGCCGAGGCATTCGGTGCCTTGGCGAGCGGTTTCGGCATGGCGCTTGCCACCATCAATGCCGAGCTGGAGGGCGACAGGTTTGCGCCCGACCCGCTGTCGGGCGATGAACAATCGGCATGGGAGGCGCGTCCGCTGGTGTCGGCGCCCGAGCATGTCCAGGCCGAATGCCCGGACTGGTGCGCACCGCTTCTCGCGGAAGCCTTCGGCGCCGACTGGATTGCGCAGACGCGGGCCTTGGCCGGCCGGCCGCCGCTGGACCTGCGGGTCAATACGCTCAAGGCGTCGCCGGAAAAGGTGGCGCGCGCGCTTGCCAAGGCGGATGCCGCGCCCTTTGGCGGCCTTGAAGGCGCACTGCGCATACCGCCCGTTGAAGGCCATGGCCGCCATCCCAACATCACCGCAGAACCGGCCTTCCAGAAGGGCTGGTTCGAGGTGCAGGATTGCGGCAGCCAGATCGTGGCTGCGCTGGCCGCGCCTGACACGCCGGGCCAGGTGTTCGACCTGTGCGCCGGCGGCGGCGGAAAGACGCTGGCGCTGGCTGCCAGCCAGGGCAACAGGGGCCAGGTCCATGCCTGGGATTCCGACAAGGCCCGGCTTGCCCCGATCTTCGACCGTTTGCGCCGCGCCGGCACGCGCAATGTCCAGGTTCATGCCGCCGATGCCGACCTGTCGCCGCTGGAAGGACAGATGGATCTGGTCCTTGTCGATGCCCCGTGCACCGGCTCGGGCACATGGCGCCGCCGGCCGGATACCAAATGGCGGCTGACTGAAACCTCGCTGGAAAGCCGGACCGGCGAACAGGCCGGCGTGCTTGACCATGCCACCCGTTTCGTGCGCCCCGGCGGGCGCATTGCCTATGTCACATGCTCGCTGTTCCCGCAGGAAAACACACATCAGGTCCGCGCGTTTCTGGAGCGGCATCCGCAATACGCGGCCAGGGATGCCATGGCTGTTGCCGACCGGCGCTTGCCGGCGCTGGCTCCGGCCATGCGGCCGGACGGCCATGGCGGCCTGCTGCTCGCACCCGCGCTCACCGGGACCGACGGCTTCTTCCTGGCGCTGTTCGAGCGCCGCGGCTGATCCGCCCCGGCGGCGATGGAAAGGACCTGCCTCTCGGAACCGCTGCACGCTGGCCCGCGTATCAGCAATGGTTGCAACGAACAACGCCGGTGAAGCCATGGCCCGTTACCTGACACTTGCACTCTTTCTCTTCTTCGTGATCGGCGGCGGCACGCTGATCGGCGTTTCCTCGCCTCCGGGCGAATGGTACGCCGCCCTGCAAAAGCCGCCGTTCCAGCCGCCGAACTGGCTGTTCGCCCCGGTCTGGACCTTTCTCTACATCCTCATCGCCTTTGCTGGCTGGCGTACATGGCAACGCCGGGCGGAAGGCCCGGCCATGCAGATCTGGTTCGGTCAGATGGCGCTGAACTTCATCTGGTCGCCTGTCTTCTTCGTGATGCATCTGACCGGGCTCGCGCTCGCCATCGTGCTCCTCCTGGCCATCCTGGTTGCGGCCTTCATCGCCTTCTCGTGGAACCGCGACCGGATCGCCGCCATCCTGTTCATTCCCTATCTCGCCTGGGTCTGCTTTGCATCGCTGCTCAATGCTTCCGTGTGGTGGCTCAACTGAAGTCTGTTGCGCCGCACAAATTCCTTTGCCATGATCCGTCCCTG
Organism: Zhengella sp.; assembly: GCF_041397485.1. Taxonomy (NCBI): domain Bacteria; kingdom Pseudomonadati; phylum Pseudomonadota; class Alphaproteobacteria; order Hyphomicrobiales; family Notoacmeibacteraceae; genus Zhengella; species Zhengella sp. Next base: position 852,265 of record NZ_JAWKWO010000001.1, on the reverse strand, counting down.
AAGCCGGCCACACGGACCGGCGGCAAGGGGAAGGTGCAGCATGCGGATGCCGGGAGGCGACCAGGTCAACCCTGATTTCGAGACGCGGGTGCGCGAGAGCTTTGCCCGCCAACAGGCCATGGCAACCATCGGCGCGGACCTGACGCGCGTCTCGCCCGGCGTCATCGAGATCGAGATGCCCTTCTCCGAACATCTCACCCAGCAGCATGGCTTTCTCCATGCCGGTGTGATTTCGACCGCACTGGATTCGGCCTGCGGCTATGCGGCCTATTCCATGATGCCGGCGGACGCGGCCATTCTCACCATCGAGTTCAAGCTCAATCTTCTCTCGCCGGGCAGGGGCGAACGCTTCCTGTTTCGTGGCGAGGTGACCAAGCCCGGCCGCACGATCATGGTCACCGATGGGCGCGCCTATGCCTTCGATGCGGAAGGCGAGGTGCGCCTCGTCGCCACCATGACCGGCACCATGATGAGGGTGCGCGGTCGCGAGGGCCTGACCGGCTGATACCGTGGACGCGAGAGCGCAAGGGGGGAAGACGTGCCGCATCGCTTGCTCAAGCCCGTCGCGGGCAGACACGTGCTTTATGTGATGGCAGCGGAGCCGGAATACGGGCCGCATCTCCAGGCCCGGTTCACGCCGCTCGTCACCGGTGTCGGCCCGGTCGAGGCGGGCACGCGCATCGGCGTGGCGCTGGCGCGTCTGGAGGCCCGCAATGCCCTGCCGGATCTGGTCGTGTGCCTGGGATCGGCCGGCTCGGCCACGCTGGAACAGACCGAGGTCTATCAGGCGTCTTCGGTGTCCTATCGCGACATGGACGCCTCGCCGCTGGGTTTCGCCAAAGGCTATACGCCTTTCCTCGACCTGCCGCCGGAATTGCCGCTTCCCCATCATGTTGCGGGCCTGGCCGATGCCCGCCTGTCCACCGGCGCCGACATCGTGTCCGGCGCGGCCTATGGCGGGATCGACGCGGACATGGTGGACATGGAAACCTTTGCCGTCCTGCGCGCCTGCATGGCATTCGACATCCCGTTGATTGGCCTGCGCGGGATCTCCGATGGAGCGGCGGAACTGAAGCATGTCGATGACTGGACGCAATACCTCCATGTCATCGACGCGAAACTGGCCGATGCGGTCGACCGTGTGGAACAGGCGCTGGAAGCCCGACTTCTGGAATGATAGCAATGCAGCCCGCACACGGCGCAGGCTTTTGAGGCGCCTGAATCATGGTTTCATGCAGTTGCCACGGCGCGTGAGGCCCTTTCGGTCTTCATCGAGGATCTGACGCCATCGCTTTGAAATATCGGCGTTTCCATCCCTTGCCTTCAGGCCGGCCCGGGTCACCGGCCCGGTTGGCAAAGGCGGCGTTGGCCAAGCCGGCCCGCGGCCAGGGCCGGCTTGTCCGCTTCGCCCGCCGGTCAATGACCGTGCGGAGAAGGCTTCAGCGGCTCGCCTTGCCGTTCCTCCAGGTAGGCCACTTCCGCCTCTGTCAGCTCCACGTCGTCACGCCCGGTGATCATCGACTTGATGTAATGGGTCCAGGGCTTGCCCGTGGTCGCCATGTAGACATGGATGACCACGAACAGTGCCATGCCCCAGGCGGCGGCCGTGTGCAGGAAGACGACCACGGTCAGCGCATCGGCGGCCCACGTCTGATGTTCCCAGAGATTGTAGAGCAGGTAGGCGATGCCGGACGCCCACAGGGTGGAGCCGATGAACAGCGTCAGCGCCACATAGGTCAGCGCCTGCAGCGGGTTCTGCTTGGAGTACAGCCGCTTGTGATAGGGCTTGGACGCCCCCTGCAGGATGCCCCAGGCATAATAGGTCATGATCGTCCAAAGGTTCTCGTTCTTCGGGAAGAACTGCTTCCACTCGCCGGTGGTGAACCACCAGAAGATCGTGAAGACCCAAAGCGCGATCAGCAGCACGGCGGCACCCGTGTGCAGCGTGACCGCCAGCCCGAACGGCAGCAGCCCGTGCAAACCGTGCAGGCCGAAGCCGGTGAAGAGCAGCGACAGGATCAGGAAAGCCTGGCTCCAGTGCCAGAACCGCTCATAACCCTTGTAGATGGCAATGCGATAGCTTCTGACGGCTTCGCCGTCCCTGCGTTGGGGAGCCCCCTTGAGACCATTGGTGAACATGTCGGTCATCAGGCCTTCCTCCGCGCGCTCATGACAATTCTCAGCAATCCGTGGCCGATGACGCCAAGCGCGGCTGCGCCGACGGCGAGAAGCCCGATCAGGTCCATCCATGCAAAGCCGTCACGGCCGGGCATGTAGAAGCCTGCGACATTGGCAAGCCGTCCCTGCCTGGCGTGGCAGGAATCGCATTTCAGCGCTTCGTCGGCTGGTGCCACCATGTGCGTGATCGGCCAGTACATGTGGGTGTCGACGAAATCGAACGAGCCGGAATAGTCCTTGCCGGCCGCCTTCATGCCTGCGTCGATGGCCTTGGCCCAGTCGAAATTCGTCCAGAAGGCGGTGTCGCTCTCCGGTCCGAACACATTGGTCATGACCAGCCGGTTCAGGCCGGTATCATAGGCCTGCCGGCCCTCCATGCGCTTGAATGGCCAGATGCGCGAATCCGGATCTTCGGGCGAGCCGGGAATGCGGTTGACCTCCACCACGCCGGAAGGGTCGATGGTGTCTTCCTGCTTCGTGTATTCCACCTGTCCGTTGAACCAGGCGTAAAACGGCTCGACGTCCTCGCCCCATGTGAAATCGCCCTTGGTCGACAGATAGGTGTGCATGTGCCGGCCGTCGCCCTGCACGTAATTCTCCTCGCCATAGGGCTTGCCGTCCTTCATCTTTCCCGCTGTCGACCAGTCCCAGCTGGTCTTGGTGGCAATGCCGCCCTTGGCGAATTCTGGAATGTGGCAGGTCTGGCAGGCGACACGGTCGGTATGGTCGTTCAGCTTGATCGCCAGCAGCGGGTTGGGGCCTTCATGCGGCGCCTTGCCGTGACAGGATTCGCAGGTCGCCACGTCGCGCCGCTCGCCGGGCTTCGGCATGGCGCCATGGCCTTTCGATGTGATGTCGCCGGCCGCATTTACATGATAGCGGCTCCCGGACCATTTGTGCGCCTCGGAGACATGGCAGGTTGAGCACTGCATGTCCGCGCCATCCTTGGCCATGTGCACGTCGACATGCTTTGTCGGCTTGAACAGCGCCGAGGACAGATCGCCATGCTTCACGTTGTCGCCGCCGCCGCCATAGAAGTGGCACTGGCCGCAGTTCTCGGCCTTTGGCAGGCCAACGCTCATGGCCGCCTTGGACAGGTCGACGGGCCAGGCCTTCGCCCCGGTGATGGTCGATCCCTTGACCGGCGCGGGTCCGGTGGCGACATGGCCGGCGGCCGTCGCGATCTTCGTGTATTGGCCGCTCTGGTCGTGGCAGATGAGGCAATCGACCGCCGTCTCCTCCTGTGGCGGCCCGGCCTTCATGTCCGTCCAGCCATAGCCGGCATGGCAACTGGTGCAGCGCGGCTCGTTGGAGGCCACGTTGCCGCAGAACGAGTTGATGACCTCGGACTTGCCCAGCACCTGCCCGGTCACGGGATGCTCGTATTTCCACGTCCAGTGGATGGACCCCATCACCTGTTTCGATGCCTCGGTATGGCATGCCAGGCACGCCTTCGTGACCTCCGGCCCGGACGTGAAGGCCTGTTTCAGCGCTTCGAATTTCGTATGGTCCGCCGTGGCGGATGTGTTCTTTTCCGCAGCCGGCGACGAAACGGCCGCCGCCGCGACTGCAAGGAACGCCAGCACCACCTTTCGGATTGCAGAATGCATGTACCCCTCCTCCTGTGCCCGCATGGATTGCAAGCATGAATATATTGAGAGATAGACATGCGGCTTCCGACTTGATCTGGATCAATATATGAGCCACGCCCGGCGCGGCGAATTGATGCATCCCTGATGGTTCTTTGCCATCGGCGAATGTTCATCGCGCCGATCCGGGCGCAATTCCGTTGCGCCGGAAGGGGAATCCCATTAAGGCCTTGCCATGACACAGACAGCCCATCCCGACACCGTCCTCATCATCGACTTCGGTTCCCAGGTCACGCAGCTGATTGCCCGGCGCGTGCGCGAGGCCGGCGTCTATTGCGAGATCGTCCCCTTCCAGTCTGCCGGGGAGGGCTTCCACCGGCTGAAGCCGAAGGCGGTGATCCTGTCAGGTGGCCCCGCCTCGACGACCGAGATGGGCAGCCCGCGCGCGCCGCAGGTGGTGTTTGACAGCGGCCTGCCGGTGCTCGGCATCTGCTACGGCCAGCAGACCATGTGCGACCAGCTTGGCGGCCGCGTGGAAGGCGGCCATCACCGCGAATTCGGCCGCGCCTACCTGGAAGTGCACAAACCCTGCGCCCTTTACGAAGGTGTCTGGGATGTCGGTTCGCGCCATCAGGTCTGGATGAGCCACGGTGACCGTGTGACAGCGCTGCCGGACGGGTTCGAAGTGGTGGCCACGTCGCCCAACGCCCCCTTCGCCGCCATCGCGGACGAGACGCGCCGCTACTACGCGGTGCAGTTCCATCCGGAAGTGGTGCATACCCCCGATGGTGCCAAACTGCTTTCCAACTTCGTCCACAAGGTCGCGGGGCTGAAGGGCGACTGGTCCATGGCCGCCTACAAGGACCAGGCCATTGCCGCGATCCGCGCGCAGGTGGGTGACGGCCGGGTGATCTGCGGCCTGTCGGGCGGCGTCGATTCCTCCGTCGCGGCCCTGCTCATCCATGAGGCGATCGGCGACCAGCTGACCTGCATTCTCGTCGACCACGGGCTGATGCGCAAGAACGAGGCCGCCGAGGTCGTCGCCATGTTCCGGGAGCACTACAACATTCCGCTGGTGCATGTGGATGCGGCCGACACCTTCATTTCCGCGCTGGAAGGCGAGGCGGATCCGGAGGTCAAGCGCAAGACCATCGGCCGCCTGTTCATCGATGTCTTCGAGGCCGAGGCGAAGAAACTGGGCGGCGCGGATTTCCTGGCCCAGGGCACGCTTTATCCGGATGTGATCGAAAGCGTCTCCTTCACCGGCGGCCCCTCGGTGACGATCAAGAGCCACCACAATGTCGGCGGCTTGCCGGAACGCATGAACATGAAGCTGGTGGAGCCGCTGCGCGAACTGTTCAAGGACGAGGTGCGCAAGCTTGGCAAGGAATTGGGCCTGCCGGACCATTTCATCGGCCGTCACCCGTTCCCCGGACCGGGCCTTGCCATCCGCTGCCCCGGCGGCGTGACGCGCGAGAAGCTGCGCATCCTCCAGGAGGCCGACGCCATCTATCTCGACGAGATCCGCAAGGCCGGCCTCTATGACGCCATATGGCAGGCCTTCGCGGTGCTGCTGCCTGTCCAGACGGTCGGCGTGATGGGCGACGGGCGCACCTATGAATTCGTCTGCGCATTGCGCGCCGTGACATCGGTCGACGGCATGACCGCGGATTTCTACCACTACGACATGGAATTCCTTGGCCGTGCCGCCACGCGGATCATCAACGAGGTGCGCGGCATCAACCGTGTCGTCTATGACGTGACCTCCAAGCCCCCCGGCACGATTGAATGGGAGTGAGGAGCGGTCGGCGCGATGCGGCGATCAATCGTGAACGATTTCACGATTGAAGCGACGAACGCGCGGAGCCATAGCGGAGCGCAGGAAAGCGGTCGGCGCGATGCGGCGATCAATCGTGAACGATTTCACGATTGAAGCGACGAACGCGCGGAGCCATCGCGCAGCGCAGGGACCCGGACGGCACGTCCGTGCGGGCCCTCCTACCGCGCCAGCCATCCGCCGTCGGCCGGGATGATCGCGCCGTGGATGAAGCGTGCCAGATCGCTGCACAGAAAGGCGACCGGCGCCGCGATTTCCTCCGGTTTTCCCCAGCGGCCGGCCGGAACGCGCGCCATCAGCGCCGCTTCGCGCGCGGCGTCCTCCTGCAGGGCCTGCGTGTTGTCGGTGGCGATGTAGCCGGGCGCGATGCCGTTCACGTTGACACCGTGCGCGGCCCATTCGTTGGCGAAGGCGCGCACAAGCTGGGCCACGGCACCCTTGCTGGCCGCATAGCCCGGCACCAGAATGCCGCCCTGGAAGCTGAGAACGGAGGCGACGAAGACGACATGGCCGTGTCCGCGCTCCAGCATGGCCTTGCCCAGCGCCTGCGTCAGGATGAAGGGCGCATCGCAATTGACCGCCATCACATCATCCCAGTCGGCTAGCGGATGATCGGCCGCCGGCGCGCGCCGGATCGTGCCGGCATTGTTGACAAGGATGGAAATGTCCTGACGTGCGGCAAGCTGTTCGGCAAGCGCCGTCACCGCCTCCCGGCTTGAAAAATCGCAGGCCTCGCCGGTGAACGAACGGCCGGTTTCGGCCACAAGCCGCGCGGTTTCGCTTTCCGGTGGCAGACCGGCTGAACTGACGCCGATGATGTCGGCGCCCGCCTCGGCCAGCGTCCGGCAGATCGCCCGGCCGATGCCGCGCGAGGCGCCGGTCACGACGGCGGTGCGGCCCGAAAGATCGATGGCAAGGCTCATGGCATCCTCACAGCATCCGGCGCGGATCGGCAAGAAGATTGGCGAAACGGGCCAGGAAACGCGCTGCGTCGGCACCGTTGATCACGCGATGATCATAGGAAAGGTCGAGCGGCGCCATGGGCACCGGCTGCCAGCTTTCGCTTTCCCATACCGGCACGGTTTCGGTGCGGGTGATGCCGAGAATGGCCACTTCCGGCGGATTGACGATGGGTGTGAAAGCGGTGCCGCCAATGCCGCCGAGATTGGAGATCGACATGGACGCCCCGCCCATCTCGTCGGGGCGCAGCTTGCGCGTCTGCGCCTTGCCTGCGAGGCCGGCAATTTCCGCCGCGATGGTCCACAGGCCCTTGCCGCTCGCGTCACGGATCACCGGAACCATCAGCCCGTGCGGCGTGTCGACGGCAATGCCGACATGGACATAGTGCTTTTGCACCAGCCGCTCGCCGTCAGGGCTGAGCGAGGTGTTGAAGAGCGGGAATTCCTCAAGGCAGATGGCCAGCGCCTTGACGTGGAAGGCCAGCGCCGTGAGCCGCACACCGCGCGCGTCGCCCTCTTGGCGCAACCGCTTGCGCAGCGCCTCCACCGCGCGCATGTCGGCGCGGTCGTGGTGGGTCACCTGCGGGATCATCCGGTTGGCAGCCGAAAGGTTGTCTGCGGCAACGCGCGCGATGCGCGACACGGGCGCCTCGCTCACCGGCCCGGCAGCGGCATGGTCGACTGCCCAGTAGCGGCTGTCGTCGCGCAGGACCGGGGCACCGGCCGGCCCGTCAACGTACTTGTCCACGTCCTCGCGCGCCAGCGTGGTACGGCCGGTCTGCGCTGCCAGATCGGCAAGGTCGACGCCCTTGCGCCCGGCATGGGCAACGACGGACGGGCTGGCGATGAAGTCGCTCCTGCCCATGGTCACCACTCCGCCGAGATATATTGCGTTTCCATGAATTCCAGCATGCCCTCATGGCCGCCTTCGCGGCCGAGACCGGATTGCTTGACGCCGCCGAATGGCGCGGCGGGGTCCGATACCAGCCCGCGATTGAGCCCGACCATGCCGTATTCGAGCCGTTCGCACACGCGCATCGCCCGCTTCATGTCCTGCGAGAAGACATAGGCGACAAGGCCATATTCGGTGTCGTTGGCGCGGCGGATGACGTCGTGCTCGTCGGTGAAGGTCTGCAATGCGGCGACCGGGCCGAAGATTTCGTCATGCACGCAATCGGCTGTTTCCGGCACGCCGGTCAGCACGGTCGGGGGATAGAAGAAGCCCTTGCCATTGGGCCGCGTGCCGCCCAGCGTGACGCGGGCGCCCTTTGCCACCGCATCGTCCACGAATGCGGCCACCTTGTCGCGCGTATCGGCATTGACCAGCGGGCCCACATCCACGGCTTCGTCCAGGCCATTGCCCATTTTCAGCTTCGCCATGGCATCGGTGAATTTCGCGGTGAATTCGTCGGCCACGCGCTCGTGGATATAGAAACGGTTGGCCGCCGTGCAGGCTTCGCCCAGATTGCGCATCTTGGCCAGCATGGCGCCCGCGACCGCCGTGTCGATATCGGCGTCCTCGAACACGATCAGCGGCGCATTGCCGCCCAGTTCCATCGCCGGCTTGACGATCTGGTCGGCGGCCGAGCGCAGCAGCTTGCGGCCCACTTCGGTCGAGCCGGTGAAGGAGACGACGCGCACGCGCGGGTCGTGCAACATGTGATCGACCAGCCGTCCGGCGCTTTTCGACGGCAGCACGTTGACCAGGCCCCTGGGCACGCCGGCTTCTTCGAGCAACGGCATCAGCGCCAGCATGGTCAGCGGCGTTTCCGAGGCCGGCTTGATGATGACGGGGCAACCGGCCGCCAGTGCCGGCGCGATCTTGCGCGTGCCCATCGCCGCCGGGTAGTTCCATGGCGTGACAAGAACCGCGATACCCGCCGGCTTGTGCTGAACCACAATGCGCGCGCCCGACGATGGCGCATGGGTGACAAGACCGTCGGCGCGCACCGCTTCTTCCGCGAACCAGCGGAAGAACTCCGCCGCATAGGTGGCTTCGCCCATGGCGTCGGCCCGCGCCTTGCCGTTTTCCAGCGTGATGAGCCGGGCGAAGTCGTCAAGCCGCGCGGTCATCAGTTCCCAGCAGCGGCGCAGGATTTCCGAGCGCTCGCGCGGCTTGCGCCCCGCCCAGTCGGCGAATGCGCTCTCGGCCGCGTCAAGCGCGGCATCGGCATCGGCGGTTTCCGCCGAAGCGACGGAGGCGATCACCTCTTCCGTGGCGGGATTGACGACGTCGAAACGCTCGCCACGGGCGCCCGCGCGCCATGCGCCGTCAATATAGAGGTCGGTATGGTTCATGGGTCTTTCTCCGGTTCACAGGAGGTGGCGCAGCGGATCGGCAAGGCGATCCGCAAAATCGTCAACCAGGGCGAAGGCCTGGCTCTCGGACATCTGGCCGTCATGGAAATCAAGCGAGATGACGTAGTCGCCCTTTTCCCGGCCGATGGTCAGCACGGGCGCGGCATCGGCGCGCCCGCTGGCCGAGACCACGCGCGAGCCGGTGAAATCGCGCAGCACGAGGGCAGGCGGCATGCTGTCGCCGGCATTGGCAAGCGGTTGCGAAAGCCGGGCGCGGTCGGGATCAGCGTATCGGCCGACCGCGTCCTGCCGCTTGCGCAATTCCACGGTCACGGCTTCGCCCGCCGCTTCGCACTCCGCTTCGATTGCCTTGCGCAAGGCGGCTGCGGCGAAACGCAGCCAGACAAGACGCGGTGCGATTGCCGTGCCGCCATCCGCCTCCAGCCAGCCGATCAGGCTGTCGCAACCTTCGGAGGAAACGCGGGCATGAACATGCAGCAGCTGCCGGGACACATCGCGGTCTGTACGGGCATCCGGCGCCGCGCCAAGGCCGCGCAGGGTTTCCAGATCCGACACATGAAATGGTTGCGGCACGCCATGGGCTGCCAGCAGTGCCAGGTCCAGCCCTTCCTCCGCCGCGATCCGCCGTGCCTTGGGCGAGGCGAGGATGCGCCCGCCAGCCTGTGAGGCGGCAACAGCTTGTGCCTTCGGTGACCGTGCGGCCGGAGCAGGCTCGGGCGACGCCGCTGGCGAAGTATCCGTGTCCGTGGGCCCGGCCGAAAGGCTTCGCCGGACGGGCGCCGCGGGTTCCGTTTGCGAAATCACCGCAATCACCGAGCCGACCGGCACCGCCTGTCCGGCATCGGCCAGGATTGCGGCGATGAAGCCGTCGTGGCCGGCGGTCACTTCCATGACCGACTTGTCGGTCTCCACCTCCAGCAGAACGTCATCGGCGGACACCGGGTCGCCTGGCTGCTTCGCCCAGGAGACGATCAGCCCGCTATCCTGTGCCATGCCGAGCGCCGGCATGATCACCTGCGCGCCATCGGGCAGGGCGTCGTCGTCGCCCGAGCCTCCTTGCTGAGGGCTGTCATCAGCCGCTGCCGCTGCCGCTGTCCCCGTCCCGGCTGCGGCCGCTTCCTCCGCACTGTCGGCGATGATCGCGACGACGCGGCCGACCGGCACATCCTCGCCCGCCGATGCGGAGACCTGGCCCAGAAAGCCGTCCGCCTGTGCCTCCACTTCCATGGCCGCCTTGTCGGTTTCCACCTCGAACAGCGGATCGCCTTCGGCCACGGCCTCGCCAGGCTGCTTCAGCCAGGCGATGATCCTGCCCGTCTCCTGGGCCATGCCGAGTGCGGGCATGATGACCTCATGCGGCATGGAACAGCTCCCCGCGCACCGCCTTCCGCGCCCGTTCTGCCAGCGCCTCTGGCGTCGGCACGGTCCTGTCCTCCAGCGCCGGCGAGAAGGGCACAGGCACATCCATCGCCCCCATGCGCTGCACCGGTGCATCGAGATGATAGAAGGCCTTTTCCGTGATGCGTGCGGCGATTTCGCCGGTCACGCCGAAATTCAGGTGGCCCTCGTCGATGACGATGGCGCGCGACGTCTTGCGCACCGAGGCAAGGATCGTCGCCTCGTCCAGCGGCACGATGGTGCGCGGATCGATTACCTCGGCGGATATGCCCTCCGCAGCCAGCGTTTCGGCCGCTTTCATCGCCACCTGCACCATGGACGATGTGGCGACGAAGGTGATGTCGGAGCCTTCACGCAGGATGGCCGCCTCGCCGAAGGGGATCAGGTACTCCTCCTCAGGCACGGGCGCCTTGTCGTTGTACATCAGCTTGTCTTCGAAGATGACGACCGGGTTGTCGTCGCGAATGGCGCTCTTCATCAGGCCCTTGGCCTCGTAGGCGGAGGAGGGCAGGGCCACCTTCAGGCCCGGAATATGCGCCACCAGCGCGTGCAGGGACTGCGAATGCTGGGCGGCGGAGCGGCGCGTCGCGCCGAGATTGGTGCGCAGCACCAGCGGCACCTTGAGCTTGCCGCCGGACATGTAATGCGTCTTGGCCGCCTGGTTGCAAAGCTGGTCCATGACCAGAAAGAGAAAATCGCCGAACATGAGATCGACGATCGGCCGCGAGCCGGTCATGGCCGCACCCACCGCCATCCCCATGAAGCCGGGCTCGGCAATCGGCGTGTCGATCACGCGGCCGGTGCCGAATTCCTCCACCAGGCCGGACAGGACCTTGAACGGCGTACCGGCCTCCGCCACGTCCTCGCCGATCAGGAAGATCGTCTCGTCGCGGCGCATCTCCTCGGCAATGGCTTCGTTGACGGCCTTGGAAAGTGTGATCTCGCGCGTCATGTCGGGTTTCCTCAAATGTAGCCGAGCGCATGCGGCACGCCGGAAAAGACGTGCATGTCCACCTCGGATGCGTCCGGGTAGGGCGCTTTTTCCGCATAGGCGACGGCGGCTTCCGCCTCGGCCCTGATCTCGTTGTTGATGGCGACAAGCTCGTCCGCTGTGACGATCTTCTGCTCTTCCAGCCACTTGCCGAAATTGGTGATCGGGTCGCGGTTTGTCTTCCAGTCCGCTTCCTCGTCCTTCGCGCGGTAGTAGTCGCGGTTGATGTCGCCGACGTGGTGGCCGTGATAGCGATAGGTCATCAGTTCCATGAAGAACGGACCCTCGCCCCTGCGCGCCCGGGCGACCAGTTCGCTGGCCAGCGTGTTGACGGCCAGCACGTCCTGCCCGTCCACCTGATGGCTCTCGATCCCGAAGGCCTGCGCCCGCGCCAGGATGGAGCCCGCGGCGATCTCGTCGGTGCGGGTATATTCCGAATAGCCGTTGTTCTCGCAGGCATAGATCACCGGCAGCTTCCACAGCGCGGCCATGTTCATCACCTCGTACCACAGGCCCTGCGCGGTGGCCCCGTCGCCGAAGAAGCACACGGCCACGTCGTCGCGGCCGAGCCTCTTGGCCGACAGGGCGGCACCCGTCGCGATGCCCATCGAGCCGCCGACAATGGCATTGGCGCCCAGATTTCCGTTGCTCTGGTCGGCGATATGCATGGAGCCGCCCTTGCCGCGGCAATAGCCCTCCGCCTTGCCGAGAAGCTCGCAGAACATCTCCCTGAATTCCGCCCCCTTGGCCACGCAATGGCCGTGGCCGCGATGGGTGGAGGTGATCTTGTCGCTCACCCGAAGGGCTTCGCAGATGCCCACCGCGACCGCCTCCTGGCCGGAATACATATGCGTCAGGCCCGGCATCTTGGCCGACAGGTAAAGCTGGTTGGCATTGTCCTCGAAGGCGCGGATGCGCACCATCTGGCGATACATGCGCAGATAGTCGTCCGTGTTGCGCTTCGGTGTCGATGACGCTCTTGCAGCGCTCATGGCGGGGCTCCGGAATGGTTTGGGCCGGTCCGGCGCCCTGGTGCGGGCTGCCCGGACCGGCCCGGGAGGATCAGTAACGGTTGGCGATCGGCAGTTCCTCGGCAGGGAACAGCGAGATGACCTCGACGCCGGTGTCGGTCACCACCACCTCTTCCTCGATGCGCGCGGCCGAATAGCCGTCGGCGGCCGGGCAATAGGTCTCCAGCGCGAAGACCATGCCGGTCTGGATTTCCATGGGGTGATCGAGCGACACCGCGCGGCTGATGATCGGCCGTTCATGCAGCGCCAGGCCCAGTCCGTGCCCGAATTGCAGGCCGAAGGCGGCATCCTCGTTGGGAAAACCGAATTCCTCGGCCTTCGGCCAGACGGCAGCCACCTTGTCGGTCGTCACGCCCGGCTTGATCATGGAGATGGACGCGTCGATCCATTCGCGCGCCTTCACATAGGCATCGCGCTGGGCCGGCGTCGCGCGTCCGATGTTGAACGTGCGGTAGTAGCAGGTCCGGTAGCCCTGGTAGGATTGCAGGATGTCGAAGAAGGCCTGGTCGCCGGGCCGGAAATTCCGGTCGGTGAAATTGTGCGGATGCGGGTTGCAGCGCTCGCCGGAAATCGCGTTGATCGCCTCCACGTCGTCCGAACCCATCTCGTAGAGCATCTTGTTGGACAGCGCGACGATGTCGTTCTCGCGCACGCCCGGCTTCAGCTCCTCGTAGATCATGTGATAGACGCCATCGACCATGGAGGCGGCCTGGGTGAGAAGCTGGATCTCGTCCCAGTTCTTGATCTCGCGGGCCGCCAGCATGATCTGCTGGCCGTCGATGACCTTCAGGCCCTCTTCCTGCAGCGCGTGGAACATGGCGGTCTCGGCATAGTCGACGCCGACCGGCATGTCCGCCATGCCGGCATCGCGAATGAGGCCGGCAATCTCGTGGGCATATTTCTGCATCAGGCCGAATTCCGGCGGAATGGTGCCGCGCATGCCGACCACGCCGGCGCGGCAATGGTCGGGCTCCAGCCAGTCGGAAAATTTCTTGTGATGCATGGCGGCGGAGCCGAAATCCCAGACGTAAGGGGAATCGTCGCCCGTCAGCAGGCAGAAGCGGCACATCTTGTCCCGCTCCCATTCGCCGATCTTGGTGGCCGAGACGTAGCGGATGTTGTTGACGTCGAACAGCAGCAGCGTGCCGGCTGGCGAGTTCTTCATCGCCTGGCGTGTGCGGCTCAGCCGGTAGCGGCGCAGCCGGTCGTGGTCGATCCGGCGCTCGAAATCGACGGAGGTATGGCCCCATGCGGGCAGGCGGCCCTCCCATTGCCAGTTCGGCTCCAGGTCGGCTGGCGTCAGGATGTTGGGTGTCAGTGCGCGGTTCATGACAAACTCCTAGGGGTGCGCCCTTGCGCACCCGATGCAGGAAACTGCGGGTGGAAACGGTGGGCGCTACTGGATGCACCAGCCGCCGTCGATGTGGATCATCTGGCCGGTCATGTAGTCGGAATCGTCGCTGGCCAGGAACGAGGCCGTGCCGGTGATGTCGTCGGGATAGGACACGCGCTTGATCTGCAGGGCATCGCGCACGATGTCCTCATAGGCCTGGCCTTCGCGCTCCTTGAAGCCGATATCCACCAGATCCTTGTCGAGCTGCTCCCACAGCGGCGTCACCACCACGCCCGGCGCATAGCCGTTGACCGTGATGTTGTGTTCGGCCAGGCCGACAGCGCCGCAATGGGTGAGCGCCAGGCAGCCGTATTTCGAGGTGCAATAGACCGTCACGTCGACCAGCGGCTTTCGCGAGGCGATGGAGCCGACATTGATCAGCTTGTAGGGATGATCCTCCATCGGTCCCTGCGCGATCATCTGGCGGGCGGTTTCCTGCATGCCCAGCCACATCGCCTTGGTGTTGACGGTCATGATCATGTCCCAGTTGTCTTCATCGATATCCATGAAGAAACGGGGCTTGTTCAGTCCGGCATTGAACAGGCCGACATTGATGGAACCGAAAGCGTCCACGACCGCCTTGACGGCTGCCGCGTTGTCCTCGCGCTTCGTCACATCCATCTTCACGGCGATGGCCTTGCCGTTTCCGGCCGTATTGATCCGGTCGGCGACCTTCTGCGCTTCGTCGAGGTCGAGGTCGCCGAGACATACATTGGCGCCCTGCTGCGCGAAGGCCTCCGCATTGGCAGCGCCCATTCCGCGCGCCGCACCGGTGATCAGGATGTTCTTGCCCTTCAGACGGTTGGGATCCATGTCTTCCTCCCTGGAGTTGCTCTAGTCCCGCAAGGCGCGTTCGGCCCGTTCCTGGGCACGGCGCAAAGCGTTCTTCGGTGTCACGACGCCTCGCAGCATGTCGTGGAATTCCTCGCCGCAAATGCGGATGAGTTCGGAAATCTGCGGGATCGGCGGGCGCGGCCAGAATTGCAGTTCGTCGCGCCAGGACATCTGGTCCACCGCCTCGAAAATCGTCGACGAACGCCGCACGTCGGGGTCTGAACCGACCGAGTAGCGCGGATTGGTGCGGCTGCCGTTCTGGACATAAAGCTTCTGTGCTTCCGGCGACGTGAACACCGTCAGCGCCTTGGCGGCCGCCTCCAGCCGCTCGGGCTGGATGTTGCGCGGTATGCCGAGCGCATAGCCGCCGACCGGCGCGACCGGCCGTGCGTCCGGGCCGGACGGATGCGGCAGGTAGCCGGTCTGGCCATGGGCGGGAGACGAAGGATCGAGTTCGAAATACGGCGCCAGCAGCGTGTAGCCATAGGCCATGGCGACATCGCCCGCCGCATAGGGGCGCACCCGCTCGTACCACGACATCGAGAGGATGTAGGGCGGCGAGTAGTTGAGCATGTCCATCAGGTACTCTGCCGCGTTCAGCCCTGCCTCGCTGTCGATCATCGGCCGGAAACCGCCGCGATGGAGCGTGTCGGTGTCATGGCCGCCCGCATTGGGCGGCAGGTCGATGACCGGCTGGCCGAAATCCGCCATGGTCATCAGGAAGGTATGGCCGAGCGCCGTTCCCCGCGCCGCGTTCCAGGCGATGCCGTATTTGCCGTGGGCCGGATCGTGAAACTCGCGGGCTGCGCGAATGACATCGGTCGTTGTCCTGGGCGGCTCGATACCGGCCTCGGCGAACAGGTCCTTGCGGTAGAAGAAGAGTTCCGGCGTCGTCTGTGCCGGAACACCGTATGGCGCGCCGTTCCAGTGGGTCGCCTTCCACCCGGCGGTGTGGAAATCGGCAGGATCGAGCGCCCGCAGGTCGATGGCCTCGCCCAGCGGCATCAGGATGCCGTTTTCGACCAGTTCCCCCAGCCATGGAAGGTCGAAGGCAATGATGTCGTAGCGGCTGGCCTTTCGTTCGGCGTTTTTCAGGATTTCCTGGTGCAGCCGGTCGATGGAAAAGGCGCGCTGGTGGATGTCGGCGCCCACCACCTGCTCGAACTGCCGCTTCAGGTTGTCCATGACCATGAAGGTGGGGTCGCCATGCACGAGCACACGCACGCCGCCGGGGATGCGCAGCGGTTCCGGCAGCACCTTGATCGGCGGGATCGGGCGTGCCGCCATGTAGGAGCCGCCAAAGAAGTAGTCATCGGCATCGTGCCGTTCCGTATCATGGCCGAAACTGGAGGCGGCAAGCCGCTGCAGCCGTCCGGTCATCTGAACCCAGCTTTCCAGAAGCTTGTCGCTGGGATGCAGCGTGAACGTCTTGCCGCTGCGCGTGCGCGGACGCTGGTCGATCAGCCCCTTGTCGATCATCTCCTTCATGCGGCGGTTGGCCGTCGCATAGGGCGCGCCGGACGCGCCGATCAGGGAGGTCGGCGTGACGGGCTTTGCTTCCAGGTGGCTCTTGACCAGGTGCAGCGTCATGCGGAAATGCGGATTGGGCGCAAACATGTCCATGGCATCCTCGAGTTCCTCGCCGAGCGTTTCCAGGAACGAGATGACATTGAGCATCTCGTGCTGATCGCTTCTTGATGCCGGCGCAGCCTGCGCGCCTTCCCCTCCCTTGTTCATTCTGAATGGCGCTCCCTTTTCGCGCGCGACGCCAGGCAGGCGCTGCGCGGAACTGCGGAAACCATCGCGTTTCTCGTTGGATATCATCGCGACACCTCTAAAATGTTCAGATTGGCAATCCGGGCATACCGACAATAAATCCGGATTGGATGTATAAAAATCCAGAATGGATATAATTCAAGGCTACTTGATGATCCGGACGCGTCAGTTTGTTGTAGGACGTTCCGGACGCAACCGGACGGCCATGGGGCGGCGCGGCGGCCATCTTTCGGGAACAGCCTGACTGCTGCCATGAGGAAATTCGTTATTGGGAGGAATTGAGATGAGACTACATACGCTGCTTGCGGCAACCACGGCATCTGCGCTTGTCGCCCTGGCGGGCGCGGCCAACGCGGCCGACTACAAGATCGGCATCACCCAGAACAATGTCGGCGTCGACAGCTACCAGACGACCTACGAGAAGGCGTTCATCGCCGCCGCCGAAGCCAATGACAAGGTCGAGGCCGTGGTGCTCGATGCCGGCGGCGACGTTGCCCGCCAGATCGCCCAGATGGAGGATCTGATCCAGCAGGAAGTCGACGCCATCATTATCTGGCCGACCAATGGCGAGGCGGTCATTCCGGCCGTTCGCAAGGCCCAGAAGGCCGGCATTCCGGTGATCGTCACCAATTCCAACATTGCCGAGGAAGGCTTCCAGTTCGTCAAGTCCTTCTCCGGGCCGGACAACATCACGCAGGGGTCGCGTTCCGCCGAGATCATGTGCGACAAGTTCAAGGAAATGGGCATCGACAAGGAAGCCAGGATCGTCCAGATCTCCGGCCAGCCTGGCTACACCACCGCCATCGAGCGGGCCAAGGGCTTCGAGGATCGCCTGCCGGAAGTCTGCCCCGATGTCACCCTGATGGAGACGCAGCCGGGCGACTGGAACCGCGAGAAGTCGCAGAAGGTCATGGAGGCCTTCCTGGTCAAGTATGACGATATCGACGGCGTCTATGCCGGTGACGACAACATGGGCGTCGGCGCGCTCAACGCCGCCAAGGCGGCCGGCCGCGAGGGCATCATCTTCGTCGGCGCAACCAATTTCGCCGTCGGCTACGAAGCCATGGAGCGCGGCGAATACTGGGGATCGATCTACCAGTCGCCGGTCGATGACGCCGAAGCCGCGCTGCAGACCGCGATCGACGTGCTCGATGGCAAGGATGTGCCGTTCCTGAACTACTTCGACACGCCGAAGATCACCCAGGACAATATGAGCGAGTTCGAAAAGCCGGTCTTCTGAACGGTTTGAACACGCACACGCCGGAGCGCGGCCTGCGCTCCGGCCGAGTGTATCGGAAAAGCGGTTGGGAGGCGAACATGGGCCGTGTATCCGGCCGGTCATGCATTGTGACCGGGGCTGCCAGGGGCATCGGGCGCGCCATCGGCGAAGCGCTCGTCGGGGAGGGCGCGGATGTCTGCTTCGCCGACCTGGATGTTGCCCGCGTGGAGGCCGTGGCGGCTGCCTGCCGCGACACGGCGGAAAGGACTGGCGCGAAGGTCACCGCCTGCGCCGTTGACGTGACCAGGCGCGACACGGTGCGCGCCATGATCGGACATGCGGTCGATGTTTTCGGCAAGATCGACGTCGTTTTCAACAATGCCGGCGTCAACAAGCCGATGAACTTTCTCGACGTGACCGAGGAGAACTGGCATTTCATCATGGATGTCAACGGGCTTGGCTGCCTGATCGGCATGCAGGAGGCCGCGCGCCAGATGATTGCCCAGGGATCGGGCGGAAAGATCGTCAACACCGCCTCGATTGCCAGCCGGCAGGGCTTCGACAATGTCGCGCCCTATTGCGCCAGCAAATGGGCGGTGGTCTCGCTGACCCAGTCGGCCGCGCGCGATCTTGCCCGCCACAACATTACCGTCACCGGTTTCGCGCCGGGCGTGGTGGCCACGGAAATGTGGGAGGAAGTCGACCGCGACCTGATGAATATCGGCGCGGCCGAGCGGCCGGGTCAGGCGATGGAGGAATTCGCCTCCGGCATACTGAAGGGGCGCGTCGCCAAGCCCGCCGACATCACCGGGACGACCACGTTCCTGGCCTCGGCGGACAGCGACTACATGACGGGACAGATCGTCATGATCGACGGGGGAATGGTCCTCGTCTGAGGGAGACGCCGGTTCCGGTCGCCGCAGGGTGCGCCGGGGAGACATGCCGGCAATGGGAGGAATGATGGCGCAGCTTGCGAAATCCGGCCTGGGCGGTTTTCTTGCCCGCCAGGGCATCCTGGTGGCCTTCGTGCTGTTCATGGTCGGCTTCACGATTGCGAACGACCGCTTTGTCGATCCGGACAACATCATGGGTGTGATCCGCTCGTCGGCCATTCTGGGTGTCATGGCGCTGGGCGTCACCTTCGTGGTGATCAGCGGCAACCTGGATCTTTCGGTCGGCTCGATGATGTCCTTCTCGACCATTGTCGTTCTCGACCTGCACGACAAGATCGGCCCGACGCTGGCCATACCCGCCATGTTCGCCATGACATTGTGCCTTGGCGCGCTGATCGGGTTTCTCGTCGGTTATCTCAAGCTCAATTCGCTCATCGTCACGCTCGGCATGCTCTCGGCCATCCACGGCCTGACGCTCACGTACTCGGGCGGCAAGAACATGGACATCGCCGACAAGGAGGGCACCTGGTTCTCGGTGTTCGGCCAGGGCGAGGTCGTGGGCATTCCCGTTCCGATCATCATCTTCGCCCTGCTTGCCTCCGTGCTCGGCATCGTGCTGGCCAGGACGCCTTTCGGGCGCAAGGTCTACGCTGTCGGCGGCAATGGCACGGCGGCCACGTTTTCGGGCATTCGCCGGGCGCGGGTGATCTTCACCTGCTACCTGCTGTCATCCCTTTGCGTGGCGACGGCCGGACTGATCCAGGCAAGCCGCAGCCTCGGCAGCCAGAACACGGTCGGCCAGGGGCTTGAACTGGAAGTGCTGGCCGCCGTCATCCTCGGCGGCGCATCGCTGCTGGGCGGTTCGGGCACCATCTTCAAGACCGTGATCGGCGTCCTGATCCTCGGTTTCATCCAGAATGGCCTGCTGCTCGTCGGCTTGCAGTTCTACGTCCAGTATGTGGTCACCTGGATCATCATCATCCTTGCGGTCTGGCTCGATATCGCGGCCAAGCGCGGCAAGCTCTGGTCACCCATCGCGTGAGGCTCGGATCATGGAAGCGGGTACACTGAGCAGATTCCTGAAGAGCGGCGCCATCTGGGGTTTCATCGTCCTGGAACTGATCTTCTTCTCCGTCGCCGGCGAATACCTGTCCCTGTCGGACAAGGCCTTCATGGATGTCGACAACATGCTGCTGCTGTTCAAGCAGTCCGCGCCCATCGGCATCATCGCGGTCGGCATGACGATCATCATGATCAACGGCAATATCGACCTGTCGGTCGGCGCCACCTTCGCGCTCAGCGCCATCGTTCTGCTCGACAGCATGACATGGCCGGTCTTTGCCGGGCTGGGCGACGCGGTCATTCCCGTTGCCTGGGTGCTGGCGCTGCTGACCGGCGTGGTGCTCGGCGCGGTCAACGGGCTTGTCGTCTGGAAGACCGGCGTGGATGCCTTCATCGTCACGCTCGGCTCCATGCTCGGCTATCGCGGCCTTGTCTTCATGTACAATGGCGAACAGCCGACATCGCATCTCAACTGGACGCTGGTGGATTTCACCGAGGCGCATTTCCTCGGCCTCCACACCGCGACGTGGTTCCTGCTGGGCGTGACGGCCGTCATCTGGTTCGTGATGAACCGGACGGTGCATGGCCGCAACGCCTATGCCATCGGCGACAACAGGGAAGCCGCGGTGAATGCCGGCATACGCGTCGGCCCGCACATGATGATCAACTTCATGATCATCGGCTTTCTCGCCTCGCTCTCGGCCGTCGTGTTCTATTCGGAATCCGGTTCCGTGAATCCGAACGACGGCGAGCTCTACGAACTCTGGGTCATCACGGCGGTCGTTCTCGGCGGTACCAAGCTGACCGGCGGCTCCGGCTCCATCATCTCCACCTTTGGCGGTGTTCTGGCCATTCAGCTTCTGCGCAAGGGGCTGGCCCATATCGGCGCCAATACCGAAACCGTCAATCTGGTCATCGGCCTGATCCTGATCGCCGTGCTGTTTCTCGACCGGCAATTGACCATGAAGGGCAGGGAGGCGCTGAAGATA
The DNA here is from genome assembly GCF_041397485.1 of Zhengella sp. Lineage (NCBI taxonomy): Bacteria > Pseudomonadati > Pseudomonadota > Alphaproteobacteria > Hyphomicrobiales > Notoacmeibacteraceae > Zhengella > Zhengella sp. Next base: position 831,797 of record NZ_JAWKWO010000001.1, on the reverse strand, counting down.
TGAACGAACAGGCACCCGCACTGCGCCTTGAGGGCATCGTCAAGACCTTTCCCGGCGTCCGCGCCCTCGATGGCGTCTCCTTTTCCGTGCTGCCCGGCGAGGTCCACGCCCTGATGGGCGAGAACGGCGCCGGCAAGTCGACCCTGATGAAGGTGCTCGGCGGCATCTACCAGCCCGACGAGGGCCGCATCATCGTTGCCGAGGAACCGGTGACGATGCGCAGCCCCCTGGAGGCCAAGGCGAAGGGCATTGTCTTCATCCACCAGGAACTCAGCCTTGCCGAGGAACTGACCGTCGCCGAGAACATCTATCTGGGAGAACTGCCGAGGAAGCGCTTCGGACTGGTGGACTGGAAACGCCTCTTCGAGCGCACCGATGCGATCCTGGAAAAGCTCAAGGTCGGTTTCGACGCCCGGACCATTGTCGGCACCCTGTCGATCGCCAACCAGCAGATGGTGGAGATCGCCCGTGCGCTGACGGTGGACGCCAAGGCGGTGATTTTCGATGAGCCGACCGCGTCGCTGACCGATGCCGAGAAGGTCGTGCTCTTCGATGTGATCGCCGACCTGAAGGCGCAAGGCGTGGGCATCATCTACATCTCGCACCGCATGGAGGAGATCTTCCGCATCACCGACCGCATCTCCGTCCTGCGCGACGGCCAATATCGCGGTACGCTGAACACGGCCGAGACGAACGAGGACGATGTCACGCAACTGATGATCGGCCGCAAGCTCGACCTGTCGCGCAATGCCAGCCAGCATGAGCTCGGCGACATTGCCATCGAGGTGCGCAATCTCTCCTGCGGCGATCTCTTCCAGGATGTGAGCTTCCATGTCCGCCGGGGCGAGGTCGTCGGCTTCTATGGCCTGGTCGGGGCGGGGCGCACCGAGATCGCCGAGACGCTGTTCGGGCTGCGCAATCCCTCCGGGGGAACGATCCTGCTCAACGGGGCGGAAGTCGCGATCCATTCGCCCGCCGATGCCATCGCGCTCGGCATTTCGCTTGTGCCGGAGGACCGCAAGGGGCAGGGGCTGGTGCTGGGCATGAACTGCCGCGACAACATGACCCTGCCGCAGGTGGACGATCTGAAAGCCGGTCCGTTTGTCGCGGAAGGCTCGGAAATCGCGATTTTCGACCAGTATCGGGACCGGCTGGACATTCGCACGCCGGGCTGGAAGCAGATGGTGGGCAACCTGTCGGGCGGCAACCAGCAGAAGATCGTCATCGGCAAGTGGCTGTCCATGCACCCCGATGTGCTGATCGTGGACGAACCGACGCGCGGCATCGACGTCGGCTCGAAGTCGGAAATCCACAACCTGATCCGGGACCTGGCCGCGCAGGGATATGCGGTGATCGTGATCAGTTCCGAAATGCCGGAAGTCCTGCACGTCTCCGACCGTATCGTCGCCATGTATGGCGGCCGCATCATCCGCACCTTCACATCCGGCGAAGTCACCGAGGACAACCTCATCCAGGCGATTTCCGGCATCGGAAACGGCGACCGGGAGGTCGCATGACATGATTGTCGGCTTTGCCGGTCTCGGGCGGATGGGAACGGAGATGGCACGCAATCTGGCGCGCGCCGGCCACGATCCCGTCCTGTGGAACAGGTCTGCGGCCAAGGCCGTGGACCTGGCAGGCGAACTGGATTGCCGGACGGCCGCCACACCGCGCGCGCTGGCCGACACCTGCGACATCGTCATCACCATGCTTGCCGATGACGCGGCCTCGCAGACGGTCCATGAAGGCACCGACGGACTGTTCGCCGGGACGCGGGCGAAGACCTTCCTCGAAATGGGCACGATGAGTCCGGACCATGTCGCGGCACTCGGCAAGGCGGCGCCGAAGGGTTCGCTCGTCATCGATGCCCCGGTCTCGGGTGCCACACAGGCGGCACGCGAAGCCAGCCTGCTGATCATGGCTGGATGTTCGCAGGCGCAGGCCGCGCCGTTCATGCCGCTCTTCGACGCTGTCGGCCGGCAGACCATCTGCCTGGGCAGGGCCGGGGCAGGGGCCGTGATGAAACTGGCCGTCAATTCCCTGATCCACGGCATCAACCAGACCCTGGCCGAGGCCATGACGCTGGCCGAGGCCGCCGGCATCGAAACGGCGACGGCCTTTGACGTCATCGAGGCAAGCGCGGCCTGTGCGCCCATGCTGAAATACCGACGGCCACTCTATCTCGACGAGGACGCGCATGCCGTGACCTTCACCGTCGCGCTGGCCCGCAAGGACATGGCGGTGGCGGCGGCGCTTGCCGCAACCCTTGGCGTGGCCATGCCGCAGGGCGCGGTGACGCTGGCCAGATTGCGCGAGGCCGAGGCGCGCGGATACGCCCACCGGGACATGGCCTCCATCCTTCAATTCATGCGCGAGGAAAACCAATGAAGGCAGCCCTTTTCGTCGGTGGCTGGGAAGGTCATGCACCGACCCGGTTTTCCGACTGGTACGCCGCCCTGCTGACGGCCAACGGCTTCACCGTCGATATCCATGACACGCTGGAGCCGCTCGAACATCCCGAACGCCTGGCCGATGTGGATCTCATCACGCCGATCTGGTCGTCGGCGCGATCCGGCCACCGCGAGGAATTCGGCAACATGACGAAGCCGCAGGAAGACGGCCTGCTGAAGCTGATTGGCGAGGGATGCGGCATTGCCGGCTGGCATGGCCACATGGGCGATGCCTTTCGCGACCGCCCGACCTACCATTTCCTGATCGGCGGGCAATTCGTCGCCCATCCGCCCGGCTGGCCGGACAATCTCCAGCCGGCGGAGGATTACATCGATTACGACGTCACCATCTGCAAACCGGACGATCCCGTCGTCCAGGGCATTCGCAGCTTCCGCATCCGCTCCGAGCAATATTACATGCTCGTCGATCCGTCGAACGAGGTCTTGGCGACGACCACGTTTTCCGGTGATCACCTGTGGTGGATCGAGGGCACGGTGATCCCGGTTGTCTGGAAACGCCGCTGGGACAAGGGGCGGGTCTTCTACTGCTCCATCGGCCACGAACTCGACGATCTGAAAGTGCCGCAGGTGACCGAGATCATCCGCCGCGGCGCCCTTTGGGCAGCGCGTTCACGCCCGTAGGCCGCACCGGCCTTGCGCGATGCCCTTGCGGGCAGGCCTGCCGTCATTGTCTGCGCGGCTTTTCGATGCCGTGGGGTGCATCCTTGCGGCGGGTCTGCTTGGCCACGGCGTCGGCCTGCACCTCGTTGTCATAGGGCGAGGCCGACGTGCCGCGTCCGTCTCCCTTGTCCGTAATGGCATCGGCGGCGCTGCGCCGGTTGTCGCCTTGCGTTCTGGATGTCGCTTGCGCCCTGGCGTGGTCCTTTTGCGGCCCCTGGCCTTCAGGCGGCGTGTCCGGTTTCCCGGCCATGGCAATACCTCATGTTTCTGGTGTCAGCTTGAATCCCGCTCGACGAACGTGTTGAAACGGCTCGTTGCGCCATCCTCGGTTGTCTCCTGGTAAAGGAACGCCAGGCCGCTCTCGTCGAACACACGGAAAAACTCTTCCCACGATACCGGAACCAGGCGCGGTTCCGGCTCACCGAAGTCGATGCGCAGGATGCCGCCGGTTTCCCCGGTTTTCACCATCGCCGGATGGCCATCCCGCTTCTCCGCCCATGTCCTGATTTCGGCGTGATCGGTCGTCGTCATGGCCTCACTCATGGGTCTCTCCCTCGCCGGTTCTGCCGGTTTGCGTCTTCAGCGGATTGCCGATTTTGCCCTGGAGGACTTCGCGCGGCCCTTCCGGCGGGAAGGGAGCGTCATTCATTTCCAGCACCTCGTAGAGCTTTTCGTCCCGGAACGCGCTGGCGAACCGGGTCGAGACACCGTCTCCGGGCTTGGCATCGCTTTCCAGGAAATCGTCTTCCGCCTCGCTGGCGACGATGCGCGCGTCGGCCGGCGACAGGGCCCTGACAATCACTTCGCCATGGCTGGTTGCCCGGTCCCAGTTGGGATCGTAATCTGCTGCCGCCGGGCGGAGTTTGTAAATGAAGGTTTTCATGTCCGCAAAACAGGCGCGGGCAGGGTTTTGTTCTGGCCACGGACACCGCCATGATGGACAGGGCAGGGCGGAGGAGCGGTCCGCCGCCTTTCTTACCGGGGCATGTTGCTGGACGTGTCGTCGGCGGGGCCGGGGTTGCTCCGGCGTTGCCGCGCAAGCGCGCGCTGAAGTTCGGTCGCCAGTTCGAGCAACCGCTCCGGAACCTTCTCGCTCTCGATTTCACGCAGCAGGAGCCGCAATTCGCCGGGCAGGCTGGTCAGGCGGCCTTCATTGTCATTGCTCGTCATGAAAACCCCTTGCCATCCAGCATGTCCCTGCCGTCAAGCTTCCAAGAGCTTGCGCTTATATTCAAGGGAAAACCGGTGGAAAGGGCTGCAAAAGATCATCGTCAATTCCTGCCCCGATCTTGATAACAGGCCGGTAGCGGCCGGCCGGCCCTGTTTCGCGGCCTATCAGGATGGGCCGTCGTAAAGGTCGTGGACCTTGCGTTCCTGCTTCGCGCGTTCGTTGCGCGAAAGCCGGCGCCGTTTCATCATCACGAAGATGAACACCGCACCCAGCAGGACCGGACCAAGCGCCACGGCCACGAACCAGAGATAATTTGAAAGAACCATTGTGCGCCTCGCTTCCTTGCAAGGAAAAACAGGCCGGCGCTCTCGATGTTCCATGATCGGCCGCTCCCGCACAATGAACGGACGCCAGGTGAACAATTGTTGTTCTCGCGGGTTGGCCTCTGTCGAATGACAAGGAGAGGAGGCCGGTCATGGCCGAGACACGAATGCTGACCCGGCACGGCGAGATCAGGGACTGGGCTGCGGCCAGGGCCGGAATGCCGGCCATGGTACCGGCGGTGCCATCGGCCGGGCAGATGAGCCCGGTGCTGCGCATCATGTTCGACCAGCAGGCCTATACCGAGGTGGACGAGGCGCACGACCGGCCACAGGCTGTCGGTGACGTCGAGATCGTGGAATGGAGTGAATGGTTCGACGAATTCGATCGCCAGAATCTCGGCCTTGTTGTCGCTGAGGACCAACCGGGACAGATCGACAGTTTTCACGAACTCGTGGTTCGCGGATAGCCGAAACCGTCACCGGACCAGGCCTTGAGGCGGGCATGGTCACGAGGGATTGGCCATGTCCGAAGCGCGCGCGGCGATGCGGGCAAGCCAGCGGTGAAGCGCGTCGGGATCCGCCAGGCGATAGCGTGCGCGCGTCACGCCGGCGCCGACCTTGATGGCAATGCCATTCCAGTCTTCAATCCGCTCGAAAGCGGCCTCGTCGGTGGTATCGTCGCCCGCGAAGACGGGCAGGCGCCCGGCGAAAGGCGGTTTTGCCATGAAATCGGCCAGCGCGTCCCCTTTCGTTCGGGCGCTCGCCTTGAACTCCACGACCATCTTGCCTTCGATCACGTGAATGGCCGCAGAGGTTGCGCGCACCTCCCGTGCCAGTGCCAGACAAGCGGCGGCAAGGTCCGGCCGCTTGCGGTAATGCAGCGAGAGCGAGCCCTGCTTGGTTTCGATTACCAGCCCGTCATGGCGTGCCGACAAGGCATCGGCCGCGCCGCGAACAGCCTCCAGCGCCAGGGCCTGTGTTTCGGCCCGGCGCAGCACGCCGTCGCCAAGCCGCCATTCCAGCCCGTGGACCCCGGCCACGGGCGGCCGGAACGATCCCAGCCGGCGGTCTATGTCGCGAATTTCCCGTCCCGAGATGATGGCAAGCGCACCGTTTGCACAGCCATGCAGAATGCGCAGGTCGGCAAGCACACCGGCGTCGATCCGCGCGTCCGCCGGGTTCTCCACGATCCTGGCAAGCGTGCCGTCGAAATCGAGAAAGAAGGCGGCCTGCCGGGCCGCCAGATCGTCCGGCGGTGCCGGCAGGCTTTCGCTATCCATGGCTGGCTTGCCTTCGCCTTTGCCGTGGTTGCGCCGGATGAACGGTCATCCGCATCCGGAAGTTCCCTCTTGCAAGCGGCTCAAACATCATTGCGTTTCCTGCATGTAGGCGCGGATCGACCGCAATGCCGCGCGTGAGCGGATCTGTTCGGCGGTATAGGTGCGCGGCTCAAGCCGCGTGCCGTGCCGGCTGCGCCGCACATCGAACGAGCGCCGTGCCGCCACGGGTCTGTCGCGCGCGGTATAGGTTGCAACGATCGTCACGGTCAGTTCGTCAATGGTATCGGCCGTCTCGCCCTGCGTCATGGTCCGGTCGATCAATTGCTGGTAAGTGCCGATATCGATCAGTTCGCTGCTGTCGAGCGGCCCCTGGAGCCATTGCGGGCGGCGGTCGCCCTGATCGCTGACCTCCAGGTCAAGGTCGCTGAGCGAACAGCGCGACCGGCGGAACGCCTTGTCGCTGCCAGAGCGGTATCCGGCATCGGTGATCACCGCTTCCACATAGATGGGTTCGGCGCTCATGTTGGCGATCAGGCAATGAGACCGGAGACTGTGTCCGGCGCCCTGGTTGATCAGGATCTTCGGTCTGATGCGGTCTCGGTAATTGCCGAGCAGAAGCTGGAAATAGAGGGTCCAGACCACCAGTGTCGCCATGTTCGCGATGGCGCTGACGGCCCCGTGATTGTCTTGCAGCCAGATCCACATGGCTCTCTTCCGAAAGTCGTTGCCGTGAACCGAACGCCGCAGACATGCTGATGTTCCGATGGGTCGGGTACGCCGGATGCGGCCGGCCTGGGCGAAAAAGGAACCGGCCGCGCGAGCGGGCCGGTTCCAGGCGGCCTTCGCCGCCGGATCGCAGCGGACAAGCGGAGGATTGGGGGCAGGAAAATCCGCTGCGATTCCTGAAGGAAGGGGGCTTAATCGCTGTCGTGGCCCGGTTTTCCCTTGCGCTTGGTGGAAGCCATGTCCTCAAGTTCCTTCTCGCTCATGGAGTCCGCCATGTCTTTCGACGCACCTTTCAGGTCGCCTTTGTCCTTCTCGCCGCGCTTGGCCGCGAGCGCGGCGCCGGCGGCCATCTGCTGGGCTTTCGATTTCGCGGGCATCGCTGCCTCCTTTGTCTTCAAGGATTTCCCGGTTCGCTCGCCGCTTCGCGGATGCGCAGGTTGTTCTGCGTATGCCGGACACCGCTGACGGAATCGGCGCAGTCTTCCGCGCGCCGCTTTTCGAAGCGGTCGGTGACAAAGCCGGTCAATGTCACCTCGCCATCACTGACCGTTACGTCGATATCGCTGGCATCCAGTGCGCCATCATCCATCATCCGGTCGCTGACATCGTCGAGGATCCGTTCGTCGGAGCGGCGATAGCCCTTCGGCCCCTTGCCCCGGTGCTTGTCGCGCTCCCGGCGCCGTTCGGCGTCTTCGTCTCCGAACCATGAACTGACTTCATCGCTCGCTCTGTCCCAGAAGTCGCGTCCTTCGCCACCATGCCGGGGTGCCTGGCGGTCCCAGTGGCCGCGCGGATAGCCGCCATGGCGCGGCTGCCCGTACCAGCCGCCGATGAAGGGAATGCCATAGCCGGGCATGGGCCGGTCGGCGTAATGCTCGCCCCACCATGCAGTGGATCGCGGTTCGCCCTGCCGGCGGTTTTCCCAGAACTGCGGATCGGGATAATCGCGCTCCGGCACGTCATCCCATGGGCGGTCATAGCCGGGGCGCTGTCCTCGCGGACGATCATAGGCCATTGCTTGCTCCTCAGCGTTTCAGAACCTCTCGCCTCCAAACGGAAACCCCTGCTGTTTGTTCGCCTGCCGCGCCAAAAAAAAGCCAATGGCGGCATGATCCGTCGGACGGGCGCAAGGTGCAGCAGCGCCACCCGCTTGGCTCCATGCCGGTGGTCGGAACGGCCTGCGGAACATTCATCAAAATTGCGGGTTGAGCCGGGCATTGCCGCCATGGCGGGAGGGAGGCGTATCGGTCAACCGGACCTGCGCCAGCCCTTCAAGCGGCTGCGCGGCAATGTCTGCCTCAATTCATTCAATCACAGGGAGCTGCATGATGGCCAAAGAGAAAACCTTGTCGGATCTGTTCTACGACACCCTCAAGGACGTCTACTACGCCGAACGGAAAATCCTGAAGGCGCTGCCGAAAATGGCCCGCGCGGCCGAATCCGACGATTTGCGCAAGGCCTTCGAGCATCATCGCGACGAAACCGAAGGCCAGATCGAACGCCTCCAGAAAGTCTTCGAGATCCTGGACAGGCGCGCGCAGGGCAAGACCTGCGAGGCGATCGAGGGCATTATCGGTGAAGGCGAGGAAATCATGGATGCCTTCGGCAAGTCGCCGGCCCTGGATGCCGGACTGATTTCCGCTGCCCAGGCTGTCGAGCACTACGAGATCGCCCGCTATGGCACGTTGAAGCGCTGGGCCAGTGAACTGGGTCTCAACGACGCCGCCAAACTGCTCGAAGAGACGTTGAAGGAGGAATCCAGGACGGACGATTCGCTGACCAAGCTCGCCGAATCGGAAGCAAACAGGAAGGCAAAGGCCGCCTGAACAGGCAAGAGGGGACCGCTCGTCAGGGCGGTCCCCTTCCGTATCATCCGCGTGGATGGTCGCAAGGCTGCGGATGCGCGGGCAATCAGTCGGCCTGCGGATCCTCTTCCTCGCCAGGTATCCGTCCACCGGTGGCGGCAGGCGGATGGACTGTCCGTTTCGTGGCCGTATGGTCCTCGTCGCGAACGCCCTCGGTGATCTTTTCTGGCGGCCTTTCGGCAACGGCGTCATTGTCGGAGTCCGAGCAGGCGCCAAGCACCAGGAGCGGCATGGCGAGGGCAAGCCCCAGGCCCGGATGGAATGCTCTCGGAATGCGTTTGGCCAGCGACAACATGGTCTCGTCCTTTCGAAAGGTTTGCTGTGCGTTCATTGCGGGAAAAACCCCTGGACGCCGGTCCATGTTCCATCGCCGGGCGATTGGACCGAAGCGCGCGTGGCGCGAGGGAACAACGCGGCGCATTGCCGGTTGAAGGGTCACAGGAGACAGGTTCGAGATCCGATGAAGACAGGCAGGAAGACCTCAAATCCGGCGGAATTGCGCGGCGATATCGCCAAAGGCCGCGCCGGGGGAAAACGCCCCGGCTTCGACCCGGCCACCGCGCCCCTGGAGACCGACTCCGAAGCCGGCGGCATTCCCATGGATGGGCAAACTGTGGAGACCGCCCGCAGGACGCAGGCCCGCCAGGGCAATGCCGAACCGGCCGGCGAACGTTCCGCCGGCATCACCTACGGCACCGCCATGCGCAGGATCCGGCCCGAGAGCCTTGGCTGGAAGGCCGCGCCGATGATGATGTGGGTGATCGTTGGCGCGGGTTTCCTGCTGATCCTCGCCGTGGTCCTTGCAAGCCTGCGCTGAGCGTCACGCGCGAAAGCTTGGCGCGATCGCCTTTTCATCGTCCCTCGACAGCGTCATCATGTAGCCAAGCCCGCCGGGCCCGGCGCTTCCGCTTTCATCTGGACTCGACGACGCATCCTTCCCGGCCGGACCGGCGCGCCCGGGCAGGCTGCCTTCCATGACATCGGCGCACAGACCGGCCAGCCGCGCGAAGGTCGCCGCGGACCTGTCGCCCGGAACGCGGTCCAGATCCGCCGCCAGCCGATGCAGCCGCGTGCAAAAGGCTTCCAGTTGCGCCGGATTTTGCGCGCGGGCAAGCCGGAGAAGATGCGCCGTCGCATCCCGCACGATGGCGGCCTGTGCGCTTTGCTGCTGCGCCAGAACAGGTCCGGCATTCGCCTTGAATGCGGGCGCCGCCGGCCGGCGGGGCAAGTTGCGATTGTCAGGCAGGTCAGGCATGGCAGCCTCCATCCGTTCTTGTTCTTACCCGCTTTTCCTCATGGCCGGCAGGCGGCTGAGGATTCCGGCGGCACGGTCCCTGCACCGGGCCGGTATCCGCTGCCGCGCCCGCCCCCGGTGCCGTGCTCTCCGGCCGGCCCGCCGCCTGGATGCCGGCCCTGGCTTGCGTCACCGCCTTTCTGCAGGACGGCGAGGAAATCCGCTGCCCAGTCGTCCACGCTGCGCGCGCTGATGCGGGCCATGAGGGCCTCGTGCCGGGCGCAGCGTTCCGCGCGCGGCATCGCGATGGCCTGATGCAGGCGCCGCGCCATTTCGTCGGTATCGTGGGGATTGACCAGAAGGGCCTCCTCCATTTCCTCGGCCGCTCCGGCAAAGCGCGACAGCACCAGCACGCCGGGATCGCCGGGATCCTGCGCAGCCACATATTCCTTCGCCACCAGGTTCATCCCGTCGCGCAAGGGTGTGATCAGGCCGATTTCGCTGCCCCGGAAGATGGCCGCCAGCCGGTCCCGCGCCACGGCGCGGTGGATATATTTGATCGGTGTCCAGTTGAAGTCGGCGAAACGACCGTTGATGGCGCCGGCGAGCGCTTCGGTCTCGCGCCGGATCGTGTCATAGGCGCGGATGCCCTCGCGGGTCGGCGGCGCGATCTGGAGCAGCGAGATGCGCCCCTCCAGCTCCCGGTGCGTTTCGAGCAGTTTCTCGAACGCCTCGAAACGCGCGGGGATGCCCTTGGAATAGTCGAGGCGGTCGACGCCCACGATCTGCTTCCTGTTCAGCATCCGCCGCCGCATGTCATCGATGCGGATGTCCTCATGGGTGCTGCGGCCCATGGCATGAAAGCGCCCGCTGTCGATGGCAATGGGAAACCGGCCGCAATGAATGCTGCGCCCGTCCGAGCGGATGACGGATTGCGAGATGCGTTCGCCAAGCCCCAGCGCTTCGATAGTGCCGAAGAAATTCGCCACGTCACGCGCGGTCTGGAACCCGACGACATCGTGATCGAGCAGCGAGCGGAGCAGCGCGCGGTGGCCGGGCAGTGCAGCCAGCACTTCGGGCGGCGGGAAGGGAATATGCAGGAAGAAGCCGATCCTCATGCGCCGGCTGCTTGTCCGGCGCAGGAACCCGGCAAAGGGCAGGAGATGGTAGTCGTGAACCCAGACGAGATCGTCGTCCTGCAGGAGAGGCGCCAGTTCCTCCGCAAGCCGCCGGTTCACATCGAGATAACCGGCATGCTCTTCCGCGTGATAGTCGAGAAGGTCGGTGCGGTAGTGGAATAGCGGCCACAGGACGCTGTTTGAAAATCCGGCATAGTGTGCCTGGTATTCGTCTTGCGTCAGCGGAACGGTGATCTGGCGGACATTGCCGCCGCCTGCCGCAGCATTGCGTGGCGTGCTGCCCGGTTCGCCTGTGCCGAACCAGATGCCGCCGCGTTTGCGCAGGGTGTCGGCAATGGCCACGGCCAGGCCGCCGGTCTGGGTGGATTTGTCAATGTCGCCCACGCGGTTGGATACTATGACGAGTCTGTTCATCGCGCGGCTGGCTCCCGGCTGTATGGCGGCAATCGGAAAACCGCGGGGTATTCCTTTTGTTCCACTCGCTGGATCAGAAAACCGGATACAGGCACTGCGGACTTGTTCAATGAGTTCAATGATTTTGGGGAACAACCTGCGCCTGTGGGCGGCCGGGCAATGGCTTGGCGCCAGTCTTGATGGCAGCCGTTCAGTGATCCTGGATGGAGCGGACGGTGAAATCGTCGTCACACTCGACGCTGGTTGCCGGCGTGTCTTCACCCAGTTCCTTGAGCAATCGGAGACGCGCCCGGTTGAGCCGGCTCTTGACGGTCCCCATGGCGCAGCCCAGCGTTTCCGCCGCTTCCTCGTAGCTGACGCCCATGACACCGATCAGCACAAGGATTTCCCGCTGCGGGGCGGGCAGCCGGTGCAAGGCCGCGGACAATTCCTGGCCCTTGACCGTCCATTCCTGGGTGGCATCGACAGCGACGCGCAGCGAGGCGCAATCGGCCGCGCCGGGCGCTTCGCGTTTCTGGACGCGGATGCGGGTATAGAACGTGTTGCGCATGATGGTGAAAAGCCAGGACTTCATGCTGGTGCCTGGCGTGAACTGGTGAATCTTCGATATCGCCTTGGTCAGTGTCTCCTGCACCAGATCGTCGGCGTCATTCGTGTCGTAATAGAAGGATCTGGCAAATGCGCGCAGGGCAGGGATGAGCCTTATGACCTCCGCTTCCTCGCGCGCCATGAGCACGGATCGTCTCTTCTCGGTTTCGGCGATGGCGGAACCGGGCAAAGGTGGCATGCAGGACCTCCCAATGACATGAATGTCAATAAATGCTTGCACCCCCTGTTGCCTAATGCAGGGGCAGCCATGCGGTTCCCGAAATGGCTGCGGCAATTGCCGCCCCTTCGCCCACGGCGGCATGCGCAGCGACATGAATGGCGGGTGACTGCCGGCAAATCCCGGCCTGGCATGGAACGCTTTGGCATCCTGCGCCGTTCGGTGTGCAAAGGAGGCCATGATGAACGAGAACAGAGATCGCAAGCGCCCGGAGGATCTGCAGGAAAGCGACTTCGCCGGGGAGCGCATGGGCAACAACCGGCTGCAGGGTGAAGATCAGGAAAAGGTGCGCAACCAGCGTCATGCGGTTCCGGACGTGAAGCAGGAACCGGATGACGTGATGGAAAGTTTCGAGAAAATGGACAAGGAAACGCGCGCCCGCACCGACCTGAACAAGGGTGCGCGCAAGGACGGTGACAAGGCTTGAACCGGAAGCCGGATCCGGCTCCCCGCGCAATTCGACAGCAAGTCACGGAGTTTGCAAATGGCGACAGGAACGAATGAGCGAATTACCGTCGAGCCGTTTCATGGGGTCGTGAACGTGCGGTTCATCGACGCCATGCTGGCCTCGACCGATTCCGCGCTGGTGCTCAGGGAAACGGGTCACGAACCCGTCTTCTATATCCCTTTCGACGATATCTACTTCGCGATGATGCACGAATCCGAAACGCGCACCCATTGTCCGTGGAAGGGCGAGGCGCGCTACTGGAGCACGGGCGCCGTGGGAGAGGCAGCCGCCGATGTCATGTGGGCGTACGATGCGCCGCCGGGCGCCGCCGCGCCCATTGCCGGCCACGGCGCTTTCGATGCCGGCAAGGTCACTGTTGATGTCACGCCGGATGACAGCCCGCGCCGCGTCCCCGACACGCAATGACCGGGATATGACGATGGCACGGCTGCCCGACGAGGAGATGGACGGTAGGCTGAACGCCCAGCGCGAGGCGATAGCGCTGCTTTTTGCTGTGGTGGCGCGGCAATGGCCGGGTGCGGATCTGCCCGCCCTGATTCAGGGGCGCGCCGGCCTGGCCGATCACCAGGAGGATCCCGGCGCCGTCGCGGTGGATGGTTTCGCCGCGCAGGAGGCCCGGCGCAAGGAACTCGTCATGCTGGCCCGTGATGTGGCCGAACTGATCCGGTCCGGGGCCGGGCATGCCGCGTCCACGCCTGATGTCTGAAACGCCGGAAAGCCGGCATCTGCTGGTGCGCCTCGTGGCCGTCATCGCCACGATTCTGGTCTTTGCCGCACTGCATGTGACGAGCTGGGTGACCTCCACGCTGGCCCTTGCCTTTTTCGTCACGGTCGCGGTCTGGCCGGTCGATGCCTTTTTGCGCAACCGCCTGCCGGAACGCCTGCGCTGGGCAGGCCATGTTGCCGCGCTCGCCCTCGTCATCCTGCTGTTCTCGCTCTTTCTGGGCGGCGTTTTCCTCGCCGCGCGCCAGATCGTTGCCGGGTTGCCGGCCTATGAGGACACCATCGCCAGCACGCTGCGGCAGGGCACCGCCTGGGCGGGCATTCCCGATATCGCCGATGAGGCCGGTGGCATGGAGACGGCCCGCCTGTTCGAGCGCATGATGGGCATTGCTACCGGCATTGTCCGTTCCACCTCGAATCTCGCCGGCATTCTTTCGCTGATCTTCTTCCTCGTGCTGCTCATGCTCATCGAGGCCCCGTCCTGGGCCGGCAAGATGCAGTCGCTGACGGGCAAACGCGACGGGCAGGCCTATCGCGCAGCGCTTCTCGCCATCGCCACCCGCATCCGCTGGTATTTCGCGGTTCGCACCTTCATGGGGCTGGCGACAGGTGTGCTTTATGCCTTGTGGAGCTGGGCCTGGAACCTGGATTTCGTTTTCGTCTGGGGTCTGTTGGCCTTCCTGCTCAGCTATGTTCCCAATGTGGGGTCGCTGGTGGCCGGGGTGCTGCCGGCAGCCTTTGCCTTCCTGCAACTGGAATCGTTCTCCGCCATCCTTTACGGGCTTGGCTTGCTGCTGATCGAACAGGTGATGGGCAATTATGCCGACCCCAAGCTGCAGGGCCGCGAACTGGCGCTCTCGCCCCTTGTGATCCTCGTCGCGCTCATGGTCTGGAGCTGGATCTGGGGCATTGCCGGTATGCTGGTCGCAGTGCCGATGACCCTGGTTGTCATGATCGTCTTCGCCCGCATTCCCGCCTTGCAGCCGATCGCACTGTTCCTTTCCAGCAAACGCGATGTCGACGACCTGATGCAGTCGGTGGACGCATGAGCGTTGGATTGAACGACCGCAGGCCCGTCCATGCCGGCCGTCAGCGGTCCGGCCCCCTCGGCGCGGAGTAGGCGCATGTCGTGGCGGCGGTTGCTTCTCAATGGCCTTGTCGGCGCGGCGGCCGCCCTGGCGGTCTATTTCATCGTGCGGACCATCCGCCGCCATGGCCTTGAGACGGTTCTCGATGCGCTTGCCCGCATGCCGGCGGTCAATCTTGCCGCGGCCGGCGGCTTTGCTGCCGCCTCCTATCTGTGCCTGTCCGGCTTTGACTATTTCGGCGCCCGCTATGTCGGTCGCCCGCTCTCCTGGCCCCGTGCGCTTCTCGGTTCCTTCTCCAGCCTGTCGATCGGTCACAATGTCGGCTTCGCGGGGCTGAGCAGTGGCGGCCTGCGCTACTATTTCTATTCGCACTGGGGCATGCGCGCCTCGGATGTGGCGCGGCTGGTCGTCTTCTCCGGCGTGGGCGTTACCATCGGCATCTCGGTGATCGCCGGGGCGGGGCTTCTGCTCTATCCCCGGCAGGCGGAGAGCCTGATCGGGCCGAACCGGGCCGCCATTCTCGCCATCGCGGTCCTCTGCCTTGTCTGGCCCTGGCTTTATCTGCTGGCCACCATGCGGTTCCGGCGGTCTCTCCGGATTTGGAAATGGCATGTCGCCCTGCCGGCGCCTCGCTTGGCGCTCTGGCAGATCCTGATCGGCAGCGCCAATTTCGCCTGCGTCGCGGGCTGCCTGCATCAGCTCATCAACGGGTTGAAGGCCACGCCCTATTTCGAAGTGCTCGCCGTCTATGCGCTGTCGCAGGCGGCCGCGCTCGTCAGCCATGTTCCGGGCGGTCTGGGTGTCCTGGAGGCATCCGTGCTGTTCCTGCTGCCGGGCGTCCTGTCACTGGCGGCAGTGATTGCCTTTCGCATCGTGTATTTCTTCATTCCCTTGCCCTTCGGCCTGGCCGCGCTCGGGTTTACGGCGCTGTTCAGGCGATGAGCGTGCAGACGGATCCGCCGCCTTGCCCGCAAGCGCCCGGCCGGCGCGGCGCAACCACGAGCGCAACCGCTGCCAGGGCCGGGCCGGGCCGCGTGGATCGAACAGGCCGGTGCCCGGCAGCGGAGTCACCTTCCCCTCAAGCGACGGCTGGTCGAGATCGCGAAGGTCGCGCCGTCCGCCTGCGAAGCGGTCGACAGCGGCAAACATCGACCCGGTTTCATCGATCACCTGGGCCACCGCCTCCATGCTCGTGTCGAGGTGCTCCGCCAGCAGGTCATTGCGCAGGTTTTCAATGGCTGGGCGGTGGTCCGCCCGTGCCGCCTCGAACGCCAGGTCGCATTCCGTGTCCAGCCCTTCGGAGCGGTTGTTGAGGTTCGAGGATCCGATCCGCGCGAAGCTACTGTCCACGATGATGATCTTTGAATGGATCAACACCTCGTCGCGGCTGCCGTCGGACGCTTGCGTGCTGGCGCACATGACGCGCAACCGGCCGTGGATGTCGGCCCGGCGCAGGCGCCGCATGAGCCGCTTGCGGTTGTACTCCATCACGATGCGTTCCAGCATGCCGCGTGAGCTGCGTGTCACGACGATCAGGATTTCCGGCCCCTTGTCTCGGCGCAGCGATGCCTCCAGGCGGCCGGCCACCCGGAAGGAAGCAAGATACTGCGTCTCGATATAGAGCGAGGACCGCGCCGCGAGGATGGCGTCGTCGGTGAGCTTCGCGGTCTCGTGGCGCCGGCGCCGGCCGAAGCCGGGCGGAACCGTCCTTGCAACGGCGACGGGGCAGTCTTCAAGCGCAGGTGCGATGAAATCCGGCCATCCCGCCTGCGCGCCACGCACCGGGGGCAGCGCTTCGCCGGTGGCGCGCCTCCAGCGATCGGCGGCAACGTCGCATATGCCTTGCGCCGCCGCGCCGGATATGAGGGCCTGTGCGTCGTGAACCGGGCCGTAAGTGGAGCCGGATGGCGAGCGCCGCAGATCCCATTCGGCGCGGTGAAGCCGGTCGTCCCAGCGCTCCGAGGTGAGATCCATGCCGCCGACAAAGGCCAGCGTCCCGTCCACGCAGACGATCTTCTGGTGCTGCGAGGCGCGCAGCGAATGGCGCCGGTCGAAGGCCAGAGCGATGCGCGGATGATCCGCCCAGGTGTGTTCGCGGAAAAGATCGAGCGTTTTGCGAGCATAGACCGGGCCGAGCGCCCAGACGAGGATTTTCAGCTCCAGCGTATCGTTGCGCTCCACGAGATCGCGCAGGAACGGTCCCAGCACAGGCGGATCCGCCTCTTCCGGCGTCAGCGCGATCTTGGGATCGAGATCCCAGCCAATGATCACGATACGCTGGCGGGCGTGCGGCAACACACGCGCAAGCGCCTCGAAATAGGCTTTCGCGTCGATGAGAAAGGCCGAGCGATCGCTTTCCCGGATGATCTGGCAGTTCCTGCCTTCGCGGGCTATGGGCCCGGAAGGCTCCCCGGCATTCTTCATAGGCATCCGTTCCGGTTGTTCCTGTTCACGAAGAGGTTGCGCTAGCCAAACTCCGGAACCGCCGAAAAGGTTTCCTTGCGCGGCCCCGAAGGCCGGCCGTCCGCCCTCAGCCGATGGCGTTGCGCCGGTCCGTGCCGGGATGGATCTCGATGTCGGCGACCAGCGGCAGGTGGTCGGAGGCGATCGCGGTGGCCGCATTGCGCACGGGCGCGATGGAATGAACGGTGATGTTTCCGCTCATGAAGATGTGGTCGAGGCGCAGGAACGGAAACCGGCTGGGAAAGGTGGCGGCATGGTTGCGCCCGGCATTGGCGTCCTTCAGGTGACGAACCAGCCGCCGGTAGGCGCGCGAGCGCGGCACGGCGTTGAAGTCGCCCATCAGCAGCACCGGCTTGTGGCATTGCGGATCGCCGAGCCATTCCGGGCCCAGCAGGGCGTCCACCTGGATCGAGCGTTCGATTGCCAGGAGGCCCAGATGGGTATTGACCACCTGCAGGCTCGCCGGTGCCGTCTCGACCTCCACCCACAACGCGCCGCGCCGCTCCAGTTCGCGCCGCCGGATCGGGGCGGGCAGGCCGCCGCGCTTGACCAGCGTGTTTGGCAGGGCCGTGAAGATGGCATCGCCGAAATGCTCGTCCTGCACCTGGTAGGCCGGGTGGAAATGCATCTGCATGCCCAGCATGTGTGCGATTTCGGAGGCCTGGTCGACACCGCCGGTGCGGGCGCGGCGCACATCCAGTTCCTGTAGCGATACGATGTCCGGCTTGCATGCGGCGATGACCTGCGCGATGCGTTCGGGGGAGAGAACCCGGTCGGTGCCCACGCAGCGATGCACGTTGTAGCTCATGACGCGGATGGTGCGGGCCCCGTGCCTGTCCAATGCTTGCTCCTCTTTTCCCTCGCAATGCCAACCGCTGCAATGGTGCTTTGGTTCCGGCCGCCGGCGCAAGCCGCTTTCGTGTCTTTTCCCGCGTTTCAGCCGATCAGCGTCAATCCGTAGAGAATGCCGAGCCAGAGCAGCACGGCCGTGGCCGCGAGCCGCGGCAGCAGGCCCGGCCCGGCCAGATGCATGAAGACCATGGCGATGATGACCGCCTTGGCCGCCGCGATCGCCAGGTTGAGCACCGGGTTGAAGGCACCGAGCTCGATGAATGAAAGCATCACCGTTGCTGCCAGCAGGACCAGCAGACAGAGCAGGGCCAGAACGGATTTGCCGATCTCGCTCATCGGTCGATCAGGTAGAGCACGGGGAAAAGAAACACCCAGACGATGTCGATGAAGTGCCAGTAGAGGCCGATGGCCTGCACCCGCCGCATGCGCCGGGCATTGTCGGAGGATCGCCACAGAAGGAGGATGACAAGCACGGCCAGGATGCCGGACAGCAGGTGCAGGGCATGCAGGCCGGTCATGGCGAAGTAGAGGTTGAAGAACAGTTCGGCCTGCGCGGGCGCCGGCCCGTGATAGCGGAAGGGCGCGCCAAACACCGGCGCCAGCCCCTCGGCATGTTCCATCGCATATTCGCTTGCCTTGATGGCAAGGAAGGCAGTGCCCAGAATGGCTGTGACGATCAGCGACCAGGCGGCAGGCCGGCCCTTGTGTCCCGCGGTGAAGATGTGCGCCAGCGCCATGAAGAAGCTGCTGGCGATCAGGACGGCCGTGTTGACGGTGCCGAGCGGCAGCGAGAGGTGCCCGGCCGCCTCGGCAAAGGCCTCGCCGTGCGCCAGCCGCGCGACGAGATAGACCAGCAGCACCGCGCCGAACAGCATGGCTTCCGAGGCGATGAAGATCCACATGCCGAAGGCGTCCGCCTGGCGTTCGCGTTCGGCTGACCGGAAGGCTTCGCTGGAGACGGACGGGTTCATCGCTCACCCTCCGGCGGCGGATAGTCGTAGACAGGCCCGGTCGCCTCCGGCGTTTCCTCGAAATTGTGCGGCGGCGGCGGCGAGGGCGTCTGCCATTCAAGGCCGCTGGCGGCCCACGGATTGGCGCCGGCACGCTCGCCGCGGAACAGCGACCATGTGAGATAGCCGAGCGGCAGCAGGTAGCCGGCGGCCAGGATGACGGCACCGGCCGAGGACAGCACGTTCCAGAAGGCGAATTCCGGCGGATAGGCATGGTAGCGCCTCGGCATGCCGAGATAGCCGAGAATGTATTGCGGAAAGAAGGTGAGGTTGAAGCCGATGAAGGTCATGGCGGCGGCGATCTGCCCCCACAGTTCCGGATACATCCGGCCGGTCATCTTCGGCCACCAGAAATGCAGCCCGCCCATGAAGGCCGAGACCATGCCGCCGACCATGATGTAGTGGAAATGGGCGACCACGAAATAGGTGTCGTGCAGGTGAACATCCACCGCGATGGCGGCGACGAACAGGCCGGCCAGCCCGCCGAAGGTGAACAGCCCCAGGAAACCGAGCGCGTAGAGCATCGGCGCGGGAAAGCGCACATGGCCCTTGCGCAGGGTCAGGCTCCAGTTGAAGACCTTGATGGCCGAGGGAATGGCCACGCAATAGGACAGGAAGGAGAAGACGATGCCGGCATAGGCCGATTGGCCGCTGACGAACATGTGGTGGCCCCAGACCAGAAAGCCGAAGACGGCAATTGCCATGCTCGACAGTGCCACGGCCTTGTAGCCGAACAGCGGCCGGCGGCTGAAGCAGGGGATGAGTTCCGACACCACGCCCATGCCGGGCAGGATCATGATGTAGACGGCCGGGTGGGAATAGAACCAGAAGAGATGCTGGAACAGCAGCGGGTCGCCGCCGAGCTGCGGATCGAACACGCCGATGCCGATCACCCTCTCCAGCACGATCAGGATCAGCGTTGCGGCCAGAACCGGCGTTGCCAGCACCATCACAAGGCTCGTTGCATACATGGTCCAGACGAAGATCGGCAGGCGGAACCATGTCAGCCCCGGCGCGCGCAGCTTGTGAATGGTGACGATGAAGTTGATGCCGGTCATGATCGAGGAAAAGCCGACGATGAACACCCCGAAGGCGGCGGCGCTGACATGGGAATTGGTCAGGCTGGACAGCGGCGTGTAGAACGTCCACCCCGTGTCCACCCCGCCGGCAACCACGGCGAACAGCGCGAACAGGCTGCCGGCCATGAAGACGTACCAGCTCGCCAGGTTGAGCCGCGGGAAGGCCAGGTCGCGGGCGCCCAGCATCAGCGGCAGCAGGAAATTGCCCAGCGTCGCCGGAATGGACGGCACCAGGAAGAACCAGATCATGATGATGCCGTGAATGGAGAAAAGGCGGTTGTAGATGTCGTCGCTGACGAGATCGCCGGCCGGACTGGCCAGTTCCAGCCGCATCGTCACCGCCATTGCGCCGCCGATGAAGAAGAAGAAGGTCAGGGCTGCGAAATAGAGCCAGGCCACGCGCTTGTGGTCCGTCGTTGCAAGCCATGCGCGCGCGCCCCAGCCGGTGGCGAAATAGCTTTGCGGCCGGTCTGCTGTCTCAACCGCCATCGCCGCCGCTCCCTCCCATCGACCGGATGTATGCCACCAGCATCTGCAATTCGCTTTCCTCGATCAGCCCGTCGAAACTGGGCATGACCGGCGCATAGCCGGCCACGATCTGCTTTTGCGGCATCAGGATGGAATCGCGGATATAGGCCTCGTTCGCGATCACGGTCTGCCGGCTCTCCAGGGGAACCGGGCGCCCGAACAGGCCATCCAGCGAAGGCGCGCGAACCTGGCCTGATGGGCCGTGGCAGCCCGAACAGCCCAGCGCGCGGAACAGCGCCGCGCCCTGTTCGGCCAGCGAGGTGCTTTCCCCCTGCCGGGCCAGCCAGCCGGTGAAGTCCTCCGGCTTCATCACCACGATCCACCCGCCCATGGCCGAATGCTGGGTGCCGCAATATTCCGCGCAGAACAGGCGAAACCGGCCTTCCCTGGTCGGCGTGAACCAGACCCGCGTGGAGCGGCCCGGCACCGCGTCCTGCTTGACCCGGAAGGCCGGAACGAAGAAGGAATGGATCACGTCCTGACTGCCCAGCGTCACCTGCACCGGCTGGCCCAGCGGCACATGCAGCGTGTTGATCTCGCGCTGCCCGCCGGGATGGCGGAATTTCCACATCCGCTGCTTGCCGATGGCGGAGATGCGCAGCGCGTTTGCGGGCGGGCGCTGGTGGTCGACGAACAGGCGGGCGCCATAGGCGAAGATGATGAAGGCGATGACCACGCTGGCGCTGGTCCAGCCGATTTCCAGGGCCATGTTGCGCCTGCGCTGGCCGGACCGGTCGGCGGGCGAACCTTCGCGGTAGCGCACGGCATAGCCGATCACGAGTGCCGACAGGAACACGCCGAGCGCGCCCGAAAAGGCGACGAGAGCGAAGAACAGAACGTCGATTGACGGGGCGATGGAGGAGGCCTGCTCGGGGAACCAGCGAAACGTCATGGCCGCCTCCGCCAAACCAGGAAGCCCAGCGTCAGCGCCATGGCTGCCAGCATGCCCAGCGCTCCGGCACGCACGCCGGCCCATATCACGGGCGTGTACTGGCCCTTGCTCGCGTCGAAGCCTGCACACAGCAGGAAGACCTGGTCCGCCAGGCTGCCGAGGCGGCCTTTCGAGGCCTCGGCCATGGCCAGCCGCAGGTCGCGCGGCGTCGCGTTCAGACCCGGCAGGGCCCGTGCGATCCGCCCGTCCGGCGTCAGCGCGGCGACAGCGACCGGATGCACGAACTGGCCGGCGCGCGGCCGTGCCGTGACATCCATTCCCGCCTGCGCCGCCAGCACCGGCCCCGCCGCGCCGGTCAGGAAGCGCCATGCCGCAAGACCGTCCGCATCCGTCGCTCCGGCCATGGCATCCCTGGCGAAAACCGCATCGGCAGTGTCTTCCGAAGGGTCGATGGACACGAAAAGCACGCGATAGGTGTCCGGGGTGAGACCGGATCGGGTCAGGTCCGCCGCGACACCGCGCTGCATCACGCCGCACAGGTTGGGGCACCGGTCATAGCCGAAGATCAGGAAGGCAGGGCCGCCGCCCATGAATCGCGAAAGGGGTGCGCGGCGCGCCTGCGCATCGCTGAAGACAAGGCTGGTATCCAGCCGCTTTCCGATGGACGGATCGAAGCCGGGGCGTGAAATGGCTTGCGCGCCCGCGGGGAGCGAAAGCATGAACAGCAGCAGCAGCGGGGCGAGGGCGGCACGGGTCATGGTGCGCCCTCCCGGCATTTTGCGGCCTGCGGTGCCCGTGGCACGGCGTCCGCCAGCAATGCGCAGTCGTCTCCGGCCCGGTTCCGCGTGCCAGGGCGCGGCAGGCCGCGTTCTGCCACGATCCTCATCGCCTCTTCCACCGGAATGCGGGCAATGCCCGCTTTGCGGTCCACCCACTCAAGCCGTTCAAGCGCCTGCCGCTGGCGCGCGGCGAAAGCGGCTTGATCGCCGGCCGGATCATGTTGCAGGGCAGGCGTTGCGGCATTGCCCCGCGCTGCGCGGCCTTCCGGCTGCCATGGCGGTTCCGCGCCGAAGATGACGCGCAGCAGGACAAGCGCCACGAGGAGGAAGACGACGAGGCCGGCGGCGAACGCAAGCAGGGGCCTTGCGCGAACGTCGCGGGTTTCATGGGGTCGCGCGTTGTCAGCCATGGCGCACCTCCGGTCGGCAAGGCGAAAGGCGTGCGGATCGGAACAGGAGGGCCGTGAACAGCCCCGCCCAGAGACCGCCCGCGGCCAGAATGCCGGCGATATCGGCGAGATGGACGTCGGACGGGCCCAACGGCAATGCCGGCCGCAAGCGCCACCATGTTGCCAGTGCCTGTCCGGCAAGCACGCAGGCCGCCAGCGCGGTGATGCCGCGCCGCGACCCTTTCACGCGGGCCGAAAGGAAGCCGGCGAAAGGCACGGCAAAGCCGATCCCGATCATCAGCCACAGCAGATAGCGCCATCCGCCCTCGACGCGGCGCAGATACCAGCGCGCCTCGTGCGGCAGGTCGCCGGCCCAGATGACGAGCCATTGCATATAGGCCATATAGGCCCAGATCAGCATGAAGCCGAACAGGATGTTGGCAAGGTCGCGCGCCATCGTGGAATGGCTTTCGCCGCCCGGTTCCCGCGTCACGTTCTGGCGCAAGGCCGCCACCATCACCGCCACTGCACAGGCCGATGCCGCCTGCGATGCCATGACCAGCATCGGATGGATCGTGGACAGGAAGCCGGGTTCCAGCGACATCATCCAGTCGGTGGTGAAAAACAGCATCGCCACCGCATGGGCGATCAGGGCGGCGGCACTGCCGCCCTTGTGCCGATGCCGCTGTCGCGCTTCACCGGGCGCGGTCCATGCCAGCGCGAGATGGCACAGCACCAGCCAGAGCAGGGCACAAAGGGTGAAGCGCAGCATGAAGAAGGGCAGGTTCAGATAGGCGAGCTTGTGACGCACCGCTTCCGGCATTGCGCTCTTGTCGGCCGCGGCCCACGGGAACAGGGCCTCGGCACCTGCCGCCAGCGGCACGAAAAGCAGCAGCGCCAGTGGCACCGTGGCGCTCAGGGCACGCAGTGCAGGTGAGAGCGCCCGGCCCCAGGCGCCGCCGGTCAGGATGTGGATGAAGAGCAATGTCATGGCGCCGAGCGCGAGGCCGAGAACGAAGGCCGACGCCGTGAACCAGCCCGCTGCCAGCCCCTGGGGTCCGAAGGCGGGGAGGGCGAGTGCCAGCACGGCAACGGCCGCGCCGCAAGAAACAGCGGCAATTGCCGCCGGGGAGAGGAGGCGCGCACGGCTCATGACGAGTCTCCCGCCGGGCCAAGCTGATGGCGCAGCCGTTCTGGCAGGCTGTACACCGGCGCATGATGGGCAAATTGCAGGGCGCGGATATAGGCGACGATCGCCCAGCGGTCGCGTGCCGGCACGCGTGAGGCATAGGAATACATCACGCCATAGCCGTCGGTGATGACGTCGTAGAAATGCCGGTCCGGTGCCTGCCGCAGCGCTTCCCGGTGATAGCTGGGCGGTTTCGGAAAGCCGCGCTGGACGATCATCCCGTCGCCTTCGCCCGTACGTCCATGGCAGGGCGAGCAGAATACGTCGAAGCGCTCCTGCCCCCGGCGCAGCAGTTCCGGTGTGATGGCTTGCGGCATGGCGTCCGGGACCGGGGAAAGGTCGGCATCGCGCGCAACCGTTCCCGCGACGGGCGTCCGTGCAGAGGCGCCGTCGGCAAACAGGTCGCTTGCCTCCAGCGGGTCGTGGCGCGGTGCCTCGGCCATGTCCTGCTCGCAGCCCGAGACGAGAAGCGCGCACAGGAGGAGGGGCGGAAGCGGCGCCTTCACGGGTCCACCTCCGCCACTTCCCGCGCACCCATCCGGCGCAACAGGCTGGTGGTCTTCTCGCGGTCGAATGCCGGATCCCCGGCCTCGATCAGGATGCAGAAATTGCCCCCTGCTTCTGCCGAGAGCAGCGTCGAATTGAAGGCAGGATGATAGTATTGCGGCAGGCCGTTTGCTGCCAGCATGCCCAAAAAGGCCGCCAGGGCCGCGCCCAGGATGCCGCCTTCGAAGGCCAGCACGATGAAGGCCGGCCACGAATGCAGGCCGCGCCCGCCGGCATTGATCGGGTAGTCGGCGAGAACGGAATAGAGGATGAGGCCGTAGGTTGCGCCCGCGCCCAGCAAGGCTCCGGCGAGAACGATATAGGGCAGCCGCGTGGGCGCCATGCCCAGCGCCTCGGCAAGCCCTTCGACGGGGAAGGGCGAGAAGGCATCCATGCGCCGGTAACCGGCCTGGCGCAGGCGGCGCACCGCCTCGACCAGCGGATCGGGTCCGGAAAAGGAGGCAATGATCCCGAAGCAGGTCATGGCGCGGCCTCCTTCCGGTCATGCGCCAGTTCCTCCACCTCGAAGATCGTGATGGCAGGCAGGATGCGCACGAACAGGAAGACCAGCGCGAAAAACGTTCCGATGGATCCGAACAGGATGGCGAAATCGAGCCAGGTCAGCCAGCGTTCGTTCCATGCCGCGGGCAGGAAGCCGCGGCTCGGTCCCGTCACCACGATGACGTAGCGCTCCAGCCACATGCCGACATTGACGATGAGCGAAATGGCGAACAACGCCTTCATGTTCAGCCGGACCCGTCGGAACCAGAGAACCGGCAGCACGCCCGCATTGCAGGTCAGCATGATCCAGAACAGCCAGCCATAGGGGCCGAAGGCGCGCTCCCACATCATGGTACGCTCATAGGCCTCGCCGGAATACCAGGCGAAGAAGGCTTCCGAGAGATAGCCATAGGCCACCACGAAACCGGCCGCCATCATGATGCGCGCCGCACTGTTCATGTGACGCAGCGTGATCAGATCCTTCACGTCGAACAGGTGGCGCAGCGGCACGGCGATGGTGATGACCATGGCGAAGCCCGAATAGAGCGCGCCGGCCACGAAATAGGGCGGGAAGATCGTCGAGTGATAGCCCGGCGCGATCGCGAAGGTGAAGTCGATGGAAACGATCGAATGCACGGAAACGACCAGCGGCGTGGCCAGCGCGGCCAGCAGGAAATAGCTTGCGTTGAAGCGCGCCCAGTGAAAGGCGGACCCGCGCCAGCCGAGCGCCAGGATGCCGTAGAAATAGCGTGCCGCGCGGCTTTTCGCCCGGTCGCGAAGGATGGCGAGATCCGGCAGCAGTCCCATGTACCAGAACAGCAGCGAGACCGTCGCATAGGTCGCGATGGCCGCGAAATCCCAGACCAGCGGGCTGCGCCATTGCGGCCAGTGCATGTGGGTATTGGGCATGGGCAACAGCCAGTAGAAAAACCACGGCCGCCCGAGATGGAGGATGGGAAACAGCCCGGCCATGGCCACTGCGAACAGCGTCATCGCCTCGGCAAAACGGTTGATCGAGGCCCGCCAGGGCTGGCGCAGCAGCAGGAGTACCGCCGAGATCAGTGTGCCGGCATGGCCGATGCCGACCCACCAGACGAAATTGGAGATCATCGTCCCCCAGGCGACCGGAATGTTGATGCCATAGGCGCCGACACCTGTCGCGATGAGGTAGACGATGGCATGCAGCAAGACGAGCACGAGCAGGAAAGCGGCAAGGAAGGCCAGCCAGAAATGGCGCGGCAGCCTGCCCGCCAGAACGACCGAACTGATCCGCCTGCTGATTTCCTCGCGGTCATGAAGCCCGCGCAGAACCGGAAACCGCTCCTGCCTGTCCGCCGCCTCAGCCATCGGCCATGTCCTTGCCCTGCCGCTTCGCAAGGTCGGGATGCGGGTTCTTGATCTCGGCAAGATAGGTTGTGCGCGGGCGTGTGCCGAGATGGGCAAGCAGCGCGTAGTCATGCGGCGCGGCCTTGTCCGCGACGACCTGCGCATCCGGGTCATTGAGATTGCCGAAGGTGATGGCCTGCGCCGGGCAGGCCTGCTGGCAGGCTGTGACCACCTCACCGTCCGCGATCGGCCGGTTGTCGATCTGCGCGTCGATCCGCGCCCGGCTGATGCGCTGGACGCAATAGGTGCATTTCTCCATCACGCCGCGCGAACGCACGGTGACATCCGGGTTTCGCCCCGCCTGTCTTGTGTCGGCCTCGTCGCCGAACGTCTGGTAGCCGAGGAAGTTGAAGCGGCGCACCTTGTAGGGGCAGTTCTGCGAACAGTACCGGGTGCCGATGCAGCGGTTGTAGACCTGTGCGTTCAGGCCGTCATGGGTATGCACGGTTGCATTGACAGGGCAGACCACCTCGCACGGCGCCTTCTCGCAATGCATGCAGGGCACTGGCTGGAAATGGGTCTCGGGCGCTTCGGGCGGCCCGGTATGGTAACGGTCGATGCGCAGCCAGTGCATTTCGTGGCCGATGGCGCATTCCTCCGGCCCGACGGCGGGAATGTTGTTCTCCGCCTGGCAGGCGCTCACGCAGGCCATGCAGCCGGTGCAGGCGGTCAGGTCGATCGACATGCCCCACGCTTCCTGCTCGTAGTCCCACTCGGGATAGAGTGATTCCGGCTCGGGCTCCGGCTCCGGCAAGCGGCCGTCGCGGACATCCTCCAGCGTCGCGGTCCGCAGGATGTCGCGTCCTTCCATGCGCTGGTGATGCTGCGTGGTCACGAGATCCATTTCACCATCGCTTGGCTCGATGGCGGCGCCGGTGGCCAGCCATGGCGTTCCGGCCTGGCGAAGCGGATAGGCATCATGGCCGAGCGCGTCGCGGGTGACCGTCTGGTCGGCACTGCGAATCTGGCCCAGTGTCAGTGTCAGCGTGTCCTCGGGCTGGCCCGGAACGATGAGTGCGGGCGCTGCCAGCCGCCTGTCGCCATGCGAGACCGTGATTGCCTGCCCGTCGGCAATGCCGAGCGACCGCGCCGTTGCCGGTGCCAGAAAGACCCCGTTGCCCCAGACGGTCTTGGTGACCGGATGCGGCAGTTCCTGCAGCATGGCGCAATTGGCATGGCGCCCGTCGCGCAGGAAGGGATGGGCAACGAAACGGATGTCCAGCCCGGAGGCCGGCCGCTCCTGCCGCAAGGTGGAGGGATCGCGGCCCCTCCCTCTCACGGGAAGCGGTGCGGCGGCGCTGCCGGAAATGGTGCCCCGCTTCAACGCCTGTTTCCAGACCGCGTCGTCGAGGTTCTCCCACGTCGCGCGCACAAGGGCACGCGAATCGCCGCCCGGTTCCGGCGCAAGCGTGGCCAGCATCTCCGGCAGCGTCCTTCCGCCGAAAAGCGGGCGGATCAGCGGTTGCTGGAGCGATGCGGTGCCGTCATGACCGCGCAGGTCGCCCCAGCTTTCCAGATCATGCGCGGCGGGAATGTGCCAATCGGCCAGCACGGCGGTATTGTTGCCACAAAGGCCCCAGTGGATGAGCGTGTCGAGGCTGGCAAACGCGCCTGCCGCGTCGGTATCGCCGGGCGCTGTGGCAACCGGATCATGCGCAAATGCGAAAACGGTGCGGATCCCGCCATTCCGAATGGTGTCGCAGAGGTCGCCGAGATCGCCGTCGGTCGAAAAGGCGCCCGGCCGCTCGATCAGGTCCACCGTGTGGCCAAGGCTGCCGAGCGCCGCATTCGCGCCCATGGCCACGGCATGCACGAACGCGCTCTGATGTGCCCCGGCCACCACCAGCGCCTCGCGCCCGGCGGCGCGCAGGTCTTCCACCATGATACGGATGAAGGCCGCATCGACCGGAAGATCGTCGGAAAACGTGTCGCCCGCCAGGGCCGAAGCAATGGCGGCGGCAACGGCATCCGTGTTCGAAGGGCGCATGGCCTGCCGGTGATCCGCGCATGCACCCGTGATGGTTGGCGTCGTTTCCAGCATGTAGAGCCGGTTCATGCCGTCGCCGGCCTCGCGCACGCGCCGGTTTTCACTGAAGGCGCGCGCATGCGCCAGGCGGCCGGCGCCTTC
Organism: Zhengella sp.; assembly: GCF_041397485.1. Classification (NCBI taxonomy): domain Bacteria; kingdom Pseudomonadati; phylum Pseudomonadota; class Alphaproteobacteria; order Hyphomicrobiales; family Notoacmeibacteraceae; genus Zhengella; species Zhengella sp. The sequence goes on along the minus strand of NZ_JAWKWO010000001.1, from coordinate 803,666 downwards.
GCCAAGAAAATCGCTGTCAAGGTTGAGAATGCGGCTTGCGCGGTCCAGCCGGGGCAGCGCCACAAGATCGCGGCCGAAGAGATGACGCATCGCCTGGCTTTCGCCCTGGGCGGCCAGCGGGTCGTGCATGAAGATGCGCAGGGCAGGGAAGGTTTCCCGCAAACCGGCGAGCTGGCGCAGCACGGTGGGCGATGTCGTGGCTTCGATCAGCAGTGCCGTCGAAGCGCCCCGGTCGGTGGCCATTTGCGCCCGCAGCCGCGCCGCATCGGCGAGAAAGTCACCGAAGGCGGCCATTTCGCCACGCTTCACCGGCGCGCGCGACCGGTCCGGGTCGAACAGTTCCCAGACCGCCGCCTGCATCACCGCATCCGTTGCGCCCAGCGAAGACGGGTGGTCCGGATTGCCTTCCACCTTGACCGGACGCCCCTCATGCGCTTCCACCAGCGCGCCGATGCCGAAGCCGCCGCTGGCAAGCGTCGTTGCATAGGTTACCGGGATCCCCGGCACCAGCGTCTCCGGCTGTTCGACATAGGGCACGATGGCATCCGGCGGGCTGCATGCGCCCAGACCGGCGGCAGCGGTGGTCGCCGCCATCATCTTCAGCAGGCTGCGCCGCTCGATCCGGGGCGGGCCATATTCCGGCTCGCGAACGGAGGCTGCGCCGCCTGCCTCCTTGCCGGCATCGAGCTCGTCCAGACCGCGCCAGGGGTTATCGGTGGCAGACATAGCAATCGGTCATGGTTTCGGGGTGGATCTCTTCCTCCATCATCAGAAGGGCGCGCAGCCGCGCGATGTCGGCGGGCGGCTGCCAGTCGGTGTCGAACACGTCCTTCCGTGGACGCAGGTTGGGTTCCGGATTGCGATGGCAGTCCAGGCACCAGCTCATCGTCAGCGGGCTGGCCTGCCAGGTCAGCGCCATCGTGTCGACGGGGCCATGACAGGTGGTGCAGGCCACGCCCTTGTTCACATGGATGGCATGGTTGAAATAGACGAAGTCCGGCAGGTCATGCACGCGATTCCAGGAAATCGGCGTTCCGTTTGCCAGGCTGCTGCGCACCGGCTCCAGCATGTCGGCATTGGTCCACAGTTGCGAATGGCATGTCATGCAGGTTTCCGTCGGAGGCAGTCCGGCGAAAGCGGAGGTCTCGACGCCGGTATGGCAATAGCGGCAGTCGATGCCGAGCGCCCCGGCATGATGCTTGTGGCTGAACGGCACCGGCTGGGTCATGTCGCGCTCCATTCCCGTCACCAGGGACGATCGTGGCAAGGCCGCCAGCACGAAAATGACGGCAAGGACGAGCGTCACGCCGCCCCACAGGACAAGACGTGCGATCTCGTTGGAATGTCGTCCGAAAAGCTGGCTCATCCCCTTCCGCCGCGCATCATCACGATCGGATAACCGGCGAAGGGATCGATTGTTCCCGTGGAAGCTGCTGCTGCCGGCGCGGCGCCCAGGCCCGACCGCACAAATATGTCAGCAGGCGCGCCAAACGTGATCGCGGCCGGCCCATTGCAGCCACCTTCGCATGCCATTACCTGCAATGACATACCGAGGAGAGAGAACCACGATGGCATTCGACGAAATCAGGGTCCTGGACATGCTCTGCAACCATTGCGGTTCAAGGAACCGGCTGACCTTCGATGATGGCAGCGACAATTGCCGGCTCGACTGCTCGAATTGTGGGCGAACCATCGGCTATATCGACGCCATCGGCCGCTACGGTCTTTACGAGGGCAAATCGGCGGCCCAACCTGTTCCCTCATGGATTCACGGACGCGAGAGGCCCGAGGCGGAAATCTGATCGTGGCCCGGTGACGGGTTCGTGCCGGTCACCCGCCGGGCAGGAAGCCGTCGTCGCGCTCGCGCGGCCTCGGCGCACTCACGGCTTCGCAGATTTGCCGCAAGGCGTCTTTCAGCCCTTCCTCCACTGTCGGATGGTAGAAGGGCATGGACAGCAGGCCTTGCGCCGTCACGCCCTGCTGGATGCTCCAGGCCAGCGCATGGGCCAGATGCTCCATGTCCGGCCCGAACAGCGTGGCCCCGACAAGGCGGCCGCTCGCCGCATCCGCGTGGAGCTTGCTCAGGCCCGCCGTTCGCCCTTCCAGCCGCGCCCGGCCCTGGTTGTCGAACCGGGCGCGTCCCGAGACTGTCTTTCCTGCATGTTCTCCCGGCTGGTGGCCGACCATGGCGACGTTGGGATCGGTAAAGACGATGTTCAGCCGTGTCATCCGCGATGACGGCTTGACCACCGGATAGGACGCGGCATTCATGCCGGCCGTCGCGCCTTCGGCCGCTGCTTCATGCAGGACAGGCCTGCTGCCATTGGCATCGCCGGCAATGAAGACCGGCGTGTCACCGCATTGCAGTGTCTGCGGATCGAAGCGCGGCAGGCCGTCTTCGCCGGTCACGAGGCCCGCCGCGTCAAGGCCGAGATCCTGCACATTGGGTGAACGTCCGGCGGCCACCAGAAGCCGATCGAAAACCTCGCTGGCACCATTTTCCCGGATGACGGCCACGCCACCGCCGGCCCGCTCTGCTCTCATGTCAACGCCCGTATGGACCGCGAATTCGCGGCGCATGGCGACGAGGAAGGCGGCATTGATTTCGTCATCTTCGATCTGTGCCAGCCGTTCGCCCTTGTCATGGACGGCGACGCGCACACCAAGACGGTGCAGCGCCTGTGCGATCTCGATACCCAACGGCCCCGCCCCGATCACCCCGACCGAGGCTGGCAGGCGGTCGAGGTCGAAAAGCGTCTCGTTGGTCAGGATCAGGTCGCCCAGGGCGGCGAACGGGCCGGGAACGCGCGGCGAGGCGCCGGTGGCAATCACCACCGCGCGGGCCGACACGCGTCTTCCATCGTCGAGCAGCAGCTCGGTCGGCCCCTGAAACCGGGCGCGCGCCCGCAGCGCCGTTCCGTCGGGCAACGCGTCGAACCCCGCTTTGACGCCCTCGACGAAGCGCCGGCGTTCGCCATGCAGACGTTGCATCACGTCTGCCGTGTCGATGTCGATATCGTCGGTCTGAATGCCGAACAGCGGTGCCCTCAATGCTCCATGCGCGGCCTTGCCCGCGGCAATGAGCAGTTTTGAAGGCATGCAGCCCACCGTGGCGCAGGTCGTTCCGGCAAAGGCGGGATCGATGAGAACCGTGCGTGCGCCCGCGCTGCGGGCCTTGCGTTCCGCCACGATACCGGCCGTGCCCGCGCCGATAACCGCCACATCGGTATCAATGGCGGTCATGGCGGCCAGCCGGGCGCCGTGCGGGCATGGCGCGGATCATCGCCCATCAGCGGGAATCGTCCTTGCTGAACAGGTGCGGGTAATAGTTGTTGCGAATCCGCAGCCTTGGTGCCAGCACCCAGGCCACAGGCACCGTGAGCGCGAATGCCGCCGCCACCACGGCCGGCAGGACATACTCCATGTAGGGACGCAGCGCCGGGATCGACAGCACCAGCGTTGCAAAACTGCCGAACAGGACGGCATTGACGGGCAGGGCGAGCATTCCGGTCATGAATGTGCGGGTACGCATGAAAAACCTCCATTGGTGTTCGGGAGAAAACGTCCGGCCTGCATGGCTGGTTCCGGCCGGCGGGCAAAACGCCGGCAGGGAACTCACAGCGCCAGCAGCAGCGCCAGCAGGACGATGCCGGACAGGCCGGCAATGAAGACAATTTTCCGCTTCGCCGATCGCAGGACGATATGGCCCTGGCGCGTATCCTCGCCGCGATAGCTTCTCCGGTTCCGTCTGGACTGGCTCATCGTTGTCTCCATGGTTTTCCTGCTGGAAACCGGCGAACCTGTTCGGGTGCCGTGATGTTCCGCGATCAGTGGAGCGCCGCGATCGCCACCGTCACCGTCGCCCCGGCCAGCACCAGGCCGATTGCCGCGAGCAATCCGTCGCGAGCCAGGATGGCCGTTGCAAATGCGGCAATGGCACCGCCCAGTATCGAGGAGGAAAAGGGAATCACCTCCAGGAAGGGCATGGCGAAGCCGCAGATCATGCACAGCACCTGAAGCAGCAGGCGCGCCGGCGGGCGCACAAGCCAGGACAGCCGCTCGCGCGTCAGCCGGTCCGCGAAACCTGCCGGCTTTCTCAGCGATCGCAACGTCCTCACGAGCTTGCGGCTTCCCACTTCCTGCCTGAGGATCCATTTCGGCAGCCAGAGCCGCCGGCGCCCCGCGATCATCTGCAGGGAAACGAGGCCGATGGTGATTCCCAGCAGGCTGGAAAGCCCGGGGATGCCGCTGAGCGGTGTCACCACGACCAGCGCCGGAAGCAGAACAAGGGCCGCATGCGACATGTGGCCGAGCCCGTCCAGCGCCTCGGCCACGGTCGTTGATTCGCCGGTCGCCGCCGCGCAGGTCTCGTCGATGATGGTCACAAGAGGCTGGGAATCGCTCATGTCGTCAGGCCGGCCGCCGGGCGCGGCAGGTTGATGCCGGGCCGGCGCGTTTGCCGGCCCGGATTGTCGTTTCAGTGTATCAGCATTCCGCCCGGTAACGGCGGCCGTAGCGGTCCTCGTAAATGCACATGCCCGGCTCGCTGGCGCGTCCGATCAGCGCGCCGGCAGCCGCGCCGACCACGCCGCCGACAACGGCGCCCTCGACCGCGTCGTCGTTCACGGCGGCGCCGATGGCCGCACCGGATGCACCGCCGACCGTGGCACCCCGTTCAGTGGCGGAGCAGCCGGCAAGGGCAAGCATGGCAAGGGCGGCAATCAGGACTTCTTTCATGTCGCTTCTCCTGGGTTGGTCACATGCCATCCAACACGCCGGCGCCCGATTTGTTTCATGGTCTGTCCCTGTGCCTTCCGGCTGCGTGGAGGGCAGGAATGGGAACAGCGCTGGCGCGTGGCGTGGGAACAGCGCTGGCGCGCCGGCGTTGAGACCGCAAGGCAAAGCGCCCCGGACGCGCTGGCCGCAGCAAGGGAGGTGTTATCCGATGGCAGCACGACCGGTATGGAAAGGGCAGTTGAGGCTGTCCTTGGTTTCGATCCCTGTCGAACTGTATTCGGCCAGGAAGACCGGCGCGCGCATCAGCTTCCGCCAGATCCATGAACCGAGCGGCAAGCCCGTCCAGTACCAGAAGGTTGTCTCCGGCGTCGGCCCGGTGAAGAGCGAGGACATCGTCAAGGGCTACGAATACAGCAAGGGCAAGTATCTGCTGATCGATCCCGAGGATGTCAGCGAGATCCGGCTGGAGACAAAAAAGACGCTTGAGCTGGTTCAGTTTGTCGAGGCCTGCGAGATCCCGCCGATCTATTTCGACAAGCCGTACTACATGGTTCCCGCCGACGAACTGGCCGAGGATGCCTATCGCGTGATCCGCGATGCCTTGCAGGAAACGCGCATGGCGGGCCTTGGCCAGTTGACCATGCGGGGCAGGGAATACCTTGTCGCCGTGCGCCCTTGCGGTGATGGCATGCTGATGGAAACCCTCCACTATGCCGAGGAAATTCGCGAGGCCGACCCGATGTTTTCGCAGGTCGAGGACAGGAAGGCGGACGCCGAACTGCTCGATGTCGCCACCACGCTGATTGGCCGAAAGACCGCTCCCTTCGATGCCGCCGCCTTCCGTGACAACTATGCCGAGGCGCTGCGCGACCTTATCGAGCGAAAGACGAAGAGCAAGGCAACCGGACGCGTGGAACTGGACAAGGACAGCGGGGAAAGCGGCGGTGGCGGACGCGAGAACGTGGTCGATCTCATGGCCGCGTTGAAACAGAGCCTGGAGAAGACCGGCAAGGGCGCCAAATCCGCAAGCAGCAAGTCATCCTCTGGCAAGTCATCCGCCCGCTCGCGCAGGAAATCTGCCTGAACCGGCGCGGCCCGCTTGCGGCGCCCCGCGTCATTTCCGAAGCGCGCGATGTCGCAAACAGGCCCACATTCCATGTCACTTTGGCATTGATAGGATTTTCAAATCGCCTGACGGAACGCCATTATTGATCCGCGGCGCCGATCCCGCGACAATTGTCGCCTCAACGGGAGGAATCCGATGCCGAACCTGGATCCGGCCAGCGATATTGTGGAACGCACACGCGAGATTGTCGCCGGCCATGCCGGCCGTCTGGGTCCGCTCCTGCCGATCCTGCACGATGTACAGCATGCCTTCGGCCATCTTCCGGAAGAATCGCTGCGCACCATTGCCGACCGCCTGAACCTCAGCCGCGCGGAAGTGCACGGTGTCGCCAGTTTCTACCATGATTTCCGCCAGGCCCCTGCGGGCAGGCATGTGCTGAAAATCTGCCGCGCCGAGGCCTGCCAGGCATCGGGCGGCGAGGCTGTTGCCGGCCGCGCGGCGTCGCGCCTGAAGATCGGTTTCGGCGAGACGACCGCCGACGGCGCGGTCACGCTGGAAGCCGTCTACTGCCTTGGCCTGTGCGCCTGCGGCCCTGCGGCCATGGTGGACGGGCGGGTTGTCGGCCGCGTCGACGACGCCGGATTGGATGCATTGCTCGCGGAGGTCGGCCAATGACCGTGACTGTCTATGTACCCCGCGATGCCGCGGCGCTGGCGCTGGGCGCCGATGCGGTCGCGGCTGCCGTCGCCACGCAAGCGAAGGCCCGTGGCGCGGACGTGAAGATCGTACGCAATGGTTCGCGCGGCATGGTCTGGCTGGAGCCGCTGGTCGAGGTGGAGACGCCGGCTGGCCGCATCGCCTATGGCCCCGTTGCAGCCGAAGACGTGGCCGGTCTTTTCGATGCGGGGTTTCTGGAAGGCGGCGATCATCCGCTCGGCCATGGCCTGACAGGGGAAATTCCCTTCTTCAAGGGCCAGACGCGGCTGACCTTTGCCCGTTGCGGCCTGACCGATCCGCTTTCGTTGGCCGATTACGAAGCCCACGGCGGGTTGGCCGGCCTGAAGAATGCCCTGGCCATGGAGCCGGCGGCCATCGTCGCGCAGGTCACCGATTCCGGTCTGCGCGGGCGCGGTGGCGCGGGCTTCCCGACCGGCATCAAGTGGAAGACGGTGCTGGACGCCCCTGCCGACCGGAAATTCATCGTCTGCAATGCCGACGAGGGTGACAGTGGCACTTTCGCCGACCGCATGATCATGGAGGGCGACCCGTTCGTGCTGATCGAGGGCATGGCCATTGCCGGCCTCGCCACCGGCGCGACCATGGGCTTCGTTTACCTGCGCTCCGAATATCCCCAGGCCATCGAGGTGATGAACGAGGCGGTGCGCCGGGCGCGCGCGGCCGGCGTCCTCGGGCCGGATGTGCTGGGATCCGGCAAGGCCTTCGACATGGAGATCCGCGTCGGCGCGGGTGCCTATGTCTGTGGCGAGGAGACCTCGTTGCTCAATTCGCTGGAAGGCAAGCGCGGCGTGGTGCGCGCCAAGCCGCCGCTGCCCGCCATCGAGGGCCTGTTCGGCAAGCCGACCGTCGTCAACAATGTCATTTCGCTGGCCTCCGTACCGGTTGTCATGGACAAGGGCGCGGAATTCTACCGCGACTTCGGCATGGGCCGGTCGCGCGGCACGATCCCGTTGCAGATCGCCGGCAATGTGAAGCATGGCGGCCTGTTCGAGACCGCTTTCGGCCTGACGCTGGGCGAGATCGTCGATGATCTGGCCGGTGGCACGGCTTCCGGCCGCCCGGTCAAGGCGGTGCAGGTGGGCGGTCCGCTCGGCGCCTATTTCCCGCGCGCTCTGTTCGACACACCTTTCGACTACGAGGCCTTCGCCGCGAAGGACGGACTGATCGGCCATGCCGGCATCGTCGTTTTCGATGACACCGCCGACATGCTGAAACAGGCCCGTTTCGCCTTCGAGTTCTGCGCCGTGGAAAGCTGCGGCAAGTGCACGCCCTGCCGCATCGGCGCGGTGCGTGGCGTCGAGACGCTGGACAAGCTGGCCGCCGGCATCGAGCCGGATGCGCAGAAGCAACTGGCGGAAGACCTTTGCAATACGATGAAATTCGGCTCGCTTTGCGCGCTGGGCGGTTTCACGCCCTATCCGGTGATGAGCGCGATGACCCATTTTCCGGACGATTTTTCGCCGCGAAGCATGAAGGAGGCAGCGGAATGACCGCGCCTCGCACAACGACATCCGGGAGGTTCTGAGCCATGGGACTGGTCCACGAAATCGACTATGGAACGCCGGAATCGAGGTCTGAAAAGCAGGTCACCCTGACCATTGACGGCTTCGAGGTCACCGTGCCCGAGGGCACCTCCGTCATGCGCGCGTCCATGGAGGCCGGCATCCAGATCCCGAAACTGTGCGCCACCGACATGGTGGATGCCTTCGGCTCCTGCCGGCTCTGCCTTGTCGAGGTGGAGGGGCGCAACGGCACGCCGTCCTCCTGCACCCTGCCGGCCACCGAGGGCATGGTGGTCCACACCCAGACCGGCCGCCTGAAGCAGCTTCGCAAGGGCGTGATGGAGCTCTACATCTCCGACCACCCGCTCGATTGCCTGACCTGCGCGGCCAATGGTGATTGCGAATTGCAGGACATGGCGGGCGCCGTCGGCCTGCGCGATGTGCGCTATGGCTATGAGGGCGACAACCACGTCAAGGCGCGCGATAATGCCGGCGACATCAACATGCGCTGGATGCCCAAGGACGAAACCAATCCCTATTTCACCTATGATCCGTCCAAATGCATCGTCTGTTCGCGTTGCGTGCGCGCCTGCGAGGAAGTGCAGGGCACATTCGCGCTGACGATCGAGGGCCGGGGCTTTGGCAGCCGCGTTTCGGCCGGCATGCATGAAGCCTTCCTGGAATCCGAATGCGTCTCCTGCGGCGCATGCGTCCAGGCCTGCCCGACAGCGACGCTCCAGGAAAAGTCCGTCATCGAGATTGGCCAGCCGGAGCATTCCGTGGTCACCACCTGCGCCTATTGCGGCGTCGGCTGCTCCTTCAAGGCGGAAATGCGCGGCGATGAACTGGTGCGCATGGTGCCGTGGAAGGATGGCAAGGCCAATCGCGGCCATTCCTGCGTCAAGGGCCGCTTCGCCTGGGGCTATGCCAATCACCAGGACCGCATTCTCAACCCGATGATCCGCGACAGCATTGACGAGCCGTGGCGTGAAGTGTCCTGGGGCGAGGCGCTGACCTTCGCCGGTTCGCGCCTGCGCGCGCTCCAGGAGAAGCACGGCAAGGAATCCGTCGGCGTCATCACCTCGTCGCGCTGCACCAACGAGGAAACCTTCCTGGTGCAGAAGCTGGCCCGCGCCGTGTTCGGCAACAACAACACCGATACCTGCGCCCGCGTCTGCCATTCGCCCACCGGCTATGGCCTCGGCCAGACCTTCGGCACGTCGGCCGGAACACAGGATTTCGACAGCGTCGAGCATACCGATGTCGTCATCGTCATGGGGGCCAACCCGACCGACGGCCACCCGGTCTTTGCTTCACGCCTGAAGAAGCGGCTGCGCAAGGGCGCCAAGCTGATCGTCATCGATCCGCGCCGCATCGACCTCGTCAAGTCGCCGCATATTCGCGCTTCGCACCACCTGGCGCTCAAGCCCGGCACCAATGTCGCCGTGGTCACGGCCCTGGCCCATGTCATCGTCACCGAAGGCCTGTTCGACGAGGCCTTCATCCGCGAGCGCTGCGACTGGGACGAGTTCCAGGATTATGCCGAATTCGTCGCCGACCCGGCCCACAGCCCGGAAGCCGTGGAAGCGCTGACCGGCGTGCCGGCCGAAGAAATGCGCGCGGCGGCACGGCTTTATGCGCGTGGCGGCAATGGTGCGATCTATTACGGCCTCGGCGTCACCGAGCACAGCCAGGGTTCCACCACCGTCATCGGCATTGCCAATCTCGCCATGCTGACAGGCAATATCGGCCGGCCGGGCGTCGGCGTGAACCCGCTGCGCGGCCAGAACAACGTGCAGGGTTCCTGCGACATGGGCTCCTTCCCGCATGAATTGCCGGGCTATCGCCATGTGAAGAATGCCGATGTGCGCCAGCTTTTCGAGGAGATGTGGAACGTCCCCATTTCCGACGAGCCGGGCCTGCGCATTCCCAACATGCTGGACGCCGCCGTGGAAGGCACGTTCAAGGGCATCTACATCCAGGGCGAGGACATTCTCCAGTCCGATCCGGACACGAAGCATGTCTCCGCCGGCCTTGCCGCCATGGAATGCGTCATTGTCCACGATCTCTTCCTCAACGAGACAGCCAATTACGCCCACGTCTTCCTGCCCGGCTCCACCTTCCTTGAGAAGGATGGCACCTTCACCAATGCCGAGCGCCGGATCAACCGCGTGCGCCGCGTGATGGCGCCGAAGAACGGCTATGCGGACTGGGAAGTGACCCAGATGCTGGCCAATGCCATGGGGGCCGGCTGGGCCTATACCCATCCCTCGCAGATCATGGCGGAAATCGCGGCCACCACGCCAAGCTTTGCCAATGTCACCTATGACCTGCTGGAAGAGCGCGGTTCGGTGCAGTGGCCCTGCAATGACAAGACGCCGGACGGCTCGCCGGTCATGCACGTGGAAGGCTTCGTGCGCGGCAAGGGACGGTTCATCCGCACCGACTATGTGGCGACCGACGAGAAGACCGGCCCGCGCTTCCCGCTGCTGCTCACCACCGGGCGCATTCTCAGCCAGTACAATGTCGGCGCACAGACCCGGCGCACGGCAAACACCGTCTGGCATGGTGAGGACCGGCTGGAAATCCATCCCCATGACGCCGAGCAGCGCGGCATCAAGGACGGCGACTGGGTCAAGCTGGCCAGCCGTTCGGGCGAAACCAGCCTGCGCGCCGAGATCACCGACCGCGTGGCGCCGGGCGTGGTTTACACCACGTTCCATCATCCCGGCACGCAGGCCAATGTCATCACCACCGACTATTCCGACTGGGCGACCAACTGCCCGGAATACAAGGTAACGGCAGTGCAGGTGGCACCCTCCAATGGTCCGACTGAATGGCAACGGACCTATGAGGACTTTGCCGGACGCGCGCGCCGGATCGAGGCGGCCGAGTAAGATGAAGGGCGCGCGGCCTTTTCCCGCCCTTGCCTGGCGCAAGGGGCGTTTTGAAACGGCATCGCGCAACCTTGCCGCCGAGGTTGCCGTGGCCATCAGCTACAATGGCACGTCCCATGCCGTGCTGATGGCATCGCCCGGCGACCTTGAAGACCTGGCACGCGGTTTCTCCATTTCCGAAGGCATTGCCACGGGCGACGAGATCGACGCGGTGACCGTGCTGGAGGATGCGCGCGGCTTCGATGTCCAGGTGCGCCTTGCAAACGACGCGGAAGACCGGCTGGCGGCGCGCCGGCGCGCCATGGCCGGGCCGGTGGGTTGCGGCATGTGCGGGCTGGAGAGCATCGACGCGGCACTGCGCGAACCGCCGGTCGTGGAAACGGCCGCACGGATCCGGCCTGACGATGTCGCCGAGGCCTGCGAAGCGCTGACCCGCGCCCAGGCGCTCAACCAGGCCACGCGGTCGGTGCATGGCTCCGGCTACTATGTCGCCGGCCGCGGCCTTGTTGCCATCCGCGAGGATGTCGGCCGCCACAACGCGCTCGACAAGCTGGTCGGCGCCATGGCGGGCGAGGGCGGCATGGGTGAGGGCGCCATCGTGACTTCCAGCCGCGTGTCGATAGAACTGGTCCAGAAGGCGGCCGCAGCCGGTTGCGGCATTCTCGTCGCCGTCTCCGCCCCCACGCTGCTGGCAGTCGAAATGGCCGATCGCGCCAATATCACGCTGGCCGCCATCGCGCGCGGCGACGAGTTCGAGATTTTCACCCATCCCGAGAGGATCAAGGAGGGAGCGCTCCCCCATGTCGCCTGACAAGCTTGCCCGCATGGCCAACCAGATTGCCTCGTTCTTCCGCACCCGTCCCCATGACGAAGCGGTGACGGGAATTGCCGCCCACCTGTCCGATTTCTGGGAGCCGCGCATGCGCGCGCAATTCTTCGCGCTGCTGGAGGAAAAGCCGGATCTGTTCGATCCGCTGGTGCGTGAGGCGTCGCCGCAGGTGCGTCCGGTCTCCGGATAATCCTCTTGAAAAACAGGTGTCCAACTGGACGCGGCGCCTACTTGCCGCTAGCGTCCCGGCCGGTTTGCGAAGATCTGGAAATGCCGGGAGCGATGCCATGCTGGACAGCAATGAAATGAAGGGTTTGTGGCTTGGCCGCGTCTGGCGTGAAGGCGTCGGCCCGGCCGTTGTCACCCTGCGCGACGGCAATGTGGTGGACATCACCTCGCGCGCTGCACCCACCACCCGCGACATCCTCGAATTCGACGATGCCGCCGGTTTCGTGCGTGATGCACCCGGTGAGGTGATCGGATCGCTGGACGCCCTGGGCGATCATGGTGCCCGGCTACTGGCACCCTGTGACCTGCAGCCGGTCAAGGCCTGCGGTGTCACCTTCGCCCGCTCCATGGTCGAGCGCGTGATCGAGGAGCAGGCGGCCGGCGACCCGGACAAGGCGCAGGCCATCCGCGTCCGCATTTCCGAGAAGATCGGCGATACGCTGGACAATATCGAGGCCGGGTCCGAACAGGCCGCCAAGGTCAAGCAGGAGCTGATTGCGCTCGGCGTCTGGTCGCAATATCTGGAAGTCGGCATTGGCCCGGATGCCGAGGTCTTTTCCAAGGCGCAGGTCCTGTCCTCCGTCGGCCACGGCGCCGAAGTCGGGCTGCATCCGGTTTCGCGCTGGAACAATCCGGAGCCGGAAGTCGTGCTGGCGGTCGATAGCCAGGGCCGCATTCGCGGTGCCACGCTGGGCAATGACGTGAACCTGCGCGACGTGGAAGGCCGGTCAGCCCTGCTGCTTTCCAAGGCCAAGGACAACAACGCCTCCTGCGCCATCGGGCCGATGATCCGGCTTTTCGACGAGACCTTCTCACTCGATGACGTGCGCAGGGCCGAACTCACGCTGACGGTGGAGGGGGAAGACGGCTTCGTGCTCAACGGTCACTCTTCCATGCGCGAGATCAGCCGCGATCCGGAAAACCTCGTTGCCCAGACCATTGGCAGGCATCACCAGTATCCCGACGGGTTCATGCTTTTCCTCGGCACGCTGTTTGCACCGACCGAGGACCGCGATCATGCCGGCCAGGGCTTCACCCACAAGCTGGGCGACCGCGTCACCATTGCCTGTCCGGGCCTGGGGCGGCTGCAAAACACGGTGCGCCTGTCCACCGAATGCGCCCCGTGGACATTTGGCGCGGCCGCGCTGATGCGCAATCTGGCCGGGCGCGGCCTGCTCTGATTGTCCGGTGCCGGGGGCAGGGCATCGCTGCCTTGCCCTTTTCCTTTCTGCCGGCCGCTCCATGTGCTACCCGTTGCCACCAGTGAAAAATGGGGACAGGCCGTGACCGCAATCGTTGAAGTCGAAAACCTGTCCAAGATCTATGAGGGCGGATTCGCGGCCCTCAAGGGCGTGGACCTGACGATTCGCGACGGCGAGATCCTGGCCCTGCTCGGACCGAACGGCGCCGGCAAGACCACGCTCATTTCCATCATCTGCGGCATCGTCACCGCGACATCGGGCAGCGTGCGTGTCGGCGGGCACGATATCGGGACGGACTATCGCGCCGCCCGCTCGATGATCGGCCTCGTGCCCCAGGAAGTGGCGCTGGAGCCGTTCGAGACCGTTCTTTCCACCGTCCGCCTGACACGTGGCCTGTTCGGCAAGAAGCGCGACGACGCCCATATCGAGAAGGTGCTGACCAGCCTCTCGCTCTGGGACAAGCGCGATACGCCCACCAAGGCGCTCTCGGGTGGCATGAAGCGCCGCGTGCTGATCGCCAAGGCGCTGTCACATGAACCGCGCGTCATCTTCCTCGATGAGCCGACCGCCGGGGTGGACGTGGAATTGCGCAAGGGCATGTGGGACATCGTCCGCCAGTTGAAGGCCGACGGCGCCACCATCATCCTCACCACCCACTATATCGAGGAGGCCGAGGCCATGGCCGACCGCGTCGGCGTCATCAATGACGGCAGGATTCTGCTCGTCGAGGACAAGGACACGCTGATCCGCGATCTCGGCCGCAAGGACCTGACGCTGACCTTGGCAGAACCGCTGGCGGGCCTTCCGGCAGCGCTTGCAGGCCATGACCTGGCGCTGATCGATGACGGCTGCAAGATCCGCTATTCCTTCGACAGCGCGGCCGGAAAGACCGGCGTCACCCGTCTGCTCAACGATCTTGCCACGGCCGGCCTCACCGTGACCGATCTGGACACGCGCCAGAGTTCGCTGGAGGAAATCTTCGTGGGCCTGGTCAAGGAGACGGCATGAATTTCACCGCCATCGCAGCCATCTACCGCTTCGAGATGGCGCGCACCGCGCGCACGCTGCTGCAATCCATCATCTCGCCGGTTCTTTCCACCGCGCTGTACTTCATTGTTTTCGGCGCGGCGATCGGTTCGCGCATCGAGCAGGTCGACGGTGTCGATTACGGTGCCTTCATCGTGCCGGGCCTCATCATGCTCACCGTGCTCACGCAATCGGTCACCAATGCTGCCTTCGGCATCTACTTTCCGAAGTTCATCGGCACGGTCTACGAATTGCTGTCCGCGCCGGTCTCGTTCATCGAGATCGTGATCGGCTATGTCGGCGCCGCTGCCACCAAGGCCTTCATCATCGGGTCTATCATCTTCGCCACGGCGCATCTTTTCGTGACCCTGCCGGTTGCCCATCCGGTCTGGGCGCTGGCATTTCTCGTGGCCACCTGCGTCAGTTTCGCCCTGCTGGGCTTCATCATCGGCATCTGGGCAGCCAATTTCGAGCAATTGCAACTGGTGCCGCTGCTCATCATCTCGCCGCTCGTCTTCCTCGGCGGCAGTTTCTATTCGATCACCATGTTGCCGCCCTTCTGGCAGACGGTGTCGCTGTTCAATCCGGTCGTCTACCTGATCTCGGGTTTTCGCTGGGCCTTTTTCGGCCTGTCGGATGTTCCGGTTGCCGCAAGCCTGGCCGCCATACTTGCCTTCATGTCCCTGTGCATCGCGGTGATCTGGCTGATCTTTCGCACCGGTTGGCGCCTGCGCGCCTGACACGCGACGGGCGGCCAGGACAAGAGGCCGCCCCGCTGGCATGCAATGTTGCCGGCTTCAGGTCCGCACGAACAGGATGTCGGCGATTTCCCCGTGGTCATAAACCCAGGCGGCGCGGTCGCCGCGCTCCACGATCATGTCAGGCGGGCAGGTCTCGCCATCCAGATCGCCTGCCTCGAACAGGAAGTCCTCGGGCAGCAGGCTGCCAGCCAGCGGCGGCAGGTCGTCGGGCGCCAACGGCGGCGTGTTGACGATCTGGATACGGGAACGCGGCTCTGACTCGTCACGGACTGGCAACACGGGTGTGGGCTCCTGCTTCTCGATGGCGCTGGCCGGAGCGAATCGCCCGGCCCGTCGGGAAGGAGCATTTTCCCCCGCTGGTATCGGAAGGGTTAACGCCGCATCAGGTTCCCAGCATGGCCGGTGCCTGTTCCGGGCGGTCCGCCGGCATCGCGGTTTCGCGGTGGTAGTCGAGCAGGCGGTCGGTAATGCCTGCCGAAAGCCACATGGCGCCCAGCGTCACCCAGGCGGTCAGCGCGAAGACCGATCCGCCCGTCACGCCCGCGCCCACCGCGCAGCCGCCGGCCAGCATTCCGCCAAAGCCCATCAGGGCCGCGCCCAGAATGTAGCGGCGCATCGAATAGCCGTCCTGCCAGCCCTGGATCTTCAACTCGCCAGAAAGCCATGCGGCGGTGAACGAGCCGAGGAAGACACCCGGAACGAGCCCGACATCGAAATCAAGCTCCGAGGCTTCCAAGAAGAACATCAGCGTCTTGGCCGACGGCCCGGTGAAGGTCAGGCTGGTCATGTTGACCGGCTCGAAGGCGATGGCCGAAAGCTGGGCGGTGTACCACCACGCCGCCGGCACCATCAGCCCGGTGAGGATGGCGGCAACCGCTATGACCGTTCGCGTGCGCTGGCGCCAGGCAAACCACAGCCCGGCCGCCAGCCAGATGGCCGAGAAGGCGATGGCCGCGCCCGTGGAGGCACCGAAACGCTCCAGGAGGTCGTTGCCGCCAATGGCATTGCTGGTCATGCCGCCGGCGATCCAGTTGCGAAGCGGCGAAAGGAAGCCGTGCAGGCTGGCCTGCGCCACAACGGCAAAGACGAGCCCTGACAGCAGCGCGCGCAGGTTTCCCGTCGCCGAGAGCACGAGAAGGCGCGAGGCGCAGCCGCGCGCCATCACCATGCCGGTGCCGAACAGGAGCCCCCCGATGGCGGCGCCCGAAACCGATTGCGGCGAGGCAAGCTGGCGCGCTTCCTTCAGGTTCACATCCGCCAGAAGATAAAGCGCCTGCGTCCCGATCAGCGCCGTGGCGAAGACCAGCAGCCAGACCGCCACCTTGGAAGTGATATGCCCGCGGGCGAAATCCACTGTCGCCGCGCGCAGGCAGAACCGGCTTTTCTGGGCAAAGGCCCCGAACAGGAAACCGATGGCCAAGGCTCCCGCCGTTGCCAGTGCAGGCTCGCCATAGCGATCGGCAAGCGCGATCAGATCCATGCCTCTACCTCGTTCAGCTACAAGAATTGCAATATTTGCATGTGAATTGGAAACACGTCTTGATTGAAATCAAAAAGCCTTTTGTGTTGGAAAATTTTCGAAATTTCAGCGGAACTGAATGGTTCGGCGAACGTTGAGTCCCGGTGTATTCTGTCGCAATCGCGACAGCAACGCGCCTGGCATGTCGCGAGCAGGAGACCATTGGCAGCCGGATGCGTTCAGTGTTTCCATCAGGGAGAAGCAGACCCGGATAAAGCAATCATTTGTCCGGGCCAGAAAAGGGGAGGGAAATCCATGGCAGATGCTTTGCCAGAAGCCGCCAATCCTGTCGAAACCGATTACGAGATCGGCCAGGACAATGTTCAGGTCATGGGCTTGGACATTCACAATCCTGTTTTCTTCGTTTCCGCCGTCATCATCATCGGCTTCGTCATCCTGTCGCTGATGTTCCAGGAAGGAACGGCCGCCTTCTTTGGCTGGTTGCGGCCCGCGCTGACCGAGACCTTCGACTGGCCGCTGCTGATGTCGGCCAATCTCTTCGTGCTCTTCGCCCTGTTTCTCATCGTCAGCCCGCTCGGCAATGTTCGCCTTGGCGGGCAGGACGCGCGTCCCGACTATGGCTATGCCGGCTGGTTCGCCATGCTTTTTGCCGCGGGCATGGGCATCGGCCTGATGTTCTTCGGCGTATCCGAGCCGCTGTCGCATTATGCGTCATCTTTCGGCGGAACGGCGCTGGAAAACGGTGTTCGCACCGACTGGGCGCCGCTGGGCGCTGCCGCCGGAAGCACGGAAGCCGCGCGTGAACTGGCCATGGCGGCCACCATCTTCCACTGGGGTCTCCATCCCTGGGCCATCTATGCCATCGTCGCGCTTGCCCTGGCCTTTTTCTCCTATAATCGCGGCCTGCCGCTCACCCTGCGCTCGGCATTCTATCCGCTTCTGGGCGAACGTGTCTGGGGCTGGCCCGGTCACGTCATCGATACGCTGGCCGTCTTCGCCACGCTGTTCGGCCTTGCCACATCGCTTGGCTTCGGCGCCGAACAGGCCATGGCCGGCCTCGATTTCCTCTTCGGCTTCGGTGTGTCGGACGTCGCCAAGGTCATTCTGATCATGGCCATCACGGGCATCGCCCTCATGTCGGTCGTTGCCGGTCTGGATGCCGGCGTGAAGCGCCTGTCCGAGATCAACATGGTGCTGGCGGCGGCCCTGCTGCTGTTCATCCTGTTTGCCGGGCCGACGGCGATCATTTTCTCCGGCCTGTTCGAGAATACCGTCGCCTATGCAAAGCAGCTGGTTCCGCTGTCCAATCCGTTCGGCCGCGAGGATGTGAACTTCATGCAGGGCTGGACGGCCTTCTACTGGGCCTGGTGGATTTCCTGGTCGCCCTTTGTCGGCATGTTCATCGCGCGTGTGTCGCGCGGACGCACCGTGCGCGAATTCGTGGTATGCGTCATCCTCATCCCCACGGCAGTCTGCATCCTGTGGATGTCGACCTTCGGCGGCGCTGCCATTCACGAAACGATTTCCGCCGGCCACCAGGAAATCGTCGATGCGGCACAGGAACTCAAGCTCTTCGTCATGGCGGAATATTTCCCGCTCACCTCGATCATTTCCTTCGTCGGCATCGTGCTGGTGATCGTGTTCTTCGTCACCTCGTCGGATTCCGGCTCGCTGGTGATCGACACCATTACCGCCGGCGGCAAGGTGGATGCCCCGGTCGCCCAGCGCGTCTTCTGGGCGCTGTTCGAGGGGCTGGTCGCCATCGTCCTTCTGCTGGGCGGCGGTCTCGGCGCACTCCAGGCGGCAGCGGTGGCGACGGGTATTCCCTTCGCCTTCGTCCTGCTGGTCATGATGTACGCGACCTATCTGGGCCTGCGCCGCGAAAGGATGATCGACACCGGCAAGGTGGAGACGGCCTGAACCGGCGTCTGTCCGGTCACCTGTTATGGAGAAGGGGGCGATGTGCCATGCGCGCCGCCCCCTTTTTTGGGCTTGCCTCAGGCCAGCAGCAGCCGCGCCGCGTGGGCCAGAAGGCCGATGCTCAGGACGATGAAGGCAAGGAAGGAAAGGCCGAAACCGGCGCCGCGCTGCCAGGCTGGCGCATCCTTCTGGATGAAATGCCAGGCATGCAGCGCCCGCCCGATGGTGAAGGGAAGGCCGAGCGCATGCACGGCGAGGGCCGGCGCGCCGAGGGCCACGCCCGCGCCCAGCATGACGAAAAACATCGGCATGGCCTCGATGGCATTGGCATGGCCGCGCAACAGGCGCACGAGATGGGCATCGCCGCCATCGCCCATCATGATTCGCATCCGCACGCGGTGGCGGCCGGTCGCGCCGGTCAGCGCGAGCAGGATCAGGGCATTGAGCGCGGCATAGAGGGCCGTCGCGGCGAGGGCGGTTGTCGCCATGGAAAACTCCTTGCTGATGATGAATGGGATACGCGCAATGGATGCGGCGGATCATTTCCGCCCGTGGGCCATGGCACATCGGGTAAAAATGCCGCGTTGAACCGACCCATCAGAAAAGTGCATTTGTCGGCCGGGTTGAAGACCTGATAAGGGCAAGCCATGACCGAGACAATTTCCTCCGGCCGGCGGCCGGTCCTTCTCTACGGCTTTGGCGGGCTGGCTGGCATGGCGGCAGCCATGGGCATCGGCCGGTTCGTCTACACGCCCATCCTGCCGTCCATGATGGATGCGCTTGGCCTGTCGGCCTCCGATGCAGGGCTCGTCGCATCGGCGAACTATGTCGGCTATCTCGCGGGGGCGCTCTTGGCCTCGGGCGGCGGCGCGCAGGGCCGGGAGCGCACCATCGCATTGGCCGCGCTGGCAGCCTCGACGGTACTTTGCGCCGCCATGGCGCTTTCCGGCAGCCTCGTCGCCTTCCTTCTGGTGCGTTTTCTCGCCGGCGTGGCCAGCGCCTATATCATGGTGTTCCTGTCGGCCATCGTTCTTGGCAAGGCGGCCAGTGCCGGCAGGCCCGGCATCCAGGCGCTGCATTTCGGCGGGGTCGGAACGGGCATCAGCCTGTCCGCGCTGATCACCGGCGCGGTCTATCTGGCCGGCCATGGCTGGCAGGAAAGCTGGCTCGCCGCCGCGCTGGTCTCGGCCCTGGCGCTTGTTGTGGTCGCATTCCTCATCGAACCCGCGCCGCGCGCCGCCGCGCGTCCGGCGCCCGAGCCCCGCCTGACATGGACCGCTCCGCTGGCGCGCATCGCGCTGGCCTACGGCCTGTTCGGCGCCGGCTACATCGTCACGGCCACCTTCCTTGTCGCCATCGTGCGTCAGGGCGATGGCGGGCCGCTGTTCGAGTCGGCCGTCTGGCTGGCGACCGGGATCGCCGCGGCCCCCTCCGTCTGGGCCTGGGGCTTCATCCAGCGCCGCCTCGGCCTGACGGCAACCTTTGCCGTGGGCTGCGTGGTGGAGGCCGTCGGCGTGGGCGCGTCCGTCTCGCTTGGTGGTTATCCCGGTCCGTTGCTGGGCGGCATTCTCCTTGGCGGCACCTTCGTCGCCATCACGGCCTTCGGCCTCCAGGCCGGACGCGCCCTTGCCGGCAAGACGCCGCGCCGGGCGCTGGCCTTCATGACGGCAGCCTTCGGCACGGGCCAGATCGTCGGTCCGCTCCTGGCCGGTTATGCCGCCGACTGGACCGGCAGTTTCACGCTGCCTTCGCTGGGCGCCTCGGTCGTTCTGCTATTGGCTGCGGGTGCCGCGCTCAGTGCGGGGAAGATCCGGTAACGCGCCGGCAAGGGGTCAGTAGCGCAGCTCCGCAATCGCCGAATCCGCGTTGCGCATGGCGACATGGGCACCGATCGGCCGGCAGATGACGTCAGCCTCGCCGCAAACGCCAGTGACGAAACGCTCCAGCGCCCGCCAATAGGCGCCGTCATTCATGAGCGTGAAATGGAAACCGGCCTGCACCGGCTTGCGGTCGCCGGAGCGCGCGCGCGTGTATTGCGCCATCATCGCGCGGTAGGCGCGCTCTTCATAGGTATCGGCATTGGCGGCGTCTTCCTTCGCGCCGGAATGGCGGGCGAACCAGTTGTAGTCCATGGCGATGATGCGCTTGCCCCTCGGCCCTTCGGGTATCATCGGCAGCGGCATGTGCCAAAGTCCGTCCTTCTCCACGGCCGGCGCGGGATCGCGCCCCACGGTGGACGCATCGTAGCGAAAGCCTTGCGCCTTGAGCGCCGCGAACAGGGCAGCATTGGTGGAAAGGTAGGGCGCGCGGAATCCGGTTACGGCACTGGCCATTTGTGCCCAGCCATCGGGTGCCGGTCCGAAACCGTTGATCGTCCAGGCATCGCGCAAGATCCGGGCGAAACTGTTGAATTCCTGCTCCCAGTCGGCCTTGCGCCAGGTCTTGCCGTCGAAATGGCCGCAGCCATGGCTGGCGAACTCGTGGCCTTCGCGCCAGGCGGTCAGGATGTGCCCGAGACGGGTACGCACCTCCTGTGCCGTCTGCCCGAAGCCGACATTGGAGGCCGCGCGGCCGTGATGCGGGGCCGTGTAAAGCCCCTTCGTTTCCGGCGTGAGCAGGAAGGTGCAGGACAGGAAGAAGGTGAAGCGCGCGCCTGTCGCGCGTCCCAGCGCCAGCGCGCGCTCCCACTGCGCATTGTCATGCGCGCCGTCAAAGGAAATCAGCACGTCCTGGAGGCGCGGCTGATCGCCGCCCGCGCCGGCATTGGAAACGGCTGCCAGGAAAAGGAAAAGGCCGGAAACAAGGGTCGCAAGGAAACGCATGAACACTCGAACGCTGTGGGCCGCGAAAGGTTGCGGGGAGGGCGGAGCGAATCACTGTCGCCGCCAAATATGGCGTCCATGGGGTCGCACCGTCTTTCCGGTCAACGGCCGGCGCAGTGGACACATTTCTCCGCCATCGGATCGATGGCCAGCCGTCCGTCGGGAATTTCCTCGCCGCATTCGGCGCACCAGCCATAGTCTCCCTCGCGCAGGCGGCGTTCGGCCAGCTCGATGCGGGTGAGTTCGCGCCGGCGGGATCGCTCCGCGGCCTGGGCCATGGCCTGTTGCTGCATCGCGTCCATGCGGCTCAGCCGTCCGACCGATTGCTGGTCCAGTTCGACGGGCCTGCGCGATTCCGTCGCCAGGTCCGATTGCGCTTCCAGTTCGGCCCTGCGCGCATCGAGCCGGGCGCGCGCTTTTTCCGTGTCCACAGTCATGGAACTGAGGCTAAGTCTGCTTTAAGTAAGGCACAAGGCCTGCCGGTGGCGGCGGGCGGACAGGGATTGAAGGGGCCGTTCATGCTGTATCTGATTCTGGGTCTTGTCCTGTTTCTGGGCATTCATTCCGTGCGCATCGTCGCGCCGGGCTGGGCCCAGGGCAGAAAGGCATCCATGGGCGAAGGACCGTGGAAGGGGCTCTATTCGCTCGTTTCCGTCATCGGCTTCGTGCTCATTGTCTGGGGCTTTGGCCAGGCCCGCTGGTCCGCCCCGGTCGTCTGGTCGCCGCCCTTCTGGCTCGGCCATGTCACGGCGCTGCTGATGGTCTTCGCCATGATCGCGCTGGCCGCCTACATGCTGCCCGCCGGGCGCATCAAGGCAATGCTGAAACACCCGATGCTGGTCGCGGTGAAGATCTGGGCGCTTGGCCATCTTCTCATCAACGGCGACCTGGCTTCCATCATCCTCTTTGGCAGCTTCCTTGCCTGGGCCGTGCTCGACCGCATATCGCTCAAGCGCCGCGGTGCCGCGGTGCCGCCTGCCGGGCCGGTCACCTGGGACATCGCAACGCTCGTCCTTGGTCTTGCGCTCTATGGCCTGTTCATCTGGAAACTGCATCTCTGGCTGTTCGGTGTGGTGCCGCTGACGACGCCCTGATGCGGCGTCCGCCTCAAATTCGCCATGCGCCCCCTTACAAGGGCGACAAAATCCGCTAGAACGCGGAAGTTTTTCCGTCAGGGTGCCGGTTTTCCACGGCGCCCGGCCAACAGATTCAGCAGGTGTGAAACCGGCCATGTCCGACGACAGCTTCATTCGCGAGGTCAACGAGGAACTTCGCCAGGACCAGCTCAAGGCCTTCTGGGACCGCTTCGGCGCCATCCTGATTGCCATCGTGGTCATCATCGTGGCGGGTACGGCGGCCTGGCGCGGCTATGTCTGGTACACCGAAAGCCAGGCAAACGCATCCGGCGACCGTTTCCTCGCCGCCCTCACCATGGCCGAACAGGGCAGGACGCAGGAGGCAATGGCCGCGCTGGAAGCCCTGCAGGCGGACGGCTACGGTTCCTATCCGCTTCTGGCGCGCATGCGCGCCGCCACGCTGATGGCGCAGGACGGCAGGATCGACGATGCGGTCGCCGCCTTCGATTCCGTGGCCGCGGATGGCTCCGTGCCGCAGTCGATCCGCGACATGGCCCGCCTGCGCGCGGCTTTCCTGCTAGTCGATCATGGCTCGTATGGCGATGTGGCGCAACGGGCCGAGCCGCTGTCGGGCGAAAGCAACGCCCTGCGTCATTCCGCCCGCGAGGCGCTGGGCCTGGCAGCCTGGAAAGCCGGCGACGCCAGTGACGCGCTGGCGCTTTTCCAGCAGATCGCCGACGATCAGCAGGCGCCCGCAAGCCTGCGCCAGCGCGCCCGGACGATGTCCGAACTGATCGCCGGTTCCGGCGCCGCATCCTGAAGGAATGATCCGCCGCCATGGGCTTCACCGTCGCCATCATAGGCCGTCCCAATGTCGGCAAATCCACGCTGTTCAATCGTCTGGCCGGACAGAAGCTGGCGCTTGTCGATGACACGCCGGGTGTGACGCGCGACCGGCGGATGCATGCCGCGCGCCTGTATGATCTGAAATTCGATGTCATCGACACGGCCGGTCTTGAAGAGGCGGGGCCGGCGACGCTGGAAGGGCGCATGCGTGCCCAGACGGAGACGGCCATGGACGAGGCCGATCTCATCCTCTTTGTCATCGATTCCAAGAGCGGGATCATGCCCGGCGACCGCACCTTTGCCGATCTGGCCCGCCGCTCGGGAAAGCCGACGGTTCTGGTGGCCAACAAGGCCGAGGCCCGCGATGCGCTGGGCGGCATGCTGGAGGCATGGGAACTGGGGCTGGGCGAGCCCTGTCCGATTTCCGCCGAGCATGGCCAGGGCCTGCCCGACTTGCGCGAGGCGATGATCGAGGCGCTCGGCGAGGAGCGCGCCTTTGCCGAGGACCCGCTGGACAAGGTGCTGGAAGCCGCGCCTTCCGGCGAAGGGCTGATCGGAGACGATATCGAGGATCCGGAAGCCGAGGATGTCCCGGCCTATGACGAGACCAGGCCGCTCCGGATCGCGGTAGTCGGCCGTCCCAATGCCGGCAAGTCCACGCTCATCAATGCACTGGTTGGCGAGGAGCGCCTGCTGACCGGGCCGGAAGCCGGCATCACGCGCGATTCCATTTCGGTCGACTGGGAATGGAAGGGCCGCCGCATCCGCCTGTTCGATACGGCTGGCATGCGCCGCAAGTCGCGTGTCCAGGAGAAGCTCGAAAAGCTGTCGGTCGCCGATGGCCTGCGTGCCGTCCGTTTTGCCGAAGTGGTGGTGATCGTGCTGGACGTGACGATCCCCTTCGAAAAGCAGGATTTGCAGATCGCGGATCTGGTGATCCGCGAGGGCAGGGCGCCGGTCATCGCCTTCAACAAGTGGGATCTGGTCGAGAACAAGCAGGAACTGCTGGCGGAACTGCGCGAGAAGACCGAACGCCTGCTGCCGCAGGTGCGCGGGTTGCGCGCGGTCACCATTTCGGCCGAATCCGGCAAGGGCCTGGACAAGCTGATGGAGGCCATTGCGCTGACCCACCGGGTCTGGAACACGCGCATTTCCACCGGCCGCCTCAATCGCTGGCTGGAAGGGGTGCTCACCCGCCATCCCCCTCCGGCCGTGGCGGGCCGCCGGCTGAAGATCAAGTACATCACACAGGTCAAGACCCGTCCGCCCGGTTTCGTGGTTTCCTGCTCGCGACCGGACGCGATGCCGGCCTCCTATATCCGCTACCTGACCAACGCGCTGCGCGAGAGTTTCGCCATGCCCGGCGTGCCGATTCGCCTTGCCCTGCGCGCGCCCGACAATCCGTTTGCGCCCAAGGCGAAGAAGCGGAAATAGCTGCGCACGGCACTGCGTTTGCAACGGACATGATCGCGTGGCGCGCGCGCATGTGCGCTTTGTCTTGCAAAGCTGAAAGGCATTAACGGCCTGTCAAGGTTAATCCTTCATTGTGGGCTCCAGTCGAGTTTGTATGCGTCTTCCGGAGTCCTGTCTTGCGCCGTTCCCGTTCCAAGCACGCCCGCCTTGTGCGCAGCCGCCAATCCCTTGTCACACCGCTCGTTCTGGGCCTTGCCGCCTGGATCGCCTTTCCCGCCACCGCCGCGCGCCAGGATGTGACGGCCTTCGTTTCCGGCCTTGAAGGCGGAAACGCCCAATGGAGCGCCGTGGTGGAGAAGGCGGTCGCCGGCTCGACCCACGCCGCCGAATTGCCCTTTGTCACCGACAGCACGGTGACCGGTTCCGTGTCGGGTGCCGGCCTGCGGGCGCGCGGCATCGGCGAGGTTGCCTTTCGCGGCAAGGGCGGCAAGGCACCGGCCACGCCCGATGAAGCGCGCATCAACCGGTCGGACAAGCAGGGCCGTCTGGTCCAGGTCGCACCGGTGGCGCCGCCCAAATCCTTCAATGCCGGTTCGGTCAATGAACGCACCTCTTCGCTCCTGCGTCCGGCCATCGACACAGGCGTGAAGATGGCCTTCGCAAACCCGGAAATTGCGGGACAGGAACTGCGCCTTGCCTCCACGTTCTTTCCCAGGAAGGAAAAGAAGCCCGCGCCCGACCTTCCGGTCATGATCGCCGCGCTGGTGAACAACGATACGCCGGACGTCCTGGCCACCGCCTATGCGCCGCCGGAACCGGACTATGCCCGCCAGTCGCCCTTTGCCAGCCTTCTCAAGGACGAGAAGAAGACCGCCGGGCGATTCGTTCCGCCGGTGCCGCGCAACGATCACGACTGGGCAGCCCGTCCGCTGCCCGCGCACGTCTTTTCCGCCCGTGAGCAGCAATGCCTTGCCGCCGGTATCTATTTCGAGGCGCGCGGCGAACCGGTGAAGGGGCAGGCAGCCGTCGCGCAGGTGATTCTCAACCGGGTGCGCAATCCGCAATATCCCAACACGATTTGCGGCGTGGTCTACCAGAACGACAATTGGCGCAACCGCTGCCAGTTCTCCTTCGCCTGCGACGGCATCCGCGACCGAATCGCAAGCCCGGCCCACTGGCAAACGGCAACCGAAGTGGCCATGGCCGTGACCGCCGGGCGCATCTGGCTGCCCGGTGTCGGTTCTTCCACCCACTACCATGCGACCTATGTGAACCCGCGCTGGGCCCACACGATGAAGCGGATGAAGAAGATCGGCCGCCACATCTTCTATCGCACCTATGGCGGCGGCTGGAGCTGACCGGTCGTTCCCGCGGGGAGAAGGAAGGCGCGGCGACAGCCGCGTCTTTCCGGCATTTCGGACCCGGCTTTGGCGGATTCGCTGCCCCGGCCTTACAACTTCCGTGCTAAGCCGCCCGGCGAAATTTCTTAAATATCTGGAATCAAACGAAAAACCGGTTCGTTTTGCACTGCGCAAGGCGTCTTGACTGGCAGGGGTCCCGTCACTATGGTGCGCCCGACTTTGGAGCGGGCGGCCAATCTGGCCTTGCCTGACGGGAGCGCGCAAAAGCCATGGTGCCAGATCAGGGCAGGAGCGGACGCACACCGCAGGACGACGGAAACAGGACCGTCCGTGACGAAGGCCTCGAAAACCGGCTGCGCCAGCTCGACGCGAAATTGTCGAAACGGCAGACGGTTGAACGGGAAAGGGAAGCGGCCCGCTCCGGAAAGAACACCGGATGGGGCAATGCGCTGCGCTTGTCGAGCGAGTTCATCGCTGCGGTGATCGTGGGTGCCGCCCTTGGCTGGGTGCTGGACAAATGGGCCGGCACGTCGCCATGGGGTCTGATCGTTTTCCTACTTCTCGGGTTCGCGGCCGGCGTCGTGAATGTCATGCGGGCGACCGGCCAGATGGCCGAGTTTGGCCAGCAGGGCGGAAAAGACCCCGGCAAGGGCGGGGAATGAGGGTTTGGGTGTCCGGAAACGGGCGCAACGATGTGTCTAACGGGTGCGGGGGACCGCGCCGGTGATAACGGGGTTACGAGACGTGGCTGATCCGAACAAGGTCGATCCGATCCACCAGTTCCATATCAACAAGCTGATCGATCTCCAGGTCGGCGGGCTGGATTTCTCCTTCACCAATTCGTCCCTGTTCATGGTGGTCACCGTGGTCCTGGCCGGGGCGTTTCTGGTGCTGACCACGTCGAACCGCGGGCTGGTGCCGAGCCGGATGCAATCCGTGTCCGAGATGGCCTACGAATTCGTCGCGAACATGCTGCGCGATGCCGCCGGTTCGCATGGGATGAAGTTCTTCCCGCTGGTCTTTTCTCTGTTCATGTTCGTGCTGGTCGCCAACCTGCTCGGCATGTTCCCCTATTTCTTCACCATCACCTCGCACATCATCGTCACCTTCGCGCTGGCCATGCTGGTGATCCTGACGGTGGTGGTCTACGGCTTCATGAAGCATGGTCTTGGTTTCCTGAAGCTGTTCGTTCCCTCCGGCGTTCCCGCCATTCTCACGCCGCTGGTTGTCGCGATCGAGGTGATTTCCTTCCTCTCGCGCCCGGTCAGCCTTTCCGTCCGTCTTTTCGCCAACATGCTGGCCGGTCACATCACGCTGAAGGTCTTTGCCGGCTTCGTGGTGTCGCTTGGCGCCATGGGCGGCATCGGCATAGCAGGTGCGGTTCTGCCCCTGCTCATGGCCGTGGCCTTGACGGGCCTGGAATTCCTCGTGGCCTTCCTTCAGGCTTACGTCTTCGCGGTCCTGACCTGCATGTACCTGAACGACGCTCTTCATCCGAGCCACTAGGAAACACCCAACCGGCGGGTCCGTCCCGCCAGTCACCAAACCGCATCAATTCGATCCAACAAGGAGTTCTCAAAATGGAAGCGGAAGCAGCAAAGTACATCGGCGCCGGTATCGCTTGCCTTGGCATGGGCGGCGCGGGCATCGGCCTGGGCACCATTTTCGGCAACTATCTGGCGGGCGCCCTGCGCAACCCGTCGGCAGCCGACGGCCAGTTCGGCCGCCTCATCTTCGGCTTCGCCGTCACGGAAGCTCTGGGCATCTTCTCGCTCCTGGTTGCCCTGCTGGCCCTGTTCGGCTGATCTGCCCTTCGGGTAGTCGAGAACCTGCCGGCCGCACGGCATACCGCCAGCGGCCGGCCCGAGTTTCAGGGAAAAAACCATGTTCGTGACCACCGCTTTTGCGGCCCCGGAGGGCGATGCCCATAACGCCGCGGCCGGAGAAACACATACCGAGACCGGCGTACCGCACGGCGACGGGCATTCGGGCATGTTCCCGCCCTTCGATTCCAGCACGTTTCCGTCTCAGCTGTTGTGGCTGGCAATCACCTTCGGCCTCTTCTATCTCTTCCTGAAGAACGCCGTGGTGCCGCGCATTGCCGGTATTCTGGAAGTCCGCCACGACCGGATCGCCCAGGATCTGGACCAGGCCGCCCGCATGAAGCAGGAGGCCGACGAGGCCATTGCAGCTTACGAGCAGGAATTGGCAGATGCCCGCGGCAAGGCCAACCAGATCGGTCAGGAAGCGCGCGACGCAGCCAAGGCGGAAGCTGATGGCGAACGCCGGGAAACCGAGGCTGCGCTTGAAAAGAAGCTGGCCGACGCCGAATCCCGCATTGCCTCGATCAAGGCCGAAGCAATGAAGGAAGTCGGAACGATTGCCGAGGACACAGCCACGGCGCTTGTCGAACAGCTGGTCGGCAAGGCAACAAAGTCCGAGATCGCCCAGGCGGTCAAGGCTGTCAACGGATAAGGACCAGAGGTCATGGACGCCACATCCCTTGCATCCGTTTGGGCAACCGTCGCCCTGTTCATCTTCCTGGGTCTTTTGCTCTGGCTCAAGGTCCCGGCCACCATGGCCAAGTCACTGGATGCGCGCGCCGACAAGATCCGCAACGATCTCGACGAGGCGCGCAAGCTGCGCGAGGAAGCGCAGCAGGTGCTTGCCGAATACCAGCGCAAGCGCAAGGAGGCCGAGGAAGAGGCCGAGACGATCGTCGCCGCCGCCAAGCGCGATGCCGAATTGCTCAAGGCCGAGGCCAAGCAGAAGGCAGATGAGTATGTCGCGCGCCGCACCGCTGTGGCCGAGCAGAAGATTGCGCAGGCCGAGCGCGATGCCGTCAACGAGGTTCGCGCCACCGCTGTCGACATCGCTGTCGAGGCAGCGCGCTCCGTCCTTGGCAGCAAGGTCGATGCCGCGACTGCCAGCAATCTCTTCAAGTCATCGCTGGCCGAAGTGAAGAACCGGATGAACTGACGCTTGTCAGAAAATCAGGTATCTGGAACGCCGCGGAGCCTCTTCGCGGCGTTTTTTGCTGCCCGGGTGGCTGCACGGCAAGCCGGCACCTGCCGGACGGGGCCAACCTTGAAGCTTCGCCTTGGCAGGCGTCTTGGCGATGGCCCGAACCGTTTCTCAGGAGCCGTTCCGATGACGCAAGGGCGCGAAACTGAACCGGTGCAACCGTGCCACGCCGCCGTGCCGGGCAATCGCCTCCTGATGACGCTTGGTCGCATAGCCGGCATGTGAGGACAGACCGTAAGCCGGATGGGCGAGGCATGTCCGGGTCATCATCCGGTCGCGGGTCACCTTGGCAAGGATGGAGGCTGCGGCAATCGACATCGACCGCTGGTCGCCCTTGACCAGGGCATGGCCTGCGCAAGGCAGGCCCGGTGGCACATCGCGGCCATCCACGAGAACGTGTCCGGGCGTGATGGAAAGCGCGTGAGCCGCGCGGGTCATGGCCAGCAGGCTGGCCAGCCGAATGTCGGTCCTGTCGATATTTTCAGCCGATACAGAGACGATGGCGGTCGCAACTGCCTTGGCCAGGATGCAGTCGAACAGGCTGGCGCGGTCATCGGCTGACAGACGCTTGGAATCGTCGAGACCGTCGGGAAGATCGTCCGGATCGAGAATGACGGCAGCAGCGACCACCGGACCGGCCAGCGGCCCGCGACCCGCTTCATCCAGGCCGGCCACATGTGCGCAGCCGTCACGAACAAGGCTCTGCTCAAGGGAAAAATCCGGGGCAGGGGGGACCAGGTCGAAAAGAAGCGGGGAATCGGAACGGTTGCGCGCCATCGGCGGCATGCTTGCACCGTATTCCGATTCCCCGCAAGACCCTGCCGGGAAGGTTGCGGCGAACCCGGCAAGGAAGCCGCCGGACGGGGACAGGGGAATGACCGGCGGAAAAGGATGTCAGATACGGACAGATTACAGCAGCGAAAGTTGCTGCCCCTCCGGCTCCGGTGGGGTAAAAAGGTCTGTCCGCAGCCGCAGCTTGGCCGTATTCAACCCGAGCCGCCGCGCCGCAATTTCAAAACGGCGGCCGATTTGCCAGGCATAGGGGCCCTTGCCCTTCATGCGCCGGCCCCATTCCGCATCGTAATCCTTGCCGTCACGCATCGAGCGGATCAGCGAAAGGACATGCCGGTACCGGTCGGGATAGTGGCGCAGCAGCCATTCCTTGAACACCGGCGCCACTTCCAGCGGCAGGCGCAGGATGATGAAGCCTGCTTCCGTCGCCCCTGCCGCCGCAGCCGAGTCGAGAATGCGCTCGACCTCGTGATCGTTCAGGCCAGGGATCAGCGGCGCCGCCATGACCGAAACGGGAATCCCGGCCTCCGAAAGGCGTTTCATCGCTTCCAGCCGGCGCGTCGGCGATGCCGCGCGCGGCTCCATCGTCCGCGACAGGCGGTGATCGAGCGTTGTTACCGATAGCGCGACCTTGACGAGACCCTTGGCGGCCATGCGCTTGAGGATATCCATGTCGCGCAAGACGAGTGCGGACTTGGTCACGATGCCGACCGGGTGATTGGCAGCCTCGAGCACCTCCAGAACCTCGCGCATGATGCGCCATTTCCGTTCGATCGGCTGATAGGGATCGGTATTCGTGCCGATGGCGATGGTGCGTGGATCATAGCCTTTCCTTGCCAGTTCGCGCACCAGCAGTTTCGGCGCATCCGGCTTTGCGAAAAGCTTCGATTCGAAATCCAGTCCGGCTGAAAGGCCCATGAAGGCATGGGTAGGCCGGGCGAAATAATAGACGCAGCCGTGTTCACACCCACGATAGGGATTGATCGAGCGGTCGAAGGAAATGTCGGGCGAACTGTTGCGCGTGATGATCGTGCGCGGCTTCTCGACCTGGGTCGTCGTCTGGAAAGGGGCCAGTTCCTCATCCAGATCCCAGCCGTCGTCGAAGACATGCCGGCTCAGCGCTTCGTAGCGCCCGGTCGGGTTGATGGCCGAAGCACGCCCGCGCCGGCGCGCCTCATCCAGCCGCATGCCGCTGGCATTGATGAGTGCATTGGCCATGTCCACGCCGCCTTCGCTGAAGGCGGATCGGTCCGCTTTGGCAATCGGTTCCATGGGGTCTGTCTCCGGCTGTTCGCGAATCCCTGTCACGACAATATTCCTACAGCCGCAAAACGAACAAAGCAAGAACATTGTTCCGGACTGATTTGACCGGGCATCACGGCCCAGCCGGCAGAAAGCGCGCCGGGTGGGCATTTGCATCTAAAAAGTGCTTTGAATCCGGAGGATTAGTCCCAAGAGCCATCTGGATTTGCAGGGCAGCTTCGGCTAAGGCACTGGCATCATGCTGACAGTTTTGATCGAAACGCACAATGACGAGGAGCCTCTGGCGCGCACGCTTGCATCGCTGGTTCCTGCTGCGGTCGAGGGGCTGGTCCGCGACGTGATCGTCTGCGACCGCCAATCGCTGGACCATACCCACCAGGTGGCCGAGCATGCGGGCTGTCTTTTCCTTGCCAATGGCGAGATTCACACGGCGCTGCGCCGGGCGCGTGGGGAGTGGGTCCTGTTTCTTGAGCCGGGTGCGCGCCTGATCGACGGATGGATGGACCCGGTGGTTGCCCATGCCGCGAAAATGGCGACGCCGGCCCGTTTCACCCGTGCCAGGGAAGACCGGCCCGGATTTTTCACCCGCGTCTTTTCCGCCCGCCGTCCCCTGGCCGACGGCCTGGTCATGACACGCCGCCAGGCCATGGCGCTTGGCAAGTCGGCTGCTTCGCCGGAGGCGATTGCGCGCGGTCTGTCTGCGCGCCGCCTCTCAGCGCTCATCAGCCCCGCCCCTGTCCGTGCCGCCAAGGTGTAACGGCAGCGCGCCGGTCAGGCGCCCTGGCTCGCGCCGCGCTTCAGGTGTTCGTCGAGCCGCGGCATGATTTCCACGAAGTTGCAGGGCATGTGCCGGTAGTCGAATTGCAGCTTGAGTATGCCGTCCCACGCATCCTTGCAGGCACCCGGCGAACCTGGCAGCACGAACACGAAGGTCTGGTCGATGATCCCGGCGGTCGCGCGTGACTGGATGGTCGACGTGCCGATCTTGTCATAGGAAATCCGGTGAAAGACCTCGGAAAATCCGTCCATGCGCTTGTCGAACAGCGGTTCCAGCGCTTCCGGCGTCACGTCCCGTCCCGTGAAACCGGTGCCGCCGGTCGTGATCACGGCGTCGATGGTGCCGTCCTGCGTCCATGCCTTCACGCGGGCCCGGATCGCCGCCACCTCATCGGTCACGATGGCCCGGTCTGCAAGCCGGTGCCCCGCCGCCTCGATCCGTCCGGCAAGCGTCAGGCCCGATTTGTCATCGGCCAGCGCGCGCGTGTCCGACACGGTAAGAACCGCAAAACCCACGGGAATGAACGGGCGTGTATCGTCGATGCGGCTCATGGGTTTCCTCCACTGCTGGCAAATGTTTCGGTGGCGATGACAAACCATGCCGGACGGGTCGCGGCAATCGTCCGGGCGGCCTTTTCCGCCGCGCGTTCATCCTCGAACAAGGCGAAACAGGTCGCGCCGGACCCCGACATGCGCGAGAAGAGCGGTCGTTCGCCTTCGAGCGCCTCCAGTGCTTGCACAATCGCAGGGCAGATGCCGATGGCTGCATCCTGCATGTCGTTGCGTGTCGACGCCAGCCACTCGACCACCTGTCCCGCCGTCCCCAGGCCATCCGGCGCCGGCAAGGGCGGATTGTCCCGGCTCTGCAAGGCGCGGAAGACATCCGGAGTCGAGACATACTCGCCCGGATTGACCAGCACGATGGCCAGTGAGGGAAAGCCTTTCAGCGGCCGGACAACCTCGCCGATGCCGCTCGCCCGCAAAGGCAGGCCATGCACGCACATGGGCAGATCGGCCCCCAGCGGAGCGGCAATTGCAGCCAGGTCCGCCACGTCAAGCCCGAGCGAGAAGGCGGCATCGAGCGCACGCAGCGTGGCCGCCGCGTCGGACGATCCGCCGCCGATGCCGGACGCGACCGGCAGGTTCTTTTCCAGTCGGATGGAAACGGGAGGGAAATAACGGACGGTGCGCAGCAGATCGCGTGCCCGCGTCACGAGATTGGCGCCGCCCGCATCTAGCCCGCTTGCCATCGGTCCTGACAGGCAAAACCGGTCTTCCCCGGCAGGCTCGATGTGGATCCTGTCGCCATAGCCCGTGAAGACGGCGAGCGTATCGAGCGCATGATAGCCGTCGCCGCGCCGCCCCGTGATGTGCAGCGCAAGATTGATCTTGGCCGGCGCAAGCGCATGCCAGCGCCCTCCGGCATCCTGAACGGGATGCAAGCGCGGTCAGTCCTTCTTGATGCGGTATTCGCCGGTCTCGGGATCCCGGACAAGCGTGCCATGGGCGCGGTTCTTCATCTCCGCTTCCTCGCGGCGCACCTTTGCCGACACGCGCTCGGCTTCACGGACGAAGGACTTGTAACCGTACCAGGCGACAAGGCCGACTGCGCCCAACAAAAGAACCTGGGCCATGTTTTCCTCCTTCCGGCGTGCTGGGGGTATCGGCCGGCTGTTTGATCGCCCTCATTCTATCCGCCCCAGGCCCGCTCTCAAAGCCCCAACCGTCCCCACCAGGCGCGTTCATCCGCCGCATCGGCAAGCGCGTGGACGGTTTCCGCGCCAAATCCGGATCGCAGGCCGAACAGGCCGCGCCGCCCGAAAAGCCCGCGCGGCGGACTGATCAGCTTGAGGCTGGTCTTCTCCCCATAGCGGTCCTTCAGGAACGAGCGCATGTCGCCGAGGCCGTCGACAAGGCCGCGGCGCAAGGCGCCTTCACCGGCCCAGAACGCGCCTGTAAACAGGTCCGGATCGTCCGCCAGCCGGTCGCCGCGCCTCGATTTCACCAGGTCGATGAAGGTCTTGTGCACATCGAGCTGTAGGCTTTTTAGCCGCTCGATGTCTTCGGCCTTTTCCGGCTGGAACGGGTCGAGCACCGATTTGTTCTCGCCGGCTGTGTAGACGCGCCGCTCCACGCCGATCTTCTTGAGCATTTCAGGAAATCCGAAACCGGCCGATATCACGCCGATCGAGCCGACAATGGAGGAGGGATCGGCGATGATCTCGTCGCCGGCACAGGCGATCATGTAGCCGCCGGACGCCGCTGCATCCTCCACGAAGACAATCACCTTCTTGTCTTTTTCCTTCGCCAGGTCGCGGATACGCCGGAAGATCAGGCGCGACTGGACCGGCGATCCGCCCGGTGAATTGACGGAAATGGCGATGGCGGGCGCCTGCCGGTAGGAAAAGGCCTTTTCCAGCGTGCCGGCCACGCTGGCCAGGTTCAGCGCCGGCCTGCCGAGCGAGCCGCTTGACGCGATGACGCCATGCAGGCGGATCACGGGAACGGTCTTGCCTTCCGGGCGCAGTTTCTTCGGAAGCAGTCGGGTCAGCGCATTGGCCACGGGTCTCTCCGGTCGTATCGTGTCTCGACTGAAATGTAAGAAGGAACAGGGGCTGCACAATGGGCCGGGGCTGCTCAATCGCCGAAAAGCGAAGCCCTGCCGTTGTTGATGGCGTCCGCCCCGGCTGAAAACAGGTCGCTGCCGGACTCGTGCAGGAAAAGCGGCGGTGCGAAGACAAGGCGCTTGCGCGAGGCCCGGACGCCGCGAATGACGATGCGGATGGCTGCCGTGTCGTCGCGCGGATGGATCGGCTTGATCTCCAGCCCGCCGAAACGCCCCTCCAACGCGTCAAGCGCCGGGCCGATGGCATCGGGCCGGACGATGAGCGCGATGAGACCGCGTGTCCGCGTGATCGCCGCGGCGGTTCGGATCCAGGCTTCCAGCAGGCCGTCCGCCATCACATGCGCCTCCGCCTTCAGCCCGTCCGGGGTCTGCCGGTCGTGTCCGGCATTGAAGGGCGGGTTCATCAGCACTGCCTCGAAGCCGTTGTCGGCCAGGCCGGCTTTGGCGCGCGCCGGACCACGCAGCGTCACATCCGCCTGAATCACGGCGGCACGGTCCGCCAGCCACGCGTTCTGCGCCAGGGCAAGCGTCTGCCGAGCGAAACCGGCCATTTCGGCGGAGCGCTCGAACAGCACCGTCCGCGCCTCGCGGCAGCGCGAGACGGCAGCCAGGCCGGCTGCGCCCGCACCGGCACCCAGATCGGCAATCCGCCCGGCAAATCCCGAGGGCAGGGCGGCGGCCAGCATCATCGCATCCATGCCGGCCCTGTGCCCGCGCCGCGCCGGCTGCTTCAGCCAGAAATCGCCGCGATGAAAGGCGTCCAGGGTGAAATCCGTCGCCAGACTTTCAGCCGTCACGCGCTTCGGTCCCGATCCCGGCGTCTTGCAACAGGCGGCGCGCCTCCTCGATCCGCTCGTCTTCCACGAGCAGCCGCCGGGGCAGGACGCCCAGCGATCCTTCCATCACGCTCATGTTTCCGTCCGCCACGAAATGCGCGATGCCGGCATCGCGCATGAGGGATTCGGCGAACGAGATGACGACGACGTCATTGGTGCGAATGAGTTCCTTCATGGCCGCGACTATGGCCGCATGCCGCGGCCGCGTAAAGGCGCCGGCGCCTTGTTGCGGGCCATTTGCCGCGCCGATTTGCAGGCAGTCGGCACGGCTCCAGCCTTGCGGCAAGGGCGACAAGCGACTATCAGACAAGACGTCCGTGTATGGTGGAAACGCTGCTGGCGTCGATGGAGTAGGGCCTTGGGAGTAGTGGTGTCGATTGACGAGCGCAAGAGAACGGCTGCCTCTGTCAAGCCGTTGATGGATCTGACGGCCGCGGGCATGGCCCGGGTCAACGAGCTGATCCTGTCCAAGGCCGGCTCGGATGTGGAACTGATCCCGGAAATATCGCGCCATCTCGTGGCCGCCGGCGGCAAGCGCCTGCGCCCGATGCTGACCCTGGCCGCCGCCGAGTCGTTCGGCTACGAGGGCGAGGGGCACGTCAAACTGGCCACAGCGGTGGAATTCATGCACACGGCCACGCTGCTGCATGACGATGTGGTCGACGAGAGCGATCTGCGCCGCGGCTCCGAAACCGCGCGTGTGATCTGGGGCAATCAGGCGTCCGTTCTGGTCGGCGATTTCCTGCTTGGCCAGGCCTTCCGCATGATGGTCGATGTCGGTTCGCTTGCCGCGCTGGACGTCCTGTCAACGGCCGCTTCGGTCATTGCCGAGGGCGAGGTGTGGCAATTGTCCGCCGCCAAGGACCTGGAGACCACGGAAGACGATTACCTGGGCGTCATCAATGCCAAGACGGCCGCGCTCTTTTCCGCCGCCGCCGAGGTCGGCCCGATCATCGCCGGCAAGGGCAAGGCGGAGCGCGCGGCATTGCGGTCCTACGGCACCAATCTGGGCCTGGCCTTCCAGCTTGTGGACGACGCGCTGGATTACGGCGGCTCGGCCGCCGATCTCGGCAAGAATGTCGGTGACGATTTCCGCGAAGGCAAGGTCACCTTGCCTGTCATCCTCGCCTATCGCCGCGGCACGATGGATGAGCGCGCTTTCTGGAAACGCGCCATCGAGGGCGGCGAGAGCGACGACAAGAACCTGGAAATCGCGCTGGGATGCCTCCAGCGCCACAGCGCCATCGCCGACACCATTCAGCGGGCCCGCCACTATGGCGAGATCGCCCGCGATGCCCTGGCGCCGCTGCCCGCCGGCATGCACAAGGATGCCATGGTCGAGGTCATCGACTTCTGTATCTCGCGTGTCGTCTGACGCGCATCCGGATCGGCCGGACCTTGCGGCATCGCAGGCACCGGGGCGCATTGCGCTGCGACCGTAAAAAGGCCATCCTTTGCTGAATTGAGTCACCGACCGGCGCGCGGCGGAGAGGCGTGGTCACGGGCTTTGAAAGCGGGAAGGAAAGACATGCGATTGGGTTGGAAAGCAACGGTTCCGGTCATGGCGGCCCTTGCGGGTCTCTCGCTGGCGGCGACGCAGGGATTGGCGAAGGAAACCGTCGAGCAACCGGAAAAGCCCGTTTTCGCCACCTCGCTCGCCGGCGCGTTTCTCGCCGCCCGCACAGCCGAGGCCGATAACGATTTCGACGATGCCATTGCCTTTTACCAACGGGCGCTGGCTTTCGATCCGGCCAACGAAACCATGCAGCAATCGCTGCTTCTCGCGCTCATCGCCTCCGGCCGGTTCAACGATGCGCTGCCCGTTGCCGAAAAACTCAAGACCGTGGCCGAGGCGGAGCGCTATTCCCGGCTGGCCCTCGGCGTGGATTCCATCCGCGCCAAGCAATACCGGTCGGCGACCAATTACTTCAAGCTGGCGCTGTCGTCCGATCTGGACAACCTGATCACGGGCATTTTGACGGGCTGGGCGATGGCCGGCTCCGGCGACACGCAGGGCGCCATCGAGCATATCGTGCGCCTCGACGGTCCGCCATGGTTCGAGGTGTTCCGCAATTACCATGCCGCGCTGGTGGCGGACATGGCCGGCGATCCTTCCGCCGGCGAGCGTTACCAGAAGGTGATCGACGACCGTGCATCCGCCGGCGCGGCGCCGGACACGTGGTTGCGAGCCGTCGACGCCTATGCCGCTTGGGCGGCGCGCAACGGGCGCCAGCAGAAGGCCGGTGAGGTTGTCGGACTTGGCCTTGAGGTTTCCGCCGGCCGGCCCTCCACGGTCGCGCTGAAAGAGGCCATCGCGTCCGGCAAGACCGTTCCGCCGCTGGTGCGCACGCCCCAGGAAGGCGGTGCGGAAATCCTTCTGAACGTGGCTGCCGCGCTCAACCGCAGCGGCGGCGAAAGCTTCGTGCGCCTTTACCTGCAATACGCCCTTGCGCTCGATCCCGACAATGACATCGCCCTCGCCACGCTGGGTTCGGTGGCCGAGAAACTGGGCGAATCCCAGATCGCCATCGACACCTATTCCAGGGTTCCGGCCAATTCGCCCTTCAGGCGGCTGGCGGAATTGCAGCTCGGGCTGAACCTTGCCGACCTGGACCGCTACGACGAGGCCGTCGAGCATCTCAAGGCAGCGATCGCCAGCGATGAAACCGACACGCGCGCCTGGCTGTCGCTTGGCGGCGTCTATGCCGCGAAAGAGGATTTCGCGTCCGCGGCCGCCCTTTATGACGAGGCTGTGGCCAAGATCGGGGAGCCGAAGCCGGAAGACTGGACGTTGTTCTATCGCCGCGGCATCGCCTACGAGCGCACCAGGCAATGGGACAAGGCCGAACCGAATTTCCGCAAGGCACTGGAGCTTTTCCCCGACCAGCCGCAAGTGCTCAATTACCTCGGATATTCCTGGGTCGACATGAACATGAACCTGGAGGAAGGGCTGGAGATGATCCGCAAGGCCGTCGATCTGCGCCCGCAGGACGGCTATATCGTCGACTCGCTGGGCTGGGCCTATTACAGGCTCGGCCGTTATGACGAAGCGGTGGAGGAACTGGAAAAGGCCGTTCGCCTGCGCCCGGAAGATCCCACGATCAACGATCATCTGGGCGACGCCTACTGGCAGGTCGGCCGCCGGCTGGAGGCAACCTTCCAGTGGTCGCATGCGCTCGCCCTTGATCCCGACGAGGATTTGAAACCAAAGGTGCAGGCCAAGCTGCGGTCCGGATTGCCGGATGAAAAGGCCGGCGAGGTGGCCGAGCCGGACATGGCGGATACCGGCGGCGAAAAGGGCTGATCCTGTCCGCTTGATCCTTATCAGGGCGTCAACGGCAAGGGCCTGCTTTGTTTCGGACCGGCTGAGCGGGGACAGAACATGGCCGATCCGGTCTTCATTGCCGACGATGTGACCAAGGTCTACCGGACTGAAAGCGTGACGGTGCATGCCCTGCGGGGCGTGGACCTGACCCTATGTCAAGGCGAGATGGCGGTCCTGCTCGGGCCGTCGGGGTCGGGCAAGTCGACGCTTCTCAATATCCTGGGCGGGCTTGACACGGCGACATCGGGCAAGGTCCTGTTCCGCGATCTCGACCTGACCCGTTGCAGCGAACGGGAATTGACCCGGTACCGGCGCGACCATGTCGGTTTCGTTTTCCAGTTCTACAACCTGATCCCCAGTCTCTCGGCCTGGGAAAACGTCGCCCTGGTCACTGAAATCGCGCCCGATCCCATGGCGCCGTCCGAGGCGCTGGAAATGGTCGGCCTGCACGAGCGCCAGCGCCATTTCCCCGCTGAATTGTCCGGCGGCGAACAGCAGCGCGTCGCCATCGCCCGCGCCATCGCCAAGCGGCCGGACGTCCTGCTGTGCGACGAGCCCACTGGCGCGCTCGACTCCGCAACCGGCGTCAAGGTGCTGGACGCGCTCCAGCGCATCAATGCCGAACTGGGCACGACAACCGCGATCATCACCCACAACGCGGCCATACAGGCCATGGCGCACCGCGTTTTCAACTTCCATGACGGGCGCATCGTGTCCGAACATGAAAACGAGACGCGGCTGGCGGCTTCGGAGGTGGAATGGTGAGGCTCGCCATGCTCGACCGCAAGGTGCTGCGCGATCTGGCCCGCCTGTGGGCGCAAGGCCTGGCCATTGCGCTGGTCATGGCCTGCGGCGTCATGACCATCGTTCTGGCCGTCGGCGCCTGGCGCTCGCTGGAGGAAACGCGCCAGGCCTACTATGACCGCTACCGCTTTGGCCATGTCTTCGCGACGGCCAGCCGGGCGCCGGTGACGCTCGGCCGCGAGATCGCGCGCATCGATGGCGTTGCCGCGGCGGGAATGCGCATCGTAAAGCCGGCCGTGCTCGACATTCCCGGCATGTCGGTGCCGGCCACGGGCCTGGCCATCTCGCTGCCCGCATCGGGCGAGCCGCCGGTCAACGCGCTCTACCTGCGCGAGGGCCGCCTGCCGCGCGCCGGCTCCACGCGCGAGGTGGCCGTCGACGAGCGCTTTGCCAGGGCCCATGGCTTTGCGCCCGGTGACAGCTTCTCTGCCGTTCTCGGCGGCCACAAGCTCGATCTTGCCATCACGGCCATCGTCCTGTCGCCGGAATATGTCTATGCGATAGGCCCTGGTGACATGGTGCCCGACGACCGCCGCTTCGCTGTCTTCTGGATGCCGCGCCGCGCCATGGAAGGCCTGTTCGACATGGCTGGCGCCTTCAACGACCTCTCGCTGATCCTGCTGCGCGGCGCATCCGGGCCGCGCGTGATCGAGGCTGTCGACCGTCTTCTCGAACCCTATGGCGGACGCGGCGCCTATGACCGCGAGGAACAGACCTCCAACGCCTTCCTGTCCAGCGAACTGACGCAACTGAATGCCATGGCGCGGGTCATACCGCCGGTTTTCCTGTTCGTCTCCGCCTTTCTGGTCAACATGATCCTGTCGCGCCTCGTGGCGCTCGAACGTGAGCAGATCGGCCTTCTCAAGGCCTGCGGCTATTCGTCCGCGGCCATCGCCTGGCACTATGCCAAGCTGGTCATCGCCATCGCCCTCGTCGGATTGGCCATCGGCGGCATTGCCGGCAACTGGCTGGGCCAGGCGCTGACGCGGCTCTACGCCGATTTCTTTTCCTTTCCCTTCCTGATCTTCCGCCAGAGCGTCGATCTCTATCTTCTTGCGGCCCTTGTCTCCGTCGCTGCCGCGCTGGCCGGCGCCGCCAGGGCGATCTGGACAGCGGTCAGCCTGCCGCCGGCGGTTGCCATGCGCCCGCCTGCGCCCGCCCGCTACCGCTCCGTCCTGTCAGGCCGCAAGGGCGTGCCGGCACTGATGTCGCGCCTGACCACCATGGCGATGCGCCAGATGCTGCATCGCCCGTTGCGCACGGCGCTGACGACGCTTGGCCTGTCCTTTTCCGTCGCGCTTCTGGTGACGGCCCTGTTTTCCAACGATTCCATCGAGGTGATGATCGACACGGTCTTTTTCCGCGCCGAGCGCGCTGATGCCCGCCTGTCCTTCGGGCAGGAGCAGGCGCCGGAAATCATCCACGATGTCGCCCGCCTGCCGGGTGTCTTGCGCGCCGAGACTTTTCGCACCGTGCCGGTCATCATCCGCAATGCGGGCACGCAGAAGCGCGTGGCCATCACCGGCATCGCGCCCGGAACGCGCCTGTCGCAAGTGCTCGATCTGGATGGCAACCCGGTGGGCATGCCGGACCGTGGCCTCCTGTTGACAGACCGGCTGGCCCGCCAGCTTCAAGCCCCGCCCGGCACACGGGTCTCCGTCGAACTGATCGGCCAGGGCAGGCGGGTGGCCGAAGTGCCCGTCACTGCCATTGTTGAAAGCTATGTCGGCCTTGGCGCCCACATGCACCTCGATGCGCTGGACCGTCTGGCCGGTCCCGGCCCGCGTGTCTCCGGCGCCTGGGTGGAAGCCGATGCCGCACGGCTCGATGAACTCTATGGAAAGATAAAGGCGCTGCCGGCACTGGGATCCATCGCGCTGCAGAATGTCTCGCGCGAGAAGTTCCGCGAAACCATCGGCGACAACATCCTCACCATGATGACGGTCTACGTGGCCATCGCGGTCATTGTCGCTTTTGGCGTCGTTTACAATTCCGCGCGCATCCAGCTCTCCGAGCGTGGCCGCGAATTGGCCAGCCTGCGCGTGCTGGGCTTCACCCGGGCCGAGGTCAGCCGCGTTCTGCTCACCGAGATGGCCATCGTGGCACTGGCCGCCCAGCCGCTTGGCTGGGCCATCGGCTACGGCTTCTCGCTGTCTGTCATCGAGGGCTTCGCCAGCGATCTGTTCCGAATTCCCTTCGTCATTCATCCGTCAACCTATGCCTTTGCCAGCCTGGTGGTTCTTGCGGCCGCTGGCGCATCGGCCCTGATCGTGCGCCGCCGTGTCAACCGGCTGGACATGATCCGCGTCCTGAAAACCCGGGAGTAGTCCTCATGCATGGTCACTGGCTGCGCAACGCCATCATTCTGGCCGTCCTCGTTGTCGTGGGCGCGGGGTTCTGGTGGGCCTTCAAGCCGCGCCCCGTTGCCGCGGACATGGTCTCGGTAACGCGGGGGCCGATGACGGTGACCATCGAGGAGGATGGCGAAACCCGGGTGCGCGAGATTTACCGCATTTCGGCGCCCGTCGCGGGCAATGTCGGCCGCTCGCTGCTGGAAGTGGGCGACCCGGTCAAGGCCGGGGAAACGGTTGTCGCCACCATCAACCCCGTGACCCCGCCGATCATCGACGAGCGCACCCGTGCCGAGGCCCGTGCCCGGGTGGAAGCCGCCCGCGCCGCTGTCGCGGTGGCCGAGGCGCAGGCCGAAAGCGCCCGCGCCGCGCTCGATCTGGCGACATCGGAGCAGGACCGCGCCATGCGACTGGCCGACCAGGGCACGATCTCCGAAAGCCGGCTGGAAAGCGCGCGCATTGACGTGGATGTGAAACAGGCGGCCGTGCAGAGCGCACAGGCGCAGGTGGCGCTGCGCAAGAGCGAACTGGCCAGCGCTCGCGCAGCCCTCATCCAGCCCGGCGACGCGGTGCTGAAGGAGCCGGAAGAGGATTGCTGCTACCGCCTCCGTTCGCCGGCCGATGGCGTCATCCTGTCGCTGGCGGTGAAGAGCGAACAGGTCGTGCAGGCAGGCATGGAACTGGCGACCGTCGGCGATCCGTCGAGGCTTGAAGTGGTTGCCGAGCTTCTGTCATCGGATGCAACACGCCTGAAGCCCGGCGCCCGCGCCACCATTCGCGGCTGGGGCGGCGATCCGGTGCCGGCCACGCTGCGCCGCGTCGATCCGGCCGGTTTCACCAAGGTCTCCGCGCTCGGGATCGAGGAAAAGCGCGTCAATGCGGTGCTCGACCTCGAACGCCCGGAGCCGGCGCTCGGCCATGGTTTCCGTGTGCGCGTGGCGCTGGAGACCTGGAGCGAGCCGGATGTGCTGGCCGTGCCCATTGCCGCCCTGTTCCGCACCGGCGGTGACTGGACCGTCTTCGTTGTGGAGGACGGGCGGGCGCAGGTGCGCCGCGTCGAACTCGGTCACATGAACGACGAGAAGGCACAGGTGCGTTCCGGATTGGAGGCGGGCGACACAGTCATCGTCTATCCCGGCGACCAGGTGGCCGATGGCGTGCTGGTGGAGCGGCGGTGAGGCATCATTGCCGCGCCTGTGAAAGCACCCATTTCTTGGCTTCTTCGCGCTCGCCGGCGTCGAAATGGCGCATCGGTTCC
Source organism: Zhengella sp. (assembly GCF_041397485.1). Classification (NCBI taxonomy): domain Bacteria; kingdom Pseudomonadati; phylum Pseudomonadota; class Alphaproteobacteria; order Hyphomicrobiales; family Notoacmeibacteraceae; genus Zhengella; species Zhengella sp. Next base: position 760,706 of record NZ_JAWKWO010000001.1, on the reverse strand, counting down.
TTGAAAAAAGCCTTTGAGAGTTTCGTCGCCCACGCCTTCCAGCCGCCACCGCTGATGATGGCCGCCGGGCCGATCTGATCGCGGTGCGTCGTGTCGAATTTCATGTCGTGCCAGAGGGCAGCCGGTTCGTAGCCCTCAAGGTCGGTGGCGTCGATGACCATGGGCACCTTGCCCTGCATGTCGGCGAATTGCTCGAAAACCGGTTCGAAAGCTTCGATGTCAGCCGCTGAAATGTGGCCCGAGGCGTCCAGGAACATGACGCCGTCTTCCCGTTCGATTGTCAGCATGTGGACCTCCTGTTTTCAGGATAACGGGAGGCCGTCGCCGAATGTTTCGGGTGACGCCGGTCAAAATGCCTTGAGCAGGCGCGTGGTCTCCGGATCCATGAAGCCGGCGACGGTGGCCTCGGTTTCGAGGTCCAGCGCGCGGCGGATATCGGCCATGGCCGACTGGTTGAGCACCCGTTTCATGGCGCGCACCGAAAGCGGCGGCAATTGCGCCAGCTTCGATGCCATTTCCTCTGCCACTTCCATCACCATGTCGTCGCCCACCACCCGGTTGGCAAGGCCGAGACCGAGCAGCGCTTCGGCATCGTAGCGCTCGCCGAGGAACAGCATCTCCCGCGCCTTTGCCAGCCCCACCATGGCAGGCAGCATGGAGGTGACGGCGCCTGTGACGAAAAGGTTGAGCGACACCTCCGGGAAGAAGCCTTTCGCGCTCTTGCCCCAAACGGAGAAATCGCAATTGATCGCCCATTCGAACCCGCCGCCGACTGCCCAGCCCTTGATGGCGCCGACCACCGGCTTGGCGCCGAAGACAATGGAAACCGTCGCCCGCTGGATGGCATCCACGAGGTCGCGCGCCTGTTCCGCGCTTTCCGGGTGAACGTGGTCGCGCCGGTCGTCGCCTGCGCAAAAGGCACGACCCTCGCCGGTGAACACGATGGCGCGCGTTCGCGGATCCGCATTCGCGTCATCGAAAGCGCGCGCCACGTCGTTGATCAGCGCCCGGTTCATGGCGTTCAGGCTGTCTGGCCGGTTGAGCGCGATGATGCGCACGCCATCATGCTTGCCCATGCGGCTGTTGATGGTGGCATAGGAAAAATCGCTCATGCATGGCTCCTGATCACGCGTTTCGTCTTGCCTTCGGTGACAGGGAAATGGCCGGGCGGCACGATCTCCACCCGTGCGCTGGCGCCAAGGATGCGCTTGATGGCGTCCTCCACCGCCCGCGCCAGCGTGTTCCTGTCGGCCACGTCCGCGCCCTGTCTCATCTCGGCCTGCACCGGCAGGTGATCGTATGGTGGCGGCGTGTCGAGCACGATGCGGTAGTCGCCGGAAAGCGCGTCGAACCCGCCGATCACCGCGGCCACCATGGTCGGAAACATGTTCAGCCCGCGCACCACCACCATGTCGTCGGAGCGGCCGACGACGCGAAACCGGAAGCCGTGCCGGCCGCAGGCACACGGCGCGGTTTCGTCCACCGCGATGATGTCGCCGGTGCGGAAGCGGACCAGCGGCTGGCACTCCTTCATCAGATGGGTGAGCACCAGTTCGCCCTCCACCCCCGGTTCGAACGCCAGCGCGGCGCCGCTTTCCGGGTCGATGATCTCGGGATACAGGATGTCCGAGGCGAGAAAGTGCAGCCGCGTGTCGTGCTCGCATTGCGCGGCGAAATTCGACAGCACGTCCGACACGCCATAATTGGCATTGCGCGCGGCCATGCCCCACGTCTCTTCCACGCGGGCGCGGAAGGCCGGATCGTCCAGCCCCGGCTCGCCGCCGAACAGGCCGAGCCGAAGGCCCAGGTCGCGCGGGTCAAGGCCGGGATGGCGCTCGCGGATGACCTTTTCCAGAACGGAAGGATAGGAGGGCGTGCAGGAAATGGCAGTGATGCCGGTTTCGCGGATGGTGCGGATCAGGAGGTCCGTGGAGCCGGTGCCAAAGGGCACCACCGCCGCGCCCGTCGCCTCCAGCGTCATGTGGTCCGATACCCCGCCCATCCACATCTGGTAATTGAGGCAGTGAACGACCATGTGCGACGGGGTCAGACCCGCCGCCCGGTGGCTGCGCCCGCCCACCTGCGCCGTCATGTGCGCATCGCGCGCCGACAGCGCGATATTCATCGCCTGGCCGGTCGTGCCGGAGGTGCGATGCAGGCGGTTGACCGTTTCAAGCCCGGTGGCGAGATAATCGCCGAAGGGCGGATGCGCACCCTGCGACAGGCGAAGCCCCGCCTTGTCGCAAAAGGGCAGCGCGGCAAGATCGGCCAGTTTTTCCGGCGGCGTCGTGCCCTGCCAGAGAGCGTTAAGGAAGGGCGAATGCGCCATCACGTGCCGCCGCTGCTCGTCCCATGCGGCCTGCTGGTGCGGGCCAAGCTCCGCCGCGCTCATCCGCTCGGCATTCTCGATCAGGCTCATGGCTCCATGCCCTTCTTCCACAGGGTTGTCAGCGTTTCGATGACTGTGTCTTCATCGGTCGAAAGGCGCCCGAGCGCCTCGTCCTCCAGCAGCAGCCATTGCACCAGGTATTGATCCACCATGCCGCCCAGCGCATAGGCGCGTCGCGTGATCTCGTCCGCGTTCAGGCAAGGCGGGCCGGCCTTGCGCCGCATCGCAGCGGTCACCGTGGCCGCCCATTGCGCGTTGAGCGCGTGAAATGCCGCGCGGCATTGCGGCATGGCGTCCAGCCCGCCAGCCATATGGCGCATCAGCCCGGCATGGGCGCGGAAAAGCCGCACATAGGCCGCGGTGGCTGCGCGCACCGGATCGCCGCCGGGCTCGGCGGATGCCGCATGCATGCGCACTCTCAGGAAGTCCGCGAAGCCGCTCAGCACCGCGCCCGCGCAGTCGGCCCGGTCAGCGAAATGCAGATAGAACGTGCCATGCGCCACGCCCGCTGCCTTGCAGATGGCCGCAACCGTGGGCACGGGCGCGCCCGGCAACTGCATCAGGCGGGCGCAAGCGGCGAGCAGGCGCGCGCGCGTTCGCTCCGTCTTGCTGCCTTCGCCTGTCGCCGCATCCAGTACGGCGAGATAGGCCGCCGGCCTGTCATCGCCGTGCAACGCCGCTGTCTCGCCCGGACCGGTATCGCGGCTGTGGTCCGCAACGGCATTTGCCACCTGTTTCGCCATGTGCCAATTCAACTCCAGAATGAAAATGATATCAGTGTCATTTTTGAGCGGGAGTCAAGAGGGCCCGATCGCGGCGAACGGCGGGTCAGGGATCAGAGGATTTCCAGAATGCGCTCGGTGGGGCGTCCGAGTCGGGCGCCCTTTTCCGTCACAATGACCGGCCGGTTCAAAAGGGAAGGGTGTTCGGCCATGAAGTCGAGCAGCGCATCGTCGCTCCATTTCCCATCGTCCAGGCCGAGGTCTTCGTAAGGGGAACCCTGTTTGCGCAGCAATGCGCGCACCGGCTCGCCCGTCGCCTTGACGATGGCTGCCAGTTCGTCGCGCGTCGGCGGTGTTTTCAGATACTCGACCACACGCGGCTCAAGGCCCTTTTCCTGGAGCAGGGCCAGCGCCTGCCGCGACTTGGAGCAGCGCGGATTGTGATAGATCGTGACATCCATGGCGCTCATGCCTTTGCCTGTTCGCGTGCGATTGCCCGCCAGCCGATGTCGGAGCGGGTAAAGCCGTCGGCCCAGCGAATGCACCCGACCGCCTCATAGGCCCGCTTGCGCGCCTGCGTCACCGTTGCGCCCGTCGCGGTGACATTGAGAACCCGTCCGCCATTGCCGACGACATGACCGTCCTTCTCCGCCGTGCCCGCATGGAACACCTTCACGCCAGCCAGCGCGTCGGCCTCGGCAAGGCCCTCGATCACGCCGCCCTTTTTCGGTGTGCCGGGATAGCCGGCCCCGGCCATGACGACTGTCAGCGCCACGTCGTCCTTCCACCCGACGGTCTTTCCGGCAAGGTGGCCGGTCGCCGCCGCCATCAGCAGCGGCAGCAGGTCGCTTTCCATGCGCATCATCAGCACCTGGCATTCCGGGTCGCCGAAGCGAACATTGTATTCGATCAGCTTCGGCCCCTTGTCGGTGATCATCAGCCCGGCATAGAGCACGCCTGCAAAGGGTGCGCCGGCTTCCGCCATGCCGGCCATGGTCGGCGCGACGATGGTATCCATTACCTCCGCCACCAGCGCGTCGCTCATCACCGGGGCTGGCGAATAGGCACCCATGCCGCCCGTGTTCGGCCCGGTGTCGCCGTCGCCCACGCGCTTGTGGTCCTGCGCCGTGGTCAGCGGCAGGGCGGTGGTACCGTCGCACAGGCAGAAGAAGCTTGCTTCTTCGCCGACAAGGCATTCCTCGATGACCACACGGGCGCCGGCCTCGCCGAAGGCGCCCTCGAAACAGTCGTCGATGGCCGCGCAGGCTTCATCCACCGTTTCGGCGACCGTGACGCCCTTGCCGGCGGCCAGCCCGTCCGCCTTGATGACGATGGGCGCACCCTGCGCGCGTATATGCGCCTTGGCCTTGGGCGCATTGTTGAACGAGGCCCAGGCGGCGGTGGGGATGGCCTTCCGGTCGCACAACGCCTTGGTATATTCCTTGGAGCCTTCCAGTTGCGCCGCCTCGCGCGAAGCGCCGAACACGGCAATCCCGGCCGCCTTCAGATCGTCGGCAAGACCCGCGACAAGCGGAGCTTCCGGGCCGACGACCACCAGCCCGATTTCCTTTTCCTTGCAGAACCTCGCAACGGCGTCATGGTCGCAGACATCCAGCGCGACACAGGTTGCGTCCTGTGCGATTCCGGGATTGCCCGGCGCGGCATAGAGCGTGCCGAGCCGTGGCGATTGCGCGATCTTCCATGCCAGGGCGTGTTCGCGCCCGCCCGATCCGATCAGCAGCACATTCATGCGGTCCACTCCGTTCCAAGCCATGTTCGGCGGGTTTGCCCCCCGCACGCGCTCACGTCAAGCACTGCCCGGCAGGGATCAACCGCAATTGGCCGGTCCCGCTTGACGCGGGCGCGCCTGCCTGTCACTCAGGCGGGCATGGAGACAGTGCAGTCAAGAGACAAGCAGGGCCGGGTGGCCGACGCGCCGTCGGGCCATTGGGTCTATCGGGTTCTGCCGCGCCCCGTCTGGCCCTATGCGCAACTGGCCCGCTGGGACCGGCCCATCGGCTGGTGGCTGCTGCTCTGGCCGTGCTGGTGGTCGACGGCGATGGCCGCCTCCGCCGGCGGCAGGCTGGGCGCATCCCTGGCGGACATGCTGCCTTCGCCTCTCGTGCTGGCGCTTTTCCTCGTCGGCGCCGTCGCCATGCGCGGGGCCGGCTGCACCTACAACGATCTGGTGGATCAGCGCATCGACGAGCAGGTGGCGCGCACACGTTCGCGTCCGCTGCCGTCGGGCCAGGTCAGCCGCAGGCAGGCCTGGGCATTCCTTGCCGCCCAGGCGCTGGCCGGCCTCCTGGTGCTGCTCCAGTTCAATGGCTTCACTATCCTGCTCGGCATCGCCTCGCTGGCCGTGGTCGCCATCTATCCCTTTGCGAAACGCTTTACCAATTGGCCGCAATTCTTTCTGGGACTTGCCTTTTCCTGGGGTGCGCTGATGGGTTGGGCCGTCGAGTTCGCAACGCTCGCCGCGCCGGCCCTGCTGCTCTATGCGGGTGCCATCCTGTGGACCATCGGCTATGACACCATCTATGCCCATCAGGACAAGGAGGATGACGCGCTGGTCGGCGTCAAATCCACCGCGCGCCTGTTCGGCAGCCGCACGAAATTCGCGCTGACCATGCTCTATTCGGGTGCGCTTCTGTTCTTCGCCATGGCCTTCATGGAAGCCGACGTGCCATTCCCGGCGCTGGCCGGGCTTGTCGCCGCCGCCTTTCACATGGTCCGCCAGATTCGCGTGCTCGACATCGACGATCCCGACCAGTGCCTCAGGCTGTTCAAGTCGAACAGCCATCTGGGATGGCTGGTCTTCCTCGGCCTCCTGGGCGGGGCGGTGTGGGCAGGCATTTCGCCCGGCCTGTGAGCCGGGCTGACCGCATCAGGACCGGGCGATGATTTCCTCGCCCTCGATGACGAGCCGGAACGCGCTGTCGCCGACGCGCCGGCGCATCAGGAAGCGGGCCCGCGGCCGGCGCGGCGTGCGGCGGGGACGCCGGTCCTGCGGGTCGGCGGTCTTCACCGCGCCGAGGCTGTCTTCCAGCGAACGGGCGACGCCATCGGCCTCGAACAGCAGCATGGGCAGCTTGCAATGGTCGGCCCAGGCCCGCCAGTCGGCAGCGATGTCGTAGAGGTCGCCGGCCACCAGCAGCGGCACGCAGAGCGCGGGATCGCCATGCAGCAATTCCAGCGTCACGGTCACATCGCCGAACTCGTCCTCGATGGCGCGTGCCGCGACTCCGCGATAGGCCTTGAACGGCAGAGCCAGCGAGCAGGGCAACCCGGAGCGCACCAGGACCTTTCGCACCGAAACGCCCGTTGCGTGGATCGTGAACGTGACGTCACTGTCGTCCGGCGCCGCATAGCTGGCGATCTGGGGCAATCGGGCCGGGTCGAGACGCATGTCGCGTCCGGCCCATGCGGGCTTGGTATTGGTCTGCATTTGACGCCTTCCTGTAAAACTTCCCCGGGCCGTTTTGGCTCCGGCGGACCGGTTTTCCGGTCTCGTTGACAGGGATATTAGCGCCCGCTGTTTCCGGAGCGCTTAAGGAAGACGGTTAAGAAATACTCGCCAGACCACAGGGTTAGCACTTCGTGACCCGGTGTAAGGAAGTGGCAGGAAATATAATCAAATCGTTTATGATTGATACCGGAAGGGCTTGGCGAGGCGTTCGACCGGAGCGGTCCGTTCTAGATGACCTTGCCGGGATTCATGATGCCCGCCGGATCGAACGCTGCCTTGATCCGCCGCATGAGATCGATCCCCACCGGCGGCGCGGTTTCGATCAGTTCCGCGCGCTTCATCTGTCCTATGCCGTGCTCGGCGGAGATGGAGCCGTTCATCGTCCGCACCACATCATGAACAGCCTTGTTCATCGGCTTGTAAAGTTTAAGGAAATCAGGATCGCCGGATGCGGGTTCGGAAATGTTGTAATGCAGGTTTCCGTCACCCATGTGGCCGAAGCAGACCACCCGCGCCTGCGGACTGACGGTCTTCACCGCCGCTTCCGCCTCGCGGATGAAGGCGGGAATGGCGGCGACGGGCACCGAGATGTCATGCTTGATGGAAGCGCCGGCCGGCTTTTGCGCATCCGACAGCGTTTCGCGCAGACGCCAGAAAGCCTGTGCCTGCGCCAGCGAGGCGGCCAGGACGGCGTCCTGCACCAGCCCCTTTTCGAAGGCTGTTTCCAGAATGCTTTCCGTCACCGCCCGCGCATCCTCGGCCGACCGCCCGGAGGAAATCTCCATCAGGACCAGCCATGGGTGATGGCCGCCGAGCGGCGCCATATTGCCTGGAATGTGTGTGACGGCAAAATCCATGGCCAGATCGCGGACCAGTTCGAAAGCGGTCAGCCCGCTGCCGGCCTGTGCCGTCGCCAGGTTGAACAGGGCAAGAGCTGCCTCCGGGCTTTCCACGCCGATCCAGGCCACTTCCTGTCCCTTCGGCTTGGGAAACAGCTTCATCACCGCTGCGGTGATGACGCCCAGCGTGCCCTCGGCGCCGACGAAGAGGTTCTTGAGGTCGTAGCCGGTATTGTCCTTTTTCAGCTTTCGCAGATCGTCCAGCAGCTCGCCGGTCGGCAGCACCACCTCGACGCCCAGGCAAAGCTCGCGCGCATTGCCATAGGCCAGCACCCCGGTACCGCCGGCATTGGAGGAAAGGTTGCCGCCGATCTGGCAGGAACCCTGGCTGCCGAGCGACAGCGGGAACAGCAGGCCGGCCCCGTCGGCTGCCTCCTGGATGGTTTGCAGCACCGTGCCCGCCTCGACGGTGATCGTGGCGCTGTCGCGGTCGAGTTCGCGAATGCGGTTCAGGCGCGAAAGCGACAGGATCAGGGCCTTGCCGGACTGGTCGGGCATCTGGCCGCCGACAAGGCCCGTATTGCCGCCCTGCGGCACGACAGGCGTGCCGGTCTCGCTGGCGAGCCTGAGAATGGCGGAAACCTCCTGCGTGTTGCCGGGCCTGAGCACCATGGCGGCCTTGCCGCCCCACAGGCCGCGCGGCTCCTTCAGGTGCGGCGCCATGGCATCGTTGCCGGTCAGCGCGTGGGGCTCGCCGACAAGGGCGGCAAAACGGCTCTTCAATGTCGCGTCCATCGGGTGTCAGTCCTTGTCGTTGCGCGCGCCCGCGCCCTCGCGCGGCGCTGCGGCCCGGGCCAGCCGGTCGTTGATGGCTTCGCCAAGTCCGTTCATCGGAACCGGTTCCACCGCGATCCGCGTTGCGCCCGTCGCATCCAGCGCATGCATGTAGGCAAAAAGGTTGGCCGCTGCCTCTGTGAGATCGCTGGCCGGCGACAGGTTGAGCACCGCCGCCGCCTTTTCGTGGCCCGCCGCCCGCACCGGGCCGAAGGCCAGCAGCGCTTCGCCGGGTGCCACCCGGTCCGCGTTGAGCCGCACGGCCGCGGCGGGCGCATAATGCGACGCCAGCATGCCAGGCGCTTGCACCGCCGCGCCGGGCCGGTTGCGGATCACGGTCAGGCCCGTCGCCTCGATATCCTCTGCGGCGATGCCGCCGGGCCGAAGCAGGCGCACCGCGCCGTCCTCTACCTTCACGATGGTCGATTCCACGCCCACCGGGGCAGGTCCGGCATTGATGATCAGCGGAATGCGGTCGCCGAGGTCGGCCGACACATTTTCCGCGCTTGTCGGCGAGATGCGCCCCGAGCGGTTGGCCGAGGGCGCGGCGACCGGTCGGCCGAGCCTTGCGACGACATCCGCGCCGAAACCGCGCGGCATGCGCAGCGCCACCGTGTCCTGCCCGGCGGTGACGAGCGGATGAATGGCTGTTCCTGCGGCGAGTGGCACGACGATGGTCAGCGGTCCGGGCCAGAAGTGCCGGGCCAGCGCAAGCGAGGTATCGTCGAAAACGCCGATTGTGCGCGCCATGTCCAGCGAAGCCACATGCGCGATGAGTGGATTGAAACGGGGCCGGCCCTTGGCGGCGAAGATTTCAGCCACGGCGGCGCCATTGGTGGCATCGGCGGCCAGCCCGTAAACGGTCTCCGTCGGAATGGCGACGAGACCGCCGGCTGCCAGTGTCTCGGCCGCCCGGTTCAGGCTTTCCGGATCGTCAGCGTTCAGGATCTCGGCCACGGGTCCCTTGTCCATTCATGGAGGCCCGGTTCCTAGCGCCTGGCCGGGGCCTCTGCAAGCGCCGTGCAAATGCTTCAAATTTGATTCGTTTCCAAAACCGCATTTTCAGCAGCCCTTGCTAGGGTCATGTCACGAAAAAGGGATTCCACGGGGTTTGTACGATGAAATTTCTCCTTCTCACGGGCGGTCTGCTGCTGGCGGCCACGGGGGCTCATGCCGGCATGCTGCCGAACGGCACGCCGGTCACGCAGATATCGGCATCTGTCTTCCTGATGGGCGCGCCGGCAGAACCGGTGGAAGAGCCTGCCAGCCAGGCGGCCGCGCCAAGAACCGTCAAGGTCGCGGCCAGGCCCACTGCCCTGATGAGCCTCGACGAGATCATCGGCGAACGCCCGGAAGTGATGAACAAGCCACGCGCGATCGCCGACCTTGCCGGGCCGGAGGGCGAGGACGGGTTCCCCGGCCAGAACCCGGGCAACGGCTTCGACACGGCATCGGCCGGCGGCGTGCCGGCGCCCGGCGATGCGCCGGTTGATATCGACGAGAACCGGACCGCCGCGGTCAATCCACCGGCCGCACCGGATTTCCGGGGCATGGAACTGCGCCGCGAATAGGCGCCGGAATGATGCGCGCCGGCAGGCCCTGACCTCAGCCTGTCTGCACGCTTGAAAAAGGCGGATGGCCAGCCTGGCGATCCGCCTTTTTTGCATTATCCGGCGATCCGCGAGAAATCGGCCACCTGACCTGTGGCGGCCCGGATGCGCGCCAGCAGGGCCAGCCGGTTGGCGCGGACCTTGTCTGCCTCGGCATTCACCAGGACGGCCTCGAAGAAGGCGTCCACCGGCTGGCGCAGCCGGGCCAGCGCACCGAGCGCGGTCTCGTAATCCTCCGCCGCGATGGCCTGCGCGGCGAAGTGTTCCGCCTCTTCCAGGCTGTCGAAAAGCGCGCGCTCCTCATCCGTCTCGAACAGGGCCGGATCGATGGACCCGGCAACGGCGGTGCCCTTCTTCTCCTCGGCGGCCAGGATGTTGGCGGCGCGCTTGGTGCCGGCCAGAAGGTTCGTGCCGTCCTCGCTGCCGAGGAACGCCGACAGTGCCTCCACGCGGCGGATGATCAGCGCGATATCGTCGCTGTCCGGCGAGATCACGGCATCGATCAGGTCGTGGCGTGCGCCTGAATCCCTCAGGTAGACCTTGAGCCGGTCATGGAAGAAGGCGAGCAGGTCGGCGGCAATCCCGCCGGCATCGTTGGCCGCCGCCACATGTGCCAGGTCATTGACCCATTGGTGCTCGAAATTCTCCGCAACGCGCTGCTCATGCGGCACATAGGTCTCGATGAGATAGTCGCGGAAAGCCTCGTCGCCGAAGGCGCGATCCGTCAACAGGCGCTGCAGATGGCGGGCGCCCACCTGTGCAAGCCCCATGCGCACGCCGTTCTCTGCCACGATGCGGATGATGCCGAGCGCGGCGCGGCGCAGCGCGTAGGGGTCTTTCGAACCTGTCGGCTTCTCGTCGATGGCCCAGAAGCCCGTCAGCGTGTCCAGCTTGTCAGCCAGCGCCACCGCGATGGAAACGGGCGCGCCGGGCACGGCATCGGACGGGCCCTGCGGCTTGTAGTGTTCCTCGATAGCCGCGGCGACCGCGGGATCCTCGCCCTGAAGCGCCGCATAGGTCCGCCCCATGGCACCCTGCACCTCGGGAAATTCCTGCACCACTTCCGTCTGCAGGTCGGCCTTGGCAAGCAGGGCCGCCCGGCGCGCCAGCGCGGCATCGGCGCCGACAATGGGTGCCAGCATTTCTGCCAGTTTGGCGATACGCTCCACCCGTTCGCCCTGCGTGCCGAGCCTGGCATGGAAGGTGACGCCCAGATGATCGAGACGGGCCATGCGCTGGTCCAGAGGCCGGGCGAGGTCGAGGCCGAACGTGTCGGCACTGCCCTTCAACTGGTCCAGATCGGGCAGATCCGCCTGGTCGGTGTGCCAGAAATAGAGCGCATCGGACAGGCGCGCGCGCACAACCTTGCCATTGCCATAGGCGATTTCCTTGCCGCCATCGCGCGCCTCGATATTGGCGACGAGGATGAAGCGGTTGGACAGCGCGCCGTCCTTGCGGGTGACGAAGCATTTCTGGTTGGTCTTGATGGTCAGCCGCGTCACGTCATCGGGAATTTCGAGGAACTCGGCCTCGAATTCGCCCATCAGCACCACCGGCCATTCGACCAGGCCGGAAACCTCCTCGGCAAGGCCTTCGTCTTCCACCAGTTCCAGCCCGTTGGCAAAGGCGAGATTGCGCGCATCCTCGACAATGATCCGCTTGCGTCTTTCGGCATCCAGGATGACCTTCGCCTTTTCCAGCCCGGCGGCATAATCGTCGAAGCGGCGCACCGTGAAGGCGTCCGGCGCGTGGAAGCGGTGGCCGCGCGTCTCGTTGCCGGCGCGGATGCCGTCGACCTCGAAATCGACGACGCGGGTCTCCTCGGTTTCCGGGCCGAACGTGCACAGGATGGATTGCAGAGGCCGCACCCAGCGCAGCGCGCCGGGCTCGGCCGATGCCTTGCCCCAGCGCATCGACTTCGGCCAGGGGAAGTTGCGGATGATGCCGGGCATGATCTCGGCGATGATGGCTTCGGCATCGCGGCCGGGCGTAGCGATCACGGCAACGTAGAAATCGCCTTTCTTCGGGTCGGAACGCACTTCGGCCTGGTCGATGGAGGCAAGCCCGGCGCCGCGCAGGAAGCCCTCGATGGCCTTTTCGGGTGCATCGGTGCGCGGGCCCTTGCGTTCTTCCCGGACATCCTTCGAGCGCGCCGTCAGGCCGCGAATGTCCAGCGCGAGGCGGCGCGGCGTCCAGTATTCGGTTGCCGCCTCATAGGTCAGGCCTGCCTCGACGAGGCCGTCGGTCACCAGCTTCTTCAGGTCGCCGGCAGCCTTGCGCTGCATGCGGGCCGGGATTTCCTCGGAGCGGAGTTCAAGCAGAAGATCGGGCATGGTCATACCGGAGCAAGAAGGAAAGACGCGCCGGATTACCAAGCCGCGTCCGTCTTGTCACCCGCCACGCCCATGAAAAAGGGCGCGCCCGCAGATGGGCGCGCCCCCGGTCCTGCCAAGGACAGTCAGAGGAGAGGGTTCGGGTCAGTCCTGCGGCAGGATGACGGAATCGATGACGTGGATGACGCCATTGTCGGCAGCGACATCGGCCGAAACCACCTTGGCGCCGTCGACCATCACGCCATCGGCGTTCTTCGTCACTTCGATCGTGGTGTCGCCGCTGCCCTTGAGCGTGGCGACTTCGCTGGTGCCTTCGGCAATGTCACCGGCCATGATCTTCGACGGCACGACGTGATATTGCAGGATGGCGGCGAGCTTGTCCTTGTTCTCCGGCTTCAGGAGATCTTCCACCGTGCCCTCGGGCAGCTTGGCGAATGCTTCGTCGGTCGGCGCGAAAACGGTGAGGTTCTCACCCGTGGCCAGCGCGTCGGCAAGGCCGGCGGCCTGCGCGGCAGCCAGCAGCGTGTTGAACGTGCCGGCCGACTGGGCGGTCTCGACGATGTTGCTGGCGGCAGCCGGCGTGGCGGCAGCGGCGCCAAGGGCGATGGCGGAGGCAAAGGCATACATGCGCATGTGATTTTCTCCCGTTGGTCAATGGCGTTCCGGCAGCCCTCTGGGGTTGGAGGGGGCAGGGCTTCCGGCGACAGGCAGTGTTTGCGCCCTGTCACCGGCTTTCACGCAGGGGCGGGGATCACGGTTCAGTCAAAATTCAGGCGGGAGTTTTCCTTCACGGCTGCGTGAACGCAGTGATCCGTCATTGCGTTGCCACAGTCCCGGCCGGCGTGAAGTAGGCGGGGCGTGGAACGTGACGCGCCGCCCCGGTTGCAGGGCGGATGGAAAACGAAAGCGGGCGGCCGATGGCCGCCCGGTGATCGTGCCGGCAAGGCCGGACCATGCGCCGTCGCCGCTCAGGCGGCGCTTGCCGACATTGCCGCTCAGGCGGCGCTTGCCGCCATTGCCGCGCCGCCGGCTTCCGTCAGCAGGAAGGCTTCGCCGCACTGGCGCGCCAGGTTGCGCACCCGCAGGATGTAGCTCTGGCGCTCGGTGACCGAGATCACGCCGCGCGCATCCAGCAGGTTGAAGACGTGGGACGCCTTGATGCACTGGTCATAGGCCGGCAGCACGCATTTGTGCAGGTGGCCCGGCTGATCCGGCGCGCCGGCCGCAAGCAGGGCGGCGCATTCCTTTTCCGCATCGATGAAATGCTGATGCAGCATGGCGGTGTTGGCATATTCGAAATTGTGTCGCGAATATTCCTGCTCGGCCTGCAGGAAGACATCGCCATAGGTGACTTTCTCCGACCCCTCGCGGCCGTTGAAGTTCAGGTCATAGACATTGTCGACGCCCTGCACATACATGGCGATACGCTCCAGCCCGTAGGTCAGTTCGCCCGAAACGGGGGCGCATTCGATGCCGCAGACCTGCTGGAAATAGGTGAACTGCGAAACCTCCATGCCGTCGCACCAGCATTCCCAGCCCAGCCCCCAGGCGCCCAGCGTCGGGCTTTCCCAGTCGTCCTCGACAAAGCGGATGTCATGGACGAGCGGATCGAGCCCGATGGCCTGCAGGGAGCCGAGATAGAGCTCCTGAAGATTGGACGGGTTGGGCTTCAGGATGACCTGATACTGGTAATAGTGTTGCAGCCGGTTCGGATTCTCGCCGTAGCGCCCGTCCTTGGGCCGGCGTGACGGCTGCACATAGGCGGCATTCCATGGCTTCGGCCCGAGCGAGCGCAGCGTGGTGGCCGGGTGGAACGTGCCCGCGCCCACTTCCATGTCATAGGGCTGCAGGATGGCGCAGCCGTAATCGGCCCAGTAATTGTGCAGGGCGAGGATCAGCCCCTGGAAGGAACGCTGTGGGCTCATGTGGTCTGCGGTCATGGCGGCTGCCTTGCTCGTCTGGAAGCGGTGTCTGCCGCTGATTAGCCCCGGCGGTGGAGCATGGTCAAGGCGCATGGACGATCGCGCAGGACGGACATGCCGTCGCCGCCCGGTTTTTCGCAAAATGTAAACTGCGGGACAGACCGGACTTGAAATCTCCGGCAGGAAGGCCACAAATCCCTGCCACTGCATTGACCGGAGGATCCCATGTATCGCAGCCCTGTCGAGGAAATCGCCTTCACGCTCAAGCATGTTGCCGGCATCGGCAAGGCCATGGAGGAGGGGCGGCTCGGCGACCTGTCGGAAGACCTTCTCGACGCCATCCTGGAGGAAGCCGGCAAGTTCGCCTCCGATGAGATCGCCCCGCTCTACAAGGTGGGCGACACCCAGGGCTGCACCCATGCCGATGGCAAGGTGACGCTTCCCGATGGCTGGGCCGATCTTTACCGCCGCTGGGCGGCCGGCGGCTGGAACGCCATTTCGGGCCCTGTCGATTTCGGCGGCCAGGGTCTCCCGGTCTCGCTCAACACCGCCACCCAGGAAATGTGGAATTCCGCTTCCATGGGCTTTGCGCTCGGACCCATGCTGACCATGGGCGCCATCGAGGCGCTGGAAGCGCATGGCTCCGACAGCCTCAAGGCGAAATTCCTCGAAAAGCTCGTGTCCGGCGAATGGACCGGCACGATGAACCTGACCGAGCCGCAGGCCGGCTCGGATCTCAACGCGCTGCGCGCCCGCGCCGAGCCTGTGGGCGATGGCACCTATCGCATTTTCGGCCAGAAGATCTTCATCACCTGGGGCGAGCACGACGCAACGGACAACATCGTCCACCTCGTCTTGGCGCGCCTGCCCGATGCTCCCGCCGGCACGCGCGGCATTTCGCTCTTCCTCGTGCCGAAATTCCTCGTCAACGATGACGGCAGCCTGGGCGCGCGCAATGATGCCATTTGCCATTCCATCGAGCACAAGCTTGGCATCCACGGATCGCCCACCTGCACCATGATCTATGGCGACGGCAGGCATGGCGAGACGCCCGGCGCCATCGGCTACCTGATCGGCGAGGAAAACCGCGGCCTGGCCTGCATGTTCACCATGATGAACAATGCCAGGCTGAATGTCGGCATTCAGGGCGTTTCGGTGGCCGAGGCGGCCTACCAGCATGCGCTGGCCTATGCCCTGGACCGCAGGCAGGGCAAGGCGCCGGGCCATGACGGCGAGGGCATGGCGCCCATCGTCCACCATGCCGACATCCGCCGCACCCTGCTGACCATGAAGGCGCTCACCCAGGCCGCCCGCGCCATCTGCTACAATTGCGCCCATGCCATCGACATGGGACGGACAGGCGAGGACGATGCCGCCCGCTGGCGCGACCGCGCCGGCCTGCTGACGCCGGTGGCCAAGGCGTTCTCCACCGATATCGGCGTGGATGTCGCCTCCATGGGCATCCAGGTGCATGGCGGCATGGGGTTCATCGAGGAAACAGGCGCTGCCGCCTATCTGCGCGACGCCCGCATCGCGCCCATCTACGAGGGCACCAACGGCATCCAGGCGATCGACCTGGTCACCCGCAAGCTGCCGCTGGGCGGCGGCGCGCATGTCCATGACTACATTGCCGAACTGCGTGGCGATGCCGAAACGGCGCGCACCTCCAACGAGCCCGCGCTGGGCGAGACCGGTGCGCGTCTCGATGCCGCGCTGGACGATCTGGAAGCGGCGACGCGCTTCCTTCAGGACGCGCTGTCGGGCGGACGCATGGAAGAGGCGCTGGCCGGTGCCACGCCCTATCTGCGCCTGTTCGGACTGGCCGCCGGTGGCTGCTATCTCGCGCGCGCGGCAGCCAGCGGAAACGGGGAAGGCCGCGCGGCGCTGGCCCGTTTCTTCGCCGAGAACCTGGTCGGCGAGACGGCGGCGCTGAAGGACCGCGTCATGGCGGGCACGGCAAGCCTGGAAGCGGCCTCCGCGATCCTGATGGCATCCTGAGCGGATGCCGCTTACGTAAACGGAAAAAAGATCTTGCCCTTGGCCATGGCGTGACGCAAACATCACCGCCACGGCCAGGGAGGATCAGCCATGAGCGAACACGTGATCATCGGGCGCGAAGGCCCGGTCATGACCATCCGGATGAACCGCCCGGACAAGAAGAACGCACTGACGCGCGCCATGTATGCGGCCATGGCCGCCGCGCTCACCGAATCCGACGACGATCCGGACATCCGTTGCCGCGTCATCCTGGGCGTTCCCGGCGCTTTCACGTCGGGCAACGACCTGGCCGATTTCCTGGCCATTTCCATGGGTGGGGAGGGCGGCATGGAGGTCTACGACTTCCTCATGGCGCTGGCGACGGCCAGAAAGCCGGTCGTGTCGGCGGCAGACGGCATCGCGGTCGGCATCGGCACCACCATCCATTTCCATTGCGACCTGACCTTCGCCACGCCGCGCACGGTTTTTCACACGCCCTTCGTCAGCCTCGGCCTGGTGCCGGAAGCAGGGTCCAGCCTGCTGGGCCCCGAGATCATGGGCCGCCAGCGCGCCTTCGCCATGCTGGGCATGAGCCGCGGCTTCACCGCGCAGGAGGCGAAGGACGCCGGCATGATCTGGGCCGTGGTGGGGGAGGATGAACTGGAAACACGCGCCATGGAGGCCGCCGCCGACATCGCCGCAAAACCGCCCGAGGCCCTCGGGATCGCCCGCGACCTGATGCTGGGCGACCGCACCGCTCTCGTCGAGCGCATCCGCGAGGAGGGAAAGCTCTTCCGCGCGCGCCTGAAATCCGATGAGGCGAAAGCCGCCTTCATGGCCTTCATGAACCGCAAGAAGGGCTGAAAGAGACCGGCAGGGAACTGCCGGCCCTCGTCAGTGTCAGACGTCTGCGCTTCAGGCGCCGATGCCGATATTGCCCAGCATGCGCTGCAGGCCGGCCTCGTTGGCCGCGGTGCTGGCGGCGGGCTTGCGCCGGCGCCGCTTGCCGTTCTTGTTTGCCGGCGAGGCCGCGTTGGAGGTCTTGGCCTGGGCGGCCGGCTTGGCTGCGGATGAGCCGCCGGAGGCCTTGCGCCCGGAGCGTCCCTCGGCCGCGCTGCCCCGCGTTTCGCCGGTGCGCGCCTTGCTCCGCCGGGGGCGGCGCTTGCGGCCTTCGCCGCGCGGTTCGGCTTTTTCCGCGTTCGGGCTCCGGGCCGCCCGCGCTTCGCCTTGCGGCGCGGCGGCTTCCACAGGCTGGTCCGCGCCGGTGTCATGGGCCGCGACCGGCAGCTTGATGCCGGTCAGCTTTTCGATGTCGCGCAGCAGCGGACGCTCCGACGTGTCGCAGAAGGCAACCGCCTGTCCGCTGCGTCCGGCACGCGCCGTGCGCCCGATCCGGTGGACATAGACTTCCGGGACATTCGGCAGGTCGTAATTGTAGACATGCGACACGTCGTCGATATCGATGCCGCGAGCCGCGATATCGGTGGCGACGAGGACGGAAAGCGAGCCATCGCGGAAGGCAGCCAGTGTCTTCTCGCGCTGGTTCTGGCTCTTGTTGCCGTGGATCGGCTGCGCATCGATGCCCGAGCGCCCGAGCTGCTGGCACAGCCGGTTCGCGCCATGCTTGGTGCGGGTGAAGACGATGGCGCGTTTTTCGCCGCCATCCTTCAGCAGCCTTGCCAGCAGGCGCGGCTTGGCCGTCTTCTCCACGAACACGACCGACTGGTCGATCCGTTCGATCGGTCGTGACACCGGCGCGACCGAGATTTCCGCCGGATCGCGCAGGAATTCGCTCGCCAGCTTGCGGATGAGCTTCGGCATGGTGGCCGAGAAAAGCAGCATCTGTCGCTTGGCGGGCAGCTTTTCGAGGATCTTGCGCAGCGCTGGCATGAAGCCGAGATCCAGCATCTGGTCGGCTTCGTCCAGCACGACCGTCTTCACGCCGGAAAGCGTGATGGCACCGGTCTGCATGTGGTCGAGCAGGCGGCCGGGCGTGGCCACCAGGAAATCGGCGCCGCGCGCCATGGCACGGGCCTGCGGCCCCGGCTTCACGCCGCCGATCACGGTGACGACCGAGGGTTTCAGCGCGCGGCCATAGGTCTCGATGGCATCCGCGATCTGGGCCGCCAGTTCGCGCGTCGGCGCCAGGATGAGAACGGTGGCGCTGCGCGCCGGCGGATTCGTGCGGCCCGCGGCCATCGCATTGAGCTGCGGCAGGACGAAAGCAGCCGTCTTGCCGGTGCCCGTCTGGGCTATGCCCAGCACGTCGCGTCCGCTCATGGTCACGGGAATGGTTTCCACCTGGATCGGTGTGGGATTCTGGTAGCCTTCGGCCAGAAGGGCATCGAGAACGGGTCTGGCAAGGCCAAGGTCTTTGAATGTGGTCAAGTTATGTCTTTTCCGGCCGCGCCCTGTCCCTGAGGTATGGCAAACGCGGCACTACTGGCGTGTTTCGGGAGAAACCAGCGTAGATCGGCAGCCCTGATCATGGCGCCTGTCGGCGCGGCGTGCTGGCAACGATCTTGGAGGATAATTGCGAGATCAATCCTTGCCGCTGGCCGCAAGGGCCATCTACGCGCGGCAGGAGACGATGCTCAAATGGCACCGGATCGCGGCGAATGCAAGGCATGCCCGGTATAATCTTGCAAACGCGGTGAATGACTCGCCAATGCCGCGCCTACGGATAGAGGCGGGCCTTGTCCCATCCGCCCCCGCCATCTGGCGTGAACACCACGCGGTCATGCAGCCGGAACGGGCGATCATGCCAGAATTCGATCTGCCGGGGCCGGATCCGGAAACCGGACCAGTGCGGCGGGCGGGGAATGTCTCCCACGGCATGGCGCGCCGTGTATTCCGCGACGGCCTTTTCCAGCGCGAAACGGCTTTCCAGCGGGCGCGACTGTTTCGACGCCCAGGCGCCGATGCGGCTGCCGCGCGGGCGCGAGGCGTAATACTCGTCCGCTTCCGCATCCGTGACGACGTCCACCGCGCCGCGCACACGCACCTGCCGGCGCAGGCTCTTCCAGTGGAAGCAGAGCGCGGCCTTGCGGGTCGCCAGGATTTCGCGCCCCTTGGCGCTCTCGAAATTGGTGTAGAACACGAAGCCCTTCTCGTCGAACCCTTTCAGAAGGACCATCCGCACATCGGGCAGGCCGTCCTCGTCCACCGTTGCCAGCGCCATGGCGTTCGGGTCGTTGATTTCCGCTTTGGTGGCATCGTCCAGCCATTCGCCAAACAGCTTCAGCGGTTCGCCGGCCAGCGTGAAGTCACTGCTTGTTAACCCTGTCTCGCCAATAGTCATTCCTGAAAATCCTGGTTGATCCCGAAGGAGGGATGCGTCTTGGTCCGTGTGCGGTCGTGTCAGAATGAAGGGATAGTGCGGTTCGCCCGCCTTGGCCAGTCTCTTGCGTCCGTTCTGCTGCTGGCAATGCTCACCGCCGGATGCGCCTCCAGGAATGTCGTTGCCGAGGCCGAGGTCGACCGTTCGCTCGTCACCTCTTCTGTCGGTCCCGCCGATGTCGTCAATACCGACGAGATGACCGTGCGCAATGCCGTCACCTCCACGGATATCGAGGGATTGTCCGGCAAGCCGATACCCTTTGCCAATCTCGACACCGGCGCCACCGGGCTGATCACCGCTGTCACGGAGGTCAAGCACCGCGGCGTGGTCTGCCGCCGCTTCGCGGGCACCATGCAACGCTTCGATGGTGTGTCGGCCATTCGCGGCGAGGCTTGCCTGGGCGACGACGGGGCCTGGTTCATGCGCACCTTCGAGCGCAGTTGAGGGCATGATGCCGCAAGGGACTGGCAGTTTTCGCCCGCCGTCCCCATATTGGCAGCAACTGTTCACAAACCCGTGATGGAAGACCCCATGACGCGCGATCCCTATGATGTGCTGGGCGTGGCGAGGGCTGCGTCCGCCAAGGAAATCAAGTCGGCTTACCGCAAGCTGGCAAAGAAATATCATCCGGACCAGAATCCGGACGATCCGAAGGCCAAGGAGCGTTTCGCCGAGGCCTCGACCGCCTATGACATCCTCGGCGACGAGGAGAAGCGCAAGCAGTTCGACCGCGGCGAGATCGACGCGGAAGGCAAGCCGCGTTTCGCCGGGTTCGAAGGCGGCGATCCGTTCGGTCCGGGCGGGCCCTTCGCCGGTGCCGCTGGCGCGCGGGGGCCCCATGGCTCCCGTTTCGAGTTCCGCTCTGCAGGACCGGGTGGACCGGGTGGACCGGGCGGCTTCGATGCCGGCGACATCTTTTCCGACCTGTTCGGCCATGCCTTTTCGTCCGGCGGGCGCACCCGCCCGCGCGGGCCCGGCGCGCAGAAGGGCGAGGACATGAAGGCCACGCTGGCCGTCTCGCTGGAGGATGTGGCGAGCGCCGCAAAGGTGACGGCCGTCTTCCCCGACGGCCGCAAGCTGGCCATCAAGCTGCCCGAGGGCGTGGAGAACGGCCAGGCGATCCGCCTCAAGGGGCAGGGGGCTGAAAACCCGTTCGGCCAGCCGGGCGACGCGCTGGTGACAGTGAAGTTCAAGCCGCACCCGCTCTTCAGGGTCGAGGGCGCCGACCTTCATGCCGATCTGCCGGTCAGCCTGCGCGACGCGGTCAAGGGCGCCAAGGTGCCGTTGCAGACATTGTCGGGGCGCATCGCCGTCACGGTGCCAGCCTGGTCCAGTTCCGACAAGGTTCTGCGGCTGAAAGGGCGCGGCCTGCCGGTCAAGGGCGGTGGGCATGGCGATCTTTTCGCCCATGTCCGGATCATGCTGCCCGAAGGCGGCGACGAGGAGCTGGAAGCCTTCCTGAGCCGTGAAAAGGCGTGAAACACGCTTTGGAAAGGCGGAACTTTGGCTTGAAGCCTCCGGGTGCCTGTGCGATAAGCAGGCACTCGTTTGCTGAGCCTTTGCAGGAGACCAGACAGCATGACTGCGACCAATGGATTGATGGCTGGCAAGCGCGGCCTCATCATGGGCCTTGCCAACAACCGTTCGATGGCATGGGGCATTGCCCGCTCCCTGAGTGACGCGGGTGCGGAAATCGCCCTGACCTACCAGGGCGATGCGATGAAGAAGCGCGTCGAGCCGCTGGGCAACGAACTGGGCGCCTGGACGGTGGGCCATTGCGATGTTGCCGATCCGGACAGCATTGCCGCCACTTTTCAGGCCATCGAGGCGAAATGGGGCAAGATCGATTTCCTGGTCCACGCCATCGGCTTCTCCAACAAGGATGAACTTGACGGCCGCTATATCGAGACGTCGCGCGACAACTTCCTGATGACGATGGACATTTCGGTCTATTCGTTCACCGCTGTCGCCAAGGCCGCCGAAGGCATCATGAACGACGGCGGCTCCATGCTGACGCTCACCTATTACGGTGCCGAAAAGGTCATGCCGCATTACAACGTCATGGGCGTTGCCAAGGCCGCGCTGGAAGCCTCCGTGCGCTATCTTGCCGTCGATCTCGGCGGGCGCGGCATCCGCTGCAACGCCATTTCCGCCGGCCCGATCAAGACGCTCGCCGCCTCCGGCATCGGTGACTTCCGCTATATTCTCAAGTGGAACGAGTACAACTCGCCCCTGAAGCGCACCACGACCATTGACGAAGTGGGCGATTCGGCGCTCTTCCTTCTCTCCGATCTCGGACGCGGCACCACCGGCGAAGTGCTGCATGTCGATTCCGGCTACCACGTGGTCGGCATGAAGGCCGTGGACGCACCCGACATCTCCACCGTCTGATCGCGCGCCGCGCCGCGCCGTCATCGGGCTGTCACGCCTGCGTATATAAGAAAGCTATCATGTATCCGCTGACCTATATCGCCCGGCACGGACAGACCGACTGGAATGCCGAGAGACGGCTTCAGGGCCAGACCGACACCGTGCTCAACGAGACCGGACGCATGCAGGCCGATCACAACGGCCGCCTTCTCGCCGGTCTCATCGGCGCCGATCACGCCTCGTTCCGTTTCGTTTCCAGCCCGATGCGCCGCGCACGCGAAACCATGGAGCGCATGCGCGCCGGCCTGGGTCTCGAACGCGAGGGTTACGACACCGACCCCTTGCTCAAGGAACTGTCCTTCGGCGATTGGGAACGCCACACCTTCGAGGAGCTTGACGCGCTCAATCCCGGCACGTCACGGGAGCGGGCCGGCCGCAAATGGAGCTTCGTGCCACCGGGAGAGGGGGCCGAGAGTTATGAAATCCTGGCCGGGCGGGTTGCGCGGTGGCTCGAAACGCTGGATGTCCCGACGGTATGCGTTGCCCATGGCGGCACCATCCGTGCCCTGTTCCATCTCGTCAACGGCCTCTCCGGCGACGAGGCCGCTGAAATGGAAGTCCCGCAGGGTCGCCTGTTGAGGCTCGAAGGCAGCCGGATCGACTGGATCTGAGCGCGCGGCACCGCCAATTGCCGGCCTGGCGCCCGCCAGCCAGCCCGGCGGGCGCATGAAAATGTCACTCTTCGATATCCATGTCGGTGACGATGTTTTCGCCGTTCACCTCATTGTAGGATAGATAGACCTCCATGCCCTCCTTCAGGGCCGAGACATTGATTTCCGAATTCAGCTTGTAGGACGCACCGTCATCGAGCGTCAGCGTCATTGCGTCCGGATCGACCGAGACGATCGTGCCGCCGGTGACTTCCGCCATTGCGGGCGTGGCGAGCAGGGCGAGGGCAAGCAGGGGTGCGGCGATACGCGAAAGGGTAGGCATCATGTCTTTTCCTTGATTGTCGGACCTCGGTTCGAACCGAGACCCTGCTGCATCCCTTGGTCCGGCCAGACGGCATTATTGTGTCCGGCCGGGCTTTACGCCAGAACATTTTTTTGATCCGCCGGCCGCTCGCGCGCAGGCCCATGGCCAAACCGGGGCTTCTGTCTTGCTGCCGTTTGCTCTAAGAGGCGGACAGGCTTGGCGTGAACGGAACGAGGCACATGTCGCATAACACGTTCGGACATCTTTTTCGTGTGACCACCTGGGGAGAAAGCCACGGCCCGGCGCTGGGCTGCGTCATCGACGGCTGCCCGCCCGGCATCCGCTTCACGCGCGCCCAGATCCAGGTCGAGCTCGACAAGCGCCGCCCCGGCACATCACGCTTCGTCACCCAGCGCCAGGAGCCCGACCAGGTGCAAATCCTTTCGGGGGTCATGACCGAGGAAGACAGCGAGACGCTGGTCACCACCGGCACGCCGGTGTCGATGATGATCGAGAACACCGACCAGCGCTCCAAGGACTATTCCGAGATCGCGCGGCGCTATCGCCCCGGCCATGCCGACTATGCCTATGATGTGAAATACGGTATCCGTGACTATCGTGGCGGCGGCCGCTCCTCGGCCCGCGAGACGGCCGCGCGCGTGGCGGCCGGTGCGTTGGCGCGTCTCGTCGTGCCGGGCCTCAGGGTGCGTGGCGCCCTCGTCGCCATGGGCGAGAAGGACATCGACCGCAGCCGCTGGGACTGGGACGTGATCGGCCGCGAGGACAACCCGTTCTTCACCCCGGACGAGACCTCGATTCCCGTTTTCGCCGATTATCTCGGTTCCATCCGCAAGGCGGGTTCCTCGGTCGGCGCGATCATCGAGATCGTGGCCGATGGTGTGCCCGCGGGCCTCGGTGCACCCATCTATGCCAAGCTGGATCAGGACATCGCGGCCAATCTCATGTCGATCAACGCCGTCAAGGGCGTGGAAATCGGCAATGGCTTCGAGGCGGCCCGCCTGACCGGCGAGGACAATGCAGACCAGATGCGTATCGGCGCGGACGGCAAGCCGCATTTCCTGTCCAACCAGGCCGGCGGCGTGCTTGGCGGCATCTCCACCGGCCAGCCGGTCGTCGCCCGCTTCGCCGTCAAGCCGACATCCTCCATTCTTACGCCGCGCCAGTCCGTCGATGCCGATGGCAACGAGGTGGAAGTGCGCACCAAGGGCCGCCACGATCCTTGCGTCGGAATTCGCGCCGTGCCCATCGGAGAGGCCATGGTCGCCTGTGCCATTGCCGACCATTATCTCAGGCACAGGGGACAGACGGGGAGAATCTGATGCGGATAGCGGGGGATATGCCTCTTCGGCCGGCTCAACCCATAGCCAAAAACGTGCCGGGCGCTTAAGGTCAGGGCCATGACAACACGCCTTTATTCCCATCCGATCCACGCCGAACATCTCGTTCCGGCGGGCCATCCAGAACGCCCCGACCGCATGAAGGCCGTGGCGGAAGCGCTTTCCGGCGAGGATTTCGACGCTCTCGATCGTGTCGAATCGCCGATGGGCCGCGAGGAGGACATCCTGCTCGCCCACCCGGAGGATTATCTGCGCCGGGTCGAATATGCCATGCCGGAAGAAGGCATCGTGCGCATCGACGCCGACACGTCCGCCAGCCCGAAAAGCTGGGAAGCCGCGTTGACCGCCTTCGGCGGCGCCACCGCCGCCGTCGATGCCGTGATGAACGGTGAGGTCGACAATGCCTTCGTTGCAGCCCGTCCCCCTGGCCACCACGCCGAAAAGGACAAGGCCATGGGCTTCTGCCTTTTCAACAATGCTGCCATTGCCGCCCGCCACGCCCAGAAGGTGCATGGCGTCGAGCGGGTGGCCATCGTCGACTGGGACGTGCATCACGGCAACGGCACTCAGGACATCTTCTGGTCCGATCCAACGGTTCTCTATTGTTCTACCCATCAGATGCCGCTTTATCCCGGCACAGGCGCACGCGACGAGACCGGCGCGGGCAACATCGTCAACGCGCCGCTTTCGGCCGGTGCCCATGGCGCGGATTTCCGTGAGGCCTTCCAGAGCCGCGTCCTGCCGGCAATCGACGATTTCCGGCCCGACCTGATCATCATTTCCGCCGGGTTCGACGCCCATTGGCGCGATCCGCTGGCCGAGGTGGAACTGACCGAGGATGACTTCGACTGGGCCACCGGCAAGCTGATGGAGCGGGCCGGCCGCTATGCGCAGAACCGGCTGGTGAGCCTGCTGGAAGGCGGCTACGACCTGAAGGGCCTGGCCGATTCGACCGCCGTCCATGTCCGCCGCCTGATGAGGGGATGACCATGACCGAGACCGCGACCAATCCCGATATTCAGGCCATGAACTTCGAGGATGCGCTCGCCGAACTGGAGCGGATCGTGGGCAGCCTTGAGGGCGGTAACGTGCCGCTCGACCAGTCCATTGCCATTTACGAGCGCGGCGAGGCGCTGAAGAAGCACTGCGCGCAATTGCTCAAGGCCGCCGAGGACAAGGTGGAAAAGATTCGCCTGACGCGCGACGGGGAAGCAGCAGGCACGGAACCGCTCGATTCCGAGTGAACGAAATTCCTGCTGTTGTTTCCAGAGGGTGAACGGTCATTCCGGCGAAGCGGGACTCCGCCATTCGCGCGTCCGGCCTTATCTGTCGGTGAACGAAACCAGCAGGAGGCAAGGCCATGAGTTTCTTTCCGGGCAACGACCCCAACCCGCGCGATATCGCGGCCATTGACGCCATCGAGTTGATGGCGGTGCCCAATTCGAAGGATATCGGCGGTTTCGAGGTGCGCCGCGCGCTGCCCTCGGCGCGCCGGCGCATGGTCGGTCCCTTCATCTTCTTCGACCGCATGGGGCCGGCGGTGCTGCGCGACGGCGTGGCGATGGATGTCCGCCCGCACCCGCATATCGGCCTGTCGACGGTGACCTATCTGTTTGACGGCCAGATCCGCCACCGCGATTCGCTGGGCACGGAAATGGTCATCGTGCCGGGCGACGTGAACCTGATGACAGCCGGGCGCGGCATCGTGCACTCGGAGCGCACACCGGAGGAAATGCGCGCTTCGGCCATGGGCATGCATGGCCTGCAAACCTGGCTGGCCCTGCCGGAGCGGCTGGAGGAAACCGATCCGGCCTTCGCACATACCACCGCCGCCGATCTGCCGGAACTTGAAGGCGAGGGCGCCCATGCCCGCGTCGTCATGGGGTCGTTCTACGGCGCCACGTCGCCGGTCCGGCAGTACCATGACACGCTTTACGTTGACCTGCGGCTCGAAGCCGGCGCAGCGGTGACCATTCCCGCCGATGCCGAGGAGCGGGCGCTCTATACGCTGGAAGGCGAGATCACGGTGTCCGGCGACACCTTCCCGCCCGACCGGCTGCTGGTCCTGCGTCCGGGCGACGTCATCGACGTGCGCTCCGCGGGCGGCGCGCGCTTCATGCTCTTCGGCGGGGCCTCCATGGGGTCGCGGCGCTATATCTGGTGGAATTTCGTTTCCTCATCCAGGGAACGGATCGAGCAGGCAAAGGAAGAGTGGAAAACCGGCCGTTTCGACATCGTTCCCGGTGACGAGGAAGAGTTCATCCCACTGCCCGAAGCGTGACAGGGCGGCACCGGGCCGGCGCGGAAGTCCAGCCCGGTATCCTTGTTTCAGATCCTGTTCACCTTGCCCATTGACGCCAGATTCACCAATGAATTTCGTGGTTTGATTACTGTATCTGTTCCCTGAATATTAGCCCGGCTCGTCTATGTTCCTTGCCAAGGACAGGGAGCCAGCAATGAAAAAGACAATAATCGCACTCTTTGCCGTGCAATGCGCATGGCTTTCGGCGGCCCATGCCGCCCCCGCCTATGATCGCACGCTGGAGGAAGCGGCTAAGAAGATGGTCGCCCAGCGGATCGGCGAAGTCGCCTCGGTCCTGCGCGGCACGTTCGAGGCGGGGCGAAAGCCGGAATATTCGACGCCGCAGCCGCGTCCGCACCTCCATTCGGGTTCCTATACCCGCGAGACATGGTATGGCGGTCTGGAAGCGGTTCACGCGTCCCTTCCGGCAAGCCGTGTCGCGGTGGACAGGGTTGTGCTGACGGGATCGGTGATCCCGCAGAACTGACACCGAGCCTTGCAAAGACCGCGGCCATGCGCCAATCAGGGCGCATGAAGGCCGACATTTCCCCCGCCGCACGCATGCGCCTCGATCAGCTTCTGGCTGAGCGCGGCCTGTTTGCGTCCCGCTCGCGCGCCCGCGACGCCATCGCCCGCGGCACCGTGACGGTGGATGGGGCGGTGGCGGCCAAGCCGGGCCAGATGGTGGCGGCTGAAGCCGATATCGCCATATCCGATCCCGCCCGGGCCTATGTCTCGCGCGCGGCCTTGAAGCTGGCACCGGCCCTCGAACATTTCGCCATTCATGCGGCAGGGACCAATGCGCTGGATGTGGGCGCTTCCACAGGCGGTTTCACGCAAGTCCTTCTGGAGCGCGGTGCGGATCATGTCACGGCCATCGATGTCGGTCATGGCCAGCTTCATCCCGATATTGCCGCCGATCCGCGCGTGACCGCCATCGAGGGCCTGAACGCGCGCGACCTGACCGCCGCGCACCTTTGCCATGGCGCGCCGGACTTGATCGTCTGCGACGTGTCCTTCATCTCGCTGAAACTGGCCCTGCCGCCGGCGCTCGCCATCGCAGGAGCCGGTGCCCGTTGCCTGCTGCTCGTCAAGCCGCAATTCGAGGCCGGCCGCCATGCCATCGGCAAGGGCGGCCTTCTGAAGGACCCGGCACAAGGCCCCCTGATTGCGCAGGACATGCGCGAATGGCTGGATGGCCAGCCGGGCTGGCGCGCCATCGGCATCGCGCCATCCGCGATCGAGGGCTCTGACGGCAATCGCGAATTTCTTCTCGCCGGCATCAAGGACCGCGCATGACCATCAAGGTTACCATCGATCATCTCGGCGCCCAGGGCGACGGCATTGCGAATACGCAGCAGGGCCAGGTTTTCGTGCCGTTCACGCTGCCCGGCGAAACCGTCAACGCCCAGCCGGCCGGCAAGAAACATGAGGCGCTGGCCATCTTGCAGGCCTCGGCGGAGCGTGTCGAACCGCCCTGCCGGCATTTCACCGCCTGTGGCGGCTGCCAGTTCGAGCACTGGCAGGCCGAACCCTATCGCGCCTGGAAGCGCGGCCTTGTCGTCGATGCACTGAAGGCGCGCGGCATCGAGGCACCCGTCGGCGATCTCGTGGCCTGCGGTCCCGGCGAGCGCCGGCGCGTGCAACTGTCGGCCAAACATGGCGACGGCGGTGCCGTGCTCGGCTTTCACGGTCCTTATTCCTACAGCCTGTTTCAGGTGGAGGAATGCCCGGTCACCGATCCGCGAATCGTCTCCGCCCTGCCGCAATTGCGCCGGCTGGCCGCCGTCATAGCCGGTCTTTCTAAGCCGTTTCACATGATCGTCACAGTGACGGAGACCGGCCTCGACATCGCCATCCGCAAGTCCGGCAAGCTGCCGGAGGCCGAGCGCAAGCGTGCCGCCGAAATTGTCCTTGAAAACCGCTGGGCAAGACTGAGCGTCGATGGCGAGATCGTGCTGGAGCCGGTCAAGCCGCAGATCCGTTTCGGCAAGGCCACCGTGGTGCCGCCGCCCGGCGGTTTCCTCCAGGCGGTTCCGGCCATCGAGGCGGCCATGGCGGATGAGGTCGTGGCCCATCTGGGCAAGGCGAAGCAGGCTGCCGACCTGTTTGCCGGGGCAGGGGCCTTCGCGCTGTGCATGGCCGGGAACATGCAGGTTCACGCCGTGGAAGGCGAGGCACCGGCGCTGGCTGCGCTCGATGCCGGCTTCCGCTCGACGGCGGGCCTGAAAAAGGTGACGGTGGAACGGCGCGACCTGTTCCAGCGCCCGCTGCTGCCGCGCGAACTCCTCGCCTTTGACGCGCTGGTCTTCGATCCGCCGCGCGCCGGTGCAGAGGCGCAGGCCCGGCACCTGGCAAAGGCCGGCATCCGCAAGGTCGCCGCCGTGTCGTGCAATCCGGTCACGCTTGCCCGCGACCTGGAGATCCTGATCGCTGGCGGCTACCGGCTCACGTCTGTCACACCCTACGACCAGTTCCTCTTCACCGCCCATGTCGAGGCGGTGGCGCTGCTGGAAAAGCCTGTCAAGCGGCGCTGATCGCGGGTCAGTCCCGGCTGGCCAGCAACCGCTCCACCCATCGCGGCACGATGGTGCCGGCGGGCCCATGCTCGGCCTCTGCAAAATCCGAAAAGCCGAGCGAGGGTTCGAGATTGAGTTCCAGCGTGTGCGCGCCGGCCCGGCCCGCCTCCTGCACGAATTGCGCGGCCGGATAGACATTGCCGCTGGTGCCGATGGACACGAACAGGTCGCAGGCATTCAGCGCCGCGTAGATCCGCTCCATCCGGTAGGGCATTTCGCCGAACCAGACCACGTCCGGGCGCATGTAGCCCCTGGAGCCGCAATGGGCGCAGGCCGTCTCCACCGACAGGGTTTCCCCGGCGTCGCAGCGGATGTTGCAATTGGCGCAGAACGCACGTGTCAGCTCGCCATGCATGTGGATGAGCTTGCGCGAACCGGCCCGCTCGTGAAGGTTGTCGATATTCTGCGTCACCAGCAGGAAATCGCCGTGCCAGGCCTGCTCCAGCCGCGCCAATGCCTCATGCGCGGGATTCGGCTTCACGTTGGCGAGGCTGGCGCGCCGCTGGTTGTAGAAGTCGTGCACCATGGCCGGATTGCGGGCAAAGCCTTCCGGCGTGGCAACGTCGTTCAAATCGTATTTCGACCAGATGCCGTCCTTGTCGCGGAACGTGTCGACACCGCTTTCCGCCGAAATGCCGGCGCCGGTCAGGATGACGATGGAGGAGGGGGCCATGCGCGCGCCGGAAGCCTCAGATCGCCTCGACGGCCTTGGCCAGCATGGCGCGCACGGTGCCGGCCACCGCCGAAAGCCCCTCGTTCTCGACCGCCTGCATCGAGGCGACCGGATCGACGGCGCTCACTGTCACCGCGCCGTCGCCCGTGGCGCGCACGATGACGTTGCAGGGCAGCATTGCACCGATCTTCGGCTCCAGCTTGATCGCCTCGTTGGCCATGCCCGGATTGCACGCGCCAAGGATCAGGTAATCGGGCATGTCGACGTCGATCTTCTTCTTCATCGTCGCCTTGACGTCGATCTCCGTCAGGACACCGAAGCCGGCATCGGCCAGCGCCGCGCGCGTGGCCTCCACGACAGAGGCGAAATCCTTACCTGTGAACGTGCGGTCGATCGTGTAGGCCATGTTGAAACTCCTTTTCTTACAGATCACCACATGAACACATGGAGTGCAATCCCGGTTCCGCTGCTTGAAGGAGGCCGCGCGCGCGATTGTTTCACCGGCTCATATATTGTCCTTATTGGCAATCCGGCAGGGCCATGCCGTGTGATAATGTTCGGGCAGCAGAATGCCATGGCATCGGGAGGAGCCCATGGTTTCGAACAATGCGCATGTTCGTGAGATCGAACGCGTCATCGTGGGCGGACCGAGCCAGCGCGACGACGCTGTCGTGCGTTCGTGGCTGCGTTGCGTCAATGACTATAATCTCGATCCGGCTTCAGCCCAGGAAGCCTATATCGTTCCCCACGAGATTCTGCGCGAACACCGAGAGCAGGCCGAAGAACTGATTTCCATAGGCCGCTCCGGTCTGGAATCGCTGTTCCAGCAGGTCGCCGACCAGCATTACGTGCTGTTGCTGGCAGACGCCCGTGGCGTCACGGTCGATTTCATGGGAGACCTGACCTTTGACAACCAGTTGCGCAAGGCCGGCCTCTATCTCGGGTCCGAATGGTCGGAAAACCGCGCCGGCACCTGTGCCGTGGGATCGTGCATCGTATCCGGCGAGCCTGTCATCATCCACCAGGATGACCATTTCGATACCAGTCACATCGGCCTGACCTGCACGGCTGCGCCGATCTACGATACTTTGGGCGACCTGTCGGCCGTGCTCGACATCTCCCAGTTGCGCTCGCCCTCGGCCAAATCCAGCCAGTATCTGGCGCTTCATCTCGTGTCCGCTTCCGCCCGGCGCATCGAACTGGCCAATCTTCTGGCGCGAACCCGCCATGAATGGGTGCTTCGCCTGTCCCGCTCACCGGAATTCATCGACGTGGACCCGGAGGCGGCAATCACGGTGGATGGTTCCGGCATCATCACCGGCATGACCCATGGCAGCTTCAGCGCACTGGCCCGTGCCATGCGGTTTCCGCTGACCGGAACGCGGGCCTATATGGGCCAGCCGGTCTCGCGATTCTTCGAGATGGATGTCGATGACCTGCCGCGTTTCATGCGTGGCAAGCCAAAGGGTGAGCGCATGCTGCGCACCCCGCAGGGCCATGTGCTTTTTGCCAGCGCCATAGCCCCGGTCGGCCGCTACCGGGCACCCGAACCCGCGATGCCCACGCTTCCCCGGGCGTTGCGCGCGCTGGGCCAGGGGGATGCCCGCATGGCTGAGGTGCAGCGCCGCGCCGCCCGCCTCGCCGCCCGCGACATCCCCATCCTGATCGAGGGTGAAACCGGCTCCGGCAAGGAGCATCTCGCGCGCGCCATCCATGACAGCCGGGTGGATGGCGGCCGCTTCATCGCCGTCAATTGTGCCGCCATTCCCGAAAGCCTCATCGAATCGGAACTGTTCGGCCACGCGCCGCACGCGTTCACCGGCGCTTCCCCCCGTGGCAAACCCGGCCTGATCGAGGCGGCCGACGGCGGCACGCTGTTCCTCGACGAGATCGGCGACATGCCACTTGCCCTCCAGGCCCGGCTCCTGCGCGTGCTGGCCGAAGGCGAGGTGGTGCCCGTGGGCGCCGTGGCGCCGCGCAAGGTGCGCATCCGCCTTGTCTCTGCCACCCATCGCGATCTTGGCGCAATGGTGCGGGAAGGCAGCTTCCGTGCCGATCTCTTCTACCGCCTGAACGCCGCGACGCTGACGCTGCCGCCCTTGCGCGAGCGGGACGATTTCGACCGCCTGGTCGATACGCTGCTGGCCCGGGTGGCGGCCGAGCATGGCGATCGTGTTCGCCTTTCGCCCGCCGCCCGGCTCGCGCTTGCCGCCCATGACTGGCCCGGTAACATCCGCGAGCTCGCCAACACGTTGCAGGTGGCCGTGGCGCTTGCCGAGGACGGTGAGATCACGCCGGATACGCTGCCTGAGAACCTGTCGGCACTGGCCGGATCGCTGTCGCCGGCAACAGCCGATGCGGCTTCCCTGCGCCGTCGGCTCGATGCGCTTGGCGGCAACGTGACGGCCCTGGCCCGCCAGATGGGCGTCAACCGGTCCACTATCTATCGCCGGCTGCGGCGACCGGACTGACCGCACGGCCCTGCGACACCTGCAACAGGCTGCAACAGGTGTTGCGCAGGCCACTGTTGCACACGGCCCGCGGTGGCGGAATGTCTCGCGGAATTTCAAGGGCTTGGCGCAATGTCCGGGCTGGCACGGCACTTGCCCTGAGTGCTGCGGCGCGGCTTGGGAGGAACCGCCGCAGCCATGTGAAAAGCAAAGTGGGAGTGAGATAGACATGCTTGACAAGACACCGACGGCACGTGTGCAGGCTTTCCTCGACACGTTTGGCGCGGCGCTGGAGGAACGCCGCATCGAGGACGCCGTCACCATGTTCGCCGACGAATGCTACTGGCGCGACCTGGTGAGTTTCACCTGGAACATCAAGACGGTGGAGGGGCGCGACGAGGTCCGCGCCATGCTGGAAAGCCAGCTTGACCGGGTTGGCCCGTCAGACTGGCGTGTCGCCGACGGAGAAGAAGCCACGGAAGCGGACGGTGTGACGGAGGCATGGATTACCTTCGAGACGGAGGTGGCGCGCGGCTACGGCCTGATCCGGCTGAAGAACGGCCGGATCTGGACCCTGCTGACCACCATGGTGGAACTGAAGGGGCATGAGGAAAAGGCCGGCTTCACGCGCCCGCTCGGCGCCAAGCACGGCCATGGCGTCGGCACGAAGAGCTGGAAGGAGGAGCGCGACGAGGAGCTCGCCACGCTCGGCCACACCAAACAACCCTACGTCCTGATCATTGGCGGCGGGCAGGGCGGCATCGCGCTGGGTGCCCGCCTGCGCCAGCTCGGTGTGCCCGCCATCATCGTCGAGCGCAACGAGCGCGCCGGGGATTCATGGCGCAAGCGCTACAAGTCGCTCTGCCTGCACGATCCGGTCTGGTACGACCATCTGCCCTATATCAAGTTCCCGGAGAACTGGCCTGTTTTCGCCCCGAAGGACAAGATCGGCGACTGGCTGGAATTCTACACCCGCGTGATGGAGCTCAATTACTGGGCAAGCACGGAAGCCAAGCATGCCGAGTGGGACAGCCAGAACGGGGAATGGGTGGTTCATGTCCGCCGCGAAGGCAAGGATATCGTGCTGCGTCCCAAGCACCTGGTCTTTGCCACCGGCATGTCCGGCAAGCCGAACATCCCGGATATCGAGGGGGCGGAAACCTTCAGGGGCGAACAGCATCATTCCTCGCAGCATCCCGGCCCGGACGGCTACAGGGGAAAGAAGGTCGTCGTCATCGGGTCGAACAACTCCGCCCATGACATCTGCGCCGCGCTCTACGAGGCCGGCGTCGACGTCACCATGATCCAGCGTTCGTCGACCCATATCGTGCGGTCGGATTCGCTGATGAAGATCGGCCTGGGCGCCCTCTATTCGGAAGAGGCGGTGCGGGGTGGCATGACGACGGAAAAGGCCGACCTGATCTTCGCTTCACTGCCCTACAGGATCATGAACCAGTTCCAGAAACCGGTCTATGACGAGATCCGCGAGCATGACAGGGATTTCTACGAGGCGCTCGAAAAGGCCGGCTTCATGCTCGATTTCGGCGCCGACGATTCCGGCCTGTTCATGAAATACCTGCGCCGCGGCTCCGGCTACTACATCGATATCGGTGCCTCGCAACTCGTCATCGATGGCAAGATCAAGCTCGCCACGGGCCAGATCACCAGCATCACGCCGGATGGCATCGTCCTTGACGAAGAGCGCGAAATCGCCGCCGACGTGATCGTCTATGCCACCGGCTACCGTTCCATGAACGGATGGGTGGCGGACCTTGTCGACCAGGAGACGGCCGACCGCGTCGGCAAGGTCTGGGGGCTGGGCTCGGACACGCCAAAGGATCCCGGCCCCTGGGAGGGCGAACAGCGCAACATGTGGAAGCCCACCAACGTGGAAAATCTCTGGCTGCACGGCGGAAACCTGCACCAGTCGCGCCACTATTCGCAATTCCTCTCATTGCAGCTCAAGGCGCGCATGGAAGGCATCGCGACGCCGGTCTACGGGCTGCAGAAATCCTGGCACAAGGGCTGACAGGCCCGGAACGAAAGGAGCCGCCGGTCATCGTGCCGGCGGCTCGCGAAATCGAAATCGTCCGGCCGGCTCAGTGTTCGGTGCCGCCAACCGTCATCGCATCCATGCGCAGATGCGGCTGGCCCACGCCCACCGGCACGCCCTGTCCGGCCTTGCCGCACATGCCGATGCCGGTATCGAGCGCCGGATCGTTGCCGACCATGGAGATGCGCTTCATCGCCTCCGGGCCGTTGCCGATCAGCATGGCGCCCTTGACCGGATGGGTCACCTTGCCATTCTCGATCATGTAGGCTTCGGTGCAGCCGAACACGAACTTGCCCGACGTGATGTCGACCTGCCCGCCACCGAAGGAAACGGCGTAGAGCCCCCGGTCCACCGAAGCGATGATCTCCTCGGGCGTCCTGTCGCCGCCCGCCATGAACGTGTTGGTCATGCGCGGCATCGGCTGGTGGGCATAGCTCTCGCGGCGTCCGTTGCCTGTCGGCTTCATGCCCATCAGCCGCGCGTTCTGCCGGTCCTGCATGTATTCGACAAGAATGCCATCCTCGATCAGCACATTGCGGCCCGATGGCGTACCCTCGTCATCGATGGTCAGCGAACCGCGCCGCTCCGCGATCGTGCCGTCATCGATCACCGTCACGCCCCTCGCCGCCACCTGCTGGCCCATGAGGCCTGAAAAGGCGGATGTCTTCTTGCGGTTGAAATCGCCCTCGAGTCCGTGGCCGACGGCCTCGTGCAGCATGACGCCGGGCCAGCCATTGCCCAGCACCACGTCCAGCGTGCCCGCGGGCGCAGGGCGCGCCTCCAGGTTGACCAGCGCCTGGCGCAGGGCCTCGCTGGCCGCCGTCTGCCATGATTCCTCCGCCAGGAAATCGCCGAAGCCCTTGCGTCCGCCCATTCCGTGGCTGCCGCTTTCCTGCCGGTCGCCGTCGCCGACGACGACGGAAACATTGAGCCGCACCAGTGGCCGGATATCGCGCACCAGATGTCCGTCGGCGCGCAGGATTTCAACCTGCTGCCAGCTTGCCGCCAGCGAGGCCGTGACCTGACGGACACGCGGATCCCGCGCCCTCAGCCACGCGTCGATGGTTTCAAGCAGCCGCGCCTTTTCGCCGAAGGCGGGTGCCTCGATCGGGTTGAGATCGCCATAGAGTTTCACATTGGTGCCCGCAGGCGCCACATCGGCGGTGCCGGAATATCCCCTTGTCACCGCCGAAACCGCATCGGCAGCATGGGACAGGGCCTTGCCCGTCAGTTCCGAAGCATGCGCATAGCCTGTCGCTTCGCCGGCCACCGCGCGCAGGCCGAACCCCGTCTCGGTGTTGAAGTTGCCGGTCTTCAGCCGGCCGTTGTCGAAGACCAGCGCCTCGCCCTCGCGGTATTCGAGATAGAGTTCCCCGTCGTCGGCATGTGCGAGACTGTCGCACACCGCGCGTCTGACGGCGTTCTCGTCGATATCGAAACGGCTGATCAGGCTGTCGGTCATGAAGCGTCCTTTCCGGCGGGTCTGCAGCCCATATAGGAAAGGCGTCCGCCCCTGTCACGGGGCGCCTCAGGGCAGGGCGGCGAAACCTTCGGTGAATCCGGCCAGATCGACGGGAATCCCGATGCCTTCTTCAGGCGTCTGGAAAACGATGAACGTAGCCGATTCGCCGTCCTTCAGCGTCGTGATCAGCGGCTCTTCCAGGATGACCTCGGCATAGCAGCCGTCCTGGAAGCACTTGGCGAAATAGGCCTTGCCGATGTCCTTGCCATCCACATAGAGACCCAGCCCGTTGGGCAGCAGGACGCCCAGCGGCACCAGAACCCGCATGATCTCCGCCTTCTTGTCGGCTGTTCGCAGCACGATGACCGAAAGGCCGAGATCCGGGCGGTCCTCGGCCACCACGTTCTGGATAAGGGCGCATTGTTCCGTTGCCGCCCCCGGCGGCGTGTCGCAGATCATTTTCCAGGCGCCATGGGTGGAGCGGACGATTCCGGTTTGCTGGGCTTGCGCGGGCACGCCTGTGGCAAGCGCCATTGCAAGCGCCAACAGCATTGCGGCCGTCTTCGAGGACAAATGGAACAAGGCAAGGGCTCCGCTGCGAATCATGTTGGTCTACAATGCGACGGCGCGCGGCAATTGCAAACCCGCCTGTGGTCCGGCCGGCACCGCCCTTACTGCCCTTGACGCCGGAATTGGCCGGAAATGCGGCCATGGATATTCGACCTCGGACATAGGTCAAATGCCTTTGTTCTGCGACAAAATGCCAAAACCTGCCAAAACAAGGGCTTGTCGCGAGGTGCGACAAAATGCGCATGCCCTGGGCACCTGCCGCACGGGCTGCATTTCCTTGCGCGCGGAAGGGGAATATGATTTGACCTAGATCAAACCCGCCCGTATTTGCATGGGCCGCGCTTGAGCAAGAATGAACGGCCTTTCCGGCCGATGGGGAGACAGGAACGGTATGAAAAGGATTGCCGCCAGCTTTGCCGCCGCAACCGCCGCTTTGACCGCGACGGCTGCATTCGCAGACCAGCCAAGGCCCTGGCAGATGACCCTTCAGGATGCGGCCACGCCGATCATGCGGGAAGTCCGCTGGTTCGAGCAGTACACGCTGTGGTTCATCGTCCCGATCACGCTTCTCGTGCTGGTCTTGCTCATCTGGGTTTCGCTGAAATATCGCGCCAGTACGAATCCGAACCCGTCGCGCACCAGCCACAACACCCTCATCGAGGTGATCTGGACCGTCGGGCCGGTGGTCATCCTCCTTTTCATTGCCGTGCCGTCGTTCAGCCTCCTGACCGCCCAGTACACACCGCCGGAAGAGCCGGCGCTGACGGTCAAGGCGACCGGTTACCAGTGGTACTGGGGCTATGAATACCAGAACGATGATGGTGCGGTGACCTTCGATTCTGTCATGCTCAAGGAGGGTGACCGCGGCCAGTACGGCAAGGATGATGTGGCCGCCTATCCGCGCCTCCTCGCCGTGGACAACGACGTCGTCGTTCCGGTCAACACCACGGTCCGCCTGCTTGTCACGGCTGCCGACGTCATTCATTCCTTCGCCCTGCCGTCCTTCGGCGTGAAGGCGGATGCGGTTCCCGGCCGCGTCAACGAGACCTGGTTCAAGGCCGAGAAGGAAGGCATCTATTACGGCCAGTGTTCCGAGCTTTGCGGCAAGGATCACGCCTTCATGCCGATCGCCATTCGCGTGGTCAGCCAGGATCAGTACAATTCATGGATTGCAGCGGCGGCCGACGACCTGGCCGGCGCCAATCGCGCCCTGATGGCATCACTGTCCGGTGCTACCAGGCTCGCCGATGCCGGCGCGGCAAAGGCCGCCGAGTAAGTATTTTAAGGAACGGAGTGGGAGACATGGCTGAATCTGCAGCGCACGACGCCCATCACGACCACAAGCCGACAGGCTGGGTCCGGTGGGTCTATTCTACCAATCACAAGGATATCGGGACGCTCTATCTGATCTTCGCGATCATTGCCGGTATCGTTGGCGGGCTTCTGTCCGTCGGCATGCGCATCGAGCTGCAGGAACCGGGCATCCAGTTCTTCGACGGCCTCGCGTCGATGGTCTACGGCACCCCGGAAGCAGCCGCGCTCGACGCCGGCAAGCAGATGTACAATGTCTTCACGACGGCGCACGGCCTCATCATGATCTTCTTCATGGTCATGCCCGCGCTGATCGGCGGTTTCGCCAACTGGATGGTGCCGATCATGATCGGTGCGCCGGACATGGCATTCCCGCGCATGAACAACATTTCCTTCTGGCTCGTGCCGCCGGCCTTCATCCTGCTGGTCCTTTCCATGTTCGTCCCCGGCCCTGCCGGCGGCTATGGCGTGGGTGGCGGCTGGACGATCTATCCGCCGCTCTCGACATCCGGAACGCCCGGACCATCCGTTGACATGGCGATCCTCGCCCTGCACATCGCCGGCGCGTCCTCCATCCTGGGCGCCATCAACTTCATCACCACGATCTTCAACATGCGTGCGCCGGGCATGACGCTGCACAAGATGCCGCTCTTTGCCTGGTCGGTGCTGATCACGGCCTTCCTGCTGCTGCTCTCGCTGCCCGTGCTCGCCGGCGGCATCACCATGCTGCTGACGGACCGCAATTTCGGCACGGCCTTCTTCGCGCCGGAAGGTGGCGGTGATCCGATCCTGTTCCAGCACCTGTTCTGGTTCTTCGGTCACCCGGAAGTCTACATCCTGATCCTGCCGGCCTTCGGCATCATCAGCCACATCGTGTCGACCTTCTCGCGCAAGCCGGTGTTCGGCTATCTCGGCATGGCCTATGCCATGGTCGCCATCGGCGTTGTCGGCTTCATCGTGTGGGCGCACCACATGTACACGACCGGCATCTCGCTCGATGCGCAGCGCTACTTCGTGTTCGCCACCATGGTGATCGCGGTGCCGACAGGCGTGAAGATCTTCTCGTGGATCGCCACCATGTGGGGCGGGTCGATTTCCTTCCGCACGCCCATGCTCTGGGCCATCGGCTTCATCTTCCTGTTCACAGTCGGCGGCGTTACCGGCGTCCAGCTGGCCAATGCCGGTCTCGACCGGGTCGTGCACGACACCTACTACGTGGTGGCGCACTTCCACTACGTGCTGTCGCTCGGTGCCGTCTTCGCCATTTTCGCGGCCTGGTACTACTGGTTCCCGAAGATGACCGGCTACATGTACAATTCGACCGTGGCGCGCGCCCACTTCTGGGTCACCTTCATCGGGGTGAACCTGGTGTTCTTCCCGCAGCACTTCCTGGGTCTGGCGGGCATGCCGCGCCGCTACATCGACTATCCGGATGCTTTCGCGGGCTGGAATTTCGTCTCGTCAATCGGCTCCTACATCTCCGCATTCGCCGTGCTGATCTTCCTCTACGGCGTCTGGGAAGCCTTCTCGCGCAAGCGTGAGGCCGGTGCCAATCCGTGGGGCGAGGGTGCGACGACGCTGGAATGGCAGTTGCCGTCGCCGCCGCCGTTCCACCAGTGGGAACAGCTTCCGCGCGTCAAGTGAAGCATTTGACGTCCTTTTGAAGATCCGGCCTGTCGCCGCCATGTGCGGCGGCAGGCCCGAAAACAAGAAACACAACGGCGCAAGGCCGGCTTCGTCAGGCAGGTTGGGAAACGTATGGCACTTATCGAGGAAACAGCAGGCAGGGATGCCGACCGCATGTCGGAAGCCACGGCAGGCGATTTCATCGAATTGCTCAAACCGCGCGTGATGTCGCTCGTCGTGTTCACCGCAGTGGTCGGTCTCGTTGCCGCGCCGGGATCGGTCAATCCCTTCATCGCCGTTGTCGCCATCCTGTGCATTGCCGTCGGTGCCGGCGCGTCCGGCGCGCTGAACATGTGGTACGACGCCGACATCGATGCGATCATGAGCCGTACCGCCAGGCGGCCGGTCCCGTCAGGTCGGGTGCTGCCACGCGAGGCGCTGAGCTTCGGCCTGATTCTCTCATTCCTTTCCGTTCTCACCCTCGGCGTGCTGGTCAACTGGCTTTCTGCCGCAATCCTCGCCTTTACCATCTTCTTCTATGCTGTCGTCTACACGATGTGGCTGAAGCGCTCGACGCCGCAAAACATCGTCATTGGCGGTGCCGCCGGTGCCTTCCCGCCCATGCTTGGCTGGGCTGCCGCCACCGGTGAGGTCGGCATCGAGAGTGTTGTCCTTTTCGCGATCATCTTCCTCTGGACGCCGCCGCATTTCTGGGCGCTCGCCCTGTTCAAGTGCAAGGACTATGGCGCGGCCGGGATCCCGATGCTGCCCAACGTCTGCGGCGAGAAAACCACCCGGACGCAGATCCTTCTCTACAGTCTCGTCCTCGCGCCGGTTGGCGTGACGCCCTGGCTGCTCGGCTTTGCCAGCATGGGCTATGGCATTTTTGCCGCCGCGATGGGGGCCGTGTTCATCTGGTATGCCTGGGGTGTTTTTCGCATGGCCGATGGCGACGAACGCATGGTTCCGGCCAAGAAGCTGTTCGGCTTTTCCATCCTGTACCTTTTCGCGCTGTTCGCCGCCATCCTTGTGGATGTGATGGCCCGCGACACGCTCGGCGTCTGGGTCGGAGGCATGGCATGAGTGATGACCGTGTCGAACTGACGGAAAAGCAGAAGAAGGCGCGCCGTAGCCGCTCGCTCGCGATTGCTTTCGCCCTGGCTGCGCTCGTTGTCATTTTCTACGTGGTGACCTTCATCAAGGGCGCCGCCATTCTTGACAGGCCGATGTGAGGGAGGACATGGAACAGGACAGCAAGAGCAAGCGGGCGAATGCAAAGGTCGCCATGTTCGGGGCCGGTTTGGCATTGTCCATGGTCGGCGCGGCTTATGCCGCGGTTCCGCTATACCAGTTGTTCTGCCAGGTCACCGGCTACGGCGGCACGACGCAGCGGGTGGACTCCTATTCCGACCGGATTCTCGACCGTGACATCACCGTGCGCTTCGACGCCAATACCTCCGGTATTCCGTGGGAGTTCAGCCCGAAACAGCGTTCGGTGACTTTGAAGATCGGTGAAACGACCCAAATCAGCTATCTGGCGCACAACCGTACCGACCGCACCGTCACCGGCTCGGCCACGTTCAACGTTTCGCCCTCGCTTGCCGGCGCCTATTTCAACAAGGTGGAATGCTTCTGCTTTACCGAGACGACGCTGAAGCCGGGCGAATCGCTTGACATGCCGGTCGTGTTCTATGTCGACCCCGACATTGTCGAGCAGCCGGAACTCAAGGACATCAAGACCATCACGCTTTCCTACACCTTCTTCCCGGTCGATGATGAGGGGACTCCGGTGGCATCTGCCCCGGTGGACGACGCGACCAAAACCAACAGTATTGAAGAATAAGCAACCGCGGGGATCGACATGGCGGACCAACACGCAAAGCATCACGACTACCACATCATCGACCCGAGCCCGTGGCCGGCCCTGGCGTCGCTTGGCGCCTTCGTCACCGCGCTTGGCGCCATTGCCTGGATGCGTGCGCTCAACAATTCCGAGTTCTCGCTTTTGGGCCTGACCCTGTCGAACCTGAACTGGGGTCTCTTTGCCGTCGGAATGCTGATCATCCTCTACGTGATGTATGCGTGGTGGTCGGATACGATCAAGGAAGCGCATGAGGGCCATCACACCCGCGTCGTTTCGCTTCATTTGCGCTACGGAATGATCATGTTCATCGCCTCGGAGGTGATGTTCTTCGTCGCCTGGTTCTGGGCCTTCTTCGATGCCAGCCTTTATCCGAACGAAGTGCATCAGGTC
The DNA here is from genome assembly GCF_041397485.1 of Zhengella sp. Classification (NCBI taxonomy): domain Bacteria; kingdom Pseudomonadati; phylum Pseudomonadota; class Alphaproteobacteria; order Hyphomicrobiales; family Notoacmeibacteraceae; genus Zhengella; species Zhengella sp. The sequence continues at coordinate 719,288 of NZ_JAWKWO010000001.1, read as the reverse complement.
CTGCGTGCCGAATATACCGGGGGCCAGTGGCCGCCCGCCGGCATCGAGGTTCTCGATCCGCTGCACCTGCCGCTCTACAACACCATCATCCTGCTGCTTTCCGGTACCACGGTGACCTGGGCACACCATGCCCTGCTGCACGATGACCGCAAGGGCCTTGTGTGGGGTCTGGTCATGACGGTTGCCCTGGGTATGCTGTTCTCCTTCGTCCAGGCCTACGAGTATTCGGTTGCCCCGTTCGCCTTCAAGAACTCCATTTATGGCGCGACCTTCTTCATGGCCACCGGCTTCCACGGTTTCCACGTGCTGGTCGGCACGATCTTCCTGCTGGTCTGTCTCATCCGGGCCATGCGCGGCGATTTCACGCCCAAGCAGCATTTCGGCTTCGAGGCCGCGGCCTGGTACTGGCATTTCGTGGACGTGGTCTGGCTCTTCCTCTTCTTCTGCATCTATGTGTGGGCTTCCTGGGGCGCGCCGATCGCGCATCACTGATCCGTGCAGGCGCGGCTTGCCGCGCTTCCACCTGTCGCATGGGTTTCAAGGGGCGGTCATGGCATTCATGGCCGCCCCCGTGTTTTTCAATTGTAGAGGAGTCGCCATGACTGAAGATCAGGCTCATTATCCGCCTGTCGAACCCATTCAGGCGGGCATCAAGGGGCGCTGCCCGCGTTGTGGCGAGGGAAAGCTGTTCGCGGGTTACCTGAAGGTCAAGGACCGCTGCGGCGTTTGCGGGCTGGATTATTCCTTTGCGGACGCGGGCGACGGGCCTGCCATTTTCGTCATGCTGATCGTCGGATTTGTCGTCGTCGGTCTGGCACTCTGGATGGAGGTCAACTACGCGCCGCCGATCTGGCTGCACATGGTTCTGTGGATACCGCTCACATTGGTCCTGTGCCTCACGGCGCTCAAGCTCATCAAGGGTGTCCTGATCACGTTGCAATATGCCAACAAGGCCGCCGAGGGAAAGATCGAGGAACGCCCGTGACACAGAACCTGCCGGACAGACGAGGCCGCTTTGCCCGGCGCGGTTTCTGGCTGCTCACGGCGCTGGTTCTGGCCGTGCTGGCAATCCTGATTGCGCTCGGCAACTGGCAGGTCCGCCGTCTCGCCTGGAAGGAAGGGTTGATCGACACCATTGCAGCGCGCATGGCATCGCCGCCTTTGCCGCTCGCCGATGTGGAGGCGCGTTTCGCCGACACGCGGGACGTGGATTACCTGCCGGCCATGGCGACAGGAACATTCGAGCATCGGCGCGAGCAGCATTTCTTCGCCACCCATCAAGGCGCATCGGGTTTCTATGTCTACACGCCGTTGCGCCTTGCCGACGGGCGCGCCCTGTTCGTCAATCGCGGCTTCGTGCCCTATGACCGCAAGGATGCAGGCACCCGCCAGGAGGGCCAGACCGCCGGTATGGTGACGGTTACGGGACTGGCGCGCGATCCGCTGGAAGGCAAGCCGGGTGGCGTCTATGAAAACGATGTCGCGCAGAACATCTTCTATTGGAAGGATCTCGAAGCGATGACCCGCAATGCGGGTCTCGATCCGGCTGCCGTTCTCCCCTTCTTCCTGGATGCCGACGAGACGCCCAATCCCGGCGGAATGCCCATTGGCGGTGTCACCATTGTCAATCTGCCAAACAGCCACCTGCAATACGCCATCACGTGGTATGGCCTTGCCGTTGCGCTGGCCGGCGTCTGGATCGTCTTTGTCCTGCGCCGCCGCCCTTGACAGGCATGGCGCGGACAGCCACTTGGAACTCATGCCCGCAACCGGTGAAGCCATGCCCGCCAAGAGCCCATTGACCCTGAGACTGTGCGAACCGCGCGGATTTTGTGCCGGGGTCGACCGCGCGATCCAGATCGTTGTTCTGGCGCTGAAGAAATACGGCGCGCCGGTCTATGTCCGTCATGAGATCGTGCATAACAAGTTCGTGGTGGAAGGCCTGCGGTCCCGGGGCGCGGTATTCATCGAGGAACTGGACGAGATTCCGCCTGACCATCGGGATGCGCCGGTGGTCTTCTCTGCCCATGGCGTGCCGAAATCTGTGCCCGCCCATGCCGAAGCGTTGAACCTGCTCTATCTGGATGCGACTTGCCCCCTGGTCTCCAAGGTTCACAAGCAGGCCATGCGCCACCAGCGGCTCGGCCGCCACGTGCTGCTGATCGGCCATGCCGGCCACCCGGAAGTCATCGGCACCATGGGCCAGTTGCCCGAGGGCGCGGTTTCCCTGATCGAGACAGTGGCCGATGCCCGGCAATTCTCGCCGCCAGAAGGCGCGGCGCTGGGCTATGTCACGCAGACCACGCTTTCGGTGGACGACACGGCCGGCATCGTCGCCGCACTCGAAGACACGTTTCCCGATATCCAGGCGCCGGCGGCCGAAAGCATCTGCTATGCCACGACCAACCGCCAGGAGGCGGTCAAGCAGGCCGCGCCGGGCTGCGATCTCTTTCTCGTGGTGGGCGCGCCGAACTCGTCCAATTCCCGCCGCCTCGTTGAAGTGGCCGAACGGGCAGGGGCTGCGCGCGCCATGCTCGTGCAGCGGGCCGCCGAAATTGACTGGTTGGTGCTTGGAGGGATTGGCACGGTGGGCATTTCCGCCGGCGCCTCCGCGCCAGAGATCATCGTGGACGAGATCATTGCCGCCTTTCGGGAGCGCTTCGATGTCACGCTGGACATCGCCTTGACCGTCAAGGAAACCGAGACTTTCCCTGTCATGCGCACGCTGCGCGACGTGGAACTGACCGCCGCCGACATGGCCTTTGTGAACGGGGACCGGTAATGGCCGTCTATACCGACATATCCGAGGACGAACTGTCCGCATTCCTTGGCGCCTATCCTGTTGGCGGCCTCCTGTCCTACAAGGGCATCGCGGAAGGCGTGGAAAACTCCAACTATCTCCTGCACACGACAGCCGGCCATTTCATCCTGACGCTCTACGAGAAGCGGGTGAACCCGGACGATCTGCCGTTTTTTGTCGGCCTGATGGAACACCTGGCCCAAGGCGGTGTGACGTGCCCGCAGCCGGTCAAGCGCGCCGATGGCGGCGCGATCGGCAGGCTTGCCGGCCGGCCCGCCGCGATCGTCACCTTTCTGGAAGGCATGTGGCCGCGCCGGCCCAATGCCGGCCATTGCCGCGCCGTGGGTGCCGCGCTGGCGCGCATGCATCTTGCGGGTCGGGACTTCGCGCTGACGCGGCACAACGCCCTGGGCGTGGATGGCTGGCGGCCGCTGTTCGACATGGCCGCCGCCCGCGCCGACGAGGTCGAGCCCGGCCTGCATGCCGAGATTTCCGGCGAACTGGACATCCTGGAAGCCACATGGCCGAAAGAACTGCCCGCCGGTGTCATTCATGCCGACCTGTTTCCAGACAATGTCTTCTTTCTTGGTGCCGAATTGTCGGGCCTGATCGACTTCTATTTCGCTTGCAACGACCTGCTGGCCTATGACGTGGCCGTCTGCCTGAACGCCTGGTGCTTCGAACGCGACTTTTCCTTCAACATCACGAAGGGGCAGGCGCTACTCGCCGGCTACCAGACAGTGCGGGCGCTCACACCGGCCGAGCGGGATGCCTTGCCATTGCTCGCCCGCGGCGCCGCCTTGCGCTTCCTGCTCACCCGGCTCTATGACTGGCTGAACACGCCCGAAGGCGCCGTGGTGACCAAGAAGGATCCCAGGGAATATCTCCGCCGGTTGCGTTTTCATGCGCAGGTGAGGGATGCGGCCGAATACGGGCTGGAACCGGCATGAAGCAGGTCGAGATTTTCACCGATGGCGCCTGTTCCGGCAATCCCGGTCCCGGCGGCTGGGGCGCGTTGCTGCGCTTCAACGGTCATGTCAGGGAACTCAATGGCGGCGAAGCCGAAACCACCAACAACCGCATGGAACTGCTGGCCGCCATCGAGGCGCTGGGAGCGCTGAAGGAACCCTGCAAGGTCGATCTCTACACCGATAGCGTCTATGTTCGCGACGGGATCAAGGGCTGGATTCACGGCTGGAAGAAGAACGGCTGGAAAACGGCTGCGAAGAAGCCGGTGAAAAACGCGGAACTGTGGCAGGCGCTCGATGCGGCGCGCGGCCGCCATGATGTGACCTGGCACTGGATCAAGGGGCATGCCGGCCATCCCGAAAACGAACGCGCCGATGAACTCGCGCGGGAAGGCATGGAGCCGTTCAAGCGAAAAAGGCCGGGCGCGAGGCGGGAGCGGAGCAATGGCGAAACGGCCTGACGACACGTTTGCCCGGTACGCGGCCTATGCGCTCCTCGGCGCGATCTTGGGTGGAGCCACGGTATGGTTCGTCGCCGATGATTTTTCGCTGGCCACGCTCGGCTCCGGCCTTGCCGGTGGCGCCATTGCCGGCCTGCTGGCCGGCTTGATTCGCGCCCGCGCCGGAATGGATCGGGATTAGGCAAGCAATCCCAGGAAAAGTGGACGCCGGTTTTCCGTCCGGGATTGCGCCGGAGAAGTGAAATCCCAGGAAAAGTGGACGCCGGTTTTCCGTCCGGGATTGCGCCGGAGAATTGAAATCCCAGGAAAAGTGGACGCCGGTTTTCCGTCCGGGATTGCGCCGTCAACGGCCCACACGTGAATGCGCGGGCCGTTGCCGGCGATATGGCCTGCCGGACGCTTCAGAGCTGGGCCAGGATTCCCTCGGCGCTGGAGGCTTCCGCCTTGCCGGGCGAATCCTCGATGTTGAGGGCGGTCACGGTGCCGTCCTTGACGATCATGGAGAAGCGCTTGCAACGTACACCAAGGCCGGCCGCGCCGAGATCGATGTCGAGTCCGGTCGCCCTGGCGAATGCTCCGCTGCCATCGGCCAGGTAAAGGATCTTGTCCTTGCCGCCCGTGGCCTCTTGCCAGGCCTTCATCACGAAGACGTCGTTCACTGCCACGACCGCTATCGTGTCGACGCCCTTGGCCTTGATCGCGTCGTGGTGTTCGATGAAACCGGGGAGGTGGTTCATCGAGCAGGTGGGCGTGAACGCGCCCGGAACGCCGAACAGCACGACGGTCTTGCCCGCAAAGACATCATCGGTGCTCAACTGGGCCGGACCATCGCCGGTGGACACGGTGAACTTGGCATCGGGCAGTTTTTCGCCGACCGAAATCGTCATGAAGGACCCTCCTTGCTGGAAAACAGCCACCGGGCTGGCGGCAATGCATGAGATGTAGGCCGCCCGGCTGGCCAGTAAAGACGCCGGTGAGATTATTGCGCCTCGAAACGTCCGCTGACCGCTCCCGCCGTGTCGACCAGCGTGTAGTCCACGACGGCGGTCCCGGCATCTTTCGGCGCCGAGAGCACGCCGGCGCGAAACACGACATTGCCATCGCTGGTGGTGATGCGCTCGGGAACATCCAGCATCAAGCCTTTGGAGGGTGCGAGAAACAGGTCGGCCTCGCCACCGTCCCCCTCGACGGAGGCATCAATGACCAGTGCGCCGTCGTCCAGGCGGGCATCGGTGACGGAGAAGCCGTCACGCGCGGGACGGGGCAGGGCTGCGAAAGCCTCGGCAACCGCCGGTTCGCTGACCGGCCGGGACGGATTCGTCTCCAACATGAAGGACATCTCGACGGGGATGCAGATATCCTCGCAAATACCCAGAAACGCGGTGCTTTTCAGCGTTACCGGAACGCCAGGATCAAGCGGACGGAACTCCAGCGCAATCGCCATGGACGATCCGTAGCCCGCCCAGGTCGACCATTCGTCGCTAAACCGGCGCGGCGCGGGGAAATGCAGGGTCACATCTGCCGCGTTGGCACTGCCATCGAGCGAGAGCCGCGGCGGCACACCGGCATCGCCCGGCTCCCGCCAATAGGTCTTCCACCCCGGTTCCAGCATGATTTCGAGCGCGCCGCGCAGCATGCCGCCGGCATCGGGGCGGTCCTCGACCACGAGGCGAAGCTGCGCGCCCTCGGTCTCCTGCCAGCCGGTCGAAGCCGCCTGCGCCGGGCCGGCACCTGGCATTGTGGCGCAAAGAAGAATGGCCATGGCAAGTGTGGAACGGATCATGTCTGCGTCGCTCTTGCTTTTCGTTTCAGGAACTTGATGCCCGCCTGCGCGGTTCCACGCAAGAGCCGCGCGATGACGTTTCGATGAGCGTGCCGTGAGCCTGGCGCGGGGCCGGCATGAAAATGCGTCGGCCTTTGAGGGCAGGGGGCTTTTCAGAGCAGCCATTTTGGCGCTACGATTTTGGCGAATGGAGACGAGAGATGAGCGGAAACTGGCTTGACGGACAATTCCTGATCGCCATGCCGAACATGGCAGACACGCGGTTCGAGAAAACGGTGATCTACATGTGCGCCCATTCGGCCGATGGCGCCATGGGTCTGGTGATCAACAAGCGCCAGGACATGGTCTTTCCCGATCTTCTGGTCCAGCTTGGCATCATCGGCGAGGCGGAAACGATCCGCATGCCGCAAGCGGCCCGCGAGATGATCGTGCGCGATGGCGGGCCGGTGGAGCGAAGCCGCGGCTTCGTGCTGCATACCGGTGACTATGCCGCTGATTCGTCCATGGAGATTGGCATCGGCCTTTGCCTGACAGCCACTGTCGATGTGTTGCGGGCCATTTCCCGCGGCTATGGCCCCGAGCAGGCGATCATGGCGCTTGGCTATGCCGGATGGGCACCGGGACAACTGGAGCAGGAAATCAGCACCAACGGCTGGCTGACCTGCCCGGCGTCGCCGAATCTCGTGTTCGAATCGGACATCGACAAGCTCTATGACCTGGCCCTCGACAGCCTCGGCATCGATCCGGCCTTCCTGAGCATGGATGCCGGGCACGCCTAGGACATTTCCGAACGGGACGGCAGGTTTCCGGTCTGGCTGCAAGTGCCCGGGAAGCCAGCCTTTCCGCCAACCTTGTCCGGCGGGGCCTTGCCCCGGGCTCAGGCCGCGACGAGCGGGTTTTGTTCCTTGATCGCCTGCAGGGCTGCCTGGGGCTCCATGGGCTCTCCGAACAGGAAGCTCTGGACGAAGTCGCAACCCGCATCGGCAAGGTCTTGCGCCACCTGTGTCTCTGCAACGCCCTCGGCCACGACCTTGAGGCCGAGATCGCGCGCCATGTTGACGATGGAGCGCAGAAGCACGATGCGCTGCGGTGAATCCGTTTCCAGGAAACTGCGGTCGATCTTCAGCGTGTCGAAGGGGAAACGTGTCAGATAGGAGAGCGACGAGAAACCGGTTCCGAAATCGTCGAGCGACAGCCCGATTCCCGTTTCCCGCAATCGCCTGAGCACGGACGCTGCCTGTTCAGGGTTGCTCATGACAAGCGATTCGGTCAGTTCGAGGCGGAAATTGTCGGGTGGCAGGCTGGTCCGCGACAGCACCGAGCGCACATCGGCCACCAGGTCCTGCCGCATGAGCTGGCGGCTGGACAGGTTGACCGAAACGAAAAGGTCGTCCTTGGCGGTTTCGCCCAGCCAGGCTTTCAGGTCGCTTGCCGCCGACTGCATGGCAAACAGGCCGATGGGAACGATCAGGCCGGTCGTCTCGGCGATGGGGATGAAGTCGGCCGGCGGGATCGTGCCGCGGCGGGGATGCTCCCAGCGCACGAGCGCCTCGAAACCGGCAATGCTGCCATCCTTCAAGCTGACGATCGGTTGATAGGCCAGCGCAAGTTCCCGCCTCTCGATGGCGCGGCGAAGATCGGCCTCCAGTGCCAGCTTGTCTGTGCCGATGGTGCGGAAAGCCGGCCGAAACGGCTCGATGCGGTCGCCGCCGAAACGCTTTGCCTGGTGCAGCGCCAGTTCGGCATCCTTGACGAGTTCCTCCGCCGTGCCCTGTGTGCCGTTCCAGGTCACGAGCCCCATCGAGGCCGTCAGCACGATTTCGCGCTTGGCAAAGGTGATGGGCGCGCTGATCGCCTTGCGTACGGCATCGGCGAAGGCGGCAATGCGGGCCGGATCCTGTTCGGATAGAAGGGCGAGCGCGAACTGGTCGCCGGAAAAGCGCGACAGCGTGTCCTTGGGCTTGAGCAGGCGCGAAAGCCGCCGGGCCAGCGTGAGCAGGATCGTGTCGCCGGCAGAAATGCCAAGGCTTTCATTGACCTGCTTGAACCGGTCCACGTCGATCACGAAGATCGTCGGCTTCACCTTTTCCTCGGTCTGGGCAATGGCGATGATGCCTTCCAGACGGCTCATGAAAAGCTCGCGGGTCGGCAGGCCGGTCAGGTTGTCATGCACGGCGTCGTGCAGCAGCCGCTCCTCCGCCTTCTTCTGCTCGGTCACGTCCGCCAGGGTGCCGACGCAGCGGATCACCTCGCCATCCGAACCGATCACCGGGCGCGCCCGCAGCACGAAATACTGGTAATGGCCATCGGCTCCGCGCAGCCGGAATGCCTGATGGATGCGTCCGCGCCTGTGCTCCAGCACCATGTCGAGCGTGGTGCGGAAATGGTCGCGGTCGTCCGGATGCAGCACCGGAAGCCAGTCGCGGGCCGGTCCGCGCAGGGCGTTGGAAGGCAGGCCGAGCGGCTTGCCGACATCGGGCCGGGTTACCACGCGGTCGCGCGTCACGTCCCAGTCGAACACCATGTAGCCGGAGCCGGAGATGGCCAGCGCCTGCCGCTCCATGTCGGAAAACAGGCCCTGGTGCAGGGCGCCGCCGGCAAAGGCGTGCTGCATCACCGTGAAACCGATCAGCAGGACGATCAGGATCAGCCCGCCGCCGAGCGCCGGCTGGATGATGTCGTTGTCGATCAGGCCGGTCACGGTCATCCATCCGCCCACCAGCCAGGCCAGCGTCAGCAGCCAGCTTGGAATGAGCATGACGGCCCGGTCATAGGCCTGGAAGGACAGGTAGATGATGAGGCCCAGGCCGACCGCGGCCGTCAGCGCGAAGGAGAAGCGCGAGATCCCCGCCGCCACCGGCGGATCGAACACGGCCACGCCGGCCAGGCCCAGCAGCAGCAGCACCCACAGCACTGCCCCATAGGCGAAATGCATGTGCCAGCGGTTGAGATTGAGATAACTGAACAGGAACAGCACGAGCGTCAGTGCCAGCGCCACTTCCGATCCCGCCCGCCAGACCTGTTCGCTGCCCGGCGAGATCTCGATCACCCGGTTCAGGAAGCCGAAATCGATGGACACATAGGCCAGCACCGCCCAGGCCAGCGCCGCCGTGGCCGGAAACAGGGTCGTGCCCTTGACCACGAAGAGAATGGTCAGGAACAGCGCAAGAAGACCCGCGATGCCGATGACGATGCCGCGGAAAAGCGTGTAGGAATTGACCGTGTCCTTGTAGGCCTCCGGCTCCCACAGATAGACCTGCGGCAGGCGTGCGGAGGCCAGTTCCGCGACGAAGGTCACCACCGCGCCCGGATTGATGGTGACGCGGAAGATGTCGGCATCGGGCGCATCCTCGCGATCCAGCGCGAAACCCTCCGAGGGCGTGATGTTGACGATGCGCCGAGACCCGAGATCCGGCCAGAACAGCCCGGATCCGGGCAGCCGGTAATGGGGGGCCACGATGATCCGGTCGAGCTGCTGGTCTGTCGGGTTGGCGATGGCGAAGACGGCCCAGTCATTGCTGGTTTCCGGCTCCAGCGCCTCGACCTCGATACGCCGGACGATGCCGTCGGCGCCGGGCGCCGTGGATGTCTGGAAATTCGCCCCGCGCCCGCGATAGATGTCGACGGCGCGTGACAGATCCAGCGCCACGTCGTCGCGGCTGATCTTGATGGCCTCGAAGGCGTTGGCGCCCGGCATTTGCAGTGTCAGCACGATGGCGAACGCCAGCAGAATTTGCACGAAGATGGCTTTTGCCCCAGTCACCCGTTTCATGCCCCGTTGGTTTTCGCGCCGTCGCCGATGCGCGCGTAGAGAAAATGGTCCCGCCATTGGCCGGCGATCTTCAGATAGGATCGAAGCAGTCCTTCGCGCTGAAATCCGGCTTTTTCAAGCACACCGATCGATCGTTTGTTGTCCGGGATACAGGCCGCCTCCAGCCGGTGCAAGCCGAGAGGGCCGAAAGCATGGGGAAGGAGTGCATTCAGGGCATCGAGCATGAGGCCTTGCCCGGCATGCCGCGCGCCCATCCAGTAGCCGATCTGGCCGGATTGCGAAACGCCCCGGCGGATATGGCCGATATTGATACCGCCGGCCAGCTCGTTGCCGCCATCGATGAAGATGAAGAAGGGCAGCCCCGTGCCCTGCGCCACATCTGCCCGGTACCGGCGCATGCGGTCCTTCCAGGCATGTCTTGCCAGGTCGTCCGGGGGCCATTCGGGCTCCCATGGCGCCAGGAAAGTGCGGCTTTCGGCGCGTAGCGCGGCCCAGGGGCCATGATCGGAATAGGCCGGCGGCCGCAACAGGACACGCCCATGAACCAGAACCGGGCCGGAGAGCCGCAATCCGGGCAGCGAGAGCATGGCTCCCGCGATCAGACGGCCAGGCGCCGCGGTTCGCTGACACCGGAACCGAGCGCGTGGGCGACCGCCTCGTAGTGCGGCAGCGTGTCGATCGGGCCGATGGCGGCGACCGTGGGCTGGATGCCGCCGAACAGGCGCTGTGCGAGATCCGTCAGGCGTTCGACCGTTATCTTGGACAGACGGTCCATCAACTCGTCGCTGTCGATTGGGCGGCCGAACAGCAGCATCTGGCGGGCGATCTGGCTGGCGCGGCTCGTTGCGCTCTCCCGGCTCATCGCCAGCGCGGCCCGGTATTGCGCCCGCGCCCGGTCCACTTCGTCCTGCCCGATGTTCTCGCCCGCCTTGCGCAATTCGCTCAGCAGCACCGGCACGAGTTCGGCTATGTCCTCGGCGCCCGTTGCGGCATGAACCCCGAACACGCCGGTATCGGAAAAGCCCCAGTGGAAGGCATAGACCGAATAGCAAAGCCCGCGGTTCTCGCGCACTTCCTGGAACAGCCGCGACGACATGCCGCCGCCCAGGATGGAGGACAGGATCTGCGATGCGTAGAAGTCGCGCACATGATAGGCGCGCCCCTCGAAGCCGAGCAGGATCTGCGCGTCCATGAGTTGACGGCTTTCGCGGTAGTCGCCGCCGACATAATGGGCATAGGGCGGGAAGGGGGCGGCGGCCTTGGCGCGGAAATGGCCGAATTTCTTCTCCGCCTCGCGAACGAATTTCTCGTGGTCGAGCCCGCCGGCGGCCACGAGGATCATGCGGTCCGCGCCATATTGGCGTTCCATGTAATGGCGCAGCCGGTCGGAGGTGAAGCTCTTCACCGTTTCCGGCGTGCCGAGGATTGACCGGCCGATGGTCTGGTGCCGGAAGGCGGTCTCGGTGAACCGGTCGAACACGATGTCGTCCGGTGTGTCGTGCGCCGCGCCGATTTCCTGCAGGATGACATGTTGCTCGCGTTCCAGTTCCAGCGGGTCGAAACGCGAATCCGTCAGGATGTCGGCCAGGATGTCGATGGCCAGCGGCACGTCATCCTTCAGCACCCGTGCGTAGAATGAGGTGGTTTCCACGCTGGTCGCCGCGTTGATCTCGCCGCCCACATCCTCGATGTCGGTGGCGATCTGGCGGGCCGAGCGGCTGCCGGTCCCCTTGAAGGCCATGTGCTCCAGCAGATGGGCAATCCCGTGCTCGTCGTCGCGTTCGTTGCGCGAGCCGGACTTGATCCACACACCCAGCGTGACGCTTTCCAGATGCGGCATGGTTTCGGTGGCAACCACGAGGCCGTTCGACAGACGGCTGACTTCCACGCCCATGAAGAACCTTTCTCCCCAGGCCATTCCCAGCGGCCATGCGCCGCGAATGCCCTATCCGTTTTTCTACGCCAGTCCGTGCCGCGAAAGCGCCGGTGCTGGCTCAGTTCGCCGCCCTGGTATGGCGGCTAACATGATCTTCCAACATTTTTTGGTCCGATGGAAGGACGGTGAACGCCTCTTTTCGTTCCATCAGGTCCGACAGCCACGCCGGAAGCGCCGGCATCACGCCGCTGGCCGCTTCCACGGCAGCGGGAAACTTCGCCGGATGGGCAGTGGCCAGCACCACCATCGGCACGGCAGGATCGCGGTGTTCGCGTGCCACCTTCATGCCTGCCGCCGAATGCGGGTCGAGCAGGTAGCCCGAATTTTCCAGCACATGGGCGATCGTCGCTGCGGTTTCGCTTTCGCCGGAACGTCCGGCGGAAAACTCCGCGCGAATGGCGCGAAGCGTGTCCGGCGCGATCTCGAAGGCGCCGGATTGCTTCAGCCCGTCCATGGCCGCGCGCACGGCTCCGGCATCCCGTCCCCCCGCCTCGAACAGAAGGCGCTCGAAATTCGACGAGATCTGGATGTCCATCGAAGGCGATGTTGTGGCCTGCACCCCGCGCATCTCGTAGCGACCGCTGTCCAGCGCGCGCGCAAGGATGTCGTTGTCATTGGTGGCGATGATGAGGCGCCCCACCGGCAGGCCCATGCGCTTGGCGCAATAACCGGCGAAAATGTCGCCGAAATTGCCCGTCGGAACGGTGAAGCTGACCGGTCTGTCGGGTGCGCCCAGCGAAAGGGCGGATGAGAAATAGTAGACGATCTGGGCCATGATGCGCGCCCAGTTGATGGAATTGACGCCCGAAAGCTGCATCGAATCGCGGAAGGCATGATGGTTGAACATCGCCTTCACCTGGTTCTGGCAATCGTCGAAATTGCCCTGGATGGCCAGCGCATGGACGTTCGACGCCGCCGACGTGGTCATCTGGCGCTGCTGCACGGGCGAGACGCGCCCCTCGGGAAACAGGATGAAGATGTCGGTGCGCTCGCGCCCGGCAAAGGCGTCGATGGCAGCGCCGCCGGTGTCGCCCGACGTGGCGCCGACGATGGTCGCCCTTTCGCCGCGCGCGGCGAGCACATGGTCCATCAGCCGCGCAAGCAATTGCATCGCGACATCCTTGAAGGCCAGCGTCGGACCGTGGAAGAGCTCGAGCACGAATTCGTTGCCGCCCGTCTGCACGATCGGGCAGACCGCATCGTGACGGAAGGTCGCATAGGCTTCTCGCACGATGGCCTCGAAATCGTCACGGGCGATCTCGTCGCCGGTGAACGGCCAGAGCACGCGAATGGCAAGGTCGGCATAGGACAGGCCGCGCATGGCGCGGATCTCGTCGGCGGAGAAATGCGGCCAGGTCTCAGGCACATACAGCCCGCCGTCGCGGGCCAGGCCGGCCAGCAGCGCGTCACTGAAACCGAGTACGGGCGCATTGCCCCGCGTGCTGACATATTGCATCGTCACCGCTGTCGTCCTTTCCTGTGGGCGCCTTGCCGCAGGACGGGGCCTTCACGCCGCGCCCTGTCGCAATTTCGCTGCGGCGCTGGTATAGAGCATGTCATCGACGACATGGAAGTGTGATTGAAGGGTTTTTGCCGGTGATGTCGAAGCGTTTTTTCTATCAGGCCGGGGTTTTGGGTATCGCGGCCTTCCTCTCGGCCTGTCAATCCTCCGATACGGCCGGAACCATGGACGTTTCCGGAACGGATGCTCAGCCTCCCGTCGCGCAGATCACCCAGGACGAGCTGGAGGCCTATTGCCCGCGCGTCAGCCTGCGTGAAGGCACGGCCTATTTCTCCTCTTATGAGAAGGGTGGCGAGGGACAGCAGGACAAGCTGCGTTACCAGGCCTCCATCGGCAGCGTCACGCGCTCGTGCAACTATGCCGATCAGGGGCTTGTCATGACGGTCGGCGCGGCCGGGCGTGTCGTGCCGGGTCCGAAGGGGGCTGCCGGAACGATCACCATGCCGATCCGCGTTGCCGTCGTCGAGGGCGACAAGGTGCTCTATTCGAAGTTGCACGAACAGACCGTGCAGGTCAGCCAGACCGGCGCCACGCAATTCATCTTCACCGATCCCGGCGTCAACCTGCCGCGCCCGTCCGGCCCCAACTATCTCGTTTTCGTCGGTTACGACGAGGGGCCGTACAACACGCAATGAGGTGGCGGGGCCGGCCGGTCCCGGCCGGTCCTCAATTGGCCCGGCGCCTGTCCGGGTCTATTCCAGCATTCCGAATTCACCGAGCGCGGCCACGATGCCGGCGAAATCGGCCAGCCGGTTGATCACCGTTTCCGCGCCCGCCTCGATCAGCCGGTCGCCGTGGCCAGGATAGCTGTGCGCGCCGCCGGTAAAGCCGATGACGCGCATGCCCGCCGTGCGAGCGCCCGCCACGCCATGCACGCTGTCCTCCAGCACGAAACACCTGGCCGGATCGGCGCCGGCTTCGCGCGCGGCATGCAGATAGACGTCGGGTGCCGGTTTCTCCCGCACGCCGTCCAGGCTCTTGGCTGAAAACACGGGCCCGCCAACAAAGGGCGCCAGGCCGGTCTTCTCCAGCGAAAGCGCCAGGCGCTCGTCGCTCGAATTGGAACACAGGCAGCGCTTCGGCCCGGCGGCCAGCAGCGCCTCGCGCGCGCCCTCGATGGCCTTGAGTTCCCGCTTCAGCCGGTCGTCGATCATCTTGTCGGCCCGCGCGACCATCGATAGCTGGAAGACGATGCCCGCTTCCCGCTCGATTTCCTGAAGCGCCTGCGTGAAGGTGAGGCCGGCGAAGCGCTCGGCCATCGCTTCGGCTTCGATCGGATAGCCCGCCTCGGTGAGCAATTGCGCATCGACGCGCGCGGCGATGATTTCGGAATCGACGAGCACGCCGTCGCAGTCGAAGATCACGAGATCGGGGGCAGGCATGGCAGGTCCGTTTCTGGCTCGGGAAAAACAGCGTTCCGGGCGCAGCCTCGGCCCGGGCAAGGCCGGGTTATAGGGATGCGGCCCGCCGCGTTCAAGCGCCGGCGGCGCAAACGGCTGGGCAAGCGCGCCCGCCATGGAACTTTAAGCCAGTTTGGTCCGCCGCCTTAACCGGATGTTCACCACGACAGGTAACCATGATCGCAGTTTGTTCTGCGTAATGCGTAACCGGGTGCGTTCATGACCGCTATTCGCCTTGTCGATGACTTGTCTTCCTCCTCGCGCAAAGCCGACTGGATCGATACGATCCTGAAGGGCGATTGCGTGGCGGCGCTGGACCGCCTGCCGGAAAAATCGGTCGACATGATCTTTGCCGACCCGCCCTACAACCTTCAGCTTGAAGGCGCACTTCACCGCCCCGACCAATCGCGTGTGGATGCGGTGGACGATCATTGGGACCAGTTTGACAGTTTCCAGGCCTATGATGCCTTCACCCGCGCCTGGCTTCTGGCTGCGCGCCGCGTGCTCAAGCCCAGTGGAACGCTATGGGTCATCGGCTCCTATCACAACATCTTCCGCGTCGGCGCGACCTTGCAGGACCTGGGCTTCTGGATCCTCAACGACGTCATCTGGCGCAAGGCCAACCCGATGCCGAATTTCCGCGGCAAGCGGTTCCAGAATGCCCATGAAACGCTGATCTGGGCCACGCGCGACCAGAGCGCCAAGGGCTATACCTTCAACTACGAGGCCATGAAGGCGGCCAATGACGACGTGCAGATGCGCTCCGACTGGCTGTTTCCCATCTGCAATGGCGGCGAACGGCTGAAGGACGAAGAGGGCAACAAGGTCCATCCCACGCAAAAGCCCGAGGCATTGCTGGCGCGCATTCTCAGCGCGACGACGAAACCGGGCGACGTGGTGCTCGACCCGTTTTTCGGCACCGGCACGACGGGCGCCGTGGCGCGCATGCTTGGCCGCCATTTCGTCGGCATCGAGCGTGAGCAGTCCTATATCGATGCCGCTTCCGCGCGCATTGCCGGCGTGCGCCGCCTTGATGGCGCGGAACTGAAACAGCTTCAGCCCAAACGCGCCGCGCCGCGTGTGGCTTTCCTGTCACTGCTGGAATCCGGCCTTGTCGCGCCGGGCATGACCCTGACCGACCAGAAGAAGCGCTGGACGGCGACGGTGCGCGCCGACGGCACGCTGGCCTGCGGCGCCCATGAGGGCTCGATCCACCGCACGGGCGCGCTGGTCCAGGGTTTCGAAGCCTGCAACGGCTGGACATTCTGGCATTTCGAGAAGGATGGCCGCCTTCTGCCCATCGATGCGCTGCGCGAGCAAGTGCGCGCGGCGATGGCGCCTGCGGGCGCCTGAACGGCGCTTGCGCCATAGCGAACACGTCCGCCGTTTCCCTCCAGTCACGCGCGGAACGGCTTCGCCCGGAGCATCCCGCTCCGGGCGATTTTTTTTCAGATGGCGACGCCCAGGTGCTGGAGATCGGCCCGCAAGGGCCCGGCGCCGGTGAAATGCAGCGCCTGCCAGCCTGCCGCCCGCGCCCCTTCCACGTTTTTCGGGCTGTCGTCGATGAACAGGCTGGCCGCCGGGTCAAGGCCGAACGTGTTGGCATGCTGGTCGTAGATGGCGCGATCCGGCTTGATGACGCCGATCAGCCCGGACACCGTGACGCCGCGTGTTTCGGACAGGAAGTCGAACCGCCGGCTTGCCTCGGCGAACGTGTCGGCCGCGAAATTCGTCAGCATGGTGACGTCATGGCCGTCGGCGACGAGTTGACGCAGAACGGCAACCGTGTCGTCAAGGGCATGCGGAACCATGGCATGCCAGTTTTCCCGGAAGGCGCGGATTTCCTTTTCCCAGTCCGGGTAAATCGCAATCAGTTCGGCTTCCGCCTCGCGCCAGCCGCGGCCCCGGTCCTGCTCCACGTTCCATGCCCCGGTACAGACATTCTCGAAAAACCAGGCGCGCTTGTCCGGGTCCGGAATGATGGTGCGGTAGGGCAGGTCGGGATCGTAATGGATCAGCACGCGGCCGATATCGAAGACGATGTGCCGGATCTTTGGCATGGCGGTCTCATTGCTTGCGTTTCGTGATGCCGGGTATGGCCGATTCCAATGCCTTTTTCATGACAGTCGGCAACGCCTCGCCGGCAATGTCGCCAGGCGCGGACCACCATTGCCCCTTGCCCGGCTCCCGCGCCACCCCGTCGGCGCGCCAGACGCTGAGCCGCAATTCGAAATGGGTGAAGACATGGGTGATCGCATCGGCCGGTTTCCAGTCGCCGCCGAAGGGTGCGCCCTTCGCCCCGGTTTCGCCGTCCGTGCGCGCCGACCATCCGGTTGTCGGCAGTCCGGTCATGCCGCCGAGCAGGCCGCTGCCGGGGCGGCGCACCATCAGCACCGCGCCATCGGCCCGCACCGCGACGAAAGCCGCGCCATGGCGCACCGGCCGCGCCTTCTTCGCCGCCTTGACCGGATAGGTTTCCGGATCCTCGCCACGCATCAGCGCGGCGCAATCCTCGCGCACCGGGCACAATACGCAAGCCGGGCGCTTCGGCGTGCAGATTGTCGCGCCCAGATCCATCATCGCCTGGGCGAAATCGCCCGGCCGGTCATCCGGCACGTCATCGGCAAGATGGGCCTTCACCTGCGCCTTGGCCGCCGGCATGGGGGTTGCAATCGCGCGGTGGCGCGTCATCACCCGCTCGACATTGCCGTCCACCACCGCCTCGGCCCGGTTGAAGGCAATGGCGGCGATGGCCGCCGAGGTATAGTCGCCAATGCCGGGCAGGGCGCGCAGCCCCGCCGCCGTGTCCGGAAATTTCCCGCCATGATGCGCGGCGACCATGTCGGCGCAGGCCTTCAGGTTGCGCGCCCGCGAATAGTAGCCAAGTCCGGCCCAGGCTTTCATGATGTCGTCGGTTTCCGCCCCGGCCAGCGCCGTGACCGTGGGCCAGCGCGCGGTAAAGGCGGCGAAATAGGGTTTGACGGCCTGGACGGTGGTCTGCTGCAACATGATCTCCGAAAGCCAGACACGGTAGGGATCGGGCTTCTCGCCACGTGCGGCGTGTGCCGGCGCGATGCGCCAGGGCAGATCCCGGTGGTGCCGGTCGTACCAGGAAAGCAGGCGCCGTGCGAAGCAATGGCGCTCATCCGCGGATGGCGTGCCGGTCGTCTCGATGGTATGTCTCATGTCTGGTGCGCGCTCATTCGTGCCGTGCCGAACGCAATATGGAACCTGCCGGAAAGCCGCCAAGCCATGCCAGCCAAACCGCGCAAGCGCAATGCCGAACCGGTTGCCGATCTCGTTTCGGCGATCGTCGACCCCGTGCTGCGCCGCCGCGCCGGCATTTCGCTTGGCCTGATCCAGAGCTGGGAGGAAATCGTCGGCACGCGGCTTGCCGCCGGATCCCGTCCCGAACGGATTGTCTGGCCGCGACGGCGAAGCGATGACGATCCGTTCGAGCCGGCCACGCTCGTGGTCGCCTGCGAGGGCTTCGCCGCGCTTGCCCTCCAGCACGAGACGTCACAGGTCATCGCGCGCATCAACGCCTTTCTGGGTTTTTCTGCTGTCGGCCGCATCAGGATCGTGCAGAAACCGGTTCTGCGCATGGAGCAGCCACGCCCGCGCGGCCCGCGCAAGCTGACCCCGGAGGAAGAGGCCCGGCTGAAGGGCAGGACGGCGGGTATCCGGGACGAAGGCCTGCGCGCCGCGCTGGAAAGGCTTGGCCGTGGCGTGATCGGTGACCGTCGATAGAAGGCGCCGGCCAACGCGATTGTGAATGCACTCCACGATTTTGCTGCTGCACTTTTGCCGGCTTTTGCCATAATTTGCCCCCTTGCCGTGTTTAGTGGCAAGACAGGTTCACACGTTATTCCGCAACGACCGCCCGACAGGTGATTCGCATGACATCCGCTTCCCTTCGCACCCTCGCAGGCCTTTTGGCCGTTCCGGCACTGGCGATTACGCTTGCCGCCTGTTCGGACAGCGGCGAGGTCAACCGGACCACCGCCGCCGATGCGGCCGTGCAAACCGTTGCCGCCGATGAGGCCGCCCCGGCAATCGACACCATGACGACGGCTGCCGCCGATGTGAAGGCGCCCGAGCCGGAAGGTTCCTATGACGCTGACAAGGTAGTGCAAGAGGGGGCCTTGCCCGACAAGTGGATTGGCGAGGAAAACGCGCCGGTCACGATTGTCGAATACGCATCAGCCACTTGTGGACATTGTGCCCACTTCCACGAGGCGACCTGGCCGGAGCTGAAGAAGCGCTATGTCGATACCGGCAAGGTGCGCTTCGTGCTGCGCGAGTTCCCCTTCGACCCGCGCGCCACGGCAGCTTTCATGCTGGCCCGCTGTTCCGGCGACAACTACTATCCGCTGGTCGATGTCCTCTTCAAGACGCAGCGCAACTGGGCCGGCGCGCCGGGCGACGAATTCCTGTCGACGCTCTACAATACGGTCAAGATCGCCGGTTTTTCACAGGAAGACTTTAACGCTTGCTTGCGGGATCAGGAACTTCTCGACAATGTGAATGCCGTGAGGACCCGTGCGGCCGAGGAATTCGGGATCGAGGCCACGCCCACATTCCTCATCAACGGCAAGAAATACGCGGGAGCGATGCCGATTGAGCAATTCGCGGCGATCATCGACAGCATGGATTGAGGCCGGCTTGCGGGCGGCGGCCCGGCCGTCGCCGTTCGCTGGGCGTTGCCGGTTTCCGGCCCGTGCGGGGGAGGCGTGCTGATGCGCTTCTCCCGTTTGCGTGTCCTGGGCTTCAAGTCCTTTGTCGAACCGTCCGAATTCCTGATCGAGGGCGGGTTGACCGGCGTGGTCGGCCCGAACGGATGCGGCAAGTCCAATCTCGTCGAGGCCCTGCGCTGGGTCATGGGCGAGAATTCCTACAAGAACATGCGCGCGTCCGGCATGGACGACGTCATCTTTTCCGGCTCGTCCACCCGCCCGTCCCGCAATACCGCCGAGGTCACGCTGTTCCTCGACAACCGCGACCGCAGCGCGCCGCCGCAATGGAACGACCAGGACGAAATCCAGGTTTCGCGGCGCATCGAGCGCGAGGCCGGGTCCGTCTATCGCATCAATGGAAAGGAAGCCCGCGCCAAGGATGTGCAGCTTCTCTTCGCCGACCAGTCCACCGGCGCGCGCTCGCCCTCCATGGTCGGGCAGGGGCGGATCGGCGAACTGATCCAGGCCAAGCCGCAGGCCCGCCGTCAATTGCTGGAGGAGGCAGCCGGAATTTCCGGCCTTCACACCCGCCGCCACGAGGCCGAACTGCGCCTGCGTGCAGCCGAAGGCAATCTGGAACGCCTTGACGATGTGGTCGGCGAACTGGAGAGCCAGATCGAGAGCCTGAAGCGTCAGGCCCGCCAGGCCAACCGTTTCAAGTCGCTCTCGGCCGATATCCGCGCTGCCGAGGCCATCCTGCTGCACCTGCGCTGGAGCCAGGCCAGGGCCCATGAGGCAGAGGCGCAGGGCCAGCTTGCCACCACCACCGCCGCTGTCGGCGATCTCGCTTCCCGGCAGATGAATGCGGCAAAGGACCAGGCAGTTGGCGCATCCGGCCTGCCGGCGCTGCGCGAGGCGGAGGCTTCTGCCGCGGCCGCGCTGCAACGGCTGACGATTGCGCGCACACAGCTCGACGAGGAGGCCGCGCGGCTCAAGAGCCGGCAGGCGGAACTGGACAAGCGGCTGGCGCAATTCGCCGCCGATATCGAGCGCGAGCGCCGCATGGTTTCCGACAACGCGGAAGTCCTGGCGCGGCTGGAAGACGAGGAGCGCCGGCTCAACAGCGAGACCGACGGCGCCCATGCCCGGGAAATCGAGACGCGGGCCGCCCATGAGGAAGCCGCCGCCCGGCTGAAGGAAAGCGAGGCATCGCTGTCCGCCCTGACGACGGAAAAGGCCAATGCCGCCGCCGCGCGTCACGCCATGGAACGGCGCCTTCGCGAAAGCCGCGAGCGGCGCGAGCGCATCGCCCGACAGGTTGGCGAGGCGGATCGTGAACTGGCCGAAATCGCCCGCAAGCTGGCCGCGCTGCCCGATCCTTCCGCCTGCCAGTCCGCGCTCGATACCGCCGAGGCGGCGCGCATGGAGGCGGAAGCGGCAAGCCAGGCGGCAGAAGAGGCGGTGGACGCGGCCCGTGAGGGTGAAGCCGACGCCCGCACGCCCCTCAACGCCGCCCGGTCCGAATTGAACCGGATCGAGACAGAGGCGCGCACCCTCCGGAAGATCATCAATTCCGGCGGCTCCGGCCTTTTCCCCGCGGTCGTGGAACGGATGAAGGTGGAGCGCGGCTTCGAGACGGCGCTGGGCGCGGCGCTGGGCGAGGACCTCGATGCCCCGCTCGATGCCGCCGCGCCGGCTCATTGGGGCGCACCGGTCGACGGCGCGGAGGATCCGGCCTTGCCGGACGGGGCCCGCCCGCTGGCCGGTGTCGTCACCGCGCCGCCGCAACTGGCCCGGCGGCTGGCCCAGATCGGCATTGTCGGCGAGGCCGACGGTGCGCGCCTGCAAGCCCTTTTGAAGCCCGGCCAGCGGCTTGTCTCGCAGGCTGGTGCGCTGTGGCGCTGGGATGGGTTCGTGGCCTCCGCCGATGCGCCGACTGCCGCCGCCATCCGGCTGGAACAGAAGAACCGGCTGGCCGAACTGGACGCCGAGGCGCTGGAGGCGACCGGGGGGCTGCGCATGGCGGAGGAGGCATTCAGGGCAGCCGAGCTGCATTTGCGCCAGGCGATCGAGGCCGCAAAGGCGGCCCGTGAGACATTGCGCCTGAAGGTGCAGGCCGTTGGCGAGGCGCGCGCGGCCCTCGACCGGGCGCAGAAGGCCGCTGGCGAGGTGGCCACCCGCAAGGCCGCGCAGGAGGAATCCCGCGCCCGGCTGGCCGAGGGGCTGGCCGAGGCCGAAACGATGATCCGCGAAGCCGAAGGCCAGATGGAGGATGCGCCCGATCTTTCCGATCTCCAGGCCCGCCTCGATGCCCTGGCGCGCGAAGTGGCGGCCGACCGGACCCGGCTGGCCGAGACGAAGGCGGCCCATGAAGGATTGAAGCGCGAGGCCGAGGCGCGCGCCCGCCGTTTGCAGGCCATCGCGGTGGAGCGCAAGGGCTGGATCGCGCGCGCCGGCAATGCCGAACGCCAGATCGCCGCCCTGGCCGAACGCGAGGCCGAGGCCCGTGCCGAGCGCGACACCATAGAGGGCGGACCGGAAGAGGCGGAAGCCCGCCGCCGTCAGCTCGTGCGCCGGATCGAGGAAGCGGAGACATTGCGCAAACAGGCCGCGGACAGGCGTCAGGCGGCCGAGAACCGGCAGCGTGATCTCGACAGATCTGCCACTGACGCAATCGCCGCTCTGGCCCAGGGACGCGAGGCGCGCGCGCGCGCCGAGGAGCGCATGACCGCCGCGCAGGAGCGCCGCGAGGAGGCGGAGGCGCGGATCCGCGAGGCGCTGAACTGCCCGCCGCATCTGGTCATCCGCCATACGGGTCTTGCGCCCGATGCGCCCATGCCGGACATGGGCGAGACCGAGCGCCGGCTGGAGCGCCTGAAGATCGAGCGCGAGCGCCTCGGCGCCGTCAACCTGCGCGCCGAGGAGGAAAGCCGCGAAATGGCGGAGCGTCTCGAGACCATCGTCACCGAGCGCGAGGACGTGATCGAGGCCATCAAGAAGCTGCGCGCCGCCATCCAGAGCCTCAACAGGGAAGGCCGTGAGCGCCTGCTGGATGCCTTCGGCAAGGTCAACGACCAGTTCCAGCGGCTGTTCTCCCATCTCTTCGGCGGCGGTACGGCCGAATTGCAGCTCATCGAAAGCGATGACCCGCTGGATGCCGGGCTTGAAATCCTTGCCCGCCCGCCCGGCAAGAAGCCGCAGACCATGACGCTCCTGTCAGGCGGCGAGCAGGCGCTGACCGCCATGGCACTGATCTTCGCTGTCTTCCTGACCAATCCCGCGCCGATTTGCGTGCTGGACGAGGTGGACGCGCCGCTCGATGATCACAATGTCGAGCGTTTCTGCAACCTGATGGAGGAAATGGCGAAGTCGACGGAGACGCGCTTCGTCATCATCACCCACAACCCCATCACCATGGCGCGCATGAACCGGCTCTTCGGCGTCACCATGGCCGAACAGGGCGTCTCGACGCTGGTCAGCGTCGATCTCCAGACGGCCGAACAGATGCGCGAGGCGGTGTAGGACGATCGGCGTCCTGGCAGACTGCGAGCGCGGTTGCACCCGAAAGTGGATCGCATTAGAGCGGATTTCGACAGGAGCGAACCGTCGCGAAGGCTTCTGTTGGGAAACAGGCCTGATGAAAGACGAGACGGTATCGGCGCATTTGCCGGAAGAGATGGAAAAGGAATGCAAGAGGAAACATTCAGATTGAATTGATAGGCTGGATCGCGTTGGCATGAAGGTTCAAATATAGAACACATCTATTTGAAAATATATATATTTTGAAATATGAAAATGGATTGTTTCCTTCATATTGGAACGGAAAAAACCGCCACGACCTCTATACAGGAGTGGATTTTCGCCAATCGAAATTCATTGGTCGAACGGGGAATATATACAAGCAACAAATTCGGAAGCGGAAATCACAGAAAGATTGTCAATTACTTCAGGTCGGAGTTCGACGATTATCAGCAATGGTTCCGGATAAGGACGGAAAGGCAGAACAGGAAGCATTTTTCAGGGTTTGAAAGGGAATTCAAGGCTGAATTCGAAAAGGCGAGGTCGTCGGGCTGCCATCGTTTTCTGATCACGTCGGAGCATTTTCATTCCAGGCTTGTGAAGAAGGAAGAGATTGAAAGACTTCATGAATTCCTGAGCGGGATATTTGAAAAAGTATATGTCATTTCATATTTTCGAGAACAGACAGGCTTGTGCAGGAGTGCCTATTCGACCTACGCCGAGAACGGCGGAACCCTTGCATTCAAGGATTACATACAGACCGTCAGTCCGGAAAACGACTATTTCAACCACCTGAACATTTCCGATAAATGGTCGCGGATTTTCGGAAAGGAATATTTCGACGCAAACCTGTTTGAAAAGCGTTATTTTCGGAACGGAAGCATCCTGATTGATTTTGCGGAAAAGATCGGGCTCTCGCCAAACGACGGGTGCATCGGTTTCCCCGGCATTCATTCCAACAAGTCGTCCTATGCCTGGCAATTGCCTGCCTACAGGGCAATCCATGACCATGTGGCCTTCTTCACGGACAATGGAAATGGTTTCAATGACAGAAACAGGGAGCTGACGGATTTCGTCAAATCGATAGAAGTCTTGCGAAATGGCAACTTGAACCATGGGACATCGGATATTTTTGAATTGTTCTGTGAATCGAATGAGGAATTCTTCAGAAAATATACGCCTGGAAAGTCTTTTTCGAAGCCGGAAAGCGAAAGTGTTGATGAACTATATCCGGTCATCGAGGAATTGATATACAAGATATTTGCAAGTTTCCTGGTGGAATTCGATATTTCCCCCAAGGAGCGGCGTGGAGAGGTTCTGATGTCTGCCTTGAAAGGACTCTTGAGATAGGACCTCGCCGACGAAACAGCCTCAAGGGGCTGTTTTCCGCGGCGTCCGGTCATTCCGTGCCGGCTTGCTTGACCTTCATCAAGATCCCCCGGTTCCACCTGCGCTAAGGTCTCTCATGCCGACAGACGTGAGGAGACGCGGCAATGACGATGTCCTGTGATGTCATGATCGTGGGGGCGGGGCCTGTGGGGCTGGCCCTTGCCCGTTCGCTCGCCGACAGCGGTCTGGAAATTCTGATCGTGGAGCAGGCCGGACTTGCCACGCTCAAGGCGCCGCCGCCCGATGGCCGCGCCATCGCGCTCAATCACCGCTCCATGGGCATTCTTGAAAGGCTCGATGTCGCGGGCCGTATCGCGCCGGAGCACCGCTCCTTCCTGCGACGGGCCGAAGTGCTGGACGGCGCCTCGCCCTTCGCCCTCGTCTTCGATGCCGCCGCACGCCATGCGGACACGCTGGGCTGGCTGGTGCCCAACCATGCCATCCGCAAGGCACTTTACGAATCCTTTTCCCATCATGGCGGCGCGCGCCTTCTGGCCGGCGTGAAGGCTGGTGCCGCGCGGCACGTGGAAGACGGCGTCGCGGTGTCGCTGTCCGATGGAACCGTGGTCGAGACGCGGCTTCTGGTGGCCGCGGACACGCGCTTTTCCGCCCTGCGCCGGCAAATGGGCATATCAGCCTTCATGCATGATTTCGGCCGCTCGATGATCGTCTGCGACATGGCGCACGAGCACCCGCATGGGGATACGGCGCTGGAAGGCTTCTTCCACGGCATCACCATCGCCACGCTGCCGTTGGCGGGACAGCGTTCGTCGATCGTTGTGACGCTGCCTTCCCATGAAGCCGAGCCGCTTGTGGCGGATGGAACCGATGCGATCGCCGCCATGGCCGAGCGGGAACTGAACGGCCGGCTCGGCCGGCTGACACCGCTCGCCGCTGCGCATCTCTATCCCCTCGTCGCCGTCTACGCCCATGCCTTCCATGCCGAGCGGTTCGCCCTCATAGGCGATGCGGCCGTGGGCATGCATCCGGTCACCGCCCACGGCTTCAATTTCGGCCTGCTGAGCCAGCACCTGCTGGCCAGTGAAATGCTCTCGGCCATCCGCGAGGACCGCGACATCGCCGCGCCGGACGGGCTCGCCCGCTATGCCCGTGCCCATCGCCGCGAGACCTTCCCGCTGTTTCACGCCACCAACGGCATCGCCAGCCTCTATGCCAACGAGAGTGCGCCAGCCCGTTTCCTGCGCTCCGCCGGCTTGCGCCTGGCCCATGCCCTGCCGCCTGTTCGCGACATGGTCGTCGCCCGGCTGACGGCGGGCATGTAGGTGGTGTCAGGCTGCCAGGGCCTTTTCCGGACGTGGCAGAAAATCTGGCGGAGCATCTGAAACGGTTGAAAAGACAAATGCTTGCCACGCGCCAATTTGACCATGGTCATGGGCGTGCAAAATCGCTATCACCTTCGCAACTGCAACAGGCCGGCAAGGGAAGAGGCAATGGCGAAGTGGGTCTATACCTTCGGTGACGGGGCGGCCGAGGGCCGGGCTGATGACAAGGCGCTGCTGGGCGGCAAGGGCGCCAATCTGGCTGAAATGTGCGCACTCGGCCTGCCGGTACCGCCCGGTTTCACCATCACCACCGAGGCCTGCAACCATTTCTATGCCCATGGCCGCCAGTACCCGGCCGAACTCGATGCCCAGGTTCGTGCCGCGCTCGATCACATCGGCCGCCTGACGGGCCGCGCCTTTGGCGACAAGTCCAACGCGCTGCTGCTTTCCGTGCGCTCCGGGGCGCGCGCCTCCATGCCCGGCATGATGGACACCGTCCTCAATCTCGGTCTCAACGACGAGACGGTGGAGACCCTGGCCGCCGAATCCGGCGACGAGCGTTTCGCATGGGACAGCTACCGCCGCTTCATCACCATGTATTCCGATGTGGTCATGGGACTCGATCACGAGGTCTTCGAGGAAATCCTCGATCAGGAAAAGGGCCGGCTCGGCGCCGATCTCGACACCGAGATCACGGCCGGCCAGTGGAAGCACATCGTCGAGCTGTACAAGGCCCGCGTGATGGAAGAGCTGGAGCAGCCCTTCCCGCAGGATCCGGCCGAGCAGCTCTGGGGCGCCATCGGTGCCGTCTTCTCAAGCTGGATGAATCACCGGGCGATCACCTATCGCCGCCTGCATGACATTCCGGAAGCCTGGGGTACGGCGGTCAATGTGCAGGCCATGGTCTTCGGCAACATGGGCGAGACCTCGGCCACCGGCGTGGCATTCTCGCGCAATCCCTCCACGGGTGAGAACCGGCTCTATGGCGAGTTCCTGGTCAATGCGCAGGGCGAGGATGTCGTTGCCGGCATCCGCACGCCGCAGGCCATCACCGAGGAAGCGCGCATTGCAGGTGGCTCCGACAAGCCGTCGCTCGAAAAGCTGATGCCGGACCTGTTTGCCGAGTTCGCGGGCTTCGCCCACCGGCTTGAAGCCCATTACCGCGACATGCAGGACATGGAATTCACCATCGAACGCGGCAAGCTGTGGATGCTGCAGACACGCAACGGCAAGCGCACGGCCAAGGCGGCCATGAAGATCGCCGTCGACATGGCCGGCGAGGAACTCATCTCGAAGGAAGAGGCGGTCCTGCGCATCGAGCCGGCCTCGCTCGACCAGCTTCTCCATCCCACCATCGATCCCTCGGCCAAGCGTGATGTGATCGCCATGGGCCTGCCTGCTTCGCCGGGTGCCGCCACGGGCGAGATCGTGTTCACGTCCGAAGAGGCCGAGGAAATGAGTTCCGCCGGCCGCCGGGTAATCCTCGTGCGCGTCGAAACCAGCCCGGAAGACATTCACGGCATGCATGCCGCACAGGGCATTCTCACCTCGCGCGGCGGCATGACCAGCCATGCGGCAGTGGTGGCGCGCGGCATGGGCAAGCCCTGCGTTTCCGGCGCCGGTTCCGTGCGCATCGACTATCGCAACGAGGTGATGCTGGCCATGGGCCAGACCTTCCGCAAGGGCGATGTCGTCACCATTGACGGCTCGTCGGGCCAGGTACTCAAGGGCGCCGTGCCCATGCTCCAGCCGGAACTTTCCGGCGATTTCGCCTCCATCATGGAATGGGCCGATGCAGGCCGCCGCATGAAGGTGCGCACCAATGCCGAAACGCCCGCCGATGCCCGCATGGCGCGCTCGTTCGGCGCCGAAGGCATTGGCCTGTGCCGCACCGAGCACATGTTCTTCGAGGGCGACCGGATTGTCGCCATGCGCGAGATGATCCTCGCCGATACCGAGAGCGGACGTCGCGCCGCGCTGGCCAAGCTTCTGCCCATGCAGAAGGCCGATTTCGTGGAACTGTTCGAGATCATGGCCGGCCTGCCGGTAACGATCCGCCTGCTCGATCCGCCGCTGCACGAGTTCCTGCCCAAGACGGAAGAGGAAATCGGCGAAGTGGCGGCGTCCCTCGACGTGAAGCCGGACCTTCTGCGCCGGCGCACCGAAACGCTGCACGAGTTCAACCCGATGCTGGGCCATCGCGGCTGCCGCCTCGCGATCTCCTATCCGGAAATCGCGGAAATGCAGGCCCGCGCCATTTTCGAGGCCGCCATCGAGGCGGGCAAGGCCACCGGCGCACAGGTTGTGCCGGAAGTCATGGTGCCGCTCGTAGGCCTGATGAAGGAACTGGAATTCGTCAAGGCGCGTATCGATGCCGTGGCGAAGGACGTGATGAAGGAGAGCGGCACGCGCTTCGATTATCTCGTCGGCACGATGATCGAATTGCCGCGCGCCGCCATCCGCGCCCATGTCATTGCCGAAGTGGCCGAATTCTTCTCCTTCGGCACGAACGACCTGACACAGACGACATTCGGCATCAGCCGTGACGATTCAGCCGGCTTCCTGGAGACCTACCGCCAGAAGGGCATCATCGAACAGGATCCCTTCGTCTCGCTGGATGTGGAGGGCGTGGGCGAACTGGTGCGTATCGCGGCCGAAAAGGGCAGGGACACCCGCAAGGGCATCAAGCTGGGCATATGCGGCGAACATGGCGGCGATCCGGCGTCCATCCGCTTCTGCGAGGAGACGGGGCTGGATTACGTTTCCTGCTCGCCGTTCCGGGTGCCCATCGCCCGCCTGGCAGCCGCCCAGGCCGCCATCGCCGCACGGGCGGGCTAGGCTTCAGGCGTAACAGGAACGGGTCTGGCAGCGGGCGTCCGGTTCACCGGGCGCCCGCCGTTTTTCCCGGTCTCATTCCCAGGTCGTATAGCCGATGGTCAGGGTTTTCGGGCTGCCGCCCGAAACCGAATTCACGCGGAATTCGCTGATGCGGCCCTCATTTGTCTTGACACAGACATAGGTGCCCACCGGAACATCACGCAGCGAGATGCGATCAGGTGCCATCCGGGCGCTTCGGCAGCCCTCGTATCCGCGGTTCCGCCGGCCGCTGATGCCGATGCGCGCGCCGTTTCTTGGCACCAGATAGAGTAGGTCGCGGCTGACCGCCTGGAACCAGATGTCCGCGCCGGCCTGGGTGCGGATGCCTCGGTCCAGATCGGCGACGAAGGTTTGCGGAATGTTGATCTGCCCGGTCGAAAACGTCCGGAAGCCGCGCGCGGCCTGGCTGCACTGGAAACCGAGCGGCACGGCCTGGCATGTCTGGTTGGCCGGCGCATAGCGCTGGATGTTGCCAGCCTCGCCATACTGGCATTGAAGCGCGACGCGGCCGCCGATCGTCACGACCCGGGTGTTCTGCAGCGAGTTGACATGGGGCGTGCTCCACCAGTCGTTCGGCAGGGGCGAGACGACTTCACGCCGGATTTGGGCGAGCGGGCAGGTGATGTTTCGCGCCTGCGCGGCGGCGCTTGCCAGCAGGATTCCGGCAAAGGCCAGGATGAAGGCCGCCACCGCAGTTCCGCGATACGTGTCTGAAAGCATGTGTTCCCCTCTGTTTCTTGATGAGTCCGGAAAAAGCAAACGGGTACAGGCGTCTGGCACAATGCAGAGGGCATGAAGCATGATGTGGATGGGGTGGATTATGATCAAATAAGCCGTGTGGAGAACCGTGCTGCGGCAGCGGCCAAGGCCTCCCCGCGCGTAGCGAATGACGCGCAGGCCAGCCGCTCCAGCCTGGCAAGGGAGCCTTCGCAAGCCCGGGCGCGCAACCGGACGGCGCCGGTTGTTCCAGCGCAGCCTATTCCGCGGCGCCGAGACCCAATCCGGCCAAGTGCCCGCTCAGCGCTGCATGGCTGAGCGCGAAACCGGCGAAGGCATGATCGGAATCGCTGGCATTCTCGGTGGAGACCGAAAGGCCATCGGCCGCCAGGATCACCAGCAGCACCTGCATCTCGTGGTCCTGCGCCGCCACGATGGCCGCCACGCGCTGGCAGCCTTCGCCGGAGGGACAAGGCAGGTCAAACAGCACATGCCCGCCGATGCGCGAGGCGGCTTCCCGAACCGAATCGGCAAAGCCCTGGGCGCGGATGTCATTGATCTGAAGCGCCATTTCGAGCTCGACTTCGGCCAGCGGCGGTGCGGATGAGGGGGTGACAGGGACGGGAAGCATGTTCATCTTGCACTCCAGAACAAAAACCAGCCCGCCCGAACCCGCAATCTGGCGGCCGATCATGGCCGGTTTGTGTCCGTGGCCGGCAGAAAAGCCGGGGCAGGGGCCGCGC
The DNA here is from genome assembly GCF_041397485.1 of Zhengella sp. NCBI lineage: Bacteria > Pseudomonadati > Pseudomonadota > Alphaproteobacteria > Hyphomicrobiales > Notoacmeibacteraceae > Zhengella > Zhengella sp. The sequence continues at coordinate 689,442 of NZ_JAWKWO010000001.1, read as the reverse complement.
GCTCTGGACAAACCGGTTTTGAGGGACAAGATGTTGATAACACGCTCATACCGATCAGGGAGGAACATCAATGTTGGGACTGATGCAGGACTGGCCGCTGACCTGCAGCCGCATCCTGGACCATGCCGCGCGCCAGCATGGCAAGCAGCAGGTCGTCACGCGCTCCATCGAAGGCCCGGTCGTCACCACGACCTATGCCGACATTCACACCCGGGCGAAGAAGACCGCACAGGCACTGATGGCGGAGGGCATCCGGCCCGGTGACCGCGTCGGCACGCTGGCCTGGAACACCGCACGCCATCTGGAAGCCTGGTATGGCATCATGGGCGCCGGCGGCGTGTATCACACGCTCAACCCGCGCCTGTTTCCCGAACAGATCGCCTGGATCATGAACCATGCCGAAGACCGCATGCTGTTCACCGACCTGACCTTCCTGCCGATCGTCGAGAAGATCGCGGATCAGGTTCCCAGCCTTGGCAAGGTCGTGGTCCTGACCGACGGCGCCCACATGCCGGACACGGCGCTGAAGACCGCCGTGGCCTATGAGGACTGGATCGCCGGCCATGACGGCAATGTCGAATGGCATGCCAACGGCGAGGGCGACGCGTCGGGCATGTGCTACACCTCCGGCACCACGGGCGATCCGAAGGGCGTGCTCTATTCGCACCGCTCCAACGTCCTTCACGCCCTGATTGCCAGCCAGAAGGACGCGCTCGACCTCGGCTCCCGCGAGGTCGTTTTGCCCGTCGTGCCCATGTTCCATGCCAACGCATGGGGCATTGCCCACGCCGCGCCCATGGTTGGCGCCAAGCTGGTCATGCCGGGCGGCAGGATGGATGGCGAATCGATCTACGAGTTGCTCGACACCCACAAGGTGACCATGTCGGCCGCCGTGCCGACTGTCTGGCTCATGCTGCTGCAATATCTGGAAGAAACCGGCAAGGAACTGCCCCATCTCAACCGGGTGGTGATCGGCGGCTCGGCCTGCCCGCGCGCCATGACGCAGAAGTTCCAGGACAATTACGGCGTCGATGTCATCCACGCATGGGGCATGACCGAGATGAGCCCGCTTGGCTCGCTCGGTTCGCTCAAGCCGCAATTTGCCGACCTGGAGGGAGATGCGCTTCTCGATCTCAAGGCCAAGCAGGGCTATGCGCCCTTCGGCGTGGAAATGAAGATCACCGACGATGACAACAGGGAACTGCCGTGGGACGGCAAGACCTTCGGCCGTCTGAAAGTGCGCGGCCCTGCCATCGCCAAGGGCTATTACGGCGGCGCCGGTGCCGACCAGTTCGACGAGGAGGGCTGGTTCGACACGGGTGATGTCGCCCATATCGATGCCGATGGCTACATGCAGATCACCGACCGCTCCAAGGATGTCATCAAGTCGGGCGGCGAGTGGATTTCCTCCATTGACCTGGAAAATCTCGCTGTCGGTCACCCCGACGTGGCAGAGGCCGCCGTCATCGGCATTGCCCATCCCAAATGGGACGAGCGCCCGCTGCTCGTTATCGTGCCGAAGCAGGGGCGGCAGCCTTCGCGGGAGGATATTCTCGCCTTCATGGATGGCAAGATCGCCAAGTGGTGGATGCCCGATGACGTGGCCTTCGTCGAGGAAATCCCCCATACGGCGACCGGCAAGATCCAGAAGACGACCCTGCGCGACCAGTTCGCCGGCTACAAGCTCCCCGCCTGAGGGGAAAACGCCTGACGGCGCGGCTCTGGCAGCCGCGCCGTCGGGTGGAAGAATGCGATGGGGGAAGGCGCGAGGCAGCCGACATGACGGGTTACTATGACCGGCCGGTTTCGCCCTTGGGCGACTGGTCCCGCTTCCTTGCCCGTCTGGCATTGGTGATGTTCATCATCGCGGGCCTCGCCCATCGCTATGGCCTGATGGAAACCGTCGGCTTTTTCTGGGTGCTGGGCTTCATTTGCCTTCTGGCCATCACGGCGCTGGTGATCGCGCTCCTGGCCTTTCAGAGGCTCTGGCGCGCCGGTGCGCGCGGCGGCCGCGCTGCCGCGGCAGGCCTGATCCTGTCGCTGATCGTGCTGGCACCCTTCGCGGTCTCGGCCTGGCGTGCCGCCGCCCTGCCTGCCCTGAACGACATCTCCACCGACCGGAGCGATCCGCCCCGGTTCTTCATTGCGCCCGGTCTGCGCGGGGAGGGGCAGAACGAGATCGCCACGCCGTCCCCGCAGGAGATCGAGGCGGCCGCACGGGCTTACCCGGCAGCGACCGGCCGCCGCTACGATGCCGCGCCCGACCGCGTCCTGCGGGCTGTCACCAATGTCATGGCGGACAATCGCTGGCAGGTGCTGTCGCGAAAGGGGGTTCCGCAGGAAACCCCGGAATTGCTGGTCGAGGCCCGGGCCAGCACGTTTTTCTTTGCCTTTCCGGTCGATGTTGTCGTGCGCATTTCCGACGAGGACGAATCCACCTATGTCGACATGCGCTCGGCATCCGTTTTCGCCAGACATGACCTGGGCGACAATGCCCGGCGCATCGAAGCCTTCATGAATGCGCTGGATGCCGAAATGCTGACCCTGGCGGGCACCTGAGCCCGTTCAGGCGGGAATGAAAACGCCGTCGATCGCCGGCGGGCCGTCCGTCTGCACCGCCCCACGCGCCACCAGATCTTCCAGATGCGCCAGCACCGAAAGGCCGGCCGCCCCGTGCAGGCGCGGATCCGTATCGCGGTAAATCTTGGTGACCATGCCGGCAATCGTCCGGTCGCCGGCCCTGAGCCTTTCCAGGATGGCCCGTTCGCGCATGCGCCGGTGCGTGCGCAGACCACGCAGGAATTGCGCCGGCCGCGTCACCGGTCCGCCATGGCCGGGCAGGTAGAGCCTGTCGTCGCGCTGCATCAGTGCCTCCAGCGAGGCCATGAAATCGGCCATGGCGCCATCGGGCGGCGCCACGATGGTCGTGGCCCAGGCCATCACGTGATCGGCAGAAAACAGGATGCCCGTCTCTTCGAGCCCGAAAGCGGCATGGTTGGCCGTGTGGCCCGGCGTGTGAACGGCCCGGATCGCCCAGCCGTCGCCTTCGATCACCGCGCCATCGGCCATGCGGATATCCGGGTCGAAATCCGTGTCGGCGCTGGCGTCGAGCGGGTTGACCTCGCCGATATTGAGCGGGCGGGCAGGCCGGTGCGGGCCTTCAGCGGCAATGGTGGCCCCGGTCGCCGCGGCAAGGCGGCGAGCCAGCGGCGAATGGTCCTTGTGGGTGTGGCTGACGAAGATGTGGCTGACCGGCCGCCCCGCGATGGCCTCCATGAGCGTCTGGAAATGCGCCTCGTTTTCCGGCCCGGGATCGATGACGGCCAACGTGTCACGGCCGACAATGTAGCTGTTGGTGCCGTGAAAGGTGAACGGCCCCGGATTGTTGACCGTGACGCGCAGGACATCCGTGGCGACCGGTACGGCCTCGCCATGAGCCGGTTCGAAGTCCCGGTTGAGATCCAGTTCCATGCGCATGCGTCCTTCGGCAATTGTCCGGGGATCGCGCCCCTTGTGCATTGCCGCATAGCACGTCAGAATTTATACGCAAACATGCGAGGTTCTGCTTCGCTGTCCACGCAATGCCAAAAAGGAAAATCGATGTCCGCATCCCTGTCCGACCGTTCACTGGCAGCCGCCGCGCTTCCCGGCGCTGGTGCCGCCCGCCTTGCCGCCCAGGCCGGGCTCGTCATCGCCGGTTCGCTGCTGATCGCCGCCGCCGCCCATGTCAAGGTTCCCTTCTGGCCCGTGCCGATGACGCTGCAGACGCTGGCCATCTTCGCCATCGCCGCCGCCTATGGCCGCAATCTGGCCGTTGCCACGCTGCTGGCCTATCTGGCGCAGGGCGCCGTCGGCATGCCTGTCTTCACCGGCGGCGCGGGTGCCGCCTACATGGCCGGCCCGACCGGCGGCTACCTGGCGGGCTTCCTCGTGGCCGCCGCGATGATCGGCGCCGCGGCCGACCGTGGCTGGACGGCCCGCCCGGTCGCCCTGTTCGGTGCCATGCTGGCCGGTGAGGCGGTGATCCTGGCGCTCGGCGCGGCATGGCTCGCCGTGCTCTTCGGCGCGGAAAAGGCGCTGGCCTTCGGCGTCGGCCCCTTCATCGTCGCCGACGTGGTCAAGGCGGCGCTCGCCGCCGCCCTCGTGCCTGCGCTTGGCGCGCTCCTCGCCCGCTTTCGCTGATCGCGCGCCGGCCTGACCGGCAAGAACAGACAAGGGCCGCGTTTCCAGGTGAAACGCGGCCTTTTCAGTTTAAGGGCTTCGGCCGCCGCCGCAAATGCGCGGCCAGCGCCACGCCCGCGCCAAGCCCGGCAAGGCCGCCGGCCATCGAGACAAACCCGTCCGCCGCGATCGCCGCATGAGCGGCAAGGCCGCAGGCGAGCGCGCACAGCGCCACGCGGCCCACAATGGCGGGCACCGTCATGCCGGCCCGGAAGGCGCGCTGATAGGCGTGTTCGGAATGCGATTTCAGGATGTTCTTGCCCTCCGCCAGCCGCTGCAAAAGCGTCCAGACGGAATCGGCGAAGTAATAGCCGAACGGGGCCAGTGCCGCCGCTGGGGCCTGTTCGGCAAGCGCCAGCAGCGCCCAGCCGGCGAGCATGCCGAGCGGCAGGCTGCCGCTGTCACCGAGAAACACCTTCGCTGGCGGGCGGTTGTGCAGCGCGAACCCGGCCAGCGCGCCCGCGCCCGCCAGCGTGGCCATGGCCGCATCGGTTGATCCGCCAGCGACCAGCAGCAGAGAGCTGCAAAAAGCGAGCGGCAGCCCCGCGCCGGCAACGGTCATCAGGTCCAGCCCGTCCATGAAATTGACCATGTTGATGGTCCACACGAGAAACAGCACGGCGGCGATGTCGCCCGCCAGCGGCGGCACGACGTCCGGCAGCGGCAGGGCGGGCCGCACCAGCGCGACAAGACCCGCCGCGGCCCCGATCTGCACGCCCAGCCGCACGGCCACGCCCAGCGGGCGGTGGTCGTCGGCCATGCCGGCCAGCCACAGAGCCAGGAAGGGCAGGGCGATCCATGCATCCCCGCCCTGAAGGAAGGCCACGGCGAACAGCGCGGCAGGCACCACGGCCAGACCGCCGATCTGGCGCGGCGTTCCGGCATGGTTCGACCGGTCCGAACGGCCCGCGGCCAGGAAGGACGCCGCAAGCAGGCGCCGCAGAACCGCCAGCAGCAGGACGCTGGCCAAGGCGGCAAGCCCGGCAATGGCCAGTGTGTTTGTCATCTCCGGCATGCGGTCTCTGGCGGCCCGTATGGTGTTCCGGCCGGTCCCTTGTTTCAATTGCGCAATCCCTTACCACAACCGGCGCGCCTTGTGGTATCCGGGATGTCGGGCGGCGCCCGGCCCGCACGAGGAAACGGAACCGGAGAACCATGCGGATATTTCTGACCGGGGCAGGAGGCTTTTCAGGCGGCACGATTGCCGATGCACTTGTCGGCGCCGGCCATGACGTCACCGCCCTGCTGCGCAAACCGCGCCCCGATATCGCCGCGCGCGCGCTGTTCGCCGATCTGACCCGGCCTGCTGAATGGGAATCGGTGCTGGAGGGGCAGGATGCGGTGGTGCATCTGGCCGCATTCAATCCCTCGCGCCTGTCACGCGCGGCGGGCGACGAGGCGGCCATGCAGGCGGTCAATGTCGATGCCACAGCCGCTCTTGCCCGCGCAGCCGCCCGGGCGGGCGTCACACGCTTTCTCTTCGCCAGTTCCGTGCGCGTCTATGGCGCCGGCACGGACGTGCCCTTTCGCGAAAGCGACCCGCTTCGCCCCGATGATCCCTATGCGCGCTCGAAAGTGGCGGCCGAGGCTGCGCTGCGAAACGCCTTTCATGGCGAAGGACGTGCATTGGCGATCCTGCGCCTGCCGGTCGTGTATGGCCCGCACCGTGGCGGTTGGCTGGGACTGGCCACCCGCTTGGGCCGGCGTGGCTGGCTGTTGCCGGAGGTGCTGGCGCAAGCGCCGAAATCGGTTCTCAATCGTGAAAACCTTGCAAGCGCCATTGCCGCCTTGTCGGCCGAGGGCAGCCGGGCGGCGAATGGCACGTTCAACCTTGCCGATGATGGCATCACATCGCTGGGCGAGATCGGGCGCCTGGCCGGCCGGTGGGCAGGGCGCCAGCGCCTGCACACCCTTCCGGGCCTGCCTGCCGCGTGGTGGGATGGCGTGCCGCTGCTTGGACAGGCGCTCAGCCATGCACGCAAACCCTGCATGGTGGATACGGCCCGCTTCACCGCACAAACCGGCTGGCATCCGCCCGTCGCCCTTGCCGACGGCCTGGTCCGGGCCTTCGCACCGCCTGAGGCTCGCCAGCGCCTGTGACCGGTGCCGGTTCGCGCCCGTCGGAAACCGCTCTATTCGGAAATCTGCTCGATATCGGCCGCCGCCGCAGTCCAGGGCTTGTAGCTTGTGACGATTTTCCGAAGCAGGAGGATGGCGGCTTCGGGGTCTTCGCGCCGGCAGATCTGCTTGAGTTCCTGCAGCCAGTTGACGATCGTGCCGCGTTCAACGGTTCGCGTTCGCGCCACGATGAAACTGTCATGCTTCTGCACGATCTGGTCTTCGAGCCGGCTGAGAAGTTCCTCTTCCAGCTTCTCGCCGGGCCGGCGCCCGGTATATTCGATCTTGACGTCCACATCCGGGCGGAAACCGGCCAACTGGATGAGACGGCGCGCAAGATCGGAGATCTTGATCGGCTGGCCCATGTTGAGCATGAGAATGGCGCCGCGCGTTTCGGGCGGCAGTTTTGCACCGTTCATGCCGTGCGAGGCGGCTTGCAGGATAAGGTGCACCGCTTCCGGGATGGTCATGAAATAGCGGGTCATTTCCGGATCCGTGACCGTGACCGGGCCGCCCTGGGCGATCTGTTTCTGGAACAGCGGGACCACCGATCCGGCTGAACCGAGCACATTGCCGAAACGCACGATGCGGAAGCAGGTCGGTGCGTCGTCGAGATCGAGCGCCTGGCAGTAGAGTTCGGCGGCGCGTTTGGACGCACCCATCACGCTGGAGGGGTTCACCGCCTTGTCGGTGGAGATAAGCACGAAGGCCTTTGCACCGGCCGCCACCGCGCTTTCGGCCACATTGGCCGTGCCCAGGATATTGGTCTTCACCGCCTCCAGCGGGTTGGCCTCGACAATCGGCACATGCTTCAGCGCGGCTGCGTGGAAGACAACGTCCGGTGCGAAGAAATTCACCACCTCGTCGATGCGCGACCGGTCGCGGATGTCGGCGATCACCGGAGCGATGGCGGTTTCGGGGAAATGCGAGGCGAATTCCTGTGAAATGTCATAGAGGTTGCGTTCGCCGGAATCCAGGAAGACCAGTTTGGCCGGCTTGAAGGCTGCGATCTGCCGGCAGAGTTCGGAGCCGATCGAACCGCCGGCGCCTGTGACCAGCACCGTATTGTTTTTCAGGAAACCCGAAATATCCCGGTTCTCGACCTGTACTTGCTGTCTTCCGAGCAGGTCTTCGAGGCGCACCGGTTTGGGGGAGAGCAGGTTCGAACTGCCCGCCTTGGGGAAGTCCATCATGTCGGGCAGGCGCGATATGCCGATGCCGGCATCGTTGCAGGCCTCCAGAAGATCGGCCATTTCCGTTCCCGAGATCGTCGAATCGGTGACGATCAGGCCGTTGATGACAATCCCGCGGGCATGGTTTTCGGCAACGATGGAGGCGATGTGTTCGGGCGTGCCCAGCACGTTGAGCGAATGCATGCCGTTGCGCACGAACGACATGCGCGGATCGATGATGCCGGCGATCCTGAAGCCCGGCGGGTTGAGCCGGCGGATGGCGCGAAGATAGCTCTCCGTCGTGTCGGAAAAGGGATAAAGCAGATAGTGCTCGGCAATCTCGCCTGCATCGCGCAGGAAAGAGAAGAAGCGCGTTTCCTTGATGAACCTGTAGAGCATTCGCCCGGCGCCCAGGCCGAAGACCGTGAAAACCCAGGTCAGCATGACGGCGACACGCGAAATGTTCTCGCCGCGGGACAGCATGAAATTGGCGATGGTGAAGATCGCCACGGCAATCGTCGTCGCCTTGACGATGGCCACCATGTCCGGGATCGAGGCATAGCGCCACAGCCCGCGATTGACCTTCATCACATAGAGCGAACCGACGCCCAGTGCGACGAAGCCGGCCGTCTTCTCTCCAAAACCCGGCACATGGGAAAGGGGTTCAAGCCCGAAGGCGACAAGATGCGCGCAAACGAAGGCGGCGGCCAGCACGACGGCATCATGCAGGACAACGGCAGTGCGCAACATGCGGGCATCGGCTTTCATCGGAACTCCTTGCAGTGCAGCCGCCGGATGGCAGGAACCATGCACGGTTGCATCTCCAATAGCATGGTTGCTTTGATCCGGGAAACCATGCAGTGGCCGCCTTGGCCAGGCTGCTTGAAAAGGTTACGTCGCATTGCACAAGAATGTGGAAATTGCGCGGCGATCCGGCTAGTCTCAAAAAGGCGCCGCCTTTGTCTCCTACGGCGTGAAATTGTCAATGCCTAGTTCTTGTCGGTTTCGGTGGGCCGCCACTTGTTGTACCGGGTACCGAGAAATGAATCCCCATTCGATTCCGCGATACCGGTATGACCAAACAAAGCAGTATTTGCGGAAATTCGGATAGTTCTTCGCGCGTGGCGGTACTCATGGCGACGCATGACGGCGAAGCCTATCTGACCGAGCAATTGGCATCACTCCGGTCGCAAACGTGGTTGAATATTGATCTCCTTCTGTCCGACGACGGCTCGACGGATGGCACGCTTGAGGCCTTGCGGGAGTTTGCTTCCGCCTGGCCAAAGGGTGATGTCACCATTGTCCCGGGACCGTGCAACGGATTTGCCGAGAATTTCCGTTCGTTGATCCTGCGCCACGAAGCGGCGAGCGCCGACTATGTCGCTTTTTGCGATCAGGACGACATCTGGAAGGACGACAAGCTGGAGAATGCCATTGCCTGGCTCTCGTCGCGGCCTGACGGCAAGCCGGCGCTCTATTGCGGGCGGACGCTCAACTTCGCCGGCCAGAGGCGGTGGATGTCACCGTTGTTCCCTTATCAGCCCTGCTTTGCCAATGCGCTGGTCCAGTCGATCGCCGGCGGCAACACGATGGTCATGAACCGTTCGGCCTTCGACCTGGTCCAGACCGCCGCGCGACGGGCGCGCTTCGTCAGTCATGACTGGTTGGCTTACCTGATCGTTACCGGCGCCGGCGGCGAGGTGTTCTACAATCCCGAACCGGATGTCCTTTACCGTCAGCACGACACCAATCTGGTCGGAGCCAACAACACGTGGACATCGCTCATTCCGCGGCTTCTCTTCATTCTCGACGGACGGTTCCGGGAATGGACGGACATGAACGTGCAGACTTTGCGGGCAAATATTGACCTGTTGACGCCACACGCCCGCCAGGTTCTGGATCGCTTCTGTGCCGCCCGCCAGGCGCCGTTGCACAGGCGGATTGTCGGTGTGCGTCAATCGGGGGTTTTCCGGCAGACGCGGAAAGGTCAGGCGGCACTGATCATTGCCGCGCTGCTGAAACTTCTTTAAGGGGAGACAGGCTGGATTTTCCACTGAAAATTGCAGAAAGTCTAATGTATAAATTTAGAAAAGACAGGTGAAAGTGTGAAGGGTATCATTCTTGCGGGCGGCAGCGGAACACGCCTCTTCCCGATGACCATTGCGTCTTCCAAGCAGATTCTCCCGGTCTATGACAAGCCGATGATCTTTTATCCGCTGAGCGTCCTCATGCTGGCGGGCATCCGGGAAATTCTCATCATTTCCACGCCGCGCGACCTTCCCGTCTTCAGGTCGCTTCTGGGTGACGGGTCCTCTCTGGGCGTGTCCTTTTCCTATGCTGAGCAGCCGAAGCCGGAGGGTCTTGCGCAGGCGTTCATCATCGGGCGGGACTTCGTTGGCAATGACAGTGTGACGCTGGTGCTCGGCGACAACATCTTTTACGGCGCGGGCATGTCACGTCTGTGCAGCGAGGCTGCGGCCAAGCAGAATGGCGCGACGGTCTTCGCCTATTATGTCAACGATCCCGAACGCTATGGCGTTGTCGACTTCGATCCGGCCACGTGTCTTGCCCGTGGAATCGAGGAGAAGCCTGTAGCGCCCAAATCGAACTGGGCTGTCACGGGCCTGTATTTCTACGACAACGATGTGCTGGACATTGCGGCCTCGATCAAGCCTTCAGCACGCGGTGAACTCGAAATCACCGACGTCAACCGCGCCTACCTGGAGCGCGGCGACCTGACCGTCGCGCGCATGGGGCGGGGCTATGCCTGGCTCGACACGGGCACGCCCGATTCCATGCATGAGGCCGCGGCCTTCGTGCGCACCATCGAGCATCGCCAGGGAATCAAGATCGCGTGTCCCGAGGAAATCAGCCTTGAACAGGGTTGGGTGACCGGTGAACAGGTTCTCGCCCGCGCCGACTGGATGGGCAATGGCGACTATGCCAACTACCTTCGCCGCCGCGTTCGGGAATTGGCGTGATGCCGGAATTCCGCGAAACCGCCTTGCCCGGTGTCATCGAGATCGTTGCCGACCGTTTCGGTGACGAACGCGGCTTCTTTTCCGAGACATGGAACGAGCGTCTTTGGCGGGCCAATGGTGTGGATGTGTCCTTCGTCCAGGACAACCATTCCCTGTCGGGGCCCGTCGGTGTCTTGCGCGGCCTGCATTTCCAGGCGCCGCCTTGGGCCCAGGCCAAGTTGGTCCGCGTGACGCATGGGGCGGTTTTTGACGTCGCGGTCGATATTCGCAAGGGCTCGCCGACCTATGGAAAGTGGGTCGGGGTCGAACTGTCGGCGGCCGGATGGAACCAGCTTTTCATCCCCGAGGGTTTCGCTCACGGCTTCGTCACGCTGGAGCCGGACACGCAGTTCCTCTACAAGGTCTCCAGCTTCTATTCCAGGGAGCATGACCGTTCCATCCGCTTCGATGATCCCGAAATAGGCATCGAATGGCCGGTCGATCCGCAGCGGGTCATCCTTTCCGCCAAGGATCGCGGTGCGCCGCTTCTAGCGGATTGCGATACCGGTTTTTCCATCTGAACGCCGAGGACTGGCATGAATTATCTCATCACCGGCGGTGCCGGCTTCATCGGATCGGCGGTGGCGCGCCGGCTGACCGGCAATCCGGCCAATCGCGTCGTCGTGATCGACAAGCTGACCTATGCGGGAAATCTCGCATCTCTCAAGCCGGTGAAAAACGCGGCGAACTTCCGCTTCGTCCAGGCTGATATCTGCGACGAGGAAACGGTGCGCGCGCTTCTGGCCGAAGAGCGGATCGACATTCTCATGCACCTGGCCGCCGAAAGCCATGTCGACCGTTCCATTGACGGGCCGGAGGTTTTCATCGAGACGAACATTGTCGGCACGTTCCGGCTCTTGAAGGCCGCGCGCGCGCATTTCGAGAGCCTGGCGGGGGAGGCGCGGGAGCGTTTTCGATTTCATCACATCTCCACCGACGAGGTGTTTGGCGATCTGCCCTTCGACGAGGGCATCTTCACCGAAGACACGCCCTACCGTCCCTCGTCGCCCTATTCGGCATCCAAGGCGGCATCGGATCATCTGGTCCAATCCTGGCACCATACCTATGGGCTGCCGGTCGTGATGACGAACTGCTCCAACAATTACGGGCCGTATCATTTTCCTGAAAAGCTGGTGCCCAAGGTGGTTCTCAGCGCTTTGGAAGAGCGCGCGCTGCCTGTCTATGGCAAGGGCGAGAACGTGCGTGACTGGCTTTATGTCGATGATCATGCCGCCGCTCTGGAATGTGTCGCGATCACCGGGAAGGTGGGCCGCAGCTACAATATCGGCGGCCGCGCCGAGCGCAGGAACATCGAGGTCGTGCATGTGATTTGCGACATTCTCGACCGCAAGCGGCCGCGTGCTTCCGGCGCCAGTTACCGCGACCTGATCGCCTTCGTGACCGACCGCCCGGGCCATGACCGGCGCTATGCCATCGACCCGTCCCGGATTGAGAGCGAACTGGGCTGGTCGGCGGCCGAGACATTCGAAAGCGGCATGGAACGCACCGTCGATTGGTATCTGGACAATGAATGGTGGTGGCGGCCCTTGCACAACACGATCGGTGAACGGCTGGGAACGGGAAAGGCGGCGAAATGAGGGTTCTGGTGACCGGCAGGCACGGGCAGGTCGCACATGCCCTGGCTGAGCGCATGGCCTGTTCGGACGGGCTGTCGGCCGTTTTTGCCGCACGGCCCGAACTCGATCTGGCCGATCCGGATTCGATCCGGCGGACCATCGCCGCGCATCAGCCCGATGTCGTCATTTCCGCGGCCGCATACACGGCCGTCGATCTTGCCGAGGATGAGCCTGAGGCCGCCCACGCGCTCAATGCCGTTGCGCCGGGCGTGATCGCGCAGGCCTGCCGCGCCGCCGGCGCCCGGCTCCTCCATCTGTCGACCGATTATGTGTTTTCCGGTGAGGCCTCTGCGCCTTATCGCGAGGACGATGCAACCGCGCCGCTGGGCGTTTATGGCAGGACCAAGCTGCTTGGCGAGGAGGCCGTGCGCCAGGCCTTGCCCGATGCGCACATGATTGCCCGGACAGCCTGGGTCTACAGCCCGTTCGGCAAGAATTTCGTCAAGACCATGCTCCGGCTGGCCGAAACGCGCGATGAACTGGCCATCGTGGCGGACCAGTATGGCAACCCGACTTCGGCCTTCGATATCGCGGACGGGCTGCTTGCGGTTCTGGATACCTGGCGTGACGGCTCGAGGACAGGGCTTGGCGAGACATATCATCTTGCCGGAAGTGGCGAGGCGAGCTGGTATGACCTGGCGTCCCATGTCCTGAACGAAAGCGCGGCACTGGGCGGTCCCACGGCACGGGTCAGGCCGATCCCGGCATCGGACTATCCGACGAGGGCCAGGCGGCCGGCCAACTCGCGCCTCGATACGGGCCACTTCACAGCCGCATTCGGATATGCCGCGCCAGATTGGCGGCCGTCCAGCGCGGCGGTCGTGGCACGTCTGCTGAGCGGGCAAGCCGCTGCAGAACCCTTGACCTGAATGCCGAACGGGCGGCCCTGGGAGCCGCCCGCCTGCGTGGTCTCGTTCATGTTTGCCCGCGCAGAAGGGCAGGGCGGATCAGAACACGAAGTCGCTTGCGTCGAGGTCGGCGAGAGCGACATGGGCGAGCGTGATCGTGTCGCCGCCGCCCGCATCGATCAGCACATCGGTCCCGCTCTGGCTCATCATGCCTTGCAGGTCGGCGAAATCGGTGATCGCGGACACGCCCGACAGGTCGATCCTTTCGCCGGCGCTCGAAGCGTCGAAGTCGGTGATCCGGTCCTGGCCGAAACCTTCGGCGAAGACGAACAGGTCGTCGCCCGCCCCGCCGGACAGCACGTCATTGCCCGCCCCGCCGATCAGCGTGTCATTGCCGCCGCCGTCGATAATGGTGTCGTCGCCATCGCCGCCGTCGATCACATTGGCCCGCCAGTCGCCGGTCAGCGTGTCACCATGGGCCGAACCGGTGAGGTTCTCGAAGCCGATGGCCGTGTCGCCTTCTGCATCGCCGCCGGAGGCAAAGATCTTGCTGTAGCCGTACAGGCGAACATCCACCGCTGCGGACGATCCGGCATAGCTGAGCGTGTCCGTGCCGCCGCCGCCGTCGAGCGTGTCGGCGCCGCGCCCGCCCTCGATCGTGTCATTGCCCGCCCCGCCGCCGCCGGAAAGCGTGTCATTGCCGCCACCGTCGAGAATGGTGTCGTCGCCCGCGCCGCCGTCGATCACATTGGCCCTCCAGTCGCCGGTGAGCGTGTCCGAAAGGGCCGAGCCGGTGACATTCTCGAAGCCGGTGGCCGTGTCGCCCGCCGCATCGCCTCCCGAAACGATCGCCTCGCCCGCGCCGTACAGGCGCACATCCACCGCTGCGCCCGAGCCGGCATAGCTGAGCGTGTCCGCGCCGCCTCCGCCCGTGAGCGTGTCGGCGCCCGCGCCGCCTTCGATGACGTTGTCGCCATCGTCGCCGGTCAGGGAATCGGAAAGGGCCGAGCCGGTGAGGTTTTCAAAGCCCGACGATGTATCGCCCTGCGCGTCGCCGCCCGTGGCTGCCGTTTGTGAGTTCAGCGTCACGGTTACACCGGAAGCTGATCCGGCATAGCTGAGCGTGTCGATGCCGGCGCCGCCGGTGAGTGTGTCGGCGCCCGCGCCACCCTCGATCAGGTCATTCCCGTCGCCGCCATCGACGCTGTTGGCACCGGCATCGCCGAACAGCGCGTCGTTGAAAGAGGAACCGATGACATTCTCGAAACCCGTCGCCGTGTCGCCTTGCGCATCGCCCCTTAAGACAATGGCGGCGGCCGCGCCGTTCAGTGCGACGTAAACCTGGCCGCTGGAGGAGGCATAGCTCAGCGTGTCGATACCGTCGCCGCCATCGAGCACGTCCGCGCCTGCGCCCCCGTCGATCGTGTCGTCGCCCGCGCCGCCCGAAAGCGTGTTCGCCGCCGCATTGCCCTGGATCATGTCCGCGCCGGTGCCGCCAATCGCGTTCTCGATCACCGTGCCGCGGGAGATCGCCATGTTGTACGTGCCACCAAGGACACTGGACAGGGAACCGTCCCGCAGATCGATCGTCTGTGCCCGGTATTCGCCCGACATGTCGATGGTGTCGATGCCGCCGTCGTCATGCACCATGAAACTCGTGCGGTCGAAACTGGCCGCGAGGTCGAGCGCCGTGTCGCCGGTATTGGCGTTGAAGCCGTAGGTGGTATCGCCGGTGCGCGTATCCGTGCTGCGCCCGTAGAACGCTTCCGCCGCTATGGCGTCAGCGAGCATGGGCGTCAGCATGTCGTAAAATGTGCCTCCGACATAGGAATTTTCGTAGGGGCTGAAATACGACATGATCGTATAGACATGCGAGTCGTTCAGATAGAAATTGTCGGTGCCGTAACTCGCGCTGCCATTGTAGTTGCCGGAGTGATAAAGCCCGAGCGCATGGCCGATTTCATGAATATAGGTCTGGTAGGAATAGGTGTTGAAGCCGGTGCCATAGGTGTTGATCCAGTCCTCGGTCACCATGATGTCGGCATGTGAGAGATACCAGGCGCCGTTCACGGATGTGTATTGGCTGCGCGTATAGGCCGCCAGGCCGGTTTCCGAATCGTCGAACGTGATCTCGCCGCCGGTGTCGACTTCCACAAAGGCCAGGCCCGTCAGGTCTGACCATTGCTGCAGCGCCGCGCGGGCCAGCGCCTGACCATCGGTTGTCAGCGCCGTGATGTCCACCGAAATCCGGCCGTCCGTCCCGGCGTCGAAGGGCGATGGATAGCCGTCATGATTGATCAGTTGCCATGCGATTTCATCCAGCGTGAAATCCATTCCCGCGTCATTGGCCTTGACGGCGGTGAGAATGTAGTCGCCGGAATAGAAGTTCGAGGACGCCGCCTCGATGTAATAGGTTCCGCTTGTTTGCGCGGTGAACCCGATCCACGGATCGCGGGCGCCGCTTCCGTCATAGACCGTCGGGTCCGCATCGTCGTTCACGCTCAGGATTGTTCCATTCGCGTCCCGGACCCGCAGCAGCGAATCGAAGATGCCGTCATCACCGAATCCGTGAAGCCGGAATTCATAGGCCTGACCCGCCGTGAGATCGATTGCGTACCAGTCGTTATCCTCAGGCGTTTCGATCGTTCCGTAGAGCGAGATACCTGTATCGAGGATGCCGGCCGTGGCTGTGGTATCGCCCGCATCCCCGGTTTCAGAGGCCGGGCCGAGGCCGCTGGCCGCGATGCCGCCGGGCAGGCCGGTCTGGTCGAGCGCCGTGCCGGGCGCGTTCAGCGTTTCGCCTGGAACACCGATACAGCTCGGCGCGCCCGGGATGTTCGAGCACAAGGTACACATGATGTAAGCCCCCGCCTAAAATGCCGGTCCATCATGGCATCCGCACGAGCCGGCGATGGACTTTCAAGCCTTTCACCCGGCTGGACAACGAAACCGCACGACGCGTCCACCCGCTCACCTGTCGTATCGGGAATTTCTTTCGACGAGGTTCCTGATTTAAGAAGATTTTTCCGTAAGGCGCCTGTTTTCGGAGGGTCCCCGACAAGGGTGGGCGAGGGCAGGGTCTGCGCCAGGAAAAATCGGCGCCTTCAGGGCGCGCCAAGGCGTTGCAACCGCAGCGGCTTTGCGTTACATGGCCTGCCGAGGCCGCGATGGGGCGTAGCCAAGCGGTAAGGCAGCGGTTTTTGGTACCGCCATGCGCTGGTTCGAATCCAGCCGCCCCAGCCATCGGCCCTTCGCGGCCGTGCAAGGCCTGTTGCCCGGCCATCCCTTCCCGAATGACAGACAGCCCGTGCAAGCCTGCGCGGCCGGCTCCGCTTCGTCAGCGCATTTTCGCGGCAAGAAATAAGAAATACAGGTTAAACTTATGTTATTAAATAGTATTTGCATTGGTGCGGACTTTTGTGACAAGGCATTCCCTCGTTTCCGACGTCCACCGCCGCCTGGGCGCCATCATTGACGCTGCGCGGAGGCGATGGAAAGTTTTTGCCCGAATGGGGCAGATAAACGAAAGAAACCATCCTTGCCTGGTGCAGCACCGGCTGCCAAACAGGGGCAACAAGCGCATGACGGGCCGTATGGCGAGACGGAGCCTGCCCGAAACATTCAGGAAGACCGATGACACGACCCATGACGCACCTGGAAAGGCTGGAGGCGGAAGCCATCCACATTTTCCGCGAGGTTGCCGCCACGTTCTCAAAGCCGGTGATGCTTTATTCCATCGGCAAGGATTCCTCGGTGATGCTGCATCTGGCGCGGAAGGCCTTCTGGCCGGCAAAGCCGCCATTTCCGTTCCTGCATGTCGATACCGGCTGGAAGTTCCGGGAGATGATCGCGTTCCGCGACCGCATGGCCTCGGAACTGGGATTCGATCTCCTGGTTCACCAGAACGAGGACGGCCTGCGTGAGGGCGTTGGCCCGTTCTCGCATGGCTCCGGCACCCATACCCATGTCATGAAGACGGTTGCGCTGCGCCAGGCGCTCGACAAATACGGTTTCGATGCCGCATTCGGCGGCGCGCGCCGCGACGAGGAGAAGTCGCGCGCCAAGGAGCGCATCTTCTCCTTCCGCAATGCCAGCCATGGCTGGGATCCCAAGAACCAGCGCCCGGAAATGTGGAAGACCTACAACACGCGCGTGGGGCAGGGGGAATCGATCCGCGTCTTTCCGCTGTCCAACTGGACCGAGCTGGATATCTGGCAGTATATCTACCAGGAAAACATCCCCATCGTGCCGCTCTACTTTGCCGCGCACCGCCCCGTTGTCGAGCGCGACGGCATGCTCATCATGAAAGACGACGACCGGATGACGCTCAAGCCGGGAGAAAGCGCAGAGTCGCGCCTCGTCCGCTTCCGCACGCTGGGCTGCTATCCGCTGACCGGCGCCATCGAATCGGGCGCCGACACGCTGGAGGCGATCATCAAGGAAATGCTGATCGCACGCACATCCGAGCGCCAGGGCCGCCTGATCGACCACGACGAATCCGGATCCATGGAAAAGAAGAAGCGCGAAGGCTATTTCTGATGACCGCGAATACCCAGTCCCTGACGCCCGACCGGATTGCCGAAGATGTGCGCGTGTTCCTGGCCGAGCAGGAGCAGAAGTCGCTGCTGCGATTTCTTACCTGCGGTTCGGTGGATGATGGCAAGTCGACCCTGATCGGCCGTCTGCTCTACGATACCAAGCTGATCTTCGAGGATCAGCTCGCTGCCCTCGAACGCGATTCGCGCAAACACGGCACCGTCGGCGAGGACATCGACTTCGCGCTCCTGGTTGACGGGCTCGAAGCCGAGCGCGAGCAGGGCATCACCATCGACGTCGCCTACCGCTTCTTCGCCACCTCGAAGCGCAAGTTCATCGTCGCCGACACGCCCGGCCACGAGCAGTATACGCGCAACATGGCCACCGGCGCGTCAACCGCGGATCTGGCGGTGGTGCTGATCGACGCGCGCAAGGGCGTGCTTCAGCAGACCCGGCGCCATTCGTTCATCGCTTCCCTGCTGGGCATCCGGCAGATCGTGCTGGCGGTGAACAAGATCGATCTTGTGGATTATGACCAGGACGTCTTTGACCGGATCGTTGCCGATTACCGGGCCTTCGCCTCCGCGCTCGGGTTCGATGCCATCCAGGCAATACCGATGTCGGCACGCCATGGCGACAATGTCACGGCCAGGTCTGACCACATGCCGTGGTATGAGGGCCCGGTATTGCTGGAGCATCTGGAAACGGTCCGGGTGGACGAGGCGCTGGGCGGCAAGCCGCTCCGCATGCCGGTGCAATATGTCAACCGACCGAATCTCGATTTCCGTGGCTTCTGCGGCACGATCGCTTCCGGCGTGGTGAAGCGGGGCGATCCGGTCGTGGTCGCCAAGTCGGGCAAGGCGTCGAAAGTCAGGCGCATCGTCACCATGACCGGCGATCTGGACGAAGCACAGGCCGGGCAGGCGGTCACGCTGCTGCTGGAAGACGAGATCGATGTCTCGCGCGGCAACATGCTCGTCGATCCGGAAAACCGTCCGCATGTCGCCGACCAGTTCGAGGCGCGCCTCGTCTGGTTCGATGACAATGCCATGATTCCCGGACGGTCCTATATCCTGCGCACCGAATGCGACCAGGCGCCGGCCACCATCACGGCGCTGAAATACCGCATTGATGTCAACAGTTTCGCCCATGAGGCCGCCAGGCACCTCGATCTCAACGAGGTCGGAGTGGTCAACATTTCCGCCCAGGCCCCCTTCGCCTTCGATGCCTATGGCGACAATCGCGTCACCGGGGCTTTCGTGCTGATCGACCGGCTCAGCAACGCGACCGTCGGCGCCGGCATGATCACCCATCCGCTGCGCCGCGCGCTCAACGTGCATTGGCAGGCGCTGGATGTGAACAAGCAGGCCCGCGCTGCCCAGAAGCACCAGAAGCCGGCGGTGCTCTGGTTCACCGGCCTGTCCGGGTCCGGCAAGTCCACGATAGCCAACCTGCTGGAGAAGCGGCTGCATGCGGAAGGCCGCCACACCTATATCCTCGACGGAGACAATGTCCGCCACGGCCTGAACCGCGATCTCGGGTTCACCGAGGAAGACCGCGTCGAGAACATCCGGCGCGTGGGCGAGGTCTCGCGGCTGATGGCCGATGCCGGCCTGATCACGCTCGTCTCCTTCATCTCGCCCTTCCGGGCGGAGCGCCGCATGGTGCGTGAGATGATGGAAGAGGGCGAGTTCGTCGAGATCTTCGTCGACACACCCTTCGAGGAATGCGCCCGCCGCGATCCCAAGGGACTCTATGCCAAGGCCCTGCGCGGCGAGATCAAGAACTTCACGGGTGTGGACTCGCCCTATGAAGCGCCGCAAAATGCCGACATTCACCTGCGTACAAGCGGCCGCGCGGCAGAGGAACTGGCGGACGAGATCGAAAGCTGGCTGAAGGAGCGGGGCTATTGCTGAATGACATGAAGACAGTCGGCATCGCTGATCCGGCCGCCATTCTGGGCGTGTTCGAAGCCCTGGCGCTGGCAGCCGGCGCCGAGATCATGGAGGTCCGCCGCACGGGCGTTTCGGCGGAAACCAAGGCTGACGACTCACCGGTGACCCAGGCTGACCGCCGCGCCGAGGCGGTCATTCTGCGCGGGCTTGCCCAGTCCTTTCCCGAAGTGCCGGTCGTGGCCGAAGAGGAAGTGGCTGCCGGGCGGGTGCCGGACACAGGGAAGGGGCCTTTCATCCTGGTCGATCCGCTTGACGGCACCAGGGAGTTCATTGGCGGCAAGCCTGACTTCACCGTCAATATCGCGCTTGTCATGGGCGGCGAGCCGGTGATCGGCATCGTTCACGCGCCGCAGCGCGGGCAGGTATGGACGGGGCGGCCGGGATTGGCCGAAACCGCAGCCGTGGTTGGCGGCAAGCTGACCGGCCGACGGCCGGTTGCCGGCGCGGCCTGCGCCGAGCCGCCGCGCATGGTGGCTTCACGCTCGCACCGCACCGCCGAGACCGACGCCTTCATCGCCCGTTTCGGCAATTGCGAAACCGTTGCCGTGGGTTCGTCCCTGAAGTTCTGCCTTCTGGCCGAGGGCACGGCTGACATCTATCCCCGCTTCGGACGAACGATGGAATGGGACACGGCGGCCGGGGACGCGGTGTTGCGCGCCGCCGGCGGCGTGACACTGTGCACCGATGGCGCCCCATTCCTCTACGGCAAGCGCAACCAGTCCGGCGATTCGGACTTCGCCAATCCGCATTTCATCGCTGTCAGCGGTCAGGCGCGCGCGCGCCTCATTCTTCCCTGAAGGCGCGGCTGACCGAGTCCATGATCGGCTTGGCCAGGTATTCCGCGAAGGTTCGTTCCTCTGTGCTGATGAAGGCTTCCACCGGCATGCCGGGGAGGATCTGGTCTGCCGATAGCGCGCTCGAAGCCGCCGCGTCGATCTTCAGGCGGGCGACGTAATAGGACGTCTGCTGCCGCGCATCGGTGATCCGGTCGGCGGAGAGATAGACCAGTTTGCCGGGAAGCTCAGGCGTCGTGCGCGTGTTCAGGCCCGACAGGCGCAACTTCGCATCCTGTCCGACATGAAGATTGTCGATCTCGCGCGGGTCGATCTGCGCTTCGACGATCAGGTCGCGCGTGGTGGGCAGGATTTCCAGGATGTCCTTGCCCGGGGCGATCACCGTGCCGGGTGCGTTTGCCATGGAGCGGACAACGATGCCGTCGACATTCGAGCGGATTGCGGTGCGGTCGAGGACGTTCTGAGCCGCGAGGATCTGCTCCTCGACATCGGCCAGCTTGTTCCGTGCATCGGTCAGCTCCGTCACGGCCGATTCGACCCGTTGGCTGGTCAGCCGTTCCTGCTGCTCCTGCGCCTCCACGACCTGGATGCGGGTTCTGGCCAGTTGCGATTCCATTTCCCCGAGGCGTCCGGTCAGGTCGGCCTCGGTGCGCACCAGCGCTGTATATTCGGAACGGTTGGTCAGTCCCTGGTCAAGCAGACCCTTCTTGCGCGCCATTTCCTCCGCGATCACCGCAATCTGGGCCGTCAGGGATGTCTTCTGCGCCGCAAGGCCGGTCTTGTTGGCTTCCAGCGCGGTCTTGCGCTGATCGAGGATGCTCAGCTCGGTCTGGTGGCGACCGAGTTTCGCCTCGAACTGGCTTGTCTGTTCCACCATGGCCCGCTGGAAGTCGCCGTTGCCGGCGAGCGGATGGTTGTCCGGCGCGGACAATCCGGCGGCGCCGTCGCGTTCGGCTTCCAGCCGCAGGATTTGCGCCTGCAGGCCGGCCGCCTGTTTCTCCAGCCGGTTCAGGTTGACCCGGGCGAGTGTGTCGTCGAGATGCAGCAAGACCTGCCCGGCCACCACCCTGTCGCCTTCATTGACATGAATCTCGCTGGCGATACCGCCTTCCAGATGCTGGATGACGATGTTCTGGCCTGCCGCGGCGACGATGCCCGGCGCAATCACCGCGCCGTCCAGCGGAGCGGTGAACGACCAGATGCCGAAGCCGCCGGCGATCACGGCCACTGCCAGATAGCCGGCCTTCACCAGCGACCCGCTCGACCGGTTGATGGACCGGGTCCATTGCGTGCCGCGTTCTGCGGTTTCGTCCTGTTTCACGGCTTGGAACCTTCCGGGATGTGCGTTCATCAGGCCTGCTCCGCATGGCTTGGGATGGTCATGCCTGCCGCCTGCTTCCGTGGCGCCGGTTCTGTCCGGGTCCGTGGCGCGTGGGCCGTGGCCGGTGCAGCGGGCATCCGTGCCGCCGGGACGGGGGAGGCGCGTTCACCCTTCGCCAGCGCTTCGAGCACGGAGTGCGTCGGACCAACCATGTCGATCATGCCCCGATTCATGACCAGCAGCCGGTCGCATAGCGGTGCGATCGAGGTGCGGTGCGTGATGATGATCACGGTGCGCCCGTCGGCCTTGGCATGGCGAAGGGCCGTCTCAAGCGCCGCATCGCCTGCATGGTCGAGATTTGCGTTCGGCTCGTCGAGCACGAGGATCGCGGGGTCGCCATAGAGCGCGCGTGCCAGCGCCAGCCGCTGCCGCTCGCCGCCGGACAGGCGTTCGCCATTGCCGCCGATATCCGTGTCATAGCCTTTCACCCGCCCCACGATCAGGTCATGGGCGCCGGCCTTTCGGGCTGCGGCGATCACGTCCTCGTCACGGAAACCGGGCTCGAAGCGCGCGATGTTCTGGGCGATGGTGCCGGGGAAGAACTCGATCTCCTGACCGAGATAGCCGACATGCCGGCCCCGGTCGGCGTCGACCCATTGCTTGATATCGGCGTTGTCATAGGAAATGCTGCCCTGGCCGGGCCGGATCGCTCCGACGATGAGCCGCGCCAGGGTGGATTTTCCCGCCCCGCTCGGCCCGACAATGCCAATGCATTCGCCGGCCCTGATGTCGAGGCTTGCCCGCTTGACGACCGGTTCGGCGCCCGGCGCCGCATGCGGCAGGGAATAGGTGACATTGTCCAGCGTGATCGCTCCGGTGGGCGCGGGAAGGAGAACGGAGGTCTCGTTCCGGTCGCCATCCAGATCCGCCAGCGGCATGATATGGCGCAGCGCCGTCCACGCGGTCTGGATGCTGCGCCATGCACCGATCACCTGGTCGAGCGGCTGCAGGGCGCGCCCGGAAATGATGGAGGCGGCGAAAATCATGCCGGCCGTCATCTCGCCCTCAAGCACGTAATAGGCGCCGACCCCCAGAATGCCGATTTGCAGCCCCATCCGGATGAATCGCGAAAGGCCGGAGAACAGCGCGTTGATGCGCTGGTAACGGTCGTTTTCCGCAACTGCTTCACCCATCTTGCCGCCCCATTGCTCGATGACGTTGAACGTCATCCCCATGGCGCGGATCGTCTCGTTGTTGCGCGCATAGGTTTGCGCCAGTGCGTTGCTTCCGGCCATCGCCCTGGTGTGGCGCGAAAGCCGGCCGCGCGTCATGAGCTGGTTGGCGACGGTGATGGCGACGAGCAGAATCACGCCCGAGAAGGTCAGGTAGAAAAGCGCCGGATGAACGAAATGGAGCAGCAGCAGGAAAAGCGGCGCAAACGGCAGGTCGAAAAGGAAGAACAGCGTCCGCGAGGTGATGAAATTGCGCACCGTTGCCAATTCGTTGACCGGCTGGATGTCGCCCGTCCCCGCCTTCGGCCCGTACATGGCCAGATGCAGCGCCTTGGAGGCCAGTGCCGCGTCGAGCCTGTTGGCGACCCGTGAGGCATAGATCGAGCGGACCGCTTCCAGAAAGCCCATCAGCATGAAGGCGGCCATGAAAATGACCGTGATATAGAAGAGGGTGCTCATGCTGCCCGATGTCAGAACGCGGTCGTACATCTGGAGAAGATAGAGCGGCTGCACCATGAGAAGCGCGTTGACGATCAGAGAGAACAGGCCGATCTCCAGGATCGCTCTGCCGAAAATGCTCTTGAGGCTCATCCCGCGAACTTTCTGCGTCTCGCCGCCGAACCGGGCCGGGAGGGTCGCTCCAGGTTGTCCGGGGCCAGGTCGGTTTCCCGTCAGGCGCACTGTCGCAGTGCACGAGCCGGTGGGTGGAACCATTGCCTCCGATGAGAGGAAATGGCGTCGTGGGGGCGACTGCGTTTGTGAAGAATATTTCTTAACATGCAATGAAACGTGTTCCCCCCGATAAGCCGGATCGGCTAAACCGGCGCCATGATTTTGCCGGCCGACGAGGCTCTCCGCGCACCGCCCGGCCGGTTCAACACGTATCGGGGCAGAGACAGGGCATGGGTATTCCGTTTATCGATCTGGGCGCGCAACAGGCAGGCATCCGCAGCCGCATTGACGCGGCCATCGCCGAGGTGCTGGACAGCGGCGCCTATGTGATGGGGCCGAAAGTGGCCGCCTTTGAAAAGGAACTGGCCGCCTTCTGCGGAGCGAAACACGCCTTGGCCTGCGCCAATGGCACGGACGCGCTGATGTTGGGCCTGATGGCCTTCGGCATCCGCGCTGGAGATGCGGTTTTCGTACCGTCCTTCACCTTCGCCGCGACGGCGGAAGTCGTGCCCTGCATGGGGGCGGTTCCCTTCTTCGTCGATATCCTGCCCGGCACCTTCAACATGGACCCGCAGAGCCTGAAGCGCTGCATCGTGGCGGCGCGCGACATGGGGCTCAACCCGCGCATGGTCGTGCCCGTGGACCTGTTCGGCCTGCCCGCCGACATGGCGGCCATCCAGCCGGTTGCCGACGAGGCCGGCCTCGTCGTCATGTGCGACAGCGCGCAAGGCTTCGGCGGACGCATCGGCAACCGCATGACCGGAACCTTCGGCAAGTTGACGACGACGTCTTTCTTCCCCGCCAAGCCGCTCGGCTGCTATGGTGATGGCGGCGCGATCTTCACCGATGATGATGAGATCGCCGCGCTGGTCGACAGCTACCGTATCCATGGCAAGGGAACGGACAAGTACGACAATGTCCGCATCGGCATGAATTCGCGCCTCGATTCCATCCAGGCGGCGATCCTCTCGGTCAAGCTGTCGATCTATGCCGAGGAAATCGAGGCGCGCAACCGCATTGCCGCGCGCTATAACGCGCTTCTGAACGACAAGGTCATCGTGCCGCAGGTCGCTGAAGGATTCGAATCTGTCTGGGCGCAATACACCATCCGCATGCCCGACGCGCGTACCCGCGGCGAAGTGCAGGCGCACCTGTTTGCCAACGGCATTCCCACCGCGATCTACTATCCGATCCCGCTGCATCGCCAGACCGCCTACGATGCCTTCCCCTCCGATCCGGCAGGAATGAAGGCGACCGATCTGGCCGCCGACGAGGTGCTGAGCCTGCCCATGCACGCCTATCTCGACGAGAAGACGCAGGACCGCATCGTCAACACGCTGGCCGAGGCGCTCGCCTGACCGGCGCCGGCCTGGCTCAGGTCGGCAAGGCCCGGTCGCGCCGCGGCCGTCCGCGCCAGAGCAGGAAACCCATGACCGCGACATTGACCAGGTTCCAGGCAATGCCGTTGACGAACGCGGCCTGGTAGGATCCGGTCATGTCGTAGATGGCGCCCGACATCCAGCCGCCAATGGCCATGCCGATGATCGTTGCCATGATGACGAGCCCGGTTCTCTGTCCGGCTTCGGCCGCCGGCATGAACTCGCGGACGATGATCGCATAGCTCGGCACGATTCCGCCCTGCGACAGGCCGAAGATGAACGAGACCACATAGAGCGAGGTCAGGCCGTCCGATGGCAGGTAGAGCACCAGCGCCAGGCCCTGGCCGAGCGAGCCGATGAGAAGGGTGCGAACCCCGCCGATCCGGTCGGCCAGCCAGCCCGACGCAAGGCGCGAGAAAATTCCCGCGCCCAGCATCAGCGCCAGCATGTCTGCGCCGCGCGCCACGCCATAGCCAAGATCGGCGCACAGCGCCACGATATGCACCTGCGGCATCGACATGGCGATGCAGCACGCCAGCCCCGCGATGAACAGCACGGATTGAAGCGAGGCCGGTGACAGTCCCGCATCCATCGGCTGGAAACCCGCTGGCCGTGCCCCGGCGGCTGGCGGCAGGCCGCGCGGCGAGGCACGGCGCATCAGGCCGGTCAGCGGGATCATCAGCGCGACGCAGGCCACGCCGATGACGGCATAGGTCAGCCGCCAGCCGCCCGCTGCCATGAGCGGCTGCATGATCAGCGGCCAGAACGTGCCGGCCAGGTAATTGCCGCAGGCGACGACCGCGATGGCGATGCCGCGCCGCCGGGCGAACCAGTGCGAGATGTCTGCCAGCAGCGGTGCGAAGGCAGCCCCTGCACCAAGCCCGATCAGGCATTGCAGGCCGGCGACCAGCCAGAAGACAGGTGAGGCGGCGCACAGCAGGAAGCCCGCGCCCAGCAGCGTGGCGGCCAGCGCCAGCGGCAATGCCGTCCCGTGCCGGTCGATCAAGCGGCCGACCAGCAGGTTGCCGAGCGCGAAGCCGACCATCGTCAGCGTATAGGCGAGCGACGCCTCGGAGCGGTCGAGGCCGAATTCCGCCTCCATGGCCGGCAGGACGACGACGACGGACCACATGCCCGCACCGCCAACCGTGCCATAGGCCAGGCAGGCGGCCATGCGCAGCCATGCATAAGACCCGTCAATGTCGTCGCCCGTGCCGGGCGCCGCTGAAAACCAGGGACGCATCAACGCCTCCGTTACCCATGTCGTTTGGGGCTTTCCGTCCCGTGGCAGCCGGGCTAAAGCCTTGGTGGCAGGAAGGTATGCCGGTTGCCTCCGCACGAAAAGCACGAAATGGCGCAGGATCACGGATATGACGGAATTCGATGAGGACAGGCTGGCGGAAGCCTATGAGCGTGCGCTGAGGCTGGAAAAGGCCGGCGACATCGACGGCGCCGAAGCGGCATGGCGCGAAGTGCTGGCGCTCGATCCGGCCGACCATTGCGGCGCCTCCGTGCGCCTGGCCGCGCTCGGCCGCGCGCCCGATCCCGACAAGGCGCCCGACGCCTATGTCGAAACCCTGTTCGACCAGCACGCCGCCGCCTTCGACGACATTCTCGTGGAGCAGCTTGGTTATGCCATCCCGCTGCAACTGCGCCAGATGCTGCTCGATCATGCGCCCGGACCCCACGCGCGCGGTCTGGATCTGGGCTGTGGAACGGGGCTGACCGGCAGCGCCCTGGACGGCATGGTTGCCGACTTCATCGGTGTCGATATCTCGGAGCGCATGATAGAGATGGCCGACGAGCGGGACGTCTATGACGGCCTCTATGTCGCCGAGGCCGTCGATTTCGTGGAGAATGTCGAGGACGAAGCGCCCTGGGATTTCGTCGCCGCCACCGATGTCATGCCCTATCTTGGCGATCTGGAGCGTATCGTCGCGGGCGTGGCGAAACGCACCAATCCCGGCGCCATTTTCGCCTTCTCCACCGAGACCATGGCCGATGAGGCAATCGGGGAAAAGGGCTGGAAGGTCACGCCGAAGCACCGCTTCGCCCACAATCCCGCCTATTTGCAGGCGGTGCTGTCGCGGCACGGATTCACCATCACGCATATCGAGCCGGTCACGGTGCGCATGGACGAGGGTCAGCCCATTCCCGGCCATCTCGTGCTGGCGCGCAAGGTGAACTGAGCGCGCTCAGGCCGCCTTCGCATCCGCACGGATCATGTCGGCGGCCTTTTCGGCGATCATCAGCACCGGCGAATTGGTGTTTCCGGACGTGATCGTCGGCATGACGGAGGCATCCGCCACGCGCAGGCCTTCCAGCCCATGCACCTTGAGCCGCCCGTCCACCACCGCCATCGGGTCCGATCCCATCTTGGCCGTGCCCACGGGGTGGAAGATGGTCGTGCCGATGGCGCCTGCCGCCTCCACCAGGTCCTCGTCGCTCTGGAATTGCGGCCCCGGCATGAATTCCTCCGGGTGGTAGCGCTGCACCGGTTCCTGCGACACGATCCCGCGCGTGATGCGGATGGCGCGTGCTGCCACCTGCTGGTCATGGGCAGTGGACAGGTAGTTGGGCTGGATCGCCGGATGATCCGCCGGATCGGCCGAGCGGATCCGCACATGGCCGCGGCTGTGCGGGCGCAGGTTGCATACCGAGGCGGTGAAGGCGGGGAAGGGGTGCAGCGGCTCGCCGAACTTGTTCAGCGACAGCGGCTGCACGTGATATTGCAGGTCCGGATAGTCCAGAGCCGGGTCGGATTTCGTGAACGCGCCAAGCTGCGAGGGCGCCATCGACATCGGCCCGGTGCGCCGCAACATGTATTCCAGCCCGATTCGCGCCTTGCCGAAGAGCGAGGCAGCGCGCTGGTTCAGCGTCTCGACGCCGCTCACCTTGAAGGCCATGCGCAATTGCAGATGATCCTGCAGGTTCTCGCCCACGCCGGCCAGGTCGTGCAGCACGTCGATTCCATGTCCTTGCAGCACCGCGCCGGGGCCGATACCAGAAAGTTGCATGATCTGGACGCTGCCGAGCGATCCGGCCGACAGGATCACCTCGCCGCGCGCCCTCGCTTCCATGGCCTGCCCGTTGCGCCTGAAGGCCACCCCGGTCACCCGCTTGCCGTCCAGGATCAGCCGGCTGACCTGTGCGTTCGTCATGACGGTCAGGTTGGGCCGGTTCATGGCCGGCCGCAGAAAGGCCTTGGCCGTGTTCCAGCGCCAGCCATTGCGCTGGTTGACGCGGAAATAGGCGACGCCCTCGTTGTTGCCGCGGTTGAAATCGTCGGTGGCGGGAATGCCGGCGGCCACGCAGGCATCGCGGAATGCATCGAGAATGTCCCAGCGAAGCCGCTGTTCCTCCACCCGCCATTCCCCGCCCGCGCCGTGCATCTCGTCCGGCCCGGCATAATAATCTTCCGACTTCCTGAAATAGGGCAGAACGTCATCCCAGCCCCAGCCCGTGTTGCCGAGCTGGCGCCAATGGTCATAGTCGCCCTTCTGGCCGCGCATGTAGATCATGCCGTTGATGGAGGAGCAGCCGCCCAGCACGCGCCCGCGCGGATAGAGCAGCGAGCGCCCGTTCAGGCCCTTCTCCGCCTCGGTGGAATAGCCCCAGTCGGTGCGCGGGTTGCCGATGCAGTAGAGATAGCCGACCGGCACATGCACCCAGATGTAATTGTCCTTGCCGCCGGCTTCCAGCAGCAGGACCCGTTTGCCCGCGTCTTCCGACAGACGGTTGGCCAGCGCGCAGCCCGCCGTGCCCGCGCCCACGATGACATAGTCGAATTCGCCGATCGGAGCCATGGCCTCCCCTCCTGAACGCCCGCTGCCGGAACCGCCGGCATCCTCTTGATTTCCATGATGGACCGAGTGGCGCGCCAAGGAAAGGGCAGCATGTGCAAACCGGATGGCGCTTCCTTGCACGCCGCCGCTTCACCCTTGCGCGATGACCATGTTCCGCAAGGTGCCGATACCCTCCACCTCCAGTTCCACGATGTCGCCGGATTGCAGGTAGCGGTTCTGTTCCAGCCCGCAGCAATTGCCCACCGTGCCGGAACCGATCACTTCGCCCGGATGCAGCGTCTCGTCGGCGCTGACATGGGCGATGATTGCGTCGAAGCCGTGCAGCATGCCCGACGTGTCCGACGTCATCCAGGGCGTTCCGTTGACGCGCACCTCCACCTTGAGCGCCTGCGGGTCGGCGATCTCGTCACGCGTCACGATCCACGGGCCGAGCGCATTTCCGCTGTCGAAGCTCTTGCCCTTGGCCGGGCCGAGCATGCCCTGCATCTCCTTCAATTGCGCATCGCGCGCGGAGAAGTCGTTGAAGATCGTGTAGCCGAAGACATGCTCGAAGGCGGCGTCCTTCCCGATATTCTTGCCGCGCCGGCCGATGATGGCGGCGAATTCCAGCTCGAAATCCATGAATTTCGAATAGCGCGGCCAGGTCACGGTTGCTTCCGGCCCGATCACCGAGAATCGGTTGGTGATGTAGTAGATCGGCAGGTCGCGATAGACGGCGGGCACGTCGTCGGGCAGAGCCGTCTCGGGTTCCGGCTGGCCTTGCAGTTTCGCCGCCAGTTTCTGCATCCCTGCCGGTGCCTGGCGCACATGCAGCGGATAGACCGAGGCGTCGCGCATCTGCGGCGGCACGGGCAGGGGCGCGAGCAGCTTCACGTCGGCCATGGCGATCCGGTGCTCCGGGCCGGCCCGCTCCAGCGCCATGCGGGCAATCGCCATGCCGTCCTCGCCCGCCTCGATCAGCGTCAGCATGGTGTCGAGAACCCCGCGTGACTCTGCCCCGGCGGCCGCCTTCAGGTCGATCATGGCGGCGCCGTCATCGATCACGGCGCCGATTCTCTGTTGCAGGTCTTTCTCGTAAGTCGCGAGTTTCATTTTGCTTTCCTTCAATCGCGGAAAATGGCGACCGGCCGGCACCAGCCCGCGCTGGCCGCCTTCACCTTCACGGGGAAACACGCCACTTCGAAACCGGTTGCAGGAAGGCTGTCGAGATTGGCCAGTTTCTCGATATGGCAATAGCCATGCACCATGCCGGCGCGGTGGCCCTCCCAGATCAGCGAGGCATCGCCGGTTTCCGCCACCCGCTTCGCCGTATGGACGAAGGGCGCATCCCAGCTCCAGGCATCCGTGCCGCAGACCCGCACGCCCCGGTCGGTGAGATAGAGTGTCGCATCGCGGCCCATGCCGCAGCCCGTCGCCACGTAATGCGGCTGCCCGTAGGCGGCCCCGGCAGCGGTGTTCACGAGCACGATGTCGCCGGCGGCAAGCTCGTGGCCGATGGCCTTGAAGGCGGTCTCCATCTCGTCTGCCGTCACCACGTGGCCGTCTGCGAAATGGCGGAAGTCGAGCTTCACGCCACGTCCCCAGCACCATTCCAGCGGCACCTCGTCGATGGTGATGGCGCGCTTCCCGCCATCCATGGTGGAGTGGTAGTGATAGGGCGCGTCGATATGGGTTCCGTTGTGTGTGGACAGCGTCACCTGTTCCACCGCCCAGCCTTCGCCGCCGGGAAGCTGGTCGCGCGTGACGCCGGGAAAGAAGGACAGAAGCTGTTCCGCCGTGTCGTTGTGCCCGAAATAGGCGATCTTGGGACCGAGGCCCGGCGGATCGGCATAGTCGGTATTTTCCAGCGGGTTGGACAGATCGACGAGTCTCATGGTCTCTCTCCGTTTGTGCCGGGCCCGGATCGCCCGTCTTGGCTGCGGGAAGGGCGCATGGCTACCGCCCCAGGATGAATGTGACGATGGCCGGAAAGGCGATGACGGCAATGAGCGTGACCGCCATGACCAGCGCGAAGGGCGCTGCCCCGATGAACACGTCCTTCAGTTCCACGCCCGTGCCCCTCAGCGTCGAGGTGACGACGAAGACGGAAATGCCGAGTGGCGGCGTCAGCAGGCCGATCTCGATGGCCATGACGGTGATGAGGCCGAAATGCACCGGGTCGATCCCCAGCCCCTGGGCGATGGGAAAGGCCAGCGGCACGGTGACCAGCATGATCGACGCGCTGTCGAGAATGGTGCCGAGCACGACGAGGATGGCGCTGAACAGGAGCAGGAAGCCGAACGGCCCGAGGCCGGCCTGCGTGGCCCAGTTCGTCACCGCGCCCGGCACGCCGGAAAAGGCCAGCATCCGGCCATAGATCGCCGCGCCGATGATGAGAAAGCACACCGCGGCCGTGATATGGCCTGTCTGGACGGTAATGCGCCAGGCCGAGGTCGCATCGAGACGGCGCATGGCGAACGCGATGGCCAGTGCGGCGAAGGCGCCGACGGCGCCGGCCTCCGTCGGCGTGAAGAAGCCCAGATAGATGCCGCCCAGAACGATGGCGGCGAGAAAGACCACCGGCAGCAGCATGCGCCGGCGAACGGGATCGCCTTCGGCATCGCCGGCAAGCGCGCCCTTGCCCACCCGCTCCGGCCGCGTCAGCCCGATGAACACGATCCAGGCGGCAAAGCCCGCGGTCAGCAGCAGGCCGGGACCGATGCCGCCCAGGAACAGTTCGCCGATGGAACTGTCGGTCAGCACCGCGAAAAGGATGAGCAGCAGGCTCGGCGGGATCAGCATGCCGAGCACCGAGGATCCGGCCACCACGCCCGCAGCGAGGCGCTTGTCATAGCCCGCGCGGATCATTTCCGGCACCGAGACCTTCGCGAAGACGGCCGCCGAGGCGATGGAAATGCCGGTGATTGCGGCAAAGACGGCATTGGAGAAGACCGTGGCGATGCCAAGCCCGCCGGTAATGCCGCGCAACAGGCGCGAGATCACCGCGAACGTGTCCCGCCCCAGCCCCGTCTCGGAAACGGCGATGCCCATCAGCACGAACAGTGGCACCACGCCGAAGGCATAGTCGGCGATGGAATCGGTAGCGGCCAGCGCCACGAAGTTCAGCGCCAGCTTGAGCTTGCCGGTGATCGCCCAGACACCGAACAGCGAGACGGTGGCCAGCGCGATGGCCACATGCATGCCGCCCCAGATCAGCACGAGAATGGCGGCCAGCGACACGATTCCGATGGTCAGCGGCTCCATCAGCGGTCCTCCGCCGGTGCTGCGCCCGTTCGCGCCCGGTCAACGGCCTGCCAGCACTGGATGAGATAGGACAGGGACAGCAGCGCCGAACCGGCGACGATGATCGCGAGAAACGGCCAGACCGGGAGCACGAAATGGCCGACCGCGCCCTCGAACTCGCCACGTTCATACGCCTTGATGAGGCGCGGCCAGACGGTCCAGGCAAGGGCTGCGGTCAGCGCCGCGCCGGTCGCTTGCGCGAAGGCATCGAGCCCGTGCCCCAGCCGCGGCTTGCGCCGGATCAGGGCGGCAAGAAGCCCGTCGGACCGGATCATCTGCCCGGACACATGCGTATGCGTGATCTGCAGGAAGACGATGCCGACAATCGAGAATTTCACCATTTCCGGCACCCCGGCAATGGGTGAGGCCAGAAAGTTCCGGCCTAGCACATCGGCGACGATCAGAACCATCAGCAGGATGATCCACGCCGTCGCGGCCACATTGGCCAACACGGTGACGCCGGAAAAGACGCGCGCAAAGGCATTGGTCGATTGTCTGGACATGGCAGGCCTTACGCGGCTGGCTATGGCTCGATGGCAGGGCGGGAGCGCGGGCCGGGGGCGGATGCCGCGCCCCCGGTGAGGGGCTCAGGTGAGCCGCCTCATTCCTTCGACCAGTCGCGGATCAGGTCCTCGCCCGCGGCCTGCTGTTTCGCCATGAAGGCCTTCAGCACCTCGGTACCCGCCAGTCCGGCGGCATCCTGTGCCTTGGCCCAGTCCATGGCGATGTTGGGCAGCGCGTCGGCCCAGCGCTTGCGCTCGCCCGCCTCCATCTCGGAGATTTCTGCGCCCGCAGCCTCGAGCGCCTTGTAGGCGCCGGCGACCCGCGCTTCCAGGCCCGAACGATAGGCCTTGGCATAGGCCGCCACGCCGGCGCGGATGGCCTCCTGCACCGCTTCGGGCTGTTCCTCGAACCAGCTCTTCTTGGCCACCAGGGCGCCTGCATATTGCGCGCCGAAATGCACCTTGGTGATGTATTTCGCCTGCTCGGCCAGCTTGGCCGGCGCTGCCGCCGTCGGAAACACCACCACGCCATCGATGACGCCGGTCTGCAGGTCGTTGTAATAGGTGGTGAGGTTGCCGGACACGCCGACCGCGCCCGTTTCCTTCAGCCAGTTGACCGCCGGTCCCGGCGCGCCGATCTTCTTGCCCTTCAGGTCGTCGATGGAGGAAACCGGGAATTTCGTGATGAGAAAATAGTCCTCCAGCCCGAAGCCGCCGGAGAGGTATTCCAGATCCTTGTCTTCCCACAGCTTGCGCATGTCGGGAATTTCCTCGTGCATCTGCTCGATGGCATCGAACACGACAGCGGCATCCGGCGAATGGAAAGGCGTGACATAGGACACGTTCTGCAACGGCAGCAGCGACGCCTCGAACAGGCTGGAGACGACGCCGATCTGCGCCAGTCCTTCCTCCATCGCCTCCAGTTCGCCGCCCACCTTGGCCAGCGTGCCGCCATAGGCCTCGGTCCAGTTTACCGTGTGGCCGGTGCCTTCCAGCGCCTTCTCGACGGCCGGGATGAAGGCTTCCGGGATGAGCTTGACCCAGAGAAAGACCGGCGGGTGGCCGGCCACGGTCGTGATGTCGATCTCGTCCGCATGTGCGGCAGGTGAAGACAGAAAACTGGCGGCGAGCAGGCTCGCGGCCATGAAGGTTCTGCGAAGCATGACGGTCCTCCCAAATGACCTGATCGGATGCCGGGCCTCCCAACCCGGACGCTCTCCCGCGCGGCATCCGCCATGCGCAGGGACTGGAAAACTATCTGTACGTATGTATTAATTGTCAAGACGAAGTCGGGAGGCCGATGTGAAGGCAGGAGGCAGGCAGCGGGAGGACGGCCGGGTGCTGCGTGGCGAGGCGACGCGCGAACGTGTGCTGGACGCCGCCGAGCGGCTGTTTGCCGATCATGGCTTCGATGCCGTCTCGATCCGCCAGATCGCCCAGGAAGCGGAGGTGACGCTGGGCGTTGTCGGCTTTCACTCCGGCTCCAAGGAAGCGCTCTTCTCCACCATCCTGAAGCGCCGGGTGGACATGCTCTCGGCCGGCCGCCGGGCCGCGCTCGACCGGTTGCTGGCTGAAAAGGGCAGGGGGGCGATCACCCTGCGCGATCTCATGGCGGCCTATATCGATCCCTATATCGATTGCGCCTGCGCCGGCGATCCGCAATGGCTGGCCTATGCCCGCCTCATTGCGCACACCGCCGGCGACAGCCGCTGGTACCCGGCCGTCAAGGATCTCTATGACCCGATGGCCCTTGTCTATCTCGACGAGATCGCCGCGCTGTGTCCGCAGGCATCGCGGGAGAAACTGGCCGCCGCTTTCGTCATGTCGGTGGCCGCCATGCTTTCCACCGTGGCCTCCACCACCCGCATGGCGGCACTGGCTTCGGACGGGGGCACGCTTCCGGTCGGCGACACGGCCGAGCGGCTGGCCCGTCACCGCGGCACATTGATCGATTTCTGCGCGGGCGGGATCGAGCGCGCCGCATCCGCCTGAGCCTTTGCCGCTTCCTCCGCCATCCAGTCGCGCACCCGCCGTGCCTGCGGCGAGAGATCCTTGCCCTTCGGCCAGAGGATGTGAAATCCGTAGGACGTCGACAGTTCGTGGCCGGTCACCCGCACCAGCAGGCCGGCATCGACAAGCCGCTGCACCAGGTGCCGCCAGCCGAGCGCGATGCCCTGTCCTTCCATCACGGCCTGGATGACAAGCACATAGTCGTTGATGAGCAACGCGCGCGGCGCGACATTGTCCGCCACGCCCGCGCTTTTCAGCCAGTCCTTCCAGTCGGTGGCGTCGCGATAGGGCTCTTCGAGGTGAATGAGCCGGTGATGGATGAGGTCTTCCGGCGTTTCCGGCAGGCCGTGGCGCTGGGCATAGAGCGGGCTGGCGACGGCATAGATCTCCTCCGCAGCGAGCAGCATGCTGTCATAGGCCGGCCATTGGGCGGGCACACCGCCGCGAACACCCAGCGGGATGTTCTCAAGCTGGAAATCGATGTCGCGGTCCGAGGTCTGGATGCGGATGTCGATATCGGGCAGCGCCTCGCGGAAATCCTGCAGCCGTGGCATCAGCCAGAACGAGGCAAAGGCCGTGGACGCCAGCACGGTGACATTGCGTCCCGTGCCCAATGAGCGCAACTCCTCGGCCGACTTGCGGATATGGTTCAGGCCCAGCGTGACATCGGTGAAGAAGCGTTCACCGGCCTCCGACAGCCGCACCCTGCGGTGCTCGCGCAGGAAAAGCGGCACCCCGAGCTGTTCCTCCAGCCCGCGCACCGCATAGGAGACTGCGGCCTGGCTCATGCCCAGTTCGCGCGCCGCGCGCGTGAAGGAAGACAGCCGTCCTGCGGCTTCAAAGACGATCAGGGCGCCCGCGGAGGGCAGCAGGTGGCGAAGGCTTTGCATAAGGCCAGCTTATACAAATGATGAGGATTTTCCAGCGTCACGCGCAGGCGTCGAGCGTTTACCGTGATCAGGTCGATGCATTTGTCAGGAGGGGACGATGGACGCTGGCTCGGGAGTACAGACATTGGCCGAACATGAAGCCGCAGCCACCGCGCCGGCCCGCCGCGAACGCCGTGGCCGCAATGCCCGCGTGGAAGCCCGGACACACGGGCCGCAGGGCATCGGCCGGCCCTACATCGTGCGCAACATCCCCACCTATGACATCTTGGGCGAGGAAAGCCTGGTCCGCATCGAGGAGACGGCCGAGCGCATCCTGGCCGAGATCGGCATCGAGTTCCGCGGCGATCCGGCCGCGCTCGACCTCTGGCGCAACGCCGGCGCGCAAGTCACAGGCGAACTGGTGAAGTTCCCGAGGGGCATGCTGCGTGAAATCCTGAAGACCGCGCCGGCGGAGTTCACCCAGCACGCGCGCAACCCGGCCAACACCATCCGCGTCGGCGGCCGCAATGTCGTCTTCGCCCCGGCCTACGGGTCGCCCTTCGTGATGGATCTCGACAACGGGCGGCGCTACGGAACGATCGAGGACTTCCGCAATTTCATCAAGCTCGCCCAGTCCTCGCCCTGGCTGCACCATTCCGGCGGGACCATCTGCGAGCCGGTCGACGTGCCGGTCAACAAGCGCCATGTCGACATGGTCTATGCGCATCTGCGCTATTCCGACCGGCCGTTCATGGGCTCCATCACGGCCGAGGAGCGCGCCGAGGATTCCATCGAGATGGCGCGTCTGGTCTTCGGCGCCGGTTTCGTGGCGGAAAACTGCGTCATCATGGGCAATGTCAACGTCAACTCGCCGCTGGTCTGGGATGCCACCATGACGACGGTGCTGCGGGCCTATGCCCGCGCCAACCAGGCCGGTGTGGTGGTGCCCTTCATCCTGGGCGGTGCCATGGGGCCGGTCACCAATGCCGGCGCCATCGCCCAGGCCCATGCGGAGACCATGGCCGGCTGTGCCCTGACCCAGCTTGAACGGCCCGGCGCCCCGGTCGTCTATGGCAACTTCCTGTCCTCCATGTCGCTGCGCTCCGGTTCGCCCACCTTCGGCACGCCGGAACCGGCCATCGGTTCCATGGTCATCGGGCAGCTTGCCCGCCGGCTGAACCTGCCCTTGCGCTGTTCCGGCAATTTCACCACGTCGAAACTGCCGGACGCCCAGGCGATGAACGAGGGCACGATGTCCATGCTTGCCGCCGTTCATTGCGGCGCGAATTTCATCCTCCATTCGGCGGGTTTTCTCGATGGGCTCCTGTCCATGTCCTACGAGAAGTTCATGATGGATGCGGACCTGTGCGGGGCGCTTCATTCCTATCTCGATGGCGTGACGGTGGATGACAACAGCCTGGCATTCGACGCCTTTGCCGAAGTCGGTCCGGGCAATCATTTCTTCGGCTGTGCGCATACGATGGGCAATTACCAGTCGGCCTTCTGGGATTCCGAAATCGCCGACAACGATCCGTTCGAGAAGTGGGAACTGGGCGGCTCCGTCGATGCCATGACGCGGGCCAACCGGCTTTGGAAGACGCGGCTTGCCGAATATGAGGCGCCGCATCTCGATGAAGGCGTCGACGAGGCGCTGCGCGATTTCGTCGACCGGAAGAAGGCGTCGATGGACGACGCATGGTATTGATCCGCCTTCGCCCGGCAGGCAGCATGGACCACCTGAACGGCGGCGCGCCGCGGCACGATTGAAACCAATTGCCCAGGCCCACGTGACCATGTCCAACGATCCTATCCTCCAGCCCTTTCAACTCAAGCATCTCACGCTGAAGAACCGTCTCATGTCCACCGCGCATGAACCGTCCTACTCCGAGGACGGAATGCCGAAGGACCGTTACCGGCTCTATCACGTGGAAAAGGCGAAGGGCGGCATCGCGCTGACCATGACCGCCGGATCGGCCATTGTCTCGCCTGACAGTCCGCCGGCCTTCGGCAATCTCTTCGCCTACAAGGACGGGATCGTGCCCTGGCTCAGGCGCCTTGCCGATGATTGCCACGAGCACGGATGCGCGGTGATGATCCAGCTCACCCATCTCGGCCGGAGGACGAACTGGAACAAGGGCGACTGGTTGCCGGTGGTTTCGCCGTCACCGGTGCGCGAGGCCGCCCATCGCGCGTTCCCGAAGGAGATCGAGGACTGGGACATCGAGCGCATTGTCGCCGATTTCGCCGCCGCCGCCGGTCGCATGAAGGCTGCCGGCCTCGACGGCATCGAGATCGAGGCCTATGGCCACCTCACCGATGCGTTCTGGTCGCCCAACACCAACCGCCGCGAGGATGGCTGGGGCGGGACGCTGGACAACCGCATGCGCTTCTTCTGGGCCGTCACCGATGCAATTCGAGCGGAAGTCGGCCCCGACTTCATCGTGGGAACGCGCATGGTCGCCGACGAGGACTGGGAAGGCGGCCTGAGCCGTGCCGAAGGCATGGAGATTGCCCGTCGCGTGGCCGCGTCCGGCAAGCTCGATTTCATCAACCTCATTCGCGGCCATATCGACCACGACGCGCCGCTGGCCGATGTCATCCCGCTGGCGGGAATGCGCTCGGCACCACATCTCGATTTCGCGGGCGAGGTGCGTGCGCAGACGGGCTTCCCGGTTTTCCACGCGGCCCGGATTTCCGATGTTGCCACCGCCCGCCATGCCATCGCCGAGGGCAAGCTCGACATGGTCGGCATGACCCGCCCGCATATTGCGGAGCCGCATATCGTGCGAAAGGTGACGAGCGGCGAGGAACACCGAATCCGCCCCTGTGTCGGCGCCACCTATTGCCTCGACCGCATCTACGAGGGCGGCGAGGCGCTTTGCATCCACAATGCCGCAACGGGCCGCGAGGCGACCATGCCGCATGTCATTGCGCCGGCGCAGGGAGGCAAGCGGCGCGCCGTTGTTGTCGGCGCGGGCCCGGCCGGGCTGGAGGCCGCCCGCGTGCTGGGCGAGCGCGGCCATGCCGTCACCGTCCTTGAGGCATCCGGCCAGGCCGGCGGGCAGGTGCGCCTTGCCGCGCAGAACCCGCGCCGGCGCGAGTTTCTCGGCATCATCGACTGGCGTCTGGCGGAACTCGGCCGCCTCGGCGTGGAGATCCGCTACGACACATGGGCAGAAGAAGAGGATGTGCTGGCGCTCGGGCCGGACCTGGTGGTGATCGCGACCGGCGGCGTGCCGCAGACCCCGCCGATGAAGGAAGGAGCCGATCTCGTCTTGTCCACCTGGGACATCCTGTCTGGCGGCGTGAAGCCGCAGGGCGAGGTGCTGATCTACGACGATCACGGCGGTCACCAGGCGATGAGCGCAGCCGAGGCGGTCACGCGTGCCGGCGCATCCCTGGACCTCGTTTCGCCGGAGCGTTTTTTCGCGCCCGATGTAGGCGGCATGAACCTCGCGCCCTACATGAAGGCGCTCCAGTCGGCTGGAGCCCGCATCACCGTGGCGACGAAACTGCTCGCCGTGCACCGCGAAGGCAACCGCCTGGTCGCGATGCTGGGTTCACCCTATGACGACGCGTACCGCGAAGAGCGCCGCGCCGACATGGTCGTTGTCGAGCATGGCACGGCGCCGCTCGACGACCTCTATCATGCGCTCAAGCCGCGATCGCGAAACCTGGGTGCGGTCGCTTATGACCGGCTTGTCGCCAATGCCGGCGACATCTTCCCCGAAAGGCAGGCCGATGCGCCTTTCGATCTGGTGCGCATCGGCGATGCTGTCGCCTCGCGCAACACTCATGCGGCCATCTATGACGGTTTGCGGTTCATGAAGGATGTCTGAGAGCCGGATGTTCCGGCAGGACGGAAAACCCGAACCCGCGGGCCGCCGGCCCGCGCCGGTCAGCGGTCGCTCCCGGCGGCCTCCGCGTCCTGGCTCGCGCGGTACCACTGCTCCTGACTCTTCGGATCGGTAAAGCGCACCAGCACCGTGACGACGCAGGCGGTAAGGGCAAAACCGAGAGTGAGGGCGAGCAGAAGATCCAGAATCATCATGGAAACGAGTTTACATGACTGTATAGTAAACTCAATACCATTGGCTTTGCCGTGGGCCTCATCACGGCGCGTGAAGCCCATGACTGTCGCGCAAATGCAACAGGCGGCGGTCGTGCCGCGGGCCGTCAGCGCATGGCAAGCCGCAGGTCAGGGGCTTGTCCGTCATCGCCCTGCCGTTCGTCATCCTGGCCGGGGAAGGAGGCCTGGAGACAAACCACGCTGAGCCCGATGAAAAGCGCATCATGGATGTCGTGGCCGAAGACAAGCCCCGTGACGCCACTGAGGCAATAGGGCAGGTAGACGGCAATGCCGGCCGTCAGGGCCGCCCGTCCGTGAACGCTGTGCCGGTTGATCCACAGCAACACGAGCGGCGCGAGAAACGCAGCCAGAAAGCCCGCCAGGTTGACGATGCCGCCGCGCACGAGGACGTTCAGGATCGCATTGTGGAAATGCGTGAAGGCGAAGGTGTATCCGCCCGTTTCGGCGTTGCGCTCGGCCATCAGGCCGGGAATGTCGCCCCCGCCATGTCCGAAGACCGGCTTTTCGCGGATCAGTTGCCGCGCGGTCTCCCAGACCACGAATCGTTGGCCGAGCGACGTGTTCAGATCGCTGTTGCGGGCTTTTTCCAGGTCGGTGGAGACCGCTTCGATGCGTTCCTGCACCACCGGCAGATAGGTATAGGCCAGGAAGGCGGTCGCGCCGGCCGTCAGCACCATGCCTGCCAGAACAAGGGCCTTCGTCCGGGTGGCGCGCATGTGGACAGCGGCCATGGCAACCGGCATGGCAAGCAGTCCGAACCAATAGGTCCGGCTTTCACTCGAAATGACAAGGAAGGCAGCGGCCATTGCGCCTGCAAGGCAGATATTGCGCTCCCATCCGCGCAAGCGCAGGGCGCCGGCAAGCGCCAGGCCGTTCATGACGGAAGCCGCCAGCGCGAGCACAAGCGGATTGCCCGCCATCAGTTCCAGCCTTTTGTCCGGCTGGAAAAGCAGAAAGCCCAGTGCTGCGGCGCCAGCCAGCAAGCCGCCGGCCGCGGCTGCCAGATACAGCGTCCGCAAGAGGGTCGCGGGCCGGGCGGTCATCAGCGCGAAAAGCGGCAGGACGCCCAGGAATGGCAGGTTTTCGGCGATTTCCTGCATCCCGTCGCTGGAAAATCCGGAAAGCCCGGTGGCAAGGGCTTCCGTGATGAAGAAAAGCGCGAATGCCCCGGCTGCCAGCCATGCCTGCCGTTGGGCCGGAAAGGCGAGCCGCTTGCCCGCAAGCAGCAGGATGCCCCAGCACATGGTGACGGCAACGACGACGGAGACGCCGCTGCCGGCAAGCGGTGTGAAGCCGGCAAGAAGTGCGGCGAACACGATATTGCCCCTGGCCAGTGCCGTTCCGCCGGGCGAGGTCAGATAGCGCAGGATGGCGGTGGGCAGGGCAGGCATGGACTCCGGCTCTCGATCATGACAAACGCCGCCGGCTGCGGTCTGGCTTCCCCGGCGGTGTTTACCGTCCGCTTAGAGCATGTTGCACCGAAAAGGCAAATCAGCTTTTCTTTCATTCCTCAAGGTAGCATGAATGGTGTGGCCATATTGTCATGGTTGTGACGACCGGGGCATGCCGCTCTTCCGTTCGATGCATCACCACATCGCCTGAAAGCCGGGGCCGGCCGGGTCTGCCGGCTCCCTTGTTCAGGATGGTCGGGTCAGTGGATCAGCGAACCACCGTTCACATCCACTTCGGTGCCGGTGCAATAGGCTGAAAGGTCGCTGGCCAGGAAAAGCGCGCAACCCGCCACGTCGGATGCCTCGCCGGCCCGCCCCATGGGAATGCCTTCGAGGATTTGCTCCTTCATTGCCGGTGTCAGCTTGCCGGCGGTGATGTCGGTGGCGATGAAGCCGGGGCAGATGGCGTTGACGCGCACGCCGGCCGGCGCCAGTTCGCGCGCCATGGCCTTGGTCAGGCCAAGGATGCCGGCCTTCGCGGCGGAATAGTGCGGCCCGCCGAATATGCCGCCGCCGCGCTGCGCCGAAACCGACGACAGGTTGACGATCGCGCCGGCCTTGCGCTCGCGCATGCCCGGAATGGCGGCCTGGCTCATGTAGAGCGTGCCGCGCAGGTTCACGTCCAGCACGGCGTCATAATTGTCCGGCTGGATGTCCATGATCTTCAGCGGCTGGGTGATGCCGGCATTGTTGACGAGCACGTCGATCCGGCCCCAGAGCCTTTCCAGGTCCGCGACCGCCTTCTCGCAGGCCTGCTTGTCGGTCACGTCGCAGGCAAGGCCGGTATGGCCTTCGCCCGGCAGGTCGGCGGCCGCTGCCTTCGCCGCCGCCTCGTCGAGGTCGAGAATGGCAACCCTCGCACCGTGCTCGGCGAACAGTCTCGCCGTGGCCTTGCCAAGCCCGCGCGGGCTGGCTGCACCGGTCACGATTGCATGTTTTCCTTCAAGCAGGCCCATGGCCATCATCTCCTGTCTGGTTTGCCTGGTAGAAAGGTCGGCCGGCGGTCAAAGCCAGCCCGTGATCCGTTCGGCCACTTTCGCGGTCGAAATGCCGTACATCTCGTGCAGGGTCGGCAGGGCGCCGGCCTCCAGGAATTCGTCCGGCAGGCCGATCATGCGGAAGGTCGGCGTCACGCCATTGACGAGCAGCGTGCGCGCCACTGCCTCGCCGAGCCCTCCATTGACCGTGTGGTTTTCCGCCGTGACCACCAGCCGCGTGCCCCTGGCGGCTTCGCGAACGATGGTCGGCGTGTCGAGCGGCTTGATCGTGGGAACATGCAGGACCGCGACCTCGATGCCCTTTTGCGCCAGCATGACTGCGGCATCGAGGGCGCGCATGGTCATGATGCCCGTGGAAATCACGAGAACGTCGCGCCCCTCGCGGATCATCTGCGCCTTGCCGAGGCGGAAGCGGTAATCGGGCTTGTGCCGGGTCAGCACCGAAGGCACCTTGCCGCGCAGCAGGCGGGTGTAGACGGGTCCGTCATGGGCGGCGATCTGCGGCACCATGCCGGCAATGTCGTCGGCATCGCAGGGATCGATGATGGTCATGTTCGGCAAGCCGCGGAAGATCGCCAGATCCTCCGTCGCCT
Source organism: Zhengella sp. (assembly GCF_041397485.1). Lineage (NCBI taxonomy): Bacteria > Pseudomonadati > Pseudomonadota > Alphaproteobacteria > Hyphomicrobiales > Notoacmeibacteraceae > Zhengella > Zhengella sp. The sequence goes on along the minus strand of NZ_JAWKWO010000001.1, from coordinate 646,935 downwards.
GGTGGCTCGGGCCATAGCCCGTCGTCAGGCCGGGCAGGGCGCAGGCGATCTTGACCGGCAGGTTCTCCTCCGCGATCGCCATGGCGATGAAATCGTAGGCGCGCCGCGCGGCGAACACCGCATAGGTCGTGGCGAAGGGCAGAAAGCCCTCGCGTGCCATGCCTGCCGCCGCCGACATCAGGATCTGCTCGGCCATGCCCATCTGGTAGAAACGGTCCGGCATCGCCTCGGCCAGGACGTGCAGGTCGGTATACTTGCCGAGATCGGCGGTCAGCCCGACAATCCGTTCGTCCTTGCGGGCAAGGTCGACCAGCGCGTGGCCGAAAGGCGCGGACACCGTGTCATATCCTTCCGCCGCAAGCGAGGCGATCATCGCCGATGTGGCGGCATTGCCACCGCGCGCCGGCTTGCGCGGCTCGTATTTGCGGGCCATCGAGGCAAGCGTCATGCCGGTTTCCCCCTATCCAGAACGGCCAGGGCTTTTTCCCATTCATCCGGCTCGACGCGGACGAAATGCGTGATTTCCCGCGTCTCCAGGAAATCGACCCCCTTGCACATGGCCGTGTCGAAAATGATCACGCGTGGCCGCGCCGCGGCGATATCGCGCGCTGTGTCGAGCGCGGCCACGACGGCGTCGAGGTCGTTTCCATCCACCCGCTGCGCATGCCAGCCGAACGCCGCCCACTTGGCTTCCTCCGGCACGCGGGCCAGTGCGTCGGTGGTCTTGCCATCGGCCTGCTGATCGTTGAAATCGACAAGGCAGATCAGGTTGTCGAGCCCGTGCTGCACGGCCGACATGGCCGCTTCCCAGGTGGAGCCTTCGCCCAATTCGCCGTCCGACATGAGATTGTAGACAAAGGCCGGGTTTTTCTTGCGCTTCAGCGCCATTGCCGCGCCCACGGCAATTCCGAGTCCGTGCCCGAGCGAACCGCCGGTGATTTCCATGCCCGGCGTATATGACGCCATGCCGGACATCGGCATGCGGCTGTCATCCATGCCATAGGTTTCCAGTTCCTCCTCCGGCAGGATGCCGGCTTCCATCAAGGCGGCATAGAGTGCAATGGCATAGTGGCCGATGGATAGGTAGAAGCGGTCGCGCCCCTCCCATTCAGGATCCTCGGCGCGATAGTCCAGTGCATGGAAATAACTGGCCGCCAGGACGTCGGCAATGCCCAGCGCCTGGCCGACATAGCCCTGGCCCTGGACTTGCGCCATGAGCAGCGCCTTGCGGCGGATGTTCCATGCCCGCAAGGCCAGCGGCACGTTGGAGGCGCGGTGCGCGCGGTCGGCATCCATGCAGGGCTCCTCCGTCGGTTGGCCGGACGCCATGTTGGATACACAATCCGTGCTCTTCGGTCGTTCTCGAAAAATTACATAGGAGTGAAGATTATCTGAAGTGATGCGCCGCCGGCAGAAGGCACGTATCGCGCCGGCACGGACCCTTTATCCGGCGCGGTTCGGCACCGGAAACGTGCCTCTTGTCCTGATGCTGTGGTCAGCGTTAAGGACCAGCCGCAAGGCCAGGTCTCCATGGTAGAAGGTGATGCGCCAGCGGCCTTCGTCTTCGCCTTCGCCGATTTCGGAAATTGAGGTGATCCGGCCTTCCTGCATCAGCCTCCTGATCTCCTGCACCGGCAGCCTGAACCCTGACGCCAGCACGGCCGCGTCGACCACGAAGCCGTCGCCATCCCGCTCCACGTCGCTCATGTTGCCTCCCGCCCATAGGTGTTGGCCGCGACCCCGGTCAGCTTCACCGCAAGGTCACAACCTTCCTCGGGCGTGGCCGTGCGCAGCGTTGGCATCCAGCTTGTCATCGTGGTGTCCTTTCGTTTCAGGTCTTCCGCAAGAGCGCTGAAGCGGCGTGGCCGGGGTGGCGGGGTGGGGCCTTTGCCCATCATGCCGCCGCCGGTTCGGGCAGGGCGATATCGGCCAGCGTGGATGTGTTCAGATCGTCGATGAAGGCCGTTTCGGCACGCCGCAGCCGTGCCTTGAGACGGCAGCAGCCCTCGATGGTGCAGGCGCTTTCGGCCTGCTGAAAGCAGCCGGCAAGCGCCTGGCCCTGTTCCAGCAGCCGCACCACGTCCCCCAGCCGGATATCGGCAGGGGCACGGCGCAGGATTGCCCCGCCGCTGCCGCCGCGCCGGGTTTCGACGATGCCGCCAAGAACGAGCCGCTGCATGATCTTGGTCAGGTGATGGCGCGACAGGCTGAACTCGTCGGCCAGTTCTCCGGTCGAAAATGCCCGTTCGGGAGCACTGGCCATGCGCATCAGCATGCGCAATCCGTAATCGGTGAAAGACGTCAGTCGCATCCACGTCGCCATTCGTTTGAATAGGTATTTACAATACCAATTAACACGGATAGACGGAGATGCAACCCCAGGCACGGGAGCCGGCCATGGCCGCCACCGACACGCATATCGTTTCCGCCCGCCCGAAGATGACCGCCGAGATCATGGCGAAGACAGGACTGGACGAGGAAATCCTGTCCGGGCTGGTGCGTCGCTTCTATGGAAGGGTCCGTGCCGATGCGGTTCTCGGGCCCATATTCGCTGACAGGATTTCCGATTGGGACCCGCACCTGGAGAGGATGGTGGCGTTCTGGTCCTCCGTTGCGCTGTTGACCGGGCGCTACCGGGGCGCACCCGTTCCCGCACATGCCGAATTGCCCATTCAATGGGACCATTTCGAGCGTTGGCTGGCGCTGTTCCGCGAGACAGCCGTCGAGGTCTGCCCTCCGCAAGGTGCTGCCCATGTCATCGAACGTGCCGAGCGGATTGCGGGCGCATTGCACCGGGCCGTCGAGGACGCGAAAAGCTGACCCGCCATTTCCAGACTGAAGGCGCCGGGATCGCGTGAGGCTGCCGGTGCTCGTCGGGGGAGCGGTCACGGTGAAATCAAGGGAGGCAACATGAAGGACAAATCCGGAAAGGCGCCCCTGCGCGCAAGCCATGCCTCGCCGCTCTCGGAGATTGCACCGGGTTATATCGACCCGCTCACCGTCGATCCGCAGCAGGCCGGAGACGTTGCCCGATGGCGAAAAGCGGAGCGAACCCGGCTGCGCAATCAGCGAATGGCGCTGTCCGTGGCCGAACGCAAGCATGTCGGCGAGATGCTGGCCGCACATCTTCGCCAGATCCTGCATGCCCGCCAGGAAAGCGCTCGGGGCCTTGTCTTTTCGGCCTATTGGCCAATCAAGGGCGAACCGGATCTGCGACCGCTGATGAAGGAACTGCACGAGGAAGGGGTGACTGTCGCCCTGCCTCTGGTCGAGACAAGGGCTGCGCCTCTCACCTTCCGCCGCTGGACCCCCGAAACGAAAATGGTCCGGGGCGATTGGGGCATCCCGGTCCCGCCGCCGGACGCCGCGCAAGTCATTCCCGCGATCACGCTGGCACCGCTCGTGGGCTGGACCGGTGACGGCTACCGTCTCGGCTATGGCGGTGGGTATTTCGACAGAACGCTCGCGGCGATGAGGCCCCGTCCCGTCACGATCGGTATCGGCTATGAACGCGCGAAGCTGAACACCATCTTCCCCCAGCCCCACGACATTCCCCTTGATGTCATCCTGACCGAGGCCGGCTTGGGATACGAAAGGCCCGCCCGCCCTTGACTGTTGCGATGAACGGGGCTCCGTCAAGCGGCGAACCTTGGCCGTCCAATGCAACGGGTGTCGCCCTGCGGGGAGGGCGGTTCACCTGTCCTTGCGCGCGCCGTTTTCGGGATCGGTATCCGGCTGCTCCTCGGTGATCGGTTTCGCCGGGTGGGGCTTTTTTCGCGGTTGCGTCTTGCTGTCCTCGCCAGGTTCAGGCTGCTCGGCAGTGATGGGTTTGGAACTGTTGGCCATGGGAACTCCATTGCAGGTTTGGCGATGACGCGCGATGCAAGACGCATGTTTCCGTCATTTGCCACATCGTTTCGCATGTCTGGTGCAGCACCGGTTGCCGCTGTGGCGGATTGCAGGGCCTTGAAGCCTGTTCCCGCCACCGCTCGCTTCCGCCTGGGTGGGCGGTGCGTATCGCCGTGACGGACTGTGCATCCAACAGTCCCGTCACGGTTTTTGTTCCCCGCTGGCGCGTTCGCAGGTCCCGGTTTGCCCTGCACGGTCGGCGGCAGATGCCATGCGGGAGACGCACCGGCAGAAAACGCAGGCGCGGACAGGGCGAGTGACGGAGAAAGCGGGGAATCTCGGGCAGAAAGATCGGGGAAAGGACCCGAAGTCCTTGATCTGGCTGGTCGGAGTGGCAGGATTTGAACCTGCGACCCCCTCGTCCCGAACGAGGTGCGCTACCAGGCTGCGCTACACTCCGTGAACCAGTCGGCGGTTCTATAGCGGCAGGGTTGGCGTCCTGCAAGCGCCGGAAGAGAAAAAATGCGCAAAATTCGGATGCGCCGGCCTTGTTGACCGGTCTGTGTCCCGGCGGCGTTTTAAAGGGTGTTTTCTTCCGGCTTAATCGGCCATAAGGCAATGGCCTGTAGAAGGGCAGAACAGACCGTCAGTTTTTGGAAGCGTTCATGCACAAGCCTGTCGCCGATGCCAGACCGAATACCTTGGCTTTCGAGACCGTCCCGCTCATCAAGCCGACCGGATTTCGCGAATATGACGCGCGGTGGTGGTTCGGCCATCCGGGCGCACAGAAGCCGCCGGAACTGAACCTGCTTGGCGTGCAGGCGCTGGGCATGGGCCTTGGTACGCTGATCCGCCGGCGCGGTGCGGGGCCGGACATCGTCACCGGGCATGATTTCCGCTCCTACTCGCTGTCGATCAAGCTGGCGCTTGCCCAGGGGCTCATGGCCGCCGGCGCCCGCGTGAAGGATATCGGCCTGGCGCTTTCGCCCATGGCTTATTTCGCCCAGTTCGCGCTCGATGCCGCCTCCGTGGCCATGGTCACCGCCTCGCACAACGACAATGGCTGGACCGGCGTGAAGATGGGTTGCCAGCGCCCGCTGACCTTCGGCCCCGATGAGATGGCGCAGTTGCGCGATATCGTGCTCAACGGCGATTTCGACCTGCCCGGTGGCGGAGCCTACGAAACGGTGACCGGCATGCGCGAACGCTACCTTGCCGATCTGGCCGGCGGCCTGCAACTCAAGCGGCGTCTCAAGGTCGTCGCCGCTTGCGGAAACGGAACCGCGGGCGCCTTTGCGCCTGACCTTCTGGAGCGCATTGGCTGCGAGGTCATTCCGCTGGATTGCGACCTCGATTACACCTTCCCGCGCTACAACCCCAACCCGGAAGACATGGAAATGCTGCATGCCATCCGCGACGCGGTTCTGGCGCACAAGGCCGATATCGGCCTTGGTTTCGATGGCGACGGTGACCGCTGCGGGGTGGTCGACAACGAGGGCAACGAGATCTTTTCCGACAAGGTCGGCGTCATGCTGGCGCGCGACATGTCGGCGGAGCGGCCTGGCGCGCAATTCGTCGTCGATGTGAAATCGACCGGTCTTTACAGGACCGACCCGGTGCTGGCGGCCAATGGCGCGAAAACCGATTACTGGAAAACCGGCCATTCCTACATCAAGCGGCGGGTGAGCGAACTGGGCGCGGTCGCCGGGTTCGAGAAGTCCGGCCACTTCTTCTTCAATGCGCCCCATGGCCGCGGATATGACGACGGCCTCGTCACGGCCACCGCCATCTGCCGCATGCTGGAGCGCAATCCCGGCAAGTCGATGGCCGACCTTTACCGCGATCTGCCGCTGACTTTCGGTTCCCCCACCATGTCACCCCATTGCGCCGACGAGGAGAAATATGACGTGGTGGAGAGGGTCGTGGCCCGCTTTGCCGGGATGAAACGCAACGGGGAGACCCTGGCGGGCGAGCGGATCGAGAGCCTCGTGACGGTCAATGGCATCCGCGTGGGCCTGTCGGATGGAAGCTGGGGCCTCGTGCGCGCGTCGTCCAACAAGCCCGAACTCGTTGTCGTGGTGGAAAGCCCGGTGTCGGAGGAGCGCAAGCGCGCCGTGTTCCACGCCGTTGATGCAATCCTGCGTGAAAATCCGGAAGTCGGCGCCTATAACCAGTCGATCTGAAGCAGCAGGCCGGGGGAAGACCAGCATGAGTGCGCGTATTGTCAGCTTTGTCATGAGCGGTGGCATCGGGTCGCGGCTCTGGCCCCTGTCGCGGGAGGACAATCCGAAGCAGTTCCACGACCTGTCCGGCGGTGGATCCATGATCCATCAGACGGTCCGGCGCATGGCTGCGCGCACCGCAGGCGCCGGCCCCGTCTGCATCATTGCCACCGAGCGCCATGCCGGGCGGGTCAATGCGGAACTGGCGGGCCAGGATCTCAGGGGCGGACGCGCGCTCTACGAGCCCATGGGCCGCAACACCGCCGCCGCCGTGGCCCTGGCCGCGCAGGTGACATTGCGCGATTTCGGCGACGACCTCGTCCTCGTGGTGCCTTCCGACCACGTGATTGCCACCGATGCCGATTTCTGGGCTACGGTGGAGGATGGCGTGGAGGCGGCCCGGGCAGGGCGCGTCGTGGTCTTTGGCGTCCGTCCCACCCATCCGGAGACCGGCTACGGCTATATCGAGGCCGGAGCTGACACGGGCGCACCGGTGCGCGACGTCGCCCGTTTCGTCGAGAAGCCGGACCATGCCACCGCCGAGGCCTATCTTGCCGACGGCAATTTCTACTGGAATGCCGGCATTTTCCTGTTCCGCGCCTCCGCCATGCGCGATGCATTCGAAGCCCTGGAACCGGGCATCTGGTCCGCCGTGGCAACGGCGCTCGCCAACGCCCGCGACGAAGTGGGCGGAACCTTCCTGCACGAGGACGATTATCTCGCCGTCCGCTCCGATTCCATCGATTACGCGATCATGGAAAAGCTCGATGGCATTGCCATGGTCGAGGCCCGTTTTCGCTGGAACGACCTGGGGTCATGGCAATCCCTGCTCGATGTGGCGGATGCCGATGAAGACGGGAACGTGATCGTCGGCGATGTTGTCGCCATCGATTGCCAGCATTGCTACCTGCGCTCTTCAGGCCGCCTTCTCTCCGTCATCGGCCTGAAGGACGTCGCCGTGGTGGCGACTGCCGACGCGACTTTCGTGGCGCCCGTCAGTGAAAGCCAGAACGTCAAGAAAGTGGTGCAACAGCTTGAGAAAAGCGGCCGGCTGGAAACCCGCTACACGCCCAGCCACGATGGCGTGATCGAGGCGGGCGCCTTTGTCAGCCGGGTGCGTCACTGGCTGTTCGAGGAGACGCTGCCGCTCTGGTCGACCGCCGGCGTGGACCGCGTCCATGGCGGGTTTCACGAGACACTGGGCTTTGACGGCCAGCCGCGCCTGAAGCCCAAGCGCATGCGCACCATGGCGCGCCAGGTCTACGCGTTTTCCGTGGCCAAGGCCCACGGCTGGCAAGGTCCGGCCGACGAACTCATCGCCCATGGCATCGATTTCATGGCCACCAGGGGCCGAACGCGGCGCGGCGGCTGGATCCGTGCCTTCAACCCGGACGGATCGGTACTCGATCCGGTCGAGGATACCTATGACCATGCCTTCGTGCTTCTGGCGCTGGCACATGCCCACGCTGCCGGCCATGCCGATGCGCTGACACTGGGGCGCGAGACCTTCGACTTCCTCGACGAGCATCTCGAAGACGCAAACCTGCGCGGCTACCTGGAAACCTCCGATGGCGAGAACCTGCGCCGGTCCAACCCGCACATGCATCTGCTCGAGGCATTCCTTGCCTGGTACCACGCCACCGGGGAACGGACCTATCTGCGCCGCGCGGCACGTATCGTCGACCTGTTCCGCCACGTGCTTTTTGATGCCGAGACATGGACTCTGGGCGAATTCTTCGACGGCGGCTGGAAGCCGGAGCCCGGCGAGCGCGGGGCATGGACGGAGCCTGGCCACCACTTCGAATGGGCGTCACTGCTGACCGATTTCGCCGAAGCGACCGGCCAGACCGATCTCGTGCCCTATGCGCGCAAGCTCTATGCGTCCGCCGTCGCGCACGGGCTGAACAGGGCCACGGGCCTGGCCTACAATGCCGTCTCGCGCTCCGGGGTTCCGCTCGATCAACTGTCCCGTTCCTGGCCGCAGACCGAGGCGATCAAGGCGGCCATCGCGCTTGACAGCGAAGGCGGCGGACCGGACATGAAGCCGGAAATCGAATCGCGGGTCGCCCGCCTGTTCCGCTGGCATGTCGATCCGGCGCCGCGTGGCCTGTGGATCGACCTGATCGACGAAAAGGGCGCAGCCCGCGCGGCGGACGTGCCGGCCTCGATCTTCTATCACCTCGTCTGCGCGCTGACGCGTTACCTCGAAGTCCAGCCCAGGGCCGGATAGACGCTCAGTAGGGGCTGTCCACCGGCCCGTCTGCCACGTAGACACTCTTGATCTGGCTCCAGGCAGCCAGCGCCTCAAGGCCGTTTTCCCGGCCCATGCCGGACTGCTTGACGCCGCCGAACGGCATGTCGGCGGGTGTCAGGTTGTAGGCGTTGATCCAGCAGGTGCCGGCCTGAAGGCGGTGGACGACGCGCCTGGCCCGCTCCATATCCGCCGAGAACACGCCGGCAGCCAGCCCGAACGGCGTGGCATTGGCGCGCGCGATCACCTCCTCCTCGTCGCGGAAAGACAGTACGGCCATCACCGGCCCGAAGATCTCCTCACGCGCGATGGTCATGGAATCGGTGACGCCGGTGAAAACCGTTGGCTCCACGTAATGCCCGGCTTCCAGCCCTTGGAGATGTGGACGGTCGCCGCCGCAGGCCAGATTCGCGCCTTCCGCCTTGCCGGCCTCGATATAGCCGGTCACCTTTGCAAGCTGCGCCGCCGAGACCAGCGGCCCCATCTGCGTCGCCTCGTCCATCGGGTCGCCGATGCGGATGGCGCGCGTGCGTTCGACGAGCCGCTCGACGAACCGGTCATGGATGGCTTCATGTACGAAAACGCGTGTGCCATTGGAGCAGACCTGGCCTGAGGAATAGAAGTTGCCCAGCATGGCGCCTCCGATGGCGCTTTCCAGATCGGCATCCTCGAACACGATCAGCGGCGACTTTCCGCCCAGCTCCATCGTCGCCGGTTTCATCAGGCTGCCGGCCTTGGCGAGCACTTTCTTGCCGGTCGGCACCGAGCCGGTCAATGAAACCTTCGCGATCACCGGATGTTCGACCAGCCTCGCCGCCACGTCGCCGAAGCCCTGGACCACGTTGAAAAGGCCGGCCGGCAGCCCGGCCTCGACATAGATTTCCGCCAGTTTCAGCGCCGACAATGGCGTGACCTCCGACGGCTTGAAGATCATCGCATTGCCCATGGCCAGCGCCGGCGCCGATTTCCAGCAGGCGATCTGGATCGGGTAGTTCCACGCCCCGATGCCAAGCGTGACGCCGAAGGGCTCGGGCCGGGTATAGGCATGGGGTCCGCCAAGGTCGATGTGCCGCCCGGCATACCCGGCCACCACGCGCCCCATGTAGTCGAGGCATTCGGCCCCCGAGGCGGCATCGGCCACCAGCGTCTCCTGAAGCGGCTTGCCGGTGTCGAGCGTCTCCAGTTCCGAAAGCGCGCGGTTGCGTTCCGTCAGGATCGCGGCGGTCCTGCGAAGCACCGCGCCGCGTTCCTCCGGCGGCCGCGCGGCCCACGCGGCCTGAGCGCGCGCCGCGCTCTCCGCCGCAGCCTCGATCACAGCATCGGTCGCGCCATGCAGCCGTGCAATGACTTCGCCGCTCGCCGGATGGCGGCTTTCGAGAATTGGGCCGGATGTGTCCTCGAACGGCTTGCCGTCAATGAAATGGGAAGCGGAAGGTTGCGCGCGCATGGTGGATCGGTCTCTCGGCTATCGGTCGCTGACCTGCCAGCGCGGATTGATCCACGGCTCCAGGTTGGAGGCGGGCAGGGGCTGGCGGCCGAGGATGTGGTCGGACGCCTTTTCGCCCACCATGATCGACGGCGCATTCAGGTTGCCGTTGGTGATGCGCGGGAAGATGGAGCTGTCGGCCACACGAAGGCCCTCCACGCCGATGACGCGGTTTTCCGGGTCGACAACCGACATGGGATCGCTGGCCGCACCCATGCGGCAGGTGCCGCACGGGTGATAGGCGCTTTCGGCATGGTCTCGGATGAAGGAATCCAGCGCCTCGTCGCTCTGGACATGGTCGCCCGGCGAAATCTCGCGGCCGCGAAACGGCGCCATCGCTGCCTGCCCGAAAATCTCGCGCGTCAACCGGATGCAATGGCGGAACTCGCTCCAGTCGTCGGGATGGCTCATGTAGTTGAAGCGGATGACCGGGTTGTCGGATGGATCGGCCGAGCGAAGGGTGACCGATCCCCGCGATTTCGAGCGCATCGGCCCGACATGGGCCTGGAAACCGTGGCCTTTTGCCGCCGCCTTGCCGTCATAGCGGATGGCCCCGGCCAGAAAATGGAACTGGATGTCGGGATAGTCGACACCGGCCGCCGACCGCACGAATCCGCAGGCCTCGAAGTGGTTGGTGGCCCCGTCGCCGCGCTTGAGGAACAGCCATTCCGCCCCGATCATCGCCTTGGAGATGAGGCCGAGCTTGGCATTCAACGTGATCGGCTGCGTGCATTCCTGCTGGATGTAGAGTTCCAGGTGGTCCTGGAGGTTGGCGCCGACGCCTGGCCGGTCAGCCACCACATCGATGCCGAGATCGCGCAGATGTGCTGCCGGGCCGATGCCCGACAGCATGAGCAGCTTGGGCGAATTGATGGCCGAGGCCGCCAGGATCACTTCACGTCTTGCATGAATGGTTCGAGCGTGCCCGCCCGCCTCGATCTCGATGCCGCTGGCCCGCTGGTTCTCGATCACGACGCGCCGCGCAAGGCCCCTGACGAGATGAACGTTGGGCCGCCCGAGGGCAGGGCGCAGATAGGCCTTGGCGGCCGAGAAGCGCTCGCCCTTGTGAATGGTCTGCTCGAAGGCCGCAAAGCCTTCCTGCTTCTGCCCGTTGTAATCGCCGGTCACTTCGAAACCGGCCTGCCGGCCCGCTTCGATGAAAGCGCCGTAGAGGGGATTGTCCATGCGCGCCCGGCGCACATGCAGCGGCCCGTCCTTGCCGCGCCAGTCGGCCTCGCCGGAATCGGCGTTCTCCATGCGCAGGAAATAGGGCAGCACATCGGCATGGGACCATCCATGCGCGCCGCTTTCCGCCCAATGGTCGAAGTCGCGGGCATGGCCGCGCACATAGACCATGCCATTGATGGAAGAGGAACCGCCGATCACCTTGCCGCGTGGCGTGACGAGCTGGCGCCCGCCCAGATGCGGCTCCGGCTCGCTTTTCATGCCCCAGTCATAGAGCTTCATGTTCATGGGATAGGAAAGCGCAGCGGGCATCTGGATGAACGGGCCGGCATCCGTGCCGCCATGTTCGACGACGATCACCGAGTGCTTCCCGTCCTCCGACAGCCGGTACGCCATGGCGGAACCGGCCGAGCCCGACCCGACGATCACATAGTCGGCGGCAAGCTGTGCCGCATCGTCGAAATGCTTGCCGGATGTCATGTCACTCGCCCCTCGGATAGCGCTTGTTCTCCTCAAGCACGTTCAGATCCATGTGGTTGCGCATGTAGCGTTCCGATGCCTTCTGCAGCGGCTGGAAATCCCACGGGAAATAGGCCCCGTTGCGTAGCGCCGGATAGACCACCCAGCGCCGCGCCTGGCTCTGGCGTACCTCCGCGTCATAGGCCGCCATGTCCCATGTCGCGCGCACCCGCGTCATGAAGGCCTGCACGACCTCCTCGTGGCCCGGATCGGGTGCCAGGTTTTCCAGTTCCAGCGGATCGTCCGCCAGGTTGAAGAGTTGCGGCGGGTCCAGTTCGCAGTGGACGAATTTCAGGTGGCCTTCGCGGATGCAGACCAGCGGCGCCTGGGAACCTTCCGCCGCATACTCGATCAGCACGGGTTCCTTGCGGGCATGGCCCTCCATCTGCGCAACCAGGCTTTCCCCGTCTGTCCAGGGCATGATGCCCTCCAGGTCGATGCCGGCCAGATCGGCCAGCGTCGGCAGGATGTCCATGGTCGAGACCGGATCGGTGACGAGGCGGCCAGGCCGGCCCGGCACCGCGATCATCACCGGCACGCGCGCCGAGCCTTCGTAGAAATTCATCTTGAACCACAGGCCGCGCTCGCCCAGCATGTCGCCATGGTCGGAGCAGAACACGATCACCGTGTCATCGGCCATGCGCGTGGCCTCCAGCACGGCCAGCAATTCGCCCACCTTGTCGTCGAGATAGGAAATGTTGGCGAAATAGGCCTGGCGCGATCGGCGGATGTCCTCGTCCGAAATATCGAAATTCGTGTAGTCATTGGCCTTGTAGAGCCGTTGCGAATGCGGGTCCTGTTCTTCGAAGGGGATCGCGGGAACGGATGGTTCCAGGTGATCGCAATCGGCATAAAGGTCCCAGTATTTGCGCCGCGCCACATAGGGGTCGTGCGGATGGGTGAAGGAAACGGTGACGCACCATGGCCGCCGGTCGGCATCGTCATTCTCGCGGGCAAGCTGGTAGAGCTTCTGCGCGCCGTGAAAGCAGACCTCGTCGTCATATTCCATCTGGTTGGAGATTTCGGCCACGCCCGCGCCGGTGACCGAGCCGAGATTGTGATACCACCAGTCGATGCGCTCGCCCGGCTTGCGATAGTCTGGCGTCCAGCCGAAATCGGCCGGGTAGATGTCGGTCGTCAGCCTTTCCTCGAATCCGTGCAACTGGTCCGGCCCGACGAAATGCATCTTGCCCGACAGGCAGGTGTAATAGCCCGCCGCGCGCAGGTGGTGCGCATAGGTGGGAATGTCCGAGGCGAACTCCGCGGCATTGTCATAGACGCGCGTGCGCCGCGGCAATTGGCCCGACATGAAGGAGGCACGGCCCGGCGCACAAAGCGGCGAGGCCGTATAGGCATTGCGAAACCGTGTGGAGCGCGCGGCCAGCCGTTTCAGGTTCGGTGCATGCAGCCAGTCCGCCGGGCCATCGGGAAACAAGGTTCCGTTCAACTGGTCGACCATGATGACGAGGATGTTCGGCTTCGCGGGCACGGGCTTGCACTCCGGTCGGGGGTGGTGGAATTTTTATTGAATAGTCATTCAATGTGGCCGGAATTTGCCATGGCGCGCCGGCTCCTGTCAATTCCGCCTGCGGGCGTGCTGGCGCATTCATGCACAGCAGCTTACGCATGCCCGAAGGCTTTACGTTCATCGAAAGCCGGTCCAGATTGTCGCCCATGACGGGGCCGGCCTGCCCGGCCCGGACAACCGGGAGAGACGATATGACCGCATGCATCGTGGGCTGGGCGCACCTGCCCTTCGGCAAGCATTCCGACATCACGCTGGAAGACATGATCGTGAAGGTCGCGCGCGAGGCGCTGGACCATGCCGGCCTTGAGGCCGGTGACGTGGACGAGATCGTGCTCGGCCATTTCAATGCCGGCTTCTCGCAGCAGGATTTCACCGCGTCGCTGGTCCTGCAGGCCGATGACGGCTTCCGCTTCAAGCCGGCAACGCGCGTCGAAAATGCCTGTGCCACCGGTTCGGCCGCCGTGCGCCAGGGCATCCGCGCCATCGAGAGCAAGGCCGGCCGCGTGGTCCTCGTCGTCGGCGCCGAGCAGATGACCACGACGCCGGGGCCGGAGATCGGCAAGAACCTGCTGCGCGCCTCCTACCTGCCCGAGGATGGCGATACGCCGGCCGGCTTCGCCGGTGTCTTCGGCAAGATCGCCCATGCCTATTTCCAGCGCCATGGCGACCAGTCCGACGCGCTGGCCTCCATCGCCGCCAAGAACCACCGCAATGGTGTCGGCAATCCCTATGCCCAGATGCGCAAGGATTTCGGCTTCGAATTCTGCCGCACGGAAAGCGAGAAGAACCCCTTCGTCGCCGGGCCTCTGAAGCGCACCGACTGCTCGCTTGTCTCCGATGGCGCCGCCGCCATCGTGCTGACCGATGTGGAAACGGCGCTGTCCATGAAACGGGCCGTCGCCATTCGCGGCAATGCCCATGTGCAGGATTTCCTGCCCATGTCGAAGCGCGACATCCTGCTGTTCGAGGGCTGCACCCATGCCTGGGCGCAGGCCATGAAACAGGCCCGTGTCGGCCTTGAAGACCTGTCCTTCGTCGAAACCCACGACTGCTTCACCATCGCCGAACTGATCGAATATGAGGCGATGGGACTGGCAAGGCCGGGCGAGGGCGCGAAGGTGGCGCTGGAGGGCCAGACGGAGAAGGGGGGGCGCCTGCCTGTCAATCCGTCGGGCGGGCTGAAGGCCAAGGGCCATCCGATCGGCGCCACCGGCGTCTCCATGCATGCGCTCACCGCGATGCAGTTGATGGGCGAGGCGGACGGCTTTCAGGTGGAGAATGCCACGCTGGGCGGCATCTTCAACATGGGTGGCGCCGCGGTGGCCAATTACGTGTCCATCCTGGAGCGCATCAAGTGAACCGGGTCGCCGTCGTCACCGGCGGCGCTTCCGGCATCGGCCTCGCCGTTGTCGAGCGCCTGCTGGGCGATGGCTGGTCGCTGGGAATCGTTGACGCCAACCGCGCCGCGCTGGCGGAAGCCGAGGCGGAACTGGAGGGCGAGGACGCGCTGTTCATCGCCTGCGACATCACCGACGAGGACGAGGTGGGCGAGGTTTTCGACCGCATCGCCGACACGCTGGGACCGCTCTCCGCCCTCGTCAACAGCGCGGGCATTGCCCGTGACCTGCCGGCCATGGAAACCTCGGCCGAACTGTTCCGCCAGATCCTCGACGTCAACCTGGTGGGTTCCTTCATCGCCTCCAAGGCGGCGGTGGAGCGGATGGGCGATGATCTGGCCATCGTCAACATCTCGTCGGTCTCCGGCCTGCGCGCCAACAAGGGCCGCGTGGCCTATGGCGCGTCCAAGGCCGGCGTGAAGATGATGACCGAGGTCATGGCCGGCGAACTGGGCACGGCGCGCGTGCGGGTGAACTGCATCGCCCCCGGCCCGGTGGAAACGCCCATGGTTTCGCGCCTGCACACAGCCGCCGACCGGAGCCAGTGGCTGCCGCGCCTGCCGCTGGCCCGCTATGGCGATCCCGACGAGATCGCGGCCGCCGTGGCCTTCCTCGTCTCCGAGGAGGCGAGCTTCATCACCGGTCACACGCTGGCCGTCGATGGCGGCTTCCTGTCCGCCGGCATCCTGGAGGACAGGGCTTGATCGCCTGACATCCCCACCCGGCCAATGCCGGGAATTTTCAGGGCAGGGCGCCGCAGGTCGAAGCCGGCGACGAGGCCGAACATGTGCACTTCGAGGCCCGAGCGCAGGCCGGCGGCAAATCCCATCAGCCCGCCGAGCGAGAAATGCATGTCCGCGCCGTCGGGGGCGATGTCGAAGGCGAACAGGCCCGGCCGCCAGTCCCGCCCCACCGCGTGCGGCGGCAGCACGGCGTCGAGTTCGGGCACCGCGCGCAGCACATGGGCGACGAAGGAATTGGAATTCGGCCCCGGCCAGATCGTGTAGCCGCCGCGGTGATTGTAGGGATAGGCGGCGATCGCCGCTTCGATCCTGGGGATCAGCCGCGCCGCGTCCGCGCCGCGCACGGTCTTCACGAAAAACGGCGTGTTGGAATACCAGCGGGCATCGGCGGCATAGGCATTGCGGCGTACCGGCTGCCCCCAGCCCACCTTGTCATAGCGGTTGTAGCGGCCTTCCGCCGGATCGAACGTGACGATCCAGCTATGCACCGAAAGCGCGCCCTTGAGGCCGCCCGTGCGCGCCGCCATGACATGGATGACCGGTTCGTCAAGCGTTGCGGCGGGTGGCAGCACACCGGACGATGTCCAGTCGGCCTGCCGCCATGAGCCGGGCCGCTCCACCGACATCCACCACGCGGCAGAGGCCAGCGAGGGAAGCAGGAAGAAGACGGTGAAGAGGATGGAAAGCCGCTTGAAAAATCGCATGCGCTCGGGTCCGTATGGCATCCTGACCGGCAATGGCCGTTTGAACGGTATCTGGAATGGAAAATGAGGTCAAAACATGGACAATCCCGTGCTGGTTGAAGTGACGCGCGGCAACCGGGTGGAAAGCCGGCATCGCGGCGCCTTCGTGATCATCGACGCCGGCGGCCAGATGGTTGCGGCCAGCGGCGATATCGAACGCCCGGTCTTTCCGCGCTCCGCCGTCAAGGCCATACAGGCCTTGCCCCTCGTCGAAAGCGGCGCGGCCGACGCGTTCGGCTTCGGCGAGGCCGACCTGGCGCTGGCCTGCGCCTCCCATTCCGGCGAACCGGGCCACGTGGAGCGCGCCGCCGCCATGCTGGCCAGCGCCGGCCTGTCCGAGGCCGATCTGGAATGCGGCAGCCACTGGGCGGCGGACCCCGCCGTGCTGATCGAACAGGCCCGCGCCATGGACCGGCCGGGCCAGTTGCACAACAATTGCTCCGGCAAGCACGCGGGCTTCCTGTGTACCTGCCGCCACCTCGACTTCGGAACAAGTGGCTATGTCACGCCCGGCCACGCCGAGCAGCGCCTCATCGCCGAGACCATGACCGCCGTCACCGGTGCGGCCCATGACGCCGGCAATGCGGCCACCGACGGCTGCGCCATCCCCACCTATGCCGTGCCGCTGACGGCGCTGGCCGAAGGCTTCGCCCGCATGGCGACGGGGCAGGGGCTCGAACCTGTCCGCGCCGCCGCCGCGCGCCGCCTCCTTGCCGCCTGCATGGCCGATCCCTGGTTCATGGCCGGCACGGATCGTTTCGACACCCGCGTCATGCAGGCCGCGCCCGGCAGGGTTTTTCTGAAGATCGGCGCGGAAGGCGTGTTCTGCGCTGCCCTTCCGGACCTGGGCCTTGGCATTGCGCTGAAGGCCGACGATGGCGCCGAGCGCGCCGCCGAGACCATGGTCGCCGCCGTGCTGGCTTACGCCGCGGCCGGGCGCGACGATGATCTCGCCGCCTGTCTGGAAACCTTCGCCCGCCGCCCCGTGCTCAACCGCAACGGCGAAACGGTGGGCGAAATCCGCCCCGCCGCGCCGCTGGCGTGATCGCCGCATGAAGCGCCTCACCCGGTCGCGTTGCGCTCCACGGTGAGATGCGGCCAGCCGGCCGCCCCCCGGATGGCCAGGTCGCCGGTGACCGCCTCGCTCCAGCGATAACCGACGATGGCGCCGTTTGGCGTGTCCGCGATCATGTTCCCGGAAATCACGGCCCGGCCCGCGCCCTCGGCCACGCTGACGGCGATGCCGGTGCCGCAGGCGCGGATGACATTGCCGCTGGCCACCACATTGCGCAGAAAGGCACCCCAGCCCAGATGCAGCCCGTAGCGAGGCGCGCCTTCCACCGTGTTGCCGGAAACGGACGTGTCCGCCTCCGCCGTGATGGCGACGCCGAAGCCGGGCGCATCGGCCGGGTAGGGGCCTTGCGTGGAAAGGTTGCGTACCAGGTTGCCCTGGATCACGGCCAGCCGCCCGCCCTCGTTGAAATTGACCGCCGAGATGCCGTTGGCCGCACCATCCACGATATTGCCGGCGATCACCGCGCCCTCGAAGGCGAATTCCGTGTAGAGCGCGGTCTCGCCCGAGCGCAGGCAGGTATTCCCCTGGGCGATCATGTTGGACGCCGAATTGGCGCGGATGGCGGAAAAGGCGCAGTCCGACACGCTGTTATTGGCGATTGTCACGCCGCCGGCGCGAAACAGGTTGATGCCATTGCCATATTGCCCGGTGCCACCCTTGCGCGCGCCGATGCGCGCAATCCGGTTGTTCGTGACGAACGACCCGTCATGGGCGGCCTGCCAGCGATGGATGAGCAGCCCGCCATTGCCGCAATCCTCCACCGTGTTGCCGGTGACGGTGAGGCCGGCCGACTCCACCGCGTAAAGCGCATGATCCTGCGCGCCGGAAAGGGTGCTGCGCTCGATGCGCCCGCCACAGCGTTCCATGACGATGGCGCTCTTGCCCGCACCGGTGATCTCGCAACCGTCAATGGTGACGCTGGCCACGCGCCTGAGGTCGATCAGCCCCTGCGTCTGGTCCGACAGCCAGCGGTTCTGTCCGTCGATGGTGAGGCCCGTCAGCGAGAGAGACGCGCAGTCCTCGCCGGCGAACAGGTGACCATTGCCGGTATAGACGATGCGCGTGGCCCCCGGCACACCGGAAAGCCGCAGCCGGTCCGGCAAGGTCAGGTTGGAAACGGCATAGTCGCCCGGCGGCAGGAAAACCGGCTGGTCGCGCCGCGCCGCCTCGTCCAGCATGCGCTGGAAGACGCGCGACTGGTCATCGAGCGCGCCGGGCCGCACGCCCATTTCGCTTGCCGGTATGGAGCCGCGCATGGCAGCATTCTCGAACAGGCTCCGCGCGCTGGCCGGAATTGGCACGGCCGCCGCGGCTGCGGCGGGCACAAAAGCGGAGAAAAACCGGCGTCTGTCCATCATTGGCACAAGTCCCGTTGTCAAACCGGTTGACATGCGCGGACCGTGCCAGGAAGGATGAACCACCTGTATCGCAGCGTGGTTCGGGAAGGGGCGGCAGAAGATGGTGTCGGTGGCCGATAGCGCCCGCAATCTCGCGTTCATCCTTCTGGTCGTCTGCCTGACGGGCTGGCTGTTGTGGATCGGCTCGGCCGTGCTCTGGCCCATCTTCGCGGCCATTCTGAGCGCCTATATCCTGACCGGCGCGGCGGAATTCATGAACCGCGTGCCGGTGCTCAAGCTGGCGCCGCGCTGGCTGCGCAATCTGGCGGTCGCGGCCGCCTTCGCCGCCGTGCTGCTGCTGTTTGCCGCCATTGTCGGCTCGACGGTGGACAGCCTGATCCGCGTGGCGCCCACCTATCAGCAGAATCTCGTCAGCCTGGCAGGCCAGCTTGGCCGGTGGGCCGGTTTCGAGCAGACGCCGACCTGGGAAACCCTGCGCACCTGGCTTGCAGGCCGCGTCAGCCTGCAGGCCTTCATCACCGGAACACTGGGGCAGGTGACCGCCATGGGCGGCCAGCTCATCCTCATCGTCTTCTACGTTGTTTTCCTGATGGCCGAACGCGGCCAGTTCGCCGCCAAGCTGACCAGCGTTGCCGGCGATGCGGAGCGCGCGCGCCGCGCCCACGACGTCATTGCCTCGATCAACCGGTCGATTACCGATTACCTGGCCGTCAAGACGCTGATCAATGTCGTCCTCGGCATCGTGTCCTATCTCATCATGGTGGCCATAGGTATTGATTTTGCAGCCTTCTGGGCCATCCTGATCGGGTTGATGAATTACATACCCTATATCGGCTCGATTGTCGGCGTGGCCTTCCCGGTCCTGCTCAGCCTTGCGCAGTTCGGCTCCCTGGCGCAGACCGCCATGGCCGCCGTCGCGCTGACCGCGGCGCAGATGGCCGTCGGCTATGTGGTGGAGCCGCGCATGATCGGCCAGTCGGTCAATCTCAGCCCCTTCGTCGTCATGGTCGCCCTGACCGTCTGGGCCGCGCTGTGGGGCGTGCCCGGCGCCATCCTGGCCGTACCACTGACCGCCATCCTGTCCATCGTGCTGGCGGCCTCTCCGTCCTGCTCTCGGCCGATGGCAATGCGCCGTCGCCTGACCGGGCGGTGGCGCGATGAGGTTGCTGATGGCCGGCATTTTCCTCGCCATTGTCCTGATCGCCGCCGGTCTCGGCGCGTTGCGGCTCGCCTTTCCGCCGCCTGCTGCGGCCGGTCAGTCGTCCACCGCCTTGCCGCCGGCCGGTCACGGCCTGCTGGCCGAAGGGCTGAAACCGCTGCTTGAGGCCAATCCCGGCCTGACCGGCATCCTGCCCTTGTCGGAGGGCATCGACGCCTTCATCGCCCGCATGGCCCTCGTGCGCGCGGCCACGACCTCCATCGATGCGCGCTACTACATCTGGCACCGCGACATGACGGGCATCGTCCTGATGCGCGAATTGCTGGCAGCGGCCGAACGCGGCGTGAAAGTGCGCCTGCTGGTCGATGACAACGGCACGCCCGGTTTCGATGCCGAGATGGCCGCATTCGCCCGCCATCCGAACATGGAAGTGCGGATCTTCAACCCCTTCATGCTGCGCCGGCCGCGGCTGCTGAATTATGCCTTCGATTTCTTCCGCCTGAACCGGCGCATGCACAACAAGTCGCTGACCGTCGACGGCCTGGCCACCATCGTCGGCGGCCGCAATGTCGGCGATGAATACTTTGCCGCCGGCGACAGCCTGTTCATCGATCTCGATGTCCTGGCGGTCGGCGATGCGGTTCCGGCCGTGGCCGACGACTTCGACGCCTACTGGGCAAGCCGGTCCGCCATTCCCGCCCGGACCGTTCTTGCCGGCCAATCCGGTTCCACCGATGGCCTGCTGCGCGACGCCGCCGAGCAGGACCGGGCGCAGGCCTTTGCCGACTACCGGTCGGCCCTGCGCCAGAGCAAGCTGATCGGGCGGGTGGCGCGCGGCGAGGACATTTTCCGCTGGCGCAAGGCGCAGCTCTATTCCGACGATCCGGCAAAGGGGCAGGGGCCGGTGCCGGAAAACCGCCTGCTGATCGCCCGCCTGTTCGAAGGCATCGGCGAGCCGGCCACAAGCGTCAACCTCGTTTCCCCCTATTTCATTCCGGGCAGGATCGGTGCGGCCGCGCTGTCGGACTGGGCGGGGCAGGGTGTGACTGTGTCCGTTCTCACCAATTCGCTGGAAGCCACGGATGTGTCAGCGGTTCATGCCGGTTATGTGAAATACCGCAAGGAACTGCTCAAGGCCGGCATCGGCCTGTTCGAACTGCGGCGCGAAACCGGCGTGCCGGGCGGTCATGGCCGGCTCGGCCTTGCCGGTTCTTCCGCCTCCAGCCTGCATGCCAAGACCTTCTCGGTGGACGGGCGGCACATCTATGTCGGTTCGTTCAACTTCGACCCGCGCTCGGCACTGCTCAACTGCGAAATGGGCCTTGTCGTGGAGGATGCCGCGCTGGCCGGGGAGCTGGACAAGGCCTTTGCCGACACGGTTCCCGCTGCTGCCTGGGCGGTCTCGCTGGCGGAGGATGACAGCCTGCTTTGGCGCGGACAGGAAGAGGGCCGGACGATCACGCGGCGTGACGAACCGGGAGGGTCCGTGCTGCGCTCGGTCCTGCTGACAGTGATCGGTTGGCTGCCGGTTGAGTGGTTGCTCTGAAGCAATTTCAGCGAAAGTTGCAGACTTTCGCGCTCGCGAAATTGCGTTGAGGGGTGCAGCAATTTCAGCGAAAGTTGCAGCCTTTCGCGCCCGCGAAATTGCGTTGAGGGGTGAAGCAATTTCAGCGAAAGTTGCAGACTTTCGCGCTCGCGAAATTGCAGGGAAAAAGGCGGCAACGCAAGCCGGCGCACCGCCGCCAGGCACCCGTCAGGGCTGAAGATCGGCGATCGGAACGGTGTGGTCGTGCAGGAAGCGACGGGCGCCATCCTCGTCGATCTCGCCGGCCGCGACTCCCATCACCAGTTCATAGACGAGGTTGTCATTGGCTGTTAGCGCGTAGCCGTTGTCGAGCAGGAAGACGCCGCAGACGACCAGCGCCGTGCGTTTGTTGCCGTCCACGAAAGGGTGATTTTTCGCCATGCCGAACAGGTAGGCTGCGGCAAGCTCGAAGACGTCAGGATCACCGTATGCTGCCTTGTTCCGGGGACGATCAAGGGCACTCTCCAGTGCATTTGCATCACGCAATCCCTGACCGCCGCCATGGCGGCGCAACTGTTCCCTGTGCGCTGCCTCTGCGAGGTCGCGGTCGACAAAGTTCCAGGTCACTTCGCCAGTTCCGACAGGGCCACCTTGTACTGGTCCATGATCCTGCGAGCCGCATCCATTTGGCGGGCGAACTTGTCGTTTGCCGGCCGTATGATCAGGCCATTCTCGGTTTCGACGAAATCGATGGAATCACCGCTCTTGAGGTTCAAACGCTCCAGAATTTCCTTGGGAATGATGACTCCTTCGGAATTGCCAATCTTGCGGATGGTAGCGGTCATGCTCTGCCTCCGATGTTGCAACATGCATTATAACATTGGCGCAGCGCTGTTACAACGCCTGTTGCAACAGGCGTCAGTCCTGCGCCATCAGCAGCGAGACGACCTCGCCGGCCGCTTCGGCGATCACCGTGCCGGGTCCGAATATGGCTGCCGCTCCTGCTTCACGCACCGCCGCGTGGTCCTGCGGCGGGATGACGCCACCGGCCACGACCAGGATGTCGCCGCGTCCGCGCGCCTCCAGCGCCGTCTTCAGTTCCGGGATCAGCGTCAGATGGCCGGCGGCCAGCGAGGATGCGCCGACCACATGCACATCATGCTCGACGGCCAGTTCCGCCACTTCCTCCGGCGTCTGGAACATGGCGCCCACGACCACGTCAAAGCCCAGGTCGCCGAACGCCGTGGCAATCACCTTCTGGCCGCGGTCATGGCCGTCCTGGCCCATCTTGGCCACGAGAATGCGCGGGCGTTCGCCCTTCTTCTCCTCGAATGCCTCCACCTGCTCGATCGCCGCCTCCACCCGCGGGTCGTCGCCGGCGGTACGGCGATAGACGCCGGCAATCGTGCGGATGTCTGCGACATGGCGCCCGAAGGCCTTTTCCAGCGCCAGGCTGATCTCGCCCACGGTCGCCTTCGCGCGGGCGGCGCGAATGGCAAACGCCAGCAGGTTGCCATCGCCGGTTGCCGCATCCGTCAGTGCCGAAAGCGCGGCCTCCACGGCGGCAACATCGCGTGTGCCTTTCAGTTCCTGAAGCTTGGAAAGCTGGCGCGCGCGCACCTGCGCATTGTCCACCTTGAGTACGTCGACGGCGCGGTCCTCCTCGGGCCGGAATGCATTGACGCCGATGACCGGCTGCTGTCCGGTGTCGATGCGCGCCTGCGTGCGCGCTGCGGCCTCCTCGATGCGCATCTTCGGCACGCCCTTTTCGATGGCTGCGGCCATGCCGCCGAGGTTTTCCACTTCCTCGATATGGGCCAGCGCGCGCACCGCGAGATCCTGCGTCAGCCGTTCGACGAAGGCAGAGCCGCCCCAGGGGTCGATCATCCGCGTGGTGCCGGATTCATGCGCCAGGACAAGCTGGGTGTTGCGGGCGATCCGGGCGGAATGGTCGGTCGGCAAGGCCAGCGCCTCGTCGAAGGCATTGGTGTGCAGCGATTGCGTGTGGCCCTGCGTGGCCGCCATGGCCTCCACCATGGTGCGCATCACGTTGTTCCAGGGATCCTGCGCCGTCAGCGACCATCCCGAGGTCTGGCAATGGGTGCGCAGCGACAGCGAGCGCTCATCGCGCGGGGTGAACTCCTTTTGCATCAGCGTGGCCCAGATCAGGCGTGCCGCCCGCAACTTGGCCACTTCCATGAAGAAATTCATGCCGATGGCCCAGAAGAAGGAAAGGCGCGGCGCGAACGCATCGATGGGAAGTCCGGCCGCAACCCCCGCGCGGGCATATTCGATGCCGTCGGCAATCGTGTAGGCCAGTTCCAGATCCGCCGTCGCCCCGGCTTCCTGCATGTGATAGCCTGAAATGGAAATGGAATTGAATCGCGGCATGTGCGCCGAGGTATAGGCGAAGATGTCGGAAATGATCCGCATCGACGGCTTGGGCGGATAGATATAGGTGTTGCGGACCATGAACTCCTTGAGAATGTCGTTCTGGATGGTCCCGGACAGCTTCTCCTGCGAAACGCCCTGTTCCTCCGCCGCTACGACATAGAGCGCCATGATCGGCAGCACGGCGCCGTTCATGGTCATGGAAACGCTCATCTCGTCGAGCGGAATGCCGTCGAAAAGCTGGCGCATGTCGAGAATGGAATCGATGGCAACACCCGCCATGCCCACATCGCCGGCCACGCGCGGATGGTCGGAATCATAGCCGCGATGGGTGGCCAGGTCGAAGGCCACCGACAGCCCCTTCTGGCCGGCGGCCAGGTTGCGCCGGTAGAAGGCATTGGAGTCCTCCGCCGTGGAGAAGCCGGCATATTGGCGGATCGTCCAGGGCCGCTGTACATACATGGTGGGGTAGGGGCCGCGCAGGAAAGGTGGCGCGCCGGGCACGGTGGAAGCGATGGCAAGGCCCCGCAGATCCTTCTCGCCATAGGCATGGCGCACGTCAATGCCTTCGGGGGTCGTCCATGGCTCGCCTTCGGCAAGGCGCGAAGGAACGCTGCCTGGCCGCTTCCATGCCGTCCTGGTGAAATCCGGGATCATGACGCCCCTCCGGCCAATTGTTCGATGCGCGCCACGTCCAGCCGCTCGCAGCGCACGGTTCCGTCCGTCGGCATGGGCCGGCGTTGCGCGTCGAGCACGTCCACCGTCCGGTCCTCGGCTGGCGGGTAGAGCGTGGCGCCGACCAGCACGCGGCTGCCCTCGCGATAGGCGCGTGCCCGCGTCTCGCCGGCCGCTTTCACGCGGGCCTGGAAATGACCGCCCAGCAGGCTTTGCAAAATGCCGCCTTCCGCCTCGATGGCCTGGAATTCATTCCATGCCGCTTCACACAGCCCGTCCGTCAGCGCTTCCACGGCGCCCGAACCCGAGGCCGGATCGGCGACGAACCACAGGCGGCTTTCTTGCGCCAGCACAAGCTGGGTGTTGCGGGCCAGGCGGCGCGCGAAGGCATCGGGAAGGCCATGGGCAAAGGTGTGCGGCAGGACCGAGATCGTGTCCGCACCGCCGGCCGCCGCCGCGAAACAGGCAATCGTGTTTCGCAACAGGTTCGTTTCCGCGTCCCTCGACGTCAGCATGCGGAAGGATGTCTCCGCATGGATCGACGTGGCCGACGGATCGATGCCGCAGGCTTCCTGCAGGCGTGTCCACAGCAGGCGCAGCGCCCGGATTTTCGCCATGGTCATGAACTGGTCGGCATCCGCCGAGACGCAGAAGCCGATATGCGGCGCGGCATAGACGAGCGGCTGGCGCGCCTCCTCGAACATGCGCATGTGACTGGCCGCAAGCGACAGCATGGCCGCCAGTTCCTGCGCCTCCGTTGCCCCGGCATTGTGGTAGACCCGCCCGTCCGCTTCCAGCAGCACGCCCGGCACCTGCATGGCGAAGAAATGCGCCAGCGATTGCGGCATGGAGGCCCGCAACGCCTCGATCGACATGCGCAGGCGCCCCGTTCCGGCGAAGACGGCGGCCGGATCGATGCCGAAGGAGAGCGACAGCGAAGCCGGGTTGACCCGCTTCCTGGTCATCAGCGCCACCATCCAGTCCAGCGAATTGCGGCTGGAAGGATGCACGTCGATGCGCAGATGCGTCTTGTCCAGCGGTGTGGCCTCCAGCACGGCGGCCAGCGAATCGGCTGACGCCGGCAGGCCGTAGCCGAAGGCATTCGGCGCACCCTCGAAGACGAGCGCCAGACCCGTGGCGCCACCCTCCAGGTCGGCCGCGATCTGCGCTTTCGCGCGATCGATGTCAGGATCGTCGACCCGTTGCACCCGCGTCCATGGGCTGCCGGCATTGTGGCCGGCGATCAGGCGCGGTTGCGCTGCCTGGGATAGCGGCTCGATGCGGATGCCGTCATCGCTGCGCGAGACCAGCGTTTCCTCGAAATCAGCGCCTTTCAGCGCCTTTTCCGCCAGCCTTCGCCAGTCGTCCAGTCCCAGTGCCTCGAATGTTGATTGCTTGAGGACCGCCGCGTCCATTCCACCTCCGATCCGGCATGGTTGCGATGCCGTCGCCAGACTTTATGGTCGTGCCTTGCGGGGGGCAATGCCACATTCGCCAAAGCGTGTCATCGGCGTTCGGGCGCGGCGTGCCTGCAACACTTTTTCGCATGACGTGAGCGCGGGCGTTCCGACGCGCCATTGTGGCAGCGCCGGGCCTTGGCTATACCCGCTACAGGTCGGGCGCGAATGGAGGGCAGCTATGAGTGCGGCGGACAGGATATTCCTTGGCGCGAGCCGGACACCGGACGATGCCTGGCAGCGGCCTGAAGAGCTGCTGCTCAAATATGCCAACCGCCATGGGCTGATTACCGGCGCCACGGGCACGGGCAAGACGGTGACGCTGCAAATCCTGGCGGAAGCCTTTTCCAATGCAGGCGTTCCGGTCTTCGCCGCCGACATCAAGGGCGACCTGTCGGGCATCGCCGCCATGGGCGAGCCGAAGGACTTCCTCGCCAGGCGGGCCGAGACCATTCGTCTTGACGGCTATGCCTTCCAGGAGTTCCCGGTCATCTTCTGGGATCTGTTCGGCGAACAGGGACACCCGATCCGCACCACGATCTCGGAAATGGGACCGCTTCTCCTGGCGCGCCTGATGGACCTTTCGGAAGCCCAGGAAGGCGTGCTCAACATCGCCTTCCAGATCGCCGACGAACAGGGCCTGCTGCTGCTCGACATGAAGGACCTGCAATCGCTTCTGGTTCATGTCGCCGATCATGCCGACGAGATCTCCAAGCGCTATGGAAATGTCCACAAGGCGTCCGTCGGCGCCATCCAGCGTTCGCTTCTGGTGCTGGAGCGCCAGGGCGGGACCCATTTTTTCGGCGAGCCGGCGCTGCGCATCGCCGACATCATGCGCACCACGCCGGACGGGCGCGGCGCAGTCAATGTCCTGGCCGCCGACAAGCTGATGATGAATCCGCGCCTTTACGGCACGTTCCTGCTCTGGCTGCTTTCCGAACTCTTCGAGGAATTGCCCGAAGTGGGCGATCCGGACAAGCCGCGCCTGGTCTTCTTCTTCGACGAGGCGCATATCCTGTTCGACGAGGCGCCGCGAATCCTGCTCGAACGTATCGAGCAGGTGGTCCGGCTGATTCGCTCGAAGGGCGTGGGCGTCTTTTTCGTCACGCAGAATCCGCTCGATGTGCCCGACACCGTGCTTGCCCAGCTCGGCAACCGAATCCAGCATGCCCTGCGCGCCTACACGCCGCGCGAACAGAAGGCGGTGAAGACGGCGGCCGACACGTTCCGGCCGAACCCGGATTTCGACACCTACGAACAGATCACGCAACTTGGCGTCGGCGAGGCACTGGTCTCCACGCTTGAGGCCAAGGGCGTGCCATCGATGGTTCAGCGCACGCTGATCCGTCCGCCATCGTCGCGCCTTGGGCCGATCACCGATCAGGAGCGCCGGAAGATTCTCGCGCTGAGCCCCGTCGCCGGCCAGTATGACGAGGCGGTGGATCGGGAATCTGCCTATGAGACGCTTCAGAAGCGCGCCAGGCAGGCCGCACTGGAAGAAGAGGAGGCGCGCAAGCGCGAGGAGGAAGAGGAGCGCCGCGAGGCCGAACTGCGCGACCGCGAGCGCGATGAGCGCGAAAGCTCCGGCGGCTGGACCATTCCGGGATGGGGCTCCGACGATGACAGCCGCCGCTCGTCACGCAAGTCGTCGCGGCGCGGTTCCTACAAGCGCCAGAGCGTCACGGAAGCGGCCATCAAGTCCGTGGTCCGCTCTGTCGGCTCATCGCTCGGCCGCGCGCTGGTGCGCGGAATCCTGGGCAGCCTGCGCCGCTGAGCGGGGCGTGGCGGGCGACAGGAAAGCCGGCGGCACGTGCCGGCTTTCCCGCATTGCCGGTTGGCAGTGCGTCAGGCCACCGGGCCGTAGAGATTGGCTGTCACCACGACCGGCGTCTGTTCGGGGACGCGGTTGTAAAGGTCGATGATGTCCTGGTTCATCAGGCGAACGCAGCCCGACGAGACGTTCTTGCCGATCGACCACCATTCCGGCGAGCCGTGCAGGCGGTAGAGCGTGTCCTTGCCATCCTCGTAGATATAGAGGGCTCGCGCGCCGAGCGGGTTGTCCGGCCCGCCTTCCATGCCGCCGACCCACTGGTCGTTCTCGCGGTCATAGGTCGTGCGGTATTTTTCCAGTTTCGGTTCGCGGTCGATCATTTCTTCCGGCGGATGCCATTTCGGCCAGACGGCCTTGCGCTCGATATAGCCGCGCCCGGTCCATTCGAATCCCTCGCGCCCGAGGCCCACGCCATAGCGCATGGCACGGCCGTCGGCCTGGGTGAAATAGACGAAGTGATTGTTGGTATCGACCACAAGCGTTCCCGCGGGTTCGCCGGTCACGTTGGGAACGATCTGCCGGTGATATTTGCGCGGCACTTTCTGCCATGGCACGGCGGGCACCCGGAAGCCGTTGTCCGAGACCGGCGCATACATGAGCGCGGGATCGGCCAGACCCGTCACGGCCTGTTGCGGCGCCGGCGGGGCGACAGGCCGGGCCGATTTCGATCCGCCGCGCGATGTGGAGCACCCGGCAAGGGCTGTCGCCGCAACCGCGCCGGCTCCGGTGAGGATCTGCCGCCGCGACAGGGTTGCGAGGGTTCGGGTCATCTTCTGTTTCGTCTCCAGTGTCTGCATGGCCTGTGAACGCCCGGTTTCCGGCTCCGGTTCCGGGGCGTTCACTTCCTGCACGGCTGATTGGGGCCATTGTGTGAAGCCGCGCCGGAGCGAATCGTTCCTGTTGTGGATAACAATCCTGCCCGGCAACCGACAGTCACATCGCCGTGACCAGCCCGTCGAGCGAGGGCAGGATCAGGCTTGCCGGCATGTCGGCATATTCGTCCGGCTGTCCGGTCCGGTTGATCCAGACGGTATGGAAGCCGAAATGCGAGGCGCCGGCAATGTCCCAGCGGTTCGACGACTGGAAGGAGACCGCTTCGGGGTAAAGCTTCCAGTTGGCCGAGACGAGATCGTAGACCTCGAATTTCGTCTTGAAGGTGCGCAGCGGATCGACCGAGAAGATGTCGTCGAGCAGGAGGTCGAGGCCGGACGATCTGGCCGCTGCCTCCAGCATGGCCGGCGAGCCGTTCGACAGGATGGCAAGGCGCGCGCCCTTCTGCTTCAGCGCCTTCAGCACCCCGGGCACTTCCGGATAGCAATCGAGTTTCCAATAGGCGTCGAGCAGCCGCTGGCGCAGGCTCCGGTCAACGCTGGGAACCTTCTGGAAGGCGTAGTCCAGCGCTTCTTCGGTCAATTGCCAGAAGTCCCGGTAGGTGCCGGTCATGGCCCGGATCCACGAATATTCGAGTTGCTTGGCCCGCCAGATCTCCGATAGCGCCTGGCCATCCGGCCCGGCTTCGCCTGCATGCTGGCGCACTGCGGCATGAACGTCGAAAAGTGTGCCGTAGGCGTCGAAGACAAATGCTTTGTGCGACATGGAATTCTCCCTCGCTGCGACTTTTCCGCCCGGTGTCCGTCCGCGTCAAGGCCGCGGCGCGTGAAATGCGCTGTGTTTCAGAAAGCAAAGGATTGACGTGCAACGGATTTGGGCTTTCGATGGCGCCCGCAAGAGGAAGACAAGGACGGGCATCCACCATGGCAGTCGATACGAGCGCGCAATCCGCAACCTGGACCTGGGTCGATGGGGAATGGCACGAGGGCAATCCCCCTCTGATCGGCCCGCGCACCCATGCGATGTGGCTGGGCTCGACCGTTTTCGACGGCGCGCGCTGGTTCGAGGGCGTGGCGCCCGATCTCGACCTGCATTGCCAGCGCGTCAACCGCTCGGCCGAGGCACTGCTGATGAAGCCGACCATGGGCGCCGACGAGATCGAGGCGCTGACATGGGAAGGCATCAGGCGCTTCGATGGCAACACCGCCATCTACATCAAGCCGATGTACTGGGCCGAACATGGCGGCTACATGGGCGTGCCGGCCGACCCGGACTCCACACGCTTCGCGCTTTGCCTGTTCGAAACGCCGATGATCGCGCCGGCCGGCTTCTCGGTCACGGTCTCGCCCTTCCGCCGGCCCACCGTGGAATGCATGCCGACCAACGCCAAGGCCGGCTGTCTTTATCCCAACAACGCCCGCGCCGTGCTGGAAGCCCGCGCCCGCGGTTTCGACAATTGCCTGGTGCGCGACATGCTGGGCAATGTCGCCGAAACCGGCACGTCGAACATTTTCATGGTGCGCGATGGCGAGGTCTTCACGCCCGCGCCCAATGGCACCTTCCTGTCGGGCATCACCCGCGCACGCACGATCGACCTCTTGCGCGAGAAGGGCATGACGGTGACCGAAAAGGCGCTGACCGTGGACGACTTCATGGGCGCCGATGAAATCTTCTCCACCGGGAACCATTCCAAGGTCGTGCCCGTCGTACGGATCGAGGATCGGGAATTGCAGGCCGGCCCTGTCGCCCGCACCGCGCGTGACCTCTACTGGGAGTGGGCCCACGCCTGATCCGCAGCTGCGGGTTTGCAAGCGGCGGATTTTTCTGGAAATAAGGGAGCCGGTTTCTTGCCGTCAGCCGTTGACACCTTATGTCTGTCGGCAGTCGCATTCCACCATTGCCAGAGGAGATGAAGATGGCTTTTGAACTTCCTGACCTGCCGTATGACTATGAGGCCCTCGCACCCTACATGTCGCGCGAGACGCTCGAATATCATCACGACAAGCACCACAAGGCCTATGTCGACAACGGCAACAAGCTGGCCGAGGAAGCCGGCATGGCCGGCCTGTCGCTGGAAGATGTCGTGAAGCAGAGCCATGGCAAGATTCCGGGCCTCTTCAACAATGCCGCCCAGCACTACAACCACGTTCATTTCTGGAAGTGGATGAAGAAGGACGGCGGCGGAAGCGCGCTGCCCGGCGCGTTGCTGAAGGCGGTCGATTCCGATCTCGGCGGCTACGACAAGTTCCGTTCCGACTTCATCAATGCCGGCGTCACCCAGTTCGGCTCCGGCTGGGCCTGGATTGCCGTGAAGGACGGCAAGCTGGAAATCATGAAGACGCCGAACGGCGAGAATCCGCTCGTCCACGGCGCATCGCCGATCCTGGGCGTCGATGTGTGGGAGCATTCCTACTACATCGATTATCGCAACGCCCGCCCGAAATATCTCGAGGCCTTCGTCGACAACCTCGTCAACTGGGACTACGTGCTTGAAATGTACGAGAAGGCGACCGCCTGATCGTCTTCCCGCAAGCCCCGGCGCATCCCGCCGGGGCTTTTTTCTTGCGCTGTCGCCAATGGGTGAACGTACTGTTCCCTTATGTCGCACACCACCTCACGCAAGCGTGATCCCCTTCGCGCGGCGAATCCATAAGATGATGGACGTCCGTGGCCGGAAGCCCCGGCAGGTTGAAACCAAGAGAGGACTGCTTTGATGAAGAAGATTGCCCTGGCTCTTTCCGCACTTGCCTTGTCGGCCGCTGCCGCGACGGCCGCCGACGATCCGATTGCCGTCCGCAAGGCGCTCATGCAGGCCACCGGCGCATCCGCCGGCACCGCCGGTGCCATGCTGAAGGGCGACATGGATTACAATCCTGCCGTCGCCAAGGCGTCCATCGCCACCATGGCCGCCGTTGCCAAGGCCTATGGCGACTATTTCCCGGAAGGTTCGGACATGGGTGTGGATACGACCGCGTCCCCGAAGATCTGGGAAGACATGGCGGGCTTCCAGGAAGCGCTCGCCAAGTTCCAGGCCGATACCTCGGCAGCCATGCAGGCCTCGGGCAAGGATGGCCCGGCCGATCTCGATGCCTTCAAGGCCGCGATGGGCCCGGTGCTGGGCAATTGCAAATCCTGCCATGAAGGCTTCCGCGTCAAGAAGTGACGTATGGCGCGGGACGTCAGACCATGATGCGCAAGCTCGTCCTTCTGATGGTGCTGCTCGCCGCGGGCGGCGGGCTTGCATTCTGGTTCGTGACGGCGCCAAAAACGCTTTCGGCAAGCGAAGCAGCCATACTTCCGGCGGGCAACGCGCAAGCCGGCGAACGGGTTTTCCATGCAGCCGGCTGCTCCTCCTGCCATGCCCGGCCCGACGCGGTGGGCGAGGCGAAGCTGGAACTGGCCGGCGGCCACCGCTTTGCAACCGGGTTCGGAACCTTCGTGGCCCCCAACATCTCGCCCGATCCGCAAGCGGGTATCGGGGCCTGGACGCCGGTCCAGTTCGCCAATGCGCTGCTGCATGGCGTTTCGCCATCCGGCGCGCATTTCTACCCGGCCTTTCCCTACACATCCTATGCCCGGATGACGCAACAGGACGTGGCCGACCTCTTCGCCTATATGCAGACCTTGCCGCCGGTGGCGCAGAGGGCGCCGGAAAACGAGGTTTCCTTCCCGTTCAATATCCGCCGCGCGCTCGGCGGCTGGAAGTGGCTGTACATGCGCGCCGGTCCGATCGCGGCGCTGCCCGCCGATGCAAGCGATCTGGTCCGCCGCGGGCAGTATCTCGTCGAGGGACCGGGCCATTGCGGCGAATGCCACACGCCGCGCAATGCGCTCGGCGGGCCGGACTATGCACGCTGGCTGAAGGGCGGACCCGCGGCCGAGGGGGAGGGGAAAGTGCCCGACATCACGCCGTCCGGCATCGGGTCCTGGTCGCAGAAGGACATCGCCTATTATCTTGAGAGCGGTTTCACGCCGGATTTCGACAGCGTCGGCGGCACCATGGTGGCCGTGCAGGAAAACATGGCAAAACTGCCGGCCTCCGACCGCGAGGCCATCGCCGCTTATCTGAAGGCGCTTCCCGGCGCCGGCGAATGACAGGAAGCCGGCTCCCCGCCATCGCCCGACGCGCAAACCGCCTCACGCCTCGGCAGGAGCCGGCGGCTGACCCGTGGCGCTTCTGTGGTCGGAAGCTGCGGGCGGAACCTTGAGAAAGGTCACGAGCACGGCAACCGCCAGAAAAGCCGCGATCTCGTAGGTCAGGGCAGATTTCAGCGCACCGATGAAAGCCGGGTGGGCGTCCATGCCCGCGTCGCGATCCGTCGCGAGCGTGGCGAAGAAGAGCTGCCCGCAGACGGCAATGCCCATCGCATTTCCCATCTGCTGGAAGGATTGCAGCGATCCGGATCCCGCTCCAGCATCCCTGTGCGGAACACCGGCCAGGATCGTCTGGAAAAGTGACGCAATGCCGATGCCAAGGCCCAGCCCGCCAATGAACAGCGGACCGGCCATCATGAGGCGCGGCGCGGTGTCGCCCATGGCAGAAACGACCATGTCGAGAACGCCCATGCCGGTGGCCATCAGCACCGCGCCCGCGATCAGACGCTGGCGGGGAAAGCGGCCTTTCAGGCGGCCGGACAGCAACGAGGCCAGCAATACGCCCACGGGAAAGGGAAGGGTCGTCAGGCCGGACTGCAACGGCGTCAGGCCGAAACCCGTCTGCAGGAAGATCGCCAGCACCATGAAGAATCCGGCCACCCCGGAAAAGAACAAGGTGGCGATGCCGGCGCCGAGCATGAAGTTGCCGTTCGACAGCAGCGAATAGGGGATCAGTTGCGGCTTTCGGCGGGCCTCCTGGCGCCGGATATGGTGGACGAAGAGGGCGAAAAGCCCGAATGCCGCTGCCATCAGCAGGAAGAACCACGCCGGCCATCCGAAATTGTATCCCTCGACCATGGGAAAGATCAGAAGGAAGACACCAAGCGCGGCAATCAGAACGCCCTTGACGTCGGTCCCGACATCGGGATGGCCGGGCAGGTCCGGAATGATGCGCTGACCGATGAACAGGACGGCGATGCCGACGGGAATGTTGACCAGGAAGATCGGCCGCCAGTCCAGCCCGAAGAGATCTGCGCCGATCAGGGTTCCGCCGAGAAGCGGCCCGACGACCGAGGCGAGGCCGGCTGCCAGGCCGAACAGCGAAAAGGCCTGGGCGCGTTCACGCGGCGCAAAGATGACCTGGGCGATAGCCAGCACCTGTGGCGTCATCATGCCGCCCGCCAGACCCTGCAGCGTGCGGGCCACGATCAGCGTCTCGATATTCGGCGCAAGGCCGCAAAGGGCGGAGAACAGCGTGAACAGCAGCACGCCAAGCATGAACATGCGCTTGCGTCCGGCCATGTCTCCAAGCCGCCCGAAGGGCAGCAGTGCCAGCGCGAATCCCAGCACGTAGACCGCGACCACCCACTCGATCTCGCTTGGTCCGGCATGCAGGTTTTCCTGCAAGGTCGGCAGCGCGACATTCACGATCGTCACGTCGATCAGGTTCATGAAACTTGCTGTCAGCAATGTGAAGAGCGCCGGCCAGCGCTGTGGATGGCCTTCCATCCCGGAGGCATCGAGGGGGCGGGCTTGGGTCATGATCCGGTTTCCAGGCTGGTTGCGGGGCGCCCGACAGGGCGCCGGAGCTACATAACGCGTTCGTCCGATTCTGACAGGGGCAGGCTCTCAGGGACTTACCCGTGCAACCCGCTTGCCACAAGGCCGGCAGCGAGCGCTGCATAGCGCCCGGACTTGGCCAGGGTGACGATGGCGAGAAAGCGCCAGAACGGTTCGCGCATCGCACCGGCAACGAGCGTCAAAGGATCGCCGACAATCGGCACCCAGGAGGCCAGCAGCGACCAGTATCCGTATCGGTTGTACCAGGCCCGTGCCCGGTCCAGCCGGCGGGACGACTCGTGACCAGGCTGCGCCGGCGCCATCCGCGCCGCCTGCATGCCCAGCCACCAGTTCACGCAGGAGCCGAGGACATTGCCAACCGATGCGACGGCCACGGCGCTCAGCACGGGCACCAGCCCCGCCGCCAGCAGGCCCGCCAGAACGCCTTCCGATGTTCCGGGCAGCAGCGTGGCGGAGGTGAAGGCCGAGACGAACAGGCCGGCAAGGCCGGCATCGCCGGCCAGCGGCAGATCAGTCATCCGCCTTGCCGGTCACCTTCAGCGCGAAGGCATAGGTATAGGCGATTTCCTCCAGCCTTGAGAAGCGGCCGGATGCGCCGGCATGGCCGGCATCCATGTTGATCCGGAACAGCACCGGATTGCCGGAGGTGGAGAATTCGCGCAGCTTCGCCACCCATTTGGCCGGCTCCCAATAGGTCACGCGCGGATCCGTCAGCCCGGCCACGGCCAGGACCGGCGGATAGGGCAGGGCAGCAACATTGTCATAGGGGCTGTAGGCGGCAATCGTGGCGTAATCCGCCGGCGATGTGATGGGATTGCCCCATTCCGGCCATTCCGGCGGGGTCAGCGGCAGCGTGTCGTCCAGCATCGTGTTGAGCACGTCCACGAAGGGCACTTCGGCGATGATCGCGCCGAAATCGGCCGGAGCCATGTTGGCCACCGCGCCCATCAGCATGCCGCCGGCCGAGCCGCCATGCGCGACGATGCGGTCATGGGCAGTAAAGCCTTCCCCGACCAGATGCCGTGCCGCCGCGATGAAGTCGGTGAAGGTGTTGACCTTCTTCTCCCGCTTGCCATCCTCGTACCAGTGATAGCCCTTGTCCTTGCCGCCCCGGATATGGGCGATGGCATAGACGAAACCGCGATCGACCAGGCTCAGGCAATTGGTGTTGAAGGCGGCCGGAATGGTGATGCCGTAGGATCCGTATCCATAGAGCAGGCAGGGCGCGGTGCCGTCGAGCGGCGTGTCCTTGCGGTAGAGCAGCGAGACGGGCACGGTCTCGCCATCGGGCGCTGGCGCATGGATGCGCCGCGTCACATAGGCGTCCGCGTCATGGCCGGAAGGCACTTCCTGGGTCTTCAGCAGCACCCGCTCGCGCGTTGCCATGTCATAGTCGAACACCTGTGAGGGCGTCGTCATGGACGAATAGGAAAAGCGGATGATATCCGTATCGTATTCAAGCGACCCGATCAGGCCCAGCGAATAGGCCTCCTCGTCGAAGGCGATGGCGTGTTCCGTCCCGCTGGCCCGATCGCGGATGACGATGCGCGGCAGGCCATCCTTGCGCTCCAGCCGCACCAGGTGTCGCGCAAAACCCATGATGGAGAGGATCAGTCGGCCCGGCTCGTGCGGCACGAGTTCCACCCAGTTTTCCGGAACCGGATTGTCGGCCGGCGCCGTCATCACCTTGAAATCCTTGGCACCGTCGGCATTGGTCAGGATGAAGAAGATGTCGCCGCCTTCTTCCAGGTCATATTGCATTCCTGCCTTGCGGGCGGCCACGAGTTTCGGTTCGAAGGACGAACCGTCGGCCGGCAGAATGCGGTATTCCGATGTCTCGTGATCGTGGATCGAGATCAGGATATGGCGGTTGTCACGGGTTCCGCCGCAGCCCATGAAGAAGCCGGGATCGGTCTCTTCATAGATCAGCCGGTCCTGCGAAACGTCGCTGCCGACACGGTGATAGAGAAGCCTGGAGGGGCGATGGCTCTCATCGAGGCGTGAATAGAAGAAGCCCGTGGACTGCGCGTCCCAGGTGCCGCTGCCGCCCGTATCCTCCACCCGGTCCACGAGATCCTGGCCGGTGGAAAGGTCGCGCACCGTCAGGGTGTAGAATTCCGACCCCTTGTCGTCATGCCCCCACAGCAGTCGGGCATGATCGGGCGAATGATCGGCGCTGGCGAGCCGGAAATAGGCCTTGTCCTCGGCTTCCCTGTCGCCGTCGAGCAGCATGTCCCGGTCACCGCCCTCGCGCGGAGTGCGGAAAAAGCGCGGTTGCTCGCCGCCGGTGACGAAGGAGGAGCCATAGGCGAAGGGGCCGTCCTTCATCGGGACCGACGAATCGTCTTCCTTGATGCGGCCCTTCATTTCGGCGAACAGGGTCTCGCGCAGCGCTTCCGTATCGGCCATCCAGGCGGTCTGGTAGTCGTTTTCCGCTTCCAGGTGGGCGCGAATCTCCCCGTCAAGCCGGGAGGGATCCTTGAACATGTCCTGCCAGTTCTCCGCCCGCATCCAGGCATAGGCATCGCTGCGCGTGACGCCGTGACGCGTGTCGCTGACGGGGTGCTGGGGCGCGTGAGGTGCGGGCATGTCGCGAAGGGGTCGTGCTTTGGTCATGGTGTCCCGGTTTTTCGCTGGGGCGGAAAGTGGAGGCGCGCGCGAAGCGCTGACGGCCTCAGACATAATGGCAAAGCGCGCGCAAGGAAACCTCGGGCAAGCGGGCAAGCGCCGGGCAAGCCCGGCATGGGAGGTTGTGATCGGGCGCCATGGACCCCTGTAGCGCCGGAAGGCTCCGGCAGGGCTTGCTCCCGGCCCGGCCGGAGCCCTTTTCAGCGATCCGCACAAGCGGCGCCCGCGCTGCGTCAATCCTCGTCCGGGTGGAAATCCAGCGCCAGCCCGTTCATGCAATAGCGCAGACCCGTCGGCGCCGGACCGTCATTGAACACATGGCCCAGATGTCCGCCGCAATCGGCGCAGCGAACCTCGGTGCGGCGCATGAACCACGACCGGTCCTCGTGCTGGCTGACGGCGTCCTCTCCGGCCGGCGCGTAGAAACTTGGCCAGCCGGTGCCGGATTCGAACTTCGCCTCGGAACGGAACAGCGGCTTTCCGCAGCCCGCACACCGGAACATGCCGGCCCGTTTTTCGCCGTTGAGCGGGGATGTGCCGGCCCGTTCCGTGCCGTGTTCGCGCAGAACGTGATATTGCTCCGGCGTCAGTTCCTCGCGCCACTCGGCATCGCTTTTCTCGATCTTCATCTTTTCCACGCCGTGAAATCTCCTCTTTCCGTCTCTGACGGTTCTGCTCGTAATATAGGATTGGCAGTTGCTTTTTCATCCGGGTGCGGGGACGTTTTCGTTGAATAAACCGCGCGGAAACGGCTTTGCCAGCCCGGCTGCCCTTGCCGCGCGGCCAACATTTCCATAATTGAAAAGGAGCGGGCGCGCCGGGGGGCGGGCCAGAACGAAAAGAAACTGGAACCGGACATGGCGTCAGCCCCGTCTCTCACCTTTCTTGTGCTTCTGCTGCCCTTTCTGGCTGCGGCGGCCGCTCCGTCACTGACCCGGGCCTTGAAGCACAATGCGGCATGGCTCCTGGCACTGGTGCCCTTGTTCAATGTGGCGCATTTCGCGGGCTTCCTGCCGGAGATCGCCGCCGGCAATCCGGTGACCGGCGGCTATGCCTGGGTGCCGGACTTCAATGTCAATTTCTCCTGGTATCTGGACGGCCTGTCGCTGACCTTTGCCCTTCTCGTCACGGGAATCGGCACGCTGATCGTGCTCTATGCCGGCGGATATCTGAAGGGGCATGCGGATCAGGGCCGCTTCTTCTCATTCATCCTGATGTTCATGGGCGCCATGCAGGGCCTTGTTGTCGCGGACAATTTCCTGACGCTCTTCGTGTTCTGGGAACTGACGTCGATCACGTCCTTCCTGCTGATCGGCTTCGACCATTCGCGCGAGGCTTCGCGCCGCGCCGCCATTCAGGCGCTCGTGGTGACGGGCCTGGGCGGGCTGTCGCTGCTGGCCGGTCTTCTGCTCATCTGGAACATCACCGGCGTTTCGGAACTTTCGCTGCTGCTGGCCACGGGCGATACGCTGCGCGATAGCCCGTTCTATCTGGCCGCCTTCCTGCTCATCCTTGGCGGGGCCTTCACCAAGTCGGCGCAGTTTCCGCTGCATTTCTGGCGTCCCAACGCCATGGAAGCGCCCACGCCCGTGTCGGCCTATCTGCATTCCGCCACCATGGTGAAGGCAGGCGTCTACCTCTTGATGCGGCTGAACCCGGTCATGGGCGAGACAGTGCTGTGGGAAACGGTGCTGCCGGTCTTCGGTGGAACGACGCTGCTTGTCGGCACTTTCCTGGCCGTTCGCCAGACCGATCTGAAGCTGATGCTGGCTTATACGACGGTGGCCTCGCTCGGCCTGCTGGTCATGCTGACCGGGTTCGGCAGTGAACAGGCCATCGCCGGGGCCGTGCTCTACCTGATCGCCCATTCCATGTTCAAGGGCGGGCTGTTCATGGTCGCCGGGCTTGTCGATCATGAATCCGGCACGCGCGACATCACCCGCCTTGGCGGATTGCGCAAGGCCATGCCGGTGACTTTTGCCGCAGCCCTGCTGGCAGCCCTCTCGATGGGCGGCCTCCCGCCCTTCTTCGGCTTTCTTGCCAAGGAAGAGATGTACTACGCGCTGGCCAGGGGTGATGTCTGGAGCATGGCCGTGCTGGCGACCGCTGTTCTCGGCAATGGCCTGATGTTCGTGATCGGCTTCGCTGTCGCGCTGAAGCCCTTCCTCGGCGCTCCGGTGGAAACGCCCAAACACGCCCATGAGGGGCCGGTCCTGCTCTGGCTGGGGCCGCTGACGCTGGCCCTTGCCGGTCTCGGGGCCGCCATTTTCTCCGGTGTCAGCCACCATTTCTTCTCGTCCCCGATGGCCGGTGCGGTCGCCGGTACGCCCGTACCCGTCGAGATCACCGTGGTGCCCCATGCCGGTGCCGCACTCTACCTTTCGCTGGCAACGATTGCCCTCGGCATCGTCCTGTATCTGGCTCTGGACCGGCTGCGCCATGCAATGACCACGGTGCTGAACGCCATCGGATGGGGTCCCGACCAGGGCTTCGACCAGGTCATGCGCGGCCTCGTGCGCATGGCGAACGCGGTGACCCGCCACATTCACAACGGCCGCATGGAAGTCTACATGACGGTGACCTTCGCCGGCATCGCTGCCGCGTTGCTGCTGCCGATGTGGCTTTTCGGCGAGGGGCCGTCATGGCCCGCCTTCCCGGAACTTCCCTTCTACGAGTGGACCATTCTCGTCATTGCCGTGATCGGGATCGGCGCTGTCATCTCGGCCAAGAACCGCCTGACGGCCATTGTCTCGCTCGGCATCCAGGGCTTCGCCGTGGCGGTCATCTTCATGCTCCTCGGGGCGCCGGACCTGTCCTTCACCCAGTTCATGGTGGAAACGCTGTCCGTCGTCATCCTCGCCCTTGTCATGACACGGCTTCGCCTGTCGCCGGCCGACCACAGGCCGACGGGCGAGAAACTGGTGGACATGGCGATCGCGGGTGCGGCCGGCGCGGGCTTCGGCCTGGCGCTTCTCAAGGTCACGCAGATGCCGTTCAACACGGAGCTGACGGACTTCTTCAACACCTATGCGCGGGCGATTGCCCATGGCCGCAACATCGTCAATGTCATCATCGTCGATTTCCGCGGGCTGGACACGCTGGGCGAGATTGCCGTCGTCATGGTCACCGGGCTCGCCATCCTTGCACTGATCCGCATTCGCAAGCCGCGCAGGGAAACGGCCGCCGGACCGGGGGAGGGATAGGCCATGCGCACGATCATTTTCCGCACCGTCGCGCCCTTTCTGGCCAGCCTCATGGTCCTGTTTTCGCTCTTCGTGCTGCTGCGTGGCCACAACGAGCCGGGCGGCGGCTTCATCGGCGGCCTGATCGCGGCCTCGGCCTTCGCGATCTACGGTATCGCCTGCGGCGTGTCGCCGGTTCGCCGGGCCATGTATTTTCACCCGATGGCGATTTCCGGCTTCGGCTTGTTCATGGCCTCCATGGCCGGCATCGCCTCCTTGTTTGCTGCTGTCCCCTTCCTGACGGGTCTCTGGACGGAGCCGGAAATATTCGGCGTCAAGCTCGCCCTGTCGACACCGCTGGTCTTCGACATCGGGGTCTACCTCGTGGTCGTGGGGTCCATCACCTCCATTGCACTGGCACTTGAGGAAAGGGAGGACGACTGATGGAAACCGCCCTGGCCGTTCTGGTCGGCCTGTTCTTTGCCGTCGCGATCTACCTGCTCCTGTCGAGGCATACGATCCGCATACTGCTCGGGGTCGCGTTGCTCGGAAACGCCGTCAACCTGCTGATCTTCACGGCCGGAAGGGTGCTGCGCGAAACGCCGCCCATCATTCCGGAAGAGTTCTACACGCCGCCCACTGAAGTGGCGAATGCGCTGCCCCAGGCCCTGATCCTGACCGCGATCGTGATTTCCTTCTCCTTCTTCGCCTTCCTTCTGGTGCTGGCCTACCGTGCCTATCAGGACATCGGTACCGACGACACCGACGAGATGCGGCTTGCCGAGCCGGAAAGCGATCGCATGCCACCCCTGGGATACTGAGGCGAAAGATGGCCGCTGCCGCAGAAAAAACCGTTGATCTTGCAAGCGCCATGGTCATGGAGCCCGTGGCGGCTGCCGATTGGCTGGTGATTGCCCCCGTCGTCATCCCGCTCGTCTTTGGTGCCGCGCTGCTGATGTTCCGCAAGGAAACCTGGCAGCACGCAAGCGTTTCGGTCGTCGCCTTCGCCTTGCTTGCGCTTGCCGATGCGGGCCTGCTCTGGCACGTCTTGCAGAACGGGCCCGTTGTCATGACGATGGGCCGCTGGCTTCCGCCTTTCGGCATCACCTTCCAGGCCGATGTGCTGGGCGCCAGCCTTGCGGCGGCAGCCGGTATCGTCGCCTTTGCCGCCGTCCTGTTCTCAATCAGGGACATCGATACGACAGGGCGGCGCTACGGCTTCTACACGTTCTTCCTGCTGATGATGGCCGGTGTCCACGGCGCCTTCCTGACCGGAGACATCTTCAATCTCTATGTCTGGTTCGAGGTCCTGCTGATCGCCTCTTTCGGTCTTCTGGTTCTCGGTTCGGAGCACGAGCAGATCGACGGGGCGGTCAAGTACGCTTTTCTCAATCTTGTTGCCACAACGCTTTTCCTGATTTCCGTCGGCCTGCTTTACGGCTCCTTCGGCACGCTCAACATGGCCGACCTGACGATGAAGATCGCCGCCGGCGGCCATGACGCGCCGGTGATGACGCTGGCGACAATGTTCTTCTTCGCCTTCGCCATGAAGGCCGCGGCATTTCCGGTCAATTTCTGGCTCCCGGCGTCCTATCACACGCCACGCATCATCGTGTCGGCGCTGTTTGCCGGGCTGCTGACGAAGGTCGGCGTTTACGCCTTGCTGCGCGTGCTGGTCATGCTCTTTCCGGGCGAGCGCGACATGCTGGCCCTGCTCATCGCATGGGTGGCGGCCTTCACCATGGTGCTGGGCATATTGGGCGCGCTGGCCCAGTCCGACCTGCGCCGCGCCATGGGCTTCGTCGTCATTTCGGGCATCGGCGTCATGCTGGCCGGCCTTGCGCTTGGCAGCGAACTCGGCCTTGCCGCCGCCATCTTCTATGCCGTTCACTCGATGATCGCCATGACGGCCATCTACATGCTGGTCGGGCTGATGGGGGAGGCGGCCGGATCGGTCTCTCTGCACAGCATTGCCGGGTTGTATCGCGCGCATCCCTTCATGGCGGCACTGGCGCTGGTCCTGTTTTTCGCCGTGGCGGGGTTGCCGCCCTTTTCCGGCCTCTGGCCGAAGGTCTTCGTGGTCAAGGCATCGCTTGATGTGGGTGCCTGGTGGCTGGCCTTCGCGGTGCTGCTCACCGGCCTGCTGACAACGATCACGCTCGGGCGCATCTTCGCGCTCGCCTTCTGGCGTAACAGGGCCGGCGAACCCGCCAGCATGGTGCCCGGCGAGCCGTTGACATGGGGTGCCTACGCGCCGGTTCTCATTCTCACCGCGGCGGTCGTGGCGATCGGTTTCTGGCCGCAGCCGTTGCTGGATATTGCCAATGCGGCGGCGCGCACCATCCTGTTCCCGTCCGGTTATGTCGACGCAGTCCTGCCGGGAGGTGGCGCATGAACCTCTACCTGATCAACATTCTGCTGGCATTGACCTGGGGCCTGATGTCCGGTTCCTTCTCGCTGGTCAATCTCGTCTTCGGCTTCGTTCTGGGCATGGGCGCGCTCTACCTCATCCGCGAGCAGGTCGGTTCGCTGGGTTATTTCCAGCGCGCCGGCCGTGTGCTCTCGCTCGCCATGCTTTTCTTCTATGAGCTTGTTCTTTCGGCCTGGAAGGTGGCGGTCATGGTCATGTCGCCCGACATGAAGCTGAAGCCGGGAATCTTTGCCTATCCCCTCAAGGTGGATCGCGATTTCGAGATCACGCTGCTGGCAAACCTGATCACGCTGACACCCGGCACGCTATCGGTGGACGTGTCGGAAGACCGCTCGATCCTTTATGTCCACGCCATCGATTGTTCCGATCCCGATTCCACCCGCGCCGACATCGCCGAGGGTTTCGAGCGCAAGATCATGGAGGCGTTTCGATGAACGTGCATGAGACGTTTCTCGACATTGCCGAACTCGTGTCTCTGGGCCTGCTCAGCGCGGCCTTTCTGTTGACGGTCTATCGCGTCGTGCGCGGCCCCACGCTGCCGGACCGGATCCTTGGCCTGGACATGCTGGTCGCCGCCGCAATCGGCTTCATCGCGGTGATCGGCATCCGGACCGGTTACACGCTTTACGTCGATATCGCGATTGCCCTGGGCCTTGTGGGTTTCCTTGCCACCGTGGCCTTCGCCCGCTTCGTGCTGGCGCGGGGCAGGACGGAAGGGGTGCAGCAGGCCACTGCCGCCAAAGAAACCGGGAGCGATGCATGATCGAGATCCTTGCCAATTACCTGACCGGGCTTTTACTTATCATTGGATCAGCTTTTTCTTTGGTTGCCGCGATCGGAATCAACCGCTTGCCCGATGTCTACAGCCGCATGCATGCCGCTTCCAAGGCCGGAACACTGGGTTCCGGCCTCATGCTCATCGCCTTGGCGATCTATGCCGAGGATGCCGGAACGACCTTGCGCGCGCTCGCCGGAGTGGTGTTTTTTCTGCTGACAGCGCCCATTTCCTCGCATTTGCTGGCGAAAGCTGCCTATGCGGTGGGCTATCCCATGTGGAAAGGCACTGTTCTCGATGAAATGCCGCCGGAGGCCCGGGTCAACCGCGAGCGTTAAAAAACCGGGCCTCTGCAGATCCTGCCCCCCGCGAATTCGCCCCCGAATTATTTAGGGAAAGTTCATATTTGTTGGCTTTTGTGCAACAATCTTTCCGTGCACGACTTTGCTTATGCGCTGTTTAGCAAAGCGCAGCTTGCGAGAAACTATATTCGAAAAAGAATGTGATAATTCTAGTCTTGCATTTTTTATGAAAGCGGCAATATAAGAACGCAGCATTCGTGAATCATTGCGTTGTGCCCGAGGGGCCAATTCGCTCTTGCGATGCAAATAAGAAGAAATCTCCGAACAACTGGGGCAAGCAATATGGAAAATTCACCTGTACCCGAGTCATCGGGCGACAACCTGATCGAACTGACCGCCGATGTAGTGGCCGCCTATGTCAGCAACAACGTGGTTCCGGTTACGGAATTGCCGGTCCTGATTGCCGATGTTCACGCCGCCCTTGGCCGCGCCGGTGGCGCCCGCATCGAGGCTGCGCAGGCGACGGAAAAGCAGAAGCCGGCGGTCAACCCGAAGAAGTCCGTGCACGACGACTTCATCGTCTGCCTGGAAGACGGCAAGAAGTTCAAGTCGCTCAAGCGCCATCTCATGACCCATTACGGTCTGACGCCGGAAGCTTACCGCGAGAAGTGGGGCCTCGATCCCAACTATCCGATGGTCGCGCCGAACTATGCTGCGGCACGGTCGCGTCTCGCCAAGGAAATGGGCCTCGGCCGCAAGCCGAAGGGCAAGTAAGCAATCGCATCTTCTGAATTCCGGAAGCC
The DNA here is from genome assembly GCF_041397485.1 of Zhengella sp. NCBI lineage: Bacteria > Pseudomonadati > Pseudomonadota > Alphaproteobacteria > Hyphomicrobiales > Notoacmeibacteraceae > Zhengella > Zhengella sp. The sequence goes on along the minus strand of NZ_JAWKWO010000001.1, from coordinate 602,913 downwards.
GGGCGCAAGACGATGCGCTCGGCTTTTTGCTGTCCGGCCTTTGCGCGCCCTGCGAGGTCGCGAAACGGCTCTCGCCGCTTGCCTCTGCACCGGCGTCTAGACTTGCGGCCCAGCCTCTTCCATCCGGTCTCGAAGCCGTTTCAGGGCAATATGGCGGTTGAGATCGTAGCTCCAGTGGCCCTGCAATCCTTTCAGCCGTTCCTTTTCCAGCAGCCGGTTCAAACGCGTGCGTTCCAGGCCTGCTGATTTCCCGGATCCTTGCATCGCCGGCACATCGAAGCCGTATGCCGTCGCAATGGCGACTGTACCGGCATGCAGCCTTTCCTGTTCCTTGCGCTTCCGGAAGGCGCGCACTTGCGCCGCGAGATCATCCATACCCGGCCTCCTTGTGTCTTGGCTGCCAGATCATGCGCGCCGCTTTCGGATGCGTGGACAGGCGAAAGCTGTTTTTCGGGATTCTTGCAACCAAAAATGTTCATGGTCTGTTCACGTCTGCGCCAGTTCCGCTATAAGGAAAATATACCTGTACGAAGGGAGTGCGGAACGTGGCGCAGGCGTTGAAGACCGATACGGAAGACACCAGGGCGGCAGGATGGACGGCCGCCATTTGCGAACAACAGCCGTTGACGGCCTTGAGCCGGTTCCGGTTGCCTGCACCGCTGCCCAAGCGGCGCGATGAATATGCAGCGGCTGTCTGCGACGGGATGATTGATCTGGCCGCTGAACTTTTCAATGTGCCCGGCCGGGAGCTGCGTGCGCCGGGCCGCAATGTCACCGCGGTCGTGCGTGTGCGCCAACTGGCCATGTATGTGGCCCATGTCGCCCTGCAATTGACCATGGGTGAAGTCGGGAAGGGCTTCGGAAGGGACCGCACCACGGTGGTTCATGCCTGCCACCTGATCGAGGATTTGCGCGACGATGCCGATTTCGATGCCGTTGCCAGCCGGCTTGAGCGCGCTGCCACATGCTTGTTCGGCCGGGCGGATGAAGATCGGAGCGCATGAGATGAGCCAAACCGATCTGCATTTGCTCCGCCTTCTCAGATGTTTGCGCAAGCAGGGCCTGCGCCCTGAACAGGGGGCTGGGGCGGGCAGGGTCACGCTGCCCGGACCGTCCGGCGGTGTGCTCTGCTTCCGCCGCGCAACGCTGGAAGAAGCCCGCCGCGCCGGCCTGGTCCGTCTGTCGCCCGACGGTCTGCTCCATCTTTCACCAGGCGGGCGCAGGCGGCTGGTTTCGTCAGAGAGCCTGCCGTCCGGGGAGGGGGACCGGACGACCGCGCCCGCGGGTGCCCTCCGGATCAACGCGGCGGAATCGCCGCTTGCGCTTCTCGCGCGGCGCAAGGGCAAGGATGGCCAGCCGTTCCTCACGGCGGGGGAAGCCGAGGCGGGCGAACGGTTGCGGCTTGATTGCGAAAAGGCGCGGCTCAGCCCGCGCCTGGGCCCCGCTTGGGATTCAGGCGCGGCGGCGGGCCGCGGCGGCGGCGCACGCTGCGGCCCGGAAGATCTGACTGCCGCGGCCATGGATGCGCGGCGCCGTGTCGGCAGGGCGCTCGACGCGGCAGGACCCGAACTCTCCGGCCTGTTGCTTGATGTCTGCTTTTTCCTGAAGGGTCTGGAGCAGGTGGAAATGGAACGGCAATGGCCCCGGCGTTCCGCCAAGCTCCTGCTCAAGACAGGGCTTGCGCTGCTTGCCCGCCACTACGGAACCGTTCCCCGCGCGACCCGGCCATCGCAAGCGATCCTGCACTGGGGGGCTGAGGATTTCAGGCCCGCATTGCGAAGCGGGGGCGGACAGGATCAGACCGGGTGAACAGGCAGTCTCGGCCCAAAGGGCAAGGCTGGCGCGCCGGGGCGCTCAGCCCTCCAGCCTTGTCTCCGCTTCCTTGCGGATGCGCTGGATCATCGCGCGAACGCCATTGGCCCGCTGCGGCGTAAGATGCTCGTCAAGGCCGAGTTCGCGCAATGTCCCTTCCGCATCCGTGGCGAGGATTTCGCTGGCATGCTTGCCCGAATGCAGTGCGATCATGATGGCCACGAGGCCCCGTACGATATGGGCGTCGGAATCCGCGCGCAAGGTGATGACCGGGTCCGGACCAGAACCGGCATCGGTGACCAGCCACACCTGACTGACGCAGCCCTGGACCTTGTTGGCGTCGTTGTGCTCGTCATCGCTGATCGGCGGCAATTCGCGGCCGAGGTCGATCACGTAGCGGTATCTGTCTTCCCAATCGTCGAGAAACGAAAAGTCCTCTCGGATGGAATCGATGCTGGGCAGGGTCTTTGTTCCGGTCATGGCAGGCATATAGCGCACCCGCTGGCGGGATTGAACAGCCCATGGCGCCCAGGTGCAAGAAAAGACGTCGCGAAAGCGGGAAAGGCATGCGCGGAGGCGCTGCCCGGGTCATTGTTCCGGCAAGACCACCGGGCGCGTGCATGACCCGGCGGTCGTCCCGCGCGGGTGCGGTTCAATTGGCGACGGTGCCGGTATGGATGGTCTCGTCGGGCGCCGGCGCATTCTGGCCGATGGCCTCATAGGCCGCACGGGCAGCAACGCGGGCCCGCTCACTCACCGTCGAGATCAGCTCCCGGCCGCGTTCGCATGCTTCGGGATTGCGCTCGCACATCTGGCTCAGGTCGGTCACCATCTCGCGCACGGTGGTAACGGCCTCCACCGGGCTCGCCATATCCACAGGCGTCATGGACCCGTCTCCATCGAGGGGAATGACAAGCAGGATCAGCGCACCCCAGAATGCCAATCGCAACAAAGTGAACATTGAACAGCCCTTTCGCGGTTCTGGCCGCGTTTCTCGTTTTCACCGGACGCGGCTCGATGAACACGCAAGTGCTAGGGCAAGGATGCAAAGGCCGGTTTGCAGCCGGGCGCGGCATTTGACCTGTTTTTGATTCAAATCCCGCAAGAACGCCTTTATCTCAAATTCGACTAAAATCGAGCCACCCGGATACGCCCGTCGTGAACGATGCAAGTCGTTGATTTGGCGCTCGGTCCGGTCTTGCACCAGTCCATGGGCGGCCTGCCGCGCGGCCTTTCAGCGTCTTTACGCGCCATTAACCATGATCCCGATTGCGTGTCTTTTCACCGATGGCAGGCGATATCCGCGCTTTCATCCCCGCCGGCTTATCCTTTCCTTAAAGCATAGGTGGCAGTTTCGGGTGAGCCCTCGGGCGCGCGTATTCAAGAGTATCGGGTACCCCCTCAGTGACCGAACCGCAGACACATTCACCGGACTGGAGCGAAAGCCTGAAGAGCCTCGGCGAGCGCCTGGTTCATGCCAGCGTGACGGACGCCGGCGAACGGGACGCGCAATTGCGCCTCTTCGCGGTCGCCCTTGCATCGCAGCCGTTGATCGCCTTCGCCGTTTTTTCAGCCGTATCGGGTGCTTTGCCCGTGGCCTATGTGCTGGCCATGGCCGGCCTGGCCGCCGGAACGGCGCTTGCCGCTGCCTGTGCCGTTTCGATGAGCGGAAACTCCGTATTCGCCGGTATTGCCGGCCTGCTTGTCCTGTCCGTGCTTTGCGCCACCGCCATTGCGGCGGGGGGCGGCATGGCCGGTCCCATGGCGGTCCTCGCCGCCGTGCCGGCCGCGGAAGCCTGGTGGGTGCGCCGGAGCCGCGGCGCCCTCATCACGGGTGCCGCCTTCTCTGCCAGCGTCATGGCCGCGCAGGCGCTGTTGGGCCCGCTTGGGACGCAGGCCGCGCCGGCCTGGCTCGTCATCCCGCCGCTGCTGTGGATCGCGACCCTGCTTGTCCGGCTGAATATCGCGCAAGGCGGCCACTTCAAGGCACGGCAGGAAGCCGAGGAAGCCGCGGCCCAGGCGGACCTGCTGCCCGTTGTCGTGTTGCATCTGGATCGTGACGGCCTGGTCGAAAGCGCGTCCGCAAGGGCGCGGTCGGTTCTGGGGCTGCATCCCGGTCTCCTGCTGGGGGATGGCCTCTTCAAGCGCTTGCACGTGACCGATCGTGTCTCTTGGCTGACCGCCGTTGCGGACCTGCGCGACGGCGCGTCCGGCGGCGAGGCGGTGCTGCGCATCCGGCTGCCGGAACGCGGTGACGCCGAAGCGCCGGCCATGCAGGCTTTCCACGCCCGCTTCGCCCGTGCGCGCAACGGAGACATGATCGTCTTCCTGGCCGATGACAGCCGCAACGAGGATCTGCGCCGCCAACTGGAAACCGTACGCGAGAATGCCGAGAGCGGTTCCATGGCGAAAAACCGCTTCCTGGCCTCTGTTAGCCACGAATTGCGCACACCCCTCAACGCGATCATCGGCTTCGCCGACATACTGGACCAGGAACTGTTCGGCGGTTTCGAGGATGCGCGCCAGAAGGAATATGTCGGCCTGATCTCCCGGTCGGGTCAGCACCTGCTATCGGTTGTCAATGCCATTCTCGATGTCTCCAAGATCGAATCCGGCACCTATGCCATTCACGCCGAAGCCTTTGATTTCGCGGAAGCGGCGGCCATGCCCTGCTCGATTGCCGAGCAGCAGGCAGCGCCCAAGCGCATTACCCTTGTCACGTCCCTCGCGCCGAAGATGGACGAACTTGTGGCCGACCGTCGCGCGGTCCAGCAAATCCTTATCAATCTCCTGTCCAATGCCGTGAAGTTCACGCCGGAGGGCGGTCAGGTGACCCTTGGCGCACGGCGCGCCGGCGATCATTTCACCTTCTGGGTCAACGACACAGGCATCGGCATTGCCGAACAGGATCTGAAGCGGCTCGGGCAGCCGTTCATGCAGGTCCAGAACGATTACACCCGGCAGTTCGAAGGCACCGGCCTCGGTCTCTCGCTGGTCAAGGGGCTGGTCCAGCTCCATGGCGGCATGATAGCCATCGACAGCGCGCCGGGGGAGGGAACCTGCGTTTCGATCACGCTGCCGGCAACCGGTGTCAGGAATGCGCCCCATCGCCTGCCTGACGCCGCAAGAGAGGAGGAGCGGACCAGCCATGCCCCGTATCGCAAGACAGCCTGATCTGGATCCGGGTCTCGCCGACGTGTTCAATGCGGCAGCAGGTTCGCTGGGTGCGTTCGTGCTGCGCAATCCTGTTGTTGTCGGTGGAGCCGCGGCATTCGCGGTGACGCTGTTCTTCGTCACTGCCAATGCGGTGTGGTACCAGCCGGGAGCCCATGGCTCGCCGCTCTTCGCCACCCGCGATTTCTCCGGCTATCGCGCGCCTGAACCCGTCGACCCGGTTTTTCAGGAAAGCCGCTCGCGCATCGTCATTCGCGATGACGCGCAGCCAGCGCGGCCCGCCCCTGTCGAGGGCGATCCCCAACTGGCCCGCGTCCAGTCCGTCCTTGCCGGGCTGAAGCTTTACGATGGCGCGGTCGACGGCCTGAACGGGCCGAAGACGCGCGAGGCGGTCATGACCTATCAACGCATCATCGGCCTTCCGGCGACCGGTGAAGTGTCGCCGCAACTCCTGGCCCAACTGGATGGCCGCACGGTGGCGGTTGCAAACATACCGGACAATGTTTCGCTGGAGCCGACAGGCGCCGTGCCCGCGCCCACTCCGCGCCCTGACATGGTGAAGCGGGAAGAGGCCGCGCAAGCTGCCGCGCCAGCACCGGTCCCGCTGCCGGAACCGGCTGTGCTGCAGGAGGCGGCGGGGGCAGAACGGATCAAGCGCGTGCAGGCGGGTTTGCGCAGCTTCGGCAATGATCACATCGTCATCGACGGCCTGACAGGTGCCAGGACCCGCAGCGCGATCCTGGAATTCCAGACGCTGTTCGGCCTTCCGGAAACCGGCGAAGCCGATGATGCGGTGATTTCCAAGATGCGGGAAATCGGCCTCATCAACTGACACGGGCCGGCCGCGACCGGCCGCCGCCATAAACGGATAGCGGACATGCCATGCGCCTGACCTCTGAAATCTGGGTGTCCGCCCTGGTGCGCCGCGTCTTCGCCCAGGGCGGTTTCGCCGCTATCGAGCGGCGGGGCGCAATGGAAGCCGGAGCCATCTTCATCAAGTGGAGAGACAGGGACGGAGGGCTGCGCCTGTTCGCCCCGGCCCCCCAGGCCGGCTATGGCGAGGAGCGCCCCCAGGAGCGCATGTTCGTTGCCGTGGACCTGGACGGCGACCCCTTCGCCGCCGATGACCGGCTTGCCCGTGAACTGCGTTTCGACCCCGATCTCTGGATTGTCGAGATTGAGCCGGCGCACGAGCCGGAGGAACCCTTTTTCCCGGTCACGACGCCCTGAGGCTTGGCGCCCGCTTGTCGTCATTGCGCTCTGCTTCGCGCTCATGGCCCGTAAACCGTTCGCGGCGCGCTGCCTCGTCCGATTCGTCGCGCCATGCCGCCACCCGGTCGCGCGCCGCATCGATGGCGGTATTCCGGTAGCGCGCCAGGAAGCGGGCCACGGAACTGCGCCGGGCGAAGGCGCCGGGCCATAGCGCGGCGGCAATGACGAAGGCTTCCTCGGCGAGCAGCGGGATGGAGCGCAGCGCCATGATAAGGCCCGCCTGGCCCTCTTCCTCCACAATGGCGGCGGCCTTCGGATGGGGCAGCTCCAGCGCGTCGGCGAGCGCGGTGGTGAAGAAGGCCGGATTGTCCATCAGCGCCGTCGGCTGCAACCGCGATTGCGGGGATTTCTGCGCAGGGGTGACGGTTTCGGGAAGCATTGGCCGGCCGGAATTGGCCGCCATGGCACCGCGCAGCGCCGCACGCACATCCTCCAGTGATCCGTTGTGGACGGCGCGTGCGGGCCTGGCCGCAACGGCCGTGTCGCGGCCGGCCGGCGAAGCGGCGGCCTGCATGGCTGGCTCGTCGATCTTCGCGGCCCCGCCCTCGTTTTCGGCTTGCTGGATATAGACCGACAGCAACGCGCGCAGCGGCGGTTCCAGATCCGTGCGCTGGGCGAGGAGGCGGGCGTGGGCGATGCCATGGCGGGCGATAAGGGGCGGGATGTCGCGCGCTTGCAGCACCGGCGATCTGGCAAGCAGGGGGGCTGCGACGCCGGCGGGCTCGTTGGCCAGTTTCCAGACGAGTTCGCGCGGGGCGAAGGCATTGCCGGCGATCATGACGGCGGCGTGCCGTTTCGCCGATTCCGGCACCCGGTCATAAAGCGCCAGCGAGAGGTCCTGGAATTGCTGTACCTCGGTCTTGGTCGGGCGCGACAGCGAGGCGAAGGCACTGGAAGACGCCCTGAAAAGCTGGCAGGCGCGGCTGCCGGCCCTTGGTGTTTCCAGCCTGCGGAAATCGTTGTTGAGGGCATTGGCGTCGGACATCGGATCACGCTGTACTCGTTGCCGGCCGCAGATACAGGAGCGGCCGCTTTACACATTGTGCGAAATTGCACCAAATCCGTTAGCAAGTTGTTAACCGCGCTCTGGCCTGATGACGGTCGTGAATGTGCCCCCGCGTATTGGTTTGGGAACCGGACGGAGACGGGTAATGGCAACGATCCTGACTTTCTCGACGCACAGCCGGCCATCGGCAAGACGGATGCGCGACAAGCCTGCAAAGGTCATCATCTTTCCCGGTGTGCGCTATGAACGCATGGCGGCGGTGATGGCGGCGGCCACGGCTTCGCAGGCAAAGACGCCACGCAAGGCACCGCTGCGCTGACCGCCTGTCTATTGGAGCGGGTAGGGCGCGCAGGCCGCCCCGTCCAGCATGGCACTTGCCGCCTGGCGGTTGCCGGGATCGGGCTCGAAAAGCCTGAGGACAACCATGCCCCGGCTCAGGTCCGCTTCCACGAAGATGGAGTCGGCAAAGGCGTCCGGCAGATCCTTGCGCAATTCCACCATCTGCACCGGCGTGGCAATGGCCAGATCCAGCGCGCCGGATGAGGAATTCCTGTCATTGAAGGAATAGATGCTCTGTCCCCGGTCGTTGAAGATGGAGACCGACCAGAAGCGCAGGTCGAGCTCCGCCGTGACATGGACCGGGCCGCCCCCCAGGTCGAAGCGGCAGGCGGCAATCGCGAATTCCGGATCATGCACCTCGATCACCCCTGACGATGACCGCCCGGCGGGCTCGACAAGGGCGAAGTCATGCTCCGGGCCGAGCGCTGCGATCCGGCTCCAGGCGTCATTGCTGGCAAAATGGGGAACGAGCAGCAGCGCCGCGATGTGAACGATGCCTGCGCCGGCAAGCCCGAGGGCGATGGCGTGAAAGAGCCTACCCATCGCAGCCCTCGTTCAGGATTTGCGGCATGGCGATTTCGCGCGCGGCCGTGCTGGCGGAAATTTCCCCGTCATAGAAGGTCATCACCAGATGAAACCCTGGCGGTGCCGAAAGCGCCAGCCAGTTGCCGGGCGCGGGCCGGCGCGACACATGGATGCTGACCGAGCCGTCGCTGTTGTAGAGGACGTCCCGCGAGTGGCGCGCCGATGGCAGCAGCGGCCCGGCATGGACCGGGCGCATCCGCTGGTCCGCCACATGGACCGTCCATAGCCGCGCCGGCGGCAGGCCGCCCTCGATCCGGTAGCGGCACTCGGGGCGCAGCGGGTCGCCGGCGGTGTCGCGGCGCGCGCTGAAGGCCACGCCTTCTCCCGCACCCAGCGGCAATTCCGCGTTCCGTGCGATCCGGGCCTTGGTGTAGGGATCGGCGCCCGGCGTTCCGGCCTGCACATAGGCGATCCAGGGGCCGACCTGCAGCGCGCCCGGCCGCCATTCCGAATTCATCAGCGCCCAGACACTCCAGCCGCCGCCGCCGAATGCGATGGCAAGGGCGAGCGCGGCCAGGATGAGGTTTCTGATCATGGGGGCCGTTTCGCAGGGCGCAAGGGGTTCTTCGGGGCTTGGTCAGGGTTTATCCGAGGCGCCTTGCCGCTGGCAAGCGCTACGTCTCAGCGCCGGGCCGTACCGGAAGTGTCGGTCGGATCGATCGCGGTCAGTCGGGCGGAGGGCGCGGGGCCGGGCAGGGGGGCGGCCCTGCTGAAACGCTCTGCAAGCGCCCGCAGCACCCTGGCACTGTCGGCCGAAAGCACCAGCGGACGCTCATTGCCCGGCGCACCGTCTTCACCCGCCACGGCCGTGCCGTCTTCGGGCTTGTCCGGGGCGTCGGGAACCGGCCGTCCGGCTCCGGGAATGGCCTTCAGTTCGATTCCCTGGTGGGCATATTCCATCACGCGTTTCCATGTCATGGCCGGCAGGGAACCGCCGGTAAGCCGGTTGGTTGGCGAATAGTCGTCATTGCCCATCCAGACGGCTGCCGTGAAATTGCCGGTGAACCCGACGAACCACGCATCGCGATAGGCCTGCGTCGTGCCTGTCTTGCCCGCGGCTGGCGTGAAGTCGAGCGCCGCCCGGCGCGCGGTGCCCCATTCGGGAATCTGGACGAGAATGGAATTCATCGATTCCACAGTCTTTTCCGACAGGACGCGCTCCGGTTCCGGTGCGTCGCGTGAATGATCGTACAGCACATCGCCGGAATAGGTCGTCAATTGCGTGATGCCGTGGCGCTTGCCGGCATAGCCGCCATCGGCGAACGTCAGATAGCCCGTCGACTGGTCAAGCACGGTCATGCCCGAAATGCCGAGCGCCATGGTCTTGTGGGTCGAGATTTCCGATTCCACGCCCATGGCCTGTGCCAGGGCCTTCACCGTCTTCGCGCCGCCGGGAATGTCGTCGCGCAGCATGCGCACGGGAACGGTATTGATGGATTTCACCAGCGCGGTTGTCAGCGGTACCCGCCCGGCATAGCCGCGAGAATAGTTCTGCGGCGACCACCGTCCCCACGAAATCGGCGCATCGGGGATGACCGTCTCCGGCGTCAGGCCGGCCTCCATGCCGGCGGCATAGACATAGGGCTTGAAGGAGGAGCCGGCCTGGCGCAGCGCCTTGGTGGCGCGGTTGAACTGGCTCTGGCCATAGTCCCTGCCGCCGACGATGGCGCGCACGGCCCCGTTGTTCTCCAGCACCACCATGGCGCATTGCTCCACCCTGTAGCTCTTGCCGAACTGGCGAAGGTGGAATTCGCAGGATTCCTCGGCAGCCTTCTGCAGGTTCATGTCGATGGTGGTACGCGCGATCAGCGCGTGATTCGGAATGCCGGCTGCCAGTTCCTTGACCTGCTCGAAGGCCCAGTCGAGATAATAGTCGGGCGTCTCGCCGCTTTCGCGGTCCACGGGTGTCGCCGGGTGCCGGCGCGCCGCGATCACCTGGCCCTCGGTGAAGAAGCCGCTTTGCACCAGGTTGGTCAGCACCTCGTTTGCCCGCGCGCGCGCGGCCGGGAGGTTGACATGCGGCGCATAACGCGCCGGCGCCTTGAACAGGCCTGCCAGCATGGCTGCTTCCGGCATCGTCAGGTCGGCGACATCCTTGTTGAAGTAGAATTCCGCCGCGGCCGCGATGCCGAACGTGCCGCCGCCCATGTAGGCGCGGTCGAGATAGAGCTGCAGGATCTCCTTCTTCGTCAGGTTTGCCTCCAGCCAGAGCGCCAGGAAGGCTTCCTTGATCTTGCGCTCGATGGTGCGCTCGTTGGAGAGGAACAGGTTCTTGGCCAATTGCTGGGTCAGCGTCGAGCCGCCCTGCACGACGGCATTGGCGCGGGCATTTTCGAACATGGCACGGGCAAGCCCGACCAGGTCGATGCCGAAATGCTCGAAAAAGCGGCGGTCCTCGGTGGCCAGCACCGACTTGATGACCACGTCGGGCATTTCGTCGACCGGCACGGAATCGCGCTGGAGAATGCCGCGCTTGCCGATCTCGTTGCCGTAGCGATCGAGGAAGGTGACGGCGTAATCGTCCTGAGCCCGCCAGTTTTTCGTCGTTTCCTCGAAGGCCGGCATGGCCAGCGCCAGCATGACCACGGACCCGGCAGCCCCGAGCGTGAAGCCTTCCGACAGCAGTTCGAAGACGCCGCGCCGCCAGCCGGTGGCGCGGAACCGGCGGAAGAAGATGGTGATGTTTTCCCAGGTTTCGGATGCCGAGAACTGCGCTTCATACAGGGTCGAATCGATCCACGCGTCGATCTCGAGCAACCGGGACGCCTTGGGACCTCTGGATTTTCGCTTCTCGAACGGGTTCTTCATGTCTTGTTGTCCACGCGGCGCCACGGCCTTGCGCGTGCTGCGAAATCGCCCCTTTCAGCTCGCCTGCACTCTTTCGCATTTGCCCGGTGACGGCAAGTGAAAAGCCGCACAAGTCCAACCCTTGCGCGCGGCTTTCTGCCGTCAGGGTTTACGCGCGCCCGCCTGTGCGAAGAATTTTCTGCCGCCGGTTTTTCCACACCGTGACGGGGCAATGCTAGTCTTTGGCTACGGTCGGACAGTTGCGCCAGGGGGCGCCTGACCGGCGGGTTTCAGAACGATTGACGAGGTGACCACATGGCCATGACCGTTGCCGGCGCATGGGCGATCGCGCGCGCCTGGGCCGAGGGCGTGCCCTTCGATTACGGGCTGGCCGCAGGACTGGCCGGCGTCGAGGAAAGCCACGTGCGTGACCTGGCCCGCAGGAAGGGCTGGGTCGTGGCGCAGCCTGGGCGTGGCGGCAAGGCGCGGCTGACGGCGTTTCGCGATTGCCTCTGGCGGCGTGCCGAGCGCATCTTCGCCGTGCCGGCCGATCAGCCCATCGACAAGACGGAACTGGACCAGTTCCAGTTGCTCATGAAGATCATGGAGCGGCTGGAGCCCGAGGACGCCGGCGAGGCGGCAACCGCCTCCGACAGCCGGCGCAACGCGATTGCCGCGGCGCTGGACCTGATCGACCGGCGTATTGGCGCCCTTGCCGCCGCCCACGCGGCACGGCCGGCGGATGTGCCGCATGAAGACTGACGAAAGCGCCGGTCACGGAACCGGGGCCGGATGGGCGCGCGCCCATTTGCCTGCCTCGCTTGTGCTTGAACTGGCCGGGGAATGGTTTGCCTGCGCCCATCCCGGCCAATATCCGCTCAACATCCGGCCGGCCACCTGGCTCGTCATCGGCGGGCGCGGCTCCGGCAAGACCCGCCTTGGCGCGGAATGGCTGCGCGGCCTCGTGCTCGGCCATGCGCCTTTTTCGAGTGCGAAATACGGCCGCCTGGCGCTGATCGGCGAGACGCTGGGCGATGTGCGCGAGGTGATGATCGACGGGCCTTCGGGCATCCGCGCAATCTCGCGGGATGACCGGCCCCGCTACGAGCCGACGCGGCGCCGCCTGCTCTGGGACAACGGCGCCGTGGCGCAGGCCTTCTCGTCGGAGGATCCCGACAGCCTGCGCGGACCGCAATTCGATGCCGCCTGGTGTGACGAACTGGCGAAATGGAAAAACATGGAGACCGTGTTCGACATGCTGCAATTCGGCCTCAGGCTGGGAGATAGCCCGCGCCAGCTCTACACGACGACACCGCGCCCGGTGCCGCTCGTCAAGCGCCTGGCGGCCGATCCGGCGGTTCACGTCACGCGGCTGAAAACGGAGGACAACGCGGCGAATCTGGCGGCCGGCTTTCTCACGGCCGTGCGCGGCCGCTATGGCGGCACCCGGCTCGGCCGGCAGGAACTGGACGGGGAGATCATCGGCGACCGCGAAGGCGCGCTCTGGTCGCGTGAGGCGATCGAGCAGGCCTGCGTCCGCCGCTTCGGCCCGGCCAGCCGCATCGTCGTTGCAGTGGATCCGCCCGCCGGTTCCGGCAAGGGCTCGGATGCCTGCGGCATTGTCGCGGCCGGCGCCGACGGGCAGGGGCAGGCGACTGTCCTGGCCGACGCAAGCGTGGAAAAGGCGCGCCCGCACGAATGGGCAGCGGCCGCCATCAGGCTTTATCACGCGCTGGAGGCCGATTGCCTTCTGGCCGAAGTCAACCAGGGTGGCGAAATGGTAGCCAGCGTCATAGCGTCGGTGGACAAGGGCGTGCCGGTCAAGGCCGTGCGCGCCACGCGCGGCAAGTTCTCCCGCGCCGAGCCGGTTTCCGCGCTCTACCAGCAGGGCAGGGTTGCCCATGCCGCCCGCTTTCCCGCGCTGGAAGACGAAATGTGCGACTTCACCGCCGCCGGCCTCTCGTCAGGACGTTCGCCCGACCGCATGGATGCGCTGGTCTGGGCGCTGAGCGAACTGCTTCTGTCCGGACCGGGGCGGGCGCCGCGCATCCGCCACGTCTGACCCACACCTGAAACGGAAACAACAACATGGCTTTACACTGGCCCTGGGCTCAGCGCCCGGGCGGGGCGGCCGCGTGCGCCCCGGATTCACACAAGGCCGGCGAGCCCGGCGTCACCAAGGCGGCCGGCGGCTTCGGCTTCGTCGCCCTTCATCTGAATGGTGCGGCCGCCTGGACCGGCCGCGATTATGCCGGCCTTGCCCGTCACGGCTACATGACCAATCCGGTGGTCCATGCCTGCGTCCGCCTGGTTGCCCAGACGGCTGCCGCCATTCCGTGGCTGCTCTATGAGGGGGTGACGGAACATGACGAGCATCCGGTGCTAGCCATGCTGGCGCGGCCCAATCCGCGGCAATCGGGCATGGCCTTCATGGAGACGCTCTACCTGCATCTGCTGATGGCCGGAAACGCCTATGTCGAGCGGATCGACGGTGGCCGTACGGCACAGCTCCACCTGCTGCGTCCCGACCAGGTGGACGTGGAGACCGACAACGCCGGCTGGCCGGCGGCGCTGCTTCATCGCGTTGGTGCGACCAGCCGCCGGGTGGAAACCGCCAGCGAAGGCGCGCGCGGCCTGCATGTGCGCCTTGCCAATCCGCTCGATGATGTCGCCGGATTCGCGCCGCTGGAGGCCGCGCTGACCGCCCTCGACACGCACAACGCGGCCGGCGCGTGGAACAAGGCGTTGCTCGACAACTCGGCCCGTCCCTCCGGCGCGCTGGTCTATGCCCCGAAGGAGGGCGGCAATCTGACCCCGGAACAGTTCGACCGTCTGCGCGAGGAACTGGAGACCGGCTACGCGGGCGCCGCCCGCGCCGGCAGGCCCATGCTGCTGGAAGGCGGACTGGACTGGAAGGCCATGGCGCTGTCGCCGAAGGACATGGATTTCATCGAGGCGCGCAATGCTGCCGCCCGGGACATCGCGCTCGCCTTCGGCGTGCCGCCCATGCTGCTCGGCATTCCCGGCGACAATACCTATGCCAATTACCGCGAGGCCAACCGTGCCTTCTACCGGCTGACCGTTGTGCCGCTGGTGACGCGGCTGGCCGGCGAGTTCTCGCATTGGCTGGCCCCGCTCCATGGCGGGCGCATCCGGCTGTGGTTCGACGCCGACCAGGTGGATGGCCTGTCGGGCGACCGGGACGCACTCTGGGAGCGGCTCAATGCCGCGTCCTTCCTGACCGTCGACGAGAAGCGCGAGGCTGCCGGTTACCAGCCGCTCGGAATGGAGGAAAGGACCGGCCATGTCTGACACCCATGTCATGTGGGTCGCGAAGGGGGCGGGTGCCATTGCCGGCTCTGCCATTTCGCTGGCCTATCTGCTGCCATCGGGCCGGCGCGAGGCGGCGTTGCGATTCTTTGTCGGCCTCGTCTCGGGTCTGGTCTTCGGCTCCGTCGCCGGCCTGGCCTTCGTGCGCCGCCTTGGCGTGGAAGCGCTGCTTTCGCCGGTCGAGATCGCGATCGCCGGCTCGGCCTTCGCCAGCCTGTCGGCGTGGTGGGCGCTGGGCCTGCTGATGCGCCTGATGGCCCGTCACGACCCCCGCGACGACACCGCAACCGGTTTCTCAGGATCCGGAATCAGGAAGTGAGGCGGCTCATGGAATCCCTTGAACTTGAACGGAAATATGCCCCGGTGACATTGCAGGACATGCATGCGGACGGCAGTTTCTCAGGCTATGCGAGCCTCTTCGGCGAGGTTGACCTGGGCAATGACATGATGGAGCGCGGCGCCTTTGCCCGCTCGCTCAGGAGCCGCGGGGCAGGTGGGGTGCGCATGCTCTTTCAGCATGACCCGGCCCAGCCCATCGGGCGCTGGGCAGAACTTCGGGAGGATGACCGCGGCCTTTTCGTGCGCGGCCAGCTCTCTGTTTCCTCTGCCAGGGCGCGCGAGGTGCTGGGCCTGATGCGCGAAGGAGCGATGGACGGGCTCTCCGTCGGCTTTCGCACCGTTCGCGCCCGCAAGGGCGAAGGCGGTGTGCGGCGCATCCTGGAAGCCGATCTCTGGGAAATTTCCGTCGTCACCTTTCCGATGCTCCCCGGCGCGCGCATCGGCGAGGTCAAGCAGGCCGCGCGCCTGCCCACCACACGGCAATTCGAACGCTGGCTCACGCGGGATGCGGGCCTGACGCGCGCCGAGGCCCGGACGGTCATCGTCAAGGGCTTTGGCGAACTGGTGCGCGAGCGGGATGCCGCGCGCAACACACCCGAGGGCCTTGCCGGCGTCATCCGCCGCGCGGCCGAAACGCTTTCAAGAAGGATATGATCATGACGACCAGCACCACCGCCAGGCCGGGCAGGACCGCGCCCGAGATCAAGGCCGCTTCCGGTTCGCCGCAGGAGGTTGCCGAGGCCTTTGACGAGTTCATGGGCGCATTCGAGGCCTTCAAGGCGGCCAATGACGAGCGCCTGAAGGAAATCGAACAGCGCGTCAGCGCCGACGTGCTGACCACCGACAAGGTGGACCGCATCTCCGCTGCCATGGACGAACAGAAGGCCGCCATGGACCGTTTCATCCTGCAGCGCGGCCGGCCGGCCCTTGGTGGCGCCGCACCGGTGGCCGATCTGGCCCGCAAACAGGCGTTCTCCGCCTATATGCGCTCCGGTGACGAGCGCCCGATGCGCGCCCTTGACACCAAGGCGATGTCCTACGGGTCCGGTCAGGACGGCGGCTATCTGGTGCCCGACGAGACCGAGACCGCCATCGGCAAGCGCCTTGCCGCGCTGTCGCCCGTGCGCTCCGTGGCATCCGTGCGCCAGGTTTCGGGCGCGGTGCTGAAGAAGCCGTTCTCCATCACCGGGCCGGCTGTCGGCTGGGCTGGCGAGACGGCGGCGCGGCCGCAGACCGATTCCCCGGTTCTGGCCGAGTTGCAGTTTCCGACCATGGAGCTTTACGCCATGCCTGCGGCAACGGCTTCGCTGCTCGACGATGCCGCCATCGACCTCGACCAGTGGATCGCATCGGAAGTGGAAGCGGCGTTCGCCGAGCAGGAAGGTGCGGCCTTTGTCTCGGGCGATGGCGTCAACAAGCCGCGCGGCTTTCTCGACTACGGCTCGGTTGCGGAAAGCGCCTGGGCCTGGGGCCAGCTCGGCCATGTTGCCACCGGCCTGGCCGGCGCGCTGCCCGACGAGCATGCCTCCGACGTTTTGATCGACACGATCTATGCGCTGAAGGCCGGCTATCGGCAGAATGCGTCCTGGATGATGAACCGCAAGACGCAGGCCGCCATTCGCAAGCTGAAGGATGCCGACGGCAACTATCTGTGGCAGCCGCCGGCCATGCCGGGCGGGCGGGCCATGCTGATGGGTTTCGGCGTGGTCGAGGCCGAAGACATGCCGGATGCAGCCGACAACGCCACGCCGGTCGCCTTCGGTGACTTCGCCCGCGGCTACCTGGTCGTGGACCGCACCGGCGTGCGCGTGCTGCGCG
Organism: Zhengella sp.; assembly: GCF_041397485.1. Lineage (NCBI taxonomy): Bacteria > Pseudomonadati > Pseudomonadota > Alphaproteobacteria > Hyphomicrobiales > Notoacmeibacteraceae > Zhengella > Zhengella sp. The sequence goes on along the minus strand of NZ_JAWKWO010000001.1, from coordinate 586,451 downwards.
ATCCCTATTCCGCCAAGCCCTACGTGCTTTTCTATACGACGAAGCGTGTGGGCGGCGGCGTGCAGGACTTCGACGCCATCAAGCTGGTGAAATACGGCGCGGCATGACCGTGAAGCCGGCGGCGCGCTTCCTCCCGCGCGCCGTCGGTTCGCGCCGCACGCGGCCCCGGTCTCCTCCCGCCGGGGCCGCGTTTCGCCTTCAGGATCAATCCGGAAAGTCCTTGCGATGATTCATTTTCTGAGCGGCCCGCCGCAGGCCGAGCCGGTCTCCGTGGCCGAGTTGAAAAACCATTTGCGCCTCGACCACGCCAGCGAAGACACGCTTCTCCAGACGCTGCTTGCGGCGGCCCGCGACGATGTGGAGCGCCAGACGGGCCTCGCGCTGTTTCGTCAGACATGGCGTGTGGTGATTGGCGAACTGCCGCCGGACCGCCGTGTATCGCTCACGCGCTATCCGGTCATGCAGGTCGTCTCGGTCACCGCCTTTGCGGCCGATGGCGAAGCGACGGCCGTGCCGCCGGCGCAATGGCATCTCGACCGCTTCACACGTCCGGCCTCTGTCAATTTCTCCGCCCTGGCGCCGGGCACGGATGTCTCGAACGGGATCGAGATCGACTACGAGGCAGGGCATGGCGACACGGGCGCCGATGTGCCGGATCTCCTCAAGCGCGCCATTCTTCTCCTTGCCGCGCATCTCTATGAACATCGCTCCGGTTCGATGACAGATGGTCAGGTGACGGCCTGGCCATCCGGTTACGGGCGCCTGATCGCCCCGTTCCGGCTCGTGAGGCTCTGACATGACGGTCTTCTTCATCGATCCGGGGCGCTTTCGCGCGCCCCTGGCCCTGGATGTGGCCGACCTGGAACCGGACGGCGCGGGCGGCCTGACCGGGGGATGGACCGAGACGGCGAGCTTTTACGGCCGTGTCGAACCTGTCGCCGCGGGGCCTCGTTTTGCAGGCGACCAGTTCCTGGAGGACACGACCCACCGCATCACCATCCGCCATCGCGCCGATGTGAAGGCAGGGATGCGGCTGCGCAAGGCCGGGCGCCATTTCGCGATCCTGTCGGTTCATGATCCCGACGAAAGCGGGCGCTATCTTGTCTGCCTGGCCAGGGAGGAGCAGCTTTGAAACTGTCATTCAGACTGACCGCGGACGGGCTCGTGCGCGCGCTCGCGATGCAGCGCCACCGCCTTGCCGATCAACGCGATGTGAATGGCATTTTGCGGCAGGCGGACAAACGCGAAACCATATCGAAGCGCATGACCCGCCCCAACCGGAGACCGGACAATGGCCAGCGCAGCCGCTGAATTGCAGAAGGCGATACACGCCGCCCTGACCGGAAACGAGGATGTGACCCGCCTGACAGGCGGCCCCCGTGTCTATGACTTCGCGCCGGAGCGTGCCCGCTTCCCCTATATCACCATCGGACGGACCAGCGTCTATGACTGGTCCACCGGTGACGATAGCGGATCGGAGCACCTCGTCACGCTGCATGTCTGGTCGCGCGCCCGCGGCAAGGCCGAGGCCCATGCCATTATCGAGGCCGCCGAACAGGCATTGCGGGATTTCTCGCCGGACCTGGAGGGACATCGACTGGTCGGCCTCTTCCGTGAATTCGCAGAGGTCTATTTCGACGTGGAGATGGAGCTTCAGCACGGCCTTCTTCGCTATCGCGCACTTGTGGAGGAAAGGGCCGGCGCGGCCTGACCGGGCCCGGACGCAACTGCCTCCCGGAACCGGAAAACAAGACTTTATATCCGAAAAAACATGGAGTTTTTCCAATGGGTGCTCAAAGGGGCAAGGATCTGCTCGTCAAGCTGGATGGCGACGGACAAGGCCAGTATGTGACAGTGGCGGGCCTGCGGGCCCGCCGTATTGCCTTCAATGCGGCGACGGTGGACGTCACCGATTCCGAATCTGCGGGCCGCTGGCGCGAATTGCTGGGCGCAAGCGGCGTGCGGCGCGCCTCCGTCACCGGAAGCGGCATTTTCAAGGATGCCGCCTCCGATGCCCTTGTCCGCCAGGCCTTCTTTGATGGGGCGGTGGCGGCCTGGCAACTGGCCATACCCGATTTCGGCACGGTGTCCGGTCCGTTCCAGGTCACCGCGCTGGAATATGCCGGCAGCCACGATGGCGAGATCACCTTCGAGATCGCTCTGGAATCGGCTGGCGCGCTCGCCTTCGAGGCCGCGTGATGGCGCCGCTTGCAACACCTGCCAACCGGCGGCGCGGCGAGGTTTCCGCCCGCCTCGACGGACGGGACTACCGCCTTCGCCTGACGCTCGGCGCATTGGCCGAACTGGAGGACGCCTATGGGGCGGAAGACCTGCAGGCGCTGGTCGCGCGTTTTTCCGCAGGCCGCTTCTCCGCGCGCGATCTCATCCGCATCATCGCAGCCGGCCTGCGCGGTGGCGGCCATGATGTCGCCGATGCGGATGTGGCGGCCATGCAGGGCGGAAACGGCGTGGCCGGCCACGCCAGGCTTGCCGCCGATCTGCTGGCTGCCGCGTTCGGCGGTGCGGCCGGCCCGGCCGTTGCCGACGCGCCCGCAAACCCCGATCAGCCGTAGCAGGGCAGGGGGCACGGCCCTTCCCCTGGGACGAGGCGATGCGTCTCGGCCTGACCCTGCTGCGGCTGCCGCCTGACGCCTTCTGGGCCATGACCCCGCTTGAACTGGCTGCCTGCCTGCCGCCGCGTGCGACGCCCGGCGGCTGTTCGCGCGCGGGGCTGGAGGCGCTGATGCACCGCTTCCCGGACACGTGAGAAAGGACACCACCCGCCATGGCGGAGACACTCGAAGTGCGGCTGGAGGCCGATACCACACCGTTGGAAACGGCACTCAAGGACATGGAAAAGCTGGCTGAACGCTTCGGCAGCCAGATGACGGGCGCGCTGAAAGGCGCGGTCGTTTCCGGCAAGGAACTGGATGACGTTCTGCGCCAGGTGGCGACCAGCCTTGCCTCCATGGCGCTCGACCAGGGTCTGAAGCCCTTGCAGGGCGTCATCTCCTCGGCCTTCAGCGCGCTGGCCGGCGGCATCACGCCCTTTGCCGATGGTGGCGTGCCGGGACGCGTCTTGCCCTTTGCCAACGGCGGGGTGGTGGCCTCGCCGACCTTCTTCCCGATGGGCAGCAATCTGGGCCTCATGGGCGAGGCTGGCGCGGAGGCCATCCTGCCCTTGAAACGCGGCGCGGATGGCAGCCTCGGCGTTGCCGCGCCGGGCGGTGGCGGCGCGGTAAACGTGACCTTCAATGTCCAGGCCGCCGATGCCGCGTCCTTCCGCAAATCCGAGGCGCAAATGACCGCGATGCTTGCGCGCGCTGTCAGCCGCGGCACGCGCCACCTGTGAGGCACTTTCCATGAACGCATTTCACGATGTCCGCTTTCCTGTCGCCATCGGCTTCGGTGCGACAGGCGGGCCGGAGCGTGTCAACGAGATCGTGCGCCTGACCAGCGGTCAGGAGCGGCGCAACCAGCGCCGTGCCCATGCCCGCCGCCGCTACGACGCCGGAACGGGACTGCGCGGCCTGGCCGACCTGGAGGCGCTGGCGGACTTCTTCGAGGCCCGCCGCGGCTCGCTTCATGCCTTCCGCTTCCGCGACCCGTTCGACTGGAAGTCCTGCCCGCTGGCGCGCGATCCACGCCCGGAAGACCAATGGATCGGAACGGGCGATGGCGTGGCAACTGCCTTTCAGCTCGTCAAGCGCTACGGCGAAGGCGCGGATGACTACGCCCGCACGGTCACAAAGCCGGTGGCCGCAACCGTTCGCATAGCGCTCGATGGTGCCGAGCTTCCCGCCGGGACCGGCTTTGCCGTCGATACCCTGACCGGCATTGTCATGTTGAACCAGCCTCCCGCGGACGGTGTGCGGGTGACCGCCGGCTTTGCCTTCGATGTGCCGGTTCGGTTCGATACCGAACATCTGGTCCTTTCCCTGGCGGCCTTCGAGGCCGGCCAGCTTCCTTCCGTTCCCCTTGTCGAGGTGCTGTCATGACCCGCTTTCCGCAGGCATTGAGCGACCACGCGGCCGGTGAGGCCACGACACTGTGCCAGTGCTGGCGGGTGCGCCGCGCCGATGGAACCGTTCTCGGTTTCACCGATCATGACGAAGCCCTGGTGTTCGACGGAATTGCGCACCGGCCACGCACCGGCTTCTCCGCCTCGGAGGCGCGCCAGAGCCTCGGCCTCGCCGCCGATGCGAGCGAGATCGAGGGGGCCTTGTCGGATGATGAAATCCGGGAAGAGGACATCGAGGCCGGGTTGTATGACAACGCGGCGGTGGAGACCTGGCTTGTCAACTGGTCCGAACCGGCCCAGCGGGCCCTTCTGCGCTCCACTGTCATCGGCCGTGTGACGCGCCGCGACGGGCGGTTCCTGGCCGAGTTGCAGAGCCTTTCGGCCAGCCTGGACAAGCCCCGCAGCCGTGTTTTGCGCCGCGCCTGTTCGGCCGAACTGGGGGACCGGGCCTGCGGCATCGATCTCGCTGCCGAAGGCATGACGGCCACGGTCACGGTCTGGCAGGTCGTCCCGCCGGTAAGCCTTTCCATTCAACCCACGGCCGGGCCGGTCGGCTGGCTCGTCAATGGCTGGCTGGAGACAAATCCGCAACCGCCTGCCGCGCAACGCCGCTATCGCATCCGCGCGCATCTCGCCGAGGGAGCGGGCGAAAGGCTGGTCCTGGCCGATCAGCCGCAACCGGCACTCGAAGCCGGCGATTCCGTGCGCCTTGTCGCCGGTTGCGACAAGCAATTCGCCACATGCCGTGACCGCTTTGGCAATGCGCTGAATTTCCGCGGTTTTCCGCATCTGCCCGGCAATGATGCCGCATTCGGCTACGTGACGGAAGATCTGCCGCTGGACGGAAAGCCGGTGGTGCCGTGAGCGCGCAAGGTGACGGCCTGCGCCTCCGTGTCCTGGCCGAGGCAAGAAGCTGGCTGGGAACACCCTATCGCCACCAGGCCGGACGCAAGGGCGTTGGGTGTGATTGCCTGGGCCTGGTGCGCGGTGTCTGGGCCGCTGTCTACGGCAACCCGGCGCCGGAACCCGGGCCATACGGTGCCGACTGGCTGGCAGGCGGGGAGTCGGACCGGCTTCTCGATGCCGCACGAACCCTCTGCGGCGCTGGATTCCCGATGCCGGAGGCCAGGCCCGGCGATCTCCTGGTCTTCCGCTGGCGGCCGGGCCTGCCTGCCCGCCATGTCGGCATCCTGTCGCGGCATGGCCGTTTCATTCACGCCTATTCAGGCGCCGGCGCCGTGGAATCAGCGCTTGTTCCCGGCTGGCGGCGGCGCGTTGCCGTCGCCTTCGCCTTTCCCGATCCGTAGAGGACACTGAACCATGGCCACCATCCTTTTGCAGACGGCGGGCGCGTTTCTCGGCAGTTTCCTCGGCCCGGTCGGCACGGCCATTGGTTCGGCCGCCGGCGCCATGGCTGGTTACGCCATCGACAATGCCGTCATCCAGTCCACCCGGCGCTACGAAGGGCCTCGCCTGTCCGGCATGCGGCCTTTCCAGGCGGAGGAGGGCGCCGTGCTGCCACAGGTTTTTGGCGCCGCCCGCATCGCCGGCTCCATGATCTGGGCGACACGGTTCGAAGAGACCCGCACCACCCGCCGCCAGGGCGTGAAAGGCGGGCCGAAGGTGACGGAATACAGCTACTTCGCCAATGTCGCCTTTGCGCTGTGCGAAGGCCCGGTTGCCGGGGTGCGCCGCGTCTGGGCCGATGGCCGCGAACTGGACCTGACCGGGGTCGACATGCGCGTCTATACCGGGGCGGAGGACCAGCTTCCCGATCCGCTGGTCGAGGCCAGGCAGGGCACGGGCAATGCGCCGGCCTATCGCGGCACCGCCTATGTGGTGTTTGAACGGCTGGCCCTTGACGGCTTCGGCAACCGCGTTCCGCAATTGCAATTCGAGGTCCTCGCCCCGGCCGGAACCTTCCATGAGGAAATCCGCGCCGTCACGCTCATTCCCGGCGCCACCGAATACGGCCTGTCACCTTCGCTTGTCACGCGCGATGTCCGCGCCGGCGAGCGCGAAACGCTCAATCGCCATGTCCTGCATGGCGAAAGCGATTTTACCGCCGCGCTGGACGAATTGCAGGCCCTGTGCCCGAACCTGCGCCATGTCGCGCTGGTCGTGCCCTGGTTCGCGAGCGATCTGCGCGCCGGCCATTGCCGTATCGAACCCTGCGTGACCGAAACCGCGTTGGCGGGCACGAGCCTGGCCTGGTCGGTGGCCGGTATTGGCCGTTTGCAGGCCCGCCAGGTCAGCCGTGTCGACGGCCGCGCCGCCTATGGGGGCACACCGGCGGATGCCACCGTGATCGAGGCCATCCGCGACCTTGGTGCGCGTGGGCTGAAGGTGGCGTTCTATCCGTTTTTGCTCATGGATATTCCGGCCGGCAACGGCCTGCCTGACCCATGGGGCGGCAGCGAACAGCCCGCCTATCCCTGGCGCGGCCGCATAACGGCGTCCGACGCGCCCGGGCAGCCGGATTCGCCCGACGGCAGCGCCGCTATCCGCGCCGAACTGGCCGAATTCCTTGGCCGGGAGGATGGTCCGGGCGCAATACGCCTGGCGGGTGCGCCGGACTGGTCCAGCGCCGCCAATGGCGCGGGCTACCGCCGCATGATCCTTCACTATGCCCGGCTTTGCGCGCAGGCAGGCGGCGTGGATGCCTTTCTGCTGGGATCGGAACTGCGCGGCCTGACGTCTTTGCGCGATGACAGCGACGTCTTCCCCTTCGTTCATGGCCTTCGCGAACTCGCCCGCGAGGCGCGGACAATCCTGGGTGCGCAAACCACGATCACCTACGGGGCGGACTGGTCGGAATATTTCGGTCACCAGCCGGCTGACGGCTCCGGCAATGTCTATTGGCACCTCGACGACCTGTGGATGGACGAAGCCGTCAATGCGGTCGGCATCGACAATTACATGCCCCTGTCGGACTGGCGCGACAACGATCTGGAGGGTGGCAATCCCGATGCCGCGCAATCGGCGCAGGACGGCGAAGCCATGCGCAGGGCCATTGCCGGTGGCGAAGGCCATGACTGGTATTATGCCGGCGCCGCCGCCCGCGCCCTCCGCGAACGCACGCAAATCACCGATGGCGCCCACGGCAAGCCCTGGGTCTACCGCTACAAGGACCTGGCAGGCTGGTGGCTGAACGCCCATGTGGAGCGGCGCGGCGGCGCGGAAACGTCTGTCCAAAGCCCGTGGATCCCCGGTGCGAAGCCCATCTGGTTCACCGAAATCGGCTGTCCTGCCATCGACAAGGGTGGAAACCAGCCGAATGTGTTTCTCGATCCAAAATCGTCTGAAAGCTTCGTGCCCCATTTCTCGTCCGGCGGACGCGACGACCTCGTCCAGCGCCGCTTCCTGCAAGCCCATTTTGCCCACTGGAACAGCGGCGGGCAGGCCAATCCGCCTTCGCCGCTGAACGGGTTGCCGATGGTCGACACCGGCAGGCTCTATTGCTGGGCCTGGGACACGCGCCCGTTCCCCGCCTTTCCCCGCGACGGCGAAACCTGGGCCGATGGCGGCAACTGGTCGCGCGGGCACTGGCTGAACGGCCGGCTGGAGGCAGTCTGGATCGGCGATGTCATCAACGCGGTCCTCGCCCGCCACGGCCTGCCCGCCGCCGATGTCGAGGCGGTGGATGCCATGGCCTGCGGCATCGTGATCGACAGCGCCGCCAGCGCGCGGGAAACGCTGGAACCGCTGGTCATGATCCATGGCCTGTCCGTGCATGAGCGCGACGGCCACCTCGTCTTTGCAAGCCAGGACCGCGCGGCCGCCCCGCGCGGGATCGCGGATGTGATCGAGGCTGGCCGGGATGCGGCGATGGAGACCGAGCGGGCTGCCAGCGGTGACATTCCCGATGTGGCGGTGCTGGCGTGCAGGGATCCGTTCAGGAACTATGAAGGTGCCGTCACCCGCGTCGCCGCGCAAGCGGACGGCAGTGCGGAAGCCAGCCTTTCCTATCCCGGCATCCTGCATGAAGGGATGGCAAGGTCACTGGCTGCCGGCTGGCTTGCCCGCATCCGCAACGCCCGTGAGGACCGGCGGTTTTCACTCCCGCCGGCCAGCGGCGTCGAAGTCGGCCAGCGCCTGGTCTTTCCGGACAAGCCCGGCCGGATGTTTCTGGTCACGGAAGTCGAGGAAGGGCTGACGGACATGGTCCGGGCGCGCCGGGTGGTGCCATTGCCGCCCGAGCCCGACATCGCCGGAACCGGTGCGCCGGTTTCAAGCCGGGTAGCCGCGCTTGCCGTGCCGGACGCGGTACTGATGGACCTGCCGATGACCGAGGCGTTCGCCGACGTGAGCGAGGCCTTCTGTGCCGCTGTCTGGTCAAGGCCATGGCGCACGCATCTGCTTGAGGCCTCGCCCGAATCCTCCGGTTATGCCTTGCGGGCGACACTGGATCGTCCTGCTGCCATCGGCATGCTTGTCACTGACTTGCCGCCGGGCCTGGGCGCATTGCGCGAGCGCGGCGCCTCGATCGAGGTCGCCTTTCCCGACGCCGAGCTGGAATCGGTTTCCGATCTCCAGCTTTTTTCCGGCGCCAATGCCGCTGCGGTGCAGGTGGGCACGGAAGGCTGGGAGATCCTGCAATTCCAGAAGGCCGAGGAAGTCCGCCCCTCGGTCTGGCGCTTGTCCTGCCTGTTGCGCGGCCAGGCGGGAACCGAAGACCTGATGAGCGGCGCGCCCGCCGGGACAACGGTCGTCCTGCTCGACGCTGCGGTGAAGCCTGCCGGCCTGCGCGCAAGCGAATCGGGGCTCGACCTGTCCTGGCGCGCCCGGCCGCTCGCCCCGTTCGTCACGGGCGATGAGGCGGCGGTCATCAGGGCGAAGGGTGGTTTGCGCGCACTCACGCCCTTGAGTCCGGTCCACCTGCGCGCCGCCCGCGCGACAGGAGGCGCAGTCCGCTTTTCCTGGATCCGGCGGTCACGGATTCGCGCCGATGGATGGGATGAGGTGCCGCTGGGTGAAGAGCGGGAATCCTATGCCGTCCGGGTCATGCGCAACGCCTCCGGTGTCATGCTGGCCGAAGCCGAGGTCGCCGAACCCGTCTTCCTCTGGCCCGCCGAAGCCGTCGCCGCGGCGCGCGATGTCGATATCGCCGATATCCGGCTGACAGTCCGTCAGGCCGGGGGGGCGGCCGGTCACGGATTGCCGGCAGATGCTGTCTTCAACCTGAAGAACCTTGTTTCAACATCATGAAAGGAAAGGATTTCCCATGAACGACACCAAGCCGTGGTATCTCTCCAAGACCATTTGGGCCTCGCTCGTGACCATTGCCAGCGCGGTTGCCGGAATGGCCGGCCTGCCGGTCGCCGGTCTCGATGGTTCGGCCCTCGCGGAGACCATTCTGCAAGCGGTGACGGCACTGTCGGGTCTTGCCGCCATCATCGGCAGGCTTTCCGCGCAGACCGTCATCGACTGAACGCGGCTGGCCATGGAACGGCTCCGGCCTTGGAGGCCCGCCGTTCCATGGCCTAATCATTCATGTCATGTTCAGCCGCGAGCCGGTATACCCGCCCCATGATGAAGAGAAACACCCTGATCCGTCTCCTTGCCGCTGGCGCATTGGCCCTTGCCGCCATATCGCCTGCCGCTGCATGGAGCTTGCCGCGGCCGGACCTTGCGCCGGCAATTCCCGCAATCCAGGCGGCCGGTGGCTGCTATGCCGTCGGCCAGCGGGTGGCGTCGCAGAAAGGCGGGCAGCTTGCCAAGGCGACCCAGGAAACGCGGGGCGGCCAGTCGGTCTGCGTCATCGTTGTTCTTGTGCCGCGCGGCGGCGGACAGCGTCCGAGCCGGCAGGAAATCGTTGTTCCCTATCAATAGGCACGGGCTCGGGCCGGATTGATCGGACGCCGGATTCCGGCACAATGGAAGCAGTGCACGAGAGGATTGCCACCCATGCGGATACTGGTTGTCGAGGATGACAAGGACCTCAACCGTCAGCTTTGCGAAGCCCTGGCTGAAGCCGGCTATGTGACCGATTGTGCATTTGACGGCGAGGAAGGGCATTTTCTTGGCGATAACGAACCCTACGACGCCGTCGTACTCGACCTTGGCCTGCCGCAAATGGACGGCCTTTCCGTGCTGGAGCGCTGGCGCCGCGAAGGCCGCACCATGCCGGTGCTCATCCTGACCGCCCGCGATCGCTGGAGCGACAAGGTCGCCGGCATTGATGCCGGCGCGGACGATTATGTCGCCAAGCCGTTCCATATCGAGGAAGTCCTGGCCCGCTTGCGCGCGCTGATCCGCCGGGCCGCGGGTCATGCCTCGTCAGAGATCACGTGCGGGCCCCTGCGCCTGGACACCCGCAATTCCAAGGCGGACGTGAACGGACAGCCGCTGAAGCTGACGTCGCATGAATTCCGCCTGTTGTCCTATCTCATGCATCATCCGGACAAGGTGGTTTCGCGAACCGAACTCGTGGAGCACCTTTACGATCAGGATTTCGATCGCGATTCGAACACGATCGAGGTGTTTGTCGGCCGCCTGCGCAAGAAGATGGGCGTCGACCTGATCGAGACTGTCCGTGGCATGGGTTACCGCCTGCGCGCCGACGCCGGTTGAGCGGCGTTTCGGATCGCATGGGCTTTCTTCCCAAATCGCTGGCCCTGCGGGTCACGCTTCTGTCCACCGTCCTCGTCGTGGTTGCCTTGCTGGTCATCGCCACGGTGATCGCCACGCTCTACAGCCGTGCCAGCGTCAGGAATTTCGACCAGTTGCTGTCCGCGCACCTGTTCAACCTGATCGGCTCGGTCGGCCTTGATTCCGAGTCCCGGCTGGATGGATCACCCGATTTCGGCGACATCCGCTATTCCCAGCCTCGATCGGGCTGGTACTGGTCCGTGGAGCCGGTCACCGGCGACATAGAGGCGCCGCTGTCCTCGCCCTCGATGACCGGACCAGTTGCGGCGCCGCCGCCCGCTCGCGTTCCCTTCGACAGCATGTTTCGCCGGACCTACGTGACCGACGGCCTTGCCGGCGAGCGCGTCAGGGTGTTCGAAAGCGAGTTCGAACTGGGCGGCACGGGAGCGGCTGCCCGCTTCCGCATCATGGGCAATGAATCAGAATTGCGCGCGGACATTGCCGCCTTCCGGCGTCAGATCTGGACCTATTTCGCCATTCTCGGCCTGGCGCTCGTGGCAATCAATGCCATGGCGATGCGTTATGGCCTGCGCCCGCTCGACCGGGTCCGGATGGCGCTGGGCGACATTCGCGAGGGCAGGGCGCACCTTCTGGCGGGTCCATTCCCCCACGAGATCGAACCGCTGGCCGAGGAGATGAACGCCCTCATCGAGAACAATCGGCGCATTGTCGAGCGCTCCCGCACGCAGGTCGGCAATCTCGCCCATTCGCTGAAGACGCCCCTTGCCGTGATCGTCAACGAAGGAAATGCCCTTGGCGGCGACAGGGGGCGGATCATCGGGCAGCAGGCCGAAGCGATGCGTTCCCAGGTGGAGCACTATCTTCAGCGCGCCCGCATCGCTGCCCAGCGGGAAAGCGTGATCTACCGTGCCGATGCGGCCGCCGTTCTTGAGCGCCTGGCGCGTGTGGTCGCCAAGCTGAACCCGGACAAGGACATCGCGACCGATCTTCCCGACCGGCCTGTCATCTTCGCCGGGGAGGAGCAGGATCTCGAAGAAATTGTCGGCAACCTTCTGGAAAACGCCGTGAAATGGTCGCGCCATGCCGTCACGCTTGCTCTTGCGGAAGATGGCGAAGGCCGGCTCGTCGTGCGCGTGGCCGATGATGGTCCGGGCATTCCCGCCGAAAGAGCCGCCGAGGCCCTGAAACGGGGCAGGCGGCTTGACGAACAGGTGCCGGGCAGCGGCCTCGGCCTTTCCATCGTTTCCGAGCTGGTCAGCGAATATGGCGGACGCCTCTCGCTGGGAAGGGCCGCATTGGGCGGATTGGAAGCAAAGGTGGAACTGCCTGTGGCGAAAGCATGGCGTATGTCCTAATTCGGACATAAGCTGCGGTTATCGGGCAATGTCGCTGCCAAGATTCGAGGGATGAAATCATGCAGATGATCCGGCTTCTGGCTTTGGCCCCTGTTCTGCTGGCCGCCGGCTGCGCGACCGGTTCGGTCACGCGGACAGCCTTTGCGCCGGCCCAAGCCCTTCCGCGTGGCGCAGCCGCGGTGGAGCGAAACCTGCTGGCTCCGCTGGGCGGCGGTCTCGTGGCGCAAGGCAATTTGCTTGAGGCGGGATCGAGCGACCAGCGCCGTGCGCTGGAGGCGGAATATCGCGCGCTCGAATATGCGCGCGGTGGGGAAAGCGTGGCCTGGAAGGGCTATGGCGTGTCGGGCACGGTGACACCGGCCCAACCCTATCAGGTCGGGTCGCAGAATTGCCGCCAGTATACCCATGTCCTCGACCGCAAGGGCGAAGTGTCCGAATTTCGCGGTGCTGCCTGCCGCAATCCCGATGGAAGCTGGACCCTTTTGAACTGATGGCGCCCCTGTGGCGAAATGTGCCACCGATAATCAACTTTGCACTGGTTGGCAGCGGCCTTGGCAATGGCTAAATGAACGTCATGACGATCTGGATTGTTGCCATTTTCCTGACCCTTGCCGCAGCCGTGGCGCTCCTGCGCCCGATGCTGCGTGCGCCTGCAGCCGCCGACAATGCCGCGGCCTATGACCGCGAGGTCTACAAGGACCAGCTCAAGGAACTGGAGCGCGACGAGGCGCGCGGCCTGATCTCGGGCCGTGAAGCAGAAGAGGCGCGCGCGGAGATCGCACGCCGGCTCCTGAAGGCGGATGCCGAGGCAAAGGCCGCACACACGGTTTCTGTCGCCCGAATGTCCCGGGTTGTGGCCGGCTTGGCGATCCTCTCGATTCCGGTTGTCAGTTGGGGACTCTATTCTGCACTCGGCTCGCCCTCCTTGCCTGATCAGCCGCTCGCCATGCGGATGCAGCAGAACCCGGCCAACGCCTCGGTTGCCGAACTGGTGGCCCGTGCCGAAGATCATTTGCGGCGCAATCCCGACGATGCGACCGGCTGGGAAGTCCTGGGTCCGATCTACATGCGCCTTGGCCGGTTTGACGATTCGGCCAATGCCTGGCGCAATCTCATCCGGATCAGGGGCGAGAACGCCCAACGCCTCAATGGCCTTGGCGAGGCGCTCGGTGCCGGAGCGCAGGGCATCGTCGATGGCGCGTCGCTTGAAGCGTTCCGCAGGGCGCTCGCGCTGGAGCCTCGAAACGAGAAGGCGCGTTTCTTCGTTGCCGTCGGCGCTGCCCAGGCCGGACGCCTGGAGGAAGCGCGCGCGGCCTGGCGGGAATTGAGCGAGACGGCCGCGGATGGTTCGCCCTGGCGCGCGGCTTCGGTCAATGCCATCCGCGAATCCGGCGCAGAGGCTCCCGCCTTGCCGGAGACGGCGCAATCGGGCGCCCCTGCGCCTGAACGCGGACCGACTGCCGAGGATGTGGCTGCCGCCCAGCAGATGAGCGCACAGGACCGCATGGCGATGATCGAGGGAATGATCTCCCAACTCGACGAGCGCCTGAAGGAAAACCCGGACGATGCCGCAGGCTGGCAGCGCCTTATTCGCGCCTATGCCGTGATGGGGCGCAAGGATGATGCCGCGGCGGCCTTGAGCCGGGCGCTGGCAGCATTCGAGGACAAGCCGGAGCAGGCCGGCGAACTGGCGGCCTTTGCGGCTTCGCTGGGCATTCAGGCACCGGTCAGTACGCAATGAGGTAACGACGATGGCAATGACCAGGAAACAGAAACGGCTTTCCGTCATTTTGGGCGGGCTGGCATTTCTCGGGCTTGCAGCCGGCCTTGTGCTGGTGGCGTTGAACCAGAAGATCGTTTTCTTCGTCACGCCGTCCGATCTGACTTCCATCGAGGCTCAGGCAGGGCAGCGCATGCGTCTTGGCGGTCTCGTGAAAGAGGGAACGGTTGTGCGCGGGGAGGGCACGCGGGTAAGCTTCGCGGTAACCGATACGCTCAAGGATGTGTCGGTTACCTATGACGGCATCCTTCCCGACCTTTTCCGTGAGGGTCAGGGTGTGGTGACAGAGGGCCTGTTCAATGGCGACGGGCAGTTCGTCGCCGACACGGTGCTGGCCAAGCATGACGAGAACTACATGCCCAAGGAAGTTGTCGACAGCATGAAGGAAAAGGGCGTCTGGCAGCAAACCGGGGAAGGCGAGCAATGATGCTGGCGGTTGGGGAGGCTTGAGCATGGTGGAGATCGGACATTTTGCGCTGGTGCTTGCACTGGCTGTTTCACTGGTCCAGTCGGTGATCCCGGTCTATGGCGCGCGCACCGGTGACGAGCGGCTGATGGGAATGGCGGCGCCGGCCTCTTTGACTGTGCTGGCACTGATTGCCATCTCCTTTGCCGCGCTCGTCCAGGCCTATGTCACATCCGATTTCTCCGTCCTCAACGTGGTCGAGAACTCCCATTCCGCCAAGCCACTGATTTACAAGGTGTCCGGCACCTGGGGCAATCATGAGGGCTCGATGCTGCTCTGGGTCCTCATCCTCTCGATATTCGGCGGCCTTGTGGCGCTGTTTGGCGGCAACCTGCCATCGAGGCTGAAGGCGCTTGTCATCGCGGTTCAGGGATGGATCGGAACCGCGTTTCTGCTGTTCATCCTCTTCACGTCCAATCCCTTCGCGCGTGTGGCGAATCCGCCCGTCCAGGGACAGGATCTCAACCCGATCCTCCAGGACATCGGGCTCGCGATCCATCCGCCGCTTCTCTATCTCGGCTATGTCGGGTTTTCGATCAGCTTTGCCTTTGCCGTGGCGGCCCTCATAGATGGCCGCGTCGATGCGGCATGGGCGCGCTGGGTTCGCCCCTGGACGCTCGCCGCCTGGATATTCCTCACCGCAGGCATCGCGATGGGCTCCTATTGGGCCTATTACGAACTGGGCTGGGGCGGATACTGGTTCTGGGATCCGGTGGAAAACGCGTCGTTCATGCCCTGGCTCGCCGGCACTGCGCTGCTCCATTCCGCGATCGTCATGGAAAAGCGTTCCGCGCTCAAGATATGGACGATACTGCTCTCCATCATCACCTTTTCGCTGTCGCTTCTGGGCACTTTCCTGGTGCGCTCGGGCGTTCTCACCTCGGTTCATGCCTTCGCCACCGATCCGTCGCGCGGCGTCTTCATCCTGATGATCCTGATGGTCTTCATCGGCGGATCGCTGGCCCTGTTTGCATGGCGAGCCGGTTCCCTGAATGCCGGCGGACTGTTCCAGCCGGTCTCGCGTGAAGGCGCCCTGGTCCTCAACAACCTGTTCCTGACCACGGCCACGGCGACCGTGCTTATCGGCACGCTCTATCCGCTTTTGCTGGAATCGGTCACCGGCGAAAAGATTTCGGTCGGCGCGCCATTCTTCAACCTCACTTTCGGGCCGCTGATGATCCCCTTGCTCATCGCCGTTCCATTCGGCCCGTTGCTGGCCTGGAAGCGTGGCGATCTCTGGGCGGCAACGCAACGCCTTTTCGTGGCGTTCGCCCTGGCCTTGGCGGGCGTGGCCTTCGTCCTGTTGTTCGTTGATCGCAACGCCCTTTTCGCGGCCCTTGGCACGGGTCTCGCCGTTTGGCTTTTTGCCGGCAGCCTGACCGATCTCGCCCTGAAAGCCGGTGTCGGCAAGGCGGCGTTTCCCGTCATGCTGCGCCGCTTGCGCGGCCTTCCGGGCTCGGCCTTCGGCACCGCGTTTGGCCATTTCGGTCTTGGCGTGACGCTTCTGGGAATAGTCGGGGTCAGCGCATTCCAGACCGAAAACATCCTGACGATGGAAAAGGGCGATACCCTGCCTGTGGCCGGATATACGCTTCGTTTCGACGAGATGGCGGCCATACAGGGCCCGAACTTCCAGGCTGACGAAGCGCGTTTCTCGCTGCTCGACGGCAAGGGAGCGAAAATGGCCGATATCGCCTCCGCAAAGCGGGTCTACACGGCCAGCCGCATGCCGACGACCGAGGCGGGCATACATACCTTCATCTTCTCGCAATTGTATGTCTCCCTTGGCGATCCCGCATCCAATGGCGGCATGGTGGTGCGCGTCTGGTACAAGCCTCTGGTGACCCTGATCTGGCTTGGTGGCCTGGTCATGATGGCCGGTGGTGTCCTTTCGCTGGCGGATCGCAGGCTGCGCGTCGGTGCGCCCTCCCGGTCCGGCCGCAAGGCTGCGCCGCAGGCTGCCGCAGAGGCGAAGGCATGAGTCCCTCCCGCCGTTTTCTGGCAGGTTTCGCGGCATGCCTGTTCGTCGCTCTTCAGTCACTTCCCGCGCTGGCCGTCCGGCCCGACGAGATGCTGGCCGATCCGAAACAGGAGGAACGGGCCCGCGAAATCTCGGCCGGGCTGCGTTGCCTTGTTTGTCAGAACCAGTCGATCGATGACAGCGATGCCGATCTGGCGCGCGACCTGCGTGTGCTTGTGCGGGAGCGGATCAGCGAAGGCGACTCGAATGAGGAAGTGATCGATTTCGTGGTCTCGCGCTATGGCGATTTCGTGCTTCTCAAGCCGCGTTTCTCGGCGCAGACACTGCTGCTTTGGGGCACGCCCTTGCTCGTTCTGCTGTTTGGCGGTTTCCTTGTCGCCATGAATGTGAAGAACCGCCGCCGCGCCGCGCCTGCCGGCCTCAGCGTGGCGGAAGACGCGGAACTGAAGAAAATCCTGTCCGAAGGTGATTGATGCCATGTGATGCCATGTGCATGCATTGATCCGTGACGGGCACTCGGGGGGAGCAGACCATGGTTTCCACATGGAGACGTATCGAGTTCAGCGGCCATTCGGGGGGCAAACTGGCTGCCCGGATGGACATGCCGGATGGCCCGGTGCGCGCCTATGCGCTTTTTGCCCATTGCTTCACCTGCTCCAAGGACATTCTCGCCGCCCGGCGCATCGCTGCCGACCTGGCGCGCGAAGGCATCGCCGTGCTGCGTTTCGATTTCACGGGCCTGGGATCTTCGGAGGGCGAATTCGGCAACACCAGCTTCTCCTCCAACTGCGCCGATCTGATCGCGGCCGCCGACTGGCTGCGCGACAACCACGCCGCCCCTGCGATTCTCATCGGCCATTCGCTGGGCGGCGCGGCAGTGCTGGCGGTTGCCGGCCGGATTGAGGAGGTCCGGGCCGTGGTCACCATCGGCGCACCCGCCGACGCCGATCACGTTCTGCAGAACTTCCACGCCTCGCTGGATGCTATCCGCGCGAACGGATCGGCCGAGGTCGTGCTGGCGGGCCGCCGCTTCACGATCTCCCGCGAGTTCGTGGAAAATGTGGAAGCGGCCAATGTCCGCGACGCCGTCGGTCACATGCGCAAGCCGCTGCTGATCCTCCATTCGCCCCTCGACG
Organism: Zhengella sp.; assembly: GCF_041397485.1. Lineage (NCBI taxonomy): Bacteria > Pseudomonadati > Pseudomonadota > Alphaproteobacteria > Hyphomicrobiales > Notoacmeibacteraceae > Zhengella > Zhengella sp. The sequence goes on along the minus strand of NZ_JAWKWO010000001.1, from coordinate 569,100 downwards.
AGACGGTCGGCATCGACAACGCCGCCGCGATCTTCCAGGCTGCGCGCCATCCCAAGAGCTTCATCTCCCTCGACCATGCCGATCACCTGCTGACAAAGCCGCGCGACGCGCAATTTGCCGCCTCGGTCATTGCCGGATGGGTTTCGCGCTACCTGCCGGAGGATCGTGCCCAGGGCGAGAGCGTGCGTGAACATGTGCGTGTCTCCGAGACCGGGCAGGGGACCTTCCAGAACTCTGTTCTGGCCGGCCGGCACCGTCTCTTCGCCGATGAACCCGAAAGCGTTGGCGGTCTGGATACCGGGCCATCGCCCTACGACTTCCTGTCGGCCGCACTTGGCGCCTGCACCTCCATGACCCTGCGCATGTATGCCGACCGCAAGAAGCTGGCGCTCGGCCGCGTGACCGTCGATGTCAGTCATGCGAAGGTTCACATGGCCGATTGCGCGGAATGCAGTGACGAGGAGAAGGCGAAGGGCGGCCGGATAGACCGGTTTGAGCGCGTCATAACGGTCGAGGGCGGCGTGCCGGAAGCCCTTCGTGACAAGATCGTCGAGATCGCGGGCAAGTGCCCTGTTCATCGCACACTGGAGCATGGATCGAAGGTCGCCACCCGCGTGAATGGCGACGGGTGACGCTCTGCCGCGCACATTACAAAAGTTTCATTCGCCGGAAAGAGCGAGGTAATGTCGCGTGACCTAGATATCGCCTTGAAGGTGCCGGCAAGGCGCCGAACGAGGAAAGGATATCTGACACATGACCTCAACCAATTCAAAGCTGCGCATCCGCTTCATGGCCGCTGCCGCCGCGACCGCCATCGCCGCGGGAACGGGCATGGCAACGCTTTCGCCGGTTGCCCATGCCGAGGCGGTGCGCGTCGAGACGGCCCAGGTCAATCCGGGCTTTGCCGACGTGGTCGAGAAGGTCTCGCCCGCCGTCGTTTCGGTGCGCGTCAAGAGCGACGTGCAGAACACCAGCAACAACAATGGTTTCTCCTTCTCCATTCCGGGCATGCCGGGCATGGAGGATCTGCCGGACGATCATCCGCTCAAGCGGTTCTTCCGGGAATTCCGTGGCGACGGCAATGATCGCAATTTCAATGACCGCCGCAGCAATCGCAACAGGCCGCACCGTCTGCGTCCCACGTCCCAGGGCTCCGGCTTCTTCATTTCCGAGGACGGGCTTCTGGTCACCAACAATCACGTCATCAAGGGTGGTTCTGCCTATTCCGTCGTCATGGATGATGGCACTGAACTCGATGCCAAGCTGGTCGGCACCGATCCGCGCACCGATCTGGCCGTGCTGAAGGTCGAGGATGCCCGCAAATTCACCTATGTCGACTTTGCGGATGACAGCAAGGTACGCGTGGGCGAATGGGTCGTGGCTGTCGGCAATCCGTTCGGCCTTGGCGGCTCGGTGACAGCCGGCATCGTCTCGGCGCGCGGACGCGACATTGGCGCCGGCCCCTATGACGATTTCATCCAGATCGACGCTGCCGTGAACCGCGGCAATTCCGGTGGCCCGGCCTTCAACCTCAAAGGTGAGGTGATTGGCATCAACACCGCCATTTTCTCGCCGTCCGGCGGAAACGTGGGCATCGCCTTCGCCATCCCGGCCTCCATCGCCAAGGATGTCGTCTACGACCTGATCGACGATGGCTCCATCGAGCGTGGCTGGCTGGGTGTCCAGATTCAGCCCGTCACCGATGATATCGCCGAATCGGTCGGGCTTGCCGATGCCAAGGGTGCGATCATCGCTGAACCGCAGCCGGGCAGCCCGGCGCTGGCCGCTGGCCTGAAGGCGGGCGACATCATCACCGCCGTCAATGAGGAAACGGTCGACAGCCCGCGCGATCTTGCCCGCAAGATCGCGGCGATCGATCCGGGTACGAATGTGAATGTCGCCGTCTGGCGCAATGGCGAGGCCGAATCGGTAACCGTGAAGCTGGGCGTCATGCCCAAGCCGGACCAGATGGCGGCCGGTGAGAACGGCCAGCAGACCGTTCCGGCCGAACCGGGGACGATGGATGAATTCGGCCTGACGATGACGCCTGCCGATGACGGACGCGGCGTGGTCGTCACCGATGTTGAGCCCGGTTCTGACGCCGAGGATCGCGGCATCCAGGCCGGCGATGTCATCAGGTCGGTGAACTCGAACCCGGTTGGCAGCGTCTCGGACGTCGAGAAGGCGGTTGATGAAGCCGGAAAGGCTGGCCGCAAGGCTGTGCTCCTTCAGGTGGAACGCAACGGCCAGAATCGCTTCGTCGCGCTGCCCGTGCTGCGCGGCTGAACGGCCAGGTACATGCCCCGCCTGTTCGGCCCGTCCGGAGGCGGGGCAGGATGCAGCCCGGTGTAGTGTTCAAGAGGCTGCGCGGCAGCGGGTTCCCATCGCCCGCTGCCGCATGCGTTTTTTCGGGAGGCTTTCTTGGCGAATATGCAGTCCCAAATCGGTCGTGAATCCGTTAAGACCATTCCCATGAAGATTTTGGTGATCGAGGACGACCGCGAAGCGGCCGGCTATCTGGCGAAGGCGTTCGAGGAAAGCGGCCATGTGGCCCATGTGGCTGGGGATGGCGAAACCGGTTTCGCGCTGGCGGAAGCCGGCAATTACGACATTCTCGTCGTCGACCGCATGCTGCCGCGCCGCGATGGACTGTCAGTGATCGCCGGATTGCGCGCCCGCGGCATCGAAACGCCGGTTCTCATTCTTTCCGCCCTTGGTGAGGTGGACGACCGCGTCACCGGCCTGCGCGCCGGTGGAGACGATTACCTCACCAAGCCCTATGCCTTTTCCGAACTGCTGGCGCGGGTGGAAGTGCTCAACCGGCGCTCCGGCGCTCGCGACAGCGAAACCGTCTATCGTGTCGGCGACCTGGAACTGGACCGGCTGGCCCATGCGGTCCGGCGCGCCGGGCAGGACATCACGCTGCAGCCGCGCGAATTTCGCCTGCTCGAATATCTCATGCGCCATGCGGGCCAGGTGGTCACCCGCACCATGCTGCTGGAAAACGTCTGGGATTACCATTTCGACCCGCAGACCAATGTCATTGATGTCCATGTCTCGCGCCTGCGCTCCAAGATCGAGAAGGGCTTCGAGACGCCCATCCTGCATACGGTGCGCGGCGCGGGTTACATGCTGAAGGCAGGATGACATCATGCGCCTGCCGGCGATCCTCAACACGACCGCCGCGCGCCTTTCGGCGCTTTTCCTCCTTCTCTTCATGGTCTGTGCCTTGGCGCTGGTCACCTACATGACTTCGCTTTCGGTGCGAATGCTGACGGCCCAGACGCGCGAGGCCATCGACCAGGAAATCGCCCAGCTCAATCAGGTCTACCAGATTGCCGGCCTGCCGGGCCTCGTGCGCTCCGTGGACCGCCGCGCCCGCCAGCCGGGCGCCAATCTCTTCCTCATCGCCGACCCCGCCGGGCGCATCCTGGCCGGCAATGTCGAGAGCCTGGCGCCGGGCATTCTCGACGATACCGGCTGGACGGAGCATCCATTCACCTATGTCCGTTATGGCGAGATCGCGTCCACGCGCACGGGCGGCGAACGGCATGAGGCCATCGCCCGTGTCTTTGAATTGCCCAACGGCCTGATCGCGCTGGTCGGCAAGGACCTGGGGGAACCGGAGCGTCTGCGCATCGTCGTGCGCAAGGCGCTGATTCTGGCGCTGGGCATGATGGCGCTGGGCGGCTTCCTGATCTGGTTTTTCGTCGGCCGCCGCGCCCTCAAGCGCATCGATGCCGTGTCGGCCGCCAGCCGCCGCATCATGGGCGGTGATCTCTCCGGGCGTCTGCCGGTCAGCGGTTCTGGCGATGAGTTCGACCGCCTGTCGACCAACCTGAATGCGATGCTGGCCCGCATCGCCGACCTCAATGACGGGCTCAAGCAGGTGGCCGATAACATCGCCCATGACCTGAAGACACCGCTGACCCGCCTGCGCAATCGTGCCGAGGCGGCGCTGGCATCCGGTCGCAATGAATCGGAGTTGCGCGCAGGCCTCGAGCAGGCCATTGCGGAATCGGATCAATTGATCCGCACCTTCAATGCCATCCTGATGATTTCGCGCCTCGAAGCGGGCAATGGCGCAAGCGAACGCGGTGCCGTGGATCTCGCCGCCGTGGCGCGCGATGTTTGCGAACTTTATGAACCATTGGCGGAGGAAGCCGGTGTCTCGCTCGCCTGCGGCGCACTGGCCGATGTCACCGTTATCGGCAACCGCGAACTGATCGGCCAGATGGTGTCCAATGTGGTCGACAACGCCATCAAGTATGCCGGCGGGGAGGGCAAGCACGCGCGCGTGCTGGTGACGGTGGAGAAAAGCGCCGCAGGCCCGGTTCTCACCGTTGTCGACAACGGCCCCGGCATCCCCGTCGAGGACCGCGAACGGGCCACCGAACGCTTCGTGCGGCTGGAGGAAAGCCGCAGCCAGCCCGGTTCCGGTCTCGGTCTGGCGCTTGCCAAGGCGGTGATGAAGTTCCACGGTGGGCACCTTGTCCTCGGTGATGCGGAGCCGGGGCTGGCCATATCCATGATCTTTTCCCGAGGGGAGGAAAAAAGATGACTTCCGGTGTCGGACATGCCTTCAAGCCGTGGTTTGGCGAGGCCCAGGCCGTACTCAGACCGCTCGACCCGGACAATGCGCGCGCCGAGATCGCGGATCTGGCCGGCCGCGCCCGCGCCGCCGGACACGAGGCGCTGGCTGCAACATTGTCCGACGCCGAAGACCCGAACGCCGCCTTCATCGCCGCGGCGCTCGATCTTTCCCCATTCCTGCGCGACACCATCCGCCGTGATCCGGCCATGCTGCAGCGGCTGGCGCAGGAAGGGGTGGAAGCGCGGCTGGACGCGCTGCTTTCCGCGATCCGTGCGGCGGGTAGCGCCGAGGGGCAGAGTGAAACCGGCCTGATGCGCGACCTGCGCCTGCTCAAGGCCGAGGCCCACGCGCTGATCGCGCTCGATGACCTTGCCCATGGCGGCAATGCGCGCGCAACCGTTGGCCGGCTGTCGGCATTGGCGGATGCCGCCATCGGCTCCGCCATCCGTTTCCTGCTGCTGGAGGCAGCCGGACGCGGCAAGCTCGACCTGCCCGATGCGGCCGATCCGGAAAAGGGATCCGGCTGGGTCATCCTCGGCATGGGCAAGCTTGGCGCCTGTGAACTGAATTTTTCCTCTGACATCGATCTCGTGGTCTTTTTCGATCCTGAAGCGCCGGCCGTGGGCGACCCTTGGGACGCCGCAGACACCTTCGTGCGCATGACCCGCCGGCTCGTGCGCATCCTGCAGGACCGCACCGAGCATGGCTATGTGTTCCGCACCGATTTGCGCCTGCGCCCCGATCCGGGTTCCACGGCGCTCGCCATTCCGGTCGAGGCGGCGCTGATCTATTACGAGGGCAGGGGGCAGAACTGGGAGCGCGCCGCCATGATCAAGGCGCGCCCGGTGGCCGGCGACATCCGCGCGGCAGAAGGGTTCCTGAAGGAATTGCAGCCCTATGTCTGGCGCAAATACATGGACTACGCCGCCATTGCCGACGTTCATTCCATCAAGCGCCAGATCCACGCCCATCGCGGGCACGATGCGATTGCCGTGCATGGCCACAACGTCAAGCTGGGGCGCGGCGGCATTCGCGAGATCGAGTTCTTCGTCCAGACCCAGCAGCTCATCGCCGGTGGCCGTTTTCCGGAACTGCGCGGCCGGCAGACGATCGCCATGCTCTACATGCTGGCCGACCGCAAATGGATCGAGCCGGAGACGGCGTCCGAACTGGAGGAGCAATACTGGTTCCTCCGCTCTGTCGAGCACGCCATCCAGATCGTTGCCGACGAACAGACCCACATCCTGCCGGAAGATGACGAAGGCATCCGGCGCATAGCGCTCATGCTGGGATTCGCCGGTGAAGAGGCTTTTGCCGAGCGGTTCCGCGCTGCGCTGAAGACCGTCGAGGGCCATTATGCCGCCCTGTTCGAGACGGCGCCGCAGCTTTCCGGCGACATGGGCAATCTCGTCTTCACCGGTGAGGACGACGATCCGGGCACGCTGGAAACACTGTCGCAACTGGGCTTCGAACGCCCGAGCGATATGGCGCGCGTCATCCGCACCTGGCATTTCGGCCGCTACCGCGCGACGCAATCGGCCGAGGCGCGCGAACGGCTGACCGAACTGACGCCGGCCCTGCTCAAGACCTTCGGCGCAACCCGCCGGGCCGATGAGGCGTTGCTGCGCTTTGATGAATTCCTGGCCGGTCTGCCATCGGGCATCCAGCTCTTTTCGCTTCTGCAGACGAATCCGCCGCTGCTCGGCCTCCTGGCGACCATCATGGGCGCCGCGCCGCGCCTGGCCGCCATCATCACACGCCGGCCGCACGTCTTTGACGGGCTTCTCGACCCGGCGCTGATTTCCGACCTGCCCACCCGCGCCTATCTGGCCGACAGGCTGGAAACCTTTCTCGCCGGCGCCACCTTGCACGAGGAAGTGCTGGACCGGCTGCGCATTTTCGCCGCCGAACAGAAATTCCTCATTGGCATCCGTTTGCTGACCGGCGCCATTGACGCAAGGCGCGCCGGCAAGGCGTTCTCCGACCTGGCTGACCTGACGATCAGCGCCGCCCTCGATGCGGTTCAGGACGAATTCGCCCTGCGCCACGGCCGCGTCCCCGGCGGGCGCGTGGCAATTCTCGGCATGGGCAAGCTCGGCAGCCGCGAATTGACCGCCGGTTCCGATGTCGACCTCATCCTGCTTTACGATCATGACCCGGACGCGATGGAAAGTGACGGGGAAAAGGGCCTGGCACCATCGCAATACCATATCCGCCTGACGCAGCGCCTCATTGCCGCCGTCTCGGCCCCGACCGCGGAAGGCGTGCTCTACGAGCTGGATCTGCGCCTGCGCCCCTCCGGCAACAAAGGGCCGGTGGCAACCCATGTGGAGAGTTTCGCCAAGTACCAGCGCACCGAGGCCTGGGTCTGGGAGCACATGGCGCTGACCCGTGGCCGCATGATTGCAGGCGATGCGGGATTGTGCAGCGAAATGACCGCCGTGATGGCCGACTTGCTGGACGAGGCCGGCGCCGATGGCGCGAAGATCGCGAAGGAAGCGCGCAAGATGCGCAAGCTCATCGAGGAGGAAAAACCGCCGCGCGATGCCTGGGACCTGAAACTCGTGCCCGGCGGCCTGATCGATCTGGAGTTCATCGCCCAGGTGGCGCGCCTGACCGGCCGCCTGGACCTGCCGGAAGATGGGCCCGTCCCCACCGCCACCGTGAACGTCCTTTCCATCCTGTCGCCGGACTTCGCCGATCCGGCGGTCCGCGACGATCTGGTCGAGGCGGCACAGCTCTACATGGATCTGACCCAGATGCTCAGGCTTTGCCTGACCGGTCCGTTCGAGCGCGACGATGCGCCGCCCGGACTGGTGGACCTGCTCCTGCGCAGCACCGATTTACCCGATTTCTCGGTGCTGGAAGCCCATGTCAAGGAAACCGCAGGGCGTGTGCGCAAGTATTTCGAGGCGCTTCTGCGCGCGGCAGACCGGTAGGCCTGCCACCGCGCGTACAAGCATAGAAGCCCCGGAGGATCGATCCGCCCGGGGCGTTCCGTGGACAGGGCGGGGCGCCGCCGGCGCGTCAGGCCGCCAGCTTGTCGGCCTGCGCATGCGGGATACGCACCGAGACGATGGTGCCGCGGCCCTCGCGCGAGCGGATCTTCAGCGCGCCGCCATGCAGTTCGGCCAGCGAGCGGGAAATCGCCAGCCCCAGGCCGGACCCGTTGTGGTTCTTGGAAAACTGGTTCTGCACCTGCTCGAACGGTCTGCCCAGCTTGCGCAGCGCGGCGTGGGGAATGCCGCAGCCATTGTCCTCGATGGTCAGCGTGACGGCGCCGGACATGTTGCGCGCGCGCACCATCACGCGGCCGCCTTCGCCGGTGAACTTCACCGCATTGGAGAGCAGGTTGAGCGTGATCTGCTTCATCGCCCGGCGGTCGGCAAACACGGTCAGGCTGTCGGAAATCCGGGTCTCCATGGTGATGTTCTTCGCCTTGGCCTGAAGCGAAACCATGGAGACGGTTTCCTTGATCATCGGGCAAAGATCGAAGCTTTCGCGATCGAGCGTGAAGCGGCCGGCCTCGATCTTGGACATGTCGAGAATGTCGTTGATGACGTTCAGCAGGTAATTGCCGCTCTGGTGGATGTCGCGGGCATATTCCTCGTAGCGATCCGACCCCAGCGGCCCGAACAGGCCCGATTGCATGACCTCGGAAAAGCCGATGACGGCGTTGAGCGGCGTGCGCAGTTCATGGCTCATATTGGCCAGGAATTCCGACTTGGCGCGGTTTGCCGCTTCCGCCCGGTCCTTCTCCACCTGGTATTTGCGGTTCAGATCTTCCAGTTCGCGCGTGCGCTCCTCGTCGGTCTTGCGCATCAGCGACAGGTCATGGATCGTCGCCATCAGCCGGCGCTCGCTTTCCTGCAAGCGCTCCTGATGAACCTTGAGCGCGGTGATGTCGGTTCCGATGGAAACCGTGCCGCCATCGCGCGTGCCGAATTCGTTGACCTGCAGCCAGCGCCCGTCCGCAAGCTGGCGCTCCCATGTGGCCCCGCCATGGCCGCTGGCCATGCGCTTCTGTGCCGCGAAGGGCGCCATCTGCGCTTCCACGTGGTCGCGATGGGTGCCCGGCTGAACATCCGATGCCGTCAGCCCCATCTGTTCCAAATACTTGCTGTTGCACAGGACGAGGCGCTCGCTGGAATCCCAGAGCACGAAGGATTCCGGCACGTTCTCGATGGCGGTGCGCAGCCGCATGTCGGCTTCCTCGGAGGCCTGTGCCAGCCTGTGCTGCTCGGTCACGTCCACCGCGATGCCGATCAGGTGCGCTTCCGGCGCTTCCGGATCGACAACCTTGGCGCGCGCGCGCATCCAGACCCAGTGGCCCTTGGCGTGGCGCATGCGGAAGACCTGGTCGATATGGTCGATCTCCCGGCCGGCAATGCGCGTGGCGATCTCGAACAGGTCGCCATCCTCGGGATGGATGATGCGCGACACCTCGCCGAAGGAAAGCATGCCCTCGCTTGGCGCGTAGCCCAGCATGTCATACATCGAGCGCGACCAGTACATGCAGCCGCGCGCCATGTCCCAGTCCCACAGCCCGCAGCGTCCGCGCATCAGCGCCATGTCGACATGGTCATGGGCCTTGGCGTACATCGCGTCCGCGGCGCGGGCACGGGCCGCCTGGCCGAAATAGGCGTAGAGGATGACGATCAGCACCATGGCCGTGGTGACGAACAGGGTCACGTTGAGCGAGACCGTCTGTTTCCATGCGGCAAAGACCTGCGTCTCGGGAACGATCGCCAGCGCGCCATAAGTCCGTCCCGGCGTGAAATCCATGGCCGCGAACTGGCGGCTGCCGGCCATGTCCACCGTCATCACGCCGGCCTTCTCGCCAAACAGCACGAGCGGCTGGCCGCCGGTCAGGATGGAATCGAGGCTGCGGCCCACCAGTTGCTGCGATGTGCCGACCGAGGCGACGACGGCCAGGGAATTGTCCGTGACGATCAGTGCGGAGCGGCCGTCGAGTGCGCCCAGTGCGTTCACATCCTCGATGGCCGCCAGCACACGCGAAAGCGGGGCGCCATCCTCCATCTGGCCGAGTTCGCTGGCCAGCTTGCCGGCGCTCATCTGCAGCATGACACGGGCCGTCTGCGCGGCTTCGTCATGCTGGTTGAGGACGCTGATGAAGCGGGCAGCCGCGATCATGCACAGGAAGATGACGATAAGAACGGGAACCGAACGGCGAAGCACCGGCTCGGAGGCTATCAGACGGCGATAGGCCGGTTCTGCAAGCAATTGCGCTGCCCCCTTCAGCGTGGCCGACCGGCCGCTTCCGGCGCTGCCACGCACAAATGTGTCCCGTTCGGCCGCGCCGCACGCGTCCGCCTTGGCCATGTCTGGCCTCCCCGTTCCCTGTTAGCCGCTCATCGATCCGGCAACGCCGCACAACCGAATCGTCTATAAGGAATCATCGGCGATTCCCCTTGTCCAGTCCCCGGGCTTCAAAAAGTTACGAATTGATGAAACCAGCCGGGATGGATATCAGGCCAGCGTGCGCTCCAGAATGTCCTTCAGATCGGTCGAGAGATTTTCCTGCCCCGCCATGAACACCAGCGCCTTGCGGGCCCTGTCGCGGCGTTGCGGTTCCAGCGACCGCCAAGACCGGAGCGCCGTTGCCAGCCTTGCGGCCACCTGCGGGTTCATGCCGCCGATCTTGAGCACCGTCTCGGCCAGGAACATGTAGCCTTCGCCGTCGCGGCGGTGGAAACCGGTCTGGTTGGCGCTGGCGAAGGCGCCGATCAGGGCGCGCACCCGGTTCGGATTGGCGAGCGAGAAACCGGGATGATCCATGAGCGCCCGGATGCGGGCAAGCGCGCCGTCTCCCGGGATCATGGCCTGGATGGAAAACCACTTGTCGAGCACCAGCGGATCGTCGATGAACCGCGTCTCGAAAGCGGCCAGCGCCTGCGCGGCTGCCTCAGTCCCGCCGGCCTTCTGGGTCAGCGCCGACAAGGCGCCGGCCAGATCGGTCATGTTCGTCGCCGTTTCGAAATGCGCCGTGGCCAGTTCCGTGCTGTCCTCACCGGTGAGATAGGCCAGAAGCGTCAGGCGCAGCGCCCGCCGGCCAGCCTGCTCGGCATCCGGGCTGAACGGCCCGGTATCCGCAAGCTGGTCGTAGAGCGCGCGGAAGCATTGCGCGTTGGCCTGCGCGATGGTCTTCGACAGCGCCTCGCGCGCGGCGTGGATGGCATCGGGATCCACATCCTCGCCGATTTCGCGCGCAACATCCGCCTCGCCGGGCAGGGTCAGCGCCAGCGAACGGTAGGCCGGCTCCAGGGCCTCGTTGGCGGCAACCTCGCCGGCAAGCTGCGCCAGCCGCATGTCGGCCTTCAGCGGCTTGCCACCGCGCGCCAGCCGCGTCAGGCGGATCAGTTCGTCGCTGAAAAGCCGGTCGAGCGCCTGCCAGCGGGAAAACGCGTCGCTGTCGTGGCGGGCAAGGAAGATCCGGTCGGCCTCGCTCTGTTCCAGCGCCATGGTGACGGGCGCGGAGAAGCCGCGCAGCAGCGAGGGAACCGGCCGCTCCTGGATGCCGGCAAACCGGACCGTGTGCTTGCGCTTCTTCAGGTGGATGACGCCGTCGCGCACCTCCGCGCCGTCGGCGGATGACGGCTCCAGGTCCAAGCCATCCGGTCCCACCAGCCCGAAGGCCAGCGGAATGTGCATCAGTTTCTTGCGGCTCTCGCCCGGCGTGGCCGGTATCGACTGCTCGATGTCGAGCACGAATTCGCCGGCCTTGGCGTCGTGGCTGGCCTTGATGGACAGATGCGGCGTGCCCGCCTGGTGATACCAGAGCGCGAACTGCTTCAGGTCGCGCCCGGAGGCGTCCTCGAAACAGGTCAGGAAGTCCTCGATCGTCGCCGCGTCGCCGTCGTGGCGCGCGAAATACAGGTCCATTCCCGTCCGGAACGTCTCGGAGCCCAGGATGGTGCGGAGCATGCGCACCACTTCCGAGCCTTTTTCGTAGACGGTCGCCGTATAGAAGTTGTTGATCTCGCGATAGGCGCGCGGGCGCACCGGATGGGCCAGCGGACCGGCATCTTCCGGGAACTGGTGCGACTTGAGAAGCCGAACCTCGGCAATCCGCTTGACGCCTCGCGAGCGCATGTCGGCCGAGAATTCATGGTCGCGATAAACCGTCAGCCCCTCCTTGAGACAAAGCTGGAACCAGTCGCGGCAAGTGATTCTGTTTCCTGTCCAATTGTGGAAATATTCATGCGCGATGATGGCCTCGATATTGGCGAAATCCGAATCGGTCGCCGTCTGCGCATCGGCCAGCACGTATTTGTCGTTGAAGACGTTGAGGCCCTTGTTCTCCATCGCGCCCATGTTGAAGTCGGACACGGCGACGATGTTGAACACGTCGAGATCGTATTCGCGGCCGAAGACGTCTTCGTCCCAGCGCATGGAGCGTTTCAGCGCATCCATCGCATAGGCCGCGCGGTCGCCCTTGCCGTGTTCGACAAAAATGCCGAGATCGACGCACCGTCCGCTCATCGTGGTGAAGGTGTCGCTCACCCGTTCGAGATCGCCGGCCACCAGCGCGAAGAGATAGGACGGCTTGGGGAAGGGGTCATGCCATTCGGCGAAATGCCAGCCGTCGTCCATCGCGCCCGATGCACCCGGATTGCCGTTGGAGAGCATCACGGGGTGGCCGTCCTTCGGCGCCTCGATTCGCACCGAATAGATGGACAGCACGTCGGGACGGTCGAGGAAATAGGTGATCCGGCGGAAGCCTTCCGCCTCGCATTGCGTGCAGTAGTTGCCCGATGACCGGTAGAGCCCGGAAAGGGCCTTGTTGGCGTCGGGATCGAGCCGGGTCACGATTTCCAGTTCGAACCTGGCAGGAGGGGAGGAAAGCGCCAGCTTGTCCGGTGACGCCTCGAATCCGTCATTGAGCAGCCGTCCGTCCAGCTTCAGCGAAACAAGCGCCAGCCCGTCGCCGTCGAGCACCAGCGGCGTACCCTCGGCCACACCGTCGCGTCGCTCCACGCTCAGCACCGTACGGCAGGTGACATTGCCTTCCTCCAGGCGGAATGTCATCTTCGTCTCGGGAATGAGGTAATCCGTCGGCCGGTATTCGGAAAGCTTGAAGACCTGTCCTGAGTCGGTTCGCATTGCGGCCCTTTCGCCGGCGTCCTGCCGGTGCTATCGCTTGAGCGCCCCGCCGGCGGGGCTGGATCGTGTCACGGTCCGCGCCTGTTTATCCAATCGGGACCAATCGACAAAGCCTTTTGCTGACCCAGATAGGGTGCTGGCTGACAGAGCAAGGGAGAGGGATGGCCATGGGCATGGCAAATGTGAAATTCGGCTTCGGTGCATCGGCGCGCCGCGTGGAGGATCAGGCCTTCCTGACGGGCCAGGGCCGCTATACCGACGACATCGCCCCGCAAGGGTGCCTGCATGGTTATGTGCTGCGCTCGCCGGTGGCGGCCGGCACGTTCACGATGTCAGCCGATTCGCTTGAGGCCGCGCGCACCGCGCCGGGCGTGCATCTGGTACTGACCGGCGCGGACACGGCGGACCTGGGCGATCTGACCTCGCCCATGTACAGCGTGCTGCCGCAGTTGAAGGAAGAGACGCCGCGCAACATTCCGGTCCTGTGCCGCGATACGGTGCGCCACGTGGGCGACGCCGTGGCCTTCATCGTCGCCGAAAGCCGTGCCCAGGCCATGGACGCCGCAGAGCTGATCGAGGTGGACTATGAACCGTCCGCCGCGGTGACCGAGACGGCCAGGGCGCTCGATGCGGACGCACCGCTGGTGTGGCCTGATGCGAAGAACAATCACGCCTTCACCTATCATCGCGGCTCGGCGGATGAGGCCGATGCCGCCTTCGCCAAGGCTGCCCATGTCACGAAGGTCGCCTTCGTCAACAACCGCCTCGTCTGCAACTACATGGAGCCGCGAGCGGCCATCGGCGACTGGCGCGACGATGGCATCACCCTGACCACGGGCTCGCAGGGCGTGTTCGGCATGCGCCGTCTGCTCTGCCAGAACGTTTTCCGCATCGAGCCGGAGCGCATGCGTGTCATCACGCCCGATGTCGGCGGCGGTTTCGGGCCGAAAACCTTTGTCTATCGTGAGTACCCGCTGGTGCTGGAAGCGTCGCACCGTCTCGGCCGGCCGGTCAAGTGGACGGGCGACCGCACCGAGCATTTCCTGCAGGATGCCCAGGGCCGCGACAATGTCGTGGAGGCGGAAATGGCCATGGATGCCGAAGGCCGCTTCCTCGCCCTGCGGATCAACCTGATCGCGGCCATGGGCGCCTATGCCAACCAGTTCGGCCCCTTCATTCCCTGGGTCGGCACCTCCATGACCACCGGCGTCTATGACATCCCGGTCATCGACGTGACCGTGGAATGCGTCTACACCAATACCGTGCCGGTGGATGCCTATCGCGGCGCCGGCCGGCCCGAGGCCGCCCTGCTGATCGAGAAACTGGCCGACCAGTGCGCCCGCGACATGAACATGACGCCCGATGCGCTGCGTGCGGCAAACTTCATCCGGCCCGGACAGTTTCCCTACACCACGGCCACCGGGCGCATGTATGACGTTGGCGAATTCGAGGGCCACATGCGCGCGGCCATGGAAAAGGCCGACTGGAACGGCTTCGAGTCTCGTGCGGCTGAAGCCCGCGAACGGGGCCTGATTCGCGGCATCGGCATGGCCACCTATATCGAGGCCTGTGCCTTTGCCGGCTCCGAGCCCGCGCATCTGAAACTGGAAGACAGCGGCGACGTCACCCTTTTCATCGGCACCCAGTCGAACGGCCAGGGCCATGCGACCGCCTATGCGCAATTCGTCGCCGACAAGCTGAACCTGCCGCTCGAACGCATTCATGTGCGCCAGGGCGACACCAACGAACTGGCCAATGGCGGCGGCACGGGCGGCTCGCGCTCGATACCGCTGGGCGGTGTGTCGGCCTCGCGCGCCGGCGAGGATCTGGCGGAAAAGCTGCGCCGGATCGCGGCATCGGAACTGGAAGCCGACGCCGCCGACATCGAGCTGGAAGACGGCCTCGCGCGCATTGTCGGCACCGACCGCTCCATCTCCTTTGCGGCAATCGCGAAGGCGGCGAAGGATCCGGAAGACCTCAAGGGTTTCGGCGAGTTCAAGCAGGACGAGGCCACCTATCCGAACGGCACCCATGTCTGCGAAGTGGAGATCGACCCGCAGACCGGGGCCACCGAAATCGTGCGCTACACCATCGTCGACGATTTCGGCGCCACGGTGAACCCGATGTTGCTGGCCGGCCAGGTGCATGGCGGCGCGGTGCAGGGCATCGGCCAGGCATTGATGGAAAACACGGTTTATGACGACAGCGGCCAGCTGATCACCGCCACGTTCATGGACTATGCCATGCCGCGCGCCTCCGACATGCCGGCCTTCGATTTCGAGACCCGCAACGTGCCCTCGACCACCAATGCCATGGGCATCAAGGGAGCCGGCGAGGCCGGCACGATCGGCGCGACACCGGCGGCACTCAACGCCGTCACCGATGCGCTGTGGCGGGCCTGCGGCGTCTCCCACATCGAGATGCCGGCGACGCCCGAGCGTATCTGGCGCGCCATCGACCAGGCCGGCGGTGTGAAATGACGGGCAGGTAGAGGCTCATGGCGCAGGCTGCCGCCGCGGAAGGCACGGACGAGGAGCGCCCGCTTCTGGGCATTGGCCTGAAAATGGCATCGGTCACGGCATTCGTGACCATGTCGGCGCTCATCAAGGGCGCGGGGCAATTGCCGCCAGGCCAGATCGTCTTCTTCCGCTCGGCCTTCGCCATCCTTCCGATTCTCGTATGGCTGGCCCTGCGCGGCCAGATGCGCGGCCTGTTGCACACCAACCGGCTGAAGTCCCACATCCTGCGCGGGCTGTTCGGTGTCACGTCCATGGGTCTCGGCTTTTTCGGGCTGACGCGGCTGCCGCTGCCCGATGCGGTGACGCTGAACTATGCCAGCCCGCTCGTGGTGGTCATCTTTTCGGCCCTTTTCGTCGGCGAGTCGGTGCGTCTCTTCCGCTGGACCGCGGTCGTGGTCGGCCTGATCGGTGTGGTCATCATTTCATGGCCGAAGCTGACCCTGCTGACCACACCGGGCGGTATGGCCAATGACGAGGCGCTGGGCGTCATCGCCATTCTTTGCGCCGCCGTCATGACGGCGGCGGCGATGATCCAGGTGCGCGGACTGGTCAAGACAGAACGGACGCCGACCATCGTTCTGTATTTCTCGCTGACCGCCAGCGTGGTGGGTCTGGCCACGTGGTTCTTCGGCTGGGCGGACCTGACCCGCCTTCAGGTGGCCCTTCTGGTCATGGCCGGTTTTTGCGGCGGCATCGGCCAGATCCTGATGACGCAGAGCTACCGCCATGCGGCCATGTCCACCATCGCGCCCTTTGAATACACATCGATGATCCTGGCCGTCGTGATCGGCTACCTGGCATTCGGCGACCTGCCGACGGTCTGGACCCTGACGGGCGGCGCCATCGTCATCGGCTCGGGGCTGTTCATCATCTGGCGCGAACACCGCCTCGGCCTGGAACGGCGCGCGGCACGGCGCTTCCAGCCACCCCAATAGGCGTCAGCTGAGCGCGTCTCAGCCGTTGAGGCGCTCCTCTTCGGGTACGTCCTCGATGCGCGGGTCGAGTTGCAGGCTCTCCGGCGTCTGCGGCACGGCAGGCGTGATCACCTGATAATCGGTGCGGTCTTCCGCCGGCACCGCCTCGCGCCGCATCGAACGCCAGAGGGCATAGCCGCCATAGACGGCAAAACCGACGCCAAGGCTCATGAAGACGCCTGACTTGCCGACCGCATCGATGATCGGACCGCCGGCCAGCGGTCCGGCTGTCGTGCCAAGCCCGTAGAAGATCAGGATGCCGCTTGAAATCTTCACGAAATCCTCCGGCTGGGCGATGTCGTTGGCATGCGCGCTCGCCAGCGCGTAAACGGGGAACAGGACCATGCCGAGGGCGAAGGTGAAGCAGAAGATGATCCACGGCGTGGTGGGGGCGATGATCGCCGCCGGAATGCAAAGGGCCGCGCCAAAGACACCGGCGCCGGCCATGACATAGCGCCGGTCCATGCGGTCCGACATGCGGCCGATGGGAAACTGCGCGATGATGCCGCCGAGCATCGCGAAGGCCAGCATGGTGGCGATCGTCAGGTCGGAAAGACCGGCCATCTTGCCGTAGACCGGCACGAAGAAGGACCAGATCGAAAACACCATGCCGGCCATGAAGGCCCCCACCATGGCGGCAGGCGAGGCCCTGAACAGCCCCTTGAGGTCGATCGAGACCTGCGTGATCGGGCGTGGCGACTGGGCGCTCGTCAATGTCACCGGCAGAACGGCGGCGGCGAAAAGCAGCGCACAGACGATGAACAGCGCCTGCCTGGTCGGGTCGCCGGCCGGCGCCAGGTATTGGCCCGAAGCGACCGCGGCCATGGACACGATCATGTAGGCCGACATCACGGCGCCGCGCGTCTCGTTGGTCACACGCTCGTTCAGCCAGCTTTCCAGCACCATGTAGCTGCCGGCGACCGACGCGCCGGCGATCAGCCGGAAGGCCGCCCAGGCCAGGGGATCGACGACCAGCGCATGCAGCAGCAGCGAGGCGACCAGCAGCGTCTGCATGGCGGCGAAGACGCGGATATGGCCCACGCGCAGGACGAGGCGCGGCACCACCACGCAGCCCGCCGTGAAGGCCGCCGCATAGGCTGCACCGATCCAGCCGAGCGTCAGCGTCGACCAGTTTTCGGCCGTGGCCCGCAACGGGATCAGGATGCCGGCCAGGCCCACCCCGGCCACCATGAAGAAGGCGCTGAGCATGAGGGCGGCAATCGGGCGAATCTGTGCGAACATGAAAAACCGGTATTGCTGGAGTTCGGGATATGCAGGTGGCTGCCTGCGCTGACCGCCTCGGGACGAGGGCTCTCATGATTTGCCCGCCGGCGATGACGCGAATGCGACGCCTCGTATCGCATTCCGTTGCAAGCAGGAAAAAGCGCGATGCCGCGCGGCGTCAAGTCTCTGCCCGCAAAACGGATGATTTACCAGTTCCTGATGTTTCCGCTCCGCTTTACCGGGGGGAAGGCCTTGCCGGCCAATGATACCACGTCTGCGGGCAGGGAGTTCATGCATGCGAACCTATTGGAAGGCCCTTCTGGTTCTGGTTGCCATGGCATTGGTGATGGCCGTCGATGGCGTCGCCCTGGTCGCCGTGCTGTTGACCTTCGGGCTCGCCTTTCCGCTGGTTTTTGCGGCAACCGGTGCCCTCG
Source organism: Zhengella sp. (assembly GCF_041397485.1). Taxonomy (NCBI): domain Bacteria; kingdom Pseudomonadati; phylum Pseudomonadota; class Alphaproteobacteria; order Hyphomicrobiales; family Notoacmeibacteraceae; genus Zhengella; species Zhengella sp. The sequence continues at coordinate 551,231 of NZ_JAWKWO010000001.1, read as the reverse complement.
CGCTCCTCTGCCTTTATCCGGCCGTTCGCGGCTGGAAGGACAACCGGGTTCGCGGTGTGCTGCTGAGCGCGGCCCTCGCGGCCATCGTCTTTGCCGGCCCCGCCATCGTGGGCGACTGGCAGGCCCGCCGCCTTGTCGCCGTCGCCACGTCCGCTGACGTCGCACCGCCTGCCATGCCGGAGAATCCCGGTTCGCTGGAAATACGCCGCCCGTCATCCGGGCATGACGGGCTGTTCGAGGGTTCTGGCGCGTGCGGGAGCGAATGCAGGGCGCTTCTGCGTTCGGGCCGTGTGGATTGGGTGCGCGTCGTCATGCTCGACATGCGCGGCAAGCCACTGGACGAACAACCGGTGCGCGTCCGGCTTGGCCGTGGCGATGACTGCGCCGCGCCCGGCTTTGCCGCTGACGGCGGCGACACCTGCATTCTCCAGTCTGCCGACGATGGCGCGCCCGCCGGCCTGGTGCTGAGTTTTGAAACCGGTAGCGGCAAGCGGGTCGAGGGCCTGACGGACAGGGGGTTCGCCGGGCCCCGCCGCATCTGGCGCGTGACCGCCCGCCGTCCGGGTGACGCGGCCCCGGTCCTGCGCCGGACCGCCGTCGAAATCAGGCGGCCTGCAATGCCGGCGATTGTTGGGCCGGAATTCAACGGCATGAACTCCGAAGGGATCCGCTTTCAGCAAACGGCGCGCAGGCATGGCGATGTCTCCCTTTCGGCCACGCTTGCCGCCCTCGGCCTGGCAGTGAACCCCGCTGCCATCGCCGAAGAGCGCACCGCCGCCGTCAGGACACGCGGTGAACCGCCTTCTGCCGCCACCACGCGCTCCATGGTCGCGGTGCTCGATCTGCCCCAGGCCGCGCCCTTCAGCCGCGATCAGGCCAGACCTGTTGCGCAATGGGTGATGCAGGCCCGCGCCATCCGTGACTGGACCCCGGAACGAACCGCGCTGTTCAGGCGGGTCCTGCGTGACAGGCGGATCCAGTCACCCACATTCGCCGATCAGATCTTCGCGCGTAACCCGGACCTTGCCCGCCAGATGCTGCCGGACCTGCTGGAGGTGCTGGAGACCGACGATGGCGAGGCAGTCTATACGCAGGCACGCCGGATCGCCTACAGCCTGGCCGATATCGACCCCGCCTTGCTGGCGCCCCATGCCACCCGCCTTGCCGCCCTGGCCCGGCGGGACGACCGCACCGGTCATGCCGTGCTGCTCGCCGCCGGTCGGCTCGGCATCGATCCGCGCCCGCTCCTCGTACCCTTTGCCGGCGAGGGTGACGCGCGCGGCGCCTCGGCGCTTGTGCGCCTGCGTGCCGCCTGCCGGGCGGAAGACCGCTGGGGCGAGGCGCTCGTGCCGCCTCTGAAGGACGCGCTGCGGGACGTGCGGGGAACGCCCGGCTTCAGGCGCGATTTCGTGGATGCTGCCGCCCGTGCGCTGGCCCGGTTCGGCGAAACCGACCATCTGCGTGCCACGCTGCCCGGCCTCGGCTGGGATGAACGCCGCATCGAAAACACCATCCGCCGCGCCGGCCGCGAGAGCCGCAACGGCCCCGACTGCTGATCGCTCAGCCGGTCTCCAGATTCCGCAGGCGCATCTTCAGCGACAGGAAGTCCTTCCAGGCGAAAGCCTTGTGCGCCGGATTGCGCAGCAGATAAGCCGGGTGCAGCGTTGGAAGGACCGGTACCTCGACACCCGATGGCGTGCGGTGGACGAGCCATGAGCCACGGGTGCGCATGATGCTGTCATTGCGCCCTGTCAGCACCGCCATGGAAGGCCGGCCGAGGGCAAGGATGACATGGGGCGCGGCCAGTTCGATGTGACGTTCGAGGAACGGCCGGCAAATCTCGGTCTCATGCGGTGTCGGCGTGCGGTTGCCCGGCGGGCGCCATGGAATGACATTGGTGATATAGGCGCTGGTCCGGTCGCGGCCGATGGCGGCCAGCATGCGGTCGAGCAATTGGCCCGACCGGCCGACGAAGGGCAGGCCCTGCAGGTCCTCGTCGCGCCCCGGCGCCTCGCCGATCACCATCAGGCCGGATGCCGGGTTTCCGTCGCCGAACACGAAGCTCTTGGCCGTGACCTTCAGGTTGCAACCGTCGAAACCGGAAAACAGCGTCTTCAGTTCATCCAGGCTTGCCGCCGATCGCGCCATGTCGCGCGCGCGCGCCACTTGCGCTTCATCGGGTACGGCGGCTGTTGCGGAAGGAATGGCCGGGGGCGGGGGAGGGGCAGCCTTGCCGGGCGAAGGTGTCCGCTCCCGGTTCCGCGCCGGCCCGCCCGGTTCTGCGTCGCGTGCCGCGCGCGCCTCCCGCTGCGCCTGCTTCAGCCGCTGCGCCTCGGCGAACCGGTCGCCCGGGGTGTCGTCCAACACCCAGTCCACGCCCGCGTCGCGGTAGAAGTGCAGGAGGCCGGCCAGATCGTTCATGGAAAAGAGCAGTGCCATGCCGGCCCGCCCGGCGCAAGGCATGTCTCGGGCCTGTGACGTTTTCGTTGACGCAAGCCGCCGGAGGCTGTCGGCAAGGTCCGGCGCCGGTGGACTGCGGCCGGCAAAATATTGACGTGGACGTAAAGGTAAATTATTTGGGAGGATCAATGGCCGAAATCGGTCTTGCCTGTGCCTGTGCGGTTTTCTTGGCTCTTGCCTTGCGCTAAGGGCAGGGGATGATAAGGCAGGCCGGATCGAGGCTTACCCGGCGGAGGAACCGATGAGCGAAGTTGAACGCGAAAGCATGGAATTCGATGTCGTGATCGTGGGCGCGGGCCCGGCCGGCCTGTCGGCGGCGATCCGGCTCAAGCAGGTCAATCCGGACATTTCGGTCGTCGTGTTGGAAAAGGGTGGCGAAGTGGGCGCGCATATCCTCTCCGGCGCGGTCGTCGATCCCATCGCGATCAACCGCCTCCTGCCGGACTGGAAGGACGATCCGGATCACCCCTTCCGCACGCCCGTCACCGATGACCACTTCCTCTGGCTTGGGCCCGCCGGCTCGTTGCGCCTGCCGAATTTCGCCATGCCGCCGCTGATGAACAATCACGGCAATTACATCGTCTCGCTGGGCAATGTCTGCCGCTGGCTGGCCGCCAGGGCCGAGGAACTGGGCGTGGAGATCTATCCGGGCTTCGCTGCCGCCGAAGTGCTGTATGACAACAACGGCGCTGTGATTGGCGTGGCGACGGGCGACATGGGCATTGGCCGCGATGGCGAGCCGGGACCGAACTTTGCGCCGGGCATGGCCCTGCTTGGCAAGTATACGCTGATCGGCGAAGGGGTGCGCGGATCGCTGGCCAAGCAGCTCATCGCGAAATTCGATCTGGCCCGCGACAGCGAGCCGGGCAAGTTCGGCATCGGCCTCAAGGAACTGTGGGAAGTGAAGCCGGAAAACCACCGGCCGGGCCTCGTCCAGCACTCCTTCGGCTGGCCGCTGGACGGGCGCACCGGCGGTGGCTCCTTCCTCTATCATCTGGAGGACAACCTCGTCGCCGTCGGCTTCGTGCTGCATCTGAACTACCAGAATCCCTATCTCTCGCCCTTCGAGGAGTTCCAGCGCTTCAAGACCCACCCGGCCATCGCGCCGGTTTTCGAGGGCGGCAAGCGGCTGTCCTACGGCGCGCGTGCCATCACCGAGGGTGGCTGGCAGTCGGTGCCGAAGCTGACCTTCCCCGGTGGCGCGCTGATTGGCTGTTCGGCCGGTTTCGTCAACGTGCCGCGCATCAAGGGTTCCCACAATGCCATGCTGTCAGGCATGCTGGCCGCGGAAAAGGTGGCAGAGGCCATTGCCGCGGACCGGGCGCAGGATGAGCTGGACGCTTATGAGAATGAATGGCGGGGCACCGACATTGGCAAGGACCTGAAGAAGGTCCGCAACGTCAAGCCGCTCTGGTCGCGTTTCGGCACCATGCTGGGCGTCGGGCTGGGCGGGCTGGACATGTGGACCAACCAGCTTTTCGGCCTCTCGCTGTTCGGCACCCTCAAGCATGGCAAGACCGACGCGGCTGCACTCGGGAAGGCAAAGAACTTCAAGCCGATCGCCTATCCCAGGCCTGATGGTGTGCTGACCTTCGACCGCCTGTCCTCGGTCTTCCTGTCGAATACCAACCACGAGGAAGATCAGCCCATCCACCTGCAGGTCAAGGATCCGGCCTTGCAATATTCCTCCGAACTCAAGGAATTTGCCGGCCCGTCGACGCGCTATTGCCCGGCCGGCGTCTATGAATGGGTGGACGCGGAAGGCAATGCCATTCCCGCCGGCGAGATGACGTCGGCAGGGTCGGAAGCGCGTTTCGTCATCAATGCGCAGAACTGCGTCCACTGCAAGACCTGCGACATCAAGGATCCCAACCAGAACATCAACTGGGTGCCACCGCAGGGCGGTGAGGGGCCGGTCTATCCGAACATGTGATCCCGTCTTTTCGACGCGCATTGCACAGGCCCGGCCGGCGCCGGGCCTTTCTTATTGGCGCAGCGCAAGATCGGCGATCACCGGCAGGTGGTCGCTGCCCGATGACGGCCCGGTGCGGATGGTGCGGATACGGATGCCTTCCGACACCAGCACATGGTCGATCGGCAGGCCGACGGCCGGACGCAAGGCATCGGGTGCTTTCAGAAACAGCCATGACGGGCGCAGGCCGGGCGCGATGCGCGTGCCCGTGAGCGCGGCCACCCGCGAGACCGCCTGGCTCCATGGCGCAGCGTTGAAGTCGCCGCCAAGGACCAGCGGGTGCGGCAAGCCTGCCAGTATGGGTGCGAGGCGGTCGATCTGGCCGGCCTGGTTGATTGGCCAAGGCCATTTCAGGTGCAGGCTGGCGAAGGTGACCGGCTTGCCGCGCACCAGCAGGCGCACGGCGGCCAGACGGGAATCGCTGCTGCAGGCATGTGCCGGGTCGTCGATCGTCGGCCAGCGGCTGAGCACCAGGATCCCGCCCCGCCAGATCGGATAGCGGCACCGGGCACGCACCGGCCAGGCATCGGACAGCAGGTCCGCGAGTCCGCCCGGTCCGAATTTCGCCTCCTGGATGATGATGACATCGGGCGCGAACCCTCGGATATGCGCGGCAGCGGTCGCGATTGCGCGGTTGCCGGAATGGGCATTGAACTGGACGATGCGCAGGCCGTCCGGGCCGGCGGCGGCTTTGCTCATGGCCGCGCCCGGCAGAAACGGCGCGGTCCACACGGCTGCGAGCGCCAGGACGGCAAGGCCGGAAAGGGCCTGCCGCCGCAAGCCGTTCACCCAGGCCGAAAGGCAGGCCAGCGCCAGCAGGACCGCCAGATGCAGCCGGAAATGGGCCAGGGAATCGAGGGCCGGATGCAGCGGGGCAGCCAGCGAAGCCAGAAGCGCAACGGCCAAGGGCACCATCGCCGGGCGCAGGAAGAAACGTGTCGGTCGTGGCGTTGCGGACATGGGTTCTTGCGGCTCCCGGTTGCCGTCCTGTCTATTGCCCAAATCAAAACGGAAAGTTGGCCGGTTTTCGCGGATTTTAGACAATCGCCTGAAAGCGGCCCGCCCATCGTGTTGCAGGGCGCGCCGCCTTGTGGTTTCCTTGCTCCCGGTTCGGCAATCCCAGAGGTTGCGCATGCGAATGCCCTGGTTTTCCTGTCTTGCGGTCCTCATCGCCGTGATGGCTCGGCCGGACGCGGCCGAGGCCGGGGCGCGCATCACCACCACGACGAAATATTACACGGTTCAGGGCGAAAACGGGCATGCCCTGTTCAGGTCGATGAACCGCAACGGGCCGCGCCATGCCTTCATGAAAAAGGCCATGGCCCAGACCCAGTACAAGACCAGTCCGCGCGGCAAGATGACATGGAAGGACGGCGTCTGCCGGGTGGACGATGGCGGCTACGATGCCGAGATCACCTACGTCTTTCCCAAGCCTGCCCGGCGTCTGACCGGCGACATGGCCCGGCGCTGGAAAGCCTTCATGGTGCACACCGTGGCCCATGAGAAGGTTCACGGACGCATTGCCGCGCAGATGGCCCACGCGCTGGACCGCCATATCCGCCAGTTCGCCATGAAGGATGGCAAGGGTTGCCGCCGGGCACTGGCCCGCCTGCGCAAGGACGTCAAGGCCATCTACAAGCGTTTCGATGACAAGCAGAACGCCTATGACCAGCGTGAACACCGTGAGGGCGGCGCGGTGGAAAAAAGCGTGCTGCGCCTCGTAAAATAAGGCACGTCATCGGCGCATTGATTCGCGGCGGTGGCGTCTCTCCCTCGTCATCCTCGGGCTTGTCCCGAGGATCCGCGACGATGGCGGACAACGCATCCGCGTATCGGTCTGTGAGGCACGGGTGCAGATCCTTGCAGAAGGGCGAGGATGACGGTCCACACGAGACGGCCACCCTGAAATGAGCGAGGGGCGAAAAACCCATGGCCCTGTGACGCGAAAAAGAAAATGCCCGGCTCACGTGCTCGCCGGGCAGCGCCACCAAGGAGTTGGAGGCCCGGCACGGGGCGGCTTGGCGGTCACGTTTTGCGCCACGGCCAGAAGCCATGACACGAGAAGTTCGCCCGGTTCACACGCATTGCCGGGCCGTGCTGCCAAGGAGTTCGAGACCCTCCGCGTGGGGTACGCTTGGCAATCGCATTTCGCGCCGGACCTTGTGGCGCGGCATGAAAGTCAAACGCCCGGCTCACGCGTCTTGCCAGGCTGTGCCGTCAAGGAGTTCAAGCTTGAAACGCGAAACGGCTTGACAAGCACACGTTTGACGATAGCTGTGGATGCACGGAAATGCAAGTCTCGCGTTCAGAAAAATTCCGTTTCAACCGGAAAGGCAGGCCCCGGCGCATGCGGGTTGCCGGGGCATCCGGTGGAGGGGTAGCCCGCCCGCACGGGTGCCAGCCGGATCTACTCCACCATGGCGGGAAGAACGATCATTGTCAACGCCGGTCTGGTACTACTGGAACGCGGTTTCGGTGAAGCTCCTGAGCTTGCGCGAATGCAGCCGCTCCGGCGGCATGGCTGCCAGCTTTTCCATGGCGCGAATGCCGATGTCCAGATGCTGCGCCACCTGCCGCTTGTAGAACTCCGTCGCCATGCCCGGCAGCTTCAGTTCGCCATGCAGCGGCTTGTCGGAAACGCACAGCAGCGTGCCATAGGGAACCCGGAAGCGGAAACCGTTGGCCGCGATGGTCGCCGATTCCATGTCCAACGCGATGGCGCGGCTGACCGAGAGCCGCTGCACCGGGCCGCGCTGCTCGCGCAGTTCCCAGTTCCGGTTGTCGATGGTCGCCACCGTCCCCGTGCGCATGATCTTCTTGAGCTCGTAACCCGAAAGGCCGGTCACTTCGGCCACCGCTTCCTGCAGCGCCACCTGCACTTCCGCAAGCGCCGGGATGGGCACCCAGACAGGCAGGTCGTCGTCCAGCACGTGGTCCTCGCGCACATAGGCATGAGCGAGCACATAGTCGCCCAGCGCCTGGCTGTTGCGCAGCCCCGCGCAATGACCCAGCATCAGCCAGGCATGGGGCCGCAGCACGGCGATGTGGTCGGTGATCGTCTTGGCGTTCGAGGGGCCGACGCCGATATTGACCATGGTGATGCCGCTGTGATCGCCCTTTTTCAGGTGATAGGCCGGCATTTGCGGCAGGCGGGCCAGCGCGGCGCCGGACGAGGGGTCGCGCTCGCCGGCCAGCGTCACCGAATTGCCCGGTTCGACGAAAGCCTCGTATCCGCCGCCACCCCGCGCCATGAGCTGGCGCGCGAACATGGCGAATTCGTCGATATAGAACTGGTAATTGGTGAACAGCACGAAATTCTGGAAATGGCCCGGGCTGGTGGCCGTGTAATGCGCCAGCCGGTGCAGCGAATAGTCGATGCGCTGCGCCGTGAACGGCGCCAGCGGCAGCGGCTCGCCATCGGCGGGTTCATGGGTGCCGTTGACGATGTGGTCGTCGGTGGCGTTGAGGTCGGGCACATCGAACAGGTCACGCAGCGGCCGCGACACGCGCTCGGCCACATTGGCCTCCACATGCGATCCTTCCGAAAAGCAGAAATGCAGCGGAATGGGCGTGGCCGATTCGCCCACGCTCACCGGCACGCCATGGTTCTTCATGATCAGGCCGATCTGGTCCTCCAGATAGTCCTGGAACAGGTCCGGCCGGGTGATCGTCGTGGCATAATCGCCGGGCATGACCATGTGGCCATAGGCCAGGCGGGAGTCCACCTGCGCGAAGGAGGATGTCGCCACCCGGATATCGGGATAAAAGGCACGCCAGCGCCGGTCGCTGCGCCCTGTCGTCGCCACGGTCTCGAAGGCGTCGCGCAGGAAGGTCGTGTTGCGCTCGTAGATGTCCGTCAGCGCCTTCACGGCGGCTGCGGCATCGGTAAGGTCGCGTCTTTGCAAACGCTCCGGCATGGCGACGTCGGCAATCGGTGAGGGATAGATTCGCTTTTCCATGGCCCACTGTAGTCAGTCAATGTGACAAGGGAAGGGGGCGCGGCGGTGATTTCCGCGCCCGCCGCCGTGGTTTCGCAGGCGCGTCAGCGCGGTTCCGGGCCGAACCGGTTCGGGCCTTCCGTTCCGCGCTGGATGAAGAAGATCAGCAGCACGATGAAACCGATCAGCGGGATGAAGACCATCAGGTACCACCAGCCGACGCGATCCGTGTCGTGCAGGCGGCGCACACCGACCGCGATGGAGGGAATGAGCATGGCCAGGCTGAACACCGCGCTCAGCAGGCCGGCATCCGATGCCGCGCCGAAAATCGCCACGTCGAGAAAACTGGCCACCATGGATCCGGCAAAGGTGAACAGCGCGAACCACCAGAATTCCGGCCGCCGCGCCCGACCCTCGAAGGTCGCGTATTTCGAGAGACAGGTCTTGACGGCGCCCATGAATGTATCGGGATCGGGCGCGTCGGCATCGCGCATGCCGCCTTGCGTGCTGCCCGCGCCGGTGCCCTGCCACGGACCGCGGCTGTCCGCGCCGGCCGGTTGCCGCGCGGCCTCGGACCGCTCGAGCGGCGGCGCACTGACCGGAGGCGGGGCATCGCCGCCCCAATGGGATGGACGGATCCCGGCCGGCAGCGTGTCCGCGGCTTTCTGCCAATTGTCCATGCCGGCTGTCCAGACCAGCGTTTCAGGCCGGATCAGGCCGCTTTCGGCCATGCCGCGCACCTCGTCCTCGCCCACCGGTCCGCGCCGTTCCTGCGCCTCGGCGTAATACCACTGCCGCTCACTCATTCCGGCTCACCCTCTTCTGACCATCACCCGCGCCACTGTGGCAGAAGACGCCACCGGGCCGCAAGCCGTGGTTTCAGCGGCACAACCCGGATTGATGGGCGAAGCATGGCGCTGCAGCCGCTTCCCAGGAGCGGGCAGGGCGCGCCGTTTCGGCAATCAGGATGGAGAGCCCGCTGCCCATGATGGCGGCAAGCAGACAGACAATGACAAAGCGGCGGGCGAGCATGAAACGCATCCTTTGCAATCGGGATGCCGAAACCATGCCGCAGCCACCCTGAACCGGCCCTGATGCGGCCGTTCATCCACGGTTCAAGATGGTTGACGCGTCACCTGTGCATTGCCCGCTTGAGGGCGGGGACGGCCTGTGCTTGTCTGCCCGCCATTCCCGGAGGACAGGACCATGACAGCAACCAACACCCGGCCGATCGCGCTTCATTACTGGCCCACGCCCAACGGCTGGAAGGTCGCCATCATGCTGGAGGAACTGGGCGTTCCCTACGAGTTGCACTTCGTGGACATCCTCAAGGGTGAGCAGTTCGAGCCGGATTTCCTGGCCATTTCGCCAAACAATCGCATGCCTGCAATCGTCGATCCGGAAGGCCCGGACGGCGCGCCGGTCTCGGTCTTCGAGAGCGGCGCCATCCTGCAATATCTCGGCCGCAAGTTCGGCCGGTTCTATCCTTCGCAGGAGCGTGCGCGCATCGAGGTCGAGCAATGGCTGTTCTGGCAGGTCGGCGGCCTCGGCCCCATGTGCGGCCAGGCGCATCATTTCCGTGGCTATGCGCCCGAGGAAGTGCCCTATGCCATCGAGCGCTACACCAACGAGGTCAACCGGCTCTACGGCGTGATGAACCGCCGCCTGGCCGACCGCCAATTCCTTGCCGGCGACTATTCCATCGCCGACATGGCCTGTATCGGCTGGGTGAAGCCCCACAAGCGGCAGGGCCAGAGTCTCGATGATTTCCCGAATGTGAAACGCTGGTTCGAGGCCATGATGGCGCGCCCGGCAGTCGAGCGCGGCATCCGGGCGGGTGAAGAGAAGCGACTTTCCATCAACGAGATGACGAAGGACCGCGACGCCTGGAACCTGCTCTTCACGCAGAAGGCGCGGTAATCGTCACGCCCCTAGCGCTTCGTCCAGGTTTGCGTCTTGCAGAAGATCTTCAGGGCGCAGCCTTTCAGCTTCATCGATGCGCCGGCAACCTTTGCCGAACCGGAATAGGTCTTGTCGTCGGCCGGATCGGTAATCGTGCCGGAATAGTCTCCGCTTGAACCCGACATCTTGCCGATGCGCTTGCCGTTGTACTTGCCGCTTTTCAGCGTGATGCAATAGGCGCCGCCGCAAGGCGCGATCGCCGCGGTCTCGCCGCTTTCGGTGCGCCAATTGCCTTCGATCGGGTCGGCCATCGCCGCTGCGCTCATCAGTACGAACGTCGCGGCGGTCAATGAAATCATGCGCATCATGTCATTCCTCCCATGGCGCCGCCATCCGGCAGCACCTCAGAATACGTCTAACGTAAACGTAAAAGCAATCGCCTCCCGCGTGACGCTGGGAAAGCATGGCGCGGCGCGCCTTGGCGGACGCGGGGCCTGGACGGGGCGCGCCTGGACACGGTGCGCGGTGCGTTTCCGGTGCGCCGGGAGCGGGCCGAGCCGTTTTCGTGTTGTTGTCTTGGTCAATGAATCCTTGATTTCAGCGGCTCGTATTTTAGGAGAATTCTCGCCGGAATCCCGGAACGGCGCGGGTTGCAATGCTTAATGAAGACTGAGGTTTACGCCTTGTTTTCATTTTGTTTGTTTCAAATTAAGCACAAGTTTTTACGGCGGATTCAAGGCTCTGCGGCATTCTCGGAACCATGAAGAGCGGCCCTCGAGTGAGGCAAGGAAACGGGCCGCGACACGGGATACAGGGGATTGGGAAATGGCACGTTTTGACATGCACGAAGCCGGCGCTGGCGCCATGGACGCGACGACCCAGGCAGACATCCTTTTCGAGATGGGCATGATGTATGCCACCGGCCGCGATTGCGAAATGGATGTGGTCGCCGCGCACAAGTGGTTCAACATCGCCGCCATCAAGGGCTCGGCCCGCGCGGTGGCCCTGCGCGCCGAAATGGCCTCGCAGATGTCGAAGGCGGAACTGGCCCGCGCCCTGCGCGAGGCACGCGAATGGATGACGATGCACTGAACGTCGTTGCGGCCTGGTCCGGCGCGAATGCCGGGCCCTGCCTGGAATGAAGGTTTCAAGCCCCGCACGGCAAGAACGGGGCCGGTCTGCCGCAGGCAGACACCGCCGGTCGGCGCAACAACAAGAATACGGGCCCTTCTGGGATAGGGAACCGATAGCCAGGACCGGCAGGCGGACGCGATTTTCGGCGTGGGGACGCAGGGGGACGCGACCGTGAACTGAAGTGAGCCGCGACCGGCAGGGGACAGGCCGGCGCGGCTCTTTTTTCAGGTCGGGGACGGCCTGACGCCGCCCGCACGCGTTCAGCCGCTCTCTTCGAACCGCACCAGCACGGTGCCGTCCGTCACCTGCGCGCCCTGGGCAGCCACCTCCGCGATCACGCCGTCATGGGGCGCGGCTATGGTGTGCTCCATCTTCATGGCTTCCAGCACCAGCAGAGGCTGGCCCTTGGTCACGGTCGCACCGGCCTCGACATTCACCATCTTGACCAGCCCGGGCATCGGCGCGGTCAGCTTGTCGGCACCCGCTGAATCATCGGCATCCGCAAAGGGATCGCGCAGCGAGAAGTCGATGGCATGGCCGGCGGAAAACACGGTCACATGGCCCGGCCAGTGGACTGCCGCGCCATCGCCAAGCGGCAGCGTGACCGGAGGATGGCCGCCGGCGGCCACCTTCGCCGACCGGCCGTCCACCGGCGTGACCCGCGCCGGGACCGTTTCGTCGTTGCGGGTCAGCTCGACCGCGATGGACAGCGGGTGGAAATGGCTGAACCCGGCCAGCGAATCCCACGGATCGCTTCCCGCTGCGGGCTTGAGACCCGACGCGGCCAGCGCGGCTTCCGCCACCATGCGCGCCGAGGCTTCCGGCCTGGCCACGAGAGAGGTCTGGTCGCGCTCGATCAGCCCGGTATCCACATCCCCGGCCGCGAAGCCGGAATGGCGGGCCAACGCGGCCAGGAAGCCGGTATTGGCGGTGGAGCCGGCCACCTGCGTGGCCTCAAGGGCTTGCGCCAGTCCCGAGAGCGCGGCTGCACGGTCGCTGCCCTGCACGATCAGCTTGGCGATCATCGGATCGTAGAACGGGCTGATGGCATCACCCTGTTCCACGCCGCTGTCGATGCGCATAAGCGCGCCCTCCACCGATGCCGGAAACGCGAGATGGTGCAGGGTGCCGATGGCCGGCAGGAAGCCGCGCGCCGGATCCTCGGCATAGACGCGCGCCTCGAAGGCATGGCCACAGAGCGCGATTTCGTCCTGGCTTCGGGGCAGCGGCTCGCCGGCGGCGACCCGCAATTGCCACTCGACGAGATCGATGCCGGTGACGCATTCGGTCACCGGATGCTCCACCTGAAGGCGGGTGTTCATTTCCATGAACCAGAAGCCGTCGGGCCTCAGCCCGTTCGAGCCGTCGACGATGAATTCGATCGTCCCCGCGCCGCGATAGTCGATGGCCTTGGCCGCCTTGACGGCCGCCTCCGTCATCGCCGCGCGCATCTCATCGGTCATGCCGGGGGCAGGGGCTTCCTCGATCACCTTCTGGTGGCGGCGTTGCAGCGAGCAGTCGCGCTCGAACAGGTGAACGACATGGCCGTGGCTGTCGCCGAAAACCTGCACCTCGATATGGCGCGGCTTCTCGATATATTTCTCCACCAGCACCCGGTCGTCGCCGAAGGCGGCCTTGGATTCGCGCCGCGCCGCCGAAAGCGCATCCTTGAAATCCTCCGGCCGCTCCACCTTGCGCATGCCCTTGCCGCCACCGCCTGCGGCTGCCTTGATGAGCACGGGATAGCCGATCTCGCTGGCCTTGGTGGCCAGCACCACCAGTTCCTGGGCGTCGCCGTGATAGCCGGGGACCACCGGCACGCCGGCCTTTTCCATCAGCCGCTTGGCGGCATCCTTCAGCCCCATGGCGCGAATCGACGCCGCCGACGGGCCGATGAACACGAGGCCCGCCGCCTCCACCTTCTCCACGAAACCGGGATTTTCCGAGAGGAAGCCGTAGCCCGGATGAATGGCCTGTGCGCCCGTGGCCTCAGCCGCCGCGATGATGCGCTCGGCGACCAGATAGCTTTCCGCCGCCGCCGCCGGGCCGATATGCACCGCCTCGTCGGCCATGCGCACATGCAGGGCGTTGCGGTCGGCATCGGAATGGACCGCCACGGTGGCAATGCCCATGCGCCGGGCGGTGCGGATGACGCGGCAGGCGATCTCGCCGCGATTGGCGATGAGGATCTTGGTGAACATGGTCTAGGTCTCCCTGAAGGGGCTGCGGCTGATCGCGCCCGGAATTACGCTTGACGTACCCCCCTCTGTCCTGCCGGACATCTCCCCCACAAGGAGGGAGATCGGCTGAACCACGCTTGGGTGCAAAATGTTGCGGCCGGCAAGTTTGCGGATCGTTGAAGCGACTTGTTCTCCCCCCTTGTGGGGGAGATGTCCGGCAGGACAGAGGGGGGTGAATGCCATTTCCATCCTGCTCACATCCTGAACACGCCGAATTTCGTGTCCTCCACCGGCGCGTTGAGCGCGGCCGAAAGCGAAAGTCCGATCACGTCGCGCGTCTTGGCCGGATCGATGATGCCGTCGTCCCACAGCCGCGCCGAGGAATAGAGCGGATGGCCCTCGCGTTCGTATTTCTCCAGGATGGGCGCGCGGAAGTCGGCTTCCTCTTGCGTGCTCCAGGTGCCGCCCTTGCGCTCGATGCCCTCACGCTTGACCAGCGCCAGCACCGTGGCGGCCTGTTCGCCGCCCATCACCGAGATGCGCGCATTCGGCCACATCCACAGGAAGCGCGGCGAATAGGCCCGCCCGCACATTCCGTAATTGCCTGCGCCGAAAGACCCGCCGATGATGATGGTCACCTTCGGCACTTTCGCTGTCGCCACCGCCGTCACCAGCTTGGCGCCGTCCTTGGCGATGCCGCCGGCCTCGTACTTGCGGCCCACCATGAAGCCGGTGATGTTTTGCAGGAAGACGAGCGGAATCTTGCGCTGGCAGCACAGCTCGATGAAATGCGCACCCTTCTGCGCGCTTTCCGAAAACAGCACGCCATTGTTGGCGATGATGCCGACCGGAATGCCGTGAACATGGGCAAAGCCGGTGACGAGCGTCGTGCCGTAATTGGCCTTGAACTCGTCGAATTCGGACCCGTCCACCGTCCGTGCGATGACCTCGCGCACGTCGAACGGCTTCGACAGGCTCTGCGGCACGATGCCGTATACTTCGTCAGGGGCGTGAAGTGGCGGCAGCGGGTCGCGAAGAACGAGGTTCATCTGCTTGCGCCGGTTGAGGTTTTTCACGATCCGCCGGACCATGGCCAGCGCGTGATGATCGTCCAGTGCGTAGTGATCGGCCACACCGGATTCGCGCGTGTGCAGATCCGCGCCGCCGAGATCCTCGGCCGACACTTCCTCACCCGTCGCCGCCTTCACCAGCGGAGGCCCGCCCAGAAAGATGGTTGCCTGCTTGCGCACCATGATCGTCTCGTCGCTCATCGCCGGCACATAGGCGCCCCCGGCCGTGCAGGAGCCCATCACGCAGGCGATCTGCGGAATGCCTTTGGCGCTCATGTTGGCCTGGTTGAAGAAGATGCGTCCGAAATGGTCGCGGTCGGGAAACACCTCGTCCTGGTTGGGCAGGTTGGCCCCGCCCGAATCCACCAGGTAGATGCAGGGCAGGTTGTTCTGCTCGGCGATTTCCTGGGCGCGCAGATGCTTCTTCACCGTCAGCGGGTAATAGGTGCCGCCCTTCACTGTGGCATCGTTGACCACGATCATGCATTCGGTGCCTTCCACGCGCCCGACACCGGTGATGATGCCGGCCGACGCGATATCGCCGCCATACATGCCGAAGGCGGCGAACT
Organism: Zhengella sp.; assembly: GCF_041397485.1. NCBI lineage: Bacteria > Pseudomonadati > Pseudomonadota > Alphaproteobacteria > Hyphomicrobiales > Notoacmeibacteraceae > Zhengella > Zhengella sp. The sequence continues at coordinate 536,006 of NZ_JAWKWO010000001.1, read as the reverse complement.
GGCCCACTTCGAGAAACGGCGAGCCGGGATCGATCAGTGCCGCCAGCCGCTCGCGCGGCAGCAGCTTGCCGCGCTCCACATGGCGCTGGCGGGCGTGGTCTGGTCCGCCAAGCTCGATGGTGGCCGCCTTTCCGGCCAGATCATCCAGCAGGGCGCGCATGGCCTGTGCATTGGCGTTGAAGTCGTCGCTGCCGGTCGAGACCGAAGAGGTGAGAGCGGGCATGGTGCGCCTTCCGATTCGTGACTGCTTCGGGAAGAGGGTAGCTGCAAGGCAGGGGCGTTGTCACACGCCCTCGGCCATCATTTCCCGGCCGATCAGCATGCGCCGGATTTCCGATGTGCCCGCGCCGATCTCGTAAAGCTTGGCATCGCGCAGCAGCCGGCCGGTCGGATATTCGTTGGTGTAGCCGTTGCCGCCAAGAAGCTGGATCGCATCCAGCGCGCATTGGGTGGCCTTTTCCGCCGAGAACAGCACGCAGCCCGCCGCATCCTTGCGCGTCGTTTCGCCCCGGTCGCAAGCCGCGGCCACCGCATAGACATAGGCGCGCGCCGCGTTCATCGTCGAATACATGTCGGCAAGCTTGCCCTGGACAAGCTGGAAATTGCCGATCGGCTCGCCGAATTGCTTGCGCTCGTGCACATAGGGCACGGCCACGTCGAGACAGGCGGCCATCAGGCCGAGCGGGCCGCCCGACAGGACAACGCGCTCATAGTCCAGCCCGCTCATCAGAACCGCCACGCCCCTGCCTTCCTCGCCGAGCACGTTCTCGAACGGCACTTCCACGTCCTCGAACACCAGTTCGCCCGTGTTGGAGCCGCGCATCCCCAGCTTGTCCAGCTTCTGCGCCACCTTGAAGCCTTTCATCTCCTTCTCGATCAGGAAGGCGGTGATGCCCTTGGAATGGGCGGCCATGTCGGTCTTGGCATAGACCACCAGCGTATCGGCATCCGGACCGTTGGTGATCCACATCTTCGAGCCGTTGAGCACATAGCGGTCGTTCTTCTTGTCGGCGCGCAGCTTCATGCCCACGACATCCGAACCGGCGCCGGGCTCGCTCATCGCCAGCGCGCCCACATGCTCGCCCGAGCACAGCTTCGGCAGGTATTTCTCCTTCTGCTCCGCCGTGCCCCAGCGGTTGATCTGGTTGACGCAAAGGTTGGAGTGGGCGCCATAGGAAAGCCCGACAGACGCGGAGGCCCGGCTGATCTCCTCGATCGCCACCGTATGCGCCAGGTAGGTCATGCCCGAACCGCCATAGGCAGGATCGGCGGTGATGCCAAGCAGGCCGAGCGCGCCGAATTCCTTCCACAGGTGGGCCGGGAAATTGTCGTCCCGGTCGATCCGGGCAGCCAGCGGCGCGATCTTTTCCTGCGCGAAACGGTGAACCATCTCGCGCAGGGCCTCGATCTCCTCACCGAGCCCGAATTTCATGGAGTGGTGGTACATGGCGTTTCTCCTCGGCAGCCAATGCGCCCGCCAGGCGCATGGTCATGGTTTGATACTTGGTGGTCACGTCTTCGATGGAAAGGCGGTCGTCGGGCCGGAACCAGACGATGACGCCGGTAATCATCTGGATGATCGCCATGGACGTCAGCGCAACATCGTCCACGGCAAAAACGCCGGCGTCCTGCCCGTCACGCAGGATGGCGCGCAATTCCTTCTCATAGGCCGAGCGCAGCCGCAGGATTTCGCTCAGATGGTCGCGCGAGAGGCTGCGCAATTCCATGTTGGAAACATGCGTGGCGTGGCGGCGCTCCACATGGAAGCGCACGTGGTTGGCGATGAACGCTTCGAGGCGCGCGCGCGGATCGCCATGGGCGGGCAGGGCGGCCTCCAGCGCTTCGGCCAACCCGTTCATGTGGTCGCGCATCAGCTTGAAAAGCAGGTCTTCCTTGGATGGAAAATAGCGATAGAGCGCGGCGGCCTGCACACCCACTTCCGCCGCAAGCTGGCGCATCGTCACCGCCTCGAAACCGTGCCGCGCGATCAGTTGCGCGGCCGCCTCGCGGATCGCCGCTTCCGTCCTTTCGCCATCCGATCCGGCCGTGCGCGCCATGGTTCCTCCTGTTGGCCTGAATTAATAAAACAAACGTTCAATTCTTTCAAGGGATGGATACGGGCTCACGGCAAGAGGCCGCTTTTTTGTGCCCGGTCATTGCGCGGTCATGCGGACAGGGTTCAAGATGCGGCCAGTCCGACCTGCCGAGCGAAACCCCATGAAGCCCATTCTCGCCATTGCCCTCAATCCGACCATCGACATGGCGTCGGATGCCCGGCGTGTCCAGCCAACCTTCAAGATCCGCACCCGCAACCAGCAATTCTACCCCGGCGGCGGCGGCACCAATGTCGCCCGCGTGATCGCCGAACTGGGTGGCGCGGTGGAACTCGCCTATCTAGCCGGGGGCGCCACCGGCCCGGTCTTTGAAAGCCTGCTGGCGGATACGGGCATCACGTTGCATGCCTTCCCCATGCGCGGCGCCGTGCGCATTTCCGTGACCATCTTCGAGGAGGAGACCGGCTTCGAGTATCGCGCCGTCCCGGAAGGCCCGCAGGTCAGCGAGGCGGAACTCGAACCGGTCCTCGATCTGGTACGCCGGTTCACCGACGGCTATATCGTCGCATCCGGCAGCCTGCCACGCGGCTGCGCAACGGATGTCTATGCCCGCATGGCAGACATCGCGCAGGCCAATGGCGTCCGCTTCGTGCTCGATACATCCGGCGAAGCACTCACGCAAACCATTGAAAGGTCGAAGATATTCTTGCTGAAGCCGAGCATCGGCGAATTGTCCGCCCATGCCGGGCGCAAGCTGGACGAGGATGGCGCGGTGGAGGCGGCCTGCGCCATCGTGACGTCCGGCGCGGCCGAAAACGTGGCCGTGTCGATGGGCCGCGATGGCGCGTTCCTGGCCAATGGCGAGGGCGTGATCCGGATGCCGCCGGTGCATGTGAAGACGCAATCGGCCGTTGGCGCGGGCGACAGCTTCGTGGCCGCCATGGTGCTCAAGCTGGCCGCCGGCATGCCCATGCGCGAAGCCTTCCGCTATGGCATGGCGGCGGGCGCTGCTGCGGCCATGACCCCGGGCACGGTTCTGTGCCGGCGTGCTGACGTGGAACGTCTCTACGCGGCGATGGACTAGGGGTGAGCCGGGCCGCTCACCCTGTTTTCTGCTGGTCGGCGAAGTGGCGGTCTATATAGGCGAGCCAATGGCTGACATCCGCCTCCAGCGCGTGCAGGTCGCGCTCCACCTCTTCGCGCACACCGACCAGAAGGCTGCTTCCATCCGCCGGAAGCTTGTCTTGCAGCGCCCGCGCCCGCGCTTCCATGTCGGTCATGGAATAGGTGAGTTCGCCATCCTTCACCAGATCTTCGGCTGTGCGTGCGAGGCGCGCGCGCAAGGCCTCGATCCGTTCCCCGAGTTCCGCTGTGGTCTGTTGCCTGGACATGATTGGTCTCCTTCCTGCCATTGGATGCAGGCCCGGTCGGCGATCAGTCCCGGCCGCGCCGCATCTTCACGGTGAAGACAATGCGGTAGAACAATGGCAGGATTTGGAGCGCGGAACAGTCTTCCGCCGCAAGGGGAAAACGCCGGGCCTGACCGGTCAGGCTGAAACCGCTGCCAGCGATTCGGCCAGCGCCGCGGCGAAGAGATCGAGATCCGCATCCGGCCCGCAGGAAATGCGGATGCAGCGGTCCAGCCCTGGCGCCATGGGCTTTCGCGCGAACACGCCGCGCGCGACAAGCCCGTTCATCACCGAAAGCGCGAACGCGCCGTCGCGGCCGCAATCGATGGTGACGAAATTGGTCGCGGAGGGCAGGGGCTTCAATCCGTTTTCCGTTGCAATGGCACCGATGCGCCCGCGTGCGCGCTCCACGTTTGCGATGGTCTGCGCCAGGTAACCGGTGTCGCCGAGGGCCGCCAGGCAGGCCGCCTGCGCCATGCGCGTGATGCCGAAATGGTTGCGCACCTTGTCGAAGGAGGCGATGGCGTCCGCTTCGCCGATGCAATAGCCGCAGCGCAGGCCCGCCAGCCCGTAAGCCTTGGAGAAGGTGCGCATGCGCAGCACGTTCGGGCGGTCCGTCTCGATGTCCGGCATGGTGCCGGCTGGCGCGAACTCGCCATAGGCTTCGTCCAGCACCAGCATGGTCGTTGCCGGCAGGGCCTCGATGAAGGCCTGCACCGCGCCGGCTTCGTGCCAGCTTGCCATCGGATTGTCCGGATTGGCGAAATAGACCAGCCCCGCGCCCTCGCGCTTCACCGCGTCGAGCAGCGCCTGCGGGTCCTCGCGGTCGCCCGCATAGGGCACGGCGACCAGCCGGCCGCCGAATCCGCTGACATGATAGTTGAAGGTGGGATAGGCGCCGAGAGAGGTGACGACCGGCTGCCCCGGCTCGACATACTGGCGCACGACGAGGCCGAGCAGCCCGTCAATGCCTTCGCCCACCATCACGTTCTGCGGCGAAACATCCAGATGCGCGGCCAGCGCATGGCGCAGGTCGTGGTTTTCCGGGTCGCAATATTTCCACATGTCGGGCGCGGCCGCTGCCATGGCCGCAATGGCGCTGGGCGATGGGCCGAAGCCGTTCTCGTTGGCGCCGAGCCGCGCCGCGAAGGGCTTGCCGCGCGCCCGTTCCTGGGTTTCCGGCCCGACGAAGGGCACGGTGGCGGGCAGCGACTGGACAAGCGGTGTGGAACGGGGGCGAAGCGTCATGGGCATGATCCTCCTGCGGGCCTTCCGCTTTACCAAGCCGCGCGGCCTGCCGGAAGCACCAAAAGGAGAAACCGCCCCTCAGCGGACGGGGCGAGCCCGCCCGATCCAATTGGGCAAAAGAAAGCCGCCCAATCCAATTGGGCAAAAGAACGCCGCCCAATCCAATTGGGCAAAAGAAAACGGGGCGCCCGGAGGACGCCCCGCAATCTGTTTCACGCGAACTTCAGATTAGAAGTAGCGGGTGAAGCGCAGGAAACCGGAGAACGTGCCATCGGAGTTGGCAATGTCGGAGTCCTGGTAAGCGAGTTCCGAACGGACCTCGAAGTTCTGGACCGGGGTCCAGACCATCGACAGTTCAGCGGCCCAGGTGTCAACACCCGAGTTGAGGCTGGTGCCGGCGATGTAGTGGTCGTTGTTGTACTGGAAGGCCACGGACGCCGAGAAGGTCGACGTGAAGACGTGGTTATACGAAGCCAGGATCGACCATTCGGCGGAGCCGAAGCCGATGCGGGCAACGCCGTAGGCGTTGTCGCCGGAGGAGTAGTAACCGATCAGGCGCGCAGGCTGGAACCGTTCATGTTCGGGATGTTATACTGCATGCCGAGAGCGCTGAACCATCCCGACGACCGGCGGCCATGGAACATGTCGGAATCGTAGGCCGAGCGTGGCCCAGACAGCGCACCCAACCGGCGTTGTAGGAAACCTTGACACCACCACATCCGGAACCCAATCGGCAGCGTTGGCAGAGCCGGCGGTTCCGAGAGCGCCATCGTCATCATGCTCCACGGAGACGGCGGCGAAGCCGTTGCCGGAGAAGGTGTAGCCGATCTGGTGACGCTGCTGGTAGCCGTAGTACATGCCCGGTCCGGAGTGCGAACCCGCTGAACATGGATACACCGCCGCTGTTCTGCGAGTTGCCGAAGGCCGACCGGTGTGTAGCCGAGGCGCAGACCACCGAGCTCGAGGATACGCCTGGTCGAACGACAGCGACCATCGGTGTGTGCCCCAGGTGCCCTGAATGCGGCATAAGAACGCAGCGTGCCCCACTCGGTGTCGGAACGGGCATCGAAGTTCACGCGGGCACGGGTCAGCACTTGCAGCCGTCGTTCACCGCACCGTAGTGACAGGACGGGGCGTCGTTGACGTTTTTCCAGACCGCCGCCACCTGCATGCACACGTAGCCGCGGATGGACAGGCAGGCTCGGTGCCCGGGATGAAGGAAGCAGCGCCGTAAGCATCGCAGACGCGGGACATACTCAACCGGCTCCGGCTCGTACACGATGGCGTCGGCGGCCTGGCGCAGAAGCGGCAACCATGGCAGCCGCGGAGCCGAGAAGAAGGCTCTTGATGTCATTGTTGACCTCCAGTCAAAGTTAATAACGGGTCTGGGTACTTTAGCTGAAGGACAGCGTTTCCCTGCCCCATCCCCAATTTGCCGAAAAAGACGCGCTGTCCGCGCCCCTTCTTCGAGGCTGACAATACGCATGGGCTTGCCCCGTTCAACAAAGAACATCACCGATGAGGGCGGGGGCGATGCCGATGCACCCTGCTTGTTGCACAAATGACACGGTTTGGCCGGCGGCGGTAACGCGTTGTTAACGAAGCATGCGAATTTCCCGGGTTTTCGTGATGCCGGCTGGCGCCCGAGCCGACGCAATCCGCTGGAAAATGCCGGAATCACTGGGGGAATCAGGCTGCACGGCCCTGCAAGGGGGATTCGGTGGCGGCTGGCTGTTTTCCGGCTGCCCTTGCCGGCCGGCAGGGCGCGCGGACCATGCCTTTATATATGGAGAGCGCAAGCGGGCGGCTGGCCGCGCCTGCCCGGGGAAAGAAAATGGCGGCCAGGCTGCAATGCGATGTTGATTATCCGGGGGCTTTTCTTTATCCACCGGCGCTGTGGAGAGGTGGCCGAGTGGTCGAAGGCGCTCCCCTGCTAAGGGAGTAGACGGGAAACCGTCTCGAGGGTTCGAATCCCTTCCTCTCCGCCACTTTATCTGGCCTCACGCTGCCGCCCTGCGGGCTTCGCTCCGGCCGGGGCCTCGCATCGGCCCGGACGGCCCTCGGCCTTGCGGACCCTGAGGGCCCGATCCACATCTGGCCTCACGCTGCCGCCCTGCGGGCTTCGCTCCGGCCGGGGCCTCGCATCGGCTCGGACGGCCCTCGGCCTTGCGGACCCTGAGGGCCCGGAATCCCTTGCTTTTTGCCACCGGTTTTTTCTCAAAATTCCGGAGGTCATAAAAAAGGCCCGAGCATTCAAGCTCTTGGGCCGCATTTAGCTGTCCGTGCCGTGCGATTGCGTTCATCGTTGACTGGAGGTCAACAATGAACATCAAGAGCCTTCTTCTCGGCTCCGCGGCTGCCATGGTTGCCGCTTCCGCTGCCCAGGCCGCCGACGCCATCGTGTACGAGCCGGAGCCGGTTGAGTATGTCCGCGTCTGCGATGCTTACGGCGCTGGCTTCTTTTACATCCCGGGCACCGAGACCTGCCTTGCCATTTCCGGCTATGTCCGCATGCAGGTGGGCGGCGAGACGTGGAAAAATGCTGGCGATTCAGCTTCTTATCTCGCTGCCTTTTCCGCTGCCACTAACGATGCGGTGGACGGCTATGCCGTGCGCACTCGTGGCCGCGTGAACTTCGATGCCCGTTCCGACACCGAGTGGGGTACGCTGCGTTCTTATGTCCGCATTCAGGGCACCTGGGGCACGAACACCGATGGTGCGGTGTCGTTTGATCAGGCCTATATCGAACTCGGTGGTCTGCGCCTCGGCTACACTGAATCGGCTTGGGCCCAGTCCCAGCGCGGCGGTGTATCCATGTTCAGCGGGTCGCACTCCGACACGGGTATGTCCTATGGCTACCAGCAGCGTCACCTGATCGCCTACACCTTCGGTGGCAACGGCTTTGCCGCTACTGTCTCGGTGGAGCATGATGATGATGGCGCTCTTGGCACCGTCGGTTCTGCCAACGCTGCCGATTGGGTGCCGGATGTCGTGGGTGTCGTTTCCTACAACGCCGGTTGGGGTGGCGTCTGGGCAAAGGCGGCCTACGATTCTGATGCTTCCATCGCAGCAGGTCGTCAGGGCGAGTGGGCTGCTCAGCTCGGTATGCAGTATAACATCCCGAACATGAACGGTTCCAGCCTGCGCCTGATCGGTTACTACGCCTCGGAAGACAATGCCTATGCGGTTGGCTCGGAATTCTCCATCCTGGCCTCCTACAACCACGTCTTCACGAACACCTTCTCGGCCTCCGTTGGTTTCCAGTATTTCAACGATACCAATTACGGTGCTGTCGGCTCGCCGGACGCCTATGCGGCTGAACTCTCCATGATCTGGACCCCGGTTCAGAACTTCGAGGTCCGTTCGGAACTCGGCTACACCAAGGAAGATGCTCTGGACGGCACCTTCTCCGGTTACATCCGTTTCACCCGCTACTTCTGATCTGAAGTTCGGTTGATGTGATCGAGGGGCGCCGGCCGGCAAAGGCCGGCGCCCTTTTTCTGAAGCAAGCATTCGAACGCGAAAGGAAACCGGGGGCTTTCGGCGAAAGCGCATGGATGCAGGGCCGGCAAGGACGCAGGATCGGGTCGCGCGGGTGAAAGCCGCGCCATGACAGGACTCGACGCGGCGCAACTTTGCCGATAGATGCCATGGCCGTGTGCGGTTCTGGATGAACGATTTCGGATCGGGTGTGCAATCGATCCGGCGTTTTGACAGGGCAGATGACTCTGCGTGGGGTGAACGCCGTGAGTGAAAGACGAAGCAATCTGCGGCGGCGGGCGCTTGCGCCGGCCGGTCATCGGGCAGTCGTGTCCGCACCGCGCGTGAAGATTGTTGAAAGCGTGACCGTGGGTGAGCTGGCGCGCCGCTATCTGGACATTCTCTGGGAGGAGGGCCAGCACAAGCGCCATGTCACCGCCTTCCTCGACGAGATCGACCTGCTCCTGAAACGGCGGGAGTTCAGCGTCTTTTCCGAGGACATGCTGGATGAAGTCACCGGCAGCCTTCGGGCCAAGGGCAATTCCAACGCCACCATCAATCGCAAGATGGCGGCACTGGGAAAGCTGCTTCGCAAGGCGCGCAAGATGGGCGATATTGTCGGCCTGCCGGAATTCCGGCGCCAGAAGGAAAGGCAAGGGCGCATCCGCTTCCTCGAATGGGAAGAGGAGGATCGCCTGTTTTCCGCCATCCGCGCCCACAGCGAGGATGCCTGGCGGCTCTGTGTCTTCCTCGTCGATTCGGGCGCACGCCTCGGCGAGGCGCTGGCACTCACCTGGAATGATGTGCATGATGGCCGCGCCACCTTCTGGGTCACCAAGTCCAACCGCAGCCGCACCGTGCCGCTCACCGCGCGTGCCCGCGACGTGCTCGACATGCGCCGGGGCAGGGGGCTGAAAGGCCCTTTCTGCATGCTCAACCAGCAGGCCTTCCGCTTTGTCTGGAACAAGGCGAAGAAGGAATGCGGGCTGGGCACCGATCCCCATGTCGTGCCGCATATCCTGCGCCACACCTGCGCCTCGCGCCTCGTCAAGGGTGGGGTGGATATCCGCCGCGTGCAGATGTGGCTCGGCCACCAGACCCTGCATGTCACCATGCGCTACGCCCATCTGGCCGCCAACGATCTCGACGCCTGCGTCAACGTTCTTGAGGCCAACCGTTTCGTCGAGGCGAATGCCGGTTCCGTGCGCGCGGCCGCCGGCGCCCGTGCGGCAGTCCCTCAGGCGGCGCCGCCCGGTTGACCGGTTCCTGCCTTGCCAGCGCGGCCTGTTGTCTGGAAGGCAGGCGCCCCGGGAGGGGTGCTTGCCCACCATCCTGCGCCCGTGCTTTGCCCCGCGCCCTTCCTGTGGCCGTCGCCGGGCCCCTCAGGTCAAAAAATCGGCAACTGCTGAAAAAACAATTGAAACAGGCGTTTGCGCTGTAGCGTCCGCGCAACAGTGGCGGTCGCATGCGATGCGCCGGCTAAAAATCCTGTTGCGGAAATCAACGGCCCGGATCAACGATTTTTGCAAGGGAAGCGCCGCGAAGTGCTTTCCGCAAGGGGTGGTGACGTCCTGCCAGTTGAATTGACGGCCCGGCCATGGTGGCAGGCCGTGCAGATCGGAGAAACCGAACATGAACCTCAAGGGCCTTCTTCTTGGCTCCACGGCGGCACTGGCCGCCGTTTCCGGCGCGCGCGCTGCCGATGCTGTCGTCTACGAACCCGAGCCGGTGGACTATGTGAAGGTATGCGATGCCTATGGCGCCGGCTTCTACTATATCCCTGGCACCGAAACCTGCCTGTCGATTGGCGGTTACGTCTATTTCCAGCTCGGCGCGACCAATGACCGCGGCGTCTTCCCCGACACGCCGAATTATCACGCCTTCGGCTATGGCGGTTACAATGTCGCCACGCGCGGCCGCCTGAATTTCGATGCCCGCTCGGACACCGAATGGGGCACGCTGCGTGCCTATCTGCGCCTGCAAGGCACCTGGGGCACCAATGCCGACGGCAATGTCGCCTTCAACCAGGCCTATCTGGAACTGGGCGGCCTGCGCATGGGCTATACCGAGTCCGCCTGGGTCGACTCCATGAATGCCGGCGTCGCCACCTACGGTTCCCATTCCGATGGCGGCCTCTTCTATGCCTACCAGATGCGCCAGCAGATCAGCTACACCTATTCCGCCAACGGCATCGCCGCCACGCTCTCGCTCGAGCATGACGATGACGGCTTCCTCGGCACCGCCGGTGCGGCCGCTGCCGCCGACTGGGTGCCTGATGTCGTCGGCGTCCTGTCCTACAATGCCGGTTGGGGCGGCGCATGGGCCAAGCTGGCTTACGACAGCGACTATCTGCCGCTCGCCGGCCGTCAGGACGGCTTCGCCGCGCAGATCGGCATGCAGTACAACATCCCCAACATGAACGGCTCCAGCCTGCGCCTGCTCGGCTTCTATGCCGACACGCCCAATGCCTATGCCGTCGGTTCGCGGTGGTCGGTTCTCGCCTCCTACAACCACGTGTTCACGGATACCTTCTCCGCGTCGGTCGGTGTGCAATATTTCGGCGACACCAATTACGGCCTCGCCGGCACGCCGGATGGCTGGGCGGCGGAACTCTCCACGGTCTGGACCCCGGTCCAGAATTTCGAGGTCCGCACCGAGACTGTCTACACCGAGGCCGAGGGCCAGGACGGATCGCTGTCCGGCTTCCTGCGCTTCACCCGCTACTTCTGATCGCTGCCGGCCAGTGGTCCCTGAAAGGCCCGGTGCGAAGGCGCCGGGCCTTTTTCAATTTCCGGTCGTGCCCGCACGGCCCTTGTGCTTGGCCTCCCCTTGGCTAAAGTCTGGGGAGCGGGCATGCATGCCATGCATGCCGGAGCGAGGCTGAGGGTTTTGATGTTTGACTGGAAGCGATGGATTTGGCCGGGCGTCATTGCCACGGTGTTCCTCACGGTGCTTGCGCTGTGGTTCCGCACCGGCGCCATCGAAAGCGATCTTGCCGCGAAGATCGCCCATGCCCATGGCAATGGCCATTGGGCGTCCGTGACGATTGACGGGCGCGACGTCACCCTGTCCGGCACCGCGCCGGATGCGGACATGCAGGCCGAGGCTGTGCGTCTGGCGCGCCAGGCCCTTGGCGTGCGCCATGTTGCCGACCGCACCGGGCTGGCCCGGCTGGCCGACCCCTACCGCTTCTCCGCCGTCAAGACCGCCCAGGGCGTCACATTGTCGGGCCATTTCCCGCAGCCCATGGCCCATGAGGCGGTGAAGGAAGCCGCCGCGCGGATTTTCCCGGGGCTTGCCGTCGTGGATGAGCTTGCCTTGGCCCGTGGCGCCCCCGATGGCTATACCAGCCAGGCCGAATTCGCCATGATTCAACTCAGTCGCCTCGTCGAAGGCGCCGCCACGGTGACAGGCGGCCGGCTGGCCGTCGAAGGGCGCGCAGCCGGTCCGGTGGCATGGGCCGATCTCGAGCGGGACCTGGCGGGTGTCCTTCCCGCCGGCCTGCAATTGCACTCGATGACGGTCGAACCGGCGCCGGACGCCTCGGGAAGCGCCGTCACGCCGCCTTCGCAGGGCGCGGGCGAACAGGATCGCGAGGTGGAATGATGTGGTATCTGGTGTCGCAGCTCTGGGTCTTCCTTTTTCTGGCTCTGGTCGCGGGCGCGGTGAGCGGCTGGATGACCTGCCGCAAGCGGTCCTGACAGGCGTGAAAGGAGAACCTTTGCCATGTTGGCCCTGATCGTCCAGACCGCGCTGCTTGTCGCCATTGCCTTCATCGCGGGCGCTGTCCTCGGTTCGCTGGCGAAGCGGGCATTCGGCACGGGCGTGGTAGAGGAAGACAGCACGGTCGTCGCCACATACGGGCTTTCCCCGGCACCGCCGGCCACGCCGCCCGCCACACCGCCTGCCATGCCTGCCGGCAGCCAGGAGGCAGGAATGCCCGCTTCCGGAAAACCGGCCGCCGCGCCCGGGCCCGACGCTGAAGCCGGCGCCGGTTCGTTGCCGGACAAGCCGGGCGACGAAGGCGCAGCGCCTGTGGCTGATCCCCCGCCCGCAGCCGGCCAGCCCGTGCCGCCCACCGAAACGGGAAGCGCGCAGCCTGTGCCCGACACCGCGCCGCAACAGGTGGCGCAGGTGGACGATCTCAAGCGCATTCGCGGCATAGGCCCGCAAAACGCCGCCCGCCTGAATGCCGAAGGCGTCACCGCCTTCGCCCAGATCGCAAGCTGGACGAAGAAGGATCAAGCCGCATGGGGCGAGCGTCTCGCCTTTCCCGGACGTATCGAGCGTGAAGGCTGGGTCCGCCAGGCAAGGGCGCTGGCACGCGAGCAGGAAAAGGCGGCCGCCGGGCCCGCCGCTCCGCCGGCCGATGATGCCGCGCCGGGCACCCGGCCACGCCTGCTCAAGGCGCCCCGGCGGAACAAGCCCGACGATCTCACGCGCATCGGCGGCATCGGCAAGGCGATCCAGGCCAAGTTGAACGGGATCGGCGTGTTCCACTACGACCAGGTGGCGAAATGGAGCCCGGATGAAGCGGCCTGGGTGTCGCACGCCATCGGCTTTCCCGGTCGCGTCGAGCGTGAGAACTGGACCGGCGAGGCCGCGCGGCTGGCCCCGTCCGGCTCCCGGAAGGCAGGCGGCGCGCGGTCACCGAAAGCCGGATCGTCACGGAGCAAATCCGCCGGCAAGGCAGGCAAGAAGACGAAGTGATCGCCCGTCGGCGCGTTGCGGGTCCGCCGGTTCCCGGCTCTGCTCCGGTATCTCGACCGCGCAAGAGCGATGCGCCGGGGCGCAAGAGGGATTCTGCGAAAGGCAGAATCAGCCTTTGGCCGTGGCAGGCTCCCTGGCGGCCCTTGCCTTGCCCTTGTCCACCCGCCCCAGGAACTCGGCGATGATGGCCGGCAATTCGCCCGTTTCCAGCAGCGGCGCGTGTCCCTGTCCGGCCACCGTCACGGTTTCCATGGATGGCGCATATTCGCGCATCTGGTCGACCGTGGCTTGCGAAAGCAGGCGCGAATTGGCGCCGCGTATGGTCATCAGCGGCATTGCCGTCAGGCCCACGAATTGCGGCCACAGAACCGGCAGCGGCTGGGAAAGGTCCAGTCCGGTCAGGGTCTTGAGCAGGTTGGGGTCATGGTCGGCCACCGGTTTGCCCCCTTCGTCCCGGTAAAGCGCGCGGGCGGAGCGTTCGTGGTCCGCCGGCCCCAGCGCCGGAAACGGATCCTTCATCGCCTGCGCCATGATGGCGATCGCTTCGTCCCATGTCCGCGGCGTCGGCGCGCGCTCCAGATAGGTCCGGATCTGGGCCAGCCCTTCGCCCTCGATCACCGGGCCGACATCGTTGAGAATGCCGGCCTTCATCGCGCCCGGGCGCATGCCGGCCAGCACGTGCATGATCAGTCCGCCGCGCGATGTGCCGATGAAGGCGCCATGCTCCACACCCGCCGCAGCCAGTCCCGCCAGCACGTCGCCAGCCTCCACAAGGACGTTGTAATTGTGCCAGTGCGGATCATGCGCGGAGGCGCCGCGTCCGCGCAGGTCGAACACGATCACCTGCCGCGGGGACTTGTCATGACAGGCCAGAAACAGCGCCAGTTCATGAAAATCGCGGGCATTGCGGGTCAGTCCGGGAATGCAGACCGCCGTCAGTGCCCCTTGGCCGGCCGTGCCGTAAAGCCTGGCATGAAGGCGCAAACCGTCCTGCGCGCTGTAGAAGAGATCGCGGTAGCCGTTCGTGTCCGTCATGAAGAACCTGAAACGTGACGTTTTGGGATGGAGCGCGCGCAGCGGCGCCACGGGAAGCAACGCTTACCTAGCGCAGCCACGCCGTCAGGTCGAATCCTCCGATGGGACCAACCGGCACGAAAATCAGATGTTCCGGCCGGCCGTCAGATCCTTTTCCACAGTGGCATTGCCTGTCAGCCGCTGCTTGTAGACCTGCAGGTTCTCCATCACGCGCTGCACATAGTTGCGCGTCTCGCCATAGGGAATGCGCTCGACCCAGTCGATCACGGCGTCGACCGGCATGCCGCGCGGATCGCCATAGCGTTCGATCCACTGTGCGGCCCGGCGTGGTCCGGCATTGTAGGCGATGAACGTGAGGATGTAGGAGCCGGAAAAGCGCTCCAGTTGCTGCGTCAGATAGGCCGCGCCCAGCGTCGCGTTATAGGCCGGATCGCTGGTCAGGCGCTCGCCCGAATAGGCAAGCCCCACCTGGCCGGCCATTTCCCGCGCGGTGCCGGGCATCAGTTGCAGCAGCCCGCGCGCGCCCGCGTGGGACACCGCGCCTGTGTTGAACTCGCTTTCCTGGCGCGCGATCGCATAGGCCAGCGCCTTGTCCCCCGCCTCGATGGCGGCATCGTCGGGTATGGCCCCCATGGGATGGGCGAGCCCGCCCACATCGAGCCCCCGGCCGGCCGCGATCTTGCCGATGCGAAGCGCCGTGTGATGATCGCCGCGGCTTTCGGCCATGCCCGCCAGCAGCGCGATTTCGCCCGGGCTTTCCAGTTCGCCGGCCAGGTCGCGGTAAAGGATGCCGGCGCGCCAGCCGTGGCCGGCCTCTTCAAGGCGGCCGATAGCCTGCACCGCCGGGCGTGCGGCAAACAGCTTGCGGTCATGCGTATCGGCCGCCGGCGGCGCGATGTCGATCTGCTTCATGCCGAGCCTTGCGGAGGCAAGCTGGCCGTAGAACGTGGTTCCATGCTGCGCGGCTCGCCGGAAATGGGCTGTTGCATCGCCAGCCGCGCCGGCTTCGATGGCCCGGCCCAGCCAGTATTGCGCCCGCGCGTTGGAAATCGGGCCGTCGGCGATGGAGGCGATGGTAGCGAAATGCACCGCAGCCGCCTTGGCATCGCCGAGAAAGGTGAGGGCGATCCAGCCGGCGTGGAATTCCGCGTCTGCCACGGTGCCGGGCCTGCCACCCCGCTGTCCCGAGGCGATCGCATAGGCGGTCCGGTATTTCTTCAGGTCGATCATCTCGCGCGCCAGCGCCCGCCGTTCCACCCACCACTGGTCCAGATCGATGAGTTCGGCCGGATCGGCCGGCGCTTGCGCCATCGCCTCAGCCGCTTCCGCGAATTTGCCGGATCGGCGCAGGAACCGCGCCAGCGCGTAGGTATAGCCGGCGCTGCGTTCGCTTTCGGGAACCGCCTTCAGCAACGACGCGGCGTCGCTGCGGCCACGGATCACCGCTGCCCAGGCCTCCAGAAGGGCAGGGCGGCCGCACAATGGCGCCACGCGCCCGGCGGAGCGGATCCGGTCTTCATAAAGCATGTATTCCTGGCGGTGGCAGTGGTCCGCTTGGGCGATAATCGGGCCGAACCGGCTGAGAATGGCCAGTTCATCTGTCGCGTCCAGCTTTGTCTCGCGCCAGAACGCGCCGAGACGGCGGGCGGCGTCTCCGGCCCTGTCTTCCGCCAGCAGCGCTTCGGCCAGCGCCATGGCTCCCTGCGCCGTTTCCGGTTCGCGGCCGGCAAAGGCGGCAAGCATGGCCGCCGGGGGCGCGTTCTCGCGCGCCAGCGCCCGTTCGTGGTGGCGGCGCAGCGCAGCCATGCCGGGCCAGCCTGACAGGTCTGCCATGGCCTCTTCCAGCTGGCTGCTCGAGAGGTCCGATCCACCGTAGAGCGCTGCCGCCCAGGTCAGGATGCGACGGTCGTCCGCCCCCGGGGCCATGCTGTCACGGGCGGCAAGCGCCGTGGCGACGTCGCCGCGCGAGATGGCGTCCAGCCCGGTTCTCAGCGCCGCGATGTCCTGCGCCATCGAAAGCGGGGAGGACGAGGGCACCGGAGGCACGCCATCGCGAAGGGTCATGGCGCCGGTAACCGCCGCCGTCAGCGCCAGCACACCGGCCAATGCCGGCAGGACCAGTCGGGTGCGTTTCATCTCGCCAACACTCCTTCTCGGGCCGTCCTCGGCAACCGGGACCGGAACCGCGAAATCCCCAGTCTGGCCGTGGCATGTGAAAACACGGTTAACGGGCCGTTACACGGCTGCCGCGCACGATTGCATTCCGGCGTGAAACCGCTCTTGCCGCACGCGCATGGCGAGACTATGGTGCCGCGCCTGTCGCCGGGCCGCAAAAACGGCTTCCGGCGCTCGTCTTGAAACCCTGAACGGCAGTCCTGGAGTCCACCGCAATGTTCAAAGGCTCGTTTCCGGCCCTCGTCACGCCCTTCACGCCCGATGGCGCGGTGGACGAGAAAGCCTTTGTCGACCTGGTGGAATGGCAGATCAGCGAAGGGTCCAACGGCCTGGTGCCCGTCGGCACCACGGGCGAGAGCCCGACGCTGAGCCATGACGAACACCGCCGCGTGGTGGAGATGTGTGTCCAGACCGCCGCGGGCCGCGTTCCCGTCATCGCGGGCGCCGGCTCCAACAACACGCGTGAGGCCATCGGCCTTGTCGAACATGCAGAGGAGGTGGGCGCGAGCGCTGTCCTCGTCGTCACGCCCTACTACAACAAGCCGGACCAGCGCGGTCTCTATGAGCACTTCGCCGCTGTCGCCCGCGCCACGTCGCTGCCGATCATCATATACAACATCCCGCCGCGCTCGGTCATCGACATGACGCCGGAGACGATGGGCCGCCTGGCGCATGATTTCAGGAATATTGCCGGCGTCAAGGATGCCACCGGCAAGATCGAACGGGTGACCGAGCAGCGTCTTGCCTGCGGCAGGGACTTCATTCAGCTTTCCGGCGAGGATGCCACGGCGCTGGGCTTCAACGTCCATGGCGGCGTCGGCTGCATTTCCGTATCCGCCAACGTCGCGCCGCGCCTGTGTGCCGAATTCCAGGCCGCGACGCTGGCCGGCCAATGGGACAAGGCGCTGGACATGCAGGACCGGCTGATGGCGCTGCACAAGGCCATCTTCATGGTTTCCGGTGTGGCCGGCGCGAAATACGGCCTGTCGCGCATGGGCCGCATGGAGAATGCCTTGCGCATGCCGATGATGCCGGTCACCGATGCCGGCGCGCAGGCCATGGACGAGGCCATGCGTGCCCTCGGCCTGTTGAACTGACAGGCCGCAAGGCGCATGTATCGGCAATGAGCAAGGTCAAGTCGACAAACGGCAAGGTGATTGCCGAAAACCGGAAGGCGCGGTTCTCCTACGCCATCGAGGACACCATCGAGGCCGGTCTGGTGCTGACCGGCACGGAGGTGAAGTCCCTGCGTCTCGGCACTGCCAATATCCAGGAGAGCTATGCCTCGATGGAAAACGGCGAGTTCTGGCTGATCAACTCCTATATTCCCGAATATACCGAGGGCAACCGCTTCAACCATGAGCCGCGCCGCCTGCGCAAATTGCTCCTGTCGAAGCGCGAGATGGCGCGGCTGGCCAAGGAAACCGACCGCGAGGGCATGACCCTTGTGCCCCTGAAGCTCTATTTCAACGAGCGCGGACTGGCCAAGCTCCTGCTCGGCATCGCCAAGGGCAAGAAGATTCACGACAAGCGCGAAACCGAGAAGAAGCGCGACTGGAACCGTGAAAAGGCACGGCTGCTCAAGCAGGGCGGCTGACCGGGGGCGGCACGCCGGCTTGCTTCAGATCGTCAGGTGGCAGATGGCATGGCGGGCATGACCGCGATGTCTTGCGAACGCGCGCGCAATTCGACTTGAGGCGAAGACCCGCTTTAAACGCTTCCATATCATCATTCGTTCATGTATATAGGTTTCCGGATTTGTCCTGGAGAATTCTGCATGCTGTCTGGTTTGATGAAGCGCCTGACGTCAGGTGCGTCCAACACGATCGCCCATGATGATTTTGTCGCGGCGCTGAAGGCGAAGTCCCACGTTCTGGTGGATGTGCGCGAAGCGGGAGAATTTTCCTCCGGCCACATCCCCGGGGCGGTCAATGTGCCGCTGTCGCGCTTCGATCCGTCGCGTATTCCCGCTGGCAAGCCGGTGATCCTCTATTGCGCCACGGGCGCGCGCTCGGGAATGGCCGTTCGCGCGCTTCAGCAGGCTGGCCGCGAGGATGCCGTCCATTACCGGCCAGGTGTGATGGGTTGGCGCCTGCAGGGTGGCAAGCTGGTTTGACCGGCATTGACGCGTGTCAAGGCGCGCGGATGCGTTGTCACACGAATATGGGTTGCGACTGACGCACGGCGTCGTGGCTGATCGAAATGACGTGCGGCTTTGGCGAAGGAGGAAGCGATGGCGCATGTGGTGGTTCTGGGTGCCGGTCTGGGCGGCACCATCATGGCCTACGAGATGAAGGATCAACTCGGGCCCGATGACAGGCTGACAGTGGTCAACAAGGGAAGCAAATATTCCTTTGTGCCGTCCAATCCGTGGGTGGCCGTCGGCTGGCGCCAGCCCGAAGAGATCGAGGTCGATCTGGAAAAGGCGTTTGGCAAGCGCGGAATAGCGCTGGAGCCGGGTGGCGCCAGGCGCATTCATCCCGCCGAAAACCGCATCGAACTGGAAGACGGCCGCTCGCTCGACTACGATTACCTGATCATAGCGACCGGCCCGGAACTGGCCTTTGACGAGATCGAAGGGTTCGGCCCGGAGAATTTCACCCAGTCTGTCTGCCATGTCGATCACGCCTCGCAGGCCGCCGCCGCTGTCGAGAAGCTGAAGAAGAACCCGGGACCGGTCGTCATAGGCGCGGTTCAGGGGGCATCCTGCTTCGGGCCGGCCTACGAATTCCTGTTCATCCTGGAAACGGCCCTGCGCCGCGCCAGGATCCGCGACCGCGTGCCCATGACCTTCGTCACGTCCGAGCCATATATCGGCCATCTCGGCCTCGATGGCGTCGGCGACACCAAGGGCCTGCTCGAATCCGCCATGCGCGACAAGCATATCAAGTGGATCACCAATGCCAGGGTGAAGAAGGTCGAGGAAGGCGCGCTGCATATCGACGAGGTCGGCGAGGACGGCCAGGTGAAGAAGGAAACGGCGCTGCCGATGGCCTTCACCATGATGCTGCCGGCCTTCCGCGGCGTCGATGCCGTCAAGGACATCGAGGGCCTGACCAATCCGCGCGGCTTCATTCTCGTGGACGAGCACCAGCAGAACCAGACGTTCCGCAACGTGTTCTCGGTTGGCGTCTGTGTGGCCATTCCGCCCATGGGCCCGACACCGGTGCCGGTGGGCGTGCCGAAAACCGGTTTCATGATCGAATCCATGGTGACCGCCACGGCGCACAATATTTCCAACCTGATCAAGGGCGGCAAGCCGGACGCCCGTGGCACGTGGAATGCGGTCTGCCTGGCCGATTTCGGCGATGGCGGCATCGCCTTTGTCGCCCAGCCGCAACTGCCGCCGCGCAATGTCAACTGGTCGTCCCAGGGCAAGTGGGTGCATGCGGCCAAGATCGGGTTCGAGAAATATTTCCTGCACAAGATCCGGTCCGGCACGTCCGAGCCGTTCTACGAGAAGCTGGCGCTCAAGGCGCTGGGCATCGACAAGCTGAAGGAAGTCCGCATGGACGAGTGAGCGCATGGATCGCCCGTCCGGGGAGGAAAGGCCGGGAGCGCGCTTCCGGCCGTTTTTCCAGGTCCGGTCCTGCCTTGCAGGATGTCAGCCCAGATGGCCTGCCACATCCTTGAAGACGGAACGGAACATGGCTTCGGTCAGCCGGCCGGTATTGGTGTTGTAGCGCGAGCAATGGTAGCTGGCGAAGATCGCCAGGCCGTCGACAGTGCTGCGCGCGCCGTGGCCGAATGGATGGGCGGCAACCCGTCCGCCCAGCGCGCGCACGGTCGAATCATGGGCGATCTTGCCCAGCGTCACCACGGCTTGCAGGTTTTCGAACCGCCCGATCGTCGCGCGCAGGAACTGCCGGCACGTGTTGATTTCCGCGCCCACCGGCTTGTTTTCCGGCGGCACGCAGCGCACGGCATTGGTTACGGCGGCGCCGGTCAGCTCCAGGCTGTCATCGGGTCGCGCCTCGAAGCGGCCCTGCGCGAAGCCGAAGTCCTTGAGTGTCGCATAGAGCAGGTCGCCGGCGTAATCGCCGGTGAAGGGGCGCCCGGTCCGGTTCGCTCCGCGCAGCCCCGGCGCCAGCCCCACCACGAGCAGGCGCACATTCCGGTCGCCGCGCGCATCGGCAAGGGTCGGCACCGGCGCATTGTGCCAGTCCGGCTCGCGCCCACGCCAGAGCGCGATGAAATCATGCAGGCGCGGGCACAAGGGGCAATCGCGCGGGGGCTCCGCATCGGCTGCGGGCACTGCGGCCATGTCAGTAATCGTCGTCCTCGTATTCGTCCTCGACAACGGGCGCGCGGCGCGGGGCAGGGCGGTCGGAGGGATCGCGGCCCACCTTGTCCTTCAGCGACACGAGATCGATGAAGTGATCGGCCTGCCTGCGCAGGTCATCGGAGATCATCGGCGGCTGCGAGGCCATGGTCGAGATGATGGAGACCTTGCGGCCCTTGCGCTGCAGTGCCTCGACCAGGATGCGGAAATCGCCATCGCCCGAAAAGATCACATAGTGATCGACGGTCTCGGCCAGTTCCAGGGCGTCGATGGTCAGTTCGATGTCCATGTTGCCCTTGATCTTGCGCCGGCCCGAGGCGTCGGTGAACTCCTTGGCGGGTTTTGTCACCACCTTGTAGCCATTGTAGTCCAGCCAGTCGATCAGCGGACGGATGGATGAATATTCCTGGTCCTCCACAAGCGCGGTATAGTAGTAGGCGCGCAGCAGATAACCTTTTTCGTTGAAATGGCTCAGCAGCTTGCGGTAGTCTATGTCGAAGCCGAGTGCCTTGGAGGTTGCATACAGGTTTGCGCCGTCAATGAAGAGCGCGATTTTCTCGCGTGGATCGAACATTTCAGTTACCTCGTTCTGGGACGGCACATGTCCGGTGTTCGACGATCCGGCGCATGCAGGAATCTTTTTCAGTCGGTTTCGCTGGCAGCTACTAGGGATTTGCCTAGCTGCTGTTTCTTGCCTTGCCAAGGAAAATCGGTTTTTTGCCTTATTCTTCCCAAACTTTAGCGGCAGGAAGGGAATTTGGACGTCTTGCGTCGCAAGCGGCTTTTCTGTATGGAGCCGCTTTGCCCTCCCTCGAATGCACGGAATTGAAGAAAGAGGCATTTCATGGCCCGCGTTACCGTTGAAGATTGCATCGACAAGGTCTCGAATCGGTTTGATCTGGTTCTTCTGGCCAGCCACCGCGCCCGTCAGATTTCGCAGGGCGCGGCGATCACGGTCGATCGCGACAACGACAAGAACCCGGTCGTCGCCCTGCGCGAGATCGCCGACGAGATGCTGTCGCCTGGCGACCTGAAGGAAGATCTGATCCACTCGCTGCAAAAGCACGTGGAAGTGGACGAGCCCGAGGCCGATGTGCCGCCCGCCATCGACAAGCCGGTCGAGGAGACCGCGGAAGCGGCAATGGAAGATGCAGCCGACGAGCCGGTCACCTTCGACCGCATGTCGGAGGAAGACCTTCTTGCCGGCATCGAGGGCCTTGTGGCGCCGGAAAAGAACGACGATTTCTGATTGGCCCTGCGCGTGGCCTTCCGCCCGCGCGGCAGACAGTTTATCAGTGTGTGACATGCGCCGCTCCGGCACCGGTGTGGCGCATGTTCTGTTTTCGACCGTGACGGGAACCTGAAAGCCCATGATGCGCCAGTACGAGCTTGTGGAACGCGTCCAGCGCTACAAGCCCGAAGTCAACGAGGCCCTGCTGAACAAGGCCTATGTCTATGCCATGCAGAAGCATGGCCATCAGAAGCGCGCTTCCGGCGACCCCTATTTCTCCCATCCGCTGGAAGTCGCCGCCATTCTCACCGACATGCATCTCGATGAGTCCACCATTGCCGTGGCCCTTCTGCATGACACGATCGAGGACACCGACGCCACCCGCAAGGAAATCGACGAGCTTTTCGGGGACAATATCGGCAAGCTTGTCGAGGGGCTGACCAAGCTCAAGAAGCTCGACCTGGTTTCCAAGAAGGCGGAACAGGCGGAAAACCTGCGCAAGCTCCTTCTGGCCATTTCCGACGATGTGCGCGTGCTTCTCGTCAAGCTCGCCGACCGGCTGCACAACATGCGCACGCTCGATCACATGCGCGAGGACAAGCGCCATCGCATTTCCGAGGAAACGATGGAGATCTATGCGCCGCTGGCCGGGCGCATGGGCATGCAGGACATGCGCGAGGAACTGGAGGAACTGGCTTTCCGCCACATCAATCCGGAAGCCTGGCGCATGGTCACCGAGCGCCTTGAGGGGCTGATGAGCCGCAATGCCGGCGTCATCGGAGAGATCGAGCAGCAGCTTTCGGAAGTCTTTCGCAACAGCGGAATCAGCGCCGATGTGAAGAGCCGGCAGAAGAAGCCCTGGTCGATCTTCCGCAAGATGGAATCCAAGGCGCTGTCCTTCGAGCAATTGTCCGACATTTTCGGCTTCCGCGTGGTGGTCGATGGCGTCGACGACTGCTACCGGGCGCTGGGCGCCATCCACACGACATGGTCCATGGTGCCGGGGCGTTTCAAGGATTACATCTCAACGCCGAAGAGCAACGATTACCGCTCCATCCACACCACCATTGTCGGCCCGTCGCGCCAGCGCGTCGAACTGCAGATCCGCACCCGCGGCATGCACGCCATTGCCGAATATGGCGTGGCCGCCCATGCCATCTACAAGGACAAGGCCACCAGCGCCCTGACCGATGGCCATGCCATTTCGCGGGACACGAACGCCTATGCCTGGTTGCGGCGCACCATCGAGCAATTGTCGGAAGGCGACAATCCGGAGGAATTCCTGGAGAACACCAAGCTGGAACTCTTCCACGACCAGGTGTTCTGCTTCACGCCGAAGGGCGCCCTGATCGCCTTGCCGCGCGGCGCCACGCCGATCGATTTCGCCTATGCCGTTCACACCGACGTCGGCGATACCTGCGTCGGCGCCAAGATCAACGGGCGCATCATGCCGCTGATCACGGAACTGAAGAATGGCGATGAGGTGGAGATCGTGCGTTCCAAGGCGCAGGTGCCGCCTGCCGCCTGGGAATCCGTGGTCGTCACCGGCAAGGCGCGTGCCGCCATCCGCCGCGCCACCCGCACTGCCATCCGCAAGCAATATTCCGGTCTTGGCGTGCGCATCCTGGAGCGCGCCTTCGAGCGCGCCGGAAAGACCTTCTCGCGCGAATCCCTGAAGCCTGTCCTTCACCGCCTCGGCCACAAGGAGATCGACGATGCGCTGGCGGCCGTGGGGCGCGGCGAAACGCCCTCGACCGATGTCATGCGCGCCGTATTTCCTGACTACAAGGACGAGCGGATCACGCAGACGCGGCCCGAAAAGGGCGCTGGCTGGTTCAACCTGCGCAATGCGTCCGGCATGGTCTTCCGCATTCCCGGCCAGAAGGACGCCGACGCCAATCCGCGCAATGCGCTGCCCATCCGTGGCGTGCGCGGCGACCTGCCTGTCAACTTCGCACCCGAGGGCGCCGTGCCGGGCGACCGTATCGTCGGTATCCTGACGCCGGGTTCGGGTATCACCATCTATCCCATCCAGTCGCCCGCCTTGACCGCCTTCGACGACCAGCCCGACCGCTGGATCGATATCCGCTGGGACATTGACGAGGCCTCCGGCGAGCGCTTCCCGGCGCGCATTTCCGTCAATGCCATCAACGCGCCGGGCTCCCTGGCCGAGATTGCCGGCGTCATTGCCGAATCGGATGCCAACATCCACAAGCTGACCATGGTGGAAACCGCGCCGGATTTCACCGAAATGGTGGTGGATCTCGAGGTCTGGGATCTCAAGCACCTGACACGCCTGATCGCCAGGCTCAACGAGACGGCCAGCGTCGGCCAGGCCCGCCGGGTCCATGGCTGACCGCCAAGCGAGGGAACAAGCACCGATGACCATGACCACCGACGACGTTCTGGCCATTTTCCGTGAAGCCGGCGCCGTGCTGGAAGGCCATTTCATCCTGACCTCGGGCCTGCGCAGCCCGGTCTTCCTGCAAAAGGCCCGCGTCTTCATGCATGCCGGCAAGACCGAGATCCTGTGCCGCGCGCTGGCGGAGAAAATACGGGCCGCCGTGCCGGGCCGGATCGACTATGTGGTCGGCCCGGCCATTGGCGGGCTGATACCCGCCTATGAGACGTCGCGTCACCTGGGCGTCCCGGCGGTCTGGGTGGAGCGCGAGAACGGCGAATTCCGCCTGCGCCGCTTCGAAATGGAGGAGGGCGCGCGCGTCGTCATCGTCGAGGATATCGTCACCACCGGCCTGTCGATTCGCGAAACCGTCGATGCGCTGCGCAAGATTGGCGCCGATGTCGTCGCCGCGGCCTGCATCATCGACCGCTCGGCCGGAAAATCCGACGTCGGTGTGCCGCTGGTCGCGCTCGCCGAATACGAGGTGCCGGCCTATCCCGCCGACGATCTTCCGCCCGAGCTTGCCGCAATTCCGCCCGTAAAGCCCGGTAGCCGGAACATCTGACCCTCCGTTTCGGTCTTTCGTATTGCAAGCCCTTTGCCGGAGTGGCTTTTTGCTTGCCGCGATCAAGCCGGAAAGCTTATGAACGAAGCCAAGCCGTTGGCTTTCAGTGCGGCGGAAAGCGAAGGTCGAAAAGAAAGGTTTAACGGTCCCGGATCTAAGGTCGGGTCGGTGTGGCGATGTTTCGCCGGGGAATTGGTTGAATGCTATTCAGGCGGCGCAAGAAGGCTGATTTTGTGGAGCGTGCGCGCACGTTCTTCTGGCCCCGCCGGTCCTTCCTGAGGTCCGCGCAATATTTCATCAAGCGGGTGCTGCGCCTGTCGGCCACGCCGCACGCCATCGCCGCCGGTGTCGCGGCTGGCGTGTTCGCCTCCTTCACGCCGTTTCTCGGTTTCCACTTCGTCATCGCCGCGGCGCTCGCCTGGCTGATTGCGGGCAATCTCCTGGCCTCCGCGCTCGGTACGGCCATCGGCAATCCGCTCACCTTTCCCTTCATCTGGGCGGCGACCTACAAGATCGGCCAGGCCATCTCCGACGGCGGTTTCGGCCATGCCCACAAGCACATCAACCTGTTCAAGCTGTTTGCCGACCTTGAATTCTCGCAGCTCTGGCAACCCGTGCTCAAGCCCATGGCCGTCGGCGCCATTCCGCTGGGCATCGCCTTTGCGGCCGGCTTCTATTTCCTCACCCGCTGGTCGGTTGCCGCCTTTCGCGAGCAGCGCCGCAAGCGGCTAGCCGAGCGTGCGCGCAAGCGTGCCGCGCGCATGGCGGCCCGCCACGCCACCCAGACGGCTGCCCCGAACAATGCCGCGGTAAGCTGATGATCATCGGCCTTGGCTCGGACCTGATCGACATTCGCCGGGTGGAACGCTCGCTGGAGCGGTTTGGCCGCCGGTTCACCGATCGCATCTTCACGGAGGTGGAGCGGGCCAAATCCGACCGCCGCAAGGAGCGCGCGGCATCCTATGCCAAGCGGTTCGCGGCCAAGGAGGCCTGCGCCAAGGCGCTTGGCACCGGGCTTTCGCGCGGTGTCTTCTGGCGCGACATGGGCGTGGTCAACCTGCCGGGCGGCAAGCCCACCATGAACCTCACCAATGGCGCCTTGCGCCGCCTTCAAACCATGATGCCGGCCGGGCACAGGCCGGTGATTCACCTGACCATCACCGACGATTTTCCGCTCGCCCAGGCCTTTGTCATCATTGAGGCGCTGCCGGAACTGCAACAGGGCTGAGACAGGCCCGAACGGGCAGTCTGCCTGCGGCGGCATGGTTGCGCCGTTGCAGCCGGACCTTCGAGCCGTTAAGAGAAACGCCGGACCCACAGAGGAAGACATGAGCGTGGCTGACAAATCCCAGAAAAAATCCGGTGGCCTTCTTGAGATCGTCAGCGTCATCGTTCAGGCGCTGATCCTTGCCGTCATCATCCGCTCCTTCCTGTTCCAGCCGTTTTCCATTCCGTCCGGGTCCATGCGCCCGACGCTGCTGGAAGGCGATTACCTGTTCGTCAACAAGTGGGCCTATGGCTATTCGCGCCATTCGTTCCCGTTCTCGCCAAACCTGTTCGAGGGCCGCATCTGGGCCGATGAGCCGCAGCGTGGCGATATCGCCGTCTTCAAGTTTCCGCCGGATCCCTCGCTCGACTACATCAAGCGGGTGATCGGCCTGCCGGGTGATCGCGTCCAGATGCGCGACGGGGCGCTTTACATCAACGACCAGCCGGTCAAGCGCGAAAAGGTCGGCCAGATCGACAATCCCGACATCACCGAGATGAGCCGTCCCGTCGATGTCTGGCGCGAAACGCTTCCGAACGGCGTGAGCTATGACACGCTCGACATCACGCCCAACGGCATTTCCGACACGACGCGGGAGTTCACCGTGCCGCCCGGTCATTATTTCATGATGGGCGACAACCGCGACAATTCCAATGACAGCCGCATGAGCGTCGGCTTCGTGCCTTTCGAAAATTTCGTCGGCAAGGCGTCGGTGATCTTCTTCTCGGTCAGCGGTGGCGCGAGTCCGCTGGAAATCTGGCGCTGGCCGTCCGACCTGCGCACCGGCCGGCTGTTCACGCCCCTTCACTGACCACGCGGGAGAGGGGTCTTGAATCGCGGCAAACGGACCGGAGAGGCACTGGCGGCCGAAATCGGGCGCCTGACGGGCCACCGGTTCGCCGATGCCGCGCGGCTGGAGCGGGCCATGACCCATGCCAGCGCGCGCAAGACCGGTGGGGCGGATTACGAGCGGCTGGAATTCCTGGGCGACCGTGTACTGGGCCTGGTGATCGCCGAATTGCTGTTCGGTGCCTTTCCCTCCGCCAATGAGGGCGAATTGTCGGTGCGGCTGAACCAGCTTGTCAGCGCCGAGACCTGTGCCGCGGTGGCCGAGGAGATCGGGCTGCACGACTTCATCATCACCGGCGCCGAGATCAAGTCGCTGGCCGGGCGCAAGCGCCTGAACCTGCGTGCCGACGTCATGGAATCGGTCATCGCCACGATCTATCTGGATGGCGGCCTGGAGGCTGCGCGGCCCTTCATCCTGAAGCATTGGGCCGGCCGGGCGAAGGCGGCGGGCGCAGGCCGGCGCGATCCCAAGACCGCCTTGCAGGAATGGGCGCACCGCCAGGGCGGCCAGGTTCCGGTATATGTGGTAGAAAGCCGCGACGGTCCGGATCATGATCCTGTCTTTGCCGTCAGCGTCACGGTCGGAAAACGCCCGCCCGAACATGGGGCCGGCCGCTCCAAGCGGGCAGCCGAACAGGAAGCGGCCACGAAACTCCTCATTCGCGAAGGCGAATGGGAGGAGGGACAATGAACGAAGAAACGCACAATCCCGCCACGGATGACCGCGAGACCCGCTCTGCCTTTGTCGCGCTCATCGGCGCGCCCAATGCGGGCAAGTCCACGCTGCTCAATCGCCTTGTCGGCGCCAAGGTGTCCATCGTCACCCACAAGGTGCAGACCACGCGCGCGCTCATCCGCGGGGTGGCCATCAAGGACGCCAGCCAGATCGTCTTCGTCGATACGCCGGGCATCTTCAAGCCGCGCCGCCGGCTCGACCGCGCCATGGTTTCCACCGCCTGGTCCGGTGCGCGCGATGCCGATATCGTCTGCTTCCTCATCGATGCCGAACGCGGTCTGAAGGGCGATGCGGTCGACATTCTTGGAAGCCTGAAGGAGGTGCGACAGCCCAAGGCGCTGGTCATCAACAAGATCGACACCGTGAAGCGCGACAGCCTTCTGGCGCTTGCAGCCGCCGCCAACGAGGCGGTTGCCTTCGACGCCACCTTCATGATTTCCGCGCTCAACGGGTCGGGCTGCGACGACCTGATGGAGTGGCTGGCCCGGCAATCCGCGCCGGGGCCGTGGTACTATCCGGAAGATCAGATTTCCGACCTGCCCATGCGCCAGCTTGCCGCCGAGATCACGCGCGAGAAACTGTACCTGCGTCTGCACCAGGAATTGCCCTATTCCTCCCACGTCGAGACCGAGCGCTGGCAGGAACAGAAGAACGGATCGGTGCGCATCGACCAGGTCATCTATGTCGAGCGCGACAGCCAGAAGAAGATCATCCTTGGCCGCAAGGGCGAGACGATCAAGGCCATCGGACAGGCCGCGCGCGAGGAACTGGCGGAGATCCTCGAACAGCCCGTACACCTCTTCCTTTTCGTCAAGGTGCGGGAAAACTGGGGCGACGATCCCGAACGCTACCGCGAAATGGGGCTGGACTTTCCTGGCTGATGTGCAGGTCGTCGCTCCATGCAATGGAGAGATACAAGCAATTTCAGCGAAAGTTGCAGACTTTCGCGCTCGCGAAATTGCGCTTGGGAAAAGTCGATTTCAGCGAAAGTTGCAGACTTTCGCGCTCGCGAAATTGCGTGGGGAAAGTCGATTTCAGCGAAAGTTGCAGACTTTCGCGCCCGCGAAATTGCGCTTGGGAAAACCGTCGTTTCCACTCTGGACTTCCGGCCGCATGAGGTAGATCGTCGCTCCATGGAATGGAGAGATGACGGCATCGTTCTTGGAACGCGCAGGCATGGCGAGACGAGCGTCATCCTGGAGGTCATGACACGCGCCCACGGTCGCCATCTGGGCCTCGTGCGCGGTGGCCGGTCGCGCTCCATGCAGCCCGTGTTGCAGCCGGGCAACCGCGTGGACCTGGCCTGGCGCGCGCGCCTCGACGAGCACATGGGCACTTTCCAGGTGGAGCCGGTGGAGCATCACGCCGCGCGCCTGTTCGAAAGCGCGACCGGCGTCTATGGCCTGCAGGCCTGCGCGGCGCATTTGCGGCTTCTGCCCGAGCGCGATCCCCATCCCGGTCTCTACGAGACGCTGGGCATCCTGCTGGAGCATCTCGACGACCCGCAGGGGGCGGGCGAGTTGTTCGTGCGCTTTGAACTGATGGTTCTCGATGAACTCGGCTTCGGTCTTGATCTGACGCGCTGCGCGGCCACCGGCGCGGCGCAGGACCTGGCCTGGGTCTCGCCCAGGTCGGGCAGGGCGGTCAGCCGGCAGGCCGGCGAGCCATGGGCCGACAAGCTGCTGCTGCTGCCTTCCTTTCTCCTGCGCGGTGCGGGCGGCCGGGCGACTGGCGAGGCGCTGGATGGGGCCTTTGCACTGACCGGTTATTTCTTCGCCCGCCATGTCTGGGAGCCGAGGGGAATGACGGAGCCACAGGAGCGCGTGGGCCTGGCGCAGGCGCTCAAACGGCATTTCAGCAAGCAGGAAGGGAATGCGGCATGAGCACCTGGCGGGCGCGGCTGGAGGCGGCAAAGCAGACGGGACAGTTCGGCACCATTCCGCTGGGCGATCTGGCCCGCTATTCCGGT
This sequence comes from Zhengella sp., assembly GCF_041397485.1. Lineage (NCBI taxonomy): Bacteria > Pseudomonadati > Pseudomonadota > Alphaproteobacteria > Hyphomicrobiales > Notoacmeibacteraceae > Zhengella > Zhengella sp. Next base: position 506,595 of record NZ_JAWKWO010000001.1, on the reverse strand, counting down.
CTGCAACTGATGCAGCGCATCATCGACGGCACCTATCCGCCGCCGTCCATCGGCGGCGCGCTGGATTTCGTGCTGACGGAAGCCGAGGAAGGGCGGGTCATCTTCACCGGCTGGCCGTCCGACGCGCATCTCAACCCGATGGGCACGGTGCATGGCGGCTGGGCCGCGACCATCATGGATTCCGCCCTAGCCTGTGCGGTGCATACGACCTGCGCCCCGGGCGAAGCGTCCACGACAGTTGAATTCAAGGTCAATCTGGTCCGCCCGGTCCTGCCCGGCATGGGCGAACTGACCTGTGAGGGGCGCGTGGTGCATCGCGGCCGCAATCTGGCCGTGTCGGAGGCAACGCTGCGCGGCCCCGACGGCAAGACACTGGCCTTTGGCACCGAAACCTGCTCAATTCTGCGCATGCCGGGATAGGCCGGCCGGCAACGGGAGGCGGGCCCCGTGTTCTACATCGATTTCATGGAACTGATTGTCCTGGCGGGTGCGGTGCTCGTCGGCTTCTGGGTGCTGCTCAACCGGCTGCGCAGGCTCGAACGCCGCGTGGCGGAAGCCGAGAAAAGCCTGTCGGCACTCGCTGGCCGTTTCACGCCCGGCGGTGCTGTCCGTCCCGCCGCACCGGTCCTTGTGCCGGATGACACGGCATCGTCGCAAGTTGCATCGGTGCCGCCTGCCGCACCCCCTGATACCACCTTGCCCCCGCCCTTGCCGCCGGACCTGCCGCCCGCGCCAGCCGGACCCGCCGAGCGGCCTGTCCGGTCGCTTGAGGAAACCATCGGCAGCCGCTGGGCCATCTGGATCGGCGGGCTGGCATTCGCGCTCGGCGGGCTTTTCCTCGTTCGCTATTCCATCGAGGCCGGCCTGTTCAGCCCGGCCGTGCGGATGAGCGTGGCATTCGTGGCGGGCATGGTGGCGCTTGCCGGAGGCGAGGTGATCCGCCGCCGCGAACGCGAGCCTGACGATGCGGGTGATCGCGCCGCCCATGTGCCGGCCATTCTCACCGCGGCCGGCCTCGCCATCCTGTTCGGTGTCGCCTTCGCCGCCCATGCGGTCTATGGCTGGCTGCCTTCCGCGGCCGGCTTCCTGGCCATGGGCCTGGTCTCGCTGGCCGCCATCGCGCTGGCCATTCCACACGGCTCCGCGCTGGCCGGCCTTGGCCTCGTCGGTTCCTTTGCCACGCCGGTGCTGGTCGCATCCACCGAGCCCAAGCCCTTTGCCCTGTTCACCTTCCTCTCCGCGGTGCTTGTCGCGGCGGCGGCTCTGGCGCGGTTCAGGCAGGCTGCATGGGTGCTGGTCCTCGCCATGGCGGGAACCGGCCTGTGGGTGATCCTCGACGGCCGCTTTTCGCCGCTTCCCTCGCCCTGGGCCAGCCTGCTGGCGCTTGCCGCCATGGTGGCGGCCATGGGCGGCATCTGGCTTTCGCGCCGGGAAGCGCCTGACAATCTCGGCCTTGCCATTGCCGGGCGTATCGGTCTGCCCGTCTTTGCCGGCACGCTGTTGACGCTTGTCGCGGCGCTTTACGGGCTTGGCATGCAGGGGCTGGACATTGGCCCCGTGCGCCATGCCGCCGGCATTGCCGCCCTGCTTCTGCTCGCCATGGCGCTGTGGCGGCCGGGCGGCATCCATGGCGCGCCCGCCGGCGCGCTTCTCGTCACCGGTATTCTGGCAGGCTGGATGCTGACGCGCCACGATATCATCGGCATCGTCATCGACCTTTTCGGATTGCATTCGGGAGGGCGCGGCGTCGCCATTGGCGCCGGACCCGGGGAGGGCGCATTTCTTGCCTTTGCCGCCGGATTGGGCCTGCCCGTGTTCATGGCTGGCCTGCTCATGGCCTGGCGGCTGGCCGATGTCCGGCTGACAGCCATGTTGTGGGCCTTTTCCGCGGTTCTTGCACCACTGGCCGCCCTTGCGCTTGCCGTGGGCAATTATGCGCGCTGGGACGAGGATTTCGCCTATGGCCCGGCTGCGCTGGCAATGGCTGCGATCATTGGCGCTGCTGCCTTTGGCATCTGGCGGCGCGAAGGGGCAGGGCGCCCGCTCCTGTCGGCCTCGGCCCTGCTATTCTTTGCCGCCGCCCTGCCGCTTGGCGTGGCGGTTCATCTTCTCACGACCGCCGCCTGGACCGGCATCGTGCTGGCGGGTCTGTCCCTGGCCCTTGCCGTCTGGTCCGCGCGCGGCGGCCATGCCGCCTTCGGCTGGATCGCCGTGATCGGCGCCGTTTCCGTGCTGGCGCGTTTCGGACTGGATCCGTCGGTGGCGGGGCATGAGGCGTTGTCCGCAACGCCGGTGCTCAACTGGCTGACGCCGGGATATCTGGGACCCGCCCTGGCCTTCGGCCTCGCGGCAATCGTCCTGCGCGCAGCCGGCGCGTCAACGCCGGCGCGCCTGATGGAGGCCTTCGCCCTGACGGCCGCACTTGCCGGCATTGCCATGCTGATCCGTCACGCCATGCATGGTGGCGTCCTGTCGGCGGAAGGTCCGGTCACGCTGGGCGAGCAGGCACTCTATACCATCCTTCTGCTCGGTGCCTCGCTGGCGCTGGTGCGCCTGGACGACCGCGCGCCAAGCCCGGTCTTCCGGCTGGCCTCCATGGGCCTCGGCCTTTTCGGCGCGGTAATGGCGCTGATCCAGCATCTGGCCGTGCTCAACCCCTATTTCACCAACCGGTTCGTGGGCAATTGGCCATTGGTGAACCTGATTGGCGCGGCCTACCTCATTCCCGGCCTCATGGCCGCGCTCGTGGCTTGGCAGGCGGTCAGGCGGCGCCCGCGTTTCTATGTTCATGCCATGGCGGGAATGGCCGCGCTCATGCTCTTTGCCTGGCTCAACCTGGAAATCCGCCGCTTCTGGCAAGGGCCATATCTGGGCGACTGGAAGGGTGCCGGCGCGGGCGAAACCTACAGCTATTCCGCTGCCTGGCTGGTCTCCGGGCTCGTGCTTCTGGCCGCTGGCCTGCGCCTCGACAGGCAGGGCCTGCGTGCCGCGTCCGGCCTGCTGGTCCTGCTCACGGTACTCAAGGTCTTCCTGTTCGACATGGCCGAGCTGGAAGGCGTGCTGCGCGCCGCCTCCTTCATGGGGCTGGGTGTCTGCCTCATCGGCATCGGCCTGTTCTACCAGCGGGTGCTGGGGCGGGCGAAGGCGCCTATTGCGCCGGCTGAAGGGCAGGGCGGCTGACCGGCGCCTCACGAATCGGCCAATGCACCACGGCGGCGAACAGGCCGAGCGCCACGCCGAGCCACCAGACCATGTCGTAGGAACCGGTCAGGTCGCGCAGGTAGCCGCCGAGCCAGACGCCAAGGAACGAGCCCACCTGGTGCGACAGGAACACGATGCCGCCCAGCATGCCAAGGTGCCGCGTTCCGAAGAAGATGGCGACCAGCCCGTTCGTCGGCGGCACGGTGGACAGCCACAGCAGGCCCATGAGGATGGCGAAGGTGACGACAAGCGCCGGGCTGTGCGGCAGCAGCAGGAAGGCGGTCACGAGCGCCGAGCGCGCCAGGTAGATATAGGCGAGGAAGACGGGCTTGGAATGGCGCTGGCCAATCACGCCCGATGCCAGCGAGCCGATGATGTTGAACAGTCCGATCAGCGCCATGGCGATCACCGCATAGCGCGCCTCGATTCCGATATCGTTCAGATAGGCGGGGAAATGGGCGGTGATGAAGGCGACCTGAAAGCCGCAGACGAAGAAGCCGGCCACCAGCAGGAGATAGCTCTTGTGGGCGAAGGCCTCGGCCAGCGCCTCGCGCACGGTCTGTTCCATCTCCGCCTGCGCGAATTTCGACGAACCGGAATTGCCGGTCAGCGGTATGGCCAGCACCGGCACCACGAGCATCAGCGCGCCCATCCAGATCAGCGCGTCGGACCAGCCCAGGGCATTGATCATGCCCTGTGACAGCGGCGCGAAGACGAACATGCCGGCCGAACCCGCCGCCGTGCCCATGCCGAAGACGAGGCTGCGATGTTCGGCGGAGACATTGCGCGCGAAGGCCGCCAGCACGATGCCGAACGAGCCGGAGGCAATGCCCAGGCCCACCAGGATGCCGCCGCTGACATGCAGCATGGCCGGTGTTGTCGCCACCGACATCAGCACCAGGCCCGCCGCATAGAGGATGCCCGAAAGCGCCAGCACGCGCCAGGTGCCGAACTTGTCGGCAATGGCGCCGAAAACGGGCGTTCCCAGCCCCCAGAAGATGTTCTGGATCGCCATGGCGAGACCGAACGTGGTGCGGTCGAAGCCCCGGTCTTCCAGCATCGGAATGAGGAAGAAGCCCATGGCGGAGCGCGGCCCGAAGGTGAGCAGCGCGATCAGGCAGCCGCACACCACCAGCAGAAGCGGGAAGGAACGGGTGGAAGGCGTCGGCGTCGTTGCTGTCATCGGTCGGAGTCCACGGCGAGGAAACGGGAAGGGCATGCGCCGCCATGCACGGCGCCGGCTGCCCGAAGTGCCGGAGGATTGCCGAACCTGCCCGCCGGGTCAAACGAAAAGCCATGGGCGTTCGGATCAGCATCGTTGATCCGTCCGCCCGCCCCGTCACTGTGCCGCGTCTTGCGCAACCGGTTCGCGGAACAGGTGGATGTCGCGCTGCGGGAAGGGAATCGTCAGTCCGGCCGCGTCGAACCGCTCCTTGGCCTTGTGCGTCATGTCGCGGCTTGTCGTCCACCAGTCGGCGGAGGTGGTCCAGTAGCGGCAGGTCACATCCACCGCGCTGTCGCCCAGCGCCGAGACATAGATATAGGGTTCCGGATCGGCCAGCACGCGCGGGTCTTCCGCCATCATCTCGCGGTAGATTTCCATGGCCTTGTTGATGTCGTCGTCATAGGCGATGCCGATGACGAGATCGTTGCGCCGGGTGGGGTTGCGGGAATAGTTGGTCACCGCCTGGCTCCACAGTTCCGAATTGGGCGCCAGCAGGAAGAGCCCGTCCAGCGTCTTGAACTCGGTGGCGAACAGGCCGATTTCCTGCACCGTGCCCATCGTTCCGCCAGCCTGTATGAATTCACCGTTCTTGAACGGGCGCAGCACCAGCAGCATGATGCCGGCCGCCACGTTTTGCAGCGTGCCCTGCAGCGCCAGGCCGATCGCCAGGCCGGCGGCGCCGAGCGCGGCGATGATGGAAGCGGTCTGCACGCCGAATTGCGACAGCACTGTCACCAGCACGATGGCCAGCACGCCATAGCGCGCGATCTTGGAGAGGAACTTGCGCAGCGTCTCGTCGAAGCCCTTCCAGGATCCGAGCCCGCGATAGGCCCAGCGCTCGATCATCCCGGCCACGACAAAGCCGATGATGAGGATGAGAACCGCACCGATGACCGAGAACGCATATTGCACAACAAGCGCGGAAAGACCGGCCACGGCCCCTTCCACGGCAGCAACCGTGCTGTCGGCTGAAAACTCCATGAATGTCTCCTTGTGTCTGCCCGGACAGAATGGATCGCAACGACAACGCAAAGCGGGCCGGACGGTTCCGCTTCGGTCACAATTCAGCCGCATTGCCGGCGCTATCGCGTTACCGCTGCTTGCGCGGATGAAGGCCGCACGCAGGCGTCCGGCCCAATGCCGGTCCCAACAGGCCTTGTACTCGCACGTGTTGTACCCCTTGTGGCATCCATGACAACAGCCCTGCGCCGGGCCACGCCAGCCGATATCGACCAGCTTGTCGCCCTTGAACACACCGTCTTCGACACCGATCGCATTTCCCGGCGCTCCTTCCGTCAATTGATCGACCGGGAGACGGCCGAAACCGTCGTGGCGGATGCTGACGGGCGAATCGCCGGTTATGCGATGGTCCTGTTCCGCAAGGGCACCGCCGTGGCGCGGCTCTATTCGATCGCCGTCCTGCCGGCCGCCGGTGAAGCCGGGCTCGGCGCGCGCCTTCTGCAAGCTGCCGAGGACGCCGCCTTTTCCCATGGCCGGATGGTGCTGCGGCTGGAAGTGCGCGAGGACAATGTCCGCGCCATTGGCCTGTACGAGCGGCGCGGCTACCGCCGGATCGGCCGCTACCTCGACTACTATGGCGACCACACTGACGCGCTGCGCTACGAGAAGCTGCTGCGCGGCGCCGCGCAGCATTTCACGGCGGTGCCCTATTACGAGCAGACGGCGGATTTCACCTGCGGCCCTTGCTGCCTGATGATGGCCATGGCGCATTTCCGGCCCGGATTCCAGCCGTCGCCGCTCATGGAAATCCGCCTCTGGCGCGAGGCGACCACCATTTTCATGCTGTCGGGCCCGGGCGGCTGCGAGCCGCATGGCATGGCCCTGACCGCGGTGGAAAACGGGCTGGATGCCAGCGTGATCGTGTCGGAGGAAGGCCCGCTCTTTCTCCAGTCTGTCCGGTCGGCGGAGAAGCGCCGCGTCATGGAACTCGCCCAGGCCGATTTTCGCCAGCGCGCCGCCGACCTGGACGTGCCGGTTTCGGTCCGCTTCTTCACGCTGGAGGATATCCGTGCCGCACTCGCCGCCGGGCAACTGGTTGCGGTCCTGGTGTCCGGTTTCATGATGTTCGGCAAGAAGGTGCCGCATTGGGTGCTGGCCATCGGCGACGACGGCGCCCACATCTTCGTTCACGATCCGTGGGTGGAGGACGAGGCCGGCGAGACGGTGGCCGACGCGGCCAACATTCCCATTCCCCATTCCATCTTCATGGCCATGGCGCAGTTCGGCAAGCCGCCGCTGCGCGCGGCCGTTTTCCTGGGAGGAAAGCAGGCATGACCTGGGTCATCCTGACCGGCAAGGCGAACGACATCGACCAGGCGCAGACGCCGCACAAGGTCATCACCATTCGCGATTACCTGACGCATCCGAACCTGTTTCGCGGCCAGCGGCCGAAGATCATCAACCTGGCGGCCTCCTATGCCTATCAGAGCCGCGGCTATTATGCTTCGCTGCTGGCCTCCTCGCGCGGGCACCGGGTCATACCCTCCGTCGAGACCATGATCGACCTGTCGGAGCCCAAGCTCTACGACAATGCGCTGCCGGATCTGGAACAGGCGCTCAATGCGTCCCGCAAGGCCATCGAACCCTTCGAGGCGACGAGGATCCGCTTCTTCTTCGGCATCGGCCCGTCGAAAGGCTGGGAGCGTTTCGGCCGCCTGCTGTTCGACTGGTTTCGCGCACCCTCGCTGGAAGTGGTGATCGAGCCGGGCGAATGGATCCGCATCCGCCGCATCGGCTTCCACCCGCTCTCGCGCATGGATGCAGCGGAAAAGACCCGTTTCCTTGCCGCGCTTGAGGCCCATACCGCGCGCGAATGGCGCGACCGCAAGTCGCGCACGCCCGCGCGCTATTCGTTTGCCGTCCTCGTCGACCCGAAGGAGGAACTGCCGCCGTCCAGCATTGCCACGCTGAAGCACTGGGCGCGGCTGGCTGCGCGCATGGGCGTGGAGGTCGAACCCGTCACGAAGAAGGATCTGGCGACGCTGGCCAACCACGATGCCCTTTTCATTCGCGAGACGACATCGATCTCCAACCATACCTACCGATTCGCCCGCCGTGCCCAGCAGGAAAACATGCCTGTCATCGACGATCCCCTGTCGATGATCCGCTGCACCAACAAGGTCTACCTGCATGAACTGATGGGCGTGAACGGCGTGCCCGTGCCGCCAAGCGTCATCATCGCCGGCCCCGGCGATCTGGAGCGCGCGGCAGCGGATCTGGATTTCCCGATGGTGCTGAAGATACCCGACAGCGCCTTTTCCCGCGGCGTCAAGAAGGTGGCCGACCGCGACGGACTGAAGGCGCTGGCGACGAAATGGCTGGAGGATTCCGATCTCATCATCGCGCAGAAATACCTGCCAACGGAATTCGACTGGCGCGTTGGTGTGCTCGGCGGCCAGCCGCTATTCGTGGTCCAGTACCTGATGGCCAAGAAGCACTGGCAGATCGTCAACCATGAGACCGGCGGCAAGCCGCAGGAAGGCGGCTTCCGCTCATTCGCCCTGGCCGATGCGCCGCCCGAGGTCATCGACATCGCCGTGCGCGCGGCCCGTTGCATCGGCGAGGGGCTCTACGGCGTCGACCTGAAGGAAACGAACCAGGGCGTGGTCGTCATCGAGGTCAATGACAATCCGAATCTGGAGCATGGCGTGGAGGATGCCGCCGAGAAGGACGCGGTCTGGACCAAGCTCACGCAATGGTTCATCGACCGGCTGGAGCGGCAGGGCTGAACCCGGCAGCGTATCTCAGCCGTCAACCAGCGCGTCCACGTCGAGCGGCAGGATGAAGGTCTGCCCCTGGTAGGCCATGTCGCCAAGGCCGATGGTCTCGATGGCAGCGGTCATCCGGCCCTGCCTGCCGAGCAGCGTGTCCGCTGTGCTGACCAGCAGCCGGTTCGGCGTTGCCGTGGTCGAATTGGCGCGGATATGGCGTGCGATCGCCATTTCATCGAGATCCGGGTTGAGCGCGCATGCGGTGATGAAGGCGCCTGCCGTGGAGCGCGAAATGCCGGCGAAGCAATGGATGACCAGCGGGCGGGCCCGGTCCCACGCCCGCACGAAATCAAGCAATTGCCGCACATGGGCCTCGCCGGGCGGCGTCATGCCGTCCATCGCCATGTCGATGTCATGCATGCCGAGAAACAGGTGGCACTTTTCCTCGATGGAAACCGGGCGCGTGACCGGCGTCCCCTCGTTGATCAGGGTGACGATATGACTGGCCTCGTGCTGCTCGACCGTGTCGTGCAGCCGGGCCAGCGAAGTGACGACGATATGCGGCATGGCCGGCCTCTCCCCCATCCGTGTCTGCAACCGGTGCCGTCACCGGGTGCAGCCGAACCTTTCAGCGTTTCCCGTAGCGCGCCGCCTCGATGGCCTCGAAGCGGGCGATGAATTCCCCTTGTACGACATGGGCGGGCTTCGGGTCGAGATCGAACTGTTCGGCATGAAAGCCGCGCGGCCGCCCGAAGAACTTCGCCGCCTCCGTTTCCGAAAAGCCGGCCAGCACGGTCGCCTCGAAATAGGCCGAGACGATATCGGCGCGCTTGATGGTGGCCTTGAGCGTCCTGGCGGTCAGTGCCGGCAGGCCGAAACGCAGGTGGATGGCCGCTTGCAGGCGTTCTTCCACCGCCTTGTAGCCACCGCCCATGACGGCCTTGAACGGCGAGATCATGTCGCCGATCACATATTCCGGCGCGTCGTGCAGCAAGGCTGTCAGCCGCTGCGCGGCGTTTGCGCCGGGCTTCATGGCGTGGAAAACCTGCTCCACGATCAGCGAATGCTGCGCCACGGAAAAGGCATGGTCGCCCGCCGTCTGCCCGTTCCAGCGCGCCACGCGCGCCAGCCCGTGGGCAATATCCACGATCTCGACATCCATCGGAGAAGGGTCCAGCAGGTCGAGCCTGCGCCCCGACAACATGCGCTGCCACGCCCGTGGCGGCGCTTCCGGCCGGTCAGCCATCCGCTTGCGAATCCTCGTTTGTCTCGGGGAAGCGGTAGGCGACATGCGGCGGCAGGGCAAGGGTCACCGTCACGTCGCCGGCGCGGATCGGCGTACCGGCATCCATCGCCGACTTCACCCGGTCGATCCGTGCCAGGGCCAGCCCGGATGTCCCGTCCACCGAGCCGAGCGCGCCCACCGGCTTGCCATCGGCTTCCAGCGGTGTGCCGGGCGCGGGCAGGGCGCCATCGCCGGAGATGGTCAGGATGCGCCGGCGTGCAGTGCCGCGATGCTGCATGCGCGACACCACTTCCTGGCCCACGAAGCAGCCCTTGCGGAAGGACACGCCTCCCGTCTGGTCCAGCCCCGCATCATGCGGAAAGGCGTCGCCCTCCTCATAGTCGACCCCGGCTTCCGCGACCCCATGGGCGATGCGCAGCGCCGTCCATGCGCCCGCGTCATCGCCCCCCTCGGGCGCGCCGTAGTGGCGCCAGACATCGACACCGGCAAACCGGCTGTCACGAAGGCTGTCTTCGCCGGGTGGGTCCATGTCCCAGGAAACGCTCGCTTCGGCCTGTTCCTCAACGGACAGGTCCACCTTGGAGCGAAGCTTGTAGAGCATGAGCCGGCGGGCGAAATCGCTGGCCGAAGCCGCCATGCAGTCCAGCCGGAACGCATCGTCACCACTGCGTGACACCAGGAAATCGAAGAGGATCTTGCCCTGCGGCGTCAGCAGGGCCCCCGGTGTGAGCACGCCGGGTTGCAGGCCGGCAATGTCGGTCGTCACCAGATTGTGCAGGAAATGCGCCGCTTCCGGTCCCTTGACCGTGATGAGCGAACGATTGTCGAGAAAGACCGATGGCATGGCATGTCTCCGGCGAGAAACAGGGCGCTGTGGGCAAGGCAGGTGCAGGCCCCATCTATGCGCGCATGAACTGTCAGGCAAGGGCGCCCGCGCGCCGGGCCGGGCTCAGTCGCCCGCCACGAAGAAGATCCAGCGCCCGTCCGGCGTGATGCCCGCACGGTAGAAGATATAGGCACCGAAGGCCTGCATGTCCTCGTAGTCGCCGGCCGTGACCAGCTTGAAAAGCTCCACTTTTTGCGGCGGCGTCAGCTTGTCCAGCGGCATGGCGTAGAAATAGGGCCAGACGTAAAGCTCCTGTTCGGTGCCCGCGTCCATGCGCACGAAACGGGCTTCCAGCACCTCCAGTAGAATGGCGAGAATTTCCTGGCCCTGACCGTCTCCGGACGCCCCGCGCAGGAAGGCGACAGGGTCGCCGTCGATACCGCCGAACGACAGCGACGTCATCGACTGTCCGGTACCCAGCAGCGGGCGCAGCTTTTCCAGGTCGCCCGTGCGCGCGGCATCCATGATGAGGGCACGCATGCGCTGCACCGGTTCGGGCAGGGCGGAAACATCGTCGAGGATGTCTGGGATCGGGATGGCGCGGGGCTGCACCACCTGATTGTCGGGTGCTTCCCCATTGCCGCTGCCATCGGGTTCCGGCTGCGGCTCGTTGGAAAGGGCAGGCAATTCGTCGGGCAGGGGCACCGGTTCCAGAATGACCGGCGGCGGCGCGGCCTTTTCGTCCGATGGGGCACCATCCTCTTCGGCAACGGGCGCCGTGTCGCGCTTGAGTTCGCTCAGCGCCGCGGCGGGAAGGGCCGCCCAGAGGAGGCACAGGAAGGAAATCAGGAAAGCGCTCGCCGCTCTGCCGGGACGAAGGTTCGCAAACATGTCAGGGGCCTCCCGCTCAGGCGAGAGGAAACGACGAAATCGCGCCCCCGTCAATGGCGCCGGATATCCGGGTCGAAGGCGCCGTTGAGCGCCTGCTCGCGCATCCGGTCAAGCAGCGTCAGCACGGCCTGTTCGCCCGAATCGCGGTGCAGTTCCTCCAGCGCGATGACAATGGCGGTTTCGGCAATGATCTCCGGCTCGATCCGGCCATGAGACCGGCCGCCCATGCCTCGTCGTGGCACTCGGTGGCCGAGATCCGCTTCTCCTCGCGGATCATGGCGTCGATATCATTGGCGGTATGCTGCATGATCTTGTCCCGGAATGACCTGGCCTTTTAAGCCTCGGTTAAGACTTGTAGCAGGGGCGGCGGGCTTGAACACCCCGTTGGTGAGGAAAAAGTTAACGCCCTGTCAAAAAACATGCTTTCCGGAAGGTTTATCCTCCGAAACGCACAACGATCTCGCGGCTCAGGGCCTCGCCCTCTTTCATGTAGCTCTCGATGGCGGCCATCGAGGCGTCGGTGCAGGTTGTGTGAATGGCCGCATAGCTGCGATAGCCGCGATTGAAGGCCGCCACATAGCGCTTGCGGCGCTCGCCTTCGGGCGATTCCGCTTCCAGCACGGCTTCCATCTGCCGGCGCCAGTCATTGCCCTTCTCACCGCACAGGTTGCGCAGGTAATGCAGCGAGCCGAGCACTTCCGAAAGCCGCAGCATCTTGTCGTCATAGGGCGCCGACTGGGCGAGCGCCGCCTGGGCGGCGGTAAGCAGGATCAGGCCGGAAAGGGCAGCGCGCGGAAACCTCATGCGCGCGGTTGTGCACCGCTTTTGCGGCGCTGGCAAGGCGGCCCGCCTCACCGCGCGGCGGCAATGGCGCGGGCGACCGCAAGCGTCGAATCGGTCACCGGAAGGCAGGCCATTTCGTCGAGTGTCAGCCATTCCGCCGTCTCGGCATCGTCGCCAGCCAGCGGCGTGCCGCCCGCATAGGTGCCGGTATGGACATGCAGCCGGTAAGTGACACCCGCACCCTCGCTGTCCAGCTCGACGATGCTGTGCAGCGCCAGCGGCCCGGCGGTCATGCCGGTTTCCTCCATCAGTTCGCGCCGCGCGGCCTCCTCCAGCGTCTCGCCGGCCTCCACGCGCCCGCCCGGAAAGGCATATTGGCCCTTGGCCGGCGCATTGCCGCGCCGCACCAGCAGGAAGCGGCCTTCATTGTGAATGGCGACGGAAACGGCAAGGCGGATGGGCAGACCGGTCATGGCCTTTCCTGTAGCGCACCCGGCGTCCCGGCGCCACCTGTGCTTGACCGGTCGCGGACCTTGGCGCAGGGTCGCGCCATGTGTGGACGTTTTTCATTGACGGCGGCGCCGGAGGAAGTGGAAGCGGTCTTCGGCCTGGCCGGGATCGAGGCCTTTCCGCCGCGCTACAATATCGCGCCCACGCAGCCCGTTCTCATCGTCACCGCCGGGCCGGTGCCGGACCCCGGCTCCAACCAGCCCGACCGCGTGGCCATGCTGGCACGCTGGGGCTTCACACCGTCCTGGGTGAAGGACCCGCGCGATTTTCCGCTTCTCATCAATGCCCGCTCGGAAACGGCAGCGCGGAAGAATTCGTTTCGCACCGCCATGCGCCACCGCCGCATGCTCGTGCCGGCCTCCGGCTTCTACGAATGGAAGCGCGAGGGCAAGGCCACGGCCCAGCCTTTCTGGGTGCGCCCGAAAGGCGGTGGCGTCGTCGCTTTTGCCGGGCTGTGGGAAACATGGGAAGGGCCGGAAGGCTCGGCGGTGGATACCGCCTGCATCCTGACGACGCGCGCCAACGCCGCCATCGCCGCCATTCACGACCGCATGCCGGTGGTCATCAGGCCGGAGGATTTCGCCCGCTGGCTGGATTGCCGCACGCAGGAGCCACGCGACGTGGCCGACCTGCTGGAGCCCGTGGAACCGGACTTCTTCGAGGCGATACCCGTATCGACGAAGGTCAACAAGGTGGCCAATGGCGGTCCGGACGTGCAGGACGCGATTGACCTGCCCGACGCACCGGAGCAAAAGGCGAAGGAGAAAGCCGCGCCGAAGAAGAAGGACGGCGGCCAGATGTCGCTTTTCTGATCGCCGGAGTGTGCCCCGCGTGAACGCCGTTCTACCCGCCGCCCTGTCGGGCTTCCTGCTTGGCGCCACGCTCATCATCGCCATTGGCGCGCAGAATGCCTTCATCCTGCGCCAGGGCCTGCTGCGTGAGCATGTTTTCCTGCTTTGCCTGATCTGCGCGCTCTGCGATGCTGCCCTCATTACCGCCGGCGTCGCCGGCCTCGGCACGCTCATCGCGCAGGCGCCCGTGCTGATCTGGTGGGTGACGCTGGGCGGCGCGCTGTTTCTCACCGTCTATGCCCTGATCGCCTTTCGCCGCGCCTTTCACCCCGGTGCGCTGCGCGCGGGGCCAGCCTCCGGCGGCAGTCTGAAACAGGCCGTGCTGACCTGCCTGGCATTCACCTTCCTCAATCCGCATGTCTATCTGGATACCGTGGTGCTTCTGGGCTCGCTTTCGGCCCGCCATGCCGGGCAGGCGCGCCTTGCATACGGGCTTGGCGCCGCTGCGGCCTCCTTCGTATGGTTCTTTGCGCTGGGCTACGGCGCACGCCTGCTTCAGCCGGTCTTTGCCCGTCCGTCCGCGTGGCGGGTGCTCGATGTGCTCATCGGCCTTGTCATGGCCGGTCTTGCCGCCAGCCTTTACGCGCGGCTCTGATCAGGCCGGCATCGTCGGATCAGGGGCAGTCGCTGTCGCGCACATAACGTGCCTTGACCCACCCTTTTGTCACGCGGTCGCCATCGTAATGGGTGACGGGACACCACCGGCTGCCCCATGGCCGCGACAGCGGGATGCAGGTGTCATCGAGATGGATGATGCCATGGGCGCCGGGCCTGAGCCGGTCGACGATCCGCGACGAGGCGGAAGGCCTGGCGCGCATGTTCAACACATCCCGGGAATCGACGTTCACCACGTAAAGGCAGCCCGGCCCGGATGTCGCATGGGCGGGGAAGGGCACGGCGAAAAGGGCGAGAGCCAGCAGCAGACGCTTCATCGCAGATCTCCGGTCTTTCAAGGCCCCATGTGAATTTATCATGGGAAAGGCCTGAGGCAACGTGAAAAGCGTTGGCTTCGCTCCCGCCGCTTGTCGTCAGTGGCGCGCCTTGCGGCTCTTGGCACCGGCGGTCTTGCCGGCATAGATGAGCGCCGCGCAGACGGCGCCCGATCCCAGTTTGCCATAGCGTTCCGAAAGGCCGGAATCGCCCCAGCGCGCCTGCCGGGCCGGCGTTTTCGCCGTGACGGTGTTGGTGTTCGTCTGTTTCATGGCGTCACCTGCATTGTCGCATGACCTGTTTCCAGTATGCGGCCGGGAATGAAACAGCCGGTTAACGAACCGGTTAACCGGCGTTAACGCTTTGCGGGCTTCTTGGCGCCAGCCAGCAGCGCGGCACGAATGGCGGCCGGTCCTATGGCGCCATAATGCATGACGAAGGAATCGGCGGGTTTCGGGCGCTCGGCGGCTTGTTTGCCGGACATGTCTTGTCTCCGTTGGTGTCAATGGCTTACGTTTCGTCATCTGGGTACGGATCTGGGCAAATCGGCGGCAAAAGCGCGGCCTTTCGAAGAAATCGCAATTGTGTCTTCGCCTGCGCCGTCACTGTTGCGCAAACGCCACGCGCAGCTTGATTTTCCCGCTTGACCCGCCATCCTCCCTTGGCGATAACCCTTGCCCATGAAAACGGATCTGCGCGCTCGCGCCATTTGCATTTGCGGGATCATTATCAGCTAGCACTTCGCTGGCCGGCCGTTTTCGTCCTCACGACAAGCCCTTGAGACAAACGCCCCGGCCAGCAGGCGGGCGGCATCATGCCGCGCGAACGGGGAAAGAGGATCATGGCGGACAACGGCTTTCGCGGCCTTCGCATCACCAACACGCTGACGCGGCGCAAGGAGGATTTCATCCCCGCCGACCCGGACAACGTGCGCATGTATGTCTGCGGCCCCACGGTCTACGACCATGCCCATATCGGCAATGCGCGCCCGGCCATCGTCTTCGACGTGCTGTTCCGCCTGCTGCGCCATCTCTACGGCGCCGATCACGTCACCTATGTGCGCAACATCACCGACGTCGACGACAAGATCAACGCCCGCGCGCTGCGCGACTTCGGCGGCGAGATCGACGCCGGCCGCATGACGCTGAACGAGGCCATCCGCCAGGTGACGGAGCGCACCTACGACCAATATCACCGGGACGTCGCGGCGCTGGGTTGCCTGCCACCCACGCAGGAGCCGCGCGCCACCGAGCACATCGCCGGCATGGTGGCCATGATCCAGGGCCTGCTCGACCGTGGCCACGCCTATGTCGCGCAAGGTGCGGAGGGCCGCGAGGTGCTGTTCGAGACCGGCTCCATGGCCGATTACGGACAGTTGTCGAAGCGCCGGCTGGAGGACCAGCAGGCCGGCGCGCGCATCGAGGTGAAGGACCACAAGCGCGCTCCGTCCGATTTCGTGCTGTGGAAGGAATCCGCTGCCACCGAACCCGGCTGGGACGGGGATTTCACCGTCGAGGGCAAACCGTTGCGTATCCACGGCCGCCCCGGCTGGCACATCGAATGCTCGGTCATGTCCAAGGCTTTTCTCGGCGAGACCTTCGACATTCACGGCGGCGGGCTGGACCTCATCTTTCCCCACCACGAGAACGAGATCGCCCAGTCGCGCTGCGCCCATGGCACGGACGTGATGGCGAAATACTGGATGCACAACGGCTTTCTCCAGGTCGAGGGCCGCAAGATGTCCAAGTCAGAAGGCAATTTCGTCACCATCCACGACCTGCTGGAAACGGAGAAATTCGGCGGCCGCAAATGGCCGGGCGAAGTGCTCCGCCTCGCCATGCTGATGACGCATTACAAGGAACCGATCGACTTCTCCGTGCGCCGGCTGGAGGAAGCCGGCAATGTTCTTGCCAAGATGCAACGCCGCGTCGGCGATGCGGACGCCGGATCGCCGGATGCCGTTGTCGATGCCCTCGGGGATGACCTGAACATCACCGCGGCACTCTCCGCCATGAATGCCATGGCGGGCAGGCCGCTGGCCGATGCGCTGGATTTTCTCGGCCTTCCGGCTTCGGCGCAGGCGAATGTGGATGAAAGCGAGATCGCGGCCATCGTCGAGGCCCGTCTCGCCTTCATTCGCGAGAAGAACTGGGCCGAGGCCGACCGCATCCGCGACGAGCTTCTCGGACAGGGCATCCAGTTGAAGGATGGCAAGGACAAGGACACCGGCGAGCGCGTGACAACCTGGGAAGTGAAGCGGTGAGGGCACGGCGCGCCGTGCAGGCGCACCCCCCTCTGCCCTGCCGGGCATCTCCCCACAAGGGGGAGATCGGTAATTCGCTCGTCGAGCGCGTCCTGGATAAGGCTTTCGTCCCTTGCAGACGATGGAACTTTGGGCAGCAATCGCTCCACAGTCGATCTCCCCTTGTGGGGGAGATGCCCGGCAGGGCAGAGGGGGAGATCGTATGAACAGCTGATATTGCCCGTAATTCGTCTGCCGGGAATCGGGAGAACATTGAACCGTGAGCCGCTGAGGCCGGTGACAGCCGATCTCCCCTTTGCGGGAGATGCCCGGCAGGGCAGAGGGGGGTGATCATGCCATCACATGCGCTTGTTCCCGAGTTTCTCCGGCGAAATGCCAAGCGCATGCGCAAGGACATGACAGATGCCGAACTCAGGTTATGGAACCAATTGCGCGCCCATCGCCTGATGGGGCTGGGTTTCGGAGGCAGTATCCGATCCGGAACGACATCGCGGATTTCGCTTGCCCTGATCATCGGCTGATCGTCGAACTGGACGGAACTCAACACGGCGACCCTATAGTTGCTGCCCGTGATAGCGAATGGACGCGGGCCCTTGAGCAGGATGGCTGGACCGTTCTTCGCTTCTGGAATGACGATGTATGAACTTGAAGCTGTAATCACATGCGGGGTGCGGCCGTGAGTTTGATTTCCTTTTCGCATCCGGACTTGCCGGAACGCGCCATGGAGGCGCACCCCCTCTGCCCTCGGGCATCTCCCCCACAAGCGGGGAACGGAAATCGCTCGTCAACCGTCGGGAGACGATGGAACTTTGGGCAGCAATCGCTCCACAGTCGATCTCCCCCCTTGTGGGGGAGATGCCCGGCAGGGCAGAGGGGGGAGATCGTATGAACAGCTGATATTGCCCGTAATTCGTCTGCCGGGAATCGGGAGAACATTGAACCGTGAGCCGCTGAGGCCGGTGACAGCCGATCTCCCCCCTTGTGGGGGAGATGCCCGGCAGGGCAGAGGGGGGTAATGATGCAGACCGATCAGCAGAAACAGGCCACGCAGATGCCGAAATGGCTGTTCTACGGCCTCGTCGCCAAGGGTGTTCTGGTGGTGGTGATCACCGCCGCCGTTCTGTGGTATGCGGGTGTATTCGGGTGAGGGGGCAGGAACCATGACCAGCGAGCGCATCTATCTTTTCGACACGACATTGCGCGACGGCCAGCAGACGCCGGGCGTGGACTTCTCGGTGGAAGACAAGATCGCCATCGCGAAAATGCTCGATGACTTCGGCATCGACTATGTCGAGGGCGGCTATCCGGGCGCCAATCCCACCGACACGGCCTTCTTCGCGAAGAAGCGCACCCAGGCCGCGAAATTCGTCGCTTTCGGCATGACCAAGCGCGCCGGCATCTCCGCCTCCAACGATCCGGGCCTGACCGCCCTTGTCCAGGCTGCGTCGGATGCCATCTGCTTCGTGGCGAAAAGCTGGGACTACCACGTGCGCGTGGCGCTCGGCTGCACCAACGAGGAAAATCTCGAATGCATCGCCGCCTCCGTCGCGGCAACGGTCGCCGCCGGCAAGGAAGCCATGGTCGATTGCGAGCATTTCTTCGACGGCTACAAGGCCAATCCGGATTATGCGCTGGCCTGCGCCAGGACCGCCTTTGACGCGGGCGCACGCTGGATCGTGCTGTGCGACACCAATGGCGGCACGCTGCCTGCAGAAATACGCGAGATCGTGCGGGCGGTGATCGCCGCCGGTGTGCCCGGAGATCGCCTCGGCATCCATGCCCATGACGACACCGGCCAGGCCGTGGCCAATTCGCTGGCCGCCATCGAGGCCGGCTGCCGCCAGGTGCAGGGCACGTTGAACGGCATTGGCGAACGCTGCGGCAATGCCAACCTCATCGCCATCATCCCCACCCTGATGCTGAAATCCGCCTATGCCGGCCGCTTCGAGACCGGCATCACGGCAGAAGCACTGGCCGGCATCACGCGGCTTTCGCGCGGCTTCGACGAATTGCTGAACCGCGCGCCGGACGCGCAACTGCCCTATGTCGGCGCCTCGGCCTTCGCCACCAAGGCCGGCATCCATGCCTCCGCGCTGCTGAAGGAGCCGGAAACCTATGAGCATGTGCCGCCGGAAACGGTGGGCAACACGCGCCGGGTCATGGTCTCGGACCAGGGCGGAAAATCCAACTTCATCAACGAGTTGAAGCGCCGCGGCATTGCCGTCGCCAAGGATGATCCGCGCCTCGACACGCTTATCTCGCTGGTCAAGGAGCGCGAGGCCCAGGGCTATTCCTACGAGGGCGCGGACGCGTCCTTCGAACTGCTGGCGCGGCGCACGCTGGGCGAGGTGCCGCATTTCTTCAAGGTGGAAAGCTTCCGCTGCATGGTGGAGCGCCGCTTCGATGCCAACGGGCAATTGAAAACGGTGTCGGAAGCCATCGTGCGCGTCGAGGTAGACGGCGAGCAGAAACTGTCGGTGGCCGAGGGCCATGGCCCGGTCAACGCGCTGGACATCGCGCTGCGCAAGGATCTCG
Organism: Zhengella sp.; assembly: GCF_041397485.1. NCBI lineage: Bacteria > Pseudomonadati > Pseudomonadota > Alphaproteobacteria > Hyphomicrobiales > Notoacmeibacteraceae > Zhengella > Zhengella sp. The sequence continues at coordinate 487,603 of NZ_JAWKWO010000001.1, read as the reverse complement.
GCCGCTTCCAGGACGAGATCGGCGACCTGGAACTGGCCGATTACAAGGTGCGCATCCTCAATGGCGGCACCGAGGCGATTACCCGCGTGCTGATCGAATCGACCGACGCGACCGATGCCCGCTGGTGGACGGTCGGCGTCTCCGACAACATCATCGACGCTTCTTTCCAGGCGCTGATGGATTCCATCGTCTACAAGCTGATGAAGAACCGCGAACTGGCCGGCCTGATGGCGGCGGAGTAGCGGCCGGCATCTTGCCGCACCGCTTCGCTTCAACGTCCCGCGTCTCACCCATCAGCTTTTCTGGCTGGTCGCGCCGGACCGTCTGTGCCAAGGAGCGGCCCTGGAGGGTCATCCATGGCTGACGACAAGACCGCGCCGCAAGCGCCGGCGGACAATCGCGACACGCTGGACGGCTTCCTGTTCGCGCTCGCCGCCTACCTGATGTGGGGCTTCCTGCCCTTCTACATGAAGGCACTGGCCCATGTGCCCGCAGCCGAAGTGGTGGCCCATCGCGCGCTCTGGTCCGTGCCGATTGCCGGCGTGGTGCTGGTTGCGCTGCGCCGCACGGCCGATCTGAAGGCAGCGCTCCGCTCCTGGCCCATGATCCGCATGGCCATGCTGACAGCCGGACTCATTTCCATCAACTGGGGCGTCTATGTCTGGGCCGTCGGCAACGGGCGCACGGTGGAGACGGCGCTCGGCTACTACATAAACCCGCTATTTTCGGTGCTGCTGGCAGCCACGCTGCTCAAGGAGCGGCTGAATCGCGCGCAATGGGTCGCCATCGCCTTCGCGGTGGTCGCCGTGGCGATCCTGACGGTGGAGAGCGGCGGCCTTCCCTGGGTCTCGCTGGCGCTGTGCGTGTCCTGGGGCTTCTATGCCTTTTTCCGCAAGACGTTGCCCATAGGCCCGAACCAGGGCTTCCTGCTGGAAGTGCTGATCCTGTCGCCCTTCGCGCTCGGCTACCTCATCTGGCTGTCGCTGACCGGGCAGAACCATTTCGCCGGCGGCGACTGGCGCGACATGGCGCTGCTGGCCGGTGCCGGCCTCGTCACCGCGGTGCCGCTCATTTCCTATGCCAACGGCGCCAAGCGGCTGCGCCTGTCGACCATCGGCATCATGCAGTACATCGCGCCGTCGATAATCTTCATCATCGCCGTCTTCGCCTTCCGCGAACCGTTCGACATGACGCGCCTCGTCGCCTTCGGCTTCATCTGGGCCGCGCTGGTCATCTATAGCTGGTCCATGGCATCGGGCGCGCGCCGCGCCCGCGCCCGCCTGCCCGACGTGGAGCCGGGGCAGAAGACCTGAGACGCGCCGGGGCAGGGCCGCTTCAGCCGCCGTCGGCCCAGCGGGTGCGGTAGAGGTCGAAGCGGCGGTCGCGCAGGTTACGCACGGAGCCTTGCGCGCGCGCCCATTGCACCGTGGCGAGATTGAGGTCGGCTACCGTGATCATCTCCACGTTCTCGCTGGCTTCCGCCGCGATGCCGTCGCGCGCGAAGGGGAAGTCGCAGGGCGTGAAAACCGCCGACTGGGCATACTGGATGTCGAGATTCGACACATTGTCGAGATTGCCCACCATGCCCGACGTGACCACGTAGCTCTGATTTTCGATGGCGCGGGCCTGGCAGCAATATCGCACCCGCAGGTAGCCGTGGCGCGTATCGGTGTTGAAGGGCACGAAGAGGATGCGCGCGCCCTGGTCCGTCAGCCGCCGCGCGATTTCGGGAAATTCGGAATCGTAGCAGATCATCACGCCCACCGGCCCGCAATCGGTCTCGATCACGTCCACTCCGTCGCCGCCCTGCACGTTCCAGGCCTCCCGCTCGTCGGGCGTGGGGTGGATCTTCTCGCGCACATGCACCGAACCGTCGCGCAGGAAGACATGGCAGACATTGCGGATCTCGCCATCCTCGCCCAGCACCGGGTGGGAACCGCCAATGATGTTGATCGCCCGCTGGATGGCCATCTGGCGCATCCGTTCGACCAGCGTGTCGGTGTGTTCGGCGGCGCGCCGGATCGCCGGTTCCGGCGCCAGTTCCTCCTCTTCCACCGACAGCAATTGCAGGGAGAAATATTCCGGAAACACGACGAAATCCGCGCCGTAATCGGAAGCGACGGTAACGAAGTAATCCACCGCCTTGTAAAACGCGCCGGTGTCGGACAGCGTGCGCGCCTGCATCTGCACGGTCGCCACGCGCACCACTTCCGGGTTGGCCCGCGTCACCGGCTGGTTCTCGATGGAGGCATGCAGATAAGGATTGCGCCAGACCATCAGCACCGCGTGACCGCCAGACGGCGTGTCGTCGGGATTGTAGTCCTTCAGCGCCATGACCGGCTCGAAGCCGGCCCGCATCTGGAAGCTCATCACGCTGTCGCGGATGTCGCCGGCCATCACCGCTTCCACATAGGCCTGCGGATCGGGATAGTGCTTGCGCTTGCGGGCAAAGCCCGGAATGCGCCCGCCAAAGGCAATGCCCTTCAGGCCCAGTTCGGTGGCCAGCCGTTCGCGCGCCTGATAGAGGCGCTTGCCGATGCGCAGCCGGCGGTAGTCGGGATGCACCATCACCTCGATGCCGTAGAGCCAGTCGCCGCCGGCGAAATGCTGGCTGGCATAGCCGCCACCGGTCACCTCCGACCAGCTATGGGCACGCATCACACGGGATTCGCGCAGGATCAGCGAGGCCGCATAACCCACCACCACGCCCTCGTAGAGCGCGACGAACTGCCCTTCGGCAAAGGCATTGATATGGCCGCGGATCATGCCGGGCGTGTAGGCCGTTTCCTGCGGATAGACCCGCCGGCACAGCGCGATGATGCCGTCGATGTCGCCCTTGCGGGCATTGCGCACTTCAAGCGCCGGCCGTGTCGTGTCTGTCATGGCTCATGTCCCGTGTTGGGCTGGCAATGCCGGCAAGCGGAGTGCCCTGGCCGTCCTGGCCGCAGGCCGGGCTTACAGGCGTTCGATCACCGCCGGTTCGCCTGCCGGCGTCTCGGCTTGGCGCGCGGCTTCCAGGACGGCGGGCACGATATCCCCCACCGTATCGATCACCAGCGGCCTCACCCGGTTCGCGGTATGGATGAAACCTTCCGTCCTCATGTGGTCCATCATCTCGACCATTGGACCCCAGTAGCCGCCGATATTGCCGAAAACCATCGGCTTGGTGTGGTGGCCAAGCTGCGCCCAGGTCATCATTTCCACGATCTCCTCCACGGTGCCGATGCCTCCGGGCATGGCGACAAAGGCGTCGGAACGCTGGAACAGCGCATGCTTGCGCTCGTGCATGGTCTCGGTGACGACCAGTTCGTCAAGGTTGTTGCCGGCTGCCTCCGGTGCTTCCTTGCGCATCAGGAAGCGTGGGATGATGCCGGTAATCTTGCCGCCATGGGCGACCGCGCCCTCGGCCACGGCACCCATGATGCCGCGTGTGCCGCCGCCGTAGACCAGCCTGAGACCCGCCTCGGCAATGGCCTGGCCAAGCCGAAAGCCGGCCTCGCGATAGATTTCTCTGGCTCCATCGGAAGAACCGCAATAAACGCAAATGGAAGATATCGTGATCATGGCCTTCTTTTTGTCCTTCGAGGCGAGGGCGGTCAAGAGCGCGAAAGGCGCGGCGCACCGGGTTTCTTGAGGCCCGGGGCGACTGGGTCTAAAAGGGCGCGACAGATGAACACAAGGGTGAATGGGGCATGAAACCGGTCAAGGTCGTCCAGTGGGCTGGTGTGGCGGTGGCGATTGTCGTCGCCGCGGTCTTTGCATATATGTCCGGCTTGAGCCCGTTCAACGAGCCCGGCGCAAGCCGCGAGGCCGCTCGCACGCCTGCTGTTACGGAACAAAAGGCCGGTGGCACGGAAAGCAGCCCGGCCGCGGATCGCGCCGAGGGGCAGGGCGGACAGCCCGCTTCAACCGCCGCCGGCACTGCGCAGGACATGGCTTCGGCGCAGGACGACGGCGGGCAGGAAAGCGCGCCGGCCCCGCAGGTCACCACGCCTTCCTTCGACATCGTGCGCGTGGAACCGGACGGCTCCCTCGTCGTGGCCGGTTCCGCCGGGGCGGAAGCCGGCGTCGAACTGATTTCCGGCACCCGCAAGCTTGGCGAGACCAAGGCGAGCCTTTCCGGCGATTTCGCCATCGTTCTCGACATCCCGCTCAAGCCCGGCGATTACCAGCTTGTCCTGCGCTCGACCGAAACCGACGGCCGCGCCGCCACGTCGCTCGAAACGGCCATTGTCGCCGTGCCGGAAACCGAGGAAGGCCAGGTGTTGGCCCTGGTTGAGGAGCCGGGCAAACCCAGCCGCCTGATCACCACGCCGGCCCCGCCGCGGCCCAAGCCGCAGGACGCGGCGCCGGCGCAGACGGCACGGACAGAAACCGCGCCGGCTCAGGCCGAACCCGCGCCGGATGGCCGCGAGGACGGCGCGGCTGGCACGCAGGGCGCCGCCACGCTTCAGGCGGGCAGGGAAGGCGGAAGCGGACAGACGGCAGCCGGGACCGGGGCTGACGAGACCGTCGCCATGGCCACGCCCGGGATTGGTTCCGATCGGCAAGCCGCTGATGCCGCCCCACAAGGCGCTGATCCTGTGCCGGAAAACCCCGATGCCGCTCAGGAAGGCAGGGAGGGAACGGCCAACGAGACGGCTGGCGAAGCCGGGGCGGCATCGCCGGCCGGCGATGCCGCGTCGCAGGAGACGCGCGCGCCAGAGGCGCAACAAGCCGCCGGCACACCCCGGTCGCCCGGTGGCGCGGGTGAAGCAGCCCCTTCCGCCGATGGCGATGCTGCCGGGCAGCCGGATCCGGCGATGAAGCCGCGTGAGGATACCGCAAGCGCCTCCGGTGACGCGCCTGTGCAAACGGCCGTGGCCGATCCGTCCGCTGGCCGGGAAGCCGGCACGGCGGATGGCGAAAAGCAGCAGACCGCGACCGACGCCGCGCCAAGGCCGGAACCTGACGCTGCGCCCGCCAGGGCCGCGGAAAAGCCCCTGGTGCTTGTCGAGGCAGTCGAGATCGAGGGACGCCGCGTCTTTGTCGCCGGCGCTGCAACCGGCGGTGCGCGCGTGCGCGTCTATGCCAATGAGATTCTTCTCGGCGATGCGCCGGTCACCGATGGCGGGCGTTTCCTTGTCGAGGCGACGCGAGACCTGCCGGTCGGCGACTATATCGTTCGGGCCGATCTTCTGGCCGCCAACAATGCCGATGTGATTGCCCGCGCAGCCGTGCCCTTCCGGCGCGCCGAGGGCGAGGCCATCGCGGCGGTGGCGCCGCGACAGCCGGAACCGCAAGCCGGTACGGGCACCCGGGAGCGCGCCGCGCAACCCGCCACGGACGCCGAGGAACCCGCCCGGACCGCAACGCAGGCCGGAAGCGCGCAACAGCAGCCTGCCCGGGAAGACGCCGGGGCCCGGTCCGGTGAGAGGCTGGCCGCGGCCGAACCCGGTACCGATGGCTCCAGCCCGCCCGAAAGCGGCGGACAAGCCGCCCCCGAACCGGATGGTGGTGCCACTGCACCGGCAGACATCAAGGCCGCAACGGTCGGGGATGAACCGGCGGCCATGCCCGGCAGCGTTTCCGAAACGGTGGCCACCACCGCGCCGGCGCTGGAGGCAACGGACGGCTCGGTCATCATCCGGCGCGGCGACACGCTGTGGCAGATTTCGCGCCGGGTCTACGGGCGAGGTGTGCGCTATTCCACCATCTATCTGGCCAATCAGGAACAGATCGCCGATCCCGACCGCATCTGGCCGGGGCAGGTCTTCCGGGTGCCCGACCAGACGCCGGAAGGCGAAACCGCCGACATGAGCACGGTGGAAACGCCGGTGCAGGACGGTGATTCCGGCGGCGAGGAATCCGGCGCGAAGTAGACGGGCTTGCTTTCGCAAGCCGTTTGCATCTTGCCGGGCTGACCTCTTGCATTCGCTTCATTCATCGTATATCGGCGATGAACGATGAATGAAGCGACTCGATCCCTTTCGCCCGCAGAGCCTTGCCGCCAGACCGCCAGCGATGCCGACTTGGCGCGCCGGCTTGCGGCGCTGGGCAACCCGGCGCGGCTGCGCATTCTCAGGCGGCTGGCCTGTGCCGATGCCTGCTGCTGCAAGGATGTGGTGGAAACGACCGGGCTTGCCCAGTCCACTGTCTCGCAGCATCTCAAGGTGCTGGTGGAGGCGGGTTTCGTGACCTATGAACCCGATGCCCAGCGCTCCCGTTATTCGCTGAACCGTGCGGCGCTTGCCGGCCTGCGCGGCGATTTCCATGACCTGCTGGCCGGTTGCTGCGCTGCCGGCCCCGCGTCCTGAACAGGAAAATTCCTCTTGGCAAAGACCGTTTCCGCCGATTCCGGCTCCACGTTCCAGACGCTGCGCAATCTCTGGCCCTATATGTGGCCGGCGGGAAGGCCGGACCTGAAGATGCGGGTTGTCTGGGCAGCGTTTTTCCTCGTTGTTGCGAAGCTGGTGCTCATGCTCGTGCCCTATTTCTTCAAATGGGCGACGGATGCGCTGAACGGTGAGGGCGATCTGCCCGGCGGGCTGCCGGTGTTCCTTCTGGCCCCGGTTGCGCTGGTGCTGGCCTACAACATCGCCCGCGTCGGCCAGCAGGGCTTCAACCAGTTGCGCGATGCGCTGTTCGCCCGCGTCAGCCAATATGCCGTGCGCCAACTGGCCCACCGCACCTTCGTTCACATGCACAAGCTGTCGCTGCGCTTTCATCTGGAACGGCGCACCGGCGGCCTGTCGCGCATCATCGAGCGCGGCACCAAGGGTATCGAGACGATCGTCCGCTTCACCATTCTCAACACGGCCCCCACGATCATCGAATTCGCCCTGACGGCGGTGATCTTCGCCGTGACCTATGGCTGGCAATATGTGGCGGTGGTGGCCGTCACGGTCTGGGTCTATACCTGGTTCACGGTCAAGGCATCGGACTGGCGCATCCAGATCCGGCGCGAGATGAACGATTCCGACACCGACGCTAACACCAAGGCCATCGATTCGCTTCTGAACTACGAGACGGTGAAGTATTTCAACAACGAGGCCATGGAGGCCGACCGCTTCGACCGCTCCATGGCGCGCTACGAGAAGGCAGCCACGCAGACCTGGACATCGCTTGGCTGGCTGAACTTCGGGCAAGGGGTGATTTTCGGCATCGGCATGGCCGTGGCCATGGTCATGTCGGCACTGGAAGTACAGGCCGGAACGCAGACGCTGGGCGATTTCGTCTTCATCAACGCCATGCTGATCCAGCTCGCCATTCCGCTCAACTTCATCGGCTTCATCTATCGCGAGATCCGCCAGGGCCTGACCGATATCGAGCAGATGTTCGACCTGCTGGATGTCAGGGCCGAGGTGGTGGACAAGGCCGGCGCGTCGCCGCTGGCCGTCGATGCCGGCACGATCCGCTTCGAGGACGTGCACTTCGCCTATGACCGCGAGCGCGAGATCCTCAAGGGCATTTCCTTTGAAGTGCCTGCCGGCAGGACCGTGGCCATTGTCGGGCCGTCGGGGGCGGGCAAGTCCACCATTTCCCGGCTCCTGTTCCGCTTCTACGACGTGAAGTCGGGCGCCATCACCATCGACGGGCAGGACGTGCGCATGGTGACACAGGAGAGCCTGCGCGCAGCCATCGGCATGGTGCCGCAGGACACGGTTCTCTTCAACGACACGATTGCCTACAACATCCGCTACGGCCGCCCGGATGCCAGCGAGGAAGAGGTGCGCCGCGCCGCCGAACTGGCGCAGATTTCCGGTTTCATCGAGAAACTGCCCGAGGGCTACAAGGCCATGGTCGGCGAACGCGGGCTGAAACTGTCGGGTGGCGAGAAGCAGCGCGTCGCCATCGCCCGCACCATCCTGAAAGCCCCGCCCATCCTCATCCTCGACGAGGCGACATCGGCGCTCGATACCCATACCGAGCAGGAAATCCAGTCGGCGCTCGATCTGGTGTCGCGCGGGCGCACCACGCTGGTCATCGCGCACCGGCTTTCCACCGTCATCAGCGCCGATGCCATCATCGTGCTGCGCGACGGGCTGATCGCGGAGCAGGGCACGCATCGCGAACTGCTGGCGAGGAAGGGCCTCTATGCCGACATGTGGGACCGCCAGCGCGAGGCAACGGAAGCCGAGGAGCGCCTGCGCCGCGCCCGCGAACAGGACGACATGGGCGTCGTCGTGCGGGTCCGGCCGGCCGACGTCTGAAGGCACGGCGGAACGCCCGGCGCGTTTTCTCCACCTTGCGCCCGGCGTTTACCTTTCCCACATTCCCGTTTGCCCCGCCGCCCGCCCATCGTGTATGGCTTGGGCCGCTGATCTTTCCGAAAGAGACAAGATACCCACATGAGTCTTGCCGACACCATTTCCAGGACTTTCGTCCCCGTCCGCCGCGAGGGCTGGCCCTTCATCGCGGCCTTTTTCGCGGTGGCGCTCGTTCTTGGCCTCATCTGGGATCCGCTGTTCTGGATCGGCCTGGCGCTGACCGCCTGGTGCGCCTATTTCTTCCGCGATCCCGATCGCGTCGTGCCGCAGGATGACGACCTGATCCTGTCGGCCGCTGACGGCGTCGTCTCGGCCATCGGCGAGACCGTGCCGCCGCCGGAACTCGGCCTCGGCGACCAGCCGCGCCTGCGGGTTTCGGTGTTCATGAACGTCTTTTCCGTCCATGTGAACCGCGCGCCCGTTCGCGGGCGCATCACCACGGTTCGCCATCGCGCCGGCAAGTTTCTGAATGCCGAACTGGACAAGGCCAGCGAACTGAACGAGCGCAACGGGCTGGTCATCGACGGGCCGCACGGGCAGATTGCCACCGTGCAGGTGGCGGGTCTCGTGGCGCGCCGCATCCTGTGCTGGAGCGGCGAGGGCGAGGATGTCCGCGCCGGCGAGCGGTTCGGCCTCATCCGCTTCGGCAGCCGGCTCGATATCTACATGCCGGAAGGATACACCCTGCGGGTGGCGCTCGGGCAAATGGCGGTGGCCGGCGAAACCGTGCTGGCGGAGTTCAACGCCGCGCGCCCCGCGCCTTCGACCCGGACGGACTGACGTGGCCATGGATGCCTTTCCGCCTTTCGACCCCAATGGCGAGCCGGAGGACGACAATGGCACCGACGGGCGCGGGCCGCGCCTGCGCGAAATCCCGCTGCGCATGGTCTGGCCCAATCTCATCACCACGCTGGCCATCTGTGCCGGCCTGACCGGCGTCCGCTTTGCCATCGAGGGCGAGTTCCAGCGTTCGGTCATGCTGGTCCTGCTGGCCGCCTTTCTCGATGGCATCGACGGGCGCGTGGCGCGCATGCTCAAGGCGTCGTCCAAGTTCGGCATGCAGATGGATTCGCTGGCTGACATCGTCAATTTCGGCGTCGTGCCGGCCCTGGTCATCTGGCTCTATTTTCTCAACCTGGCGCCTCAGGTGGGCTGGATCGCCGCGCTCATCTACGCCATCGCCTGCGCGCTGCGGCTGGCCCGCTTCAATGTCATGTCGGAAAATCCGGGCCGCGCCAAATGGCAGGGCGAATATTTCGTCGGCGTTCCGGCGCCGGCCGGTGCGCTGCTGGTGCTTCTGCCCGTCTATATGGGCCTTTCCGGTTTTGAGCCAGGCCAGCCTTCCGCCTATGTCTTCTCCGTCTACACGGTCGGCGTCGCGTTCCTGCTGGTCTCGCGCCTGCCGGTCTGGTCGGGCAAGGCGCTGGGGCTGAAAATCCCGCGCACCACCGTCATCCCGCTGATCCTGGCGGTCGCGCTGGCCATCATGCTGCTGGCCGCCTTCACGTTCGAGGCGCTGATCCTGCTGGCCTTGGGCTATCTCGCCGCGGTGCCGCTCTCCTTCGTGGCCTATCGCCGCCGCGAGCAGCGCGAACTGGCCGCGCAGGCGCGCGGGGAGGGCTGAGCGCGCCCGGTCAGGCGGCGTCGCGCGGGCCCTTGTCCCGTTCTTCGAGGCCGAGCTTCTCAAGCGCGATCGTTCGTGCGCCGGCATAGTCGGTCTTGCCGGAGCCGAGCACCGGTATGTCGCCCACCTTGACGATGTCGTGGGGAACCATGAGATCGGCGGCACCGGCCTTGCGGCCGAACTCGCGCAGTTTCTCCGCGTCCGCTTCCGTGGCCGTGGTCACCAGCACGATTCGTTCGCCCCGCCGCTTGTCGGGCACCGAAACCGCCGCATGGCGTTCTTCCGGCCAGAGCGATTGCACCAGCATTTCGACCGCGCCCAGCGACACCATCTCGCCGGCGATCTTGGCGAACCGCTTGGCCCGGCCCTTGATCGACAGGAATCCGTCGCGGTCGAGAGAGACGATATCGCCGCTGTCATGCCAGCCGTCGGCGAGCGGGCGCAATTCGCCGGGATGGTCAGCGGTCAGATAGCCCAGCATCAGGTTCGGCCCCTTCAGCCACAGCCGTCCGCCATCGGCGATGCCGTCCACCGGTTCGAGCCGTGCCTGGATGCCGGGCAGCAGCCGGCCCACGGTCGAAAGGCGTCCATGCGTGTGCGAATTCACCGCCACCACGGGAGAGGCCTCGGTCATGCCGAAACCCTCCAGCACCTGCGCCCCGAACCGCTCACGCCACACCCGCTCCGTTTCCGGTTTCACGGCTTCGGCACCGGCCACCACCATGCGGAGACTGGCGAAATCGGTGTCGCGGGCCATGCGGGCATAGCCGTTGAGAAACGTATCCGTGCCGAACATGATCGTCGGCCGCACCTTGGCCACGGTTTGCGGAATGAGCTTGTAGTGAAGTGGCGACGGGTAGAGGTAGAGGTCGACGCCCGAAAGCATGGGCAGGATGGTCCCCCCGGTCAGCCCGAACGAATGGAAGACGGGAAGCACGTTGAACAGGCGGTCTGCCGGCGAAAAAGCGATGCGTGAGGCGATCTGGGCGACATTGGCCAGGATATTGCGGTGAGACAGGACAACGCCCTTCGGCGTTCCTTCCGAGCCGGAGGTAAACAGAATGACCGCTGCATCGTCCGGCTGCGAGCGGGACAGCGGCCGCGCCCGGAAAAGCGCGCCAAGCACCTTTTCCGCAAGCGTGATACTGTCGCGAATGTCCTCCAGCCAGTGAACGGCCGCGCCGGTCTTGCGAACCGCTGCGAGAATGTGGCCGAGATCGGCTTTCTCGATGAAGGCGCGCGAAGTGACGACATGGCCGATCCGTGCCGCGCGGATTGCCGATGCCACATTCGCAGGCCCGGCGGTGTAATTGATCATGGCCGCCGGCCGTCCGGTCGCCTGCACGGCGAAGAAGGCGACGGCCACCCCGTTTGCATTGGGCAGCATCAGGCCGAGCGGTTCGCCGGCATGTCCGAAGCGGGCAAACCGTCGCGCCAGGATGCGGGCGCCGATCAGCACCCGCTTGCGGCTGAGCGAACCGGTCAACGGATCGGAAACCGCATTGTCGCGCGCGCCGAATCGCCGCGTCGCTGCCACCATGCTTTCATGGAGTGTCTTGCGGCTGGCGGCACTGGCGGCGAAGCGGGCATCCGCCATCCGGTCGAAGAAGGCGTTTGTTGCCGTGGTCGTCCCAAGCGCTCCGCGCGCCATCAACTGGCTGATCGTCATGGCCGGCAGGGCGTGAACGGTGAGCGGTTGCAGCCTCCGGCGCGGCGCCTCGCTTTCAGGGACGAGGGAGGCGGGCAGGTGGCGCGCCCCGTCGATCACCACGGGAACGACATGGGCCCCGGCCCGCAGGGCGATGCGCGCGATCGCGCGGTAGAGCCGCAGCGTCTTGCGATCGGGTTCGACGGCATGAGGCAGATAGACGGCAAGCCGTCCCTTGCCCCTGAGATGGCGCACCAGCCGCCGCGAGACGAACACGTGTTCCGCCTTGAAGACGATCGTGCGGGCCAGCGCGCGCCAGGGCTCCATCCAGCTTGCCCGGGCGGTGTCGCCATCCAGGATGTGCAGCGTATCGGCGGGAAGGGCGGCCAGCATGATGGCCGGGTCGAGCCGCGACTGATGCAGGACCGCATAGACCACCGGCGCGGGAGCGTTGCATGCGCCCGCCAGGCTGCTGTCGTCGAGCCGCCAGATCAGCTTGAACGGCATCAGCCAGAAAGCCTGTGCCAGGGTGCCACGGCCGCCGAGCCATTGGGCAAGAACGGCTGTCAGATAGGCAGCCGACACGAAGGCAAGAATGGACCCGGCAACGGTCATGCGCATCTCCTCCGCTGGCAAGCGTGTTCACCATGGGCAGGAAACACGGCTTTGCCTTGGGCGAGGGTAACGCAGGATTCGGCAGGGTCAATTGCACGCCATGCCGCAAGCAGGTCTTCAGGCCGGCCTGTTGTAATCCATGAAGCGGTTTTCCGGCACGTCGAACAGCTTGCCCGTCACGGTCAGCGCCGGATCGCCCAGCGCAACGATGGCCCTTGCCACCGTATCGGGCGTTGGCAGGGTTTGCGGATCTTCGCCCGGCATGGCCTGCGCGCGCATGGCGGTGCGCGTGGCACCCGGATTCACGCAGTTGACCCGAAGCTTCATGTTCTGTGTCTCGTGAGCCCAGGAGCGCGCCAGCGCCTCAACGGCCGCTTTGGACGCGGCATAGGGACCCCAGAAGGCCTTGCAGCTATGCGCCGCGCCCGATGACAGGATGATGGCACGGCCCGCGTCCGAGAGGCGCAGCAACGGGTCCATGGAACGAATCAGGCGCCATGTCGCGGTCACGTTCACGGCCATGACCTTGTCGAAAACCTTTGGCTCGACATGCCCGATGGGCGAGATCGTGCCCAGCACGCCGGCATTGGCGGCCATGATGTCCAGCTTTCCCCAGCGCTCGAAGATGGCCGCGCCGAGCCGGTCGATCCCCGGATGGTCGGTCACGTCGAGCGGCACCAGCGTGGCCGAGCCGCCCGCTGCCTTGATCTCGTCATCCAGTTCCTCAAGGCCGCCCTGGGTGCGCGCCACGGCGACCACATGGGCACCGGCCGCGGCGAAATGCTTCGCCAGGAAATAGCCGATACCGCGCGATGCGCCGGTCACCAGGGCCAGCCGGCCGGAAAGATCGGGAAGGTCGCTCATGGTGGTCCAGTCAGTTGTTGGCGGCCAGGATGGAAAGCTGACGCACATTGTCAGCGCCCTCATGGTCGGTGAGGCGGGTCGGATAGTCGGCCGTGAAGCAGGCATCGCAGAATTGCGGCGCCTCGCCGTTTCGCTGCGCTTCGCCGACGGCGCGGTAGAGGCCGTCAATCGAGAGGAAGCCGAGCGAATCGACGCGAATGAAATCGGCCATTTCCTTGATCGACATGCGCGAGGCGAGCAACTTGGCGGTTTCCGGTGTGTCAACGCCATAGAAGCAGGATGCCTGGGTGGGCGGCGAGGCAATGCGCATATGCACTTCCTTCGCGCCTGCATCGCGGACCATCTGGACGATCTTCTGGCTCGTCGTGCCGCGCACGATGGAATCGTCGACGAGAACGACGCGCTTGCCCTCGATCATGCGGCGGTTGGGATTGTGCTTCAGCTTCACGCCCATGTGGCGGATCGAATCGGACGGCTGGATGAAGGTGCGCCCTACATAGTGATTGCGGATGATGCCGAGTTCGAAGGGCAGGCCGGCCTCCTGGGCATAACCGATCGCCGCCGGGACGCCCGAATCGGGAACCGGCACCACGAGATCGGCTTCCACGGGATTTTCGCGCGCCAGTTCCATGCCGATCTGCTTGCGCACGCCATAGACATTGCGGCCCTCGACCGAGGAATCCGGCCGCGCGAAATAGACATATTCGAAGATGCAGAACCGCGAACCGCCTGTTTCGAACGGGAAATGGCTCTCGATCCCCTTGTCGGTCACGACGATCATCTCGCCGGGCTTCAGGTCGCGCACGTAGCGCGCGCCGATGATGTCGAGCGCACAGGTCTCCGACGCCAGGATATAGGCGCCATCGAGGTCGCCGAGCACCAGCGGCCGTATGCCCAGCGGATCGCGGCAGCCGACCATCTTCTTGTTGGAAAGGGCCACCAGCGCAAAGGCGCCCTCGAGCTGGCGCACCGCATCGATGAAGCGGTTGTTGAAGCCTTTTTGCTGGCTGAACGCCACCAGGTGCAGGATCGTCTCCGTATCCGAGGTGGAGGAGAAGATCGCGCCCTGTTTCTGCAAGGTGCGCTGCACTGTCATGGCGTTGGTGATGTTGCCGTTATGCGCGACCGCGAACCCGCCCTCCGCCAGTTCGGCGAACAGGGGCTGGACATTGCGCAGGCCCGCGCCCCCCGTGGTCGAGTAGCGCACATGGCCGATGGCCCGGTGTCCGCGCAGCCGGTCGATCACCGCCTGCTTGGTGAACGTGTCGCCCACGAGCCCGATATGGCGCTCGACATGGAATTGCGTACCGTCGAAGGAGACGATGCCCGCCGCTTCCTGGCCGCGATGCTGCAGTGCATGAAGACCCAGCGTCACAATGGCGGCGGCATCCTGTCGGCCGAAGATGCCGAACACCCCGCATTCATCGCGAAAGGCATCCGCCTCGTTGTCGGGCGCGTCTACTGGATGGAAGGAACGATCCGCGTCTGCCATGATCTGCGGCCTTTCTGCCTGCGGAAAACGATTCATGCCGGGCGTCAGCTCCCGGCAAGGATTTCAGAACGCCCGGAATGGGGCGAAAAGACGGACATGCGACCCATCAACCGTCCGAGGCGGCGTCATTTTCCTCGCCACCCGACCCCGGCGATATCCGCTTGAGGATCGAATTCTCCGGATCGTCGGGCAGAAGCCCCTGCAGCTTGGCACCAACGGCCTCCAGCATCGGCCGCGACTTGGCATTGGCGACCCATGCCGGCTGGTTGCTGGCCACGAGCCAGTTGAAGAACAACAGGCCCACCGCCACGACAAGAATGCCACGGGCTGCGCCGTAAACAAAGCCGAGCGTGCGGTCGAGTGGTCCGACACGGCTGTCAATGATGAAATCGGCGATCTTCATGGTGATGATCGTCACGATGATCAGCGCGACGAAGAACACCGCCGCCGCGGCCCCTGCCATAGCGATCTTTTCGTTGCTGATATAGGGCCTCAGCAGGGGCGTCACGAGCGGATAGAAGAAGTATGCCGCCGCGCCGGCTGCCACCCAGGAGGCGATCGAGAGAACTTCGCGGGAAAACCCGCGCACCATGGCTAGGATGGCGGAAACGAGCGTGAACGCGATCAGGACGCCGTCGAGAATGGTGATGGGCATGTGCCTTCAAAACCCCTGTGCCGGCGCGCCCGCGCCTTGAAATCCTTCATGCCTGCCCGTCCTGCCGCGCATCGCCCGCGATCCGCGCGACCAGTTCCACCAGCGTTTTCGGCTGGAAACTGCCCATCGCAACGGCTGCTCCGGCCTCCTCGCCACCCGATGGCATGACCGCCTGGCCAAATCCCAGCTTTTCGGCTTCCTTGAGCCGGTGTGCGGCATGGCCGACCGGTCTGACCGCCCCGGACAGACTGATTTCGCCGAAATAGACGCTATTGGCGGGAAGGGCAATACCAGCAAGCGACGAAACAAGGGCAGCCGCTACGGCAAGATCGGCTGCCGGCTCCGAAATCCGGTATCCGCCGGCCACGTTCAGATAGACGTCGTGCTGCGAGAAACGCACGCCGCAATGGGCCTCCAGCACGGCAAGCACCATCGACAGGCGCGGCGAATCCCATCCCACCACCGCCCGGCGCGGCGTGCCCAGCGGGGAGGGTGCGACGAGCGCCTGGATTTCCACCAGGACCGGCCGTGTGCCCTCGATGCCGGCAAAGACCGCAGCCCCCGGTGCGCTGGCCGAGCGTTCGCCAAGGAAAAGTTCGGAGGGATTGGCCACTTCCGAAAGGCCCCGGTCGCCCATGGAGAACACACCGATCTCGTCGGTCGCGCCGAAGCGGTTTTTCACCGTGCGCAGGATCCGGTGCTGATGCCCGCCTTCGCCCTCGAAATAGAGCACGCCGTCCACCATGTGCTCGACGACGCGCGGACCCGCGATCTGGCCTTCCTTGGTGACATGGCCGACCAGCACGATGGCTGCGCCCGTGGACTTGGCATAGCGGATCATGGCCTGCGCCGAGGCACGCACCTGCGTCACCGTTCCAGGCGCCGATTCGGCCAGGTCCGTCCACAATGTCTGCACCGAATCGAGAATGACGAAATCGGGCCGCGGACCCTGTTCCAGCGTTGCAAGGATATCCTCGACATTGGTTTCCGCCGCCAGTTCGACCGACGAATCGGCCGCGCCGAGGCGCTGGGCGCGCAAACGCACCTGCGCCACCGCTTCCTCGCCGGAAACATAGATGACCCGGTTGCCCCGGCGGGCCAGCGCCGCGGCCGCCTGCATCAGCAGCGTGGACTTGCCGATGCCCGGATCGCCGCCCACCAGCAAGGCCGAACCGCGCACGAAACCGCCGCCGGTGACGCGGTCCAGTTCGGCAATGCCCGTGGCAATGCGCGGCGCATCCTCGATCTCGCCCGACAGTGTGGTGAGTGCGACCGGCTTGCCCTTGCGAACCGAGCGCAGCGCCTGCGGTCCGCCGCCCACGCCGCCGCCCTGGCTGCCTTCCTCGACCAGCGTGTTCCATTCGCCGCAGCCATCGCATTTGCCGCCCCATCGCGGATGCACCGTACCGCAGGCGGTGCAGACGAATTGCGTTTTGACCCTGGCCATGCATGCCCCGAATGTTCTTGCTGTGTTCTTGTTGCCAGATCAGCTTGCCCGCGTCAATGCGCGCAGCCCGTCAGCCGCCGACATGACGTCGGTGATAGCGCGCGCCCAGGCTCGTCAGCAGCTCATAGCCGATCGTGCCGGCTGCCCGCGCTGCATCGTCGAGCGTGACGGTGCCGCCGAAAAGTTCGATCCAGCCGGCACGCCCAAGCTCGGCATCGGGCACGTCGGTCACGTCGAACATGGTCAGATCCATCGTCACCCGGCCGACGACGGGGACAGGCCGGCCATTGAGCGCACCGCAATAGCCTTGCCCGACAGCCTGTCGCAGCGGCACCCCGGCGCCCGATCCGGCACGGTGCCAGCCGTCCGCATAGCCGGCGCCGCAGACGGCGACGAGGCTGTCGCGCGCCATCACCTGCGATGCGCCGTAGGACACGGATTCGCCGGCCTTGACCCGCCGGATTTGCAAAATGCGCGCTTCCGCCTTCACCACCGGGCGCATCGGATTGGGCATTTCATTGACGGCCTCGCCGCCATAAAGCGCAATGCCCGGACGGGTGAGGTCGAAGTGGTAATCCGGTCCGAGGAACACGCCGGCGGAGTTCGCCAGACTTGATTCGATCTCTCCGAAGGCGGCGCGAACCCGTTGAAAAACCGAGAGTTGCATCCGGTTGAGCGTATGGTCCGGCTGATCCCCGCACGCCAGGTGGCTGACCAGGAGGATCGGGGTCACGGCATGGTCGCGCCCGTTGCGTTCGGCAAATGCCAGCGCTTCCGCTTCCGACAGGCCAAGCCGGTTCATGCCGGTATCGACATGGATGGCGCAGGGGCGGCGCGAGCCGTGCGCCTTCCAGTAGGACGCCCAGAGGCTGATCTGGTCGGGCGAGTTGAGCACAGGAACGGCACCGGCCTCGGCCAGCACGGCCGCGCTTTCGGTGTCGAAAATGCCGGAAAGCACGAACACCTGCATTGCCGGAAGAATGCGCTTGAGGCGCACCGCCTCATCGGGAACGGCGACGAAAAATGTCCGGCATCCCGCTTTGGCCAGCGCTTGCGCGGCCTGTTCCAGCCCTGTGCCATAGGCATCGGCCTTGACCACGGCCGCCGCTTGCGCCGTGCCGCTGCGCTCGCGCATGAGGCGGTAATTGTCGGCCAGCGCATCCAGGTCGACCGTCAGCCGTGCCGTTGCGATACGCGGATCGGCGGATGGGCGGCTCACTCGAACCGCTCCGGCAGGCGGTCCTCTTCTGCCAGGTCGGAGAAGCGCGTGAACTGCCCCTCGAAGGCCAGTTCCACGGTCCCGGTGGGTCCGTGACGCTGTTTGGCGATGATCATTTCGGCCTTGCCCTTGGCGCGTTCGAACTTTTCCAGCCACGTGGCATGTTCGGCCGAGCCTTCTTCCGGCTCGCGGTTCTGCAGGTAGTATTCATCGCGATAGACGAACAGCACCACGTCGGCATCCTGCTCGATGGAGCCGGATTCGCGCAGGTCGGCCAGTTGCGGGCGCTTGTCATCACGCGATTCCACCTGGCGCGAAAGCTGCGACAGCGCGATGATGGGAACGTGAAGTTCCTTGGCCAGCGCCTTCAGCCCGGTCGTGATCTCGGTGATTTCCTGCACGCGGTTCTGGCTCGACTTGGCCGATGATCCCTGCATGAGCTGAACATAGTCGATGACGAGGAGATCGAGTCCGCGCTGGCGTTTCAGGCGCCGTGCCCGTGCAGTGAGCTGGGCAATCGAGATGCCGCCCGTCTGGTCGATATAGAGCGGCACCCGCTGCAGCATTTCCGAACAGGCGACGAGTTTCTCGAAATCCGTCTCGGTGATCTCGCCCCTGCGGATCTTGGAGGAGGATATTTCCGTCTGCTCGGAAATGATGCGCGTGGCGAGCTGCTCGGCCGACATTTCCAGGCTGAAGAAGCCGACGACACCGCCGCGCACGGCCTTGACCGAACCGTCGGCCTGCTCCGCCGCCTCGTAGGCTGCCGCCACGTTGAAGGCGATATTGGTGGCCAGCGACGTCTTGCCCATGGCCGGACGGCCGGCAAGGATGACGAGGTCGGAGGGCTGCAGTCCGCCGAGCCGCCGGTCGACATCGCGAAAGCCGGTGGAAATTCCCGACAGGTGGCCTTCGCGCTGATAGGCGGCGCCCGCCATGTCCACCGCCAGCTTCACCGCATCGGTGAAGGTCTGGAAGCCGCCATCGTAGCGCCCCGTCTCGGCCAGCTCGAACAGGCGTCGCTCCGCATCCTCGATCTGTTCCTGCGGCGCCATGTCCACCGGCGCGTCGAAGGCGATGTTGACCATGTCCTCGCCGATGGTGATCAGCGCGCGCCGTGTCGCCAGGTCATAGATCGCGCGGCCGTAGTCCTCGGCATTGATGATGGTGACGGCCTCGGCCGCCAGCCGCGCCAGGTAGTGCGCCACCGTCATGTCGCCGACACGCTCGTCTGCCGGCAGGAAGGTCTTCAGCGTGACCGGATTGGCCGCCTTGCCCATGCGGATCAGCTCACCCGCGGTCTCGAATATCTTGCGGTGCAGGGCCTCGTAGAAATGAACCGGCTTGAGGAAGTCCGAGACGCGGTAGAAAGCGTCATTGTTGACCAGGATGGCGCCCAGCAGCGCCTGCTCGGCCTCGATGTTGTTCGGCGCCTCGCGGTACAGTCCGCCGTCCTTGCTATCCAGTTTCCGCGCCGCCTCGGCCATCGCGTTTCATCCACCCTGTCTGTCTGCCTGTCCACAACCGGTTTAACCCGCTTGCCCGCGCGCGCAAGCGTCTGCCGCCGGGAATCGTGCCATGTCTCGGATACCCACGATAATCACAGGCTGGGGAAAACCGAAACCGCGATTCAGGACGTCCGGGCTTGACCGTCCGCGGTCGCGAATCGCCTTGCCGGTAAAGGTTGACGGGGCCGGAAAACGAAAACGCCCGGGCAGCATGGCCCGGGCGCATGGATGATCTGCCGGCAGGCCGATCAGGCGTTCTCGTCGCCTTCCTCGGCGGCAGCCTCGCCTTCCTCGTAGCCTTCCTCGTCACCGGTGAAGAATTCATCCGGGCGGGCCGCGTCGTTGATGTCCTCGCCGTAGATCGCCTCGGCGGAGGTCAGGTCCTCGCCGCGCGCCTGACGCTCGGCCTCGTCGGTGGAGCGGGCGACGTTCAGCGTGACGGTGACTTCCACTTCCGGGTGCAGGGCGATGGCGACATCCGACAGGCCGATGGCCTTGATCGGCTGGTTCAGGTTGACCATGTTGCGGCCGACCGTGAAGCCTTCGCCGGCCAGGATGTCGGCCACGTCACGCGCGGCGACCGAGCCGTAGAGCTGGCCGGTTTCGCCGGCGGCGCGAACGACGATGAAGGTCTTGCCGTCGAGGCCCTCTGCGATCTTGGCGGCTTCGGCCTTGCGCTCGTTGTTGCGGGCTTCGAGCTGGGCGCGCTCGGCCTCGAAACGGGCCTTGTTGGCGGCATTGGCACGCAGCGCCTTGCCCTGCGGCAGCAGGAAGTTGCGGGCGTAGCCGTCCTTGACCTTCACGGTCTCGCCCATGTGGCCGAGCTTGGTGATGCGTTCGAGCAGGATGACGTCCATTGTCGTGTTCCTTTCGTTGATACTTGGATTCAGGGAAGGGGAGGCGGACCGCCGGCGTCGGACATGCCGGCCGGCCTGCGCGTGTCGGTCAGTCCTGCAAGCGCGAAGATGAACAGGACCGGAATGAAGAAGAGTGCGGCCAGATAGGCAGCGCCAAGCGCCGCCGGGCGCCAGGGCTTGCCCATGGACCGGTCGTGCAGCATGGCGAAACCGGCCAGCATGAAACCCGCGGCCATGGCCCCGGAGACGGCAGCGCCGACATGGCCAAGGGGGCCGGAAACGATCGTCAGCAGCATGGCGCCGGCGAAGACGGGCAAGGCCGTGCGCGGCATGCGCAGCGAAAGCGGCCAGATGTCGTCCGGCCGCCGCGATTGCCCGGCCCGTTTCGCAAAGGCCATCGCGGTGTAGAAATTGGCGACGAGAACACAGACCCAGACCCAGGGAAGCTGTGCCGGAACCAGTGTTGCCAGCATGGCCACGATCTGGCCGCGCTGCTCCTCGCCAAGCTGAAGCTGCGGATCGGCCTGCCGCATGGCCTCGATCAGGCGCGCGGCAAGTTCCGCGACGAAGGCGTCGCCATAGCCATGCACGATGCCGGTGACGATGAAACCGGCGGCAACGGCAAGGCCGGTATAGAACAGGATGTCGGCCAGCGGGAACCAGACGAGTTTTCCGGCGGGGCCGCCCACTTCCTCTGCCGGCCGGGCCAGGTTGGCCAATTGCGCCGCCAGCATGGACGGAAAGACGATGACCGCGGCCACGACGACGGCGCCCAGTGTTCCGGCGACGGCGGCGACAACGCCGATGGTGGTGACGGCGGCGGCAAAGCCGGACGCGGCACCGAAGCCGAGCGTGGCCAGCATCAGCGGCAGGGGAGAAAGCATGAACAGGAAGGCCATGCCTCCGCTCATCGCGGCCGAGAGCGCGGCTGCGGCAAGGCCGGCAAGGACGCCGGCGCCAATGGCGATGGTCTGCTTCTTCGTCATGGTCGCTGTCCTGCTCTCTTCAAGCAGTTAGGGGAGCATGTCCCCAACCCGGTCTTGAGCGTGGCGTCCGCGCGCCGTTCACGCGGGGCCTTGTGAAGGCCCGGCGGCCGGAGCCGCCGGGCCAGAACGGTCTGCTTACTGCACCACGTAGGGCAGCAGGCCGAGGAAGCGGGCGCGCTTGATCGCACGGGCGAGTTCACGCTGCTTCTTCTGGCTGACGGCCGTGATGCGGGACGGCACGATCTTGCCGCGCTCGGAAATGTAGCGCTGCAGGAGCTTGATGTCCTTGTAGTCGATCTTCGGCGCGTTGGCGCCGGAGAACGGGCAGGTCTTGCGGCGACGGTGGAACGGACGCCGGGTCGGGATCTGGTTGATGTCGACCATGGTCGCTTCTCCTTAATTGTCGCGGCGCGGGCCGCGGTCGCCACGGTCGCCACGATCACCGCGGTCGCCACGATCACCGCGCGGGCCGCGGTCGCCACGATCACCGCGCGGGCCGCGCTCGTCGCGGCGCGTCATCATGGCGGATGCGCCTTCTTCATGTTCCTCGACGCGCACCGTCATGTAGCGCAGCACGTCTTCGGACAGGCGCTGCATGCGCTCGATCTCGTTGATGGCGGCAGCCGGGGCGTCGATGTTGATGAGCGTGTAGTACGCCTTGCGGTTCTTGTTGATCCGGTAGGCGAGGGACTTCAGTCCCCAGTTCTCGACCTTGCCGAAAGAACCGCCAGCCTGCTCGACGATACCCTTGTACTGTTCCACAAGGGCATCGACCTGCTGCTGGGAGAGGTCCTGACGGGCAAGGAAGACATGTTCGTAAAGAGCCATTTTCTCTTGCCTTTCTTCCGTTTCGTCTGCCGTTCACGGCGGCTAAGCCTCTGCGACTTTCCAGGAAACATCCGCGTTTGGCGGAGAAGAAAGGCGCTTGGGTGCGGTCGAGAGCGGAGACGGGAAGGGAGGCCGAAGACCTTTTGGCTTCTGCTTTGCCCGGAACACGGACAAAACCCTCCGTTCAACCCCCGGCCATGACCGGCAGAACGGCGCGCTTATACAGGTTTTTCGGCCCGTGGCAAGTCCGTTCGTCCGGTCGGCTCCGGTCAATTGTTGTCCGGGTGGGTTTCCGCCTGCCAGGCAAGGCGCCCGGCGGCAATGGTGGCGGCTGTTGCGGCAATGGCGAATATCCCGCCGGCAACGAGCGTGGCAACCGCTCCCAGATGCAGGAGGCCGCCGACGGCCCATGCTGAAAGAAATGCCGCCGCATAGGCTTCGGTGGCGATGAAAAGTGTCGTTCCGGCCACGCCGGCGATCACGGCTGCGTTGACGACGCGCCGCACGGGAACGGCCGGCGCGTCGGGGAGGGTCTGTGTCTTGTTCATGGAATCTGTTCCGGTCGCTTCCGCCATGGAGCGCAAGCATGAATCGACACGCCCGGATTGCGGCGAAAATGTGGCGGAACCGGCATGGCCGCTGTCCGCGCGCGGTTTTCCTGTCGGAGCCGTGAGAGCCCCGCCCGCTTGACTTTCGCGGTCCACCTGCGCAACGAGGGCGGGATACAGGTGCCAGCATTCATCAGGGAGCGGTTTATCATGGCCATTGCATTCACTTTTCCAGGCCAGGGCAGCCAGTCGGTCGGCATGGGCAAGGAACTGGCCGAGGCGTTTCCGGAGGCACGCGCCGTGTTTGCCGAGGTCGATGACGCGCTGGGCGAAAAACTTTCGGCGCTCATGTGGGAAGGGCCGGAAGAGACGCTGACGCTGACCGCGAATGCGCAACCGGCGCTGATGGCCGTTTCGATGGCGGTCATGCGGGTCATGGAATCGCGCGGCTTTTCGTTGGCGGGAAGCGCGGCCTGCGTGGCCGGACACTCGCTTGGCGAATATTCCGCGCTTTGCGCCGCCGGCATGTTCACCATTGCCGACACGGCCCGCCTGCTGCGCATCCGCGGCAATGCCATGCAGGCTGCTGTGCCTGCGGGCGAAGGTGCCATGGCGGCTGTCATCGGCCTGGAAGAGCCCGATGTCGCTGCCGTCTGCCAGGAAGCGTCGGCCATCGGCCCCTGCCAGATCGCCAATGACAATGGCGGCGGCCAGATCGTCATTTCGGGCGCGAAACCGGCCGTTGAGAAGGCGGCCGCGCTGGCCGGCGAAAAGGGGGCGAAGCGCGCCATCATGCTTCCCGTTTCGGCGCCCTTCCATTCCTCCATGATGACGCCGGCGGCCGATGCCATGCGGGAAGCCCTGGCAACGGTGGAGAAGAAGGCGCCGGTCGTGCCCGTCATTGCCAATGTCACGGTTTCGCCGCTGACCGATCCGCAAGAGATCGCCGGGCGGCTTGTGGAGCAGGTGACGGGCCGGGTGCGCTGGCGCGAGACCGTGCAGTGGTTTGCAGCCAATAACATCGGCACCGCCTATGAGATCGGCTCCGGCAAGGTGCTGACCGGCCTGGCGCGGCGCATCGACAAGTCCGTGTCCGGCATTGCCGTCAACACGCCGGCCGACATCGAGACCGCGCTCGCCGCGCTGGCCTGACCGCCGCCGGCCAAGCCCGAACCGCGAAAGGAATTGCAACATGATCGACCTGACTGGCCGCAAGGCATTGGTGACGGGCGCGACTGGCGGCATCGGCGAATCGATTGCCCGCCAGCTTCACGCCCTTGGCGCAACCGTGGGGCTGCATGGCACCCGTGTCGAGAAACTGGAAAGCCTGGCCGCCGATCTCGGCGATCGTGTCGTTCTGTTGCCCGCCAACCTGTCTGACCGCGATGCGGTGAAGGAACTGGGCCGGAAGGCGGAGGCCGAACTGGAGGGCGTGGACATCCTCGTCAACAATGCCGGCATCACCCGCGACGGCCTGTTCGTGCGCATGTCGGATGCCGACTGGGATGCCGTCATGGAAGTCAACCTCACCGCTGTCTTTCGCCTGACCCGCGAACTGACCCACCCGATGATGCGCCGCCGCTTCGGGCGCATCGTCAACATCACCTCGGTCGTCGGCGTCACGGGCAATCCCGGACAGGCCAACTACTGCGCCTCCAAGGCCGGCATGATCGGCTTCTCCAAGTCGCTCGCCCAGGAGATTGCCAGCCGCAACGTCACGGTCAATTGCGTCGCGCCCGGATTCATCGAATCCGACATGACCGAAAAGCTGAATGAAAAGCAGAAGGATGCCATCATGGGCGCGATTCCGATGAAGCGGATGGGCAGGGGCGACGAGATCGCGTCCGCTGTCGCCTGGCTGGCTTCCGATGGCGCCGCCTATGTCACCGGACAGACCATTCACGTCAATGGCGGCATGGCGATGATCTGAAAACGGCTGATTTGCTGGCCGGGCGGCCCGGTCAAGCCCCGAAGTTTTGGGTATTTCCCGCCGCCCCGCCATCTTTCAGCTTGATTACCGGCAGGCCTGCCGTTAACGAAGGCGCACCTTTTTCAAACCAAGTCGAGGGTTCCGACATGAGCGATATCGCAGACCGCGTCAAGAAAATCGTCGTTGAGCATCTGGGTGTGGATGCCGACAAGGTCAACGAAGGCGCGTCCTTCATCGACGACCTGGGCGCTGACAGCCTGGACACTGTCGAGCTCGTGATGGCCTTCGAGGAAGAGTTCGGCGTGGAAATCCCTGACGATGCCGCCGAGACCATCCTGACTGTCGGCGACGCCGTGAAATATATCGAGAAGGCTTCGGCCTGATTGCTGTTGCCGGGGCGGCCGCATCCGGCCGCCCGCGCAGCGCCTGCTTTCCCGTTTCAGCGCTGAACCCATGGAGAGTCTCGCATGCGGCGAGTCGTAGTCACCGGTATCGGCCTCCTTTCGCCCTTCGGCATGGGGGCGGAGCACACGTGGAAGCAGATCCTGGCCGGCAAGTCCGCCTGCCGGAAGATCGACGCGTTCGAGACCGATGATCTGGCCTGCCGGATCGCCCATATCGTGCCGCGTGGCGATGGGTCCGACAACACGTTCAACCCTGACCGTTTCCTTGAACCGAAGGAACAGCGCAAGGTCGGCGCGTTCATTCTCTACGGGATCGCCGCCGCTGAAGAGGCCATTGCCGATTCGGGCTGGAAGGCGGCGACGTATGAGCAGCAGTGTGCCACGGGCGTCCTGATCGGGTCCGGCATCGGCGGTGTCGACGGCATAGCCGAAAGCACGCTGACGCTCGACCAGCGCGGCCCGCGCCGCATTTCCCCCTTCTTCATTCCGGGCAACATCATCAACCTGATTTCGGGTCAGGTTTCCATCCGGCACGGTTTCAAGGGCCCGAATCATGCGGTCGTGACCGCCTGCTCGACCGGTGCCCATGCCATTGGCGACGCGGCCCGCCTGATCATGCTGGGCGATGCCGATGTCATGGTGGCCGGCGGTGCGGAAGCGCCGATCACCCGCCTCTCGATGGCCGGTTTTGCTGCCTGCAAGGCGTTGTCCACCAAGCGCAACGACGATCCGCAACGCGCCTCGCGTCCCTATGATGCGGACCGCGACGGTTTCGTCATGGGTGAGGGCGCCGGCGTCGTCGTCCTGGAGGAACTGGAACATGCCAGGGCACGTGGTGCCCGGATTTATGGCGAGGTCGTCGGCTACGGCCTGACCGGTGATGCCTATCACATCACCGCGCCTGCCGAGGACGGCGATGGCGCCTATCGCTGCATGCAGGCGGCCATGAAGCGCGCCAATATCGCGCCGGCCGATATCGACTACATCAATGCCCATGGAACCTCCACCATGGCCGACGTGATCGAACTCGGCGCTGTCGAACGCGTGCTCGGCAATGCGGCGTCGAAGGTGTCGATGTCCTCGACGAAATCGTCGATCGGCCATCTGCTTGGCGCGGCCGGGGCGGCCGAGGCGATTTTCTCGCTGCTTGCCATCCGCGACAATATCGCCCCGCCGACGATCAACCTCGAAACGCCATCGGTGGAAACGGCCATCGATCTGGTGCCGAACACGGCGCGCGAGCGCCAGATCGATGTCGCACTGTCCAACTCCTTCGGCTTTGGCGGCACCAACGCGTCGCTGGTGTTCCGACGCTGCGACGGCTGATGGCGAACCGCCTTTTCGCCATATTGGCTGCCGAAAAGGCCGTTTCGAAAGAAAATGAGTCAGGCATGATGGCGCAAGGACGATGAACGATACGCCGCAAAACCGGTTTGGCCGCAACGGGGGCAGAAGCGAAAACGGCCCGATCGTACCCAAGTCTCCCAGCCAGGCGTTTCGTCCCGAGCAGGGAACGCCGCCGCCCCGCCGCTCGCGAGCGGCCCGCAACCAGTTTGTCATCTTCCTCAATTTCGTCCTTTCGACCGTCATTCTCGCGGTCATTGCCATTGGCATCGCGCTCTGGTTCGGGCGTGAGGAATTTGTCGCCCCCGGCCCGGCGGCAACCGCAACCACCTTCACCGTCCCCCGGGCCGCCGGGACGAGCCAGATCGCAGCCCAGCTCGCCCGCCGCAACCTGATCACCGATGAACGCATCTTCTCGCTGGGGGTCCGGGCCTTCGGCAATGACGGCACGCTGAAGGCGGGCGAATATGAGATCAAGGCCGGCGCCTCCATGAAGGACATCATGGAATTGCTCAAGAGCGGCCGCTCCATCCTCTATTCGCTGACCGTGCCCGAGGGCTTCACGGTCGCACAGGTGATGAAGCGCATCGAGCAGAACGAGGTGCTGACCGGTGACATGCCCGCCGAAATGCCGCCGGAAGGCAGCCTGATTGCCGACACGCAGAAGTTCGAGCGCGGCACCGCCCGCAAGGATCTTGTCGAGCGCATGCGCAAGGCGCAGGAGCAATTGGTCCAGCGCATCTGGGAGCGCCGCGATCCCGACATTCCGGTCACCGATATCAATGAATTCGTCACGCTGGCTTCCATCGTGGAAAAGGAAACCGGTGTCGCGGACGAGCGCCCGCGTGTTGCCGCCGTTTTCATCAACCGTCTGCGCAAGGGCATGCGCCTGCAATCGGATCCGACAATCATCTACGGCTTGTTCGGCGGTGAGGGAAAGCCGTCGGACCGGCCGATCTATCGGTCGGATATCGAGAAGCCGACGCCCTACAACACCTATGTGATCGACGGTTTGCCGCCCGCGCCCATCGCCATTCCCGGCCGTGCCTCGCTGGAGGCCGTGGCCAATCCGTCGACCACCGACGAACTCTTTTTCGTCGCCGATGGCACCGGCGGCCACGTCTTTGCCCGCACACTGGACGAACACAATGAGAATGTCCGCCGCTGGCGCGAGGTCGAGCGGCAACGCGAAGCGGAAGCGAACAAGGCGGCCAGCGAGGCGGCGGGTGGTGAAGAAACGGCTCAGTAACGAGCCGGATGAGCGGGGGAGGCGGGCAATGGCATTGCAGAGCATGACGGGCTTCGCCCGCGCGGAAAGGGAGGCACCGGATGCGTCCTTCTCCTGGGAACTGAAATCCGTCAACGGCAAGGGGCTGGAAATCCGCTTGCGTCTGCCGCAGGGCATGGAGCGGATCGAGCAAGCCGTTCGCGCGGCCATCCAGCGCCGGTTTGCCCGTGGAAACATCCATGCAACTTTATCAGTCACCCGCACCGCGGGCCAGGGCGCTCCGGCCGTCAATCGTGAATTCCTGCATGAAGTTGCGCTGCTTGCGCAGCAATTGAGCAAGGAATACGGTTTCCGGCCCGCCTCCGCCGATGGCATCCTGGCGCTGCGCGGCGTCCTGGAGCAGGGCGAGACGGAGCAGGCGCCTGAGCAGCGGGAGGCTTTTGACGCCGAGCTTCTCTCGGCTCTGGATGCTGCGCTTGACGACCTCGCCGCGATGCGCGCCCAGGAGGGCAAGGCCCTGTCCGCGTTCCTGCTGCTGCAGATCGACGAGATCGAGGTGCTCACGCTTCGCGCCGAGGCCGATCCGTCGCGCCAGGCCGACGAGATCGCCAGGCGGTTGGCCCAGCAGGTTGACCTGCTCATGGCCTCCGGCAAGCAATTCGATGCAGACCGCCTTCACGCGGAAGCCGCGCTCCTGGCGGCCAAGGCCGATATTCGCGAGGAACTGGATCGTCTGAAAACGCATGTCGCCTCCGCGCGCGATCTCATCGCATCGGGCGGCAGGGCAGGCCGCAAGCTTGATTTCCTGGCACAGGAATTCAACCGCGAGGCCAATACCCTGTGTTCGAAGTCCAATGCCGCCGCCGTCACCGCGATCGGCTTGCAGATGAAGGTGGCCGTGGACCAGTTCCGCGAGCAGGTCCAGAACATTGAATGAGGAGCCGGCCATGCCGACCACGCTGACAAAGGCGTCCGTTCTTCCCTCGGCAGCGATCCGGCGCCGCGGACTCATGCTCGTCCTCTCGTCTCCCTCCGGTGCCGGCAAGTCCACCATTGCCCGCAACCTTCTGGAGAACGACAAGCAGCTTGAACTCTCGGTCTCGGTGACCACGCGTTCGCGGCGCCCGTCCGAGATCGACGGCGTCCACTATCATTTCACCAACCAGCGCGATTTCGAACGCATGCGCGACACCGACGCGCTTGTCGAATGGGCCGAGGTGCATGGCAATTTCTACGGAACGCCACGCGAGGCTGCCGAGAACGCGCTCGCCGAAGGCCGTGACATGCTTTTCGACATCGACTGGCAGGGCGCCCAGCAGATGAAGGAGAAGATGCGCGCCGACATCGTTTCCATCTTCATTCTTCCGCCGTCCATGGCGGAGTTGAAGGCCCGGCTCAAACGGCGGGCCGAGGACGCCGAAGAGATAATCGAGCGGCGGCTGGCCAATGCCCGCGCCGAGATCGAGCATTGGCGCGAATATGATTATGTCGTGGTCAATGACGATCTCGACCGGGCCTTTGGCGCTGTGCGCGCCATCGTTTCCGCCGAGCGCTTGCGCCGTGACCGCCGCCCGGGCCTGTTTGACTTCGTCAGCGGCCTGCTCGACGAGCAACTGGCCTGAAAGACGGGCGAAGTTCGTTCAGGTCAGGTTCGCCAGGCGTACGAACTCACCGATGTCCAGTGTCTCTGCCCGCCGTGTCGGGTCGATCCCGGCCTCGGCGAGCAGCGCCTCTCCGCCAAGCGGCTTCAGGCTCTGACGCAGCATCTTGCGCCGTTGGCCGAAGGCGGCCATCGTCACCCGTTCCAGTTTCGCCAATGCGCATGGCGCGGGAGCGGCTCGCGGCACGAGATGAACAACGGCGGAACTCACCTTCGGCGGCGGTGAAAAGGCTTGCGGCGGCAATTCGAAGGCGATGCGCGCTTCCGAACGCCAACCCGCCAGCACGCCGAGACGCCCATAGGCTGGCGTGCCCGGCGCAGCCACGATGCGCTGCGCCACTTCCTTCTGGAACATCAGCGTGAGCGATGTGTAGAAGGGCGGCCAGGGATCCGCGGTCAGCCAGCCCGTCAGCAGTTCCGTGCCGATATTGTAGGGCAGGTTGGCGACGATGCGTGTGTCGCCATGGCCCTCGGCAAGTCCTGCGAAATCGGTTTCCAGCGCATCGCCTGAAATGATCTCCAGCCGGCCGTCGTGATGGGCGGCGATCTGCTCCAGCGCGGGCAGGCAGCGTTCGTCCCGTTCCACGGCAATGACGCGCCGGGCGCCCGCGTGCAGCAGCGCCCGCGTCAGGCCGCCCGGACCCGGCCCCACCTCGATGACGGTGACACCTTCGAGCGGACCGGCGATCCGGGCAATCTTGGCGGTGATGTTCAGGTCCAGAAGGAAATTCTGGCCAAGCGATTTCCTTGCCGCAAGCCCATGGGCAGCAATCACGTCGCGCAGCGGCGGCAGCCCGTCCATGCTCACGCTGTCCTGGCGGCTCATGCGTCTGCGCCTTCATGTGCAGCCATCGCGGCTGCCATCCGGAGGGCGGCGATGAAGCTGTCCGGCCGTGCAATGCCCTTGCCGGCAATGTCGAAAGCCGTGCCATGATCGGGCGAAGTGCGGATGAAGGGCAGGCCGAGCGTGACATTGACGGCATCGTCGAAGCCGAGCGCCTTGGCCGGAATCAGGGCCTGGTCGTGATACATGCATATGGCCACATCGTAGCGCGAACGCGCCCGGTCGTGGAACATGGTGTCTGCCGGCAACGGACCGGCAATGTCATGACCCTCGGTCCGCAACCTGTCGAGAACGGGACCGATCACCTCGATCTCCTCACGGCCAAGGCTGCCGCCTTCGCCGGCATGCGGGTTCAGCCCGGCAACGGCGAGCCGCGGGCGCGCAAGCCCGAACCGCCGGCGCATGTCCGCAGCCGTGATCCGTATGGTCTCTTCCAGAAGATCGGGCGTGAGAGCAGCGGCAACGTCGCATAGCGGAATGTGAATGGTCACCGGCACCGTGCGCAGCTTCGGGCCGGCAAGCATCATCACCGGACGGACGGGAAGGCCGGTCGCGTCCGCCGAAAGGTGTGCCAGATATTCGGTGTGGCCGGGAAAGGCGAAACCGGCCTCGTAAAGCGGCCTCTTCGCAATCGGCAATGTGACAACGGCCGACGCCCGCCCATCCATCGTATCGGCCACCGCCCGTTCGATGGCGCCCGTGATCGCACCGGCATGGGCCGGATCGGGTACGCCGGCCTTGACCTCGTGCCCGCATGGCAGGCTGATGACCGGCAGCGCTTCGGCAAAGGCGTCGCACGCCTGCTCGGGACCGCTGATTTCCCGGATCGGCACGGAACATCCCGTGGCGATGGCCCGCGCCGCCAGAACCGTGCTGTCCGCGATGACATAGAAGGGCGGCAGCGCCGCTTCCGTTCGAATGCTCCATGCCCGGGCTGCGATCTCCGGGCCGATACCTGCGGGATCCCCGCCAGAAACAGAAAGCGGCTTCAAGGGATTATCGCTTGATGATCCGGGCCCGCTCGCGCAGTTCCTTCATGTACTTGTCGCTCAGCTTCTTGGCCTGCTCGTCCAGATCGCCCTCGTTGGTGAAGACCATCTGGGCAACGCGATCGTCGGAAACCAGTTTTGCACGGCAGATCGCGATGAATTCCGCGCCGCGATCCGTCACGCGGACCTTTGTGGCCTGGCCTTCATTGATCGCCTTGATGAGCGGCGCCCAGTCCGGCGGAAGTTCAGGCTCCAGCACGCGGCCGAGGTCGCGTACGGTCACGTCGAGCAACCCCTTGGCCTGGTCGTGTGTCTTGTCGCAGCCGGCAAAGCGCGTCCGCATGTTCTCCGCCTCGCGTTTGCGGGTGTTCAGCTTCGCGCTGCGCTCGGCGGCGGGGACGACGAAGATCACCTGCTGGAGAATGTATTCCGTGGCCGTCGGCTTGTCGCCGCCCTGGTTGAGCATGCGCTGGACCACATCCTGCTCGCTCATCCGCCCCTCGGCGCGAAAACGCGCCCGCAGCAGCGCCTGCCAGCCCATCTGGACGCGAATGAATTCCTTGAAATGCGCGGTCGTCACGCCGGATTGCGTCAGCACGCCTGAAAGCTGCTTGGGCGAAAGCTTGTTCTGCTTGGCGAAATTGGCGAAATTGGCGTCCACGGCGGATTTCGGGATGTTCACGTTAAGACGCTGCATCTCCACCGACCGCAGGGCCTGTTCCACCATGTCGTCGGCCGCCTGGCTGTTGATGTTGCCGCCACGTCGCTGGAGCCGCAGAAAGGCTGCCCGCCGCGCGATGTCATAGCTGGTGACCGGCAGGTTGTTGACCACGTAGCGTATTTCCGACGCCTGTGCCTGATTTGCAGCGGGACCGCCGCCGGCAAGTGGCGACAGCGCCATCGCGGTGGCGAGCGCGCCGGCAGTCAGGAATGTCTTCATGCGCAGGGTCATGCTGGCTCCGTTGAACTGGCGTTTTGGTCTCAGGACAGTCGGGTGCCCATTTTATGCGGCGAAAGCATGACGTCAAACGACGATCACTGCGAGTCCAGGTTCTCCCGCGATCCGAAATCGCCCAATGTACGGAAGGCGAGGCGGAAGCCCACCGAGCGGACCGGGTCGGCGGTCGGCACGCGCGGATTGCGGCTTTCGCTGAAGTTCAGCCCGAATGTGAAGCACTCGTCATCGTAGAGGAAGCCGACGCGCTTGCCCGAAATCATCTCATAGTTGAGATTGTAGGTCACGCCGCCATAAACCTTCCAGTCGCTGGCGAAGTTCAGGCTGGCATCCGCCGCGATTTCCGCGCGCCGTCCGGGGAAGGAATAGGTCGGCTGCGGTGCGATCTCGGTATAGCGAACGAGAAGGGAGCCGCGCGCATTGACGACGCCGGCCCGCGTCTCGAAGCGCTGCATGCTGAACGTGTCCTTGTCGAACCGCGCGGAAACCGAGGCGGCAAGGCCGTTCGGGCTGGCCACGCCGAACATGCCGACATAATCGGAACGGTCGGTCTCCAGGCCCGATTCGGCGCCGACGGCCACGAAGTCGGGCTGCGCATAGGGATTTTCGCCGGCCAGATGGAAGGACTGGCCGAACAGTCCGTTGGCCGACCAGCCATTGGCGAAACTGCCGGAATAGCGGACGCCGAGGTTGGCGCGCGTCCCGCCCTCGATCCGGTCCCAGCCGGCGAACTTGTCGCGCTGGAACAGGTTGGACGCATCGAAGACGAGGCTCTGTGCATCTTCGTTGGGCAGGCCGAGCGCGGTCTGATACGGCGCGTCGGGCCGCACGAAAATCTGCGCTGTCGGCTCGAACACATGCGTGGCGGACGTGGTGGAGAACAGGATCGGCCAGCGCAATTCAAGCCCGGCCGTCGCCATGTAGCGGAACCAGGCATTGCGGGTGTTCACCGCCACGCCGTTATTGGCGGCCATGAAACCGATAGCTGCATTGGTGGCCTGATTGTAGTCGGTGAACACGCCATCGCCGCGCAGGCCCAGCATCGGGGTGATGATGAGGCCGTTCTCGGTAATGTAGTTGCGCTTCCATTCCAGTTCGGCGGAGATGCGCTGGCTGGTGCCGGCCAGGCCTGGAATCGTTGCAATTCCGTTTGTAAGGGCGCTTGGTCCCGCCAGGATTTCGCTTTCCAGCAGGTTGTTGCCGGTATGGGTGACATCGCGATAGATGCTCTGCGCATTCACGTCGAGCGACAGTTCGCCACCCGCCACCGGTTCGTCGAAGGTCCTCGAATAGTCGAAGGAGGGCAGGGCCCATGCCTGCCGTTCGTCCCTGGCGCCCCTGCTGCCCTTCAGCGCATTCTCCTGCACGTCGAATTTCATGAAGCGCAGGTCGAGGAAATTGCGGTCGTGGAGGCCGGTCAGGTAGATTTCCGAGCGGCGCACGCTGTCGTCAAAGCCGTCGATCCCGTAGACGCGGGAGAAATTCTTGTCGGTCTGGTAGAGCAGGTCCCAGCCGAAAAGCCAGCGCGGATTGAGGCGGAACTCGCCCTTGGTGCCCACCATGTAGCGCTCGCGCACCGACGCGCTGACCGCGTCATTGTCGAATGCGCCGGGAGACCGCTGGCGGATGCCGGCCCCCTTGATGAAAAACGCGCCGTTGTTGAACTGCTTGCGGAACTCCACTTCGCCCATGAACCCCTGGCGCGTGTAATAGGTCGGCGTCAGAAGCAGGTCATGGGTCGGTGCCAAGGCGATATTGAAGGGTGTGCCGACACCCCAGCCGAGCGCCGAATTGTTCGAGATTCGCGGAAACAGGAAGCCGGTCTTCCGCTTGATCGTCGGGTCCGCCATGGAGAAGCTGGGCAGGTAGGCGATCGGCATGCCGAAGAATTCGAAACTGGCATCCCTGAACCGGACAACCCGCTCCTTGCCGTCCCAGATGATCCGGCGTGCCTTGATCTGCCAGATCGGGGCCTTGTCCGGATTGTCCTGGCAGGGCTCGCAGGCCGTGTAGACGCCATTGTTGAATGTGGTGACGTTCCCGCCCTCGCGGGTGGCGCTTTCGGCCGCGAAACGGGTATTGTCCGTCGTTTCCACGCGCAGCGCATTGACGAAGCCGTCGCCAAGATCGTCGGTGATGTCGATTTCGTCGGCATAGATGCGATTGCCGTCGCGCTCGATGATCTCGACATTGCCGGAAGCCATCACCCTGCGGTTGGCCTGGTCGTAGCTGACCTGTTCGGCTACCACCTTGTATCCGTCATAGTCGATCTGGACATTGCCGCGCGCCGTTACCGTGCCGCGGTCATTGTCATAGACCAGCGTGTCGGCTTCCATGAGCATCTGCGCGTTGGGGTCGGTGCTGCCGGCCAGCGAGCGCACATCCTGCGCCAGGACGGGGGAGAAACCCGATGGCAGGGCGGCTGCGAGAAGCGCCAGGGCGCTGACGCCCGCCAGCCGCGCCGTCCGGACCGTGGAGTGTCCTGTCCCCCGAAAACGCACCACCTTATCCGTCCTCCCGATGCAGTAGAAAGCTGATCCCGATGAAGGCTGCAATCACGACGGGCGACCATGCTGCGATGACGGGAGGCACGAAACCGGAACTTCCAAACGCCTTGACCAGAACCGAAGCGACATAAAGCAGAAAACCCGCGGCAATGCCACCCACGATCATCGCGCCCGATTGCCCGAAACGGACGAAGCGCAATGACACCGTTGCCGCGATGAGGGTCATCGCCACAAGCAGTGCAGGCAGAGCAATAAGCGATTGGAATTGCATGCGCAACGGGTAAGCCGGATATCCGAAGGCTTGTGCGACTTCAATTTTTGCGGGCAGTGCGAAAAAGGGCACAGAATCCGGCTCCGCCAGCCGCTGGCTCACCAGTTCGGGCCGCAGGTTCGTGGCTACGCGCGCCTGCTGCACCTGTTCCGGCTGCGCGCCGAGTCGCGTCTCGCGCAC
This sequence comes from Zhengella sp., assembly GCF_041397485.1. Lineage (NCBI taxonomy): Bacteria > Pseudomonadati > Pseudomonadota > Alphaproteobacteria > Hyphomicrobiales > Notoacmeibacteraceae > Zhengella > Zhengella sp. The sequence goes on along the minus strand of NZ_JAWKWO010000001.1, from coordinate 452,751 downwards.
ATTCACCAGTTGCCAGAAACCGTCCTTGAGGATCGCGCGCTCGGCATCCTGGCGCCGTTCGATGGCGCCGTCCCTGCCGATGTGGATGAAGACCGGGCTGGCCAGCACGGTGCCGTCACGCAACACCGCCTTGGCACCGATGATCGTTTCCCCGTCTTCCGTCTTCTGGCGCAGCCACGGTACGCTTGTGGCGATGCTGGTGTTGGAGGCCCGTGCGCGCCAGTCGGCCTCGATGGCATTGGCTTCCTCGAAGCCGCGCGCCGACAGCGGATTGAGAACCGTGACGGCCAGTGCCCCGAAGGCGAACGCGCCCAGGCAGATCGGCGCCAGGAACTGCCAGGCGGAAACGCCCGAGGCGCGCGCCACGACCAGTTCGTGCCGGCGGTTGAGCGAGATCAGCGTCGCCATGCCGGAAAACAGCGCGATGAAGGGTACGATCTGCTGCATCAGGAACGGGATCCGCATGGCAGAGATGAACAGCGCGCCCGCCATCGTGTATTTGGGCAGGTTGGAGGTGCGCGAGGAGAATTCCGTGAAATCGATCAGGAAGGCCAGCGCGAAAATCCCGGTGAAGAACCAGGCGGTGATCACGGCATAACGGCGCAGGAAGTACCGCCCAAGCGTCCATCCGGGATAGGGCACGATCATGCCGCGGCCCCCCGGATGCCAAGCCAGGCCTGAAGCCTTGCCGGCAGCAGGCGGGCGGCGCGGTTTCGCCACGAATCGGCCAGCGCCTGCATCCGTTCAGCCTGATGCGCGGGCAGTTCCAGTGTCCGCGACGTGGCGAACAGCCATGCCGTCAGCGCAATCGCGGCGATGGGAATCACGTAGAGCGCGAAAGCGAAAACCACGGTCTCGTCGGCCTTGCCGAAGCTGAAATAGCTCATCCAGCGCACCAGCAGCACGGTGCCGATCGTCGATATCATCGGGTGCAGGCGCGCCTCGCGATGCGAACGCGCATTGCCGGCAATGGAGAGCGCGATCAGCCCGAAAACCAGCGGGTTGAGCCAGGTCGTCAGCCTTGAATGGATCTCGGCCACGAACAGTCCGGGCATCGATTTCAGATAGGTATCGTCGGGATCCGGGTTGAGCAGATAGGTCAGAGGACGGTCCTTCGGCCACAGGTTCACCTTGCCGGTGGAGGGCGTGAACTCCGCCAGGTCGAAGACATAGGAATTGAACCGGATGATCGAGACGGGCTCGCCCGGCCGGTTGCGGTGGATCTCGCCGTCGCGCATCGCCAGGAAGTTGGCGCCGTCCTTCTCGCCCAGCACCGCCGTCTTTGCGTAATAGGTCAGATCGACGTCCTTGGTGCGCGAATCGGCAACGAAGACGGATCCGAGCTGCCCGTCCGCCCGCCGCTCGCCCACCTGCAGGAACAGGTTGTCGTCGATCCGCCGGAAGGCACCTTCCTGGATCAGCGTGCTGATCAGGCCGGCCCGCGCCTCGGCGATCATTTCGCGCACCGTTTCGCGGGTGATCGGCGCGACGACGTTGTGAACAAGAAAGGTCGCGATGCAGGCTGCGCCTGCCAGCACGAGCACCGGTTTAGCAAGCGTCACGCGGGATGTGCCCGCCGCATTGATTACCACGAGTTCGGAATCGGTGTTCATCGTGGTCAGCGCATGGGCGACGCCGATGGCGACAGCGATCGGCATCACTTCCGGCACGACATTGGGCAGGATGAGCGTCGCCAGTTGAAGGAAGTCCAGCGCCGACTGGCCGGTATCGGTCACCAGGTTGATGCGGTTGAGCACCTGCACTGTCCAGGCGATCGTCAGCGTCGAGATCGTGGCCGCCAGAAAGACCGACGTCATTCGCCGCAGCAGGTATCGTTCGATGATGTTGAGCGTCATCCCGTATCCCTGTCGGCCGATGCGTAAACGCCGGTCCCCTGTCGCATCGCCTGCGAACGGCACCGCTTGCCGCTGTGTCCGACCGTCTCTCTTAATGGGCGAAGCTTGGCTAAAAAAGGGCCAAGAAACGCGGTTAACGAAGAGTTGCACACGCGTCCAGCCTTGCCAATCGCGTCAAAACGCCCAAGATCAGGCGCTTGTCATCCAGATTCCCCGAAAAACCGGAGTTGTCATGTCTTCTCGCCCCTCCATCAAGTTCGCGAAAATGTCTGTTCCCGAGAAGGGGGCCGTCATTCTTCTGGCCGGCGAAGATGCCGCGCTGTCGCAATCGGCGCTCGCCTGCGATCCGGACGGCGTTGCCGCGCGGGCGGCCGGAGATGCCGAATTCAAGGGCAAGCTGGCTGCCTCGCTGGAAATTCTCGCCCCCTCCGGTCCCGGCTTCTCGCGCCTCGCGCTCGTGGGTGCCGGCAAGCCGGACGAGCGCAAGGGCAGTGCCTGGTCGCGTATCGGCGGGGCTGCCATGGGGGCCGCCGGAAAGGCCGGTGAAATCGCCGTGATCGCAGACCTTCCCGATGGCGTCATGGCACCGGAGGCGGTGGCCGAACTGGCCATGGGCATGGTGCTGCGCGCCTACACCTTCGACAAGTACAAGACGAAGAAGGGCGACAAGAAGGACAAGGCCGCGAAAGTGACCGTGCATTGCGCCGATCCTTCGGCCGCGAAGAAGGCGTGGGCCGACGCCGAAGCCCTGGCCGACGGCATGATGCTGGCCCGCGACCTGGTGAACGAGCCGGCCAACATTCTCGGGCCGGAGGAATTCGCCGGCAAGGCGAAGGCGCTGGAAGAACTCGGGGTCGAGGTGGAAATCCTGACCGAGAAGGAGATGAAGAAGCTTGGCATGGGCGCGCTTCTGGGCGTCGCCCAGGGCTCGGTTCGCCCGCCGCGCCTGGCTGTCATGCAGTGGAACGGCGGCAAGTCCAAGGATCAGCCGGTTGCTTTCATCGGCAAGGGCGTGGTGTTTGACACCGGCGGCATCTCCATCAAGCCGGCCGCCGGCATGGAGGACATGAAGGGCGACATGGGTGGTGCGGCCGCCGTCACCGGCCTGATGCATGCCTTGGCGGCGCGCAAGGCCAAGGTGAATGCCATTGGCGTGATCGGCCTTGTGGAAAACATGCCCGACGGCAATGCGCAGCGTCCCGGCGACATCGTCACCTCCATGTCGGGCCAGACCATCGAGGTGCTGAACACCGATGCCGAAGGCCGCCTGGTGCTCTGCGATGCGCTGCATTACGTCAATGACCGCTTCAAGCCGGCCTTCATGATCAACCTTGCCACGCTGACCGGCGCCATCATCGTCGCGCTCGGCCATGACCATGCCGGCTTGTTCTCCAACAATGACGAACTGGCCGAGAGGCTTCATGCCGCGGGCAGGGAGACCGACGAGAAAGTCTGGCGCATGCCCTTGGCGCCGGAATACGACAAGCTGATCGACTCCAAGAACGCCGACATGAAGAATATCGGCGGCCGCTGGGCCGGCTCCATCACCGCCGCCCAGTTCCTGCAACGTTTCGTCGGCGATACGCCCTGGGCGCATCTCGATGTCGCCGGCACGGCCATGGGCTCGCCGTCCAGCGAAATCTCGAAGGGCTGGGCATCCGGTTTCGGCGTGCGCCTGCTCGATCGCCTGGTGCGCGAGCACTACGAGAAATAGGGCTTACGTCCCGTCCTGGCGATGCGTGGCGTCCTGGTGGCGCCGCGCATTGGCCTCGGCGCGTTCAAGCAGGCTGAACAGCAATTGCGTTTCCTGCGCCGTGAAACCGTCGAGAAGGCGCGCGTTCACCTCCTCCCAGAAATCGCGCAAGTGCGTCAGCTTCCCGGCTGCCGGGCCGAGGCGGACATGGATTGCGCGCCGGTCCCCGGCATTGGCTTCCCGGCGCACCAAATCCTTCTGCTCCATCCTGTCCAGAATGCGCGAGATCGCCGGCGCGTTGTTGCCGGTGTAGCGGACAAGATCGCCGACTGACAGCCCGTCGCGGCGCCATAGGGCTGACAGCACCACCCATTGTGCCAGCGTCAGATCGTGCCTGGACAGCATGGCCTGGCACATGGCCGTCGCCGCGCCAGCGGTGAAATTGAGCGCCCGGCCCAGCGAGCGGGGGGCTTGCAAACCATCATTTTCCATGTAATCTGTTTCCATGTAAATATTATGTGGGCTTTGCTTGTATTGTGCAAGCCCTGTGCGCTTGCCATGACACCCTGAAAGGAGCGATGCCATGCACCTGCCGACCCGCTACCACCCCGTACTTGTCGCGCTGCATTGGATCATGGCAGCGATGATTGTCGTCGCGCTTGTCATGGGCGGTGCTGTCCTGGCCGAAACGCCCAACAGCGATCCCGGCAAGATCGACGCGCTGCGCGGGCACATGATCTTCGGACTGTTGCTGCTGCTGCTCGTGCTCGTCCGCCTTGTCGTCCGGCTGCGCACGCCCCGGCCCGGCCACGCCTCCACCGGCAATCCCGTGCTCGACCGCATCGGCGTGTGGACGCACCGCGCCTTCTATGCGCTCATTGTCCTTGTGGCGCTGTCGGGCATCGGCATTTCGGCTCTTGCCGGGCTGCCGGGCATCGTGTTCTTCGCCAATGGCGAGCCGCTGCCGGCGGATTTCTGGGCTTATTCGCCGCGCTATGGCCATGCTGTTCTCACAAAGCTGCTCGGCGTCCTGGTCCTTGCCCACGTGGCGGCAGCGCTTTGGCATCAGTTCGGCCGCAAGGACCGGCTGATGGCGCGCATGTGGTTCGGCAGGAGCGGGCGGTAGCCCTGTCAGAACGCCGTCGGGACATCGGGAAATGCCACCTGCGGCTTCGGCTTGATCTCGCGCAGGTCTTTCGCCAGGTCTTCCACCTGTTCGCTCAGCGTCCGCTCCACGCCAACCGGCTTGTGCGTCTCCAGGCGCGGAACCCTTGTCTTCAGCATGGCATCCGGATCGGGAGCGATCGGCCGGATCGTGCTGCATGTCACGCCCTTGCTTCCCTGTTGCACGCATTGCGCAAGGGCAGGGGAGCCGGGCAGGACGGCTGCAAGCATCAGCGCGGGCAGGGTGGCGATTTTCATGGCGCCAGATATCGTGTGAAAAAACGGCGCGGGCAAGGCAGCGGACAAGCCTGCGCCGTTGCAAGCCGGTGTCCCGCTGTCCCATATAGTCTCCATGGCCGAGGTTCTTTTCTATCACCTGACCGAATCGACGCTCGAGGAGGCGCTGCCCGCCCTTCTGGAGCGCTCGCTGCAACGTGGCTGGAACGTGGTGATCCAGACCGGGACTGAAGAGCGGCGCGACGGGCTGGATCTTCACCTGTGGACCTACAGGGACGAAAGCTTCCTGGCCCATGCGACGGATCGCGCCGAACACGCCGCCGAAAACCCGGTGGTGCTGACATGCGGCGCGAACAACCCGAACGGCGCGACGATTCGCTTTCTTGTCGATGGCGCAACGCCGCCCGATCTTTCCGGCTATGAGCGCGGCGTCTTCATGTTCGATGGCCATGATCCTGACCAGTTGAACCACGCTCGTGCGCAATGGAAGGCACAAAAGGCCGCCGGCCACGACCTGACTTATTGGCAGCAGACGCCGGAACGGCGATGGGTGAAGAAGGCATGAGCTCAGACAGTCCCGACGATTTCCGCAGCCGGCGCGAGGCCATGAAGGCGCGTATCGATCCGCTGGACCGCGATGCCGGCGCAACGGTTTCCGAACGCAAGGCCTTCTTCGATCAGGTCTATGCCATGGCCGGCGGCGACGAAGCGGCCGTGCCATGGGCCGACCTTAAGCCCAAGGACAAGCTGCTGGAGTGGCTGGCAGCCCATCCCGGTAATGGCCGCACCGCCATCGATATCGCCTGCGGTCTGGGCGACAATGCCGAGGCGCTGGCCGCGGCCGGCTATGCCACCACGGCCTTCGACCTTTCGGAGAAGGCGGTGGAATGGGCGAGACGGCGGTTTCCCGGAAGCGCAGTCGATTATCAGACGGCAAACCTGCTGTCGCCGCCGCCTGAATGGATCGCCGGTTTCGACCTTGTCCACGAATGCTACACCATCCAGTCCGTGCCGCCGGCCATGCAGCAGGCATTCTCGCAAGCGGTGGCCGCTCTGGTAAGGCCGGGCGGGCGGTTGCTCGTCTATACGCGCCTGCGTCCGGAAGGCAGCGCCCATGAGGGGCCGCCCTGGCCGCTGATGCCGTCGCAAACCGGAGCCTTCGCCGGGCTCGGCCTTGTCGAGGAGCATCGCGAGCATTTCGACATCCTGCGCCCGGATCGCAGGATCGCGCATGAATTTTCCGTCTGGCACAAGCCGGCCTGAGCGACCGGGGGAAACGTGCATGCTTCGCTTCATCTTTCTTCTGGTCATGCTCGCCGGATTGGGCGCGGCGGTCGGCTATCCCTGGGCCGTGGAAAATTTCTCCGGCACCGAACTGGGCACCATTCGGGTTTACGACCGCGAAACGGGCTTCACGCCGGCGCGCGTGATCGTCTCGCCGGTGGACGCGCCGGTGCGTGTCCTCGTTGATCTGACCGCGCTGCCGCAGCGCATCCTGGCGTCCGACCGCACTGTCATCGACCTGACCATCGCGAGCGCTGGCGGAACGCAACGCACGGAGCGGCTCGACTTCGCCCCGGCTCAGGCCAACCGCGAGGATGCGGGCCTGTCCTCCGAACAGGTCTACCGTGTCTCGGCAGGAACGCTGGAGCCACGCATTACCGACGAATATACCTTCACCTTCGCTCCGGCAGGCAATCAGGCCATCGAAATGAAGACGCTGGACCTTGTCCTGCGCCGCAACGCGCTGGCCTGGGACAAGCGCGTCCAGCCGGCAGGCTTCATCGCCGCCGCGCTGGGCTTCATCGGCTTCGTCCTGGCGTTCAGACGCCGCAAGCGTCCGCCAGTGGAGCCGCAACGGCGCAAATGGGGCAGGGGCTGACGCGGGCGCCCCTGCCGGTCCTGGCGTGGCTGCCATCCGCCCGGCGCGCTCTTGAACCGCCTGTTTGTGATTTGGCGCACAGATGCACGGCCATTTGTGGCATAATACGGGATGCGGAGGGGCAACCACGGAGGTTGCTATGTCACGTCAATCCAGTCTTCACACATCCGGCCGGTTCGCCGCCACCTTGGCCTTGGCGGGTGCAGCGCTGCTTTTTGCCACGGCCGCGTTCGCCCAGGCAAATGCCGGAAATCAGGGTGGGCCGGATACCGGCAACGGGTCCGACAGACGGTCCAACTGCACTGCCGCGCCCTGTCCGACCGCCCAAAGGGAGGCGCCACGGCCGGATTGTTCCTGCGATATCCGGCGCATGAACACGGCCAATGGCGTCGTGCTGGTCCGCGATTGCTATGTGCAGGTCAATGGCCGGATGCAGTATTGCGAGGCCAGGCGGTAGCAATCTGCCAGCCGGAAAAGCCGCGCCCGTGTCTTCGGGCGCGGCACTTTGGCTGCCCTGTTTCCGAGGCACGCTGGTCAGAACGGCATCGGATAGTGCCGGTGGATGGCGTCGATCCGCTCCAGCACGTCCGCGCCAAGCGCCACGTCCTTGGCGGCGATGTTGGTCTTGAGCTGTTCCATCGAGGTTGCGCCGATGATGACCGAAGCCATGAAGGGCTTGGCCAGGCACCAGGCGAGCGCCATCTGCGCGGGGTCGAGGCCACACTCGCGTGCCAGCCCGACATAGGCCTCCATGGCCGGAATGGCATGCGCCTGCCAGCGCCCGCCGAGATTGTCCGTGATCGAGCGGCGCGAGCCGGCCGGAATGGCACCGTCGAGATACTTGCCAGTCAGGATGCCGGCAGCCAGCGGGGAGTAGGTCAGCAGGCCCACATCCTCGTGGTGCGAAAGCTCGGCCCAGTCGGTGTCGAAAAGGCGGCACATCAGGTTGTACTCGTTCTGCACCGAAGCCACGCGCGGTCCGCCGCTGCGCTCCGCGATCTCCAGCATCTTCGCCACGCCCCAGACCGTGTCATTGGAAACGCCAAGCGCGCGGATCTTGCCTTCCTTGACCAATGCGTCTGCCGTGGCCACGGTCTCTTCAAGGTCGGCCTGCGCCTGCGCCTTGTCCTGCTTCCAGGGCGCGTAGGCCCAGTTCTGCCGGAAATGATAGGAGCCGCGATTGGGCCAGTGAATCTGGTAGAGGTCGATATGATCCGTCCCGAGCCGCTTCAGGCTGTTTTCCACCGCCTCGCGAATGGTCAGGGCATTGGCGGGCGCACCATCGCGCACCGTCTTGTTGCCCTTGCCGACGATCTTGGTGGCGATGACGATGTCGTCACGCCGCCCGCGCGCCTTCAGCCATGAGCCGATGATCTCCTCGGTTCGTCCCGCCGTCTCGGCGCGGATCGGGTTGGTCGGGTACATTTCCGCGGTGTCGAAGAAGTTGATGCCCTGTTCGACGGCATGATCCATTTGTGCATGGCCGTCCGCTTCGCTGTTCTGCTCGCCCCAGGTCATGGTGCCGAGGCAGATTTCGGAAATGGCGATGCCGGTCCGGCCGAGCGGATTCATTTTCATCGGTTCTGTATCCTGATCGTGAAGGGGATTTGCCCAGGGGCAAAGACATAGCCGAAGACGGCTTCATGTCCAGTGCCCGCCGAAGATGGATTGCCGGAGAGGGAAGGCGGTTTCAGATTTCGCCGAAATCGCCGCCACGGCCCTTGCCGGATGAGAAACGCGCAGCCCCGGCGACGCCGTCGCGGGTGAAGGTGTCCAGGCTGCGCCACTCGTTGGCCAGCGCTTGCGCCGGCTCCTTGCCCCATTGGTTCAGCGCGCTCATCCGGTCGGCGCGCATGGTCGCCTGCGGAAAGCGCGTCAGCGTCTGCGCCAGTTCCAGCGCCGTCGCCAGCGCCGAACCATCGGCGCAGACAGTGGTTGCAAGCCCGATGGCGAGGCATTCGTCCGCATCCACCCGTCGCCCGGTCAGGATCAGGTCCATGGCGCGGCCCTGGCCAACGATGCGCGGCAGGCGCACCGTGCCGCCATCGATCAAGGGCACCCCCCAGCGCCGGCAATAGACGCCCATATAGGCGCTTTCCTCCATCACCCGCAGGTCGCACCACAGCGCCAGTTCCATGCCGCCAGCAACGGCCGGGCCCGAAATCGCGGCAATGACCGGTTTGGACAGCATCAGCCGCGTCGGCCCCATCGGACCGGGCCGCGGGTCGGCCGCCGGATTGTCCCAATCCTCGCCGATGACGTGACGCGAAAACCAGTCGGCATCCATCCCTTGGGCGGCCGCCTTCAGGTCGAAGCCCGCGCAGAAGGCGCCCGGAACCCCGGTCAGGATCGCCACGCGCTGGCTCTGATCCGCCTCGAAGGCAAGGAACGCCTCGTAAAGCGCCGAGGCCATGGCCGGGTTGACGGCATTGCGCGCCTCCGGCCGGTCGATGGTGACGGTCGTCACCGCGCCGTCTGCGGTCATGCGTATCGTCACCCCGCCATTGCCTCCTCGTATTGCGCGGACATGTCCAGCCAGCTTTCCTCGGTCTGCGCCAGTTTCGCGGTCAGGTCAGCCCGTTCCTTGCCCAGATCGGCGGCCTTCTTCGCGTTCTTCTCATAGAGCGAAGGGTCGGCCAATTCGGTTTCGATGGACGCAATCCGCTTGCCAAGCTTTTCCATCAAGGTCTCGGTTTCCTTGATCTTTCTTGCCAGCGGCTTGAGTTGCTCGCGCTTCTGCGCCGCCTCGCGCCGCTGGTCCGCCTTGGAGACGGCGGCGGGGCCGTCTTCCTTCGGCCTCTTCGCCTCGCCTGCCGCCCTGGCCGCGCCGGTGATGAACTGGCGGTAGTCGTCGAGATCGCCGTCATAGGGTTTGACGCCGCCGTCATGCACCAGCCAGAGCCGGTCGGCGGTGGCTTCGACAAGGTGCCGGTCGTGCGAGATCACGATCACGGCGCCCGGAAAATCGTTCAGCGCCTCGATCAGCGCCTGCCGGCTGTCGATGTCGAGATGGTTGGTCGGCTCGTCGAGGATCAGAAGGTTCGGGCCGTCGAAGGCGGCAAGTCCCATCAGCAGCCGCGCCTTTTCCCCACCCGAGAGGTTCTTGGCCGGCGTATCCATCTTCTCCGTCGCCAGCCCCATTTGTGCCACGCGGGAGCGCACGCGGGCCTCCGGCTCTTTCGGCATCAGCGCGCGCACGTGGTCGGCCGGGCTGTCGTCTGGCCGCAGGTCGTCCATCTGGTGCTGGGCGAAGAAGGCCACCTTCAGATTGGGCGACAGCGTGATCGATCCGGTTTCCGGTTGCAACCGTCCGGCGATCATCTTGGCGAAGGTGGATTTGCCATTGCCATTGGCGCCCAGCAGCGCGATCCGGTCGTCGGCGTCGATCCGTAGCGAAAGCCGCTTGAGAACCGGCTGGCCGGGCACATAGCCCACCGAACCGCCGTCGATTGCAATGGCCGGCGAGGCAGCGCGTTTTTCCGGCTCGGGAAAGCGGATCGGCGCGACATGATCGTTCACGGCTGCCGATATGGGGGCCATGCGCTCCAGCGCCTTGAGCCGGCTTTGCGCCTGGCGCGCCTTGGAAGCCTTGGCGCGGAAGCGTTCGACAAAGCTTTCCATGTGCTTGCGCTTGGCTTCCTGCTTCTCCCGGCTTTTTTCCTGGAGGATCGCCTTCTCGGCCCGCTGGCGCTCGAACTGGTCATAGCCGCCGCGCCAGAAGGTCAGCTTCTGCTGATCGAGATGGACGATGGAATTGACGGCCCGGTTGAGCAGGTCACGGTCGTGCGAGATGAGCAGAACGGTGTGCGGATAGCGGGCAAGATAGGTCTCCAGCCACAGCGTGCCTTCAAGGTCGAGATAGTTGGTCGGCTCGTCCAGCAGCAGCAGGTCGGGCTCGGCGAACAGCACGGCGGCCAGTGCGACGCGCATCCGCCAGCCACCGGAAAAGCTCTTCGCCGGGCGTTTCTGCGCCTCGGCATCGAAGCCCAGCCCTGCCAGGATGGAGGCAGCACGCGCTTCGGCCGAATGCGCCTGGATGTCGGCTAGCCGGGTCTGGATGTCTGCGATGCGATGCGGATCGGTCGCCGTCTCCGCCTCCGCCATCAGGGCAAGGCGCTCCGTGTCGGCCTTCAGCACGATCTCGATCAGCGGCTCGTCCGTACCCGGCGCTTCCTGCGCCACCTGGCCTATTCTCATGTTTTTCGGCAGGTGGATGGAGCCGGTTTCGGGCGCCAGGTCGCCGGCAATGGCGCGAAAAAGGGTGGTCTTGCCCGTGCCGTTGCGCCCCACCAGTCCGGCCTTCGCGCCTTCGGGCAGCGACAGCGTGGCATGGTCGATGAGCAGGCGTCCGGCAATGCGAAGCGAAAGGTCGGATATCGTCAGCATGGCCCGCTTTTGACCGATGCGGGGGAGCGGCGCAAGGGGTCAGGCGAAGCGCCTGCCTTCCGGCGCGCGGTGGAACTGGATCAGGTCGAGTCCCGGCGGCGTCTCGCCCAGAACCGAAAGGATCATGTGCGCCTGCCCGCGATGATGTGTTTGGTGATTGAAGAAATGGCTGAGCGCCGGTGCAAGCCGCTGGCTGACCGTCCTGAGGTCCGTCATGGTCGTATAGGTGAAACGCCCGGCCACCGCCGCGTCGTCCAGCCCGTCGATGAAGGCGAGGATGCGCCGGTCCTCGGCTTCACGCGCGGCCCGCAGGCTGGCAAGGTCTTCGTAGAGGATCGTGTCCAGCGAAGGCGGATTGGTGCCTTCGCCGGTGAATCGCTTCATCCAGACGCGGTCGCCGACGAGGATATGGTTCAGCGTGCCCATCATCGACTTGAAGAAGGCGCCACAATCGCGCCGCCAGGCCGCATCGTCCAGCGCGCCGGCCGCATCGTAGAGCCGCCCGTTCGCCCAGGCATTGTAATGCGCGAACATCTGGAAATTTTGTCTGGCGTCCACTTTCCTTGTCCCCCGCCTGTGGCAATAGTGTCGCCACAATAACGAATTGCGAGGGACAGAACAGTGACCATTCAGCTTTACGATCTCGTCGGCGCCGATGCCGCCCGCCCGTTCAGCCCCCATTGCTGGAAGACGGCGATGTCGCTGGCCCACAAGGGCCTGGATTTCACCCGCGTGCCGACCCGTTTTCCCGAAGTGGCGAAAATCGAGGGCGGGGCATCGAAGACGGTGCCGGTCATCAATGACGGCGGCAAGGTGGTGGCGGACAGTTTCGCCATCGCCGAGTATCTTGAAGACGCCTATCCGGACAGGCCGAGCCTGTTCGGCGGGGAGGGAGGCCGCGCAACCGCGCGCTTCGTCGAAAGCTGGACGCAATGGGTCATCCACCCGCAGCTTGTGCGCGTCGCCATCATGGACATTCACGACTGCCTGTCGCCGGAAGACCGGGAATGGTTCCGCGCCGACCGCGAGGGCAAGTTCGGCAAGCCGCTGGAAGAGCTGCGTCTGTCCGGCGAGGAGGCGCAGGCCGCGTTCACGAAAACGCTCGATCCGCTGCGCGCCACGCTGAAGAAGCAGGCTTTCATCGGCGGTGCCGGCCCGCTCTTTGCCGATTACATCGTCTTTGGCGCGTTCCAGTGGGCCCGCGTGGTCTGCCCGCATGAATTCCTGCCGCAAGGCGATCCGGTGGCCGATTGGTTCGGCCGCTGCCTCGATCTGCATGACGGGCTTGGGCGCCAGGTTCCCGCCTGCGGCTGAGGCGGCGTTGCGGGCGTCTTTCGTTTTTCATCCAGACGCGCTATAGCGCCCGCGAACCGGCGCTGCGGGCCGCGCCCGCGGCGCCGCGCCATTTCAAGACAACAAACGGATCCGAGGACCATCATGGCCATTGAACGTACCTTTTCGATGATCAAGCCCGACGCCACCAAGCGCAACCTGACCGGTGCCATCACCAAGATGCTGGAAGATGCCGGCCTGCGCGTCGTCGCTTCCAAGCGCGTGTGGATGAGCCGCCGTCAGGCCGAGCAGTTCTATGCCGTCCACAAGGAGCGTCCCTTCTTCGGTGAACTGACCGAGTTCATGTCCTCCGGCCCGACCATCGTGCAGGTGCTGGAAGGCGAAAACGCCATTGCCAAGAACCGCGAAGTCATGGGCGCCACCAACCCGGCCGATGCCGCCGAGGGCACGATCCGCAAGGCCTTCGCCCAGTCCATCGGCGAAAATTCCGTCCACGGCTCCGATGCGCCGGAAACGGCTGCCGAGGAAATCGCCTTCTGGTTCGGCGGCAACGAGATCGTCGGCTGACCACGGGTGACGGACTGCCTGCGCAGGCATCCGATACGAGACTGCGAAAGCCGGGCCCCGCGCCCGGCTTTTCGTTGTCCGGATGCGGCTTTCCGCCGCGTTACGATTGCTTCACTGATTTATGACATGATCATGGGGCAAGAGAACCGGAACCAACAACGACCGGCAGGCAGGCGTGTTCGATCACAGGGAATATACGGCCCGCGAGATCCTCGCTGACGGCATCGTGCACGGAGTGGCCATCGCCGCCAGTCTGGCTGCGGGCGGCGCGGTGCTGGCGCTGGCAACGATCTACCTGGAGCCGGGCATCCGGCTGGCGCTCACCGTCTATGCGGTCACGCTGGTCGCCATGTTCGCCTTTTCCATGGCCTACAATCTCATTCCGCATCCGCCGCTCAAGCCGCTGCTGCGCCGGTTCGACCAGGCTGCCATCTTTCTGAAGATTGCCGGCACCTACACGCCGCTGACGGTGCTGATCGGCTCTGTCTTTTCGCATACCATGCTGGCGCTCATCTGGCTGGCCGCTCTGGCCGGCGTTGCGCTCAAGATGTTCGGCCGTATGCATCGCGACCGCTACACGATCCCGCTTTATCTCGGGCTGGGATGGGCCAGCGTCGCGCTGGTCTGGCCCATGATGCAGACCCTGCCGACGGTGGATGCGGTGCTGATCATCGCCGGCGGCCTGCTGTACACGGCTGGACTGGTGTTCCATGTCTGGCATTCGCTGGCCTACCAGAATGCCATCTGGCACGGCTTCGTCGCCGCGGCCGCAACCTGCCATTTCACCGCCGTTTCGCACGCCTCCTTCACGCTCGGTGTGCTCACGGCCTGAACAGGATATCAGGCGTCCCAGCGCCGTGCGGCCGCGTCATCGGCCTCCTTGGCGTCCACCCAATGCCCCGACGATCCGTCGGCCAGATGCTCCTTCTTCCAGAAAGGCGCCCGCGTCTTCAGGTAGTCCATCAGGAAGGAGGCCGCATCGAAGGCTGCCTGGCGGTGCGCCGATGCGGCGACAACAAGCACGATCTGCCCGCCCGGCTCGATCCTGCCGAACCTGTGAATGGCGGTCAGGCCGGTCAGCGGCCAGCGTTCGATGGCCTGCGCCGCGATGCGCGCGATCTCGGCTTCGGCCATGCCCGGATAATGCTCCAGTTCCAGCGCGGAAAGCTTGCCGGCCTCGTCTCGGCAATAACCGGTAAAGGTGACGACGGCACCCACGTCTCCGAGCCCCGCTGCCAGGCGAGCAACTTCCGACTGAATGTCGAAATCCTCCCGCTGGATGCGCACCAGCGGCTCAACTGCGCCAGCCATGGCGTCAGCCTCCGGTCATCGGCGGGAACAGCGCGATCTCGAAGGGCGTGCCGATTTTCTCCGAATGGTGCACGTGCTCCATGTCCAGCGCCACGCGTATGGCATCGGAATGTTCCAGCGCTCCGGCATATTCCGGCCCGCGCGTCTTCAGCCAGTCGAGCAGATCGCGCACCGTGACGACCTCCGCCGGCAGGTCGATATCCTCGCTCTCCTTGCCGATGCGTTCGCGCACCCAGGCGAAATAGACGAATCTCATGGCTGCTGGTCCTCCGCCGTTCGGGTTGTCTCAATCGTCGATCATGTGTTTCAGGCCGGCCCGGAAATAGTCGTAGCCGGTGTAAAGTGTGACGATGGCCGATATCCAGAGAAGGGCAAGGCCTGTCTCGGTCGTGTAGGGCAGAACCTTGTCGCCCGCCGGACCCGCCAGCAGGAAGCCGATGGCGAGAAGCTGGATCGTGGTCTTCCACTTGGCCAGCGTCGTGACCGGCACGGAAACCTTCAGTTCCGCCAGATATTCGCGCAGGCCCGAGACCAGGATTTCGCGGCACAGGATGATGATGGCCGCCCAGAGCGACCAGCCGGCAATGGTCTTGTCGGTATCGGCGGCAAGCAGCAGCAGGCATGTTGCCACCAGAAGCTTGTCGGCGATCGGGTCGAGCATGCGGCCGATATTGGATGTCTGCTTCCAGGCGCGCGCCAGGTAGCCGTCGAAGAAGTCGGTGATCGAGGCCGCTGCGAAAATGGCGAAGGCTGCCCAGCGGGCGAAGTCGCTCGATTGCAGCCGGCCCTCGATGAAGAAACACAGGACAATGGCCGGCACGGCCAGGATCCGGCCGTAGGTCAATATGTTCGGAAGGGAGAACGCGCGCGATGCCATGAAGCCAGTTTCCAGTCTTGAGCCGCGACAGTCAAACCAGAAGGAGGGCCCGCCGGTCAACCGCGTTTGCGACGCTTCCCTGGCTGGTTGCCGGCCGGATCAGCCTTTTTCGTGAAAATGGTTGTAGATTGTCTGCGCCGTCTGTTCCGAAATGCCGTCCACGGCCATCAGGTCTTCCAGAGCGGCGCGCGAGACCGCCTTGGCGGTGCCGAAATGGTGCAGCAGGGCGCGCTTGCGCGCCGGGCCGATACCGGCGATCTCGTCGAGCGGGTTCTTCACCATTTCCTTCTTGCGCCGCGCCCGGTGCGAGCCGATGGCGAAGCGGTGCGCCTCGTCGCGAAGGCGCTGCACGAAATACAGCACGGGATCGCGGGGCGGCAGCGAGAAATCCGGCTTGCCTTCCATGTGGAAACGTTCGCGCCCGGCATCGCGGTCCGCCCCCTTGGCCACGCCGATGGCGGTCACCGCCTGCGCCACGCCCAGGTCTTCGAGAATGGCGCGCACGGCGCTCATCTGGCCCTTGCCGCCGTCGATCAGGATCAGATCGGGCCAGGCAGGGAAGGCTGCATCCTCGTCCGCTTCGCCGCCCGGATTGCTGGCGGCGGCCTCGGCGGCGCGGTCGGGAATGCCGTGTTCCTTGACCAGCCGGGAAAAGCGCCGGCGCATCACCTCGCGCATCATGCCGAAATCGTCGCCCGGCGTCAGTTCCTCGTCCTTGATGTTGAACTTGCGGTACTGGTTCTTCACGAAGCCTTCCGGCCCGGCCACGATCATGCCGCCCACGGCATTGGTGCCCATGATGTGGGAATTGTCGTAAACCTCGATGCGGCGCGGCACCGACGGCAGGCTGAACGTCTCCGCCAGCCCCTTCAGCAGGCGCGCCTGGGAGGATGTCTCGGCCAGCCGCCGTCCCAGCGCCTCGCGCGCATTCTGCACCGCGTGATCGACCAGATCCTTCTTTTCGCCGCGCTGCGGCACGCTCACCTGCACACGGTGCCCGGCTTTCGCCGTCAGCGCTTCGGCCAGCAGCGCCTGCTCCTCCACTGCCTCCGACAGCAGGATCAGCCGCGGCAAGGGCTTGTCGTCGTAGAATTGCGCAAGGAAGGCGCCCAGCACTTCCGCGGCTTCCAGCGCCGGGTCCGCCTTCGGGAAATAGGCGCGGTTGCCCCAGTTCTGTCCGGTTCGGAAGAAGAAGACCTCCACGCAGGTCTGCCCGCCGTCCTGGTGGATGGCGAATATGTCCGCTTCTTCCGTGTTCTGCGCGTTGATGCCCTGGTGGCTCTGCACATGGGACAGCGCAGACAGGCGGTCGCGATAGATCGCGGCGCGTTCGAAATCGAGGTCCTCGGCCGCCTGTTGCATCGCCCCGGCCATCTGCGCCTTCACCGTCTGCGACTTGCCGGAAAGGAAGGCCTTGGCCTCGGCCACAAGCCGCAGGTAGTCGGCCTCGCCGATCTCGCCCGTGCATGGCCCGGCACAACGCTTGATCTGGTAGAGCAGGCAGGGCCGCGTGCGGCTGTCGAACACCGAATCGGAGCAGGTTCGCAGCAGGAAGGCCCGCTGCAGTGCATTGATGGTGCGCCCCACGGCGCCGGCGGAAGCAAACGGGCCGAAATAGTCGGCCGCGCGCGAGCGGGCGCCGCGATGCTTGAAGATGCCGGGCGAGGCGTGGTTCTTCGTCAGCACGATATAGGGAAACGACTTGTCGTCGCGCAGCAGCACGTTGAAGCGCGGCCGCAACCGCTTGATCAGATTGGCTTCCAGCAGCAGCGCTTCGGTTTCGGTGCGCGTGACGATGAACTCCATCGTCGCGGTCTCGGCGATCATCCGCGTGATGCGGTTGGAATGGCCGCGCCCCTGCGCATAGTTGGAGACGCGCTTCTTGAGGCTGCGTGCCTTGCCGACATAGAGCACGTCCCCGGCCGCATTCATCATCCGGTAGACGCCGGGACTGTTGGGCAGATGCTTCACGTAAAGCTGGATCGCCTCGGCCCCTGTCGCCCCCTGCAATTCCACATGCGAATCGGACCATTCGATGGCCGAAAGCAGGGCGGCCGCGCCGTCGCCGGCATCCGCCATGGGCTCGGCCTCGTCGGCAAGGTCGTCAGTCTCCGCGTCCAGCCGCGGATCGAAACCGGCAATGTCGTCCATTCCGGCGGCCTTGCGCCCGCCGGTCATTCCGCGATTCCCGCCACATCAGGCGTTTCCCAAGCCAGGTGCTGGCCACCGTCCAGCGCCACGATCTGGCCTGTCACCGAAGGGGTTTCCCACATCCAGCGGATGGTCGCACCAAACTCCTCCAGCGCAGGGCCGCGTTTCAGGATCAGCCCGTCGACCTGGCGGTCGAAGTCAGCCTGGCTCTGCCGCTCGTTCGGCAGGGTCGGTCCGGGACCGATGGCATTGACCCGGATGCGCGGCGCCAGCGCCTGCGCCATGGTGCGCGTGGCTGTCCACAGCGCCGATTTCGACAGCGTGTAGGAATAGAAGCGCGGCGTCAGCGAAAGCACGCGCTGGTCGATCATGTTGACGATGAGCCCTTCCGCGCCGTCCGGAAGCCGTTCGCCCATGGCACGGGCGATGAGCGATGGCGCTTTCAGGTGAACCGCGAAATGCCGTTCGAACTGGTCGAGGTCGAAATCGGTCACGCAATCGTCCTGGAAGACCGACGCGTTGTTGACTGCCAGCGTCACCGGGCCGAGCGCCGCCTCGGCCTTTGCCACCAGTCCCGCCGCTGCGCCCGCATCTTCGAGATCGGCGCCAATGGCGGCGGCTTGCCCGCCCTGCGACCGGATCGCCTCGGCCAGCGCCTCCGCGTCACCCGGCGAGCTGTTGTAGTGGACGGCGACCGCAAACCCGTGCGCGGCCAGGTCGCGCGCGATGGCCGCGCCGATGCGCCGCGATCCGCCGGTGACGAGTGCCGTTCCCCGCTGCTCCATGATGCCTGTCCTCAACTGATGAAAATCGACCATGTATAGGCGGCATAGGCAAGCACCATGACTACCCCGATGATCCGGCCGGCCGACATGCGGGCATAGGCCAGCAGGGCGAGGATCAGCGTCGTCGCAGCCATGACCCAATTGTCGATGGCGATGATGCGATCCGACACGGACAGCGGCACGATCATGCCGGTGATCCCCAGGATGCACATGATGTTGAACAGGTTGGAGCCGACCACATTGCCCATGGCGACAGCCGTTGAGCCGCGCAGCACCGCGGTCAGCGTGGTTGCCAGTTCCGGCAGCGACGTGCCGACGGCGACGATGGTCAGGCCGATCGCCTCGTCCGAAACGCCGAAGGCGCGGGCAATGTCGCTGGCGCCCATGACGGTGAGTTGCGCACCCACCGGCAGGCCGATCAGGCCGCCGACAATGGAAAGCCCGATCCGGTACTTGTCATGCGGTGCCTCGCCGATTTCCTCGTGATAGTCGTCTTGCGGTTCCCTGCGGGCCCGCGCCATGTGGATCTGCCAGCCGATATAGGCGGCAAGCATGGCGAACAGGACCAGCCCTTCCAGGCGCCCGACGATGCCGTTCATCGACATCCAGAAATAGACGGCGGTCACGCCCAGCATGACGGTCATGTTGCGCCGGAGGCCCGGTTCGGTGGCAGCCAGCGGCGCAATGAGTGCCGGCAGGCCGATGACCAGCAGCACATTGGCGACGTTCGATCCGACCACGTTTCCGATGGCAATGCCCGGAGACCCGGACAGCGCGGCTTGTGTCGAAATGAACAGCTCCGGCGCGGACGTACCGAACGCGACCACGGTCAGGCCGATGACGAGAGGCGAAATACCGAGATTCTCAGCCAGGCCGACAGAACCGCGCACCAGGTAGTCGCCGGCAAACACCAGCAGGACGAGCCCCGCCGCCAGAATGAAAAAGCTGAGAATCATGGAACATCCAAAGGAACGGCAATTGCCGGCTCTATATAGGCGCCGCTCCCGGACCCTCCAACCCCGAGCGCCGATTTGTCGTCCTGTTGCGCGAACAACACATCGCTTTTTTGCCGCATTGAGGCCGGGAAATCTCCTCCTTCCCGGTCTCCTTAGAACAAATTCGCAGATGAGATTGCCCCTGTCCGGCGAGGGGACATCCCGCGCTTGCCTCCCATGCGGGAGCCGGTGCCGGGCCCACAGGAACACTGCCGTCGGCGTTGCGTTTGTACGGCGGCAAAGGAGAAAGACAATGACCATGAAAATCATCTCGACCCGCACGGCGGCTCTGGCCGCCGGTATCGCGTTCGGCGCAATGGCAACGCCGGTCTTTGCGGCCGATGCCATCAGCGAGGCTCCGCCGGCACCGCCCGCCGCCCCGGTCTATGAAGAAGCTCCCGCTGGCTGGGAAGGCGGTTATGCCGGTATTACCGGCTCCTACGCCACCGGCAGCGCCGACCATTCGCAGGCAGCGCCGAACGGCCATGACATCGACGGCTATCGCGCCGGCGCCTTTGGCGGCTTCAACATGCAGAACGGCCAGTTCGTCTACGGTCTCGAAGGCGACGTTTCCGGCGGCAACGTGGATGGCCGCAATGCCACCAACAGCCTCGAATCCAATGTCGATGGCTCCTTGCGGGCCCGCGCCGGCGTCGCGTTGAACGATCGCGCACTGGTTTACGGCACCGCCGGTGCGGCTGCTGCGCAGCTCGAGGCCACCGAAGGCGGTGTTTCCGATACCGAAACCGCGATCGGCTGGACGGCTGGCGCCGGTGTCGATGTGAAGGTGACCGAGAACGTGTTTGCGCGCGGTGAATACCGCTACACGGACTACGGCTCGCATACCTTCCAGACCGGTTCCGGCGCCAACTCCGTTGACGCGAACGAAAACCGCTTCACCGTCGGTCTTGGCCTGAAGTTCTGATCGCTGGCCACGATCGTTGACGAAAGCCCGGGATGCAGCCTGCATCCCGGGCTTTTTGCCTTGGTGAAGGGCAACAGGTCAGTTGCTGGGCGCCAGCGCCGCCAGTTCGGGATATTTCTCGTCGAACTTCGCGGCCCATCGGACCAGCTTGGACCGCCCGCGTTCCCACTTGCCTTCAAACCGCAGGGCCGCGTAGCCAAGTGCCGCGCGCAAGGCCAGATGCCCGCCATTCAGCTTGCCGCTCAGCCGCGGCGGATTGGCATTGAAATGGTCGAGCGCGCGCGTCGCCTTGCTCCATTGCTTGTCGAGCCACGGCTGGTGGACGAGTTCCTCGGGCCGGAACCGGCGCTCGTAGACATGGGCCAGAAGTGCGTCCATCAGTCCGTCAGCCGTGGCTTCGGTCACTTCCGCGTCCGTGCGTTTGGCCGCATTGGTCGGAAAGATGCTGTTGCGTTTCTCGCGGTTGATGAATTGCAGGATCATGGCGCTGTCATGGACCGCGCGTCCATCGTCGGTGAGCAGGACCGGGATCTTCCCCAGCGGGTTGTTGCCCGTCAGCAGGTCGGGCTTGGCATTGGTGTCGACGACAACCGCATCCAGATCGTAGCCGGCAAGCGCGGCAGCCATGCGCACCTTGGCGGAATAGGGCGAGGCAGGTGAATAAAGCAGTTTCGGCATGAAGACGTCCTCGTTGGCGATTGCGATAGGTCTACTGTTTTCGTGGCATGGCAAGACGCGGCGTCCGGCAGCCGGCGCTGTCCACCGCGGGGCAGGCGATGAAGTCGAGCGAGCGGTCAAGGCAGATCCGCACCTCGCGCATCAGCCGCCCGTCGCAGGCCACCGCGATCTCGTCCGCATCCAGGCCCCGGTTGGTCCGGATGAAGGCGTTTTCCACTTCTTTCGGACTGATCGTGCCACCGCCGATCCCCCGCGGAATGCGCACCCGCTCCCGCGCCTGCCGCGTCAGGTCGAAATAGCCGCGCTGCGACAGCCCCGAACAGGTGCCATGCTTGCGCCATTCATGGGCGGCCAGCCCGTCGCTCGGAAACAGGTCGCGCACGGAGGAAAGCAACTGGCGCGGCACACGGTCCGGCTCATCGGAGCGGCAATGGGCGGGATAGCCCTTGTCCTTCTGGGGCCACAGTCCGTGCACGACAAATCCGGTCGGCCCGCCCGGCCCGCATTGCCGGCGGTCGGCCCTGTCGCCCTCCGCCGCGCAGTAGGACGGCGACCATGACAGGGCGAGCACGTAGAAATCGAACCCCTCCGGTGCCAAGGAGGCACTCGCCGCGGTTGTTGTCCGGTCCACGCCGGCATCGCTGCATCCGCCCAGCAGCGCGGCCAGCAGGGCCGTGGCGGCGGTCAGCCGGAACTGCATGCCGGCCTCAGCGGACCACGCGGCACCATCCGTTATAGACCTTCCAGCGGTCGAACCCGGCGACGCAGAACTGCACCCCGTCTCCCAGCTTGCCGGCAAAGCCCATGCCGTCCTCGATCATGTACCAGACCGAGCGCCGATGCCCGTCGGACATCTGCGCGGTGGCCTTGCAATAGCGCCGCGAGATCATCGTGTGCGTGGCCTTGGACGCCGGCACGAGGTAGCGCTCATGGACGCGATGGAAGGACAGGATCTTCACGTCGGGCAGGTGCGGAACATGCCGGACCTGGTAATCGAACTTGCGCGAGATGGTCTTGAGCACGCGGGCATCGTCGCACCGCGCATCGAAGCCGATGAAGTCGAACGCCTGTGCCGGCGCGCCGAAGGCGGCAGCAAGCAGGATCGCGCTGATGAGTTTCGTGGCCATACGGAACATGGATGCGCCTCGCTTTGAGAAAATAAGGGCCGGACCAGAGTCGCAGGCAGTTTGGAATCCCGCCATTCAGGGGTCAAGCCGCAGTTGCATGCCCGGGCGTCGTCCCGCGCCGATTCACTCGCCGGCAAGCCAGTCGGCCGACCAGCGCGCCTTGCCGTCCTCTGCCACCAGCGGGGCGATGGCGGGCAGCAGCGTCCGCATTTCGCTCTCAAGGGTGAAGGGCGGATTGACGACGACCATGCCGGAGCCGTCGAGGCGGGCCTCCGCCGAGGGCGCGCGAATCGACAAGGTGATGTCGAGGATTTTCGCAATGCCGGACGAGGCAAGGGCGGCACGGAAGGCGTTGACGGCCCTTCGGTCCTTGACGGGATACCAGAGCGCATAGGTGCCGCCGGGCCAGCGCTTGTATCCGGTTTCGAGCGCGTCCACGAGACGGCTGAAATCGCCCTCTTTCTCGAACGGCGGATCGATGACGACGAGGCCGCGCTTTTCCTTCGGCGGCAATTGCGCTCCGGGCGCCAGCCAGCCGTCCAGTTCGATCACCCGCACCTGGAAGTCGCCGGCAAACAGGGCCTTGAGCGCCTGCGCATCCTGCGGATGCAGTTCGATGGCGGTCAGCCGGTCCTGCTTGCGAAGGAGCGAGCGGACGAGAAAAGGCGAGCCGGGATAACGCGTTATGCCGCCATCCGGATTCACCGCGCGAACCGTCTCGAGCAGGGGGGCGAGAAGCCCGGATGCCTCCGCCGGCAGGCCGGCGGACAGGATGCGCCCGATTCCCCCCTGCCATTCGCCCGTTTTCTGCGCCGCCTCGCTCGTCAGGTCATAGAGCCCTGCGCCGGCATGGGTGTCGATGACGCGGAATGCCTTGTCCTTGCCCTTGAGATACGCCACGATCCGCGCCAGCACGGCATGCTTGAGAAGATCGGCGAAATTGCCTGCGTGGTAGATGTGGCGATAATTCATGTCCGCTTTGCACCTGTTCCGGTGATGGATGCCATCACCGCTTTTCATGCATACCCGCCTACACCGGCCATGCGCTTTCGGCTAGTGTGGCGGTATGAACCAGCACATTCCCGTTCGCATCGGCCACTCGGCCTGCCCGCACGATTGCCCCTCCACATGCGCCCTCGACGTCGAGATCGGGGCGGATGGCCGCATTGGCCGCGTCCATGGCGCCAGGGGGAATTCCTACACCGCCGGCGTCATCTGCGCCAAGGTGGCCCGCTATGCCGAGCGCATCCATCATCCGGAACGGCTGACCCGGCCGCTGGTGCGCGCAGGCGCGAAGGGCGGCGCGCAGTGGAAGGAGGCAAGCTGGGATGGCGCGCTCGATCTCGTGGCCGAACGGCTGGCCGAAGCCGCGCGGCGCGACGGGTCCGAATCGGTCTGGCCCTATTTTTACGCCGGCACGATGGGCCTGGTGCAGCGTGACGGAATCCACCGCCTGCGCCACGCCATGAAATGGTCCGGGCAGTTCGATTCCATCTGCACCAACCCCGCATGGACCGGGTTTGTTGCCGGCACGGGCGCGCTGCGCGGCCCGGATCCGCGCGAGATGGCCAAGGCCGATTGCGTTGTCATCTGGGGCACCAATGCGGTGGCCACGCAAGTCAACGTGATGACCCACGCGGTCAGGGCGCGCAAGGAGCGCGGCGCGAAGATCGTCGTCATCGACATTTACGACAATCCGACCGTCAGGCAGGCCGACATGGGTCTTGTGCTGAAGCCCGGCACCGATGCCGCCCTGGCATGCGCGGTCATGCATGTCGCCTTCCGCGATGGCTACGCGGATCGCGAATATCTCAATGAATTCAGCGATGATCCGGCCGGCCTTGAATCACATCTTCAATCGCGCACGCCGCAATGGGCCGCGGCCATCACCGGGCTATCGGTCGCCGAGATCGAGGCTTTCGCCCGGCTCGTGGGAAGCACGAAGCGCAGCTATTTCCGCCTAGGCTACGGCTTCACGCGCTCGCGCAACGGAACGGTGGCCATGCATGCCGCCGCGTCGCTGGCGACGGTGCTCGGAAGCTGGAAACACGAGGGCGGCGGCGCCTTCCATTCCAATTCCGGCATATTCCGGCTCGACAATGGCGAGATCACCGGCACGAAACTGATGGACCCGAAGATCCGCCATCTCGACCAGTCGAAGATCGGCCGTGTCCTGACCGGTGATGAAGCGAGCCTGAACGGAGGGCCGCCGGTGGGGGCGCTCTTCATCCAGAACACCAACCCGGCCAATGTCGCGCCCGAACAGCGCAAGGTGATCGCGGGGCTGATGCGCGACGACCTCTTCGTCTGCGTGCACGAGCAGTTCATGACGGATACCGCGAAACTGGCCGATGTGGTGCTGCCCGCAACCATGTTCATGGAGCATGACGACATCTATCGCGGCGGCGGCAACCAGCACATCATTCCCGGTCCGAAACTCGTCGATCCGCCGGAAGGGCCGCGCTCCAACCATTTCGTCATCAACGAACTGGCGAAACGCCTTGGCGTCGCTCACTTGCCGGGTTTCGGCAAGACGGAGCGCGAACTGATCACCGCCATGCTGCAGAAGCGCGGTCTCGGCACCTACGAGGATCTGTGCGAGCGCCGCTGGGCCGACATGCAGCCGTCCTTCGAGGAAAGCCACTACCTGAACGGCTTTGCCTTTCCCGATGGCAGGTTCCGCTTCCGGCCGGACTGGACAGGCACGATCGCGCCGAACAGGCCGCCGAAATCGGTGGGACTGCTGGGTCCGCATGGCGACCTGCCAGCCTTCCCGGATCATTTCACGGCCATCGAGTCGGCCGACGAAGCCCATCCCTTCCGCCTTGCCACGTCGCCGGCGCGCCAGTTCCTCAATTCCACCTTCACCGAAACGCCCGGCTCCAGCCAGCGCGAAGGCCGGCCGGAACTGATGCTTCATCCGGACGATGCGGCGGCCTTGGGCATAGC
Organism: Zhengella sp.; assembly: GCF_041397485.1. NCBI lineage: Bacteria > Pseudomonadati > Pseudomonadota > Alphaproteobacteria > Hyphomicrobiales > Notoacmeibacteraceae > Zhengella > Zhengella sp. The sequence goes on along the minus strand of NZ_JAWKWO010000001.1, from coordinate 427,875 downwards.
CGATGGCGCGCGTGTCGAGATCGGCAATGCGCGCGGCGAGGTGGTCCTGCACGCCCGCCTTTCTGAAGGCGTGAAGCGCGGCGTGGTGATCGCGGAGGGCATCTGGCCCAATTCCGCCCACGAGCGTGGCGAGGGCATCAACGTGCTGACAGGGGCCGATTCCGTCGCGCCCTATGGCGGCGCGGCCTTCCATGACACGAAGGTGTGGCTGAGGGCGGCGTGACACGTCTCACGGCTGGCGCCCGTCGAGCACCTGTGCGCGAAACGCATCCAGAAACGCAGCGACCTTGCCCGATCCCTGGCAGAAGGTTTGCAATGGCGAGGCCACAGGCACGCTCACGATATTCTCCAGCGCGCCATAGAGCGAAGCATCCAGGGAACAGGGCTGGTCCCCGAAAAAGAACGGTCCGTCCATGGCCGTCTCGATGGCCTGGAGATCGCTCACACCGAAACGGGCGATTTCATCTGCCGGGTGGCGGCCCAGTCCCTGTCCTTTCAGGTCGCGGGCGATTCGGCGAACCAGCATGGGAAAGACGAAGCGGCGTACCGGCCACGGCGCCTTGCCGAAAAACAGGTCGCAGGTTGTTTCCCGCGCCATGATCCAGCGCGAGTGAACCAGGGCGAAATAGAGATGTTCCTCCAACATGCGGCGGAACGCCATTGCGATCGCGCGTTGCCGGCCACTGAGACGGCCATCGAAATCAACGCCTTTCACGTCTTCCAGATAGCGCTGGATGAGGCTTGAATCGGCAATGGTCCGGCTGCCGTCGACCAGCACCGGCAGCTTGCCCGTCGGGCTCTTCATCGGCAGGCCGGGCCTGGTTTCGAATTCCAGCCCCGACATGGCCAGAAGCGCCTCGGCCTTGAGCCCGAAGGGAGAGGGGCAGCGCACACCGCCTGCGGGTGCGAAGGTAAGCAATTGGAGCATGTCCGCCGATCCGTTCACTGGTGAAACGATGTCGCGATAGCATGCCCATGCTGACAGCCTGTTGTCAGCAGGCAAGGCGGCGGTTTGCGCTTCAGGTCCGGAAAATCGCCTTGCCGTCGCCGCCCATGCGCACCTCGCCGCGTGCCACCATCGCCAGCGCCCTTGGATAGGTGGCGTGCTCGGCTTCCAGCACGCGGGCGGCCAGCGTTTCTTCGGTGTCGCCCGTTTCCACGGGCACGGCCGCCTGCGCGATGATCGGGCCGCCATCCATGTCCGGCGTGACGAAATGGACGGTGCAGCCGTGAACCCGCACACCGGCGTCCAGCGCCCGCTGATGCGTATCCAGCCCCTTGAACAGCGGCAGCAAGGCAGGGTGGATGTTGATCATGCGTCCCTGCCAGGCGCGCACGAAATCCGGGGTGAGCAGACGCATGTAACCGGCCAGCGCCACGATCTCGACATGCGCCTCGCGCAGCGCCGCGTCGATGGCCGCGTCATGGGCCTTGCGGCTGCCATGGTCGCGATAGGCGATGACCCTGGTCTCGATGCCGGCCTGGCGCGCGGTTTCAAGCCCCTTGGCATCCGCCTTGTTGGAAACGACAAGAACGATCTGCGCGGGAAAGGCCGGATCCATCGCAGCGCCGATCAGCGCCGTCATGTTGGAGCCGCGCCCGGAAATGAGCACGGCGGTGCGCTTGCGCGAAGACGTGGTCACAGGTCGAGCGTCCCGGAATAGATGACGCCCTGGTCCCGGCGCGGCACGATCCGGCCGATGATTTCCACGTGCTCGCCCTCGCGCTGAAGCACGGCGATGGCCTGCGCGGCCTGGTCGGCCTCGACCACGGCCACCATGCCGACGCCGCAATTGAAGGTGCGCAGCATTTCGCGCGCGGCCACGCCGCCCTGTTCCGCCAGCCACGAAAAGACCGCAGGCACCTCGAAGGCGTCGAGGTCAATCTCGGCGGCAAAATGCTCCGGCAGCACGCGCGGGATGTTCTCGGTGAACCCGCCGCCCGTGATGTGGGCCAGTGCCTTGATGGCGCCGACTTCGCGGATCGTCTCCAGCAGCGGCCTGACATAGATGCGCGTCGGCTCCAGCAGCGCTTCGCCCAGCGACTTGCCATCGGCGAACGGCGCTGGATCGGACCATGAAAGCCCGCTCTTCTCAACGATCTTGCGCACCAGCGAATAGCCGTTGGAATGCACGCCCGACGAGGCAAGGCCAAGGATGAGATCGCCTTCCATCACATGGCCCGAGGGCAGCAGCGCGCCGCGCTCGGCCGCGCCCACGGCGAAACCCGCGAGGTCATAATCGCCGCCCGCATACATGCCCGGCATTTCGGCGGTCTCGCCGCCGATCAGCGCGCAACCGGCCTGGCGGCAGCCTTCCGCGATGCCCGCCACGATGGCCGCGCCCTGGTCCGGGTCCAGCTTGCCGGTCGCGAAATAGTCCAGGAAGAACAGCGGCTCGGCGCCCTGCACAACGAGATCGTTGACACACATGGCCACCAGGTCGATGCCGACCGTGTCATGCTTGTCCGCACCGATGGCGATCTTCAGCTTGGTGCCGACACCGTCATTGGCCGCCACCAGCACCGGGTCGGTGAAGCCGGCCGCCTTGAGATCGAACAGACCGCCAAAGCCGCCGATCTCGCCATCGGCGCCCGGGCGGCGGGTGGAGCGCACCATGGGCTTGATCTTCTCCACCAGGCTGTTGCCGGCGTCGATATCGACACCTGCATCGGCATAGGAAAGGCCGTTCTTCTTCTCGCTCATGGCGTCTTCCGCGATTGTTGGCGTGTAGAGCCCGCTCTTGGCATGAAACGGGGCAGGGCCGCAAGAACGGCCGCGCGGCAGCGGTGGCGCCGAAGGCCCGTTTTCCCGCGGTTTCGCGTCTTCGCTCCACCCGGCTTGCCAAGCGGCCTGTGGACGCCCACATTTCAGCCATGCGCAATAAACGGCGGGCACCCGCGTGACCATACCCAATATCATCACAGTGCTGCGCTTCCTGCTTGTGCCCTTCATCATCAACGCCATGCTGGAAGGCGAGATGATGCTGGCGCTGGCCGGCTTCGTGCTGGCCGGCATTTCCGACGGTGTGGACGGCTTCATCGCCCGCCACTTCGATCAGCGATCCGAACTGGGCGCCTATCTCGACCCGCTGGCCGACAAACTCCTGCTTGTCAGCGTCTTTGTCGTGCTCGGCTTCATCGGCGAACTGCCCCAATGGCTCGTCATCGGCATTGTCAGCCGCGATGCGATGATCGTTGGCGCTGTCACGCTGTCGGCGGTCATGGGGCATCCGGTCCAGGTCAAGCCGCTCTTCGTTTCGAAGGCGAACACGCTTGCCCAGATTCTCCTCGCCATCGTGGCCCTGGGCGAAATGGCGTTCGCGCCGGGGCCGGAATGGCTGCGCTCCGGCCTCATCACCGTGACCGCGCTCTTGACCGGCGCTTCCGCCGCGGCCTATCTGTTCACCTGGCTCCAGCACATGAGCGGAAATGGCGCGCGCGAAGAAGACAACTGATATCGACGCCGAGGACGCGGCGGCTGCACAGGCCGGCGCCGCGCTGCGCCGTCAGGCCGTCTTCTGGCTGCTCTTCTTCGTTGCCTTTCTCGGTTTTCTCTATGTCTTCCGCTCCATCCTGCTGCCCTTCGTCGCCGGCATGGCGCTGGCCTATTTCCTCGATCCGGTGGCGGACCGGCTGGAAAGGATGGGCCTTTCGCGCCTGACCGCGACCATTGTCATTCTGGTGGGCTTCATCGTCGCTTTCCTGCTGGCGCTGATGGTCGTGGTGCCGGTGCTGGCCACCCAGTTGACCGGTTTCATCGAGCGTTTGCCTTCGCTCGTCGCCAGCTTGCAGAACCTGATCGGCAATTTCGATCCCGAATGGATCAGGCGCGTTCTCGGCACCGATCCGCAAGGCATCCGCGAAGGCGTGAACACGCTTCTGACTCAGGGCGCGGGCTTTCTTTCCACGCTCGCGCAGTCGATCTGGAGTTCCGGCAAGGCGCTGGTCGACATCGCAGGCCTGTTCGTCGTCACACCCGTTGTCGCCTTCTACATGCTGCTGGACTGGGACCACATGGTTGCCCGTGTCGATGGCTGGATCCCGCGCGATCATCTGGGCGCCGTGCGCGAGATCGCGCGTGACATCGATTCCGCGGTTGCCGGCTTCATCCGCGGGCAGGGCACGGTCTGCCTGGCGCTCGGCATCTTCTATGCCATCGGCCTGACGGCGGTCGGCCTCAACTTCGGTCTGCTGATCGGCCTTGTCGCCGGACTGATCTCCTTCATCCCCTATATCGGATCGCTGGTCGGCCTTGCCGTTTCGATCGGCGTGGCGCTGGTGCAGTTCTGGCCGGACTGGATCTGGATCGCTGCCGTCGCGGCGGTCTTCTTCTCCGGGCAGTTCCTCGAAGGCAACATCCTTCAGCCGAAACTGGTAGGCGACCGTGTCGGCCTGCATCCGGTCTGGCTGATGTTCGCCCTGTTCGCCTTCGGCATGCTGTTCGGCTTTGTCGGCCTCCTGATCGCGGTTCCCGCAGCCGCAGCCGTTGGCGTGATCGCCCGTTTCGGCCTCAAATCCTACCTTGCCAGCCCGGTCTACCGGGGGCATTCGCCGGTGGCGGGCCGGGATGGCGAAGGCTGACCGGCCATGACAGCCGCACGCGATGATTCCCCGCGGCAATTGCCGCTCGATCTTGCCCTTGAGCCCGGCCGCTCGCGCGACGAACTGGTGGTCAGTCCCTCCAATGCGCAGGCCGTCGCACTCGTCGACAACTGGCCGGATTGGCCCTCGCCGGTCGTCGTGCTGGCCGGTCCGGCAGGCGCGGGCAAATCGCATATCGCCGCGATCTGGCAGGACATGGCGGGTGCCGTCGCGCTCCGCCCGGACAGGCTGGATGCGGCGAGCCGTGAACGCGCGCTCGCTGCCGGCGCCGTGCTCGTTGACGATGCGGACGAGCCGGGGCTCGATGAGACCGGCCTGTTCCACCTGATCAACGACGTGCGCGGCTGTGGCGCGCGGCTGCTGCTCGCCGCGCGGCTTTTCCCGGGCGCCTGGGGCGTGCGGCTTCCCGATCTGGCCTCGCGCCTGAAGGCCGCAACCACGGTGGAAATCGGTGAGCCGGACGAGGATCTGCTGGAAGGCGTCATCACCAAGCTGTTTGCCGACCGCCAGATCCTGGTCGATCCGGGCGTGGTCAGTTTCCTGGTGCGCCGGATCGAGCGGTCGCTGGCATCGGCCTGCGCCGTGGTGGACGCAATGGACAAGGCATCGCTTGAACGGCACAGCCGGATCACGCGCCATCTGGCCGGCCAGGTGATCGACAGGATGGACGACCGGCAGGGCCGCTTCGATCTTTGAGGCGCGCGACATGCGAAAGCGGTTGCGTCCCAGGCGTGGTCCGTGTATCCGGCTTCTCGTTCGGAGCGTAGCGCAGTCTGGTAGCGCATCTGGTTTGGGACCAGAGGGTCGCAGGTTCAAATCCTGCCGCTCCGACCAGTTCCCCCGCAAAGCCGGCCTGTTTCTTCGCCTTGATGTCCGTTGCGGCACAAAAAGGTGTTTACCCGACAAAGCCCCCGCGTATATAGCACTGGCTGACAGGAAGAGGCGGCGCCCCGTGTTCGGCATGGCCCGCCGCTTGACCTGAAGGCTTCAGCAGACCGCGGGGAAACGAGATGAGCGCGCGTATCTACAGTCCGGCCAAGACCGCGATGCAATCGGGAAAGGCCAAGACCGGCCGCTGGATTCTGGAATTCGAACCCGAAGCGCCGCGCAAGATCGATCCGCTGATGGGCTATACCACATCGTCCGACATGAAGAGCCAGATCCGCCTTTCCTTCGAGACGAAGGAAGAGGCGATAGCCTATGCGGAAAAGAACGGCATTGCCTATTCGGTCCGTGAACCGAAGGAAGCCAAGCGCCGCCAGATTTCCTATTCCGACAATTTCCGTTACGACCGGAAAACGCCCTGGACGCACTGAAGACGTCGCCCGCCGGCGGGCGTCATCCGGCCCCTTAGCTCAGCTGGATAGAGCACCGGCCTTCTAAGCCGATGGTCGCAGGTTCGAATCCTGCAGGGGTCGCCATATTCTTTCCGGCCGCTTCGGTGCCGGCGGCCTGCCGCCTGCATTGCGCCGACAGCCAGCCACTTTGGTGGCCGCCCGACATCCCCGCCGCCGCGCCGCGTGCGCGTGAAACCGGGATGGCCGGATCAATCCATTCCCGCGCCACAAGCCGGACCGAGACCATCCAAACAAACGGAATTGCAGACCGCCAGCCCGGCTCAAGCCCTGGCTGCTGTGCTTGTATGGAATAGATTTAGTAAAAACGAAATAAAAAAATTATAATACAAGCAAAATAAAAATATGAATTTCATTTGTCGTATTTTATTGACAATGTAACATGCGGAATTCAGAATATTTAGTACAGGAATTCAATAAGTCGCCCTTATTGAGAAAAAAAGACCCGTTCAATGCGTGTTGTTGGAACGGGTTGGGGTCGGGCTGGGCATTGGTTTGGGAGGCCAATGCCGGTCTGCGGTGCGTTTGGCGCTCAATGAGCATCATTGGTCCCGCCATGAATGCGCGAAAGAAGTCGGTCGAGCCTGATGCAGTCTCGCCGAAGCGAACCAGGCCCGTATCCGTCCGGCATTGCCGGATTTCAACGGGCATTGAGGGATGACAACCAGGGAGGAAATCATGACATTGAGACCGGACCCGACATTCTACCCGTCGGCAAGACTTGCAATGCAGGGACCCACCGAAAAACTCGCATTCACGCTGATGCTCAGCCCTGACGGGTCGCAACCGGACGGCCTGGCTGTTGTTGACGTCGATCCCGGCTCGCAAACCTACGGCCAGATCTTGCACAGCCTGTTCATGCCCTACAAAGGCGACGAGTTTCACCACTTCGGCTGGAATGCGTGTTCTTCGGCCTTGTCGCCGCTCACCGGTCATGCCTTCCTCGAAAGGCGGTATCTGATCATCCCGGGGATTCGGTCTTCGCGCATCTATGTGATCGACGTGAAGGATCCGCTGGACGCGAAGATCCACAAGATCATCGAACCGGAAGAGCTGTTCGAGAAGACCGGCTATTCCCGCCCGCACACGATCCATCGCGGACCGGAAGGCATCTATGTCTCCACGCTTGGAGGCGGCGGCGCGGAGGGCACCGACGGACCGCCCGGCATCTTCATCATGGATTGCCAGACCTTCGAGATCCTCGGCCGCTACGAGATGGACCGCGGCACGCAGGACAAGCACTATGATTTCTGGTGGAATCTGCCGCGCGACTACATGGTCAGCTCGGAATGGGGGTTGCCGCCGCAATATGAAAACGGCCTTGTCCCCGAGGACCTGCTGTCCAACAAGTATGGTCACAGCATCCATTTCTGGGATTTGCGCGGCCGCAAGAACATCCAGACCATCGATCTGGGAGAGAATTACCAGATGGCCCTGGAAATCCGTCCCGCGCATGAGCCGACGCGGCAGTATGGCTTCTGTGGCGTTGTGGTCGATACCAAGACGCTTCAGGGGGCCGTCTTTACATGGTGGCGCAACGAGGATGGCACTTTCGAAGCCAGGAAGACGATCGTCATCGATCCGCAACCCGCATCAGCAGATGAACTTCCGGACCTGCTCAAGGGTTTCGGCGCCGTGCCTCCGCTCGTTACCGATATCGATCTGAGCCTGGACGACCGTTTTCTCTATGTCGCCTGCTGGGGCACCGGGGAAATGCATCAGTACGATGTCACCGATCCCATGAACCCGAAGCTTGTTGGCAAGGTCGAGATCGGCGGTATCGTGAAACGGAAGAAGCATCCCAATGGAAAGACATTCGGCTACGGTCCGCAAATGGTCGAGATCAGCCGTGATGGCAAGCGGGTCTACTGGACCAATTCGCTCTATTCGACTTGGGACGACCAGTTCTATCCCGATGACAGCGGCGCCGCGATGGTGATGGCCCATGTCGGCGAGAATGGTGGACTGACCCTTGCGGAAGACTTCTGGGTCGATTTCCCGCAAGGGTACCGAAGCCACCAGATCCGTCTGGAAGGCGGTGATTGCTCAACCGACAGTTTCTGCTACCCGTCCGTCTGAGGTGCCGGCGTTCATGGATGCGGCGGCCTTGTGGTGGGCCGTCGCAGCGGTCGGCGTCTACCATGGCATCAATCCGGGCATGGGTTGGCCGATGGCAGTGTCGGCCGCCTTGATGGAAAGCCGCTCGCGGGCGCTGGTCAGGGCACTGGCCGCCCTCGGCGCCGGTCATTTCGCGTCCATGGCTCTCATGCTTCTGCCATTCACGGCAATGAGCACCCTGGTTCGTGTCGAGCATGAGATACGGGTTGCAGCGTCCTGTTGCGTCATCGCGATGGGACTTTTCCTGCTCGTGTGGCGGCGCCATCCGCGCTTCCTGTCGCGCGTGCGGCCTTCGCAACTTGCCCTCTGGTCCTTCCTTGCAGCGCTTGCCCATGGGGCAGGGTTGATGCTCGTTCCGATGTATCTTGGTCTTTGCCGCGTCGATCCGGAGGATACGGGACACCTGGCCGCCATAACGCTGATGTCGAACAACCTTGTCATGGCCCTGCTCGTTGCCGCCGTCCATACTGCGGCGATGGTCCTTGGAGGCGGACTTGTCGCCATGATCGTCTACCGGTGGCTCGGGCTGCGCGTCCTGTCGAAGGCGTGGCTCAATCTCGACTGGCTTTGGGCCCTGTCCCTTGTCCTGGTCGGGGTCGCCAGTCTCTACGGAGCGTTTGCGTTATCCTGACCGGCCCGTGGCACGTCCCGTTCTGGATCGCTGCGTTTCCTGGTGCCTGTCCATTCCGGGCGGCATGACGGCGCCGTTTGCCCGCGGGAGGCTGTCCTTCGCGATTCCCGGCTGCAGGCTGGAAAACGATCGTGCATCGAACACCGTGACATCGCGCCTGTCACGCGCTAGAGCAGGGCGGCCTGCCGGCAGGAAAAGCGCGCAGGCGGCACCAATGGGGGGTTCATGCGCAGACTTGCCGACCGGCTGCACAGGTTCACGCTCGGGCTATGCCTGACGCTGTTCGCAGTCATGTTCGTCGGTCAGATCGTCATCGTCCTGCTGCGCTATGTCATGGGAATCGGTTTCCTGGAATTGCAGGACGCCGTCATCTACGCCTTTGCGTGCCTCGTCGTGCTGACGATTCCGCTTGCGATGCGCAATGACCGTCACGTTCGCGTCGATGTCCTTCGGGAAGGCCAGTCGCCGCGCGCCCGCCGGTTGACCGACCGGGCAGGGCACCTGGTGTTCACGCTGCCGGTTTTCCTGCTTGTCGCCATGGATGCCTGGCCGCTCGTTTCGGCGTCCTGGGCGATCCGCGAAGGGTCTTTGGAAACCGGCGGCCTGCCGGGCCTGTTCCTCGTCAAGTCGGCCGTTCTGGTCATGTGCGTGCTGGTGATCCTGCAGGCGCTTGCCGACCTGTTTGCCGGGAGCGCTGATGACGCCGGTTGAAATCGAGACACTCTGGGTCACCATCCTCGGCATCTCGCTGCTGGCCGGCATCCTTTCGGGCCTGCCAGTCATCTTCGTGATCGCCGGCATCCCCACGCTGATCGGCTTCATCGCCCATGGCTTCGGCCATTTCGACCTGGCCTATTTTCAGGCCGTGCCACAGCGCATTTTCGGCGTCATGGAAAACCGGCTGCTGATCGCGGTGCCGCTTTTCGTGATGATGGGCGTTCTGCTGGAGCGCTCGCGCCAGGCCGAGCGCATGCTGGAAAACATCAACCGGCTTTTTGGCGGCAGCCGCACGGCGCTGGCGCTCTCGGTTCTCTTCGTCTCCACGCTCATTGCCGCCTCCACCGGCATCATCGGCGCCACCATCGTGGCGCTGGGTACGATCAGCCTGCCGAGCCTGCTGCGCTCGGGCGTCGATGACCGCACCGCAAGCGGACTGATCTGCGCCAGCGGCACGCTGGGCCAGATCATTCCCCCGTCCATCGTGCTGATCCTGCTCGGCGACCAGGTGTCGAACGCCTATATCGAGGCGCAGCAGACGGTCGGCAATTTCGCACCCGATTCGGTCACCATCGGCGACCTCTTTGCCGGTGCGCTGCTTCCGGGCCTGCTGCTTGTCGCCCTCTATGCGGCCTATGCCGTCTTTCGCTTGCGCGGATCGCCGGCAATGGAAGGCGTGGAGCGGCCTGCCGGGCGCGCCGAACTGGCCGAGGCGCTGGCCGGCATCCTGCCGAGCCTGCTGCTCATCTTCGCCGTCCTCGGGTCGATCCTGTTCGGCATCGCCACCCCGACAGAGGCTGCCGGCGTCGGCGTCGCCGGAACCATCCTCATCGCCGCTGCGCAGATTTCGCCTTTCATGGCCCGCACGGCAGCCGCCACCGGCGCGCTGGCGATCGCGCTTGTGCTGGCCAGCGTCGCGGGCTTCCTGCGCGTGGACTTTTCCACCGGGCATCTGGCCCTGACGCCGGGAACATTGGTCACCATTCTGCTTCTCGCGGTGCTGGGCGCAGGACTTGCCTGGCATGCCCTCGCGCTGGTGCGCACCCGCATCCTGGTCGCGGCTGTCACCGAAACGCTGATGGTGTCGGGCATGATCTTCGGCATCATCATCGCCGCAAGCATCCTCTCGCTCGTCTTCCGCGGCTTTCGTGGCGACGAACTGGTGGCCGAACTGCTCAACGGCGTGCCGGGCGGGGCCTGGGGAATGCTGGCCGCCACCATGCTGGTCATCTTCCTGCTGGGCTTCATCCTGGAATTCGTCGAGATCATCTTCATCGTCATCCCCATCGTCGGGCCGGTCATCCTTCAGGAGGACATCAGCCCGGTCTGGTTCGCCATCCTGATCGCGATGAACCTGCAAACGTCCTTCCTGACACCGCCCTTCGGTTTCGCGCTTTTCTATTTCCGTTCCGTGGCGCCGCCGCGCATTCGTACCGTGACGATCTATCGCGCCATAATTCCGTTTGTCATCATACAGTTGATCGCAATACTGTGTCTGGCGATGTTCCCGGCGCTGGCAATCTGGCTGCCGGACATGCTGTTCTGATTTTGGCCCCTCGGCTGAAGAGGGGTCTTGTTCCAGGAAGGAGGAACCCATGAAACGCCGCGAATTCCTGAAAAGTGCTGCCATTGCGGCGCCGGCGGCCGCGCTGGCGACCCCGGCTCTCGCCCAGGGCAAGGTCGAGTGGAAAATGCCGACATCCTTTCCGGCCAAGGCGCCGGGCGTCGGCACCAACGCCACGACTTTCGCAAAACGTGTCGCCGACATGTCCGACGGCCAGTTGACGCTCAAGGTCTTTTCCGGAGGCGAACTCGTGCCGCCCTTCGGCGTGGAGGATGCCGTCCAGCAGGGCACGGCCGAAATCGGCCATTCCACGCCCTACTACGCCGCCTCGAAGAACAGCGCGTTGCATTTCTTTTCTGCCGTTCCCTTTGGAATGACGGCAGTGGAAACGACCGCCTGGCTGCGCCATGGCGGCGGCCAGGACCTGTGGAACGAGATCTATGCCGAACGCGGCCTCGTGCCCCTCTACAGCGGCAATTCCGGTGTGCAGGCCGCCGGCTGGTTCAAGAATCCGGTGACGAAACTGGAGGACCTGTCGGGCCTGAACATGCGCATTGCCGGCCTTGGCGGCGAAGCCATGCGCAAGGTCGGGGTCAACGCCGTGCTGCTGCCGCCCCCGGAGATCTTCTCCGCCTTCCAGTCCGGCGCCATCGATGCCGCCGAGTGGGTGGGCCCGATGCTCGATCAGGCCTTCGGCCTTCAGAAGGTGGCAAAGCACTGCTATGTGCCGGCCTTCCACGAGCCGTCCGCAGGTCTTGAGATCGTGGTCAACAAGGAGGCCTGGGATGGCCTGCCCAGGCACCTGCAAGCCATCATCACCAATGCGGCCGATGCAGCCAATACCGAGGCTCTGGCCCAGTTCGACTATTTCAACGCGATGGCCATGAAGCAGCTTGAAGAGGCCGGCGTCGAATTCGGCACGTTCCCGGATGATGTCGTGGCGGCGCTGCGCAAGGCCTCCGACGAGGTCATGGCCGAGAACGCCGATGCCAATCCGGATTTCCGCAAGGTCATGGACAGCTACAACGCCTTCCTCGACCTGGCACGCCCCTATGGCATGAAGGTCAAGGCGCCGGTTTTCTCCCAGCGCATGTAGGCGCTGCGGGGGCGATCGCCGCCGCCGTTGAATCGAAAAATCAAGCACCCCGCGCAAGGCATTGCCTGCGCGGGGTTTTTTGAAACGAGGCTCCGCAAGTAGGCGTGGGCCCGCGGCGCCGCAATCGCGCGATTGCCCGGAAAGGGCTGAACGGAGGGCCTTCCCGTGCTTGGACCATGGAAGGCGGGCCTGCCGGCGCCTTCGGCTGGCAAATGTGACCTTGATGTCTCGCGCGCGGCCCGATGGCAGGTTTTCGTCAAGGACGACAATCTTTTGCCGTATATCACCAATGTTGCTCTTGCGTCGCGCCACCCTCTGGGCTAACCCTCGCCGCGTTGCAACAACCGTTGCGGCCAGGCCCGCCGGTCTGCCTCCGCGCCTCCGTCAGGCGGTGCGTTGATCCAAGAGGCAAGACCCCGGATCGCCGATCGCCGCCGGCAAGAAAGCAAGGTCATGAACGATCTCCTCAGCTCATACCTGCCGATCATCATCTTCCTGGGACTCTGCCTTGTCATCGGCCTCGCGCTGATGTTCGCGCCCTTCGTTCTGGCTTACAAGAACCCGGATCCCGCGAAGCTTTCGGCATACGAATGCGGCTTCGACGCCTTCGACGATGCGCGCATGAAGTTCGACGTGCGGTATTACCTCGTCGCCATCCTGTTCATCATCTTCGATCTCGAAGTGGCATTTCTCTTCCCGTGGGCTGTCTCCTTCGGTGAAATCGGCTGGTTCGGCTTCTGGTCGATGATGGTGTTCCTGGCCATCCTGACCATCGGCTTCGTCTATGAATGGAAAAAGGGAGCGCTGGAATGGGACTGAGCGACAATACCACCACGCTGATCGCGCCCCAGCCCAAGGGGATCGTCGATCCCAAGACCGGCAAGCCGGTCGGCTCGGACGACGTTTTCTTCGGCGAGATCAACGCCGAACTGTCCGACAAGGGCTTCATTGTCACGTCCACCGACGCCCTGGTCACCTGGGCGCGCACCGGTTCGCTGATGTGGATGACCTTCGGCCTTGCCTGCTGCGCCGTCGAGCTCATGCAGGTGTCCATGCCGCGCTATGACGTGGAGCGCTTCGGCACCGCGCCGCGCGCCAGCCCGCGCCAGTCCGACGTGATGATCGTCGCCGGTACGCTGACCAACAAGATGGCGCCGGCCATGCGCCGGGTCTACGACCAGATGCCGGAGCCGCGCTACGTCATTTCCATGGGCTCCTGCGCCAATGGCGGCGGCTACTACCACTATTCCTATTCTGTGGTGCGCGGCTGCGACCGCATCGTGCCGGTCGACATCTATGTTCCGGGCTGCCCGCCCACCGCCGAGGCGCTTCTCTACGGCATCCTGCTGCTGCAGAAGAAGATCCGCCGCACCGGCACCATTGAACGCTGAGAGGACGCATCCGGCCATGAACGAAGAGGCTTTGAAGGATCTCGCGGCCTATGTCACCGAGAAGCTGGACGGCCAGATCACGGACGCCAAGGTCGCCTATGGCGAGCTGACGCTGGAGGCCGAGGCAGGCGATATTGTCAATGTGCTGACCTTCCTGCGCGACGATGTCCAGTGCCAGTTCGTGTCTTTCATCGATGTCTGCGGCGCCGACTATCCGGCGCGTGCCCGCCGGTTCGATGTGGTTTACCACCTTCTGTCGCCGCGCCAGAACATGCGCGTGCGGGTGAAGGTTCAGGCCGACGAGGACAGCACCGTGCCCTCGATCACGGGCGTCTTTCCGGGTGCCGAATGGTTCGAGCGCGAGACCTATGACATGTATGGCGTCCTGTTCACCGGCCACCCGGACCTGCGCCGCATCCTGACCGACTACGGTTTCGAGGGGCATCCCCTGCGCAAGGATTTCCCGCTGACCGGCTATTGGGAAGTGCGCTGGGACGACGAGGTCAAGCGCGTGGTCTACGAACCGGTCGAACTGAAGCAGGAATTCCGCAATTTCGATTTCCTTTCGCCCTGGGAAGGCACCGAATACGTGCTGCCCGGCGACGAGAAGGCGAAGGGGTGAGGCGGTCAGATGACTGAACACAACGTCCGCAATTTCAGCATCAATTTCGGTCCGCAGCATCCGGCGGCGCACGGCGTGCTGCGTCTTGTCCTGGAACTGGACGGCGAGGTGGTGGAGCGCGCCGACCCGCATATCGGCCTGCTGCACCGCGGCACCGAGAAGCTGATGGAGTACAAGACCTACCTCCAGGCCGTGCCCTATCTCGACCGCCTCGATTATGTCGCGCCGATGAACCAGGAGCATGCATTCGCGCTGGCGGTGGAGCGCCTTGTGGGCGTCGAGATCCCGAAGCGCGGGCAGCTCATTCGCGTGCTCTATGCCGAGATCGGCCGCATCCTCAACCACCTGATGAACGTCACCACGCAGGCGCTCGACGTCGGTGCGCTGACGCCGCCGCTCTGGGGCTTCGAGGAACGCGAGAAGCTGATGGTGTTCTATGAGCGGGCATCCGGCTCGCGCATGCACGCCGCCTATTTCCGCCCCGGCGGCGTTCATCAGGACATCCCGGACCAGCTTGTCGAGGACATCGGCAAGTGGTGCGACCCGTTCCTGCAGACCCTGCAGGATCTGCATGGCCTGCTGACCGAGAACCGCATCTTCAAGCAGCGTAACGTCGATATCGGCGTCGTGACGCTCGAACAGGCCTGGGAGCGCGGCTTTTCCGGTGTCATGGTTCGCGGCTCCGGCGCGGCCTGGGACTTGCGCCGCTCGCAGCCTTACGAATGCTACGACGAACTGGACTTCGAGATTCCGGTCGGCAAGCACGGCGACTGCTACGACCGCTACCTGATCCGCATGGAGGAGATGGCGCAGTCGGTGAAGATCATGCGCCAGTGCATCGACCGCCTTCTCGGATCGGAACGCAAGGGCCCGGTTTCGGCCACCGACGGCAAGATCGTCCCGCCCAAGCGTGGCGAGATGAAGCGTTCGATGGAGGCGCTCATCCATCACTTCAAGCTCTACACCGAGGGTTACAAGGTGCCCGAGGGCGAGGTTTATGCCGCTGTCGAGGCGCCCAAGGGCGAATTCGGCGTCTATCTCGTCTCCGACGGTACCAACCGTCCCTACCGCGTGCATCTGCGCGCGCCCGGTTTCGCCCATTTGGCAGCTATGGATTTCATCGGAACCAAGCATCTGCTTGGCGATATCCCGGCCCTGATCGGTTCCTTTGACATCGTGTTTGGAGAGGTGGATCGCTAAATGTCCGTCCGTCGTCTCGCAGAAGACTCCGTCCAGCCCGAAAGCTTCGCCTTCAACGAGGCGATGACCGCCGAGGTCGGCAAGTGGCTGAAGAAATACCCCGAGGGCCGTGAACAATCGGCCGTCATTCCGCTGCTCATGCTGGCGCAGGAGCAGGAGGGCTGGGTGTCGAAGGCCGCCATCGAGCACGTCTCGCAAATGCTCGACATGCCGAAGATCCGCGTTCTGGAAGTGGCCACCTTCTATACCCAGTTCCAGTTGAACCCGGTTGGCACGAAGGCCCATATCCAGGTTTGTGGCACCACGCCCTGCATGCTGCGCGGGTCCGAGGATCTGATCAAGGTCTGCAAGAGCAAGATCCATCCCGAACCCTTCCACACCAATGCCGGGGGCACGCTGTCCTGGGAAGAGGTGGAATGTCAGGGCGCCTGCGTGAATGCGCCCATGGTCGTGATCTTCAAGGACACCTATGAGGACCTGACGCCGGAGCGCCTGGAAGAAATCATCGACGCCTTCGAGGCAGGCAAGGGCGACAACGTCGAGCCTGGCCCGCAGAACGGCCGTGTCTACTCGGCCGCGGCGACTGGCGCCACGACGCTGACAGACGAGGACGCGATCATCAGGAAGAAGCGCGTGTCCATTTCCAAGGCCAGGCCGAATGGCGGCGATCCGGAGATCGCGCCTTCGAAGGCAGCACGGCCCAAGACGGAAGCTGCGGAAACCGACAGCGCGGTGACGGGCCCGTCGCCCGAAAAGGCATCGCCTGCGGCCGAAGAGGCCGTTTCCGCCGAGCCCGCGCCGCCGGCTGCGCCCAAGGCATCGACGCGCCGCGGTGTCTCCGAGGATGTCACGGCTGCAGGTGGCGGCAAGCGCAAGGCTGGGCAGCCGGCCGAGCCGTCGGATGCCGGCGAGGCGGCCTCCGCCAAGGATGCCAAGCCCTCGCTGAACGACAAGAACCGCCCCGCTGGCATCGAGAAACCGGCGGAACCCGATGACCTGAAGATGATTTCCGGCGTCGGCCCCAAGATCGAGGGCATCCTCAACGAACTCGGCATCTATACCTTTGCCCAGGTCGCCTCGTGGAAAAAGGCCGAGCGCGAATGGGTGGACGGCTACCTGCGTTTCAAGGGCCGCATCGACCGTGACGACTGGGTCAAGCAGGCCAAGGCGCTCGCCAAGGGCGGGCGTGAGGAATATGTCCGCGTCTTCGGCAAAGAGCCGCGATAAGGGAGAGATGACATGCTGACCGACAAGGATCGCATCTTTACCAATATCTACGGCCAGTACGACCGTTCCCTGAAGGGCGCCATGATGCGCGGTCACTGGGACGGCACGAAGGACATCGTTGCCAAGGGCCGCGACTGGATTGTCAACGAGATGAAGGCGTCGGGCCTGCGCGGCCGCGGCGGCGCTGGCTTCCCGACCGGGCTCAAGTGGTCCTTCATGCCCAAGGAGGCCGGGCCGCGCCCGCATTATCTCGTGGTCAATGCGGACGAATCGGAACCGGGCACCTGCAAGGATCGCGAGATCCTGCGTCATGACCCGCATACCCTGGTCGAGGGCTGCCTGATCGCCGGTTTCGCCATGGGCGCACACACCGCCTACATCTACGTGCGCGGCGAGTTCATGCGTGAGCGCGAGGCGCTGCAGCGCGCCATCGACGAGTGCTACGAAGCGGGCCTTCTGGGCAAGGACAACAAGTGCGGCTGGGACATGGACGTCTTCGTCCATCACGGTGCCGGCGCCTATATCTGCGGCGAGGAAACGGCGCTGCTGGAAAGCCTGGAGGGCAAGAAGGGCCAGCCGCGCCTGAAGCCGCCTTTTCCGGCCAATGTCGGGCTTTATGGATGCCCGACCACGGTCAACAACGTCGAGTCGATTGCAGTTGCGCCGACCATCCTGCGCCGCGGTGCCGGCTGGTTCGCCTCTTTCGGCCGCGAGAACAACAAGGGCACCAAGCTGTTCTGCGTGTCCGGTCACGTCAACACGCCGGCGACCTTCGAGGAAGCCATGTCGGTTCCGTTCAAGGAACTGATCGACCGCCATTGCGGTGGGATTCGCGGCGGCTGGGACAACCTGCTGGCAGTCATTCCGGGCGGTTCTTCCGTTCCGCTGGTGCCCGCCGAGCAGATCATGGACGCGCCGATGGACTTTGACGGCCTGCGCGAACTGCGTTCCGGTCTTGGCACCGCTGCCGTGATCGTGATGGACAAGTCGACAGACATCGTGAAGGCGATCGCGCGCCTGTCCTACTTCTACAAGCACGAAAGCTGCGGCCAGTGTACGCCGTGCCGCGAGGGCACCGGCTGGATGTGGCGCGTCATGGAGCGGCTGGTGCGCGGTGAGGCGCACAAGCGCGAGATCGACATGCTGCTTGATGTGACCAAGCAGGTGGAAGGGCATACCATCTGTGCGCTCGGTGATGCCGCAGCCTGGCCGATCCAGGGTCTCATCCGCCATTTCCGGCCGGAAATCGAGCGGCGCATTGATGAATTCACGAGAAACAGCCACCGGGCCGAACCGGTGATGGTGGCGGCGGAATAGGGAAGGGCAAGCCGGGAATTCACCCGGCGCCAGGGAAACGCAATCGAGGGCCGGTTCGACCGGAAACAAGGAGATTGCCGATGTCGACATGTGGAATACCCAACGACTTCGCCCAGGGCGCCAGTGTGTATGAATCCGCGTTGAGAACCATGACCAGGGCGATGACAGCAAATTCAGGCGCAGGCATGCCACTGGCTTCACCGGCCATGCTGATGGCCGGTCCGGCGCTCGGCCTTGGCATGGTGGCCCAGTACTGGGGGGCGGTGATCGGGACATTGCACGGCGCCGCCGCGTCTGCCGGCCGGGTGCCGTCCATTGACGCGCCGTTCAAGGCGCCTGTCCTGTTCTGGAACGCCGAGGACGAGGATTCCGATTCCTTCGGCATGGCCATGGCCAATCCCATGTCCTTCTTCGCAGCCGCGACCAAGACCGTCTATGCGGACATGGAGCATGCCGCGAAGGATTTCGTCGAAGTCGGCGAACATGTCCTGTCAGGCATGGCCGAGGATGCCGATACGGTCGCCCGCACCATGGAAGGCGCCGGTTCTGCGGCCATCATCGGGCCGGATGAGGCCGCGGACGCGGCCGGCGCGATCATGCCGGAGGACTTCCGGCGTCCGTCGGGCATGGACAGGCCGGAGCATGCCGACGATCTGAAGCGGATCGCGGGAATCGGACCCAGGCTTGAGGAAAAGCTCAATGGACTGGGCATCTGGACCTTTGCGCAGGTCGCGGCCTGGACGCCCGAGCAGGTGGCATGGGTCGATGATTACCTTGCCTTCAAGGGGCGCATCGAGCGCGATGGCTGGATCGCCCAGGCATCGGAACTTGCTGCGGCGCGCGAAGACGGAAACGTGACGACGACCGGCTAGCGGCCGGAACAGGAACCTGGGCATCCCGCGGCACGCCCGCCGGGATGCCTCAAGTCAGGCGGCAAGGCCGCTTCTGAAAACGTGGAAATGAAGATGGCTAAGATCAGGGTTGACGGCAAGGAGATCGAGGTTCCGGACCATTTCACGCTGTTGCAGGCGTGCGAGGAGGCCGGTGCCGAGGTTCCGCGTTTCTGCTTTCACGAGCGGTTGTCGATCGCCGGCAATTGCCGCATGTGCCTTGTCGAGGTGAAAGGCGGGCCGCCCAAGCCGGCCGCCTCCTGCGCCATGGGCGTGCGCGACCTGCGCCCTGGCCCCAATGGCGAGTCGCCGGAAGTCTTCACCAACACGCCCATGGTCAAGAAGGCCCGCGAAGGCGTGATGGAGTTCCTGCTCATCAACCACCCGCTGGACTGCCCGATCTGCGACCAGGGCGGCGAGTGCGACCTGCAGGACCAGGCCATGGCCTTCGGTGTCGATGCCTCCCGCTACACCGAGAACAAGCGCGCCGTGGAAGACAAGTATATCGGCCCGCTGGTCAAGACGATCATGACGCGCTGCATCCACTGCACGCGCTGCGTCCGCTTCACCACGGAAGTGGCCGGCATTTCCGAACTGGGCCTGATCGGCCGCGGCGAGGATGCCGAAATCACCACCTATCTCGAACAGGCGATGACGTCCGAACTGCAGGGCAATGTCATCGACCTGTGCCCGGTCGGCGCGCTGACCTCCCGGCCCTACGCCTTCCAGGCACGTCCGTGGGAACTGACCAAGACCGAAACCATCGATGTCATGGACGCGGTCGGTTCGGCCATCCGGGTCGACACCCGCGGCCGCGAAGTGATGCGCATCATGCCGCGCGTCAACGAGCAGGTGAACGAGGAATGGATTTCCGACAAGTCGCGTTTTGTCTGGGACGGATTGCGCACGCAGCGTCTCGACCGGCCCTATGTCAAGCGTGACGGGCGCCTTCAGGCGGCAAGCTGGGCTGAGGCCTTCGCCGCCATTCGCGACGCGGTCGCGAAGACCTCGGGCGACAGGATCGGCGCCATTGCCGGCGATCTGGCCGCCGTCGAGGAAATGTTCGCGCTGCGCCAGCTGATGGAATCGCTGGGATCGGCCAATATCGATTGCCGCCAGGATGGCGCGCCGCACGATCCCGCGCTTGGCCGGGAAACCTACCTGTTCAACCCGACGATCGAAGGCATCGAGGATGCCGACGCGCTGCTGGTCATTGGCGCGAACCCGCGTTTCGAGGCGTCGGTGCTCAATGCGCGCATCCGCAAGCGCTGGCGCATGGACAATTTTCCCATCGGCGTCATCGGCGAAATGGGCGACCTGCGCTACGACTATGAAATGCTGGGTGCCGGCCCGGATACGCTCAAGGAACTGGCTGCGGGTGAGGGCGCCTTCTTCCGGACGCTGAAAGATGCCGAGCGGCCGATGATCGTCGTCGGGCAGGGCGCACTTGCCCGCACCGATGGCGCGGCGGTTCTTGCCCATGCGGCGAAGCTGGCGGTTGCCTGCGGCGCGGTCGGTGCGGACTGGAACGGCTTTGCCATGCTGCACACCGCGGCATCGCGCGTCGGCGGTCTCGATATCGGCTTCGTGCCGGGCGAGGGTGGCAAGGACGTGGCCGGCATGCTGGGTGGCGCCATGGACGTGCTGTTCCTGCTCGGTGCCGATGAGTTCGACATGGGCCAGATCGGCGGCGCGTTCACCGTCTATATCGGCACCCACGGCGATGCCGGCGCGCACGCGGCCGATGTCATCCTGCCGGCGGCTGCCTATACCGAGAAATCCGGCACCTATGTGAACACCGAAGGCCGCGTGCAGATTGCCGCGCGGGCCGGTTTTGCACCGGGGGATGCGAAGGAGGACTGGGCGATCCTGCGCGCGCTTTCCGAAGTGCTCGGCAAGAAGCTGCCCTATGATTCGCTCAGGCAGTTGCGTTCCGCTCTTCATGAGGCCCATCCGCACATGGCGGACGCCGACGAGATTGCCGCGGGTTCCACTGCCGGCATCGAGGCGCTGGCGAAGAAGGGCGGCCGTCTCAACAAGGCGCCGTTCGTATCGCCGGTGGCTGATTTCTACCTGACCAATCCGGTCGCCCGCGCCTCCGCCGTCATGGCGGAGTGTTCCGCGCTCGCCCGCAATGGTTTCCGCCAGGCCGCAGAGTAAGGGGACGGCAAGACGATGGACCTTTTCTTCGACACCTATGTCTGGCCGACACTGCTGATCGTCATCCAGTCGCTGGCGCTGCTGGTGATCCTGCTGATCTACGTCGCCTATGTGATCTATGCCGACCGCAAGATCTGGGCGGCGGTGCAGGCGCGCCGCGGCCCCAACGTGGTCGGGCCTTGGGGCCTGCTGCAGTCCTTCGCCGACATGCTGAAGTTCTTCGTCAAGGAGCCGGTCATCCCCTCCGGCGCCAACAAGGGCGTGTTCCTTCTGGCGCCGCTGGTTTCGGCGGTGCTGGCGCTTGCCGCCTTCGCCGTCATCCCGGTCGCCGACGGCTGGGTCGTCGCCTCCATCAATGTCGGCATTCTCTATGTCTTCGCCATTTCCTCGCTGGAGGTCTATGGCGTGATCATGATCGGCTGGGCATCGAACTCGAAATATCCGTTCCTTGGCGCGCTGCGTTCGGCCGCTCAGATGGTCTCTTATGAAGTGTCCATCGGCTTCGTCATCGTCACCGTGCTGCTTTGCGTCGGTTCGCTGAACCTGTCGGATATTGTCCTTTCGCAGGGAGACGGCCTCGGCACCCGGCTCGGTCTGCCCAATTCCTTCCTGGATTGGCATTGGCTCGGCCTGTTCCCGATGTTCATCATCTTCTTCATTTCCGCGCTCGCGGAAACCAACCGTCCGCCTTTCGATCTCGTCGAGGCGGAGTCGGAACTGGTCGCCGGCCACATGGTGGAATATTCATCCGGCCCGTACATGCTCTACATGCTGGGCGAGTATGTCGCGATCTGCCTGATGTCCGCCCTGGCGACGATCCTGTTCCTCGGCGGCTGGCTGCCGCCCGTCGACATCGCGCCCTTCACCTGGATACCGGGCGTCATCTGGTTCGTTCTCAAGGCGACGGCGGTGTTCTTCATGATCTCGCTGGTCAAGGCCTTCGTGCCCCGCTACCGCTACGACCAGCTGATGCGGCTGGGCTGGAAGGTCTTCCTTCCGATCTCGATCTTCATGGTCGTGGCCACGGCATTCGTCCTGAAGCTGACCGGCTGGAGTGCGTGAGGATGAGCGCGGCCGCCATCGGAGCCCTGGTCGGATTGATCGTCGCGGCGATCGATTGGGTGCTTCTGCGCACGCTGGCCGGCCGGGTGGACATGACTGAAACGAAAACGGCGCTGAAGGCCGCCGGCCTGGTGCAATTCGTTCTGCTGCCGGTCATCGGCTGGTTCGCAGCGCCATACGTGATTGGAGTCTGACAATGACTGGTCTTGCACAAGCGGCCAAGTCGCTGCTTCTGAAAGAGTTCATCGACGCCACCATCCTGTCGATGCGCTATTTCTTCAAGCCGAAGTTCACCGTCAATTATCCCAACGAGAAGGGCCCGGTCAGCCCGCGATTCCGTGGCGAGCACGCCTTGCGCCGTTACCCCAACGGGGAAGAGCGCTGCATTGCATGCAAGCTTTGCGAGGCGATCTGTCCTGCGCAGGCCATCACCATCGAGGCCGGCCCGCGCCGCAACGACGGTACGCGGCGCACGGTGCGCTACGATATCGACATGGTGAAGTGCATCTATTGCGGCTTCTGCCAGGAAGCCTGCCCGGTGGATGCCATCGTCGAGGGGCCGAATTTCGAGTTCGCCACCGAGACGCGCGAGGAACTTTACTACAACAAGGACAAGCTGCTCGCCAACGGCGATCGGTGGGAGCGGGAGATCGCCCGCAACATGTCGCTGGACGCGCCATACCGCTAAGTGTGCCGCAGAAAGTGCAATCGGTGCCGCGCAGGCCCGAAAAAGTTTTGAACCAGAGCGGGCAGGCGGTTTTGCAACTGCGAAAAACGCTCTAAAGGACACCGGACCTGAACCGTGGCGGGGGACTCGCGCGACGGAAGGGTCGATGAAGCGGAGCCATCGCGGCGCCGCGGCACATGCAAGGATCGGGGGCAGTCATGCTCACAGGATTGGCGGCGGCGTTTTTCTATCTATTCGCCTTTGTTGCGGTTGCGTCGGCCCTGATGGTCATCGCGGCGCGCAACCCGGTGCATTCCGTTCTTTTCCTCATTCTCACCTTCTTCAACGCCGCGGCGCTCTTCCTGCTGACCGGCGCTGAATTCCTCGCCATGATCCTCCTCATCGTCTATGTCGGCGCCGTGGCGGTCCTGTTCCTGTTCGTTGTCATGATGCTTGACGTGGATTTCGCGGAACTGAAGGCCGGAGCATTGCAATATGCGCCGATCGGCGCACTCGTCGGCATCGTGCTGGTGGCGGAACTGGCCGTCGTGCTTGGCGGCTACACGCTGTCGCCGGAGGTCGCTTCCGGCTCTGCGCAGCCGATCCGCGATCTCGCCGAACGGCACAACACCGCCCAGTTGGGCGACATTCTCTACACCGACTATGTCTACGCGTTCCAGGTCGCCGGCATCATCCTGCTGGTGGCGATGATCGGCGCAATTGTCCTGACGCTGCGCCACAAGGAAGGCGTCAAGCGCCAGGTCATCGCCGAGCAGGTGGCGCGGGACCACCGCACCGCGATCGAGGTGCGCAAGGTCGAGTCGGGCAAGGGCATCTGAGAGAGGTCTCAATCATGGAAATCGGTATCGGCCACTATCTGACCCTGTCAGCCGTCCTGTTCACCATCGGCGTGTTCGGCATTTTCCTGAACCGCAAGAACATCATCGTCATCCTGATGTCGATCGAACTGATCCTGCTGTCGGTCAATCTGAATTTCGTGGCCTTCTCGGCTGCCTTGAACGACCTCGTCGGTCAGGTTTTCGCGCTGTTCATTCTCACCGTCGCGGCGGCGGAAGCCGCGATCGGCCTTGCAATCCTCGTCGTCTTCTTCCGCAACCGCGGTTCGATCTCGGTCGAAGACGTCAACATGATGAAGGGCTAAGGGAAACGCCGCCATGATGTATCAAGCGATTGTCTTCCTGCCGCTCATCGGTTTCCTGATTGCCGGTCTGTTTGGCCGCTCCATCGGTGCCAAGGCGTCCGAATATGTCACGTCTGGCCTTCTGGTCGTCTCGGCGCTGCTGTCCTGGGTCGCCTTTTTCACCGTGGCCATGGCCCATGGCGGCGAGGGGCACCAGGCCCATGCCATCGTGGTCCCGGTCCTGGCGTTCATCCAGTCGGGCGATTTCGCGGTCGACTGGGCCTTGCGCATCGACACGCTGACGGCCGTCATGCTGGTCGTCGTCAACACGGTTTCCGCGCTGGTGCATATCTATTCGATCGGCTACATGCACCACGATCCCGACCGGCCGCGCTTCTTCGCCTATTTGTCGCTGTTCACCTTCGCCATGCTGATGCTGGTGACCTCCGACAACCTGGTACAGATGTTCTTCGGCTGGGAAGGCGTCGGCCTGGCGTCCTATCTGCTCATCGGCTTCTGGTACAAGAAGCCTTCGGCAAACGCCGCGGCGATGAAGGCCTTCATCGTCAACCGCGTCGGCGACTTCGGATTTGCGCTCGGCATTTTCGGTGTCTTCGTCCTGTTCGGCTCGGTGTCGTTCGACACGATCTTCGCCAATGCCGCCACATTCCTGCCAGCCGAGGGTGCGGCCAGTGGTGAGCCGGTTCTGAATTTCCTCGGCAACGCGCTTGATCGGCAAGGCGCCATCACCATCGTCTGCCTGCTGCTGTTCATGGGCGCGATGGGCAAGTCGGCGCAGTTCCTGCTGCACACCTGGCTGCCGGATGCGATGGAGGGGCCGACGCCTGTCTCGGCGCTCATTCACGCTGCCACCATGGTGACCGCTGGCGTGTTCATGGTCGCGCGCCTGTCGCCCCTTTTCGAACTGTCGCACACGGCCTTGCTGGTCGTCACGATCATCGGCTCGATCACCGCGTTCTTTGCCGCCACCGTCGGACTGGTGCAGAACGACATCAAGCGTGTCATCGCCTACTCGACCTGTTCGCAGCTCGGCTACATGTTTGCAGCCCTTGGTGTCGGCGCCTATGGCGCAGCCATCTTCCACCTGTTCACGCACGCCTTCTTCAAGGCGCTGCTGTTCCTCGGCGCCGGCTCGGTGATCCATGCCGTGTCCGATGAACAGGACATGCGCCGCATGGGTGGCCTGCGCAAGCTGATCCCCGCCACCTACTGGATGATGGTCATCGGAACGGTTGCGCTGACCGGCCTTGGCATTCCCGGCACCTTCATCGGGACTGCCGGCTTCTTCTCCAAGGACATCATCATCGAGAGCGTGTTTGCCTCGCACAGCACGGTATCGGCCTTCTCCTTCTCCATGCTCGCCATTGCCGCGCTTTTCACCAGCTTCTATTCCTGGCGGCTGATCTTCATGACCTTCCACGGCAAGCCGCGCGCGACGGCCGATGTGATGCATCATGTCCACGAAAGCCCGCCGGTCATGCTGGTGCCGCTGTTCGTGCTGGCGGCCGGCGCCCTGTTTGCCGGCGTCCTGTTCGAGGGCTATTTCTACGGCCACGAATATGAAGCCTTCTGGAAGGGCGCGCTGTTCACGGCGGCGCAAAACAATCTCGTCGAGGAATTCCACCACGTTCCCTTTGTCGTGAAGATTACGCCCTTCATCGCCATGCTGGCCGGTTTTGCGATCGCCTGGTGGTTCTACATCTCCAACCCCGAAATGCCCCGGCAGGTGGCCCGGCGCCATCACGGCCTCTACCAGTTCCTGCTCAACAAGTGGTATTTCGACGAGCTCTATGACTTCATCTTCGTCCGCCCGGCCATGTGGCTTGGCCGCTTCCTGTGGAAGAAGGGCGATGGCGCTGTCATTGACGGGCTCGGTCCTGACGGCGTGGCTGCCCGCGTTGTCGATGTCACCAACCGCGTCGTCAAACTTCAGAGCGGTTACCTTTATCACTATGCCTTCGCGATGCTCATCGGCGTCGCCGCGCTGGTCACCTGGATGATGCTCGGGAGCGCCTTCTGATGTCTGATTGGCCCATCCTTTCGCTGGTCACATTCCTGCCGCTCGTCGGCGCCTTCCTCATCCTCCTGATCAAGGATGAAGGCTACGGCCGCCGCAACATCCGCAATGTTGCGCTGCTGACGACCGTCTTCACCTTCATCTTCTCGCTCTTCATCTGGGCCGGGTTCGACAATTCCCGTCAGGGTTTCCAGATGCTGGAGGAGGTCGAATGGCTGGGTGGGGGCATTTCCTACCGCATGGGCGTGGATGGCATCTCGATGCTGTTCGTCATCCTGACGACCTTCCTGATGCCGCTTTGCATCCTGGCGTCCTGGGAGTCGGTGGAAAAGCGCGTCAAGGAATACATGATCGCCTTCCTCGTGCTTGAAACACTGATGATCGGTGTCTTTTGCGCGCTCGACCTGGTGCTGTTCTATGTCTTCTTCGAAGCCGGTCTCATCCCGATGTTCATCATCATCGGTGTCTGGGGTGGCAAGCGCCGGGTCTATGCCTCCTTCAAGTTCTTCCTCTACACGCTGCTGGGGTCGGTGCTGATGATGCTGGCCATCATGGCCATGTACTGGGAAGCCGGAACGACATCGATCCCGGATCTGCTTGCCTATGACTTCCCGGCATCCATGCAGACATGGCTGTGGCTGGCCTTTTTCGCTTCCTTCGCGGTGAAGATGCCGATGTGGCCTGTCCACACCTGGCTGCCGGATGCGCACGTGGAAGCACCGACCGCCGGCTCGGTCATTCTGGCAGCCATTCTCCTGAAAATGGGTGGCTACGGTTTCCTTCGGTTCTCCCTGCCGATGTTTCCTGTCGCATCGGAGGAGTTTCAGTCCTTCGTCTTCACGCTCTCGGTGGTCGCGATTGTCTACACGTCGCTCGTCGCCTTGCGTCAGGAGGACATCAAGAAGTTGATTGCCTATTCCTCCGTCGCCCATATGGGTTACGTGACGATGGGCATTTTCGCGATGAACACGCAGGGCGTGGAAGGCGCGATCTTCCAGATGATCAGCCACGGTTTCGTCTCGGGCGCGCTCTTCCTGTGCGTCGGCGTCGTCTATGACCGGATGCACACCCGCGAGATCGCGGCCTATGGCGGTCTGGTCAACAACATGCCGAAATATGCCGTCGTGTTCATGATCTTCACCATGGCCAATGTCGGCCTGCCCGGCACATCCGGCTTCATCGGCGAATTCCTGACGCTTCTGGGCGTGTTCCGGGTCAACACCTGGGTTGCCTTCTTCGCCACGACGGGCGTGGTGCTTTCGGCCGCCTATGCGCTCTGGCTCTATCGCCGGGTCGTCTTCGGCAAGCTCGACAAGGAAGCGCTGAAGGGCATGCTCGACCTTTCGACCCGCGAGAAGGTGATCATCTATCCGCTGGTCGCGCTGACCATCCTGTTCGGCGTGTATCCGGCGCCGATCTTCGATGTGACCAGCGTTTCGGTCAATGCACTCATCAACGACGTCACCGCATCGCTTGACATGGCGGTGACAACGGCCGCGATCGGCCAGTAAGACAAGGCGGGAAAAGGGACATGATGACGGATCTCGCAACCAGCCTCTCGCTCGCCACGCCGGAGCTCATTGTCGCGGTGGGGGCGATCGCCCTGCTGATGTTCGGCGTCTTTTCGGGGCCGCGATCAACCTCCACCATCAACGGCCTTGCCGTGGCGATCCTGATCGGTGCGATGGCCTGGATGGTCTTTTTCGGCCATGACGGGAAGGCATTCAACGGAGCGTTCACGTCTGATCCGTTCGCGCAGCTGATGAAGATATTGGCGCTGACCGGCTCCGTGGTCACGCTCGTCATGTCCGTGGGCTTCGCGAAGGCGGAGAAATTCGACAAGTTCGAATTCCCGGTCCTCGTGATGCTGGCCACGCTCGGCATGATGCTGATGATCTCGGCCAACGATACGCTGGCGCTCTATCTCGGCCTGGAACTCCAGTCGCTGGCGCTCTACGTCGTCGCCGCCTTCAATCGCGATTCCGTCCGTTCCACCGAGGCAGGGCTGAAATATTTCGTGCTCGGCGCGCTGTCTTCCGGCATGCTGCTTTACGGCATCTCCCTTGTCTACGGCTTCACCGGCCACACGAATTTCCTCGCCATCGCGGAGACGGTGAACAATGGACAGCGGGACCTGGGCCTTGTCTTCGGCCTCGTCTTCATCCTGGCCGGCCTGGCGTTCAAGATTTCAGCCGTTCCATTCCACATGTGGACGCCGGACGTCTATGAAGGCGCACCGACGCCCGTGACCGCCTTCTTTGCCGCCGCGCCGAAGATGGCGGCCATGGCGCTGGTCGTACGCGTCGTATCCGAAGCCTTTGCGCCCATGCACACCGACTGGCAGCAGGTCATCGTGTTCATCGCGATCGCATCCATGGTGCTCGGCGCCTTCGGCGCGATCGGACAGCGCAACATCAAGCGGCTGATGGCCTATTCGTCGATCGGCCACATGGGTTATGCGCTTGTTGGCCTTGCCGCCGGCACGCTGGCCGGCGTTCAGGGCGTCGTCATCTACATGATCATCTATCTGGTCATGACCCTTGGCACGTTTGCCTTCATCCTCGCCATGCGGCGCAAGGAGGGCAACGTGGAGCAAATCGATGACCTTTCGGGCCTGGCCTCGACCAATCCGGTCATGGCGACCATCCTCACGATCCTGATGTTCTCGCTGGCCGGCATTCCGCCGCTGGCTGGCTTCTGGGCCAAGTGGTCCGTGTTCCTGGCGGCCATCGAGGCCAACCTCTTCGCCCTCGCCGTGATCGGCGTCCTGGCGTCCGTGGTGGGTGCCTATTATTACCTGCGGATCATCAAGATCATGTGGTTCGACGAGCCGGCGGGCAAGCTTCAGCCAGTGGCCAGTGAACTGGGCCTCGTTCTCGGTCTCTCCGGTGCATTCACGCTGTTCTACATCGTGTTTGCGGGTCCGGTGGGGCTTGTTGCCCAGGCGGCTGCCCGCACGTTCTTCTGAAGGTAGCGGACCGGTTTGAGCCCGCAGGCCGCCACTTCGCTTCCACCTGGCGTCACGCATGTGGCGCTGGGTGATGTCGGGTCCACCAATGCCGAAGCGTTCGTCCTTGCGCGCCAGGGCCGGCGCGGTGCCTTCTGGGTCACGGCGGAACGTCAGTTGCAGGGCAGGGGCCGCCGCGGCCGCCCTTGGGTTTCGGAGAAAGGGAACCTCTACGCTTCGCTGCTCTTGAACGATCCGGCACCGCTTGAACGTCTGGGCACGCTTCCGCTTGTCGCCGCCCTCGCTGTCTACAAGGCGCTCAGGCCCTTTTTCGCCAGAACACCCCAGGCGCTCGCCATCAAATGGCCCAACGACATCCTGATCGATGGCGCCAAGGTCAACGGCATCCTGCTGGAAAGCGAGACATTGCCCGATGGCACAATGGCGGTTGTCATCGGCTGTGGCATCAATTGCGCGCATCATCCGGCCGGAACGATCTATCCGGCCACCAGTCTGGCCGAATGCGGCGTCGCGGTCACGCCGCAGGATCTGTTTCCGGTTCTGGTCCGGGCCATGGCGGCGGAAGTGGCGCGCTGGGACCGGGGGCTTGGATTTGCCGCCATTCGTGAAGACTGGCTTCTGGCTGCGCGCGGCCTGGGGCAGGCGGTTCGGGTCAATCTTGGCGATCGCGTCCTGGAAGGCCGGTTTGCCGATCTTGACGCCAGGGGCTATCTTCTGGTCGAACAGAACAATGGCGGGATCGTTACCATATCGGCTGGCGATCTTTTCTTCGCCTCAGTTTCCACCTCCTGATGAAAGTTGGGCATGGCCAAGACCAAGGACAATGAACTCGTCTTCGCACCTTTGGGCGGCGTCGGCGAAATCGGCATGAATTTCGCGCTTTACGGCTTCGGGCCCGCATCAAGACGGGAATGGATCATCGTCGATTGCGGCGTGACCTTTCCCGGACCCGACCTGCCGGGGGTCGATCTTGTCCTTCCCGATACCCGCTTCATAGAAAACGAAGTGAAGAACCTGCGTGGCATGGTGATCACCCATGCCCACGAGGATCACTATGGCGCGATCCTCGACATCTGGCCGAAGCTTGGCTGTCCGGTCTGGATGTCGCCCTTCACCGCGGGGCTTCTGGAGGCCAAGCGCCAGAGCGAATATCAGCGTGTCGACGTGCCCGTGAACATCTTCCGCGCCGGCCAGCCCTTCGATCTCGGTCCCTTCCGCATCGAACCGGTCCCGGTGACGCATTCCATTCCCGAACCCTATTCGCTTGCGATCACCACCGAGGCCGGCACGCTCATCCATACCGGCGACTGGAAATTCGACGCGGAGCCGGCCATCGGCCCCCTGACGGACGAAGACCGGCTGAAAGCGCTTGGCGATGCGGGCGTCCTTGCCATGATCTGCGACTCGACCAATGCCATGCGTGAAGGCGAAAGCCCGACCGAGCGCCAGGTCTGCGAAAGCCTTGAGAAGCTGATCGAGAAGGCGGCCGGGCGCGTGGTCATCACCACCTTCTCGTCCAATGTCGGGCGCATCCGCTCCATAGCCGAGGCCGCCCGTGATGCCGGCCGGCAGGTGCTCGTCATGGGGCGTTCGATGAAGCGGGTGATCGATGTGGCCACCGACCTCGGCTATCTCGACGGATTGCCGGACTTCCTCGCCGAAGAGGATTTCCAGCACATCCCGCGTGACAACGTCGTGGTGCTTTGCACCGGTAGCCAGGGAGAGCCGCGCGCCGCGCTTTCCAAGCTGGCACGGGAGGAAATGCGCAATGTCCATCTGACCGCCGGCGACACGGTCATCTACTCCTCTCGCACCATCCCGGGCAATGAGAAGGCGATTCTTGAGGTCAAGAACCGGCTTGTCGAGATGGGCGTGAAGATCATCGAGGATGACGACGCGCTCGTGCACGTCTCCGGCCATCCGCGCCGTGGCGAATTGCGCAAGATGTATGGTCTCGTGCGTCCCCGTATCGCCGTCCCGGTCCATGGCGAGGCCCAGCATCTCGTCGCCCATGCGTCACTGGCCGCGACAATCGGCGTGCCGGAAGTGGCGTCGGTGCGCAATGGCGACATGCTCCGCCTCTGGCCTGGCAATGCCGAAATTGTCGGCGAGGTCCATCACGGGCGCACCTTCAAGGATGGCAATCTTTACGGCGACGACGAAGCGGTCGGCGTGCGCGACCGCCGCAAGCTCTCCTATGCGGGTCATGTCTGCCTGAACGCCATCCTGGACAACAAGTACGATCTGGTCGCCGATCCGGACATCGAGGCCGTTGGCCTGCCGGAAATGGACGGGCGCGGGGAATATCTTGAGGACGTCCTTCTGGAAGCCGCGACGGGCGCGATCGAGAGCATTCCGCGCGGCAAGCGCAAGGATCTCGACCTCGTGGCCGAAAGCGCCCGGCGCGCCATCCGTGCCGAGGCGAATTCGGTCTGGGGAAAGAAGCCGATTGTCACCGTGTTCGTGACGAGAGTCTAGCAAGGAAACGCGGATCTCGTTCCTCCGGCCGATTTACAGGGCGGCCGGAGCGGCTTAAGCCGGGATCGTTCCAACTTGTCTGACGGAGAAGCCGCATGCTCGGACGCCTGAACCACGTGGCCATCGCAGTGCCTGATCTTGACGCCGCCACCGCCACCTATCGCGATACGCTGGGCGGCAAGGTGAGCGCGCCGCAAGCCCTTCCCGAACACGGCGTGACCGTCGTGTTCGTGGATCTCGGCAACACCAAGGTGGAACTGCTGGAACCCCTGGGAGAGGCTTCCCCGATCGCCGCTTTCCTGGCGAAGAACCCTGCCGGCGGGATGCACCATGTCTGCTACGAGGTTGACGACATTCTGTCCGCCCGTGATCACCTGAAGGGGCAGGGCGCCCGCGTTCTGGGCGATGGCGAACCGAAGACCGGAGCCCATGGCAAGCCGGTTCTTTTCCTGCATCCCAAGGATTTCCACGGCACGCTCGTGGAACTGGAGCAGGTCTGAGACGGCGCGCGGCGCCAAGGGCTTTGCCATTTGCCGCCATCGACCCCATATGAATGCCCGTGGAACGGTCAACCCGGCGCGGGAGACGGAGCAAACCATGCTGACGACAGTGTTATCCTATGCTGCGCTTTATTTCGTACTCTGGTGGCTGTGCCTGTTCGCGGTCATTCCCTTCAGCCTGCGCACGCAGGAGGAGGATGGCGCGGTGACGCTGGGCACCGTGGCCAGCGCGCCGAAAGGGCATCACATGCGCCGCGCCGCGCTGCGCACGACAATCGTCTCCGGACTCATCTTCGCCGCCTATCTCGGCATCACGCAGGGGCTCGGCTACTCGATCGACGACATCCCGCGCATCGTACCGAACTACGTGTACGGGGACGGATGACGGAGCCGCGCGCCCCGGCGTCAACGGCTGCTCCATGAAGCGATGTCCTCGCACCAGTTCTCGATCTTGGGGCCAGTCAGGGCGATATCGGGAACATGGCGCGGAGCGAAATGGGATTTCGCCTCCTTGTAGATCAGCTTCGGCAGATAGTCCGAGATGCCAAGCCGGCCGAACAGGGAATAGGCGAAGATCCGCCCTTCCAACAGGATGTAGAACTCGCCGGGGGAGCGCAGTTCCGGCGGCATGCCGAACAATGTTCCCGGTGCTCGCCGCCTTTCGTTCCAGATATTGCTGCCGGTTCGGTGATAGGCCCATTCGACTCGGGCTTTCAGAAAGTTGGGATTGGCTTCCGGATCCGAGAGGTCGAGAACCCGCAGGCCACGAATCTGGAAACGGAAGTTTTCGCTGCCGCCGCGTGGCAGCGTTTGGTCCGCCGTATCGGTGATTGCCCAATTGCCGGTCTTGTAGCTGGTCCAGGCAATCTCGCTGATCCTGTCCAGGGTTTCGCAGGTGATCGTGCCGTCGGAGGACGCCGAGATCATGTCGCCGATGGCATAATATGCTTCGCGCGCCCGCTGGATCTGCTTGTAGACCGAGACGAAGTCATAGGTGACGAGCATCAGGAGAGCAAAGACCGGAATGAGGATCGCCCCCTCGACGGCCACCACGCCGTCGTTCGACCGGACAAACCGGTTCATGCGATGCAAAAGGGAGATCATCATCAGAAAGGCTCCGTCATGTAGCCCTGCGCAGCCCGCAGCATCCATGGCTTGTCGGAGTAGAGCCTGGACATCGTTTGCAGCGAAAACGGCATTTCAACCGAGATCAACTGCAACACCATTGATCTGTAGATATCCGAGGGCAGGGATTGAACCGCTGCCTGCCCGTCGATCTGAAAGGAACGGACATTGACGGAAAGGCGGTCGAGGCAGTCGCTGAACGAATATTTCGCGCAAACCTGGCGCTTGACATATTCTTCAGGTGTCCACTTCTGTTTCGTGGCTATGCCCTCGGCCTGCCCGGTGCGGATTTCGAAGGCAACCTCGCGCAAGGCACGATCCAGATCGCTCGACATCAGCATGTAGGTCATGCTTTCGAAGCTGAAAAGCAACATGAAGATGACGATCGGGCCCACCATGGCCCATTCCACTGCAACCGCGCCGCTCCGGCTGGCCATGAAGCGCCCGGCCGTCCCTCTGCCGGGCAGTCGCCTTTTCCCGTTAGTCCTGTGTTTCATCGTTCCCTGCCAATTCCTGCCGGCAGGAAACCTAGCAACGGGAAGTTCATGGATGCCTAATATAAAGTAGATATAAGTAATACAAGAATCGATTAATAAAAAGAAGGCAAATCACGAGAAGTAAATATTAAGTCCTGGACCGCTAGGTTTGCCGCGTGTGCATTGGTATTGGCGGGGGCTGTGAAATGGTTTCGAAAAACCTGTGGTCAGACAGGCGTGGATCGTTGCAGGTGGTGATGGCGTTGTCGGCGCTGCCGCTGCTCATGATGACAGGCATTGCCATAGACATCGGTTCTGCGCACAACCACAAGGTGGAACTTCAGACGGCGGTCGACAATGTGGCCTTGCAATTGGCAAAGCGCAGCGCCCTCAATCCGGCCATGACCACAACCGAGCTGGTCAGCGATGGCAAGGCCATGCTTGACCGCACCATTCCATTCCCAATCGATTATGCGGAATTTTCTGTCGATACGGGGGGAATCATCGTTCGAATCGACGCCTCCGTCCAATACGAGACCGCTTTCGCCGGCATTATCGGGAAGGACCGGATTGCACTACGGGCAACCGCCGACTCCCGCTTCCGCCGCAAGAACATCGAAATCGCGGTCACGGTCGACACCACGAACTCGATGGACAAGATCCTGTCCGGAAAGACCCGGCTCGAAGGCGCAAAGGAGGCGGTTCATGCGTTCACCGATGCCGTGATGACGGGAACCAACACGGCATTGAATACATCGGTGAAACTGGCGCTTGTACCTTTCGACAACCAGGTCAAGGTTCTGCAGGACGATAAAGCGCAGTGGATTGAATACGATCCACGCCGGGCGTTTTCATGGATCGACAATTTCGGGCAGTCCTCCATCCATCGCATCTATCTTCCGAAATATACCGCTTACCTGAGCGACGGCACGCATACGGACCAGAGCATTGATCGCTGGCGGATATTCCGCAAACTGCGCCAGCACGGTGGCAACAAATATGGTTGGAACGGCTGCCTCGAAATGCGGCCGGGAAAGTATACATTTTCAGTTGCGGCGCCTGTCCGCTACGATCCGAACTCGCTTTTCACGCCGTTCCTTGCGCCCGATCAGCCCGACAATCGTGACGAATACAACAACAACAAGTCGCCCAACAGCTACCTGCCCGATCAGGGGCCGGCCTGCAATTCACCCCGCGCCCCTGAAGGCAAGGATGCCTGGGAACGCCGCGAACTCAATGTCTGCAAATATGATGACAGGGCAGGGCCCCTGCAGGTCGGGCGCTACGCGCGCTCGGACTCCTATGCCTATGTGGATGCCAATCCCAACGGGTTCTGCACCGGCAACAACCCGGTTTTTCCGCTGTCGACCGATGTGCAGGGCTTTCTTGCCGGCGTCGATGCCCTTTCGACCATCGGAAGCTGGGGTGGAACGATCATGCCGATCGGTTTCTATTGGGCATGGAACGCGCTCGACAAGGCCGAGCCGCTGCCGGAGGCCGCGCCCGCTGGCGAGGCGGACAAATACATCATCTTCCTGTCTGACGGGAAGAACTCGACGCACCCGCTCCGGTTCAACAGCTACTCGCCCTTCGGCTATCCCGGCGACGATCGCTGGGATGCGGCGGCCGGTTTTGATGACGACGGCGACATCACCCGCGACGAGGCCCTGCACAGCATGACCTACAAGATGTGCGACGCGATCAAGGCCGATCCCGCCAACATCACCGTCTATTTCGTCTACTACCTCGACAAGTATGACGCGGAAGCCGAGAAGATCGGGAAACACTGCGCAAGCGGTGACGACAAGTTCATTGTCGCAGGCGACCGCGACAAGCTGATCGAGACATTCCGCATGATCGGCCGGGATATCTCCCGGCTGCGGCTCGTGCCCTATGACAGTTGAGCCAGGTGACATCAGCCCGCGCCGGCAGGGACCGGCCGGGCATGCCTGCCGTCAGCCCGCGACCAGTCCTCGGATTGACCGGGGTCCATGGTATGACCGGCGGGTGGCAGGCAAAAAAAAGCAAGGCCTCAAGCCTTGCCATTCAGTTACGCGTTGATCCGTTTCCGAGTTGGCGGCAGCGATTGAACGCGCCAGGATCGCATCCTCCCAAGACTTTGACCGCGTGATGAAGGACCGCTTGAAACCGCCGTCCCTTGTTGTGGTGGGACAATAGACAGAAGCGTGACGGTTTGTCACCCCTTTTCTGCTTCAATTTCAATCAAATGGTCGCTGCGCTGCAACACGGGCGAGCGGCCGGCGGCGGATTCGGGTCCGGGTTTCCATTCTGCCATGAAATGGCTATGAAGCGCGTGAAAGATTCCGCAGGCTTCGGCGGGTGCCGATTCCTGCCCCTCCGATCGCCCATATCCAGGACCATTCCATGCGTCTTTCCCGCTACTTCCTTCCCATCCTCAAGGAAAATCCCCGCGAGGCGGAGATTGTCTCGCACCGCCTCATGTTGCGCGCCGGCATGATCCGCCAGCAATCGGCCGGCATCTTCTCGCTTCTGCCCCTCGGGCTGAAGGTCCTTGGCAAGGTCAATACGATCATCCGCGAGGAGCAGAACCGGGCAGGGGCCATCGAAATTCTGATGCCGACCATCCAGTCGGCAGACCTTTGGCGCGAAAGCGGCCGTTACGACGACTATGGCAAGGAGATGCTGCGCATCAAGGACCGTCACGAGCGCGACATGCTCTACGGTCCGACCAACGAGGAGATGGTGACGGACATCTTCCGCTCCTACGTCCGCTCCTACAAGGACCTGCCGCTCAATCTCTATCACATCCAGTGGAAGTTCCGGGACGAGGTGCGCCCGCGCTTTGGC
Source organism: Zhengella sp. (assembly GCF_041397485.1). Taxonomy (NCBI): domain Bacteria; kingdom Pseudomonadati; phylum Pseudomonadota; class Alphaproteobacteria; order Hyphomicrobiales; family Notoacmeibacteraceae; genus Zhengella; species Zhengella sp. The sequence continues at coordinate 391,701 of NZ_JAWKWO010000001.1, read as the reverse complement.
GTCATGCGCGGCCGTGAATTCCTGATGAAGGACGCCTATTCCTTCGATCTGGACTACGAGGGCGCGCGCGCAGCCTACAATCGCATGTTCGTCGCCTATCTGCGCACCTTCGAGCGCATGGGCATGAAGGCCATTCCCATGCGGGCCGATACCGGGCCCATCGGCGGCGATCTCAGCCATGAGTTCATCATCCTTGCCGAGACCGGTGAATCCGAGGTTTTCTGCCATTCCGACTTCATGACCATGTCGGCGCCGGACGCCGACATCGATTTCACCAATGATTCCGAAATCGCAGCGGTCGTGGAACAATGGACCACGCCCTATGCCGCGACCGACGAGATGCATGACGAAGCGGCCTGGGACGCGCTGCCGGAAGGCAAGCGCATGAATGCCCGCGGTATCGAGGTCGGCCACATCTTCCATTTCGGCACCAAGTATTCCGCGCCCATGGGCGCCAGCGTCACCGGTCCCGACGGCAAAGAGCATCCTGTTTCGATGGGATCCTACGGTATCGGCCCCACACGGGTGGTTGCTGCCATCATCGAGGCGAGCCACGATGAGAACGGCATCATCTGGCCCGATGCGGTGGCGCCTTTCGAAATGTCGATCATCAACATGAAGCCCGGCAACGAGGCCTGCGACGCTGCCAGCGAGAGGCTGTACGGCACATTGGCCGCCGCCGGGTGCGATGTGCTTTATGACGACACCGACAAGAGCGCCGGCCAGAAATTCGCCACCCATGATCTCATCGGCATCCCGTACCAGATCATAGCCGGTCCGCGTGGCGTGGCAGCCGGCGAGGTGGAGGTGAAGAACCGGCGCAGTGGCGAGCGCGAAACCATGACCATCGATGCCGCGATCAATCGCTTTGGCGGCCGCGCATGAGCGAGACGGCAGCCTCGTCCGGACATTCGGTGCCGGCCGGCGCCGGCCCCTTTTCCGCATTCGAACGCATGGTGGCGCTGCGCTACCTGCGGTCGCGGCGCAAGGAGACGATTGTCTCCGTCATTGCGCTGATTTCCTTCATCGGCATCATGCTGGGCGTGGCCACGCTCATCATCGTGATGGCGGTGATGAACGGGTTCCGCGTCGAGTTGCTCGACCGCATCCTTGGCGTCAACGGCCATGTCATCGTGCAGCCTGTCGACAGCCCGCTGACCGATTATGACGCCGTGGCAAACCGCATTGCGGCATTGGACGGCATTCGCGCTGCCCTGCCGCTGGTCGAGGGCCAGGCGCTTGCCTCCGGCCGTGTCGGCGCGGGCACGGGGGCGCTGGTGCGCGGCGTGCGCGACCAGGACATTCCGAGAATTCAGGCCCTGGCAGGCAATGTCCGCCAGGGCTCGCTCGACGGTTTCGAGGCCAGCGAGGGCGTGGCCATCGGCGCGCGCATGGCCGAAAACCTGGGTCTTGCCCTTGGTGACATCCTGACCCTCGTGTCTCCCGATGGTGACGTGACGCCGATCGGCACGACGCCGCGGGTAAAGGGCTACCCGGTGGTGGCGGTCTTCGAAATCGGCATGTCGGAATACGATTCCTCCATCGTTTACATGCCCTTGTCCGAGGCCCAGCTCTATTTCAACCAGGAAAACCAGGTCCAGTCCATCGAGGTCTTCCTGGACGATCCGGATACGGTCGATACCCTGCGCACGGCCATCGAGACCGCGGCCGCCCGGCCCGTGTTCCTGTCGGATTGGCGCCAGCGCAATCGCGCCTTCTTTTCCGCCCTTCAGGTGGAGCGCAACGTCATGTTCATGATCCTGACGCTGATCGTGCTGGTGGCGGCGCTCAACATCATTTCCGGCCTCATCATGCTGGTGAAGGACAAGGGCCGCGACATCGCCATCCTTCGCACCATGGGCGCGACATCGGGCTCGATCCTGCGCATTTTCCTGATGACCGGCTCCGCCATCGGCCTCACCGGCACGCTCGGCGGGCTGTTCCTCGGCCTGCTCGTCTGCTGGAATATCGAATCGATCCGCCAGTTCTTCTCCTGGCTGTCCGGCACGACGATTTTTGATCCCAATCTCTATTTCCTGAGCCAGCTTCCCGCCAAGATCGATGTGGGCGAAACGCTGGCGGTGCTTGTCATGGCCATGGTTCTTTCCTTCATCGCCACCATCATTCCGGCCTGGCGCGCCGCGCGCATCGATCCGGTTGACGCCCTGAGGTACGAATGATGGCCGTTGCGCTGGAACTGAGGTCGGTCAGCCGCCACTATGACCAGGGGGGCAAGCGGCTCGACATCCTGCTCGACTGCGATTTCGCGCTGCATTCCGGCGAGATGGTCGCGCTCGTCGCCCCATCCGGCGCGGGCAAGTCCACGCTGCTGCACACGGCCGGTCTGCTGGAGCGCCCCGATGGCGGCGATGTCCATGTCAATGCACGTGCCTGCGGCCGTCTCAATGATGAACAACGCACCGCGATCCGGCGAAACGATATCGGCTTCGTCTACCAGTTCCATCACCTGCTGCCGGAATTCTCCGCCCTGGAGAACATCATGATGCCCCAGCTCCTTCACGGGCTGTCACGCGCCGAAGCGGCGCAAAGGGCAGGTCAGTTGCTCGACTACATGAAGGTCGGCCATCGCGCCGATCACCGGCCCTCCGAGCTTTCCGGAGGCGAGCAGCAACGGGTTGCGATTGCGCGCGCCGTTGCCAATGCGCCGCTTGTCCTGCTGGCGGATGAACCCACCGGCAACCTGGATCCGGTCACCTCGTCCTATGTCTTCGAGGCCCTGGAGGCGCTGGTGCGCAAGTCTGGCCTGGCGGCCTTGATCGCCACCCACAATCACGAGCTTGCCAGGCGCATGGATCGCCGCGTGACGCTGAAGGACGGCAAGATCGTGCCCCTGTGAGTTGTTGCCATCCTTGGGTTCCGGCCTGCCTGTCGCGGGCGCGGCCGGATGCACGCTACGCTTTTTGTCAATGAAATCTTAACCATGAGGCTGGGGATAGCGGGAATTGATGTTCCTGTCATGTCTTCATGGTTGACGCGGGAACAAAACGGGAATAAAAGAACAAAATACGAACAAAGAGGGAGTTGCTGCCATGTCCGACCTGATTTATGACGTCGCCTCGCTGGTCTCCGTTTCCATGTTCATCGTCGCGTCTGCCATGTGGATCGGCGCACTTTAGGGCGATCGTCCGTCTCCTTTCCCTGAATGATGGGGATAGCCGGCCGGTCCTTCTGCCTGCAACGGGCTTCGTTCTGGACTTGGCGCCCCGGCTTGCCGAAACTGACGTCTGAGATGTCAGGATTCGGGACCGGCAGGTGAGGGCGATGGACGAACAGGCGAAAGACGGGCGGATGTTCATTCACCTGCGTGTTCACTCCCAATATTCCCTGCTGGAAGGCGCGTTGCCACTCGGCAAGGTCATTGGCCATGCCCTCGCGGACGAGGCGCCGGCCATTGCCGTCACCGATACCAACAACCTGTTCGGCGCGCTCGAATTCGCACAGAAGGCCACCAAGGACGGCATCCAGCCGATCGTCGGTTGCCAGCTCGCGGTCGACTTCGCCGACAGGCCGGAGGATGCGGGCCGCGCGCCGGGGCGCAAGGTGGAGACGCTTGCCTCCCTTGTCTTCATCGCGGCGAGTGAGGAAGGCTACGCAAATCTCGTGCGCCTTGTCTCCCGTGCCTATCTCGCGACCGGAGAGGGCGAGCCGGTTCATGTCACGCCGGGCTGGATCGCCGAACTCTCCGCCGGCGTGATCTGCCTGACCGGCGGGCCGGATGGCCCGTTGGGCCGGGAATTGAAGGCGGGCCATTCCGTCATTGCCGAACAGAGACTGGCGGCGCTCAAGCGCTGGTTCGGCGACCGGCTCTATGTGGAATTGCAACGGTGCGGCAACTGGGACCGGGCGCTGGAGGCTGCGACCGTCAAGCTTGCCTATGACCACCGGCTCCCGCTCGTTGCCACCAATGAGGCCTTCTTTCCCAGGCGTGAGGATTACGATGCCCATGACGCCCTGATTGCGATTGCCGAAGGGACCGTGATCGCGGTTGACGAACGCCGCAAGCTGACGCCGGACAATTATCTGCGCAGTCAGGCTGAGATGATTGCCTTGTTCTCCGACCTGCCGGAAGCTGTCGAGAACACTGTCGAGATCGCGCGCCGCTGCCACTATTTTCCCGAGACGCGAAAGCCCATCCTGCCGCGATTTACCGGCGGCGATCTGGAAGACGCCGAAGCGGTCGTCGCCGCGGAAGCCGCGGAGTTGCGCCGGCAGGCGGTTGACGGTTTGGCGATGCGCCTTGAAAGCCAGGGCCTTTCGGCCGGCTACACCCGGGAGGACTACGAAAAGCGTCTCGACTACGAACTCGGCATCATCGAGCGGATGAAGTTTCCGGGCTACTTCCTGATCGTGTCCGACTTCATCAAGTGGGGCAAGGCGCATGACATTCCGGTCGGTCCCGGGCGCGGCTCCGGCGCGGGGTCGCTGGTCGCCTGGGTGCTGACCATCACCGACATAGACCCCTTGCGGTTTTCGCTTCTGTTCGAGCGCTTCCTCAATCCCGAACGCGTGTCGATGCCGGACTTCGATATCGACTTCTGCCAGGAGCGCCGCGACGAGGTGATCCGCTATGTGCAGGAAAAATACGGCCGCGACCAGGTGGCCCAGATCATCACCTTTGGATCCCTGCAGGCGCGCGCCGTGCTGCGCGATGTCGGGCGCGTGCTCCAGATGCCCTATGGCCAGGTCGACCGGCTGACGAAGCTGGTGCCGTCGAACCCCGCCAACCCCGTGCCGCTGGAAAAGGCGGTTGCCGATGAACCGCGCTTTGCCGAGGAGATCGAGAAGGAGCCGATCGTCGGTACGCTGATCGACATTGCCAGGAAGCTGGAGGGGCTTTACCGCCATGCCTCCACCCATGCCGCCGGCATCGTGATCGGCGATCGGCCGTTGTCGGAACTGGTGCCCATGTACCGCGATCCGCGTTCCGACATGCCGGTCACGCAATTCAACATGAAATGGGTCGAACAGGCCGGCCTGGTGAAATTCGACTTCCTCGGCCTGAAAACCCTGACCGTCATCGAGACGGCGGTCAAGTTCGTGCGCCGGCGCGGCGTGGATCTGGACATGTCGCAGATTCCGCTGGACGACGCGCCCACCTATCAGATGCTGGCGCGCGGCGAGACCGTGGGCATCTTCCAGGTGGAATCGGCCGGAATGCGCAAGGCCCTGATCGGCATGAAGCCGGACTGCATCGAGGACATCATCGCCCTCGTCGCGCTTTATCGTCCCGGTCCCATGGAGAACATTCCCACCTACAACGCGCGCAAGCACGGGCATGAGGAAATCGCCTCCATTCACCCGAAGATCGATCACCTTGTGAAGGAGACCCAGGGCGTCATCGTTTACCAGGAACAGGTGATGCAGATCGCGCAGGAACTGTCGGGCTATTCGCTGGGCGAAGCCGATCTTCTGCGCCGCGCCATGGGCAAGAAGATCCGCGCCGAGATGGACAAGCAGCGCGTGCGCTTTGTTGATGGCGCTGTGGAGCGCGGCGTGTCGAAGGCGCAGGCCAACACGATCTTCGACCTCCTGGCGAAATTCGCCGACTACGGCTTCAACAAGTCCCACGCGGCCGCCTATGCGGTCGTGTCGTACCAGACAGCGTGGCTGAAGGCGCATTACCCGGTCGAGTTCCTGGCCGCGTCCATGTCGCTGGACATGAACAACACCGACAAGCTCAACGACTTCCGTCAGGATGCCTTGCGGCTTGGCATCGAAGTGGTTGCGCCGTCGGTCATGACCTCCCATCACCTGTTCGAGGTCGGCGAGAACCGGATCTATTATTCGCTTTCGGCGATCAAGGGTGTGGGCGAGGCCGCGGTGCGTCACATCGAGCAGCGGCGGGCGGAGAAAGCCTTTGGATCGCTGGAGGATTTCTGCGAGCGCATCGACCCGCGCATCGTTGGCAAGCGCGTGCTGGAAAGCCTGATTTCGGCCGGCGCGCTCGATTGTTTCGGCCATCAACGGGAAAACATGCTTGCCGGTCTCGACCGGATGATGGGCCTGGGTGCGCGCGCGGCGGAAAATGCTGCGTCCGGGCAGCACGACATGTTTGCCGGCGGTTCGGATGCCGTGGCTGAGAAGCTGCGCTTGCCCGCGGCCGAGCCGTGGAGTTCGGCCGAAAAGCTGCATCGTGAGTTTCAGGCGGTCGGCTTCTATCTGTCTGCCCATCCGCTGGATGAGCATGCCGAGGCGCTCAAGCGCATGCGGGTCCAGAACTGGGCGGATTTTTCCGCGGCGGTCAAGCGCGGCGCCAGCGCGGGGCGCCTGGCCGGTACGATTGTCTCCAGGCAGGAGCGGCGCATCCAGAACGGTGCCTCGCGCATGGGCATCGTCATGCTCACCGATGCGTCCGGGCAGTACGAGGCAGTTCTCTATGCGGAAGACCTGCTGAAATACCGGGATCTGCTTGAACCCGGCAATTCGGTCGTCATCACCGTTGCCGCCCGCGACAATCCCGAAGGCGTCCGGGTGCGCATCCAGACCGTCAAGCTGCTGGGCGACGAGGATGCCCAGGCCTCGCTCAAGGCCCTTCGCATCTTCGTACGCGACGCAAGTCCGCTTCAGTCCATCGCCGCACAGCTTCCACCAGGCCAGGGTGAAGGCCAGGTCAGCCTCATCGTCATCAAGCCGGAAGGCGGCGGCGAGGTCGAGGTCGGGCTGCCCGGCCACTACGACCTGAAGGAAAAGCTGCCCAATGCCCTTCGCGCCATTCCCGGTGTCGTAGATGTCGAGATGGTCTGACCCGGAAACGGCCCGTGCGCCCGATTGCCGCGTTGATTGTTCCCGATTGCGGCCCCAGATTGCAGTGGTTTATGGGGAGTCTTTCCATGCGCATCCTTGCCGCTCTTCTTGCCGTCCTCCTCTCCGCCGTTTCCTCCCTGGCGGCAGACAGGATCACGCCGCGTCAGGCCCATGAGGCGATCGGAAACGGCGAACTTGTGCTGGTGGACATCCGTACGCCGGACGAATGGCGGGAGACCGGCATCCCGGCGCCGGCCACGCCCATCGACATGACCGCGCGTGATTTCGTGCCGAAGCTCAGGCAGGTGCTGGCCGAGAACCCGGACAAGACGGTGGGCTTCATCTGCCGCACCGGCAACCGCTCCAGCTACCTGACCGGCGTGCTCGCCAAGGCCGGACTGACCAATATCGTCGATGTGACGGGTGGTGTGGCCGGCAATGGCCGGGTGACCGGCTGGATCGCCGAGGGCCTGCCCATGAAGCCGCATTGCGAAACCTGTTGAGCCGGCGCACTTATTCCTGGTCGCGTTGCGGACGGGCGCGGTCATTCCGTCCGAACGTGTAGCCCGTTTCGACCGCTTTCCCGCCGAATTTCGCCCGCAGGGCATCCATGGCACCTTCCGCCTTGGCCCGGCGAAGGGCCGACGTGTCGACAAGGTCGGCCGGATCGGCTCTTTCAGGCGAGCACAGGTCGGCCACGCCGATGCCGATCAGCCGGAAACGTGTGCCGTCGATTTCCCGTTTCAGCAGATCGAGCCCGTGGGAAAAGATGCGGTCGGCCAGTTGCGTCGGATCGGCCAGTTGGCGGTTGCGGGTGCGCGCCCTGAAGTCGGCTGTCTTCAGCTTCAGCACCACCGTGCGACCGGCCAGTGCACCGGCCTTCAGCCGCGTCGATACCTTTTCCGAAAGCGAGCGCAGCACGGGCGCCAGGTCGTCGAGCGTCGAAAGGTCATGGTTGAAGGTGGTTTCCGCCGAAATGCTCTTCATGTCGTGATGTGGATCGACCTTGCGGCTGTCGATGCCCCGCGCCAGCGACCAGAGGCGTTCGCCCATGGACTGGTAGCGCGCGAGCAACTCGGTCCGGTCCATCTGCTGCAACTGGCCGATGCGGGTGATGCCATCGGCGCGCAGCTTTTCCTCCAGGGCCTTGCCCACGCCCCAGATCATGCCCACCGGCTTGTCGGCGAGAAATCCGGTTGCCTCCGCCTCGCCGATAACCGAGAAGCCGCGCGGCTTCTGCATGTCGGATGCAAGCTTCGCCAGGTATTTGCAATAGGACAGGCCGACGGAGACCGACAGCCCCATCTCCGCCTCGATGGACCGTGCGAAGCGGCCCAGCACCACGGCTGGCGGCGCGCCATGCAGGCGTTCCGTCCCGCTGAGGTCGAGAAAGGCCTCGTCGATGGAAACAGGCTCCACAAGCGGCGTCAGCGCACGCATGCGCTCGCGGATGTCGCGCCCCGTGCGGGCATATTTCTCCATGTCGGGCTTGATGACGATTGCGTCGGGGCAGGCCTCCAGCGCCTTGTACATGGGCATGGCAGACTTCACGCCACGAATGCGGGCAATGTAACAGGCCGTTGAAACCACGCCCCTTTTTCCGCCGCCAATGATGACCGGGCGGTCACGGATTTCCGGCCGGTCGCGCTTTTCCACCGAAGCATAGAAGGCATCGCAGTCGATATGGGCGATGTTCAGCCGGTACAACTCGCCGTGTTTGAGCAGGCGCGGGCTGCCGCAAGCTTCGCATCGCCGGGCCGTTCTGCTCTGGAGACGCAGGCAGTCGCGGCAGAAGCCGGCATTCGGATCGTTGGGAAGTGCCATGGCGCAGGCGAACATGAGTGGACCACGCCAGAGGGTACAGCGAAGCCCGTTCCCCGGCAAGCCGTCATCGGAAACCCGCCGGCGGCCGCTTTCCTGCCGGTTTCAGCCTCCGAGCGCCGCCTCCAGTTTCGCCGCCGCATCGTCCCAGTCGAGCGTTTCCACAACGCCCTGGGGCAGCGGCGGCAGCAGCCTGCGCATCCCCTCATGCGCCATGAGGTGAAACAGGCCGGCGCGCGGATAGCTCGTCTGCACCGATACGAGATTGTGCGGAATGTCGTCGACAAAGGCCACCGGGGCGCTTCGTGCGCCCGCAAGCAGCGAGACGGCCGGCCCCTTGGCCTTTTCTGTTGTCACGAGCGGATAGGAAATGCCGAGCCGGTCCAGCAGTGCCCGGCGACGCGCCCGGTGGGCATGCGGCATGGCTGTCAGCATCACGATTTCCGCCGCGCCGGAAAGCCGGTCCAGCGCCTGCGTCACGCCTGTGGCCGGTGTCTGCCAGTCCTCCTGTGCGCAGAAGAAATCGTCCAGCAGGCCGGACACGGTCTCCGCCGGCGCCGGCGCACCGCCGTCCTTCGCGATGACATTGCCGTGCAGGCGGAAACTTTCCGACTGGAATGTGTAGCCGCGATGATCGAGATAGCGCACGAAGGGCGCCACGAATTCCAGCACCACCTCGTCCACGTCCAGCACCAGCAGGGGCCTTGTATCGCGCGACAGCGCCTCGATCTGGCGGACCGTCTCCGGATCGTCGCTCATGTCGAGGCCTCATGCCGGTCGTCGCCGCCAGGCAAGGCCCGCTGCGCGGCCGCCACCGCCTCCGGCCTGTTGCCGGATGCCTCGCAAAAGGCCATCAGCGTCGGCTCATGCGCCAGGATGAAGCCGAGCACGCCGGCCAGGAAGCCCGGTTCGGCCGCCGCAGTGCGTATCTGGCTGGCTTCGATCCCGGAAATCGAAAGGAAGCGGGGCAGCAGACGTTCATCGGCGGCGATGAATCCAAGGGCGGCAATGGCCAGGTCGCTTGCCGCTTGCGTGGAAACTGCACTCGTCATCGTCTCGACTCCAGTATGCAATGCCGATTCGGCCACATCGTTTTCAGGTTTGCCTTTCGTAAAGCAAATTGCGGTATCTTGCGCAAAATTCGCAGTCGCAGGGCGCTGTTCATCCACAGCGAATGCAAGCAACGGTTGGCTGCACGGCAGGGGGTTGGCATGGCGAAGAAGGTCATGATCGTGGAGGACAATGAGCTCAACATGAAGCTCTTCCGCGATCTCATAGAGGCCAGCGGCTACGAAACGATCCAGACCCGCAACGGTCTGGAAGCGCTGGATCTGGCCCGCGCGAACCGGCCGGACCTGATCCTGATGGATATACAGCTTCCGGAAGTATCGGGCCTGGAAGTCACCAAATGGCTGAAGCAGGACGATGAACTCCACGCCATACCGGTCATCGCTGTCACGGCCTTCGCCATGAAGGGGGACGAGGAGCGTATCCGTCAGGGCGGGTGCGAGGCCTATATCTCGAAGCCGATCTCCGTTCCCAAGTTCATCGAGACAATCAAGTCCTATCTGGGAGATGCCTGATGGCCATCTCTGACCGGACGCCGGCGAGCAGGAACCCTACATGACTGCGCGAATCCTTGTCGTCGATGATATTCCCGCCAATGTGCGCCTTCTGGAGGCCCGCCTGCTGGCCGAGTATTTCGAGGTGCTCACCGCATCCAATGGCGAAGAGGCACTGTCCCTGGTCGAAAGCGAACGCGTGGACGTCATCCTGCTCGACATCATGATGCCGGGCATAGACGGTTTCGAGGTTTGCCGCCGGCTCAAGGCGGACCCCCAGACCGCGCATATTCCCGTCGTCATGGTCACCGCGCTCGATCAGCCGGAAGACCGGGTGAAGGGCCTGCAATGCGGCGCCGATGATTTCCTTACCAAGCCCGTCAATGACCTGCAGCTTATCACGCGGGTCAAGAGCCTTGTTCGTCTCAAGTCGCTTTCCGATGAATTGCGGCTGCGCGCGGCCACCGCGCGCGATATCGGCATCGACGAATTACTTTCCACCCGCGCGGCGGCGATGGATACGCGCACGCCCTCATTCCTGCTGATCGACGAGCGTCCCTCGTCATCCGCCCGGCTGAAGGCGATGCTTGCCGAACTCGGAGACGTGACTGCCGCATGCGATCCCCAGGCCGGTTTCTTCGAGGCCGTCAACAAGCCGCATGATGTGATCGTGATCTCCACCACGTTCGCCGATTTCGACCCGCTGCGCCTTTGTTCGCATTTGCGTTCCGTCGACATGACGCGGTTCACGCCGGTGATGCTGGTCGCCGAGGCCGATCAGGACGAACTGATCGCCCGCGGTCTGGAACTGGGTGTGAACGACTACGTCACCCGCCCTGTGGAGCCACAGGAATTCAAGGCGCGCCTGACGACCCAGGTACGCCGCAAGCGCTACAATGACGGTCTTCGTGCATCCGTGGCGCAAACGATCGAAATGGCGGTCACCGACCCGCTGACCGGCATGCACAACCGGCGTTATCTCGACACGCATCTCGAACGTCTGTTTGACCGCGCGCTTTCGCGTGGCAGGCCGCTTTCCGTCATGATGACCGATCTCGACCGTTTCAAGCTGGTCAATGATACCTATGGCCACGATGCCGGCGACGAGGTCATTCGCGAATTCGCCCGCCGGATCCGGCGCCATGTGCGCGGCGCCGATCTGGCCTGCCGCTATGGCGGCGAGGAATTCGCCATCATCATGCCCGACACACCTGCCGAAATTGCCAACAAGGTTGCCGAACGCCTGCGCCTGCAGATTGAAGGCGCGGCTTTCCCGATTGGCCAGGGTCGGGAACTCGAAGTGACCGTGTCGATCGGCGTCGCTTCATTGATGAGCCATGATGAAAATGCGCTTCAGATCATGAAGAGAGCAGACGAAGCACTTTACGAGGCAAAGAATACCGGCCGCAACAAGGTTGTCGCAACAGCCGCGTGAATTCCCTCCAAAAAATTGATAAATAGAATGGAAGCGCCCTGATTGGCCGCCATGCGGCGGTCTTTGCGCGGTCCTGCCGTGCCTGTTTTTAACCATGCCCCAAGCAAGCCCGGCAGACAGGTTAAGAAATGGTTGATTTTTCCATGCGATTGCAACATCCTGCAGGCAAATAATCGCGCCTCGGCTGTTATGGCTTGTACTTCCAACCGCAGCGTGATCTTCAATACCCCATGAAGCTCAGGTCCGCCGCATCTCCTGGGTCCGTGGGGTGGGCCGGCCGGCCTGGCTTTCAGTGGCCTCCTCGTACCGCTGCCAGTTTCCGGTCGGCCCCCATCTTTCCTGCAAGACTCGATCTGTCATATGCCCGCCATGGCCGGACGCCGGGGCTGTCCTCGCGCGCATCAGCCGTCGCAGGGCACGGGCGCACGCCATCGTCATCATGTGCGGGGTCTGGAAGGGCAGGGGCCTGGCAAGGGCCGTTCCGGCGAAAGCGGGCTCGGATGCGTGCCCGGTCTTGCGAAAAAGACCAGTTGGCCTCTGGCAGCGATCGTGCCGGAAGCGGCAATGCTCCGGGGATCGCAGAAAAGAAAACGCCGCCCGGTGGGCGGCGCTTCGGAACCCTTCAGTGAAACCCGATCACTTGATCTTGGTTTCCTTGAACTCGACATGCTTCTTCGCAATCGGATCGTATTTCCGCTTCGTCATCTTTTCCGTCATCGTGCGGCTGTTCTTCTTGGTAACGTAGAAGAAGCCGGTGTCGGCGGTCGACAGAAGCTTGATCTTGATCGTGGTAGCCTTGGCCATGGTCTTGTCCGTTGTTGTTTGTCTGGGAAAACCGCATGCCATGGGGCATGGAGACCCGGCGCGGCAATCATTCGAGGGCGACACATACGGATCGGCACGGGAAAGTCAAGTCCGCAAGCGCCATCGAGGCCATGTCAGGCTGTTTTTCGCGGCCGCATGATCTGCCGCGAAAGGATGAGCGCGATATAGACGGCAAAGAAGGCGGCCAGGACATGGGCGAATCCATTGGGGCCGGAGACCTCCATGCCGACACCGATGGCCGCGGGGCCGGCCAGCATGCCCAGCGCATAACAGAAGACGAAGGCGGCATTGGCCTGCACAAGCTGCCGGCCTCTCAGCCGCGCCCCCAGATGTGCCAGGCTGACCGTGTAGAGCCCGGCCACGACACCGCCCCACACGAACAGCATGGCCGCCGTCATGTGCCAGTCATGCGAGATCATCGGCAGGACGCCCATGCCGGCAAGGCCGGTCACGGCGCAGGCCAGCAGGATGGTGCGCCGGTCGCGCACCCGGTCGCTGATGATTCCCAGCGGGATTTGCAGCACCACATTGCCAAGTCCCACCATGGTCAGCAGCAGGGCGGCACTGGCCTCGTCATAGCCCACACGCAGCCCGTAGACCGGGAAAAGCGCAAAGCCTCCCGTCTCCACCGCGCCGAAGACCAGCACCGCGAAAGTGGCTGTCGGCACGAGGATGATGTAGCGCCAGAAGTCGCTGCCGGCTGCAATGCCATCATCGCCGGCGAGATCGGGCGCGTCGCGCGTGGCCAGCAGGACCGGCAGCGCCGCCAGCGTGATCAGGGCCAGCGTGAAACCGAAGGGCAGGAAGCCCTCCGAACCAAGCTGGGCGAAAATCCACGGTCCCGCGGCGAAGCCGAGCGAAAGGACAGTGGCATAGACGCCAAGCACGAAGCCGCGCCGTGCAGGCGGCGCGCAATGGTTGATCCATGATTCCGACAGGATGAACAGCACCGTGATGGCGAAATGCAGCGCCGCGCGCAGCACGAACCAGGAAGCGAACGAATCGAAAAAATGGAAGCTGACGAAGGAGACCCCGCCGATGGCCAGCATGGCAAGGACGACCGGTATCATGCCGAAACGAACGGCCAGCGGGGTGGCGAAAGGGGCGGCCGCCAGCGAGGCAAGGCCTGCGACCGCCGTATTGAGGCCGATCATGCCGGCGGAAAAGCCGCGGGCTTCCAGCACGAAGGAGAGCAGCGGCATGCCGAGCCCGATGGCGATACCGACCACGGAAATCGAGGCGATCGCCGCGGCAAGGCCTCGCCACTGAACCGTTTCCTGCCCGGTACCGTCAGTAAACTCGGGCTGCATGTGGTGATTCCCGCCTGTGGTTGAGGCTGCGCCCCGAGGTCAGAGCACGTCGCGCCGGAACTGGTTGTGGATCATGCGATAGAAGGGAACGGGTCCGCCCGGCACAAGCTCCGGATCGGTTTCCAGCCGCTTGCCCAGCTCCTCGATCACCGTGCGCGTGATGATGGGAATGTCCGCATCCATCGCATCGGCCAGTTCCAGCCACATCAGCTCTTCCAGCTCCTGCGTCGGGCCGCCTTCCGGCAGTTCCAGCGCCGCGCTGTCGCGCCAGACGGCGAAGAAGCGCGTGTCGAAACGGCGAACCCGCCCGGGCGGCGTGATGGCGCGGGCGACGAACCGCAGTCCTTCCAGGGAAGGCGCAACGCCATGGGCGCTGAATCCCTGCCAATCCGCGGCCCTTGTGGTGAAGTCCTGCCTGTGGCCGATCAGGATGCCGGCTTCCTCGTAGGTCTCGCGCACCGCCGACATGGCGATGGCGCGGGCCCGCGCCGGCGTGAAGCGGGCGCGCGTGAGGCTGTTCAGCTTCTCGGCTTCGGCCGCCGGCAGGTCGGCGGCCGTCGGGATGCGGGCATCGGCCGGATCGGTCCGTCCGCCCGGAAACACGAATTTGCCGGGCATGAAGGCATGCTTGTGATGCCGCTTGCCCAACAGCACCTTCGGCTTCGGCCCGGACCGGTCCAGCAGCAGCAGCGTGGCCGCGTCGCGCGGGCGTAGCGGCCCCTTGCCCAGGGCAAAATCCTTGTTGACGGCCTTGTCGATCTCGGCGCGCGTCATTCCGTCCATGTTCGTTCAGTCCTGTTCGGGATGGGTATCCGGTTCGTCATCGTTGCCGCCGAAGCCATGCATGTAAAGCGCCCATTGAAGCCCGACCACAGATCCCTTGACCGGTTGCAGGATGGCCAGCGACATGGCGATGGTTATCGGCACCCAGATTGCCAGATGCTGCCAGTTGGAAAGCGTGTAGAGCCGCTCGACACCCATGAAGGCGCCGACGACGATATGCCCGACGATGAAGATGACGAGATAGGCGGGCAGGTCATCGGCACGGTGGTGATGAATTTCCTCGTGACACGTCGCGCAGGCGTCGACTGTCTTGGCGAAACCCCTGAACAGCCGTCCTTCGCCGCAATTGGGGCAGCGTCCGCGCCAACCGCGCCACATGGCCTGTCCCAGGGCGCGGGTCGGCCGCCCGCTATGCGCTTCGCCGCCGAACTGGCGGATATCGTGTGTCATCGTCTTCCCTTGCCCCCTGATCGCCCCTTGGCCACCCGCGTCCGGCCGCGCGAACCTGCCTTGGTCTTGTGAAAGGAACGTGTCATGCCCGGCAGCGGCCGGGCTTCGCTGGCCATGGCCATGAGGATGGAGCCGGCCATCGGCGCGATTTCCACCAGTTCCACCTGTACCTTGTCGCCCAGCCGCCAGCCTTCCCCGGACGATGATCCGGCCACCGCATGGGAGGCTTCGTCATAGTGGAAATATTCGTCGCCAAGCTTCGAGATGGGGATGAACCCGTCCGCGCCGAATTGCGGCAACTGCACGAACAGCCCGGCCTTGGTGACGCCGGTGATCCGGCCGTCGAAAACCTGGCCCACCTGGTCTGCCAGATGCGAGGCGATCAGCCGGTCCACCGTCTCGCGCTCGGCCGCCATGGCCCGCCGTTCCGTGGCCGAGATCAGCGCCGAGATGTCGTCGAGCCGGGCTTCCTCGTCCTTGGTCAGGCCATCGTCGCCAAGCTTCAGCGCCCGGATCAGCGCGCGATGCACGATCAGGTCGGCATAGCGGCGGATCGGCGAGGTGAAATGCGCGTAGCGCTGAAGGTTGAGCCCGAAATGACCGATATTGGCCGGCGAATAGATGGCCTGGCTCTGGCTGCGCAGAACCACTTCATTGACCAGCGCCTCGTTTTCCGTGTCATCGACCGCCGAAAGGATGGTGTTGAACTGGGCCGGGCGCAATTGCGCGCCGCGCGCCAGCGAGAGGCCGACGGTGCGCAGGAATTCGCGCAGGCTCTCCTGCTTGGCCAGCGAGGGCATGTCATGCACCCGGTAGACCAGCGCCTGGCTCTTCGTTTCCAGCGTCTCGGCGGCCGAGACATTGGCCTGGATCATGAATTCCTCGACCAGCTTGTGCGCGTCGAGGCGGTCGGGCACCGTAACCCGGTCCACGGTGCCGTCTTCCTTCAGCAGGATCTTGCGTTCCGGCAGATCCAGTTCCAGCGGCTCACGGTTGGCGCGGCCGCGCGCCAGCACGCGGTAGGCCTCCCACAAAGGCTTGAGGACCGTGTCGAGGATCGGGCCGGTCTTCTCGTCCGGTGCGCCGTCAATGGCGGCCTGTGCCTGCACATAGGCCAGCCGTGCCGAAGACCGCATCATGATGCGGTGGAAGGAATGCCTGAGCTTGCGCCCCTTGGACGAGAAGACCATGCGCACGGCCAGGGCCGGCCGGTCCACATCCTCCTTCAGCGAGCAAAGGTCGTTGGAAATGCGTTCAGGCAGCATCGGCACCACCCGGTCGGGGAAGTAGACCGAATTGCCGCGCTTGAGGGCCTCGCGGTCCAGTGCCGAGCCGGAACGGACATAGGCGGCCACATCGGCAATGGCGACCGTGACGACATGGCCGCCGGGATTGTCGGGATCGCTGTCGGCCTCGGCGTGGATGGCGTCGTCGTGATCCTTGGCATCGGCCGGGTCGATGGTGACGAGATCCATGCCGCGCCAGTCCTCGCGGCCCTCCATCGTGGCCGGTGTCGCAGCAGACGCTTCGGCAAGAACGTCCTGCGGAAAGACATGCGGGATCTCGTGGGCATGGATGGCGATCATCGAGATCGCCTTTTCGGAAGCCACCGAGCCGATCACCTGCATCACCCGTGCGCGGGCAAGGCCATGGCGCGGGCTGCGCCCGGGCTGCACTTCCACCAGGTCGCCGGGCCGGGCTTCGCCCCGGTCGTCGGCCTCGACCACCAGCTCGTCCTGCTTGCGGTCGACCGGCTCGATGCGCAGGCTGCCGTCGGTGAGTTCACGGAACACGCCCAGCACGGCGTCGCGGCGCTTGTCCAGCACCTTCATCACCCGTGCCGAATAGGCCGGCCCGTCGTCCCTGTCGGAAGCGAAGGTCTTGGCCAGCACCCGGTCGCCGACACCGGGCTGGCGGCCGGGTGCATTGCGGCTGGTCCTGACGGATACGACCGGTGCCGCGCCGTCCGCTTCGTCCCATTCCATCGGCCGCGCCACAAGCCCGCCGTCGCTGTCACGGCCGAAGATCTCCAGCACCGTGACCTGGGGCAGGGCACCGGGACGCGAAAGGCGCTTGCGCCGCTTCTCGATCAGGCCTTCGTCCTGGAGATCGCGCAGCATCTGCTTGAGTTCGACGCGGGCATCGCCCTTCAGGTTGAACGCCTTGGCCAGTTCACGCTTGCCGGCCGAATCGGGATTTTCGGCGATGAAGCGCAGGATTTCTTCGCGCGAGGGCATGTGCGCGTTGCGCGCGGGCCTGTCCGCCCGGGCTTTTCCGGTGCCTGGCAGGCGGCGCGCCATCAGGCCGTCTTCTTCGCGGCGGTTTTCTTCGCCGCCGGCTTCTTGGCCGCTGCCGGTTTCTTGGCAGGCGATGCCTTGCGCGCCGCCTTCTTGCCACCGCCGGACTTGCCGGCCTTTTCCGCGATCAGCGCCAGCGCCTCTTCCAGCGTCACCGATTGCGGATCCTTGCCGTTGGGCAGCGTGGCGTTGACCTTCTCCCAGTTGACATAGGGGCCGTAGCGTCCGTCACGCACGGTGATTGCGCCACCGTCGGGGTGATCGCCCAGTTCCTTCAGGGCCGCAGGCTTCGCACGCCCGCGCCCGGCGCCCTTGGAGGCCTTCTCCGCCAGCACCGAAACCGCGCGGTTGATGCCGATGGAGAAGACATCCTCGATGCTCTCCAGATTGGCATAGGTGCCGTCATGCAGCACGAAGGGACCGTAGCGGCCAAGGCCGGCGGAAATCATC
Organism: Zhengella sp.; assembly: GCF_041397485.1. Lineage (NCBI taxonomy): Bacteria > Pseudomonadati > Pseudomonadota > Alphaproteobacteria > Hyphomicrobiales > Notoacmeibacteraceae > Zhengella > Zhengella sp. The sequence goes on along the minus strand of NZ_JAWKWO010000001.1, from coordinate 374,003 downwards.
TTCCCGCTTTCCGGGTGCTGGCCGACATCGCGCGGCAGGTTGATCAGCGCGAGCGCCTTTTCCAGGTCGATATCGGCTGGTTGCCAGCCCTTGGGCAGGCTGGAACGCTTGGCCTCCTTGCCTTCGCCCCGCTGCACATAAGGGCCGAAGCGGCCGGAGCGCAGGGTGATTTCCTCGCTCGTATAGGGGTCGTTGCCGAGCACCTTGTTGCCGTCTTCCAGCCCGGCGCCGTCGCCGCCGCCCTCGCCATTTTCTCCGAGCTGGCGCGTGAATCCGCATTCTGGATAGTTGGAGCAGCCGACAAAGGCACCATACTTGCCGAGCTTCAGCGAAAGCTGGCCGTTTCCACACTTCGGGCAGATGCGCGGGTCCGAGCCATCCTCGCGGGCCGGGAAGGCGAGCGGCGCCAGTTCCTCGTTCAGCGCGTCGAGAACGTCGGAAACCCGCAATTCCTTGGTCTCGTCGACAGCAGCCGTGAAATCGCGCCAGAAGTCGCGCAACACATCGCGCCAGGCCAGCCTGCCATCGGAAATCTCGTCGAGTTTTTCCTCAAGCCCGGCGGTGAAGTCATATTCCACATAGCGGCTGAAGAAATTTTCGAGGAAGGCTGTCACCACCCGGCCCTTGGAGCCGGGGATGAGCTTGCGCTTGTCGATGGTCACGTAATCGCGGTCCTGCAGCGTCTGCAGGGTGGCGGCATAGGTGGAGGGCCGGCCGATGCCGAGTTCTTCCATCTTCTTGATCAGCGATGCTTCCGAATAGCGCGGCGGCGGCTCCGTGGAATGTTCCGAAACGTCGATGGACTGGCGATCGACATCCTCGCCGGAGCGGATGTCCGGCAGGCGGCCATCCTCCTCGTCCTGGGCATCCTCGTCCTTGCTCTCGGTGTAGGCGGCAAGGAAGCCGTCGAAGCGGATCACCTGGCCATTGGCGCGCAGTTCGGCCGTCTTGCCGGCGCCCGAGGCGATGATGTCCACGGCCGTGCGTTCCAGCTCGGCGGCATTCATCTGGCTGGCAATGGCCCGCTTCCAGATCATCTCGTAGAGACGGTACTGGTCGTTGTCGAGATGGGCGCGCACCGAAGCCGGCGTGCGCGAAAAGTCGGTCGGGCGGATGGCCTCGTGGGCCTCCTGTGCGTTTTTCGCCTTGGTGGAATAGTGCCGCGGTTTTTCCGGCAGGTACTTGTCGCCGAATTCCTTGCCGATGGTCTCGCGCGCCGCCGAAATCGCTTCGGGTGCCATCTGCACGCCATCGGTTCGCATGTAGGTGATCAGGCCGGCCGTTTCGCCGCCCACGTCAACGCCTTCATAGAGCCGCTGGGCAACCTGCATGGTGCGCGTGGCGCCAAAACCGAGCCGCGAAGAGGCGGCCTGCTGAAGGGTGGAGGTGGTGAAGGGCGGAGCCGGGTTGCGCTTGGCGGGCTTGGCCTCCACCGACGCGACCCTGAAGGTCGACGCGTCCAGCACCTTGCGGATGTCGTCGGCCTGTTCGGCGCTGGTGATGTCCAGCTTCTGCGCCTTCTTGCCGTCAAAGGTCATCAGGCGGGCCGGGAACGAATCTCCGCGCGGCGTCAGGAACGTGCCCGCGACGAGCCAGTAGGCTTCCCGGACGAAGCGTTCGATCTCCGCCTCGCGGTCGCAGACGAGCCTCAGCGCGACCGACTGCACCCGGCCGGCCGAGCGTGCGCCCGGCAGCTTGCGCCACAGCACGGGCGACAGCGTGAAGCCGACGAGGTAATCGAGCGCCCGGCGCGCCAGATAGGCTTCCACCAGCGGCGCGTCGATCTCGCGCGGATTGGCCATGGCGTCAAGAACGGCATTCTTGGTGATGGCGTTGAAGACGACCCGGCGCACCGGCTTGTCCTTGATCGCCTTCTTCTGCTTCAGCACTTCGAGCACATGCCAGGAAATGGCCTCGCCCTCGCGATCCGGGTCAGTCGCCAGAAACAGCGAATCGGCTTCCTTCACAGCCTTGGAAATCTCCGTCAGGCGCTTGGAGGACGCGGCATCCACCTGCCAGGACATGGCGAAATCCTCGTCCGGGCGCACGGAGCCATCCTTTGGCGGCAGATCCCGCACATGCCCGAAGGAGGCCAGAACCTTGTAGTTCTTGCCCAGATACTTGTTGATCGTTTTCGCCTTCGCGGGCGATTCGACAATCACGACGTCCATGAAAATCCCGGAGAAACTGTTTTGCCGCATTTCGAACCCTGCCTTGTGGCAGGTCGCTGCTACCGCGTCAAATGGCTGCCTGTTGCGCCGAGGTCAAGCCCGGCTGCGCGCCACGCCGGGTGCGAATGGTCCCTGGCAAGGCCGATATACAATTTTAAGTTGTATAAAATGATCTTGCATTTCTCTATGGTTGCAATATCGTGGGTCTGTGCCGCTCAGGTGGTACACGGGCGGACCAACGAAGTATCGGCGGTCATGATGGCCGCAACCGCGAAGGATGTCCATGCGCATTGATCAGCCCCATTACAGCCGTACCGACAGACTGGACTACATCCAGTCCATGCTCGGGCAATTGCACACTATGGCCCAGGGCGAACGTTGCGACGTTCTCACCTATTTCATCGAAATGGCCTATGTGGAATGTTCCGACATCATTCGCGGCCAGCGTCCCAGAAGGCTGGAACAGGAGACGGCGGCGCACCGCAAGATCGCGCATTCGGCATGAGGGAATCGCGCATTCGGCATGAGGGAGAGGCAAATGCATGCAGGCCGTACTGGCGTGGACCGCGCGCTGGTCCGGCTGCTCACAGGATGATCGAGACCTGGTTGCCGGCATGGCGTTCAAGCCGGCCCGCAAGGTCGAGTTCGATCAGGACAAGCTGTACCTGGGCCGGTTTCAGCCCGGTATGGCGTATGACCTCGTCCACATGGACGGGGCTGGGGCCCAAAGCCTGGATGACGCGGCTCCGGTCGTCGTCGCCAGGTGGCGGCGCCGGCATGAGGTCTTCCTGTTCGTCAAGGCTTGCCTGACCGGCAAAGAGGTCTCGCTGCCCGCCGGTCATCGGTGCAATCTGGTCGATGATGTCATCGGCTTCGGTCACCACGCTCGCCCCGTTCTTCAACAGGCGGTTGGAGCCGCCGGCACGCGGATCGAGCGGTGAGCCGGGAACGGCGAAGACGGCGCGGCCCATTTCACCGGCCAGCCGCGCCGAGATCAGAGAGCCGGAACGCAATGCCGCCTCGACCACGACAAGCCCGAAGGCAAGCCCGGCGATCAGCCGGTTGCGGCGCGGAAAATCCTGCGCGCGCGGCTGCCAGTGAAACGGCATTTCGGAGATGACGGCGCCGCCCCTGTCCACGATAGCCTCCATCAGCGGCACGTTCTCGGGCGGATAGGGCTGGGACAGGCCACCGGCCAGCACGGCCACCGTGCCGCCTTCCAGCGCGCCCTCATGGGCCGCCGTGTCGATGCCGCGGGCCAGTCCGGAGATGACGGCATGGCCGGCCGCGGCGAGATCGCGGGCCAGCATCCGCGCCATCTTGACACCGGAAAGCGAGGCATTGCGCGCGCCCACGATGGCGCAGGCGGGCAGCGCGAAAACGGCCGGATCACCACGGAACATGATGACGGGCGGCGGGCCGGGCATGGTCTTGAGCATGGCCGGGTATTCCGCCTCGCCGATGGCCGCGACAATGGCGCCGGCCTTCATGGCGGCCTCGATCTCCCGTTCGATCTCCGATTCGTGCGGAATGCGCGGCGGCTTGCGCGCTCCGCCGCGCGCGGCCAGTTCCGGCAATTCGTCCAGCGCGGCTCCGGCGGAACCGTAGCGGTTGATCAGTTCGCGAAAGGTTGCCGGCCCGACATTGTCCGTGCGGATCAGCCGCAGCCATTGCAGCCGCTGGCGGTCGCTCAGGCGAAAGGCGCGGGCCGGGCTGTCCATCAGCCTTTCGCGCCGATTTTCGATTCCGTGCCGGAAAGGAGGCGCGAAATGTTCTGGCGGTGCTTGAAATAGACGATGGCGCTCATCACGACGAAAAGCGCCGCCGGTCCGTTCTGGCCGAGCAGCCAGAGCACCACCGGCACCACCAGTGCCGCGGTCAGCGCGGCAAGCGAGGAATAGCGGAACAGGAAGGCCATGGTGAGCCATGTCACCGCGAAGGCCGCCAGTCCCTGCCAGCTCACGCCCAGCAGGACGCCGAGATAGGTCGCGACACCCTTGCCGCCCTTGAACCGCAGCCAGACCGGGTAAAGGTGGCCGAGAAACGCGCCGAAACCGGCGACAAGGCCGAAGTCCTGGTTCCATTGGGCGGCGGCAAGCACCGGAATCGTGCCCTTCAGCGCATCCGCCAGCAGCGTCAGCGCCGCCAGTTTCCTGTTGCCGGTGCGCAGCACATTGGTCGCGCCGATATTGCCGGAGCCGATCGAGCGCACATCGCCCAGCCCCGCCATGCGGGTCAGGATCAACCCGAAGGGTATGGAGCCGCACAGATAGCCGAAAGCCAGCGCCAGAAGCAGCGCTGCGCCATTCGCCTGGAAGTCGATTGCCCCGATCATGTCGCGTCCCTTCCGGTGCGGCGCGTTCAGGCCGGTTGCCCGCGCAGCAGCCTATTCTTGTTGGAAAACGGTCTTGCCTGCAACCATTGTTTGCAGAACCCGGCCCTGCATCCGCGCGCCCTCGAAGCAGGTGTTTTTCGAACGCGAGCGGATCTCCGTCTCCCGCACCAGCCAGGGCTCGTCCAGGTCGACGACAGCGAGATCGGCGCGCGCGCCGGGCTTCAGCGTACCCGCATCGAGGCCGAACAGGCGCGCCGGCGCGGTCGAAAGCACCTCGATGACGCGCAGCAGCGGCAGGTCGCCGCTGTGGTAAAGCCGAAGCATGGCGCCGAGCAGCGTTTCAAGGCCGATGGCGCCGGTTTCGGCATCGGCGAAGGGCAGGCGCTTGGTGTCCACGTCCTGCGGATCATGCGACGAGACGACGATGTCGATCGTGCCGTCGCGCACCGCCTCGACCATCGCCAGGCGGTCGTCCTCGCTGCGCAGCGGCGGCGACAGCCGGAAGAAGGTGCGGTACTCGCCGATATCGTTCTCGTTGAGCGAAAGATGGTTGACGCAGACGCCGGCCGTGGCGTTGACGCCTTCGCCCTTGGCAAGGCGCATCGCATCGGCCGACAGTTTCGTGGAGATCTTTGCCGCGTGATAGGCCCCGCCTGTCAGGCGCGCCAGCATCAGGTCGCGCGCCAGCGGAATGAGTTCGGCTTCGCGCGGAATGCCGGGCAGGCCGAGCCAGGAAGCGAAAAGCCCTTCGTTCATGACGCCCGCGGAGGCGAGATCCTTGTCCTGTGTCTCATGCAGGATCACCGCGCCGAAATCGCGCGCATAGGTCAGCGCCCGGCGCATCACCAGAGACGATGCCAAGGTGTTGCGCCCCTCGGTGAAGGCAACGGCACCGGCTTCGCTGAGCAGGCCTATTTCTGTCATCTCGCGCCCGGCCAGGCCCTTGGTGACAGCCGCCGCCGGATGGACATGCACGCAGGCCGTGTCGCGCGCCGTGCGCAGCACGAATTCCACCAGCGCCACGTCGTCGATCACCGGGTCGGTGTCGGGCATGGTGACAATGGAGGTGATTCCGCCCGCCGCCGCTGCCTCGCTGGCCGATGCGATGGTCTCGCGATGTTCGCCGCCCGGTTCCCCGACAAAGACGCGTCCGTCGACCAGTCCGGGCAGGACGGTCTTGCCGGTGCAGTCGATCAGCCTCGCGCCCTCCGGCACACCCTGGTTCAGGGCTTCCGGGCCGGCGGCCTCGATCAGCCCGTCGCGCACGATGACCGTGCCGGTTGCGTCCATCCCGCGCGACGGATCGACAATGCGCGCGCCGGAGAAGACAGTGACCATGCTCATTGGGCCGCCTCCTCGCCCTTGCGCGGGTCGAGCAGGGCTTCCAGCACGCCCATGCGCACCGCAACCCCCATCTCCACCTGTTCCTGGATGACGCTTTGCGGCCCGTCCGCCACTTCCGAGGCGATCTCCACGCCCCGGTTCATCGGCCCCGGATGCATGACCAGTGCGTCCGGCCTTGCCATTCTCAGCTTGGCGGCATCGAGGCCGAAATAGCGGAAATATTCGCGCACCGAAGGCACCGAGGCACCCGCCATGCGCTCGCGCTGCAGGCGCAGCATCATCACCACATCGGCATCCTTCAACCCTTCCGCCATGGAATGGAAGGGCGTCACCCCCATCTTGCCGATGCCTGCCGGCAGCAGCGTTGAGGGCGCGATCACGCGCACATGCGCCCCCATGGCATTGAGCAGGATGATGTTGGAGCGCGCCACGCGCGAATGCAGCACGTCGCCGCAGATCGCCACGGTCAGCCCGCCCAGCGTGCCCTTGGCGCGGCGGATGGTCAGGGCGTCGAGCAGCGCCTGGGTCGGGTGCTCATGCGCTCCGTCGCCGGCATTGATGACCGCGCAACCCACCTTCTGCGCCAGCAGCGCCACCGCGCCGGCCGAGGCATGGCGCACCACCAGCGCATCGGGCCGCATGGCATTCAGTGTCATCGCGGTGTCGATCAGCGTCTCGCCCTTCTTCACCGAGGATGAGGCGACGGACATGTTCATGACATCGGCACCCAGCCGCTTGCCTGCCAGTTCGAACGAGGACTGCGTGCGGGTCGAGGCTTCGAAGAAAAGGTTGATCTGGGTGCGCCCGCGCAGCGCCGCCGATTTCTTGTCGGCCTGACGGGAAAGTGCCACCGCGCGTTCTGCGCGGTTGAGCAGGAGATCGATGTCGAACGGGCTCAACCCGGCAATGCCGAGCAGGTGCCGGTGCGGATAAACGGAGAAGTCGGTTTCGCTGGTCATCTTGAATGGGTGCTATAGGCCGGTGGCCGGAACGCCGCAAGCGCCTGCCGGCCGCGCCGGGGCGTTTCCAACGGCTTTTTGCTGCCGTCGGGCTGCCCGGATGGTCGCAATGACGGCAGCCCCTGTCTCAATCAGCCAAACCGGTTGTGCGCACCTGCACCATGGTAGCGGTCCTGAATCGGTCGTGACAAGGGAGATGCGGCGAATGACGATGTTTGACTGGCATGCGGAACGGAGCGATCTGTCCGGCATTGCCCTTCTCGACCGCGCACCCGAAAGCGACGGCATCGACCTGGCCGCCGTGCGCCTGTACCGGCAGGGCCGTGTGCGCGGCGAGATGGAAAAGCGTGGCATCGACGCTGTTCTGCTCTCCGATCCGGTCAACATCCGCTATGCCACCGGCACCCGCAACATGCAGGTGTTCAGCCAGCGCAACGGCCCGGCCCGCTATCTGCTTCTGACGGCAAGCCGGTCCATCCTGTTCGAGTTCACCGGCTGTGAACATCTGGCAAAAGGCTTCGAGACGGTCGACGAGGTGCGCCCGGCGCTCACGGCCAGCTTCGTGGCCGCCGGCCCGGACATTGCAGACCGCGAACGCCGCTGGGCGCGGGAGATGGCAGACCTCGTCAGGGAACTGAGCGGACCGGGCGCAACGCTCGGCATGGAGCGGATGAATGCCGGCGCTGCCATCGCATTGCAGGCGGAAGGCCTGCGCCTTGTCGATGCGCAGGAGCCGGTTGAAATGGCCCGCGCCATCAAGTCGGCCGAAGAGATGAAATGCGTCAATGCCTCGCTGCGCGCCACCGAGGTCGCCGTGGCCAAGCTGCGCGACGCCATCCGTCCCGGTCTCACCGAAACGGAATTGTGGGCCGTGCTGCACAAGTCCGTCATCGAGCAGAATGGCGATTATTGCGAAACGCGCCTGCTCAATGCCGGCCAGCGCACCAATCCCTGGTTCCAGGAGACCGCCCATCACGTCATCGGCGAGAATGAGCTGATCGCGCTCGATACCGACGTCGTCGGCTGCCACGGCTACTATTCGGATTTCTCGCGCACCTTCCACGCAGGCCCCGGCATGCCGACGCCCGCCCAGCGCGAACTCTACCGGATCGCTTTCGAGCAGGTCCACCACAACATGGCCATCCTGAAGCCGGGCATGACTTTCCGTGACTATGCCGACCGGGCCTGGGACATACCGGAGAAATATCACGCCAACCGCTACTACCTTTCGGCCCATGGTTGCGGCATGACGGGCGAATATCCTTATCTCTATCATCGCGCCGATTTCCCCGATGCCGGTTATGACGGCATCATCGAGCCGGGCATGACGCTGTGCGTGGAAAGCTATATCGGCGAGGAAGGCGGGCGTGAGGGCGTGAAGCTGGAGCAGCAGGTGCTGGTCACCGATACCGGCATTGAACTGCTCTCGCGCTTTCCCTTCGAGGAAAGCCTGCTTTCCGGCTGAGGCGGGCCCCGCCGATTTTTTCTCACGGACGGGCGCCGCCCATGTGTCGCCCCGTGGCGTTCGCATGTCTATAAGAAGAAAACGGGATTCGCCGGGCGCGGTCCTGACAGAACGCAAGATGGGAGGCCGGCCGTGGCCACGCATGAAGTGCTGAACCAGTCTCCGCCCCATACGGGCGGGAATGCATGGCGATCCGATCCGCTGCTCGTGCAGATCACGGAAAGCTTCCCCGCGGATGTGCGCAACGACCTCGACCAGATCGGCCGCTTTGTCCTGACGGCCGAAGCGCAGGAGACCGCCCGGCTTGCCAATGACTGCGCGCCCCTTCTGAAGACGCACGACCGCCAGGGCCGCCGCGTGGACCAGGTGGAATACCACCCGGCCTATCACGCGCTGATGCGCCGCTCCGCGTCGGCCGGCCTGCATGCTTCCATCTGGGAGAACACGCCGTCGGAAAAGGGCATACGCCATCAGGCGCGCGCCGCACGGTTTTTCCTCATCGGACAGCTTGAAGCCGGTCATCTTTGTCCACTGACCATGACAAGCGCGTCCCTGGCGCCTCTGATGGCCAGCCCGAACCTGTTTCGCGAATGGGCGCCGCGCGTCACATCGCGCAAGTATGACAGCGCCAGCAAGCCGCCGGCCGCCAAGGCCGGACTGACGCTCGGCATGGGCATGACGGAAAAGCAGGGCGGAACGGACGTGCGTGCCAACACCACCCGCGCCGAACCGGCTGGCAAGGATCTCTATCGCATCACCGGCCACAAATGGTTCATGTCCGCGCCCATGTCGGATGCCTTTCTTCTGCTGGCCCAGGCGCCTGAAGGGCTGACCTGTTTCCTGGCACCGCGCATCCTTGCGGACGGCACGCAGAACGGCTTCCGCTTCCAGCGCCTGAAGGACAAGCTCGGAAACCGCTCCAACGCCTCTTCGGAGGTGGAATTCGAGGATGTCATCGCCCAGGCCGTGGGCGAACCGGGCGAGGGCGTCAGGACGATCATGGACATGGTCACGCTGACGCGGCTGGATTGCGCGCTGGGTTCCTCCGGCCTGATGCGCGCCGCGCTGTCGGAAGCCGTTCACCATGCCCGCCACCGCAAGGTGTTCGGGCGGCTGCTGGCCGACCAGCCGCTGATGATGCGGGTGCTGGCCGATCTGGCGCTGGATGTGGCCGCGGCCACGGCGCTGTCCATGCGGCTGGCCCGTGCCTTCGACCTGGCCGCCGGGGACGAGGGTGAGGCCGCTTTCGCCCGCGCCATGACGGCCGTGGTGAAATACTGGGTCTGCAAGATCGCGCCGCCGCTGATCTATGAGGCCATGGAGTGCTTGGGCGGCAATGGCTATGTCGAGGAAGGCAATCTGGCCCGCCTCTATCGCGAAGCCCCGGTCAATGCCATCTGGGAAGGCTCCGGCAATGTCATGGCGCTGGACGTGCTTCGGGTTCTCAAGCGCGGCCCGGCTCTGTTCGAGCGTGTCATCGACGGCTTCGAGGCCGATCTGGGCGCCGCTGGCAAGGGCACGATCGACGTCCTGCGCGCCGCCATGCAGGTGGCCCTCAACGACGAAGGCGCCGCGCGCATTCTCACCGAGCAGCTTGCCCTGGCCGCGGGCGCATCGGAATTGCGCCGCATCGGCGCGGGCCGCGTTGCCGATGCCTTCATTGACACCCGCCTGGCCGGCCAGTGGCGCGCCACCTACGGCATGCTCGACGCCCGTCACGACGCCGCGGTGATCATCGATTCGCTCTATCCCGATGCCGGCTGATCAGCCTGCGACCAGTCCCGCCACGGCGAGGACGGCCGGGATGGAGAAGAAGGATACCGCCGTCTGCATGGTCACGGTTGCCGCGTAGAGCGGGGCGTCGCCGCCGATCTGCTTGGCCAGAAGATAGCCGTTCATCGCCGTCGGCACCGCTCCGCACAGGGCCAGCCAGAGAATGGCCTCGCCTGTCACGCCGAAGGCAAGGCCAAGCCCCACCAGGGCGGCCGGGTAGGCGATGAGCTTGATGACGACCGGCAGCCAGAGCGCGGGACGCAGGCTGAACATGTCGCCCGGCCTCAGGCCCGCGCCGATGGCGATCAGCCCCATGCCGAGTGCCGCGCGCGCAACAAGGCTGAGCGTCACGTCGAGCGGGGCATAGAGCCCGCCGGGCAGATATCGCGCCAGCAGGCCTGCCGTTGCCGCCAGCACCAGCGGGTTGACGGCCATGCGCCGGGCCAGCGTGCCCAGGTCAGCCTGCGAATCGGCAAAGCGGGTGACGACGAGCACCGTCACCAGGTTGACCGGAATGACGATGGCCGCCATGGCGAGTGCAACAACGGCCACGCCTTCCGGCGGGAACAGTTTCTCGGCAATGGCCAGCGCCATGAAGCCGTTCCAGCGCAGGGCGGTCTGGAAGACGGTAGAATATTCGCTGCGCGCGATGAGACCGGCTGCCCGGAAGGCCGGCCACAGTGCCAGCATGCCGGCCATGCCGAGAAACAGCGCTGCCATGAGCGCGATGATCAGTGGCCCGAGGGAAAGGCCGGAAAAATCGGCTCGGAGGATCGAGGCGAAGAGCAGGGCAGGGTAGAGGAACCAGAAGCCGAGCTGTTCCAGCCCGTTCCAGGCCGACTTGTCGATCAGGGGTGAGCGCCGCAGCAGGTTTCCCGCAATGATCAGCAGGAAAATCGGCAGGATGCTTTCGAATGTCGCGATCATGCCGGCGCTTATGCCGGTCTTTTGCAGGCGCGGCAATCGGGCTTTTCCACTGCCGGCCGGGCGCCGTTAACCTTAACAAATGCTTTCCGTTGCCCCTCGTCCGGCCGGGGTCCAGATTGTAGGGGAGTTGAACCGGAGCAACCATGCCGCGTCTGATCGCCTTTGCAACCTGCTTTTTCTGGATGGCCGTTCATCTTCTGGCGGCACTGGCGGCGCTGCGCATGGTCCCCGCCGGCTTTCTCGGCATCGTGCCGTTCGATCCGCAGGGGCCGGTGGGGGCGATGGGCGATGTGTTCTTCGCCACTGCCTGCGGCGCGGTGGCGGCCGGCTTCCTCTGGGCCTTTGTGGTGATCGCCATGGATGACGGGGAAGCTGCGGGCGAAGCCGGGCTTGCGCCGGTCAATGCCGCCTTCGCGGGCGCCATCCTCCTGTGTGCCGCCAGCCTCCTTGCCCTGCCGGTCATGGTGGACGGAACCGTGGTGCGCGTCCTTGTGACGAATGTCGCCGCGCTCGGCGCGAGCTATGCCGCCGTCCATGCCGAAACGGCCGGCCTGCGCGTGTTCGGTCGTGCTCAGCACGATGATGTGGCGCAGCGCATGGCGGTGAGCGCGGCCCACGATTCCATGCTGGTTGCCCTGTCCGGGCGGACAGGACCGGGAAAGGAAAGACCCTGATGCGTTATGTGCTGATCCTTTGGGCCTTGCCGGTCGGCCTTCTCGGCGCTTGGTACTTCCTGTCTTACAATGACATCAATTTCGGTACCATCTTCCTGTCGCGCGCCCTCCATGACGCCGTGTTCCAACTCTATGGCGACATGCTGGGCATCGCCCCGGAAACGGTCCCCTGGCTGGTCCTGGAAGCGCTCGCCTTCGACACCGTGTTGATCCTGGCGCTGTTCGCCTTCCGGCGCCGCCGCCAGATCCGCGCCTGGTGGACCGCCCGCCGGATGCGGGACGAAGAAGGCCGCAGGCCGCCCGCGCTGCCCGAAAGGAACGAAACGCCGCAGGGCCTCTATTCGCCGGCGGAGTGATCGCCCGACAGGGCGTGCAGCCTGTCGAGCGCGCCTTGCAGGATGAAGGCCGCCGCCGCCGAATCGATTCGCGTTTCGCGCTTCTTGCGCGACACGTCCATCTCCAGCAATGCCCGTTCCGCCGCCACCGTCGAAAGCCGCTCGTCCCAATAGACGAAGGGCAGGTCTGTCAGCGTTTCCATGTTGCGTACGAAAGCCCGTGTCGCCTGCACGCGCGGGCCCTGGCTGCCGTCCATGTTCATCGGCAGGCCGATGACGAAGGCCGCGACGCCGTCCTTGCGCGCGTCCGCCAGAAGCCTTTGCGCATCGAGCGTGAACTTCTTGCGCTCGATCACCGGCCGGGGATTGGCAAAGGCCAGCGAGCGGTCCGAGACGGCAAGGCCGATCGTCTTGGTGCCGAGATCGAGCCCGGCGACCGTGTCGCCCGGCTTGAGCGCGACGGCCAGTTCCTCGATGGTCAGCACGGTCAACGGTCATTCTCCACATTGATTTGACATCGCCGGGTTCTATTCTTCCCCGCAGTCAAAAGCGAGGAGAGAACCGATGAAGCTGACCTGGTATGGCCATTCCGCATTCCGCGTCGAGTTTGGCGACGCGAAGATCCTGATCGATCCCTTCCTGTCGGGCAATCCGTCCTGGGGCAAGGGCTGGGAAGGACCGGCTGAGGGTGCGACCCACGTGCTGCTGACCCACGGCCATGACGATCACCTGCTTGACGCGGTTGAAATCTGCAAGGCCACGGGCGCGCAACTGGTCGCCAATTTCGAGATCGCCATGTATCTTGCCGCCAAGGGCGTGGCGCAGGACAAGCTCAATCCCGGCAACCAGGGCGGCACGGTCGATTGCGGCGGTTTCACCACCACATTCGTCCATGCCCAGCATTCCTCCTCCGCGCAGACCGGCGGCGGCGGCAATGTCTATCTCGGCAACCCGCTCGGCCTCGTCCTGCATGCACCGGGCGAAAAGACACTGTATCACATGGGCGATACGGACATCTTCTCCGACATGGCGCTGATCAATGAATTGCACCAGCCCGATATTGGCCTTGTGCCGGTAGGCGACCGCTTCACCATGGGCGGTGCTGTGGCCGCGCTGGCCTGCCAGCGTTTCTTCAGGTTCTCGACCGTCATTCCCTGCCACTACGGCACGTTCCCGATCATCGAGCCGGACGCCTCGAAGTTCGCCGCCGGCATGGACGGCTCCGGCGTCGATGTCCTGATCCCCGGCATCGGGGAATCGGTCGAACTGTAAGGCGGCTGCGCGCAGGCGGCCGGTCATTGACCGTTGCGCCCGGCACGCCGGGGCTTTATAGCCCGATGTGAAACGCCCCGGGCGCACCCGCTGCCCGGGGAAATCCTGTTTGTCACTCACGCGCCGGAGCTTTTTGCATGTCCGTCGACCTCGACACCGTCAAGCGCGTCGCGCGCCTGGCCCGTATCGCCGTCACCGAGGAGGAAGCCTCGTCCCTGACCGGCAAGCTCAATTCCATTCTCGGTTTCGTCGAGCAACTCGATGAAGTGGACGTGTCGGGCGTCGAGCCGATGACGTCCGTCATACCGATGGACATGAAGAAGCGCACCGACGCGGTGACCGATGGCGGCAAGGCCGCGGACATCGTCGCCAACGCCCCGGCATCGGAAGAGAATTTCTTCCTTGTGCCGAAAGTCGTCGAATAACCAAGCTGCCAGCGGAAACATGCCGACCATGACCGAATTGACCGCCCTGACCATTGCCGAAGCCCGCGCGCAGCTCAAGGCCAAGGCCTTCACCGCCGTGGAACTGACCGAGGCCTACCTGGCCGCCATCGACCAGGCCAATCCCGTTTTCAATGCCTATGTCGCGGTCACCCATGACAGGGCGCGCGAAATGGCCGCGGCCTCGGATACACGCCTTGCCAGCGGCGAGGCCGGCGCGCTTGAGGGCATTCCGCTCGGCATCAAGGACCTCTATGCCACGGAAGGTGTCCATACGCAGGCCTGCAGCCACATTCTCGACGGGTTCCGGCCGCGTTACGAATCGACCGTCACCGCCAATCTCTGGACCGATGGCGCGGTCATGCTGGGCAAGCTCAACATGGACGAGTTCGCCATGGGCTCTTCCAACGAGACCAGCTTCTACGGCCCCGTGAAAAACCCCTGGCGCGCGGATGGCTCCAATGCCGATCTCGTGCCCGGCGGCTCGTCCGGCGGGTCGGCCGCTGCCGTGGCCGCCTGGCTGTGCGCCGGCGCGACGGCCTCCGACACCGGCGGCTCCATCCGCCAGCCGGCCGCCTTCACCGGCACTGTCGGCATCAAGCCCACCTATGGCCGCTGCTCGCGCTGGGGCATGGTGGCCTTCGCCTCTTCGCTGGATCAGGCCGGCCCCATCGCCCGCGACGTGCGCGACGCCGCCATTCTTCTGAAGTCCATGGCTTCGGTCGATCCGAGGGACACCACCTCCGTCGATCTGCCCGTTCCCGATTACGAGGCTGCGCTCGGCCGTTCGCTCAAGGGCATGAAGATCGGCATTCCCGCCGAATATCGCGTCGACGGCATGCCCGACGAGATCCTCACCCTTTGGCAGAAGGGCATCGACTGGCTGCGCGATGCCGGCGCCGAGATCGTCGATATTTCCCTCCCGCACACGAAATACGCGCTGCCCGCCTATTACATCGTCGCCCCGGCCGAGGCCTCGTCAAACCTGGCGCGCTACGATGGCGTGCGCTACGGGCTGCGCGTGCAGGGCAAGGACATTGCCGACATGTATGAGAAGACCCGCGCCGCCGGTTTCGGCGACGAGGTCAAGCGCCGCATCATGGTCGGCACCTACGTTCTGTCTGCCGGCTACTACGATGCCTATTACCTGAAGGCGCAGAAGGTGCGCACGCTTATCAAGAAGGATTTCGAGGACGCCTTCGCCGCCGGTGTGGATGCCATTCTCACGCCTGCCACGCCGTCCGCGGCCTTCGGCATCGCCGATCAGGAACTGGCGTCCGATCCGGTCAAGATGTATCTGAACGACGTGTTCACCGTCACGGTCAACATGGCGGGCCTGCCCGGCATCGCCGTTCCCGCGGGCCTTGACGCGAAAGGCCTGCCGCTCGGGCTGCAACTCATCGGCAAGCCTTTCGACGAGGAAACGCTGTTTGCCACCGCCCATGTGATCGAGCAGGCCGCCGGCCGTTTCTCGCCGGTGAAATGGTGGTGAGCGCAATGCCCGGCGGCAATCTCCGACGGGCATTCCGACCGCTTGCGCAGGTTTTCCTGCCGGCAAGTCATGGCGCATGGTCGC
The DNA here is from genome assembly GCF_041397485.1 of Zhengella sp. Classification (NCBI taxonomy): domain Bacteria; kingdom Pseudomonadati; phylum Pseudomonadota; class Alphaproteobacteria; order Hyphomicrobiales; family Notoacmeibacteraceae; genus Zhengella; species Zhengella sp. The sequence continues at coordinate 358,729 of NZ_JAWKWO010000001.1, read as the reverse complement.
GCCCTGCCTTCTGGCGTCATCCGCCTTTCGAGCAGGGCGCCGCAGGCTCGAATCCTTGTATGGCGGCGCGGATACAGTAGAATTTGCGCTCGATCCACAGGCCTGAACGTCTGAGTGGCAGAAAGAAGGCCACCGAGACCAAAGCGGCGATCAGGCCGTATTCGATGGCGGTCGCACCGGATTGGTCGTCCATGAACTTTCTTCGGCCGAACAGGAATTCCCTGCGTGTCATGATCGAAACTTACTCGTTTTCTGCGCCATTGGATGAAAACCGCGCCCAAGCACCCAGACATCCAATCAGCGGGAATGAATTCCGCGAATGGTTTGCGATCTGAATGACTGGAAACGGCGAGGTCATGAGCACAACGCCGGTTTGGGCCAACCCATGAGACCGGCGCGGACGCACTGGATATTCGTGGAAATGAGGATGCCAACGCGCCTGGGTGCGGGTGTGAGCAGGGCAGCGCCGATTAGACCGGCGATCAGGCCATATTCGATGGCCGTCGCGCCGGATTCGTCGCCGGTATAGTCCTTTTTGCGTCCGAACAGAAGTTCGCGCCGGGTGAGCTTCATTCCGTTTCCCCCGTGATTGGCATACTTGAAAGTCCTTGTAACCCATCAGCCGTAACACATCCGTTAATTGAAAAACGAAAATGAAAATAATCATAAGTTGCTAAATTAGAGAAATAGCCTATATCAGCCAAATGGCCTTGGCTCTGTTCCGGTGTATGCGGCAATCGGCAGCCGGTTGGGTGGTTCTCCGGTGTGCGGCGACAACGGTGGAAAACGGAAGGGAACGGCCGCGCTTCGCGGAAGACCCTCAGAGAGGCCTTTTGCGCAGGCCTGTCAGCATGTCCCGTTTCGTGCCGAAACCGGCGACCGTCTGCACCTTGAAGCCGGCGGCCTGAAGGTTGCGGCGCACGAAACCGGCCGCGGTATAGGTGGCGAAACCGCCGCCTGGCACTGTCTTGTCATGCACGGTCTGCATGAGCGCTTCATTCCACATTTCGGGGTTCTTGGCGGGGGAAAAGCCGTCCAGATACCACGCATTGGCGCGGCCCGGCCATTGTGCCACGGTTTCGCGGGCATCGCCGATGACGATCATCAGTTGCGTTTGCCTGTCGAGCCGGATCGGGCGCTCCTCGCCATGCGGCGGCCATTCCGACGGCAGGACGGAAAGCAGGCGTTCGGCCAGTTCGCCAAGATGCGGCCATCGTTTCAGCGCGCGCGCCATCTGGTCGGCAGACAGCGGATAGGCCTCGAAGGAGGTGAAGGACAATTGCGCCGCGAAGGGCCGGGTGGCCCGCCATGCAGCCCAGGTTTCAAGGAAATTGAGGCCGGTGCCGAAGCCCAGTTCGGCGATCGAGAAATAGGGCGAACCGGCCCAGGCGCCGGGAAGCCCGTTGCCTTTCAGGAAAACATGCCGCGTTTCGCCGGGTCCGTCGGCGCGCGAGCAGAAGGGATCGTCGAAGAGCGCCGATACGGGTTGGCCGTCCTCGTCCCATTGCAGCGGATGGACCTGCTTGCCGTTTTGCCCGTGAGGCGTCTGCGCCAATTGCATTCCCCGTCATTTGCGTTCAAACGGAAAAGACCATGCCGGATTCCTCAACAAAAATCGATATCCCTTGCGCGGCTCCGCTCGTGATTGTGGGCGCCGGTGTCGTCGGCCTGTGGTGCGCGCTCAAGGCGGTGCGGCGGGGTGTCAGGCCATTGCTTCTGGAGGCTGGTCTGGCCGGCGGCGGAGCGTCGAACGGCCACCTCGGGGCCTTGATGCCGCACCAGCCGGTCAACTGGTCACACAAGAAGCAGGTGCAACTCGACGGCCTGCTCGCCCTGGAGCATGAAACCGCCTTGCTGGAAGCCGGCACCGGCCTGTCCTGCGGCTATCGCCGCAGCGGCCGCATCATGCCCCTGGCAAGTGCGGCGCAGCGGGAACGCCATCTGGCATGGGCGGCGGCGGCGGCCGCCCGCTGGCCCTCTGGCAGCCCGCATGGACGCAGCTTTTCATGGCGTGTTGTCGACACCAATCCGGCACCGGGATGGATTGCGGAAGACGCAGCCCCCTTCGGCTACGGCATTGAAACCCTGAGCGCCCGCGTGTCACCGCGCCGGCTGTGTGCCGTCCTGAAAGCCGCCCTTGGCGACAGGGCCGTGCTGGCCGAGCAATGCCCGGTGGAGCGGGTGGAGCCCGGCGGCGCGATCCGCCTTGCGGGCGGGGGCACGGTCCATGGCGAAGCCGTCATCCTGTCGGCCGGCTGGCAATCCTCCACGCTCATGCCATCCATGCCCCCGGTGGCGGGTGTGAAGGGGCAATCCGCGCTCCTTCAGCCCTCAAGCCCCGTCGATCCGGGCCTTCCGCTGCTCTACGATGATGGCGTCTACGCCATTGCCCATGACGACGGCCGTGTCGCCGTCGGTTCCACCTCCGAAAAGCTCTGGAGCGACCCCTCGTCCACGGACGAGCGGCTGGATGATGTCATTTCGCGCGCGCTGCGTCTGTCGCCGGCATTGCGCGGAGCCCGTGTCCTGGAGCGCTGGGCCGGCCTGCGCCCGAAGGGTCCGACAGCCGCTCCGGTGGTCGGCCGCTTTGGCGAAAGCCGGATTGTTGCGGCGACCGGCGGTTTCAAGATCACCTTTGCGATCGCCCACGAAATGGCTGACGCTGCCCTGGCGGAGGCCCTTGGGCCATCCGCCTGAAAAGATCGACGGAGGCCCTTGGGCCATCCGCCTGAAGAGGTCGTGCCGGCAGGCTTACCAGGTGCCGGTATTCTCCATGCTCTTCCAGGGCTCTTGCGGCTCCAGCGGCCCGTTTTCCTGGATCAGTTCGATCGAGATGCCGTCCGGCGACTTGATGAAGGCCATGTAGCCGTCGCGCGGCGGGCGGTTGATCGTCACGCCCTTGTCCATCAGCCGCTGGCAGGTGTCGTAGATGTTGTCGACCGAATAGGCGAGGTGGCCGAAATTGCGCCCGCCCGTATAGGTTTCCGTCGAGCCGTCCTCTCCGGGCCAGTTGTAGGTCAGCTCGACTTCCGGCGCGCGGGTTTCGCGCGCGGTTGTCTCGTCCTTCGGCGCAGCGAGAAAGATCAGCGTGAAGCGGCCGGCGTCATTGTCGATCCGCCGTGTTTCCACGAGCCCGAACGTGTTGCAGAAGAAATCGAGCGATTTGTCGATATTCGTGATGCGGATCATCGTGTGGCGGAAGCGCATGATCGGGGTCTCCTTGTCTGCCGGCCGGCCTGAATGCCTGGCCTTTCGTCGCCGCACCATATGGCGCTGCGCAACCGCGCCTCAAGCGTGCAATGGACGTAATCCCCTTGAATTCGCATCTGGGGTCTTGCTTTGTTACCAAGACAGGATGTTATGATTCAATTTAGAATCAGTTTGTATTATTAGTTGAAAGGTGCGGCCGGATGGGGGACAGAGCCTCCGAGACTGACCTGAGTATGGATGTCGACTCATGCGCGGCGGGCGATGCGGGGCTGGTGGAAATCGCCGGCACCATCAAATGGTTCGACGTTGCCAAGGGTTACGGCTTCATCGTGCCGGACCGGGCAGCGCTCGGCGATGTTCTTCTTCATGTCACGTGCCTGCGCCGTGACGGATACCAGACGGCGCTGGAAGGCGCACGCGTGACGGCGCTGGTGAAGCCGGGGGATCGCGGCCTTCAGACATTCAAGATCCTGTTCATGGACAATTCCACGGCGGTGCACCCGCTGGAAGCCCCGGCTGCGCGCACCCATGTTTCCGTCACGCCCGAGAGCGGGCTGGAGCGGGCGCTGGTGAAGTGGTTCAACCGCACCAAGGGCTTCGGCTTCCTGACCCGTGGCGAGGGGACGGAGGATATCTTCGTCCACATGGAAACGCTGCGCCGCTTCGGCATTGCCGAATTGCGGCCCGGACAGGTCGTGCTCGTGCGTTTCGGCCGCGGTGAAAAGGGCCTCATGGCCGCCGAAATCCATCCCGACCTCGGAACGCCGATCATTCCGAACTGATTGCCAAACGAAAGCACGTCAATGCCGCGTTCGACCCTGTTGCGTACCTGTCTGGCGGCATTGCTGCTGGCATTTTCCGTTCCTGCCGCCACTTACGCCCGCGATGCGGGAGCCGAAGGCCGACCCCAGGTTCTGGAGGTCAATCCTGTGCCGCTGAATGTCACGACGGACAAGGGCGAATTCGCCTTTGACATCGAGGTGGCCGACGATCCGGCGGAGCGCAGCACCGGGCTGATGTTCCGCAAGTCCATGCCCGATGATCGCGGCATGCTGTTCGTGTTCCCGCAGGAGGTGCGCGGCGCCTTCTGGATGATGAACACCATCCTGCCGCTGGACATCATCTACATCCGGGCCGACGGCACCGTGGATTCCATCGTGCGAGGCGAGCCGTTTTCCCTGGCGCCGCTGCGGTCGCGGGGGATGATCCGCTACGTGCTTGAAGTGAACGCAGGAATGGCCGAAAAGACGGGCATCCGTCCGGGCAGCCGCATCCGGCATCCGCTGGTCACGTCCGGCAACTGACAATCCGGGATCGCTTCGGCATGCTTCATTTCAGCAACGATGGCCATGAATTCGCTTTCATCGACGAAGGCGAGGGCGATCCCGTGCTGCTCATTCACGGTTTCGGGTCCTCCCATTCTGTGAACTGGGTGACGCCGGGCTGGGTCCAGACGCTGAACCAGGCGGGTTATCGCGCCATTGCCCTCGACAATCGCGGTCACGGACGGTCGGCGAAGATCTACGATCCGGCGGCCTACACGCCGCAGGCCATGGCGGGCGATGCCGTCGCCCTGCTCGATCATCTGGGCATCGCGCGGTCCCATGTCATGGGCTATTCCATGGGCGCGCGCATAACGGCCTTCATGGCGCTTCAGGCGCCCGCCCGCGTGGCCACCGTCATCCTGGGCGGGCTGGGCTACGGCATGGTGGAGGGGGTGGGCGACTGGGACCCGATCGCCCGTGCCCTGCTGGCGGACGATCCGGCAGCCATCGCCGACCCGCGCGGACGGATGTTCCGTGCCTTTGCCGACCAGACGAAGAGCGATCGCAAGGCGCTGGCCGCATGCATATCCCGTTCGCGCGACCTGTTGAGTGAAGAGGACATGGCGCGCATCGCCCAGCCGGCCCTCGTAGCCGTGGGCACGGTTGACGACATTGCCGGCTCGCCTCACCGCCTGGCCGGATTGATGCCGCACGGTGAAGCCTTCGATATCGAGAGGCGCGATCACATGCTGTCGGTCGGCGACCGCACCTTCAAGAAGCGGGCGTTGCAATTCCTTTCGGAGAATCCGCTGTGAAGCCGGCCCGCCACATCACGCTCACCGGCGCCGAGGGCAATCGCCTGGAGGCCGAAATCTGGGGCAGCGCCGGACATCCCGTCATCCTCTTGCATGGCGGCGGGCAGACGCGCCACGCCTGGTCGCGCACCGCCATGCGCCTGGCATCCGCCGGCATGCAGGCCCTGGCGGTGGACCTGCGCGGCCATGGCGAAAGCGAATGGGTGGCCACGGGCCACTACCGGTTTGCCGACTTCGGCCGCGATGCCGATGCGCTGGTTGCGCAGGTCGCGGACCTGTTCGGCGAAGCGCCGTCCGGCGTGGGGGCGTCGCTGGGCGGCCTCTCCCTGCTCACATCCGAGATCAACATCAGGCCGCGCCTGTCCTCGCTTGTGCTGGTGGATATCGTGCCGCGCATGAACCGCAAGGGCGTGGAGCACATCCTGGGCTTCATGCAGGCGCGCCTTGGCGAAGGCTTTGCCTCGCTGGAAGAGGCCGCCGAAGCCATCGCCGCCTATCTGCCGCACCGCAAGCGTCCCCGTTCGCTCGACGGGCTGCGCAAGAACCTGCGCCAGGGCGCGGATGGCCGCTATCGCTGGCATTGGGATCCGGCGTTCTCGACCGGCGAATACAATATCGACAAGGGCGCCGAGGCCCACATGATCGCGCTGGAGGCCAATCTCGACCGGCTTGAACTGCCGGTCCTGCTGGTCCGCGGCATGCAATCCGAACTGGTCGATGAAGCGGTTGCCCGCGAGGTTGTCGCCCGCCTGCCGGATGGCCGCTATGCCGATGTCGGCGGGGCCGGCCACATGGTTGCCGGCGATCGCAACGATGCCTTCTGCGATGCGATCCTTGAATTCCTGCGTGCGGTCGAAACGGCCTGAGCGCTGGCGCCTTCCGCCTCAGCGCCCCTGGAACACGGGTTTGCGCTTTTCGCGGAATGCCGCCCGGCCTTCCCGGTAGTCCTCACTGTCGAAGGTAGCCGAGCCGAGCGTGCGCGCCAGGTGCATGTCGGCTTCCGTCTTGCTCGCAACGGCGCGGATGGCCGCCTTGGAGGCACGGATCGACAAGGGCGCATTGGCGCCGATCGCCTCCGCCATGGCCGTGGCGCGGGCATCGAGCGACTGCCGGTCGCCCTCGATCTCCAGCAGGAAGCCGGCCGCCAGCGCCTGCGCTGCGGTGATCCGCGCCGCCGAAAAGGTCAGCCACTTCGCCATTTGCGCCCCGGCTGCGGTGACGATGTCGACCATGGCATCCTGCGGATAGGCCAGCCCCAGCCGCGCCGCCGGCACCGCGAAGACCGCATCGGGCGTGGCGATGCGCAGGTCACAGGCGGCCGCAAGGCCGAAGCCGCCGCCAAAGCAGATGCCCGAAATCGCCGCGATGACAGGGAAGGGTGCTTCACGAAGGGCGGCGAAGGCATCCGAATTGGCCTGCTCATAGGCACGCGCCGTTTCGCTGTCGCGGCGCACGGCGTCGAACTCGCCGATATCGGCCCCGGCGGAAAAATCATCGCCTTCTCCGCTCACAACAAGCGCGCGCACGTCACCGTCCGCGCCCCAGCCGTTGATCTGGTCGGCGATCGCCCGCCACATCGCCTGTGTCACCGCGTTCTTGCGCGCAGGCCTCCTGATCGTGAGCCGCGCGATTCCCCCGTGAAGCCCGGCTTCCAGCCCGTCTGCGATTTCAGCCATTGTCGAACCCGGTTGAATTCCGTTTCACCGGGTTTTGAAAAGTTTGCGGTTTGAATGCAAGCCGTTCTGACCTATTTTCGTTGCCTGGAACAATTTTGAGGTGCCCGTCATGGTGACCCAGTCTGCAAAGAGTGCCGGCAACCTGAAGCCGGTGGATCCGATCTGGTCTCAGGTGCGCCATGAGGCGAAAGAGGCTGTGAACAACGATCCGCTTCTGGCAGCGTTTCTTTATTCGACCGTCCTCAACCATGACTCGCTGGAGGAGGCGGTGGTTCACCGGGTCGCCGAGCGTCTCGATCATCCGGATCTGGGGGCGGACCTGATCCGCCAGACCTATGCGGTGATGATGCGCGAGGACCCGTCCTTCTCGGAGAGCCTGCGCGTCGATATCCAGGCGGTCTTTGACCGCGACCCCGCCTGCACCCGCTATATCCAGCCTGTCCTTTACTTCAAGGGCTTCCACGCAATCCAGACCCACCGCCTTGCGCATTGGCTGTGGAAACAGGGCCGCGAGGATTTCGCGCTTTACCTTCAAAGCCGCTCGTCCGCCGTGTTCCAGACCGACATCAATCCGGCCACGCGCATCGGCAAGGGCATTTTCCTCGATCATGCCACCGGCCTCGTGGTCGGTGCCACCGCGGTGATTGATGACGACGTGTCGATCCTCCAGGGCGTGACGCTTGGCGGCACGGGCAAGGAGGATGGCGACCGCCATCCGAAGATCCGCCATGGCGTTCTCATCGGGGCCGGCGCCAAGATTCTTGGCAATATCGAGATCGGCGCCGGTGCCAAGGTGGCGTCGGGGTCTGTCGTGCTCGATGCGGTTCCCCCGTGCAAGACGGTGGCCGGCGTGCCGGCGCGCATCGTGGGTGAAAGCGGCTGCGCCGAGCCTTCACGCGACATGGACCACCGGATTGCCGTGGAGAAACGCTGAACGGCGGGGAAACTGGCCTGGTGGGGTTTACACCCTGCCATCCCCCATGCCAGAAGCGCGCCTGCCGGCCGGGCAAGCCCTTTTTCCGGCGGAAACAGACGACAATCCCGAATGGAGCAGGATACCTTGAAACCCGACGAACTGCGCAAGCTGGATGCCTATTTCAAGCGGACCTTCATGAACCAGGCTCTGCAGGTGAAGGCGCGCCCGCGCAAGAGCGATTCCTGCGAACTGTATCTCGGCGACGAATTCCTCGGCATCATCGACCGCATCGAGGAAGAAGGCGAAGTGTCCTACAACCTCGCCATGGCGATCCTCGACATCGACCTCGAATGAGGACGCTTCGCCGGCGCCTTCGCGTCAGGCGCCGGTCACCATGAGCCTGCGCGCCAGCGCCAGCACCGCGGCATCGAGTTGCCGCCACTGCGTCAGCAAGTCCTTGGAAAACCGGTATGTCAGCGACAGGTGGTCGCCGACATGGATGTCGCGCTCGCAGGCGGCGACCGTTTCGCGTGCAGCCTCTCCGGCAAGGCACCGGGCGGCAAAGGGTTGCGCGCCTTCGCGCATGCCCAGCACCATCAATTCCCCCAGATAGCCGGTCTTTTCCAGAAAGCCGTGCATCTTGAGGCCGGCCGGGCCGTCAATGCCCGGCTGGATGATGAGATCCTTGTAGATCGGCGCGACCCGGCCGGACATGTCGCGCGACATGGTCCGTTCCTGGAAGGTCAGGAAGATCACGTTTCCCCCGCCGATATTGTTGAAATCGTCTGCATGTTCGCGGGTGTAGCCGTTCATGTCGGGCCAGCGGGCATAGAGCTGCAATTGCGGCCAGCTTCCGTCCGTCCTCTGCCATTCATGGCGGATAAGGTTGGAAGGCACATGCAGCACATTGTTGCCCATCACGATTTCACGGATCTGCCTGTCGTCGGTGTGACCCGCCATGGCGATGGTTCGCCCGTAATGCTTGCCCGCCACGAAGATCGCCAGCGAGAGCAGCAGCAGGCCGCCAAAGACCATGAAGACACGCATCATGAATGGCGCGTCGAGCTGCCTGATGATGAGATTGGCCTGGGCGGTCTGGGTCATCGGTAGGTGTCCCGTCCTGAAACGGATTGTTCTGGCATGCGGCTTGCGAGCCGGAGGTCTGATCCTATCCTTCGTCGCTTATGGTAAACGGGGCGTAAACATGAACGGGATGCAACTGGTCTTGTTTGCCTGGCTGACAGGCCTGACCGTGACAGGGATGGTTTCGGCCATGGCGGAAGCGGCCCTGGCGCGCCCCGTCACCTTCTGGCCGCCATTCGTCTCACGGACCCGCCTGTTCCGTTCGCTCGTTTTCACGGCTTTTGCCGGCCCTGCCATGATGCTCAACGACGCGCTTGACGCGCGGCGCGGGCATGGATTGCCGGGCGCGGTCCTGGCCGCCGTGGTGATCGTGGTCAACCTGTGGGCTCTGGCGCTGGGCATCGTTGCGCTGGCATTCGTGGCGGCTGTTTTTCCCTCCACCGTCTGATAGGTTTCCCGCGATGAAACACCGGAACCGCAAGGAGAGACAGGCATGCCGGTTTATGCGCTCGAGGAACGCCAGCCGCAGTTCGACGACAGGGACAGCGTCTGGATCGCGCCGGATGCCCATGTGATCGGCGATATCCGCATCGGGCGCGATGTCGGCATCTGGTTTGGCGTCGTGCTGCGCGGCGACAACGAGCCGATTGTCCTGGGCGAGGGGACGAATGTGCAGGAACACACCGTCATGCACACCGACATCGGTTTCCCCATAAACGTCGGCAAGGGCTGCACGATCGGCCACCGGGCCATGTTGCACGGCTGCACTGTGGGCGACAACACGCTGATCGGCATGGGCGCCATCGTGCTCAATGGCGCACGCATCGGCAACAATTGCCTCGTCGGCGCGGGCGCGCTGGTTACCGAAGGCAAGGAATTTCCGGACAACAGCCTGATTGTCGGCTCACCTGCAAAAGCAGTGCGCACGCTCGATGACAACGCGGTCGGGATGCTGAAAGGCTCGGCCCTTCACTACATCGAGAACCAGCGGCGTTTCGCCCGTGGCCTGAAGGCGCTCTGATTGGCCTGAAAAGGAGCGGAGCCGGCCTTGGGGATCAAAGGCCGGCTCCTGTAACCCGGTCATGGGGGACGGGGAGTTGGGGACTTGACCGGGTGTTCGGTTCAGCGGCGGATCGAGCCGACGGATTGGGTGCGGCTGTCGTTGATCGACACCCATACACCCGCATTTCGGGATGATTGCCGCTTGAGAAAGCGGTATTCCGTCTTGTCCCACGCCAGGACGCGCGGTTCGAGATTGTCCAGGATGAAATCGCCCATGTCCGTTGCCAAGGTCAGCACCGCATGGCCATCGCCATTGGGCTGCAGCACGACAGTGACGAGCAGCGCCGAGGCGGGTATGCCGGCCTTGATCAGCAGCCGCCGTTTTTCCAGCACGTAGTCCTCGCAATCGCCCTGGCGTCCGGGATAGGACCAGTATTCCTCGCGGCCCCACATTTCCATGTCGGTGCGCGGCTGGACCATGACATTGACCCTGTCATTGATGCCGATGATCCGGCTCCAGAGGGCACGGGTCAGTTCGACCCGCCGCGCCGAACCGGTGCTGCCGCACTCGGACGGATGGCTTTGGCAGAATTCGTAATGGCCGATGGGTTGTGAGGTAATGCCGCCGGTCCGCATGGGCGAATTGGCCTGTGCGACGCCTGATCCTCCGGCAATGACAACGCTTGTGATCAGGACTTTCAGGATGTTGTTTTTCATGTCCAGTCTCCCCGTATAAAGAGAACAGTGACACAGGCGGATTTATTTCAGGCAAAGCTTTGATGTTGCAATTAAGACGAATTAATGGATGATTATTACTGTATTTGATCTGTATTTGTATTTAATTACGATAAAATAGAGTGATGATTCGACTCAATTTAGGAGAAACTTGTTTTAGAATGCAGTTCGGAATTGTAGTGCTGCATTAACCATGGCGCCACCGTGGGTACGCCACCGCGGATGCGCGGGTGCGCCGGCGCCATCGCCGGCATGCGCGGTCTCGAGGTGATGTGGAAAACAGGAAAACCGGCCGCGAGGGGCCGGTTCGTGTCAGGCTGGGACGTCAGCCGGAAGGGATCAGCCGTTCAGCGATCCGTCCAGGTCCGCCTGGCGCTGCAGCACGGCGAACTCCACGGCAACGCCCTCATCGAAATGACGGACGACCTGGCCCCGCATCGTGCCGAGCGTGACCTGTGTGCCGATGGCCGGCTTGACCTCGATCTCGACAGCCGCGCCGGAAAGGGAAAGGTCGATGATGCGGCACTGGTACTGGCGTCCGTCCGACAGCTTGAGAACGGAAATCGGATTGCGCGGCGCCACGCGTTCGTGGCGGCGGTCTTCCGGCAGATCGAGCTCGTGCTTGTTGGCAAGCCAGGTCAGTTGCGCTGCCAGCTTGTCCTTCTTGCGATCCGACGCAATGATGGTGACCGCGAAACCGTCCTGCAAGGTGCGGGTGATGACACCTTCGACACGTCCGATATGGTCGAGATAGGCGATGCACTTCTCGCCCGGTTGACCTGACACGTCGGTGCGCAGCGCCACGCTGCCCGGTGACATGTCGATGACCTGGCAGGGATGTTCCTCACGGTCTTCCAACATGAACCGGCCATAGACCTTGACGTTGACCCTTTGGAAGGTCCGCCGCTCGGGCCTGTCCGGCATCGCTTGTGGAGCGGGCATGCTCATACTCGTCGTGTGCCTCGTCTGCGCATTCATCCCTATGGACCGTCTTAACCATAGATGGCGAGGCGTTAACAACGCGTAAGCAGCGCCGGGAAAACTTGAGATTGAAAAGGACGGGCTATGAAAGCCCGCCGTCCAGCACCATGAGATGGCGAACACGCCGCCCGGTCGGGCGTTCGCGGCCGTAATCCATGTCTTCCGCAGCCGGGCTGAGCGATGGCACGGCCACTTCCGGCCGGTTTTTCAGGAAAACGGGCTCCCGGTCGGGATCCACGACACGCAGCGCATTCAGCCTGCACTCCACCAGCGGATCGACGCAGAGCCAGAATGGCTTGTCGAGAACGACCGCCGAGCCGAGCGCGCGCGCGCCTTCGCCCTTGCCATGCAGCGGCAGCAGCACGAGTTCCATGGCGATCTGGCGCCCGGCGCGGCTATGGCCTTCCAGGCTCAGCACGACGACGCAATTGTCGCGAAACGCATTGCCTGCCAGCCGGGTGACGATGCGCCTGTCGCGATCGTTCCACAGTGAGGCAAACACGAACCCCTTCAGTTCCTGGCCGAACAGCGCGCACAGACGTGTTCCGGCGAGGCGGAAAATGGCCTGTCCGCGCGTGTCCTCTTCCAGGATGAACGTGTCGCCGAGCAGTGAGCGGATGTCCGCCGGTTCGATTTCATGACGTCGCGGGGCAGGGCGGCCATTCCTCAGCCTGTTCCAATACAGGAAAAGATCGATTGTCTTCTGGTCTTTCATGGCGCTTGTCCCGCGATCTGTCAGCTTTTGTTCCATCGACGAACAGAATCGGTGTTCCCCGACAGGATTCATGGACAACGAGGCACAACGCATGCCACCGCCCTCAGGTTTCGATCGGGGGTTATCAACGGGGCTTGGCGGTTAAGGTTAACAAAGGCTTTCCGTTGCATGCGCCGCCGCCTTGTGGCACACCGTCATCAACGGCGAAGCAATTGGTATTGCGGCTCTTTCGTCGTTGACAGCCAGTTTTCGGGGAGAGCAGGGGCTCGACCAGGCCGTTCGGGGAAAATCCCGGGCGGCCTCTTTTTTTAACGAAGTCGCGCCTGTAGTCTGCGGCTCCCGTCGGACAGGCCGCGAGAGCTGATCACCCATGCACGACCCTGAGGAAGACCGCCCCGAGACCACGGTCCCGGCGCCCCGTGAGCCGGTGTTCAACATTGCCGCGCCGGCCCTTCTGATGATCGTGGCCTGTGTCGGCATTCACGCGCTTCGCAGTTTCGTGCTGACGCCGGACCAGGATTTCGCACTGGTTCTGCACATGGCTTTCATCCCGCTTCGCTATACGGGCGGCTATGATCTGGATGTTTATGCCTGGCTGTCGCCGCTCAGCTATTCGTTGCTGCACGGCGGCTGGCTGCATCTGGTGATCAACATGGTGTGGCTTGCCGCGTTCGGCTCGCCATTGGCCGCGCGCGTGGGCTGGCTGCGCTTTCTCGCCTTCTGGGCGGTGACCGCGCTTGCAGCCGTCGCCCTCCACTTCGCTCTCCATTCCGGTGATGCCGTGCCGCTGGTTGGAGCGTCGGGTGCTATCTCCGGCATGATGGCTGCCGCCGCGCGCTACGGCTTCGCGGTCGGGCGCACGGGCGGTATCCGCGCCTTCGACGGCCCGCTCCTGACATTGGGCCAGATGCTGGCTTCGCGCCTAGTCCTGTCCTTCCTCGCCATCTGGTTCATTGCCAATCTGGTGACCGGGCTGGCCTCCGCCGGTGGCAGTCCGATTGCCTGGCAGGCCCATATCGGCGGGTTCCTCGCCGGCTTCATCGTCATTCCCTGGCTCGATCCCTGGCGCCGCGGCTGATCGCCGACATTCCGCTCTTGCCAAATTGTCGCGCCCGGCACACCATGAAAACCGGACGAGGGGGCGATTGTGCTGTCCACGCAGCGAGAGGAGAAATTTCATGACCGTGAAGGCGATTCTCGACGAAAAGGGCCGTGATGTGGTGACCATTTCCGCCGGTGAGACGCTTGGCAATGCCGCGGCTCTGCTGGCCAGAAAGAGGATCGGCGCCGCCGTGGTGGTCAAGCCGGACGGCAGCATCGAGGGGATTCTCTCCGAGCGCGACATCGTGCGCGCCGTGGCTGAACGCAAGGGCGCATGCCTGGATGACGCGGTTTCGTCAGTCATGACGGCCAAGGTCAAGACCTGCACGGAAACCAGCACGATCAACGACGTCATGGAGATCATGACCGCCGGACGCTTCCGTCACCTGCCCGTGGCAGAAAACGGGAAGCTGATCGGCATCATTTCCATCGGTGACGTCGTCAAGCGCAGGATCGAGGACGTGATGCGTGAGGCCGACGAGATTCGCAATTACATAGCCGCAGGCTGAGAAGGCGCGGCGGGACCGGTTGCCAACGGCACAAAAAAAGTTCCCGGCGCGAGCGCCGGGACAGTGGGAGGGATCCAGAAAATTCCGTTGGCAATCAGGCCGCTGCGTCTTCCATCTTCTTCAGCCGCATCAGCAGGTCGTGATTGCGGCAATAGGCAGGCGCTTCGTCCGGGGCATCGCTGCGCTTCAGCCATTCCTCGCATGCATCGCCTTCGCTGCAAGAAAGGCAGCGGTTGGCGGCGCGCCGGTAGACTTCGGTAGCGTGCGGGAGACCGGACATGTGGTCTTCAAGCTCAAGCTTTTGGACCATGCCTTCGAAAAGATCACCGTGACGCAGGATCCTGGTGAATATTCCCTTGAGGCTCATGTGACGGTCTCCCATCGCCGTTGACGTGACCAATCTGCCATAGCCGGACCGGCCCGCCTTGATTTATGTCAACTGTTGCAAAACGCGGTGCGGTTTCCAAAAACCTTGCAACACCGGGCGGTTTGCTCTACCCGGAGAGCAACCTGAAAGCCGGCCTCCGTGCCGGTGAAATCCCGTGAAAAAACAGTCCTGCGAGCCATGACCATCATCGACACGCGCACGCCCGAGCCCAAACGCCTGATCCCCGGAGCAACGGGTGATTGGGAAGTCATCATCGGCATGGAGGTTCATGCCCAGGTGATCAGCCGGTCCAAGCTTTTTTCCGGTGCGTCCACGGCCTTTGGCGGCGCGCCGAACGATCATGTGTCACTGGTCGATGCGGCCATGCCGGGAATGCTGCCCGTCATCAACGAGGAATGCGTTCGCCAGGCCGTTCGCACGGGTCTCGGGCTCAAGGCGCAGATCAATCTGAAATCCGTCTTCGACCGCAAGAACTATTTCTATCCGGACCTGCCGCAGGGCTACCAGATTTCCCAGTTCAAGCAGCCAGTGGTCGGCGAGGGCATCGTGACCGTGTCGGTGGGACCGGACAAGCAGGGCAACTTCGAATCGATCGAGGTCGGCATCGAGCGTCTGCATCTGGAGCAGGATGCGGGCAAGTCGATGCATGACCAGCACCCGACCATGTCCTACGTCGATCTGAACCGCTCGGGCGTGGCGCTGATGGAAATCGTCTCCAAACCGGACATGCGTTCCGCCGACGAGGCCAGGGCCTACCTGACCAAGCTGCGCACGATCCTGCGCTACCTGGGCACCTGTGACGGCAATATGGACGAAGGCTCGATGCGCGCCGACGTGAATGTTTCAGTGCGCCGGCCCGGTGAGCCTTTCGGCACGCGCTGCGAGATCAAGAACGTCAATTCCATCCGCTTTGTCGGCCAGGCGATCGACTACGAGGCACGCCGCCAGATCGCGATTCTCGAGGATGGCGGTTCCATCGACCAGGAAACGCGCCTGTTCGATCCGGCAAAGGGCGAGACACGCTCCATGCGCTCCAAGGAAGAGGCGCACGATTACCGCTATTTCCCCGATCCCGATCTCCTGCCGCTGGAATTAACCCAGGCCTTCGTGGATGAACTGGCCGCCGACCTTCCCGAACTGCCCGACGAGAAGAAGGCCCGCTTCATGGCGCTCGGCCTTTCCGAATATGACGCTGCGATCCTTGTCTCGGAGAAGGCGATTGCCGACTATTTCGAACAGGTGGCCGAAGGGCGTGACGGCAAGGCGGCCGCCAACTGGGTCATCAACGACCTGCTCGGTGCGCTGAACAAGGCCGGCAGGGGCATCGAAGAGACGCCGGTCTCGCCCGCCCAGCTTGGCGCCGTGATTGACCTGATCAAGGATGGCACCATTTCCGGCAAGATTGCCAAGGACCTGTTTGAGATCGTCTGGAACGAGGGCGGCGATCCGAAGACCCTCGTGGAGGAGCGCGGGCTGAAACAGGTCACCGATACCGGCGCCATCGAAAAGGCGGTCGACGAGGTGCTGGCCGCCAATCCCGACAAGGTCGAACAGGTCAAGGCCAAGCCCACCATGGCCGGCTGGTTCGTTGGCCAGGTGATGAAGGCGACCGGCGGCAAGGCCAATCCCCAGGCCGTTCAGGCACTGGTCAAGGCAAAGCTCGGGATCGAGGAATGAGCCGCGCCTTTGCGGTCAGGCCGACCCGGGTGGACGACATCGAACCGCTGATGGTCTTGGTCAAGGCGAGTTGGGCACGCACATACGACCCGATCATCGGCGAGGCCGAACGCCAGCGCATTTCCGGCGCAAAGCATGTGCGCGCCCTGTTCGAATCGGAATATGCCAACTCTTCGGCCTTCGGTTTCGTCGCCTGCGACGAGACGGGGTGGCTGGTGGGGCAGGCCGCCGGCGAATGGCTGGACACCGGCGCGGCTTTCATCGACCGGATCCACGTGGAGCCAGAGTGGAAGGGCTCCGGCGTCGCCATGGCGCTGATCGAGGCGGTGGCGTCGCTTGCCGATGCGCGCGGCGCGCCGGTCGAACTGACCGTGCTGCGCGGCAATGACCGCGCCATTGCTTTCTACTTCAAGGCCGGGTTCCAGCGTATCGAGGAAGCACCGGGCCTCGGCGACACGCCGGCCGACCTGATGCGCCGTCCCGCCGGCATGGCGAAGCCTCAGGCTTGACGATCCGCTTGTAAAAAAGCCATCGTGCCATTGCGCATTGTGCGCATCAGCATGAGGCAGGTAGCTTGAGGCAAAAGCATCCATGTGGATCAGGACCGTCGATCGCGACGATTTGGAGAACATCCGCGACCTTCTCGTCAAAACCTGGCACGCCACCTACGACGATATCTATGGCGAGGATCGCGTGAACGCGATCAATGAGGACTGGCATTCGCTCAAGGCATTGCAGAAGCGGATGACGAAGCCCTATTCCGAATTCGTCATCGCCGACGACGGCACCGAGATCCTCGGCGTCGCCTATGCGTCGATGGGGGACGAGCGGGTGGCCTATCTTCATCAACTCTATGTGAATCCGCAGGCGCAGGGCAGGGGTGCCGGCAAGGCGCTGCTCATCGAGATGGAGAGTGCCTTCCCGATGGCCGCCAAGATGCGCCTGGAAGTGGAAGAGGCCAATGCGAAGGCCATCGCCTTCTACGAGAACCAGGGCTACCGCCAGGTGGACCGCACCGAGAATTGCGGCAGCCGCGATTCCGGCATCCCCGCGCTCATCCTCGAAAAGCAGATAGGCTGACGGGCGGCGGCCGGGCGGGTCCGCTGCGCATCGTCTCATGGGTGTTCAACCAAGGGGGGAAGACGTGGTCATGCGGAAGTTCATCATCATTGCGGTTCCGGTTTTCATTCTCGGATTTGCGGCCGGAAACGCATTCTGGTACCTGTTTTCACCCTTGTGGATCGACCGCGTCGTATCCGAGGAACTGCCTGCCGAACTGATGACGACGCCGGTGGCCGCAGGGCAGTTCCGCGATGCCGATACCGCCCACAAGGGCCGCGGCGAAGCCCGCATCCTGCGTACTGCCGGCGGTGCGAACCTGCTTCGGCTTTCGCAATTCGAGGTCACCAACGGGCCGGACCTTGAAATGTGGCTCGTCCAGAACCCGGATCCGAAATCCTCGGCTGACGTGAAGGCCAGCAAATGGCTTTCGCTCGGGCCTTTGAAGGGAAATGTGGGCGACCAGACCTACGTGATTCCCGGTGATGTCGATGTCGCCGCCTTCGGCTCGGCCGTGGTGTGGTGCCAACAGTTCGGCGTGCTGTTCTCGGCAGCCCCCCTGACCCGGCCATGACGGACGGGACGGCGGTCACGATCCGCCCCGCCACGCGTGCCGACGTTCCCGCCATCGTGGCGCTTTTCGCCGACGATGTGCTGGGCGGCCATGGCGACACGGCCGATCCCGCCGCCTTGCCGGACTATCTGGCCGCATTCGACCGGATTGCGGCAAGCCCCTGCGACACGCTCTTCGTGGCGGAACTGGACGGCCGGATCGTCGGCACGTTCCAGGTCACGCTGACAACGGCCATGACCGGGCGCGGCCGACCGGTCCTCACCATCGAGGCGGTACAGACCGCCGCCGCGATGCGTGGCCAGGGCATCGGTGCCGCCATGGTCCGCCACGCCGTCGGCGAGGGCCGCAAGGCCGGCGCCCGGCTGGTCCAGCTCATGAGCAACAAGACACGCGCCGATGCCCACCGCTTCTATGAACGCCTCGGTTTCGCCCGCAGTCATGAGGGCTTCAAGCTGAAGCTGTGAAAGGCGGGATGCGGCTGCAAATATCCGGGCTGCGCCCCTTGTTTTCCGGCGCTGCCCGCTTCATAAGGCAAGGCAATTGCGGATGCGCGGCATCGCCTGTGCATCCTTGCGCGTAGGACGAGGCCCGGCATGCTGAAGCTACTCACCAACATCTTCACCTGGTGGAATGGCGCAACCCTCAACACCAGGTTCTTTACCTGGCGCCACGGGACGAAAGTCGGCGAGGACCAGTTCGGCAACGTCTATTATGAAGGCACGAAGGATTCGGAAGGCCGCACCCGCCGTTGGGTGATCTATAACGGCTATGCCGAGGCCTCCGCCATTCCGCCCGGCTGGCACGGCTGGATGCATCACCGCGTTGCCACGCCGCCGACGAAGGAAAACTACGTCCGGCACGACTGGGAAAAGGAACATATCGCCAACCAGACCGGTACGCCGGGCGCCTACCGGCCGGATGGCTCGATCCTGACCCCGGCAAGCCGCCCCAAGGTGACCGGCGACTACGACGCCTGGACGCCGGGTTCCTGATCGCGACAGGCCGTTTACGGGCCTTGTCACGCCACAATTCGCGGTTAACGCATTCTTGAGGGCGTTGCGCTGAAAATGACGCTCCCTTGCCGTTCCGCCGCGAAATCCGGGAATCTCAGCCGGCCATGAAGATCAGAACCTGCAATCGTTTCATCGGGTTTTTTGCTGCGTCCGCGATGACGGGCCTTGCCATGGGCGTGGCCCATGCCGAGCGAATCACGAACCCGGTCGCCGAATTCACCGGCATCGACAAGATCACCGGCCGTATCATCAGCTTCGACGTCTATATCGACGAGACCGTGCAGTTCGGCGCGCTGCTTGTCACGCCGCGGGTTTGCTATTCACGCATCAACGAGGACGAGCCGAAGACCGACAGCTTCGTGGAGGTCGATGAAATGACGCTCGACCGCAAGGTCCGGCGCATATTTACCGGCTGGATGTTTGCAGAAAGCCCCGGCCTGAATGCCGTCGAGCATGCCGTCTACGATGTCTGGCTGAAGGGCTGCAAGCAGGAATCCGACGTTCCCCCGCCCAAGGACAGTTGATCCGTTTCAGGTCGACAGGAGGCCGCCCGTCTCCCGCTCGCCGGGCAGATTGAACGCCGCGTCGGCGGCAATGGCCTTGGCCAGTATCTTCTCGTAGGTCCGCCGCGGCACATCGACGGCGCCGAACCGCTTGAGATGGTCGGTGGTGAATTGCGTGTCCAGCAGCAGGAAGCGCTGCTGCCTCAGCCGCTCGACCAGATGCCAAAGGCATACCTTGGATGCATCGGTCTCGCGCGCGAACATACTTTCACCGAAAAAGGCAGCCCCCAGCGAGACACCGTAAAGACCGCCAACCAGCCGCCCGCCGCGCCATGCTTCAACCGTGTGGCAATAGCCGCGCCTGAACAGCGCGCCATAAGCGTCCCGGATCGTGCGGTTGATCCAGGTTGTCGGCCGGTCCTCGGTCGTTTCGGCACAGCCGTCGAGCACGCCCTCGAAATCACGGTCGAATGCGATCTCGAAACGGTTCTGCCGGATTGTCTTTTTCAGGCTGCGGGGGACATGAAAGGCGTCCAGGGGGATGATGCCGCGCACCTCCGGCCTGACCCAGAACACCTCCTTGTCGGCTGCATCCTCGGCCATCGGAAAGACGCCCGTAGCATAGGCGCGCAGCAGAAGGTCGGGCGGGATTGCCTGTCCTGGAGCGAGCGGCCGGCTCACGCGCTCACCCTTGGGCCTTGCGCCGTCTCAAGCCGCATCCGTCTTGGTCGCCAGATATTTCTCCAGCCAGTGAATGTCATAATCGCCGTTTGCGATGTCCCGGTTGGAGACGAGGTCTTGGAAGAGCGGCAGCGTGCTGTTGATCCCGTCCACGACGAACTCGTCCAGCGCCCGGCGAAGGCGCATCATGCATTCCACGCGGTTGCGGCCATGCACGATCAGCTTGCCGATCAGGCTGTCGTAGAAGGGCGGGATCTTGTAACCCGAATAGACGCCGGAATCGACGCGCACGCCGAGGCCGCCCGGCGTGTGGAAATGCGTGATGACACCGGGCGAGGGCGTGAAGGTGAGCGGGTCCTCGGCATTGATCCGGCATTCGATGGCATGGCCGGAGAAACGGATATCCTCCTGGCGCACCGACAACCCGCCGCCCGATGCCACACGGATCTGCTCATGCACGAGATCGATCCCGGTAATGGCTTCGGTCACCGGATGTTCCACCTGCAGCCGGGTGTTCATCTCGATGAAATAGAACTCGCCGTTCTCATAGAGGAACTCGATCGTTCCGGCACCCGAATAACCCATTTCGGCAATCGCATTGGCGCAGATGGAGCCTATCCGTTCGCGCGCTTCCTCGTTCAGCGCCGGCGAATTGGCCTCTTCCCACACCTTCTGGTGCCGGCGTTGCAGCGAACAGTCGCGCTCGCCAAGATGGACGCCCTGGCCCATGCCGTCGCCAACCACCTGAACCTCGATATGGCGGGGCTTCTCCAGGTATTTTTCGATATAGACGGCATCGTCGCCAAAGGCCGCGCCTGCTTCCGAGCGCGCCGTCTGCAGCGCCACGACGAGATCGTCTTCCGAGCGCGCCACCTTCATGCCGCGGCCGCCACCACCCGCGGAAGCCTTGATGATGACCGGATAGCCGATTTCACCGGCAATGCGCCGCGCGTCGGCCTCTTCCGTCACCGCGCCGTCGGAGCCGGGAACGACCGGAATGCCCAGCCGCCGGGCCGTGCGCTTTGCTTCGATCTTGTCGCCCATGATGCGGATGTGATCCGCCTTCGGGCCGATGAAGGTGATGTCGTGGGCCTCGAGGATGTCGGCGAATTTCGCGTTTTCCGAAAGGAAGCCGTAGCCCGGATGAATGGCGTCAGCCCCGGTGATCTCGCAGGCTGCAACGATCTGGTGGATGTTGAGATAGGAATCGCGCGATGGCGGCGGTCCGATGCACACGCTCTCGTCGGCAAGACGTACATGCATGGCGTCCGCGTCCGCTGTCGAGTGAACGGCCACCGTCGATATGCCCAGTTCCTTGGCCGCGCGCAGCACGCGAAGGGCGATTTCGCCGCGATTGGCAATGAGGATCTTGTTGAACATGGGCGCTTACTCGATGATGACGAGCGGCTCGCCGAACTCGACCGGCTGCGAATCTTCCACCAGGATGGCGGTGACGGTACCCGAGCGCGGCGAGGGGATCTGGTTCATCGTCTTCATCGCTTCCACGATGAGCAGGGTCTGCCCCTGTTTCACGGTCTGTCCAACCTCGATGAACGCCTTGGCTCCAGGGGCCGGCGCCATGTAGACGGTTCCGACCATCGGGGAAGGAACGGCGTTCTTGTTGTCTGCCGGCTTGTCCGGCGCTGCCGCCGCCGGGGCAGCCTGTGCCGGCGCCGCGGCAGGTGCCGGCGCGGGCACGTGAATGGCCGGCGCGGCGGCAATCTGGCGCGACACGCGCACGCGCAAATCGTCCTGCTCGACCTCGATCTCCGACAGGTTCGTGTCGTTCAGGATCTCTGCAAGATCGCGGATGAGCTGCTTGTCGATGCCGGAGGATTTGGAAGCCATGCGCTAGTGTCCTTCTTGAAACGTGTCAGCCAGCCGCGCGGCGCGCCAACTGTCTGCGTCCTGCCGCCGGCCGGCCATCGCGAATTCCCGGACGCCGGCGGAGGGCCGAGCGTCTCTATAAAGCGGATAGCCGCGCGCGAAAAGACCGCAAGCGGCAAGTTTTCTTCTCCACAGGCGTTTGGCCGAAGAGAGCCTGTCAGCACTCCGTGCTGTTGCAGGCGCGCAGGTTTTCCACCTTTGCCGACAGCACGTCGTGGCCAAGTGCGCCGAAGACCACCTCGTCGCCCACCACATAGGACGGTGTGCCGGTGATCGACAGCTTGTTGGCCAGATCGTAGGTCTTGCGGAAGGTGGCGATGATCTGCGGGTCCTTCATGGCCTTGCGCAGCGCCGCCTCGTCAACGCCCAGGCCGGTGGCGATCTCGATGGCCTTGTCTTCCGTGGCCCGCCCGCGCGATCCCAGGAGCTGCTGGTGAAATTCCGGGTACTTTTCCGGGGCGATGGTGATCAGCGCCTGCGACACGACATGCGCCTTCTGCGAATCCTCGCCGAGGATCGGGAATTCCTTGAGCACGAAGCGCAGGTCCTTGTCGGCCTCCACCATGGCCTGCATGTCGTCGAGCGCCCGTTTGCAATAGCCGCAATTGTAGTCGAAGAACTCCACGATCGTGACCGAGCCCTGGGGATTTCCCACCAGTCCGTCATGTTCGGAATCGAACAGGTCGCCGGATGCGGCGCCAATCACCGCGCGTTGCTGGTCGCGCTGTTCGGCCGCCTGCTTGTCCTCCAGGGCCTGCTGCGCCTCCAGCAGCACCTCAGGGTTTTCCAGCAGATAGGCGCGAATGATCGTTTCGATCTCCTTGCGGTTGGCATCCGAGATCGTCATCTCCTCGGCCACGGCCCGCACCGGAAGCGCGACGGAAAGGGCAACGCCGGCCACGGCAAGCGCGTGAACCAGGGTGCGGGGTAGGGCGGATGCGATCATGTCTTTCGTTTCCTTGTCCTGAATGGGCCTGGCAGGCCCGGATGTCTGTCAGTTCTTTTTGCCGCGCGGCATGTCAAGAATGTCCTGCGCACGCTGCCAGGCCGGCGAGCCCGGCTTCAACTTCTGCTGTGCGCGGGCGGCGAATATGCGCGCATCGCGGATGTTTCCCGCATGAAAGTTGCCTTCCGCGGACGCCAGTTCCGCCTCGCCGATCTCACCAAGCGCGCCATGCGCCTGGGCAAGGAAGCGGTAGGCGCCGGCATTGGCCGGATCGACAGCCAGTCCCTTTCGGATCATGTTGACCGCCTCGCGCATGGAATCGCGCCGGCCAGTGGCGATCAGCGCCTGTCCGCGCGCGATCAGCAGCAGCGGCGAATCGCCGCCGAGCCTGGCGGCCGTTCCATAGGCCGATGCGGCTTCCGACGGCCGGTTCGCTTTCATCAGGGCATCGCCGAGCAATTCGCGAAAATAGGCGTTGCGCGGCCTTTTCTGAACCAGCGCCTCGGCGCGCTGCACCGCCGTGCGCGGATTGCCGTTGAGATAGGTGTTGAGGGCCAGGCCGTATTCCGCGGCGATCTGCGCGCGCAGCGAGCGGGAAATGCGGGACACGGCACCGGGGCCTTCCGTGTATGCGGCGATCTTCACGCGCGCCATGTCGTGGCGCTCCTGAAGTTCAGCCGGATCCGCGCGATTCCAGTATTTGCTCTTTCTGGCCAGTTCTTCCAGCAGCGCAATACGGTCACGCGGCATGGGGTGGCTGGCAAGATAGGGGTCGATGCGCGAGCCGGTCAGCGAGAGGGCGCCGGCAAAACGCTCGAACGTCCTGATCATGCCCCTGGCCGACTGGCCCGTGGCATTGAGGTAGTCGATTGCCGACCGGTCTGCCGTGGCTTCCTCGCCGCGCTGATAGGCGAGCAGGCCGCGCCGCGCGAACTCGCCGGAGCCCATGGCAATGCCGCTGCCCGCGCCCGCAAGCCCGCGGCTGTTCGTCGCCGCGCCTGCCGCCATCGCGCCGATGCCGAGCAGGGAGCCGACAATGGCCAGCGTCTGTGCCCGTTCGATCTGCTGGCGAAGGCGCTCCTGGTGGCCGCCGGCGATATGCCCGGCCTCATGCGCGATCACGCCGATGATCTCGTTGGGGGTTTCCGCGATCATCAGAGCCCCGGTATTGAGGAAAAGGCGCCGGCCGGCGACAAACGCGTTGAAGGAACCGTCATTGACGAGAACGACTTCCACGCCCGTTCGCGCAAGGCCGGCCGCTTTCAGGATGGGGCGGGCATAGTCGCGCACCAGCGCTTCGATTTCCGCATCCCGCACGATGGGCACCCGGCTGCGCGCTGCGGCCGGCGTGACGACCTGTGTGGCGGCGATGGCCATGGCTGCCAGCAGGGCCGTTGCTTTCAGCGTGATTCGGCGAAACATGGTGCTCGGTGTCGTTGCGGTCATCTCGTCCCTAGTGCTACCCGACTGCCACCGGGCTGAAAACCCGCGTCCAATCCAGTTCATCAACTTGTGATCGCCACATCAATCGGGCATTTGTGCGGCCATGCAAGACGGCGCGATGTCACGCGCCGAATGCCCAAAGGCGTTGATGGCGGGAGTATGGAAGGCATGACGACACGCATTTCAAGGCGCAGCGAGGTGGAACCCTTCCACGCAATGGATGTGCTGGCGGCGGCCAACCGCATGAAGGCGCGCGGTGTGCCGGTGATTTCCATGGCCGTCGGCCAGCCCGGGGATCCGGCTCCGCGCTGCGTCCGCGATGCCGCGGCAAAGGCCCTCTTACAAGGCCGCATCGGCTATACCGATGCGCTTGGCCTGTTGCCGCTGCGCCAGGCGATCGCCGCCCACTACCGGGATCACTACGGCGTTTCCGTTTCACCGGAGCGCATAGCGGTCACCACCGGGTCTTCGGCCGCCTTCAATCTGGCCTTCCTGGCCATGTTCGATACCGGAGATAGGGTGGCGATCACCGCGCCCGGCTATCCGGCCTATCGCAACATCCTGAAGGCGCTGGGTCTGGATGTCGTCGAGATTCCCCTTGATCCGGATGGCTACCTGAAGGCGGCTCAGGTGGAAGCGGCCCACCGCGAGGCGCCGCTGGCCGGCGTGCTGTTTGCCAGCCCCGCCAATCCGACCGGGGCCGTCATTCCGGACCCTGAACTGAAGGCCATCGCTGCCACGGCACGCGATCTGGGGATCGCGCTCATTTCGGACGAGATCTACCACAGGCTCAACTTCTCCGGACCCGACACGACGGCGCTGGCGCTCGACAGCGACATCACGGTCATCAATTCCTTCTCGAAATACTATTGCATGACCGGTTGGCGGATCGGCTGGATGGTGCTGCCCGAAGCCCTGGTGCGGCCCATCGAGCGCATCGCCCAGAGCCTCTACATCTCGGCGCCCGAGCTATCGCAGGTCGCGGCCGTGGAAGCCTTCAATGCGTCCGCGGAACTGGAACTGGTCAAGGACCGCTACGCCCGGAGCCGCGCGCTCCTGATGGAGGCCCTGCCGCGCCTTGGCCTGCCCCTGGCCGCGCCCATGGACGGTGCCTTCTATGCCTATTGCGACGTCACCCGCTACACCAACGATTCCATGGATTTTGCGCGCCGTATGCTGGAGGAGGCCCATGTGGCGGCCACCCCGGGCCTCGATTTCGATCCGGTCCAGGGGCCGCGCACGATGCGTTTTTCCTATGCCGGTACGCCCGGCGACATGTCGGAAGCGGTGAGCCGCCTGGAGCGCTGGCTGGCGCGGTTCTGAAGGCGGTAAAACCGCCGCGGCGGGGACCATTCCCTTGCTTTGGCAAGACATGAAAAAGCCCGGTGAAAACCGGGCTTTTCCTTTGCTAATTGCGCTTGCGCCGAAGGTTCTCAGAAGAAGCCCTTGCGCTGCCACCAGCCGGCCTTGCGCGGCTTGGTTTCACCGCTCTCCTGATTGGCCGACGTGACCACCGGTTCCGAGGCGACGGGAGCCGTGCGGGCAGAGCGGTCTGCTGCCGCGGCATCGTCTCCGGCAGCCTCTGCCGCTTCCCCGGTCGTGGTTTCCGCTTCCGTTTCGCTGACGCCGTCGGCGCTGGTCCCGGATGCGTCATCGGCGTCGGCTTGCGGCGTATCCTTGCCGCCTTCCGCGTCTTCGCCCTTTGCTTCCGGCTGCGCGGCGTCATCGCTCCGGGCGGCCGTGGCCATCTCGGCTGCCGCCTCCACGGATGGAGAAACCTCCGCCGTGGCTTCGTCAGCAGCCTTGGGCTCGGCATCGGCCTTCTTGCGCGACCGCCGCTTCGGCTTCGGCTTTTCCTCGGCTGCGGCTTCGGCGGCCTTGCTGTCCGCGTCGCCGGCTTCCTCGGTCTTTGCCTTCTTGGCGCGGCTGCGGCGTTTCGGCTTGGCCGGCGCCTCTTCCGGCGCGGCTTCCGGCGTGGTCTCGGCGCTTGCCGCTGCGCCTTCGACCGCTGCCGCAGCCTCGGCGTCGACAGCTTCCACGGCCTCGCCGTCCCCGGTTTCGCCTTCGGCCCCGGCTCGGGTTTCCGCTTGCGCAGGCGCGTCCCCGGTCTCAGGCTCGGCTAAAACGCCCTCGCTGTCACTCTCGGTGGTTTCCGCTTCTTGCGAATCGCGGCGGTTGCGGCGTCCGCCACGCTTGCCCCTGCGCCGCTTCTTGCGCTCGCCCTCGTCCTCGTCGCCGGCATCCTCGCCCGAGGCGTCCGCCGCCTCGCCATCGCCGGCTTCCGTGCCGTCGTCGCCATCGGCGTCCGCGTCATCGCCTTCGGCCTGCTGCGTATCGCCATCGCGGTCGCGACCGCCACGCCGGCGCCGCCGCCGGCGGCGCGTCTTGCGGCCGCCATCGTCATCCTTCTCGCCGGTCTCTTCCGCCTCTGGCGCCGTTTCCTCCGCAAGCGCCTCGTCGACGGCGTCTTCCTCCGAAAGGTCGGGCGCCAGCGCAGGCACCGGCGCGCTCGGGGTGCCGGCGGCGGCCGATCCGCGGTCGATCTCCACCAGTTTCATGCCCACCGTATCGTCGCCCTCGACGGTGACGGTAAGCCCGAAACGCGATTCCAGGTCCATGAGGTTGGCGCGCTTCTGGTTGAGGATGTAGAGCGCGGTGGCAATTGGCGTGCGCACGGTGATGTTGTTGCGCGCGTCCTTCGTCAGATATTCCTCGATGGTGCGCAACACATAGAGCGCAACCGAGGAATCGGAGCGCACATGGCCGGTGCCGCCGCAATGCGGGCAGGTCTGCATCGTGCTTTCAAGCACGGAGGCACGGATGCGCTGGCGCGACATCTCCAGCAGTCCGAACGGCGAGATGCGCCCGACCTGGATACGGGCACGGTCGTTGCGCAGGCAATCCTTGAGCCGCTTTTCCACCGAACGGTTGTTGCGCTTCTCCTCCATGTCGATGAAGTCGATGACGATCAGCCCCGCCATGTCGCGCAGGCGCAATTGCCGCGCCACTTCCTCCGCTGCCTCCAGGTTTGTCTGGAGCGCCGTGTCCTCGATCGAATGTTCCTTGGTGGAGCGCCCGGAGTTGACGTCGATGGCGACCAGCGCCTCGGTCTGGTTGATGATCAGGTAGCCCCCGGACTTCAGCGTCACCTGCGGCTGGAGCATGCGGTCGAGCTGCGCCTCCACCCCGTAGCGCACATACATCGGCGTGGGGTCGCGATAGGGCTGCACCACCTTGGCATGGCTCGGCATGAGCATGCGCATGAAATCCTTGGCCTCGCGATAGCCTCCATCGCCGGCGACGAGGATCTCGTCGATATCCTTGTTGTAGAGGTCGCGCACCGACCGCTTGATCAGGCTGCCTTCCTCATAGACGAGGGAAGGGGCGGTGGACTGCAGGGTCAGGTTGCGCACCTGTTCCCACATGCGCATCAGGTATTCGTAATCGCGCTTGATTTCCGGCTTGGTGCGGTTGGCGCCGGCGGTGCGCAGGATCACGCCCATGCCTTCCGGCACTTCGAGATCCTTGACGATGTCCTTGAGCCGCTTGCGGTCGGTCATGTTGGTGATCTTGCGCGAAATGCCGCCGCCGCGTGCCGTGTTCGGCATCAGCACCGAGTAGCGACCGGCCAGCGACAGATAGGTCGTCAGCGCCGCGCCCTTGTTGCCGCGCTCTTCCTTGACCACCTGCACCAGAAGAATCTGGCGCCGCTTGATCACCTCCTGGATCTTGTAATTGCGGCGCGGGGCGCGCCGCCGCGAGGCGGCCTCGTCCATGGCGTCCTCGGCGCCGACCATCTCCACGCCGGCCTCTTCGCCCTCGCCATTGGCATCATCCTCGCCATGGGCGTCGTCGCCGTCATTGTCCTCGTCGTCGTCGGATGCGTCGGCACCGTCTTCGTCGTGGTCCGCCGCATCGCCGTGCGTGTCCGGCTCCTGCAGGTCCACGGCATCGCCGAATTGCGGCGCGGGCTGGTCGGTGTCCTCGGAAACGACATTGGCATCGGCATTGGCTGCAAGCGCGGCAACCTGGGCCGGATCCTCCTCCGTCTCGCCATCATCCTTCTTGACGTCGGACGCCCGTGCCTTGGCGACCTTGTCGGAACCGCGTCCGCGCCGGCGCCGACCGCGCCCCCGGGCGTTGCTGCGGCCGGACTGCTCGTCTTCCTCGTCCTCGTCCTCGCGGCGCGCCGCCTCGGCCTCGTCGCGCAGCAGGGCCTGCCGGTCGGCGACGGGAATCTGGTAATAGTCGGGATGGATTTCGGAGAAGGCAAGGAAGCCGTGGCGGTTGCCGCCATATTCGACGAAGGCAGCCTGGAGCGAGGGCTCCACCCGCGTCACGCGCGCCAGATAGATATTGCCTTTGAGTTGCTTCTTGTCCTGTGATTCGAAATCGAATTCTTCGATACGGTTACCGCGGGTGACAACCACCCGCGTTTCCTCCGGGTGGGAGGCGTCGATGAGCATTTTGTTGGCCATGGAAAGTCCCTGGGACAGACCGAGACCGGGCGGGGGGCCGCTTGGGGGCCGCCGGGCCGGTGGGTGGTCTGCCTGATTTGTTGATTGCCGTCCTGACAGTGGCGGGCGACGCAGGCAGAACCTCGTCCGCGGCATGTGAAGCGCGGATACTCGAGAGGTCTTTAAATCGTGCGTCTGACGCCATCACCGTGTCATTTCGGTCCATTACATTGTGGATGCGGACATGCGCCGCACCCGTCCTTGCTCTTGAAATATCGGCACGGGTTGAGCCGACCCGGCCGTCTTCCTCACACAAAGGCCCCGGTCATCGGGGACCTTGAAGAAATTCTTCCTGGAGCGCGGCCGGCGGCGTTTCATTGCCCTGGCGGTTTCGCCGGCCCTCGTCCCGCGCCTGCAACAGAGGCGGAGGACAGGTGCCTGGACGTCGCCAGATTCCGGGACTGCTCCAGTTCCGCTTTTATGTCGTGGCGCCCTTCGTGGCAACCCTCGACGTGAAACTGCCGTATTCATTGCGCAGCAAGGCTTGGTTAACCATATGGCGTTAGCAAAACTCGATGAATCGGCAACGGGCACGACGGGAGGCCGGCAGGGTGCGGCGATCGCCAGGGATCAGGATGTTGCGCGTCTTGGCGCCCGTGCTGGTGCTGGCGGCCGTGCTTGCCGCAATGGCGGCGCGTGCGGCGCCCGCCGCTGAAAACCCTTTGCTGGCCTATGACCTGTCCATGGTGGGCGATGACAGCCGGCTTCGCCTTATCGTCCGGTTCGACCGGGAGGTGGCGCCGCGTTGGTCGCTGCTGCGCCAGCCGCACCGCCTCGTGATCGACCTTCCCGACACCCGTTTCCGCTTTTCCGACGAAAGCACCGCCCCGGCCGGTCTGGTGGCCGGGCTGCGTTACGGCGACCTGGGCGAGGGCAGGGCGCGCATGATCCTGCGTTTCGATACACCCTTTCGGGTTGAGCGTTTCGAGATGGAGAAGGTGGCCCGCGATGGCACCTGGCGCCTTGTCGCCGATATCGTCAGCGCAACGCCGGCCGAATTCGAGGCTGCGCTCGCCGCCCAGCCCGCCTTGCAGGCGCCTGCGCGCTCCACGCCGAAAGCCGACCGGCTGGCCTCCAACCGGGCCGATGGCGACCGGCGCTTCACCATCGTGCTCGATCCCGGCCATGGCGGCATCGACGGTGGCGCGGAAGGCCTGCATGGGACGCAGGAAAAGACCATCACGCTGGCCTTCGCGCTTGAACTGCGCAAGGAACTCGAAGAGGCGGGGCGGTTCCGCGTGGTGATGACGCGCGACAGTGACGAGTTCCTGCGCCTCGACGAGCGGGTGCGAATCGGCCGCCAGAACGAGGCCGACCTGTTCGTTTCCATCCATGCCGACACCATCCGCTACGGTTATGTGCGCGGCGCCACGGTCTACACGCTTTCCGAGAAGGCATCCGACGAGGTTGCAGCCGCCATTGCCGAGACGGAGAACCTTGCCGATGCCATTGCCGGGATGGAACTGCCGGAACGCGACACCGAGGTGGCCGATATCCTGCTCGATCTTGTCCGCCGCGAAACCCAGTCCTTTTCGGTCCGCTTCGCGCGAACGCTTGTCGGTGAACTGTCGGACGAGGTGGAATTGATCAAGAATCCCCACCGTTCCGCCGGCTTCCGGGTTCTGACGGCCCATGACATGCCTTCGGTCCTGCTGGAACTGGGCTATTTGTCCAACAGCAAGGATGAAAAGCTGATGCGCGATCCGCGCTGGCGCGAGAAGGCGGCCCGGAGCATCGTCTCCGCCGTCACGCTGTTCGCGGCCGCCCATGGCGCGCAAGGCGGTTGAAAACGCAATGGCGCCGCGCCGGGCGGCTGTGAAATGGGGTTGATTTCAGCTATGCTGCGTCGCAAATCACCGGTCGCCGCATTTTGCCCACATCCTCAAGGCAAGGCTTGACGAACAGGTGACAGGTCGGCTGCTTCGGCCATGATGCAAGGATCCCGGAACAAGACATGCTGAGGCTGATTGGATATTTCTTTGGC
This sequence comes from Zhengella sp., assembly GCF_041397485.1. NCBI lineage: Bacteria > Pseudomonadati > Pseudomonadota > Alphaproteobacteria > Hyphomicrobiales > Notoacmeibacteraceae > Zhengella > Zhengella sp. Next base: position 328,049 of record NZ_JAWKWO010000001.1, on the reverse strand, counting down.
ATAGGCATCGCCCTGGCGCTGCTGGTTGCTGCCGGCGTGGCGATCTATGTGGGCGACCTGACGAAGGATCTGCCCGACTACGAGGTGCTTGCGAAGTATGAACCGCCGGTGACAACGCGCGTTCATGCGTCCGACGGCGTGCTGATGGCCGAATATGCGAGAGAGCGCCGCCTCTTCCTGCCGATCAAGGCCGTGCCGGACCGGGTCAAGGCGGCTTTTCTCTCCGCCGAGGACAAGAATTTCTATTCGCACCCCGGCATTGATGTCTACGGCCTTGCCCGCGCCGTCGTCACCAATATCCGCAATATCGGTTCCGGCGCGCGGCCCGTCGGTGCATCGACCATCACCCAGCAGGTGGCGAAGAACTTCCTGCTGACCTCGCGCCAGACCTATGACCGCAAGATCCGCGAGGCCATTCTGGCCCTGCGCATCGAGCAGGCCTTCACCAAGGACCGCATCCTCGAACTCTATCTCAACGAGATCTTCTTCGGCTTCGGCGCCTACGGTATTGCCGGTGCGGCGCTGACCTATTTCGACAAGTCGGTGAACGAGCTCGAGATCCATGAGGCCGCCTATCTGGCCGCGCTGCCCAAGGGGCCGAACAACTACCATCCGTTCCGTCATACCGAGCGGGCCCTGGAGCGCCGCAACTGGGTCATCGGCCAGATGCGCCAGAACGGTTATATAACCGCCGAGGAAGCGGCCCAGGCCGCGTCCATGCCGCTTGGCGTGAAGCCGCGCCGTTCCGGAACCTACATGTTTGCCGGCGAATACTTCACCGAGGAAGTCCGCCGCGAGATCATCGACCGCTACGGCGTGGATGCGCTCTACGAGGGTGGCCTCTCCGTGCGCACCACGATCGATCCGAAAATGCAGAAAGTGGCCCGCAAGGCCCTTCAGCAAGGTCTGATGAACTACGACATGCTGCGCGGCTATCGCGGTCCGGCCGGAACGATCGACATATCCGGCGACTGGGGCATGGCGCTTTCCGAGGTGAAAGGGCTCTACGACGTGCCCGAATGGCATGTTGCCGTTGTCCTTGCTGCCGGTGAGGAAGGGTTGGACATCGGCCTCCAGCCGGAAAAGGAAGTCTCTGGCGAGATATCGTCGGAGCGGGTCCGCGGCTTCGTGTCGAAAAAGAACATGCAATGGGCCATGCGCTACAAGAAGGACGGCAAGACGGTGAAGGCGAAGTCGCCGGCCGACGTGCTGCAGCCGGGCGCGGTGGTCTTCGTGGAAAAGGCGGGGTCCGGCGAAGAGGAAGGCGAGGGCGGATACAAGCTGCGCCAGCCGCCCGAAATCGAGGGCGGCATGGTGGCCATGGATCCCCATACCGGCCGCGTGCTGGCCATGGTGGGCGGTTTTTCCTTCGCCGAATCGGAGTTCAACCGCGCAACCCAGGCCAAGCGCCAGCCCGGCTCTGCCTTCAAGCCGATCGTCTACGCGGCCGCGCTCGACAATGGCTATACGCCGGCATCGGTGGTCATGGACGGGCCGATCTCGGTCCGGGTCGGAAACGATGTCTGGGAGCCCAAGAACTATGGCGGCGGCTTTGCCGGTCCCTCGACGCTGCGCCTGGGGATCGAGAAGTCGCGCAACCTGATGACCGTGCGCCTTGCCAAGGACATGGGCATGAACCTGGTGGCCGAATATGCCGAGCGCTTCGGCGTTTATGATGACATGTCCCAGGTCTTGGCCATGGCGCTGGGGTCGGGTGAAACCACTGTCATGCGCATGGTGTCCGCCTATGCGATCATGGCCAATGGCGGCAAGCAGATCAAACCCTCGCTGATCGACCGCATCCAGGATCGTTACGGCAAGACGGTGTACAAGCATGACGAGCGCCTGTGCGAGGGCTGCTCGGCCACGAGCTGGGTCAATCAGCCGGAACCGGAGCTGATCGACAACCGCGAACAGGTGCTCGATCCGATGACCGCCTATCAGATCACCTCCATGATGCAGGGCGTTGTCCAGCGCGGCACGGCCGTCACCGTGTCCAAGCTCGGACGCCCGGTGGCGGGCAAGACCGGCACCACCAATGACGAAAAGGATGCCTGGTTCGTCGGCTACACCCCCGATCTCGTGGTCGGCCTTTACATGGGCTTCGATACGCCGCGTCCCATGGGGCACGGTTCGACCGGCGGCGGCCTAGCGGCACCCGTCTTCACCGACTTCATGGCGCAGGTGCTGAAGGACAAGCCGCCGCTGGAATTCCAGGTGCCCGAAGGCATGAAGCTGATCGCCATCGACCGCAAGACCGGCATGCGCGCGGACGGCGAAGGCGGCGGAATCATTATGGAAGCCTTCAAGCCCGGCACCGGTCCGGCCGACAGCTATTCGGTCATCGGCATGGAGAATATCGCCATCCAGGAGCGTGCCAAGACCATTTCGCCGCAGGCAAGCCGGGCGATTTCCGGCGGTGCGGGCGGGCTCTACTGACCCGAACGGCCCGGTTTCCGGAAAGGCGGCGCACCTGCCGCCTTTTCCCTTTACAGCGCGGAGCGTCATTCCTATGGTCCGCGCCGTTTCGAAACCCGAGAATGATGGAACGGAAAAGACATGCGTGCGGAAACGCAGAATCTCGTCGATGAACTCAAGCAGGCCATAAGCCTGCTGAGGAGGCATCTTTGACTGGGATCAGGCTGTAAAACGTCTGGGTTATCTCAATTCCCTGTCGGAAGACCCGAACCTGTGGAACGACCCGCAGGAAGCCCAGAAACTGATGCGCGAGCGCCAGGGCCTTGAGGACAATATCGAGGCCATCAAGCGTCTTCAGCAGTCGCTGGACGACAATGTCGAACTGATCGCCATGGGCGAGGAGGAGGATGACGCGGACATCGTGCGCGACGCCGAGGCCTCGCTGCGCGCCATGGAGGACGAGGTGGCCAAGCGCCGCGTCGAGACGCTTCTGTCCGGCGAGATGGATGCTTCCGACACCTTCCTTGAAATCCATGCCGGCGCCGGTGGCACCGAAAGCCAGGACTGGGCGCAGATGCTCCTGCGCATGTATACCCGCTGGGCCGAGCGCAAGGGGTTCAAGGTCGAGGTGCAGGACATCGCCTATGGTGAGGAGGCCGGCATCAAGGGGGCGACGCTGCTCGTCAAGGGCCACAATGCCCATGGCTGGCTGAAGACCGAATCGGGCGTTCACCGCCTCGTCCGGATATCCCCCTACGACAGCAATGCCCGGCGCCACACCTCCTTTTCCTCGGTCGGCGTCTATCCCGTGATCGACGACAATATCGAGATCGAGATCCAGGACAAGGATATCCGCATCGATACCTACCGTTCGTCGGGCGCCGGCGGCCAGCACGTCAACACCACGGACTCGGCCGTGCGCATCACCCACTTGCCGACGGGTATCGTGGTCACCTCTTCGGAGAAGTCGCAGCACCAGAACCGCGCCAACGCGATGAAGGCGCTGCGGGCGCGCCTGTATGACCTGGAAATGAAGAAGCGCGAGGAAGCTGCGCAGTCAGCTTTCGATTCCAAGACCGATATCGGCTGGGGCCATCAGATCCGATCCTATGTCCTGCAGCCCTACCAGTTGGTCAAGGATCTGCGCACCGGAACCGAAAGCACCAGTCCGGATGACGTTCTGAACGGCAACCTTGATGAATTCATGGAAGCCGCGCTCGCCTCCCGCATCGAAGGCAGCGACAGCCAGCAGGTCGAGGACATCGCCTGATAAAGGCGTCCGGTTCAAGACGCGAAAAAGGGCGGCCGGGTGCCGCCCTTTGCCGTCTCGGGCCGGCACTGTCGGCCGTTCACAGGGCATCGGCAATCGTCTTGCCTGCGCGGATATACTGGAGCGGGTTCACCGGGCGTCCGTCGCGGCGCACCTCATAGTGAAGGTGCGGTCCCGTGGATCGTCCGGAATTGCCCGAGCGCCCGAGGATCGTGCCCTTCGTCACCAGGTCCCCCTTCGAGACCGACAGCTTGCTCATATGGGCATAGCGGGTTGAGTAGCCGTCCGCATGGGCAATCTCCACCATCCGTCCATAGCCGCCGTTCCAGCCGGCGCGCACCACCTTGCCATTGCCGGTGGCGCGGATGGGCATGCCGACCGAGGCCCGAAAATCCATGCCGGCATGCAGGGCCTGCGTGCCGAGGATCGGGTCGCGCCGGTATCCGAAGCGCGACGATACGGGCTGGCCGGGCAGGGGATTGGCAAGCGGGTAGAGCTGCGTCCGTGCCTTCAGCTTGTCGAGACGCTCCAGCGCGCTGTCCAGTTCATCGACATGGGCATCGAAGGCCGTTGCCGCGCTGACAGGAACCAGAGGACCGCCGACGCCGTCGCGCCCGTAGCCTTCCGCGACACCTTTCAGGCCGGCCTTGTCCAGGGCATCCGCGATCCTGTCGCTCACCTGGTGCGCCTTGGCCGTGAGGGTGGAAATGCGGGATATCTGTTCGTTCTCGATCGCCCTGAGCGAGCGGTTGATGTTGACGAACAGCCGGTCGGCCCGGTCGGCGGCGCTCTCGGCTTCTCCCGGCCGGGACGGTTCGAGCACGGACGTCGCGGCAAACCGCGCGCCTGCGATGCTGGCTTCGGCGAGCCGTTCCTTCTTTTCCGGCTCCGGGTCTTGAACGCTTGCCCGCTTGGCGGCGGGGCGGGGCGAGGGAACCGGGACCGCGCCCGTCGACAGCCCGTCGAGGCGCGCGCGCTCGAGCAGGGGTCCAAGCCGTCCGTGCCGCGATGCCAGCACCTCCTGGCGTTCGATCAGCTCGGCCACCTTGTTCTCCATCAATTGCTGGTCGAGCAATTGCCGGCTCGTGATGCGGTCCACCTGGGTGCGCAGGGCGGAAATGCGGTCCTCGTAGCTGTGCTGCAACCGCGCCTGCTGGGCGATCGCGCCATTGAGAAGGTCGTCGCGCAGCACCAGATAGGTGGTCGCCAGCACATAGCCAAGCGAGGCGGCAGCCACCAGCGAGCCGATTGTTGCGGCAATCCATGGCCGTATGGTGAAATGGCGCACCTCATTGCCCCTGGCAATGATCACGGTGTGCGGTTCCTTGCGTTTCCCGAAAGCCGGGGTCTTTCGCTTGCCTTGAGTCACGGCCCTGTCCATCCGTCCTTCACTCGATCTGAAGCGGAGGCATTTAAACGCCGTTAGGGTTAACAAAGCGTTGGACGGTCAGGACGACGTCGAAGCGAGCGCCTGATAGAACAGGGGTGTGAGACCGGCTTCGGCGCGCGCCAGCACATTGAAGGGCGGCTTCACCTCACCGCGGAAATTCGCCCGCACGAGTTGCCGGAAATGGCGCGCCGGCTCATGCCCGTCGCGCGCGCAGAAGAAGCGGAACCACTTGGCGCCGATGCCCACATGGCCCTTTTCGTCCGTGTAGATGATTTCCAGGATATCTGCGGTTTCGTGGTCGCCGGCTTCGCGCAACTTCTCTTGCAGCGACGGCGTGACATCCAGTCCGCGCGCCTCCAGCACCAGCGGCACGATGGCAAGGCGTGCATGCAGGTCGTTGCGCGTCTGATGGGCCGCCTGCCACAATCCGTCATGGGCCGGCAGGTCGCCATAATCGGCGCCGAGCGACTGCAGGCGCGCGCGCAGCAGCGAGAAATGCTTCGCCTCCTCGAAGGCCACGCGCATCCAGCCGTCGAAAAACGAGCGCGGCACCGCTTCACTGGTGAACCTGGCCACGATGTCGAGCGCCAGGTCGATGGCGTTGAGCTCGATATGGGCAAGCGCATGCATCAGCGCGATGCGCCCGCGCGCGGAGTTGAGTGCCCGTTTCTTCACCATTTTCGGCGGCACGAGATCCGGCTTGTCCGGCCGTCCGGGCCTGTCGGGAAGCGGCGGGTCGGATGGATGGCGCAACGACAGCGTGCGTTCCGTCCAGCGCGCATGCACTTCGCGCGTCAGCCGGACCTTTTCATCCAGGCAGGAGGCGTTCAGCGCGGCGATGCAGCCGCCACGCAGGCTTGCGACGCGTTCGGCCATGGACAATGTGCCGTCAGGCAGCCCTCGCCGCTTCAAGCACCTCGTCGGCATGGCCCGGCACTTTCACCTTGCGCCAGATGCGTAGGATCGAACCGTCCTCGCCGATCAGGAACGTGGAGCGCTCCACGCCCATGTACTTGCGCCCATACATGCTCTTCTCCACCCAGACACCATAGGCCTCCAGCGTCGTCTTGTCCTCGTCGGAGACGAGATCCACTGTCAGTTCGTGCTTGGTCTTGAACTTGTCATGCTTCTTGACGCTGTCCGGCGACATGCCGACCACGATGGTTCCGGCCGCTTCGAAATCCGCCTTGAGCCGCGTGAAATCAATCGCTTCCGCGGTGCAGCCGCTGGTATCGTCCTTGGGATAGAAAAACAGCGCGACCTTTTTGCCGCGCAGGTCGGAAAGCTTGAGCGTACCGCCGCCATCTGCCGGGAGATCGAATTCCGGCGCCATCTGCCCCGCGTCGAGTTCAGCCATAACCTTGCCCTTCTTGTAGCTTACGAATCGGCAAACCGGTTATAGTGCCATTCAGGGATTCGTCTACGGGGCAGGAACGCATGGATCAGGACAGGGCGCACGCGCAGCATGCCCATGCGCGCGTTCGCTTCAGACGAAGCGACTTGCCTGTGCTCGATGCCCTGCCATCCGCGATGGGTGCGGCTGGGCCGCGAAAGCGGTTTCATCGCACGCGCCGCCTTGCGCGCCGGGCCGGAGCTTCCATCTTTTTTCTCACGCTGCTCATGGCCGTTTCGCTGACCGGCGGGTGGCTGGCCATCAATGCCGGTGTCGGGGCTGACAGGATCAGCCGCGAGGCGGAAACGGCCATCGCGCGGCTTTACGGCTTTCCTGTGCGCGCCTCGCTGGGACACACGCGGCTGTCGCTTGCCAATGGCTTGAACCTTGCCTTCGAGATCGGTGATGTGAACATTCGCCGCGCAGATACCGGCGAATCCGTCACCTCTGCCGATGCGGTCAAGCTCGGCATCGGCACATGGAGCCTGCTGCAGGGCAAGCTCCGGGTGACCAGCATTGCCATTGACGGCGCACATGCCGCCGCCACGATGGAAAGGCCGGACCCGCAGCCCGATCCGCTTGCCCCGGTCAGGAATGCGCAGGGCCTTGTTGATCCCGACCGCGTGCTTGTGCTTGTCTTCGACGCCGCCCGCGCGGCGCTGGCCCGCCTCGATGCCACCGACACGAGCCGCATTTCCCTGGATCGGTCCGTCCTGTCCTTCGGCGGCATTGAACTGGCCATCGCGCAGGTGGACCTTGAGCGCGACGATGACGGCGCCTTCGAGGCCGGTGGCCATCTCGGCCTTGCGGGAACGGCATTGGCCTTGGACGTCGAAGGCAATCAGGAAAAAGGCGGTGCGATCAGCCGGCTTGCGGCGACCTTCGAAACCGGTCCCGTCCGGCTTGGCGGCGAAACCCAGGCCCCGGCATTGAGCGTTGACAGTCTCGTCGTCGAACTGGAGGGGGGCGAGGATCAGCCCGGCGTCCGGCAGGCGCTGCGCATGCGGCTTCGTGCCGATCGCTATGTCGCTGCCATCGAGCAGCCCGGCGAATTGAACGGCGCGCTGGAACTGACCGCGGACCTTGCTTCCGGCTCGCAGAAGGTGGACATTCCCGATGGCTTTCTCCGGGTCAACCGGACGACGATACCCATTTCGGGCGCTGCCGGCCCGAAGCCGGCCGAAGAGGACGAGGAACCTGCCTGGCGCTATGAACTCGTCTCCAACGATGTGACGCTGGCACCGCTCGACAGCCCCGAGCCCGGCCTGAAACTGGGCGCACGCATTGCCGGTGTCTACCGCCCGGCGAGCAACAGCCTGGAGGCGTCATCGCTTGCGGTGCGCACGGCGGGCGGGGAAGTGCTGGGCTCGGCGACCGTCGTTTTCGAGGACAACGAGTCGCCGGCGGTTTTCCTGGCGATCCGCTCCGACCGCTTGCCGGTTTCCCACGCGAAGCAGTTGTGGCCCTGGCTTTCGGCGCCCAATCCGCGCCGCTGGGTGATGGACAACCTTTTCGATGGAACGCTGACCCATACCGAACTCACGCTTTCCGCCGGGCCGGGCCGTTTGACCGACGGAATTCCGTTCGACAAGGACGAAATCCAGGGACATTTCGAGGTCAAGGGAACCCGCTTTGACGTGACGGGTGAAATCCCTCCCATTCGCGATGCGGCGGGTATCATCGAGTTCGCCGGCAATGATGTAGAGATCCGTCTTACGGAAGGCACCGGCTTCATGCCCGGTGGGCGCAGGGTCAAGGGCACCAACGGCGTGCTGACCTTCCTCGACACACATCTCAATCCGGTGATAGGCCGGCTGAAGATCGATATCGAGGGCGATGCGCCGTCCATCGTCGAACTGGCTTCACGCGAACCGATCAAGGCAGGCCAACGCCTGGGCTTTGCGCCGGACAGGCTGACCGGATCTGTCCGGGGCGTGGTCGAGACCGACATCCCCGTCGACAAGGACACCGATATCGCGTCGCTCGACTGGCATGTCGAACTGGCCTTCGAGGATCTGTCGATCGACCATGAATTCGACGGGCAGCGCCTCACCGGCGCGAGCGGCAATGCGGTGATCGACCCTGCATCTGCACGGATCCGGGCCAGCGGCCGCCTCAATGGCATCCAAAGCGACCTGACCCTGGTGGAGCCTCTGGACAGCGATGCGCCGACCCAAATCGATGTTGCATTGTTGCTCGATGACAAGGCCCGCCAGGAACTGGCGCCCGGTCTGGCGGACATGTTGGCCGGTCCGGTCCCGGTCAAGGTGTCGGGTCCGGCCGAGCGCCGGATCATCGAGGCGGATCTGGACAAGGCGGTGCTGTCCATACCCTGGATGGGCTGGTCGAAGGGCAGGGGTGTGCCGGCCTCCGCCCGCTTCGTGCTGGAAAACGATGGCGCACGTTCGCGTGTGCGAGACCTGGTGGTCGAGGGCGAGGGGTTCGCCTTGGCCGGAAATGTCGAGCTTCAGTCAGGCGATCTCGTGTCGGCAATTTTCTCGCGCGTACGGCTCAATCGCGACGATGATTTTTCCGCGCGCCTGACCCGGCAGGGGAAGGGCCTCAAAATCGCCATCGAAGGCACGGCGATGGATGCGCGCGCGCTGGTGAAGGCGCTTCAGGACGACGATGGCGCCCTTGCGGGCAAGGCCGGCAAGACGCAGATCGCGGTCTCCGCGCGGCTCGACCGGGTGACGGGTTTTTCGGGTGAGGTCTTGCGCAACCTGCGCCTCGATTATTCGGGCACGGGCGACAATCCGGCATCCGCGTCGCTGACGGCGGTCGCCCGCTCCGGTTCGGCCGTCGAGGTTCGCCACATTGGCGGAACGAACCGCGCCCTCGAGATGCGGACCGGCGATGCCGGTGCGATCCTGCGCTTCCTCGACATCTATGAGCGGATGGAAGGCGGAACCCTCGCGGTCGCGCTGAAGGGAACAGGCGACGGCCCGCTTTCCGGGCAGGTCGATGTGCGCGATTTCTGGCTGGTCAACGAACCAAGGCTTGCCTCGCTGGTATCCACGCCTGCACCGCAAAGCGACGGGCGCAGCCTGTCGGATGCCGTGCGGCGGGACATCGACACCTCGCGCGTCAAGTTCGATCGCGGCTTCGCGCTTATCCGCAAGGGCACGAATTCGCTGTCGATGCAGCGTGGCGTCCTGCGTGGCCCGCTCATCGGAACGACCTTCCAGGGGACGCTCTATGATGGCCAGGGCAACATGTCGGTAACCGGCACGTTCATGCCGGCCTACGGGCTGAACAAGATCTTCGGCGAGATTCCGGTCCTGGGCTATGTGCTTGGCAACGGTCGTGATCGCGGGCTCATCGGCATTACCTACAAGCTGTCGGGCAAGGCGAAATCGCCCCGTCTCCAGATCAACCCGATCTCGGCCATCGCGCCCGGCATATTCCGGTCGATCTTCGAGTTCAGATGAACCGGAAAGCCGGGGCAGAGCGGTCCTGTCCCGTCCCGGCCCGTCAGGCCGGCCGGATCAGGGCGTGCTTCTTCTTGCCGAGTGACAGCTTGATCACGCCGTCCGCATTCACGTCGGAAAGGGAAAGCGTGGCCCGGTCGTCGGCGACCGGCTGGTCGTTGACGCGCACAGCGCCGCCCTTCACATGCCGGCGCATCTCGCCATTCGATGCCGCCATGCCAGCCGCCACGAAAGCCGCCAGCACGCCAAGGCCCGCGCTCAACTCCGCCGATGCAATCTCGACGGTCGGCAGGTCGGCGCCCAGCGCGCCTTCCTCGAAGGTCTTGCGGGCCGTTTCCGCCGCATCCTCCGCCGCCTGCCGGCCATGCAGCAGAGCCGTGATCTCGGTGGCGAGGATTTTCTTGGCCTCGTTGATCTCCGATCCGCCAAGTGCGGCCAGCCGGGCAATCTCGTCCATGGGCATCACGGTGTAAAGCCTCAGGAAGCGCTCCACGTCGGCGTCTTCCGTATTGCGCCAGTATTGCCAGAATTCGTAGGGGCTCAGCATGTCGCCATTGAGCCAGACCGCGCCATTGGCCGTCTTGCCCATCTTGGCGCCCGACGAGGTCGTCAGCAGGGGCGAGGTCAGCGCGTAGAGCTGCGGCGTGCCCATGCGGTGGCCGAGGTCTATGCCGTTGACGATATTGCCCCACTGGTCCGAGCCGCCCATCTGCAGACGGCAATCCTCGCGCCGGTTGAGTTCCACGAAATCATAGGCCTGCAGGATCATGTAGTTGAATTCGAGGAAGGACAGCGACTGCTCGCGGTCGAGGCGCAGCTTCACCGAATCGAAGGACAGCATGCGATTGACCGAGAAATGCCGGCCGACATCGCGCAGGAACTCGACATAGTTGATGTCCATCAGCCAGTCGGCATTGTTGAGCATCAGTGCCTTTCCGCTGTCGAAATCAAGGTATTGCGCAAAGGACTGCTTGATCCCTTCCAGGTTGGCCGCGATGTCGTCCGGCGTCAGCAGCTTGCGTGCCTCGTCCTTGAACGAAGGGTCGCCGATCATGGACGTGCCGCCGCCCATCAGGGCGATCGGCCGGTGCCCGGTCTGCTGCAACCAATGCAGCATCATGATCTGGATCAGCGAACCGGCATGCAGGCTTTTCGCCGTGGCATCGAAGCCGATATAAGCCGTCACCTGCTCCTTGCAGAACAGGTCGTCGAGACCCTGGTCGTCGGAAGTCTGGTGAATGAACCCGCGCTCGCTCATGGTGCGCAGGAAATCGGACTTGAAGGCGGACATCGGCTCGTTTCCGGATTTTGCTGTGATGACAGGCCGCGCCGGCTGGCGCGACGGCCCGCGCGGCTTTAACACTATCCCGGCAGGTTTCACAAGAACGGGCAGGAAACATGGCGCTCTTGCGCGCAATCGGGCTGATGAGCGGCACGTCGATGGATGGCATCGACATGGCCTGCATCGAAACCGACGGCGAGACGGCGGTCCGTCGCGGCCCGTCCGGCTTCATGCCCTACGAGGCCGCGTTCCGCCGCCGCATTGAATCCGCGCTGGAAACGGCGAAGGTGATCCGCCAGCGCGACGAGCGGCCGGACGGGCTGGCGGAGCTGGAAGCCGCGATCACCCTGCGTCACGCGCGGGCGGTGGAAACCTTTCTGGATGACAACGGATGGGCCGCGCAGGATATCGACCTGATCGGCTTTCATGGCCAGACGGTGCTGCACCGGCCGGACGAGGCGCTGACGGTGCAATTGGGCGATGGCGCGCTGCTTGCCCGTGAATCCGGCATCCCGGTCGTCTTTGACATGCGCGCCAATGACATGGCCCATGGCGGGCAGGGCGCGCCGCTGGTACCCGCCTGGCATGCCGCGCTTTCCCAAGCGCTTGAGCCGGGGCGCGTGGCGTTTCCCGTGATGGCCGTCAATATCGGCGGCATATCGAATGTGACCTGGGTGCCGTTGGAAGGCGCGCCGGTCGCCTTCGACGCCGGCCCCGGCAACGCGCTGATCGACCAGTGGGTCCAGGCCGCCGCCGGCATACCCTATGATGACGCGGGCCGCATCGCCAGCGAAGGGGCGGTCAACATCGCTGCGCTTGCCCGCTACATGGAAAACCCGTTCTTTGGCCGTACCGGTGCCAAGTCACTCGATCGAAACGATTTCACGCTCGAACCGCTTGGCTCGGCCGAACTGTCCGACGGTGCGCGGACCCTTGCCGCCGTTACGGCGCATGCCATCGCCCGCGCGGCGGACAATGTGCCCGTGCCTCCCGGCACCTGGGTCCTGTGCGGAGGAGGGCGCAGGAACAATACGATCCGCGCGGAACTGGAAACGCTGCTTTCAGGTCAGGGCGCCCGGCTGCTCATCGCCGAGGACCTCGGTTGGAACGGCGATTCCATGGAGGCTGAAGCCTGGGCCTATCTTGCCGTTCGATCCGTCAGGCGCTTGCCGCTCACCTGGCCGTCGACAACCGGCTGCTCAAGCCCGGTTTCCGGAGGCGTCCTGGCGCGCCCCTGACATTCTTCATCGGCGGTCTTTCAGTCATGCGTGCCCGACCCGCTGGCGTGAATGTGCTTGCAAAGGTATTAGAAAATAATACTGTTATATATTAGGGGTTAATTGGCAGGGCCGGTGCGCATTTTTTGCGCGACCACCTCGTCGTGGATGGCAAGGTTTCCTCATGGAAGGGAATTTACTGGTGTTCGTTGCTGGCGGTTCCATCGGGTTTCTTCTGGGCGTTGCCGTGACGTTTGCCGTGTTCTGGCTTCTGACCGGCCTTGTCGGGACGGATGGACGCCCGGGCGCCTGAATGGCGCGCAACACCGGGCTGCCAAGCTGGACAGGCGGGCCAGTTTGATCAGCACGCCGCTTGCCGTTTCACCATGAAAGGCAGGAGACCGACGGGGCCGGATACGGTCCGGCCCATCCCATGCCGGTTTCAGCGAAGGCGCTTGGGCTTGGGAGCGGCCAGTTCGCCGCGCAGCCGCGCTTCCAGATAGTCGGCGCAATTGTCGATCAGCTCATCCTCGCGCCCGCTGAAGAAGTGATTGGCGCCTTCCATCGTGTTCTGGGTGATCGTGATGCCCTTCTGCTGGTGCAATTTGTCCACCAGCCCCTGCACGTCCTTGGGCGGTGCCACCTTGTCGCTGTCGCCATGGATGATGAGGCCGGAGGACGGGCAGGGCGCCAGGAACGAGAAGTCATAGATGTTCGGTTGTGGCGCGATCGAGATGAAGCCCTCGATTTCCGGCCGGCGCATCAGCAATTGCATGCCGATCCAGGCGCCGAAGGAATAGCCCGCGACCCAGCAGGATTTGGAATCGGGATGCAGCGACTGCACCCAGTCCAGCGCGGCGGCGGCATCGGACAATTCGCCCGAACCGTGATCGAATTCTCCCTGGCTGCGGCCGATACCGCGGAAATTGAAGCGCAGCGTCGTGAAGCCGCGTTTCTGGAACATGTAGAAGAGGTCGTAGACGATCTTGTTGTTCATCGTCCCGCCGAACTGCGGATGGGGATGCAGCACCATGGCGATGGGCGCGTTTTTCTCCTTGGAAGGCTGGTAGCGGCCCTCGAGACGGCCGGCCGGTCCGGCGAAAATGACCTCTGGCATGTTCGGTCCTTCTTGTCTGGAGGCGGTCCCGTTTTGCACGAAAGGTTGCTTTCGCGCGGCTTGACGGGGACTGGCGCTCTCCCTAGAAACACGTTTAGAATAGTTCTAAGAGGTGGAAACACCGCCTCTGGCGGACGGCTTGATAGGACAGTCGGGCCTTTCGTTTCAAGAAAATAACGACTTTGCGCCCAATCAGGGCGGCGAGGGACCGAATCGGATCATGGCGAAGACGCCGGCCTATCTCGACTACAATGCCAGCGCGCCGCTGCTCGAAACCGCGCGCGGAGCCATTGTGTCGTCGCTTGCCGCCGACGCCAACCCCTCGTCCGTTCATCGCGACGGCAAGGCTGCCCGCAGGATCATCGAGGACTCCCGCCGCCACGTCGCCAGCCTGGTCAACGCCTCCGCCGAGCATGTCGTCTTCACCTCTGGCGCCACGGAAGCCGCGGCCACGCTGCTGACGCCGCATTGGCGCATGGGCCGCGCCGCGCTCACCTGTTCGCATCTCTATGTCCTGGCAAGCGATCATCCCTGCCTTCTGGCGGGCGGGCAATTCCCGCGCGAGAAGGTCACGCTTCTGCCGGTCGCCCCGGACGGCCTTGCCGACATGGAAGCCATGCGCCGCGCGCTGGAAGCCCATGACGCCGAGACCGGGCTGCCGCTGGTCGCCTTGCATGCCGCCAACAATGAGACCGGCGTGCTTCAGCCGCTCGGCGCTATCCGTGCCGTGGTTGGCGATGCAGGTGGAGTGCTGGTGGTCGATGCCGTGCAGGCCGCCGGCCGCGTTTCTATCGACATGGCAGCCGGTTATGCCGATTTCCTGATTCTCTCTGCGCACAAGCTGGGTGGACCGCGCGGCGCCGGCGCCTTCATCGCCCGCGATGGGCTGCTGATGCCCGCGCCGCTCATCCGGGGTGGCGGCCAGGAGCGGGGCCATCGCGCCGGCACGGAGAACGTGGCGGGGTTTGCGGGTTTCGGTGCCGCCGCGCAGGAGGCAGCGCAGGCCTTGTCCGTCATGTCGGACGTGGCAGGTTTGCGCGATGCCTTCGAGGCACGGCTGGAAGAAATCGTACCGGGCCTTGTGATCCATGGACGCACTGCGCCGCGTATCGCCAACACGTCGTTCTTCTCGATCCCGGGGCTCAAGGCGGAGACGGCGCAGATCGCGCTGGATCTCGAAGGGTTGCGGGTGTCCGCCGGTTCGGCCTGTTCCTCCGGCAAGGTCGGCCCCAGCCATGTGCTGGAGGCGATGGGCGCCGATGCCGCTCTGGGCGCGCTGCGCGTCTCCATCGGACCGGCCACCACAGGGGAAGAACTGGACCGCCTTGTCGAGGCGATCGGAACTTTGCTTGCGCGCCGCAAGGCCGCGTGAGCGGGAATGGCTGGCCCGCAGGCCATGAAAATGCGGGGGCGGGCGAGGAAATGCAGGTGAAAACCGTTACATTTCCCCGTCGGGTCACTAGATAAAGGGCACGGTCCCGCGATTGCGGGACATGCCATATGACGTCGACAACTGCCGGACCTTGAATCCGGCAAGGATGGAGAACGCCAATGCCTGCCGTGCAGGAGACGATCGAGCAGGTCCGCAAGATCGATGTGGACCAGTACAAGTATGGTTTCGAGACGCTGATCGAGATGGACAAGGCCCCGCCTGGCCTGTCCGAGGACATCATCCGGCTCATTTCCCACAAGAAGAACGAACCGGACTGGATGCTGCAATGGCGTCTGGACGCGTTCCGCCGCTGGCAGACCATGGCCGAGCCCTCCTGGGCGCGGGTGGACTATCCGGACATCGACTTCCAGGCGCTGAGCTACTATGCCGCGCCCAAGGACCAGGCCGGGCCGAAATCGCTCGACGAGGTCGATCCCGAACTGCTGGCGACCTACGAGAAGCTCGGTATTCCGCTCAAGGAGCAGGAAATCCTCGCCGGTGTGCGCAAGCCGGGCGAAAAGAGTGAACTCGACGAGATCGGCGACAACGTCTACGCCTCGGGCCGCGTGGCGGTCGATGCCGTGTTCGACAGCGTCTCCGTCGTCACCACCTTCAAGGAGGAACTGGCCAAGGCCGGCGTGATTTTCTGCTCGATCTCCGAGGCCATTCGCGAGCATCCGGAACTGGTGCAGAAATATCTGGGCTCGGTCGTGCCCAAGACGGACAATTTCTATGCAACGCTGAATTCCGCCGTCTTCACCGACGGCTCCTTCGTCTTCGTGCCGAAGGGTGTGCGCTGCCCGATGGAACTGTCCACCTATTTCCGCATCAACGAGAAGAATACCGGCCAGTTCGAGCGCACCCTCATCATCGCCGAGGAAGGCGCCTACGTTTCCTATCTGGAAGGCTGCACGGCGCCGCAGCGCGACGAGAACCAGCTTCACGCCGCCGTGGTCGAACTTGTGGCGCTCGACGATGCCGAGATCAAGTACTCCACCGTGCAGAACTGGTATCCCGGCGACAAGGACGGCAAGGGCGGCATCTACAACTTCGTCACCAAGCGTGGCGATTGCCGCGGTGCCAATTCAAAGATCTCCTGGACCCAGGTCGAGACCGGTTCGGCGATCACGTGGAAATACCCGTCCTGCATCCTGCGCGGCGACAATTCGCGCGGCGAGTTCTATTCGATTGCCGTGTCGAACGGCCATCAGCAGATCGATAGCGGCACCAAGATGCTTCATCTGGGCAAGAACACCACCAGCCGCATCATCTCCAAGGGCATTTCCGCCGGCAATTCCAACAACACCTATCGCGGCCAGGTTTCCGTCCACCGCAAGGCGGAAAATGCACGCAACTTCACCCAGTGCGACAGCCTGCTGATCGGCAATGACTGCGGCGCGCATACCGTGCCCTATATCGAGGCGAAGAATGCCTCGGCCAAGCTGGAGCACGAGGCGACCACGTCGAAGATTTCCGAGGACCAGCTTTTCTATGTCATGCAGCGCGGCATTCCCGAAGAGGAGGCAATCGCGCTGATCGTCAACGGCTTCGTCAAGGAAGTCATCCAGGAACTGCCGATGGAATTCGCCGTCGAGGCCCAGAAGCTGATCGGCATTTCGCTGGAAGGCAGCGTCGGGTGACCTTCGGGGACCTGCAGACGGAGGAAGCGTCATGGCCAAGGCCAAACCGGGACCGGGTGCCGAACGGATCGCTGGCGCCATCTCCATCCTGATCGCCTGCGGCCTCGGCTTCTGGCTGGCGCCCTTTGGCTCGCCGCTCACAAGCGCTGCCATTCTGGGGGCCATTGCCGGCATCAGCTTTGCCGCGCGCGGCCTGTTCCGGGCCCGCAACTAGTACAGACAGGCGCGGCGGGACCGCGCGGACGAAACAGACGGCCGCCATGGCTGGCCGGGAAAAACGAAAGAACCTGCAATGCTCGAGATCAAGAACCTGCATGCGCGCATCGCCGAGGATGGCACCGAGATCATCAAGGGTCTCGACCTGACCGTGAAGAAGGGCGAGGTTGCCGCCATCATGGGGCCGAACGGCTCCGGCAAGTCCACGCTGTCCTATGTCATCGCCGGCCGTGAGGATTATGAGGTCACCGAGGGTGACATCCTGTGGAATGGCGAAAGCGTGCTCGAAATGGACCCGGCCGAACGTGCCGCGTCGGGCGTGTTCCTGGCCTTCCAGTATCCCATGGAGATACCGGGCGTTGCCACGATGGAATTCCTCAAGACCGCGCTGAACGCCCAGCACAAGGCGCGTGGCGAGGAGCCGCTGAAGATCCCCGATCTGATGCGCAAGGTGAAGGAAGCCGCCTCCAGCCTTGAAATGGACATGGGCATGCTCAAGCGTCCGCTCAATGTCGGCTTCTCCGGCGGCGAGAAGAAGCGCGCGGAAATCCTGCAGATGAAACTTCTGGAGCCCACCCTCTGCGTGCTGGACGAGACCGATTCCGGCCTCGACATCGATGCCTTGAAGATTGTTGCCGATGGCGTCAACGCGCTGCGTTCGCCCGATCGCGCCTTCCTTGTGATCACCCACTACCAGCGGCTGCTCGACCATATCGTGCCGGATACGGTGCATGTGCTCTACAAGGGCCGCATCATCAAGTCGGGCGGCGCGGAACTGGCGCTGCATCTGGAGCAGAACGGCTATGCCGACGTGATCGACGAAGCCGCGTGAGGTGCCCGCGATGAACATACAGACAGCACCCAAGCCGACGCCCGCCGAACAGGCGCTGATCGACGGCTATGGCGAGCGCTTCTCCCGCCTGTCCGGAAATCCGGATGTGGCGCGCGCGCGCGATCTGGCCTTTGACGGCTTCCGCAAGGCCGGCCTGCCGACGCGCCGCGTCGAGGCCTGGCATTACACCGATTTGCGCCGCCTTCTCTCCGACGTGCCGGCCTATGTCCAGGAAGCCCAGGCCGAACCGGTCGCCGAGCTGCTGGAACATTCCGCCATCGCCATCACGGCCAACGGCCAGGCACTGCAGGCCGATGACAATATCGACGGTGTCACCTTCCGTCCGCTGACGGAACTGCTTGCCGACGGTTCGCTGGCGCCGTCGCTTGCCGCGCGCGACGCCGACGATACCGTCGGTGCGCTCAATGCCGCCTTCGTCTCCGGTGGCTGGGCCTTGGACATCGAGGCCGGCGCCGAGGTGGACGTGCCCGTGGAAATGCAGAATGTCCACGGGGGCGGCCAGGTCCATGCCCGCTTTCCGGTTTCCGTGGGGGCTGGCGCCAGGGCCACCATCGTCGAGCGCCAATCCGGCCAGGGCGCGGCCCTGGTCACCTCGGTGACCGACCTGACGCTGGATGAGGGCGCCGAGGTGAACTGGATTGTCGTTCAGGAACAGCCCGATAGCACCTCGCTTCTGTCCAGCTTTTCGGCCACGCTTGGCAAGGACGCGAAGCTGCGCCTTTTCATCATGAATGCTGGCGGAAAGCTGGTGCGCGAGGAAGTGGTCGTGGCAGTCAGGGGCGAGGGCGCGGATTTCCAGCTGCGCACGGTCAACCTCCTGGCCGGCGAAGGGCATACCGACCTGACCATGGTTCTGGACCACACCGTGCCGGATACCACGTCGACCGAAGTCGTGCGCAATGTCGTGATGGGCAAGGCCAGGGGCGTCTTCCAGGGCCGGATCAACGTGCATCGCATCGCACAGAAAACCGATGCCCGCATGGCCTGCAATTCGCTGCTCATGTCGGACGACGCCGATTTCTCCGCCAAGCCGGAACTGGAGATCTTCGCCGACGACGTGGCCTGCGGCCACGGGGCGACCGTGGCCGAGATCGACCACGATCACCTCTTCTACCTCATGGCGCGCGGCATTCCGGAGAAGGAAGCCCGCCGTCTGCTGGTCAAGGCGTTTGTCGCCGAGGTGATCGAGGAACTGGACGACGAGGCACTGGTCGGCGCGCTTGAGGAAAAGCTCGACGCCTGGTTCGCGGCGCACGGATAGGAACAGCCATGACCGGAAACCGGCGAATTTGCGAAACGGCAACGTTGCCGGCCCTCCGGCGGCGTAAGAGCGGCTCGGGCAAGGCACTGCGCCCGGCCGCACATGCAATGCAAAGCGGAGAATGCCATGGCTGAGACGCTGACACGCAATGCCTATGACGTCGAAACGGTCCGGCGCGACTTTCCGATCCTGGCGCGCCAGGTACACGGGAAACCGCTGGTCTATCTCGACAATGGCGCTTCGGCCCAGAAGCCGCAGGCCGTCATTGACGCCGTGACCCATGCCTATTCGCACGAATATGCCAATGTCCATCGTGGCCTGCATTTCCTGTCGAATGCCGCAACGGACGCCTATGAAGGGGCGCGGGAAAAGGTTCGTGCCTTTCTCAATGCGGGCTCGGTCGACGAAATCGTCTTCACCAAGTCGGCAACCGAGGCGATCAACACGGTGGCCTACGGGCATGCACTTGCCCATCTCGGCGAGGGCGACGAGATCGTTCTCTCCATCATGGAGCACCATTCCAACATCGTGCCGTGGCATTTCGTGCGCGAACGCAAGGGCGCGAAGCTGGTCTGGGCACCCGTGGATGCGGATGGCGGCTTCGACTTGGAAGCCTTCAAGGCCTGCCTCACGGAGCGCACGAAACTCATCGCCATCACCCACATGTCCAATGTGCTCGGCACGGTGACGCCGATCCGCGAGATCTGCCGCATTGCCCGTGAACGGGGTATTCCCGTGCTGGTCGATGGCAGCCAGGCAGCGGTTCACATGCCCGTCGACGTGCAGGACCTGGACTGCGACTGGTATGTCTTCACCGGTCACAAGGTCTATGGGCCTTCCGGCATCGGTGTGCTGTATGGCCGCAAGGAACGGCTGGAATCCATGCGCCCGTTCATGGGCGGCGGCGAAATGATCGAGGAGGTGACCGAGGACAAGGTCACTTACAACCATCCACCGCATCGCTTCGAGGCCGGCACACCGCCCATCGTCCAGGCCATCGGCCTGGGCGCGGCGCTGGACTACATGCAGGCGTTGGGCCGCGAAAACATCGCCGCCCACGAGGCCTCGCTGCGTGACTATGCCCATGAGCGGCTTTCACGCATCAATTCGCTGCGCATTTTCGGCAACGCGCCGGGCAAGGGTGCCATTGTTTCGTTCGAACTGGAGGGCATCCACGCCCACGACGTATCAATGGTGATCGACAGGGCAGGGGTCGCGGTCCGCGCCGGCACCCATTGTGCCCAGCCCCTGCTCAAGCGCTATGGCGTGACATCGACCTGCCGCGCCTCTTTCGGCCTCTACAACACCCATGCCGAGGTTGACGCCCTGGCTGAAGCGTTGGAAAAGGCCCGCAACTTTTTTGGATGAACGCCATGACTGATGAACAGGCCCAGAATATCGACACCGCAGCCGATGACGGGCTGCACGCGTCCTCGGCCATTCCCGCCGAGGAACTTGCCCGCCTGACCGATGATATTGTCGGTGCGCTGAAGACCGTATACGATCCCGAGATTCCGGCCGACATTTATGAACTGGGTCTGATCTACCGGATCGACATCGAGGATGACCGGTCCGTGTCGATCCTGATGACCCTGACGGCGCCCGGCTGTCCCGTGGCCGGCGAGATGCCGGGCTGGGTGCAAAACGCGGTCAGTTCCGTGGAAGGCGTCGGCCAGGTCGACGTGGCGATGACATTCGATCCGCCATGGACGCCTGACCGCATGTCGGAAGAAGCCCAGGTCGCCGTCGGCTGGTATTGATCGCCCGCCGGGGCTGGCCTTGCGCTATGCGCTTGCATGCCCCATCTTTGAAGGTGTGAACCACAGCCCGAAACCCGTTGCGCAGGCCTTGAACCCGCGTTGAATGGAGGAAGAATGGCCCGTTTTGAAATCATGACCATGACCGATGCCGCTGCCGCGCGTGTGCGCGAGGTGGTCGAGGCCCACGAAGGCGTGGCCGGCATCCGCGTCGGCATCAAGAAAGGCGGCTGCGCCGGCATGGAATACACCATCGATGCCGTGAAAGAGCCGAACGCCAGGGACGACGTGATCGAGCACGACGGCGCCAGGGTCTGGGTCGACCCCGCCGCAACGCTGTACCTGCTTGGAACCCAGATGGATTTCGAGGTGACGACGCTGCGCAGCGGCTTTGTCTTCAACAATCCGAACCAGTCATCGGCCTGCGGCTGCGGCGAGTCTGTCGAACTCAAGCCTGCCGACCTGAAGGCGCTTGCCGAGGCGCGTGGCGCGGCCTGAACCGCCCAACGGTTCAATAGACAACGAAGAAATGCAAAAAGGACCCGCAAAGGGTCCTTTTCCATGTCCGGTTCCGGATATCCGGAGCGGTCAGCGCACCGCGATCTTCATGAAGGCCGGCACGTCGTCGCCGAAACCGACAGGGGCCGGATCGTTGTCACGCTCTTCGTTGCGCCGGCGGCGCGGACGCTCGTCGGCTGGCTTGCCCCGCTGCTGTTCCGGCGCCGGTGCCCTGCGGCTTTCCTGGCGCACGGGCGCTTCCGTCGTGGCCACGGTCCCGGCCTCCTCGCTGGCTTCAGCCGGCTGCCTGCCGCGCCGTTCGCCGCGCTCGCGCTTCGGCCTGTCGCCGCCCCGTTCGGTCTTGCGCCCGCCGCGGCGGCTGCGTGACGTGTCGGGTGCGCTGTCCTCTTCGCTCAAGGTCGAAAGATCGCCGTCCAGCCATTCCAGTTCCCGGCCGATCATCTTTTCGATGGCGTCGAGATATTTCCTGTCCGCCTTGGCGACAAGCGAGAAGGCCTTTCCGGAGCGCCCGGCACGGCCCGTGCGGCCGATGCGGTGGACATAGTCTTCCGAATGGATCGGCAGGTTGAAGTTGAAGACGTGGCTGACATCGGGGATGTCGAGGCCGCGCGCCGCGACATCGGAGGCGACGAGCAGCTTCAGCTTGTTGTCGCGAAAGCCCTGCAGCATGGCCATGCGCGCGCGCTGGTCCATGTCCCCGTGCAGTGCGCCCGCATCGAAATCATGCTTGACCAGCGAGCGGAACAGTTCCGACACGTCGCGTTTGCGGTTGCAGAAGATGATGGCGTTCTTCAATTCGCCTGTCTCTTCTTCCGCGCGGATGATGTCGCGCAGCTTGGCGCGCCGGTCCCAGTCCTTCGGGCCGCACTTGACGAGGCGCTGTGTCACCGTTTCGGCGGTTGAAGAGGCCTTGGCCACTTCCACGCGCACCGGTGCATGCAGGAACTGCTCGGTCAGGCGCGTGATCTCCGGCGGCATGGTGGCCGAGAAGAACAGCGTCTGGCGGGTGAAGGGGATCAGCTTGCAGATGCGCTCGATATCGGGAATGAAACCCATGTCGAGCATGCGGTCGGCCTCGTCGATGACCAGGATCTCGACACCGTTCAGCAGCAGCTTGCCGCGCTCGAAATGGTCGAGCATGCGCCCGGGCGTGGCGATCAGCACGTCCGCGCCGCGTTCCAGCTTGCGGTCCTGCTCGTCGAAGGAGACGCCGCCGATCAGCAGGGCGACATTGAGGCGGTGGTTCTTGCCGTATTTGACAAAGTTCTCCTCCACCTGCGCCGCCAGTTCGCGCGTCGGTTCCAGGATCAGCGTGCGCGGCATGCGTGCCCGCGCGCGGCCCTTTTCCAGCCGTGTCAGCATTGGCAGCACGAAGGATGCGGTCTTGCCGGTGCCGGTCTGGGCTATGCCCAGCACGTCCTTGTTGGCAAGCGCATGGGGGATGGCGCCGGCCTGAATGGGCGTCGGCTTGGTATAGCCGGCATCGGTAACGGCCGAGAGGACCTTCTGCGACAGTCCCAGATCAGCGAAAGTCACGTCAGGAGCTTGATTGTTTTCGTCAGATGACACGTGGTTTGGGTCTCTTATTCAGAGTATGGTGCACGACAAGGCACGGTTTCGCACAAGTTTTGTCCGGCGATTTCGCTTCGCCCTACGGGTCATGGGCGCGAAAGTCAACAGTTTCCGTACAAATCACGGCTTTCATGCGCCAATAAGGTCAATAGCGGAATTGCTCGGCCAGGATTCGTTCGTCCCAGCCGTGTTCTGCGTCGAAGAGCAGGGTGGCGCTGACCGAGCGCGACTCCCGGATCGTGACCTTGACCACGGACTTCACTTCCGAATGATCCGCCACCGCGTTGACCGGCCGCTTGCCCGGTTCCAGGATGTCGAAAACCACCGTGACATGATTTGGCAGCAATGCGCCGCGCCAGCGCCGCGGCCGGAACGGGCTGACCGGCGTGAGCGCCAGCAAGGGCGCATCCAGCGGAATGATCGGGCCGTGGGCCGACAGGTTGTAGGCAGTCGATCCGGCGGGTGTGGCCACCATCACGCCGTCGCAGATGAGTTCGTCCAGCCGCACCTTGCCGTCGACAGTGATGCGGATCTTGGCCGCCTGGAAGGATTGGCGCAGCAGCGAGACCTCGTTGAGCGCATTGGCATGATGCAGCGCGCCGGTATCGTCCACCGCCACCATGCGAAGCGGGCGAATGGTTTCGCCCAGCGCCGCGGAAATGCGTTCACGCAGGTCCGTTTCGCGGTATTCGTTCATCAGGAAGCCGATCGTGCCCCGGTTCATGCCATAGATGCGCCGGCCGCTGTCCATCGTCTCGTGCAGCGTTTGCAGCATGAACCCGTCGCCGCCCAGCGCCACGATCACGTCCGCGCGCTCCGGGTCTTCCTGCCCGTAAAGCGCGGCCAGCCGCTTGGCAGCGTCGCGCGCCTCCGGCGTGTCCGCGGCCAGAAAGGCCAGGCTGATCTGGTCGGCCGGCTTGTCGAGCAAGGGCATGGTCCTTCTGCCAGGATGTCGGGCGAATGGCCTAGCATGCCGCTCCGCCAAGGCCAAGGCGCCGATGCCGCCTGTCAGGCCGGTTTTGCGCCGGGCGCCCGGTCCGGGAAACGGGCAAGCAGCAGCCAGGCGCAGAAGGCGCTTTCCACCACGAGCGGCACGACATAGGCCGGCTGGACGGCTGGCAGGAGGGCCGGGGCGAAAAAGCGGCTCAGGCTTCCGGCCAGATAGACGATGCCGCTGGCTGCAAGGCCAATGCCCAGCAGGCGGGGAAAAAGGGCCGACCGGATGACCAGAAGGCCGGTCAGGAAACAATTGACGGCGAAGAAGGCGAGTCCGAGATCATAGCCGTGGCGATGCGTGTCCAGGAGCAGCAGGATATTGGCCGGTTCGCTGGTGGAAGCGTCGCCAGCGGCCAGCAGCCACGCGGCTTGCAGCGCCAGCAGATTGACCGCGATGACCACCGTCTGGATCAGCCGGAACACCAGCGCTGCCAGCGCCAGGGAGAAGGAAATACCGCGGAAGACCAGGAAGAGCAGGATGGCGAGAAGCGCATCGCAAAGCGCCATCGCCAGGTCAGCCGCGATGGAAAGCCGGAATTGCGCGCTGTTCTCGCGCAGGGAAATGGCCGTTGCCGCTGCATCGGAATAGTCGATCAGCGGCCCGCGCAGCAGCGCCTCTGCGCTGACACCCGCCAGGATGATCACGAGATAGGCCAGGCCCGCCAGCCGGAACAGGGACACGGAAACAGGGGCGCCATTGCTGCTCATCCGGCCATGCTTGCACGAAAGGCCGCGCCCTGTCTTCCCGCAAATGCGGGCAGGGGCATCGCGCAGCTGTCACGGCTTGCGCAGCGGCAGCGTCACGGTGGCGCAAAGGCCGCGTGGCGCGCGGTTCTCCAGCCGCAGGCTCCCGCCATGGGCCAGAACGAGACTGCGGGCGATGGAAAGGCCAAGACCCGCGCCGCCGGTCTGCGCGCTCCGGCTTTCCTCGCCGCGCACGAAAGGCTCGAACATGCTTTCCAGCCGTTCCGCCGGAATGCCGGGCCCGTCATCCGACACGGAGACGACCGCTTCGCCATCGCGCTGGCAGAGGAAGACGGTGGCCGAGCCGCCATAGCGGATCGCATTGTCGATGAGATTGGAAAAGACGCGGCCGAGCGCCACCGGCTTGCCATCCACGGCCAAACGGCCTTCGCCGGAAAAGGCGGCGCCGCGCTCGCGGCACAGCCGGTCCAGCAGGTCCGTCAGGTCGACCGGCTGCACGGTCTCGGCATCCTGTATGCCCTTGGCATAGGCGATCAGCCCTTCGGCCATCACCGTCATTTCATCCAGCGTGCGGATGATCGGAGCGGCCTCCGCCTCGTCCAGCATTTCCGCGCGGATGCGAAGGCTGGTGATGGGCGTGCGCAAGTCATGGCCGACAGCGGCCAGCGTGCGCATGCGTTCCGCATCGAACCCGGCGATGCGCGCCTGCATGTCGTTGAAGGCACTGGCCGCCGCGCGCATTTCGCGAACCCCGTCCTCCGGCACCCGCACCGACCGGTCGCCGCGGCCTGCCGCCCGCGCGGCCTCGGCGAGCGCCGCCAGCGGGCGCGTCAGGTGGCGCACGAGAAGCAGGCCCGCGCCAAGAACGGCAACCAGAGACAGGACGAGGATGGTCAGCATGGCGCCGGGCCGCGCCTCGCCGCGCATGTGGCGGGGAGCGAATGACATGAGGTTCAGCCAGGCTTCCGCCCGTTCCGCCCCCGCACCGGGGTCGAGGGCGACCGAGACGGCGATGGTGTCCGGTTCGTCGGCGCCGGTCTCATGCCTGTCGCCGGCCCGCCTGCGGAAACTGTACCATTTCGAACGGTCCACCACCGCCACGGCAACGCTGCGCCCCGGCAGCGCCTCCATGATGCGTTGCGCCAGTTCCCGCGAGCGGGCATCGCTCGCCGTCGCCTCGACGACCGGGCTTTCCGTGATGCGGATGCGTGAGAACCGGGTCGAGGCATCGCGCTCGATGGCACGCCACGCGGACCGGCTGACGGCTTCGAGCGCCGGGACGAGCGACGTGATACGCTCGATCTCGCGCGCCTCGCGCGCTGCATCGTCCAGGCGCTGGCGCTGGGTGGAAAGCAGCACGCCGGCCACCACATTGGCCGCGATCAGCGCCGCCGCCAGCAGCAGGGCAAAGCGCCAGGTCAGGCTGTCGGGAAGCAGGCGGCCCATGGCGTCAGGCCTCCGTCACATCGGCTGCCAGCACATAGCCGCCACCCCACTCGGTGACCAGCAGGCGCGGCGACCTGGCGTCCGCCTCGATCTTGCGCCGCAACCGGCTGATCGTGTTGTCGATGGCGCGGTCATAGGCCTTGGCTTCGCGCCCGGCGGTCAGGTCGAGCAGGCGGGCGCGGCTGAGCACCGTGTGCGGATGATCGAGAAACACCGACAGCAGCCGGCTTTCCCCCGAAGTCAGCTCCACGATGCGCCCGTCGTCGTGATGGAGCCTGTGTTCGCCCGCATCGTGCGCCCATCCGGCAAAGCGGCGCCGCCCGGAGGGCAGGGAGGGCTCGGGCGGCGGAACGCGGCGCAGCACGGCACGGATCCGGGCCAGCAATTCGCGCGGATTGAACGGCTTGACGATATAATCGTCGGCGCCGATTTCCAGCCCCACGATGCGGTCGGCCTCGTCCGCCATGGCGGTGAGCAGGATGACGGGCGGACCGCCACGCGCCGAAAGCCAGCGGCACAGGCTCAGCCCGTCCTCGCCCGGCATCATGATGTCGAGCACCACGAGGCTGATCACCGCCTCCTCGATGGCCGCGCGCGCTTCGGCCGCATTGGCCGCAAGGCGGGTGCGCATGCCCTGCTTGCGCAGATATTGGCCGAGCGGCTCGCGAATGTCGCGCGCATCGTCAACGATCAGGATGTGCGGGTCTGCATTGGCGGTCACGTCTCAACTCTCCGTCTGGTCTTCCTGCCGCCACGCCGGCTGGTTCCTTCTGCCATGTAGAACCTTTCGCGGCGCTGCCGGCAGGCAAAGTTTGTCGCAAAATGTATCAGGAGCGGCAGGCGCGACATATGGCGACAAACTATGCCAGCGGTTGACACACGTTTCGCGCCTTTTTCACCTAGCTTGGCCTCAAGGGACACATCACCGGCCGCAAGGCCCGAACCCTTGAACCAGGGAAAGGATTTGACCATGAACCGTTCCACACTTCTCTCCGCAGCACTCATTGCTGTCACGATTACCGGCGTTGGAGCCGTTGCCGCCATTGCGCAGGATGGTGGGCCGAAAGCCCGGGCGGAAACCCAGATGCCGGGCATGATGGGTGCCGACTGGCGTGACGGCGAACGCGGCTGGGGCCGCCACGGCGGCGAAGGCCGCCACTGGGGCCGTGACGGCGAAGGCCGCCACTGGGGCAAGCATCACGGTGGCCGCCACGGCATGGGCGGACATGGCATGGGCGGGCGCGGCGGCATGTTCCGCGCCGTGTTCATGCAGATCGACGCCGACAAGGACGGCAAGATCACCCAGGCCGAGATCGACGCATTCCGCGATGCCAAGGTTTCCGGCGCTGACACGTCTGGCGACGGTGCGCTCAGCATCGAGGAATTCGACACCATCTACCGCGAAATGACCCGCTCGCGCATGGTCGATGCCTTCCAGCGCCTCGATGACGATGGCGACGGCCAGATTTCCAAGGCCGAGATGGATACCCGCTTCGGCAATGTGGTGAAATTCATGGACCGCAATGGCGATGGCGCCCTGAGCATGGAAGACCGCGGCCGCGGCCGCCGCTGACGGCCAACCGGACAGGAGAGCGGGCCGGCGCCGGGGTCTGTCCGCTCTCCGCCTCGTCAATCACGCACGCAATTTCAATCACGCAAGCAATCGACCGCCGTGTCTCGACGGCGGGAGCAGGAGCAAGATCATGCTGTCGCGTCTGTCGCCCTGGTGGCTCTGGGCAGTCCTGTCGGTTCTGCCCGCCATCTGGATCGGGCAAGCCTTCGTCTCGGCCAATCCCCGCATCATCCACATCCTCGTTCACCCGACCGGTGAGTTTGCAGCGCGCCTGCTGATCGTCACGCTGATGATCACGCCGCTGACCATGCTGTTCAAGGGCACCGGCTTCGCCCGCTGGCTGAGAAAGAACCGGCGCTATTTCGGCGTCGCCGCGTTCGGCTATGCCGCGCTGCATACGGTCTTCTATCTGGCCGACAAGGCCGCGCTGGAGACTGTCCTGGCCGAACTGCCGCGCCTCTATATCTGGACCGGCTGGATCGCCTTCGCCATCTTCATCCCGTTGGCGGTCACCTCTTCGGACTACTTCCTGCGCAAGATGGGACCGCGCTGGAAATCGCTTCAGCGCTGGACCTACGCCGCCGCGGTGCTGACGCTCATCCATTGGGCCAGCCTGCACGATTGGGGGCATCCGACGGGCGCGGTCGTCCATTTCGCGCCGCTGGCCGCGCTGGAAGCCTGGCGCATCTGGTACTGGTTCCGCCGCCGGTCGCAGCGTCAGGCGCTGGCCTGACCGGTCATGACGCGAATGTATCCGCGAACCGCTCGCGCAGCACGGATTTCTGCACCTTGCCCATCGTGTTGCGCGGCAATTCGTCGATCAGGAAAATGCGCTTGGGTTGCTTGAAGCGGGCAAGCCCGGGCGCGATTGCCGCCATCAGCCCGGCCTCGTC
Organism: Zhengella sp.; assembly: GCF_041397485.1. NCBI lineage: Bacteria > Pseudomonadati > Pseudomonadota > Alphaproteobacteria > Hyphomicrobiales > Notoacmeibacteraceae > Zhengella > Zhengella sp. The sequence continues at coordinate 299,668 of NZ_JAWKWO010000001.1, read as the reverse complement.
AATCGCGGCGCCGGGCTTCGGCACGACCACCGCCACCACGCCTTCGCCGAAATCGGCATGCGGCACGCCGATGACCGCGCTTTCACTCACGCCTGCCGCTTCGTCCAGCGCCAGTTCGATCTCCTTGGGATAGATGTTGTAGCCGCCGGAAATGATGAGGTCCTTGGCGCGGCCGACAATGGTCACGTATCCGTCCGCATCCACCATGCCGAGATCGCCGGTGATGAAATGGCCGTCGGCGCGGAATTCCTCCGCCGTCTTTTCCGGCATGTTCCAGTAGCCCTTGAAGACGTTGCGGCCCTTGACCTCCAGCACGCCGATCTCGCCGGGCCCGAGAATCCGCCCGGTCTCCGGGTCCGCCACGCGCAGCGAAACGCCCGGCAGCGGAAAGCCCACCGTTCCGGCCCGCCGTTCCCCGTCATGGGGATTGGACGTGTTCATGTTGGTTTCGGTCATGCCGTAGCGTTCGAGGATACGGTGGCCCGTGCGCGCCTCGAATTCGGCATGGGTCTCGGCCAGCAGCGGCGCGGAGCCGGAGATGAAAAGCCGCATATGGGCCACCGCATCGCGTGTCAGCCGATCGTCGGCCAGCAGCCGGGTGTAGAAGGTCGGCACGCCCATCATCGTCGTGGCGCGCGGCATGGCCGCAAACATCAGGTCCATGTCCGGGCCGGGCAGGAAGATCATCTTCGCGCCCGCCAGCAGGATGACATTGGTGGCCACGAAAAGCCCGTGCGTATGGAAAATGGGCAGCGCGTGCAGCAGAACGTCGTCTGCGGCAAATCGCCAGGTGTCGACGAGCGATTCGGCATTGGAAAGCAGGTTGTCGTGGGTCAGCATTGCGCCCTTGGAGCGCCCGGTGGTCCCCGATGTGTAGAGGAAGGCGGCCAGGTCGTCCGCGCCGCGCTCCGCCGGTTCGAAATGCTCCGGCGCGCTTCGGGCCGCATCCGTCAACGTGCCCGTGCCGTCGCCGTCGAGCGTCATCAGCCCGGCATCCGCGCTCCCGGCGACGGGCGCCAGGGCCCCGGTCGCGCTGCTGTCGCAGACGAGCAGTTTCGCCTGCGCGTCGGTGACGAAATAGGCCACTTCGCTGGCCGTATAGGCGGTGTTGAGCGGCAGGAATATGGCGCCAGCCTTCACGCAGGCCGCATAGAGCGCCAGCGCTTCAGGTGTCTTCTTCACCTGCACCGCCACGCGGTCGCCCACCCCGACGCCCGCGCCGCGCAGCGCATGGGCCATGCGTGACGCGAGCGCAAGAAACGCGCGATAGGAGATCTCGCGCCCGTCGGGCAGGATCAGGAACGTCGTGTCGCTTGCCGCGTGGCGGGCGAAGAGGCTGTCGTGGAGCGCGTTATGCATGGCGATGGCGTTTCGTGTCCTGTCTGTCTTCAGCGATGGCGCACGATAGGATCAATCGGCGTGCGGGGAAAGCCGACAGCCTCCTCGACGGCCCGCGCGGCCTGCAGCAGCCGCGCCTCGCCGCGTGGCGGGCCGATGAGCTGGATGCCGACCGGCATCGCCGTGTCGGTGAAGCCCACGGGCAGCACGATGGCCGGCAGGCCGGTCGTCGTGGCGAGAAAGGAGAAGCGCAGCCAGTCGACATAATCCGTCACCGGCTCGCCATCCACAAAGGGCGGAAATTCCTCCTCCACCATGCCGGGTTCGAGGCCGGTGACGGGCAGGGCGAGCACGTCATGGCCATGCAGGAACGTGCGCATGGCATGGAAGAGCACGGTGCGCTGGCGCATGGCATCATAGATGCGCTCCACCGTCAGCGCGCGGCCGAACCCGGTATTCTCGCGTAATGTCTGCTTGAAATGCGCCTGGACGGCATCAGGCAGGTAGGCATTGACCGACCCGTAATGGATGCCGCGCAGCGTGACATAGGTCTCGTACAGGCCCGGCAGGTCCGGGCAGGCCTCATCGACGCTTGTGCCGGCCCGCGCGACCTTGTCCATCGCCGCACGCAGCACCTGCCGGATATTCGCCTCCACCGGTGCGAAACCGCCCTGGTCCTCGGCAAAGGCGATGCGCACGGCGCCATCGGCCCGCCGCACGGCCTCCTGGAACGGCTCGCGCGGCGCGTCCAGGGTGGTCGGCATCTCGGGAATGAAGCCGGCCATGGCGTCGAGAAACAGCGCCAGATCGCGCACATCGCGCGCCATGGGCCCGGAAATGCCCTCGATGGAGAAGGCGGTCGCCGCAGGGCCGCCGCCGCACCGCCCCGGTGAGGGCCGCAGGCCGACGACACCGCAATAGCCCGCCGGTGTGCGCAGCGACCCGGCAAGGTCTGACCCCTGCGCCAGCCAGCATTCGCCCGTCGCCAGCGAAACCGCCGCGCCGCCGGACGATCCGCCCGCATTCCTGCGCGTGTCCCACGGATTGCGCGTGTAACCGAAAACGTCGTTGAACGTGTTGCCGCCGGCGCCGAATTCCGGCGTGTTGGTCTTGCCGATGACGATGCCGCCGCGCCGCTCCATCAGTTCGACCAGCGGATCGTTCTCCGTGGGCACGAAATCCTTCAGGGCCATGTTGCCATAGGTCGTGCGAACGCCCGACACCATGGTCAGGTCCTTGATCGTGATCGGCAGGCCGGCAAGCCAGCCCGGCTCATGGCCGCGTGCCTTTCGATCCGCATCCAGCCGCGCCACGGCCGCGCGCGCGCGGTCCTCGCAAACGGTCACGGTGGCGTTGACGGCCGGTTCCACCTCCACGATGCGCATCGTGGCCGCATCCAGCAGGTCGTCCGGTGAAAGTTCGCCCTTCTTGAGCATTTCGACCGCTTCGCGGGCCGGAAGTGCGCACAGGTCGGGGCCCGTGTATTCGGTTTCGGGTATCGTCATTTTTGCCTAATCCAGGTGCAGGAGCACAGTCTGCGACCTTCGTAGTACGGCGACGCCCCGTTTACAATGTATGGTAGTCCCTTGGCTTACTGATATATGAACCGAGCTTGCAGCATTTCAGCCCGCCGGCCCGCCGGCCGGCAGTGCATCCTGGCCCTTCAGTCCTCCGGAGACGCGGCGCGAATGGCCTCCAGCATGACATGCGCCGACGCCGCGCCAGGGTCGACATGGCCGATGGAGCGTGCGCCGAGTTTGGCGGAGCGGCCGCGCCGGCTTTCCAGCGTGGCGGTATGGTCGCGTCCGCGCCGGGCGCCGTTGACGGCCGCTTCGAGGCAGGCGGCAAGACCCTGGCCGGAAGCCAGTGCGGTGGCTGCGGCTTCGGCCGCCGGTGCCCAGGCGTCGATCATCGTCTTGTCGCCGGGCTTCGCGCCGCCGCGCCCGGCAATCCCGGTATGCATGCCTTTGATCCACGCCACCATGGCCGCCGCATCCAGGTTGAGCCGGTCGGACACCGCCGCGCCCGCACTGCGCAAGGCGCTGGCATAGAGCGGGCCGGAGGAAGCGCCGACCGCATCGAGAAAGGCCTTCGCCATCCGGTCGCAGGTCTCGGATATCGTTTCGTCGTCAGGCGACGTTTCCAGCGCCTTTCGCACGGCCGTCCAGCCGATATCCATCGTCACTCCATGGTCGCCGTCGCCGATCACCCCATCGAGTTCGGACAGCCAGTCACGGTTGCGGGCAATCGCCTGGCCGGCAGCCTGCATCATGGCCCGAAACTGGACCGGCGTTACGGGGCCGCCGGTCTTCAGGTCGGCACGTTCCAAGGTTGCTGTCTCCCGAACGGCATTCGTGTGGCGGCGCGTTCGGGTTGCGGCGGCTGCGGGCAGGGTGGTACCCACCGTCAGCGCCGGCGTGCGGCATGGCGTATCGAGCAGCAATGCCAGATCATCGTCCAGTTTGATCAGCGTGACAGAAGCGCCCGCCATTTCCAGCGAGGTGGCATATTCGCCAACCCAGGAATGATGGATGGCCACACCGCGCGCCGCCAGGATCTGCGCCACCCGCCGGTGGATGATATAGAGTTCCAACTGTCCGGTGGCGCCGAGACCGTTGACCAGCACCGCCACCCGGTCGCCGGCCTTCAGGTCCATGTCGGCCAGGATCGGCGCCATCAGTTCGCCGGTAACGGCATCGGCGGGTTCCAGCTTGCCCCGGCGGATACCCGGCTCGCCATGCAGGCCCATGCCGATTTCCATCTCGTCAGGCCCGATCTCGAAATTCGGCTTCAGCGTCTGCGGCATCGAGCAGGCCGTCAGCGCAACGCCCATGGAACGCGTATTTGCATTGGCATGGCGCGCTGCCGCTTCGCAGGCGTCGAGGTCTCGGCCAAGCTCGGCCGCCGCGCCGGCGATCTTGAAGACGAAGAAGTCGCCGGCAATGCCGCGCCGTTCTCCTGCCCGGTCCGCGGGCGCGGAAGCCACGTCGTCCGTCACCTGGACGGATCGCACCGCAATGCCGGCGGCCTCGCATTCCTCCGCCGCCATGTCGAAATTCATCACGTCGCCGGTATAGTTGCCATAGAGGAACAGGATCCCGGCGCCGCCATCGACCGCGCGTGCCGCATCCATGATCTGCTCCGGGCTTGGTGAGGCAAAGACATTGCCCACGGCCGCGGCATCGGCAAGTCCGCGCCCGACATAGCCGGCAAATGCCGGCTCGTGCCCCGATCCGCCGCCGATGACGATGCCCACCTTGCCGTCGCGGGGGGCGTCCACCGCCACCACGGCCCGGCCGGTCGGTCCTTCCACGGTCAGCATGCCGGGATGCGCCAGCACCATGCCCTCGATCGCCTCGGCGATCAGATCCTCGGGTGCATTGATGAGTTTCTTGGTGCGGATCTCGCTCATGGTTTTCTCCTCAGCGGCCGGCCAGGAACGTCCTTGCTGCCGCGACCGTCTGGTCGAGCCATGGCGTCTCCTGTGCCCGCGCGGCAGCCGCATCGCCGTTCATCGGCAGCCAGTGTTCGAGAATGACGGACATGTCCGCCGGGCAATGGGCAAGCTGGTCGAGAATCCACCCGATGGGCGCGCGCCCCTGTCCCAGCGGCACGCCGTGAATCTGGAAGCCGACGCCATAAGTGTCCGGCGTGATGACATAGTCCTTCAGGTGCAGGTTGATCGCGTGAGGCGCCAGCAGCCGCACGGTTTCTTCCGGCCATTCGCCGGCACAGATGGAGTTGGCGACATCGAGGCAGACGCCGAGCGTGTCGTCGCCGGCGGTTTCCAGCAGGTCCACCAGGCGCGGCGACGGATAGTTGAAATGGTTCTCGATGGCGATGCGGATGCCTGCCGCGCGCGCCTTCGCAAGAAGTGGTTTCAGGCGCTCCGCAAGCTCTGGCACCGGAATGCGCGCATCGCCCGCGTCCAGCGCCACGCGCAGAATTTTCGCACCCAGCCTTTCGCCGATCTCCAGATAGAGCGAAACCTCCTCGTCCTTGAAGCTCTGCGTCCCCAGTTCCAGTGCGATGCCGTTCGCCGCCGCCGTTTCGCGCAGGCGATGCTGGTCGCCCTCGCCGAGCCGGTCGAGCGGCATGTTGTCGGCGTATTGCACCACGTCGAGGCCATAGCCCGCCGCAGCCTCCAATAGCTCGAAGGGCGTCATCGGCCGGTCGGGAACCTGATCCTTGATGCCGATCGACCAGCGATAGGCGTAGCTGCCCAGTCCAAGCCTCATCATGTCCTCCCGGTCGGCGTCCTGGCTACTGTGCTGGCATCGGACGCGGTGATCGCTGGCGCAAGGGATAGGCAAACGCAGCCATGGTCGATATTAAGATTTTCTACAAACCTTTGCACATTTGCCCATTGGAGCGGCGGCTTAACCCCTGCTACCTCTTGGCACGGGAGGAGACGGCATGGACAAGACGGCAATCATCGGCCTTGGCGCCATGGGGCTCGGCATGGCCGGCAATATCCTGCAGGCCGGCATTGCGTTGACAGGCTATGACATCGCCCCGGCGGCCCGCGAGCGCTTCGCCGCCCTTGGCGGCGATCCGTCCGAAACGGCGGCAGGGGCGGCAAGCGGCGCCGGCCTGCTCCTCGTCATGGTGGTCAATGCGGATCAGGCCCGCACGGTTCTTTTCGACAGCGGCGCGGCGCATGCGCTGGCGCCATCGGCAACCGTCGTGCTTTCCTCCACGATCGCCCCCTCCGACGCCCGTGACATCGCCGCCAGACTGAACGCCCTTGGCCATCACATGCTCGATGCCCCGGTTTCGGGCGGGCAGGTGGGGGCGCGGGCCGGAACCCTGACCGTCATGGCCTCGGGGCCTGATGAAGCCTTCGCGCGCGCCGGATCCTTGCTGGCGGCTGTCGCGAACACGGTTCACCGGCTTGGCGGAGAAGCCGGTATCGGCTCCACCTACAAGGTCGTGCATCAGCTTGCCGCCGGAGTTCATCTCGTGGCCGCGGCCGAATACATGGCGCTCGGCGCCAGGGCCGGCTGCGATCCGCGCAAGCTGCACGAGATCGTCTCGTCCTCCGCGGGGCAAAGCTGGATGGCTGACGACCGCGTGCCGCGCATGATGGAGGATGAGCCGTCCGTCACGTCCACCGTCGACATCTTCGTCAAGGATCTGGGACTGGTGATGCAGGCGGGCCGTGACGTTTCCGCGCCCCTGCCGTTGGCCGCCGCCGCGCACCAGATGCTGCTGGCCGCATCCGGTCTTGGCCACGGAAAGCAGGACGACAGCGCCGTGGTGAAGGCCTATGAGGCATTGACCGGAAAGCCGGTCAGCAAGGCCTGAGGCACGTCCGCCGTTTCCTTGCGGAACTGGCAGCCGAATTCCCCCAGCATGCGCCGCGCCTCCGTCTCGTGCGCCGCGCTTTGGAGGCTGAGCCAGTCGGCGAAGCGGTTGACGATGCGCCGGGTGAAGTGGCGCGGCGGGCAAACCATCCAGTAGGCCGGAAAATCGATGACCGGAATATCCGGGCAGAACGGCACCAGTTCGCCGCGGCTGAGTTCCGGCAGGCACAGCGTCACGCTGTCGAGCGCCAGTCCGCCCCCTTGCTTGGCCAGTTCGATGGACATGGAGGAGCGGTCGAAGCGCAGCGGATAGTTGAGATCGGGAACCGCGATGTCGTTCTGCGCCAGCCACAGGTCCCAGCGCAGAAGCGACTTGACGCTGTCGATCAGCCGGGCGGCCCGGATCTGTTCGGCCGGATCGGGCGAGACCGCCTTCAGTTCGGCCAGATAGCCGGGGCTGCACAGCGGCAGCACGAGATCGTTCAGCACGCTGCGTTCGGCAAGGCCCGCCCAGCCGCCCATGCCATAGCGCAAGTCGAAATCGACGGCCTCCGTCTCGAAGGCCGAGAAATCCGGCGTTGCGTCGATACGGATGTTCCAGTCCGGATTGGCCGTCAGGAACCCGTTGATGCGCGGGCCCAGCCACCGCACGCCGAAACTGGGGCTGACGCGGATGATGAGGTTGCGCACCTCGCGCTGGCGGGCAATCGAGCTGCGCGCATTGCGGATCGCGGCGAAGGCCTGTGTCGTGGTCTGGAACAGCCGGTCCCCGTCCAGCGTCAGGATGAGCTTGCGCTTTTCCCGCCGGAACAGGCGCACGCCGAACTGGCTTTCGAGGTTGCGGATCTGTTGCGACACCGCCGATGGCGAGACGCCCAGTTCCTGGGCGGCCTTGGTCACCGACCCCAGCCGGGCGACCGCCTCGAAATATTCAGTCGCCTTGATGTTGATGTCGCGCATGGCCGGGCTGCCGGGTTTTCACCGAGAAAGATCTGCATGGTGATACCCGTTGCGGCCGCGTTCGGGAAGGGCGGCTGGCCGGTCCTACAGCGAAACGCTCTGCCCGCGTCCCTGTGCGATGGCCCGGTTGACGACGAATTGTGCGGCGGCCAGATCCTGCGCCGCGATGCCGAGCGAGCGGTAGGCCGTGATCTCGTCGGACGACGCGCGCCCTGGCGCCTTGCCGGCCAGCACATTGCCGATTTCCGCCCGGATCGCATCGGCGGAAAACCGGCCTGCGGCGATCATGTCCACGATCTCGCCGGCCTGAGCCAGTGTCGAGGGCAGGTAGTCGACCCAGATCGAGGCCCGTTCGACGAAGCGGTCGTCCACCTCGCGCATGCTGGGAATGGAAGATCCCACGACGTTGACATGGCAGCCCGGAGCCAGCCAGTCGCCCTTGAGAACCGGCACCGGCGAGGCGGTGACCGTGCAGACGAGATCGGCATCGCGCACGGCAGCCTCGATGTCGGTTGTCGAGGAAAAGGTCAGGCCCGCATGGCGTGAGGCCGCCCGCTCGCAGAAGGCCGCTGCCTTGTCCGCCGAACGGCCTGCAACGGTGACGCGGCGGATGGGCCGCACCTCGGCCATGGCAGCGAGATGGTGTTCGGCCTGCTCGCCATAACCGACAATGGCCAGCGTCTCGCAATTCGGGCGGGCCAGTGCCCGCGTCGCCACGCCGCTTGCTGCCGCCGTGCGCACCGCGGTCAGAAGGCTGGCATCCATCATGGCGGTCGCCTCTCCCGTTTCCGCCTCGAACAGCACCATGGCGCCGCGATGGGAAGACAGGCCCCTGGCCGGATTGCCGGGAAACAGGCTGACGAGCTTGATGCCATAGCAGCCCGCTTCGGCAAGTGCTCCCGGCATGATGCCCATCCGGTTCGCCCCGCCCACGGGAATGACGCTGCGCAGCGGCAATTCCGCCTTGCCGGCCGAAACCTGCGGCATCACGCCCGCGATCACCGCGATGGCGTCCTTCATGGAAAGCAGGGCTTCCACATCCGAATGGCTCAACACGATCATGCCGTTCGCTCCTTGCCTTCGCCCCAGGCGGGGCCGGTCTGTTCCAGGTTCATCATCGTCGCCAGCATGGAGGTGTAGTGGTCCGGCCGCACGACATAGGGGAAATGGCCGCCATGCAGGAAGCGATAGGCGGTGCCGGGTTGCAGCCGTTCGCGCACCGCCACGCGCATGTCCGGCGGGATCAGCGGGTCGTCATCGGCCTCGACAGTGAAGATGCGGTTCGGCGCCAGCGGCACCGGCGGCAGCTCCGGCGCGGTCTTCAGCGCGTTCAGCCGTGCGCGCAACTCGCCTTCCAGGATGCGCCCGCCGGCCTCCTGCAACAGCAGCGCGACCAGGTCGCCCTGGTCCGGATGGGTGTCGCGCCAGACATTCAGCCCGTTGCCGAACCCGGCGCGCAGATCGTCGATGGGCGCGGCCATCAGGTCGAGCGCATAGGGCATGCGCCCGGCAAGGCCTGCCACGGAATGCAGCGTGTTGGCCGCGATGAGCCGCTCCACGCGCTCGGGCCATGTCCCCGCCATGAACTGCGCCAGATAGCCACCCAGCGAACTGCCGAGCACGCTGGCTTGCGCGATGCCAAGCCGGTCGAGGAGCGCGAACAGGTCGTCCGCCCAGTCCGCGATGCCGCCACGGTCGGGATAGGAGACGGCAACGATGCGCAGCCGGTCCGAAAGCGCCTCGATCTGTTGCCAGAAAATGTCACCGCGCCCCAGCGTGCCAGGGATGAGCAGCAGGCAGGGGCCGCTGCCGATGTCGCGAAAACCCCAGTCGCGGCCGTCGAACACGGCGCGCTGTTCGGGATGGGCAAGCGCGAAGGCGTCGCGCGCGGCAATCAGGGCATTGGTCATGACAGCGGATCCGGCACTGCGGGCCAGTAGTCGCGTGCCCGCTTGCGATAGGGAATGTTGGCATAGTCCGGCGTGATCGCGCCGGGCGTGGCGACAGGAATGACGCGCGCGGCGATCGGGTTGAAGCCTGCCTGGTAATGGTTGGAGGACTTCACGCAGACATAGCGGCGCTTCGACAGGTCGATGCCCAGTTGCTCGAAGGCTTCCGGGTGGAAGGTCTGGCCGCGCACGTCATTGATGACGATGTCGATGCCGTTCGCCTCGATCCAGACCGCTTCGCCCATCGGCGCGGGCAAGGTGCCGAAGCGCTGTGTCAGGCCGGAGGCGCATTTGCGCACCGTGACGGTCAGGTCGAGCGGATCGCCCGACATCGGCCCGCACTTGCCGCCGAGCCTGAGCGGCAGGGTCGCGCCTTCGCCGGCTTCCCGGCAGATGCGCACCGCCACCGGGTCCCAGTAGAGCCCGGTTGCAACCGAGGTCATGCCGCGTTCGATCATGGCGCGCAGCAGAAACGTGGCGTCCGACGGCGCGCCACCGCCGGCATTGTCGGACACGTCGGCCAGCACCACCGGGCCGCTTGGCTCGGCTTCAGCCATGTCCAGCGCCCGGTCGATATCGGCCATGTCGGGCAGCAACTGGTGGCGGATCGCGTAAAGCGAGCGGCCAAGCTCTTCAGCGACCTGCGCCGCGCCGGCCTCGTCTCCGTCCATGATGGCGAAGGTCCGTGTGCCGGTGCGCGGATGATCCCCCCAGGGAAAGCCATGCGCGATGGAAAGCGACAGGATGCCGTCCTTGCCCTCGCGCGCGGCCATGGCGTCGACGAAGTCGCGCATCGGCCCGGAGGGCGTCGGCATGGCAAGGATCATGCGGCAATCGAAATCGCGCATGACCGGCCGGATTTTGCCGGCGGCGGTGTCGGCGGCCAGACGGAACAGGTCTTCGGCCCGTTCGGGAATGTCGATATGCGGATATTCCTTGAAGGCGACCAGAAGCGTTGCCTGTGTCAGCATGGTTTCGGTCAGATGGCAATGCGGATCGAGCAGGCCGCCGATCACCGCGTCCGGCGCGGCCGCGCGGCAATGGGCGATCAGGTCACCCTCGCAATCGTCGTACCCGTCGGCGATCATCGCGCCATGCAGTGCCAGCAGCACGATGTCCGCCCCGCCGCAGCGCTTCAGGTCGGCCACGATCTCGTCGCGGAAGTCCTCGTAGACCTTGCGTACGGTCGGACCGGCAGGCTGGGCATGGGCCGACAGGGATTCCACCACGTCCCAGCCGCGCGCTTCTGCCGCCGCGCGCCAGATGTGCAGCGGCGCGGTGAAATATTCCTTCGGATGGGCTGTCGCGTCGCCATGGCGGATGCCCGCTTCGTCAAAGCTCAGAGTGCCGGTGGGCAGCGGTGAAAACGAATTCGTCTCGGTGCTCAGGCCGGCGATGAAGACCTTCATTTTGCTTGTTCCCTCCCGGTCGGAACGCCGCCCGCCGCCTGCTGGCCGGCAAGGCCGGCAGCCGACAGGGCCAATAGGTGAATGATGATGATGGCAAAGGCGACCGGCACGGCTGCCGTGAACCAGATCATGGAAATGTCGAGCATTTCGCCCTGCCGTCCGAGGCTTCGGCCCAGAAAGCCGCGCGCCATGTTCATGCCCGGCGCGAAGACGGAAAACCATAGAACCGGTGCGGCGAACAGCACCACGCCGGCAGCGCGCAACAGGGCAAGTGCGGCGCCTGTGCGCCCGCCAATGGCGAGCATGGCGGGAAACAGCACCGGGTTGGCGCCGGCGCGAAAGGCGCAGGAGGCGCCCAGCATGCCGGCCCACACCATGGCGCGGCGCGCCAGTTCCTCCGTCCAGATGGGCGGCGAGGCGAAGATGTAGCGCGCCACGGTCTGCCACAGCGCTGCGCCCAGCATCACGAAGAGCGCGGCCACGGCCAGCACCATGGCCACGCGGTCGATCCCGGCCGAAAGGCGGCCGAGACCGGTTGCAAGGCGGTTCATCGCCGTCATTCGCCCTTGGCCTTGCGCCATTCGGCGAGTTGCTCGGGCGTGATGAGGCCGCTGTCATAGGTGGCTTCGGAGGCCTTGCGGAATTCCGCGCGCGCCGCGTCCGAGAGGTTGACCACCGACACACCGGCCGCCTTCAGCTTGTCGATGACGCCGGACTGCGTGCCGAGCCAGTCGCGATTGGCCTTGTCGGCGGCGGCGATGGCATCGTCCACCGTCTTGCGGTCGGCGTCCGAAAGCCCCTCGTACCACTGTTCGGAAATGATCGCGATGCGCAGCGACGGCGCCACGGCAGCGTCGGTGAAATGCTTGATGAAGTCGGTATGGCCGAACAGCAGCGGCACGAAGGCCGGGTTCATGTAACCGTCGGCGACGCCCGTCTGCAGCGCATTTGGCACTTCCGCCCAGCTCACGATCGTGCCCGATGCACCCCAGCTCTTGTAGAGCTCGATCTGGCTCTCATCCAGCGCGCGCATCCGTAGGCCTTCCATGTCGGCCAGCGAATTCACGTCGCGCTTGGTATTGAAGATGCCGGTGGCCGGACCCACGGTGGTCACCGCACCGACGCGCACGCCGCCCGGCGTCGTGCCCTCGTTGATGCGCGCCAGCATGCCGCCATCGTAAAGCGCGCGGTCGACCTCTTCCATGTCGGCGAAGAAATAGGGCAGGCGCAGCCCGAAGATCAGCTTGTCCAGCGATCCGACGATGTTGAGCGGCGCCATCGCCACCTCGACAAGGCCCTGGCTGACCTGATCGAAGACCTCCGCATCGCTGCCCAGCGCGCCGCGCTGGAATTCCTCGGCCTTCATGCCGTTGGCATTGAGGTGCTCGCTGAAGGTATGGGCCCAGACATAGCTGCCCGATCCTTCCAGATCCGGCGGGCTGTCGAGCGAAACCTTGACCTGTGCTGTTGCCGCGGTCGCCATGGCGAGTGCGGCCCCGAATGCAGCCATAAAAGCAAATCGTTTCATTGCGCGTCTCCCTGTTTTCCTTGCTTGAACCAATGCGTTGGCATGCGGGTCATCCTCCACCCGCAAGTCCGAATGCGCGCGGCAGCGCCAGGCTGATCTGCGGAAAGGTGACCAGCAGCGCCAGCACGAAAACCTCCACCAGCACGAACGGCATCACCGCGCGCGCCAGGCGCCAGTAGTTCACCCCTGTCACCGTGGTCACCATCAGCAGGCAGCCGCCAAGCGGTGGCGAGACCAGCCCGATGCACAGGTTGAAGCAGAGCACGATGCCAAGGTGAACGGGATCGGCGCCCTGCGCAAGCGCGGTCGGCGCCAGCAATGGCACCAGCAGCGCCAGCGCTACGGGTATGTCCAGGAACATGCCGGCGACGAGGAACAGCACGTTCAGCACGATCATGTAGCCGACCGGACCCAGGCCCATGGCATCGACCGTGGCAGAGATCGCTTCCGGCACACGTTCCAGCGCGCTGAGATGCCCGAGCGCGGAAACGGCGGCGATCAGCAGGAAGATCGCGCCCGACAGCATGGCTGTGCGCCGGAACGCCTGCCAGACCGCATCCAGCCCCATGCGTTCATAGTGATAGCCGCCAGCCCAGGCCACCGCGACGGCCACGGCGGCCGCTTCTGTCGGTGTCATCAGGCCGAACACGATGCCGCCCAGGATGATGGCGGGCACCAGCAGCGCGGGCAGGGCGTGGAGAAGGGCGGGCAGGAAGGGCGGTACATCGCCGGCTTCAAGGCGGGGGTGACGATGAATGCGGGCATAGATGGCATTGGCGGCCATCAGCGAGGCAGCAAGCAGCAATCCGGGCACGATGCCGGCGATGAACAGGGCCGTGACGGACGTGCTCATCAGCGCGCCGTAGAAGATCAGGATGATCGACGGCGGAATGATCGGCCCGATGATCGAGGACGCCGCGGTGATGGCGCTGGCATATTCCAGGTCGTAGCCGCGTTCGCGCATGGCCGGCACCAGCGTGTTGGAAACGGCCGCGGAATCGGCCACAGCAGAGCCCGAAATGCCGGCGAAGAACACGCTGGTCATGATGTTGACATGGCCGAGCCCGCCGCGCAGCCGCCCGACCATGGCCATGGCGAGGTCGATGAGAACCCGTGTGATGCCGCCCCTGTTCATCAGTTCGCCGGCCAGGATGAACAGCGGCATCGCCATCAGCGCGAAGACATCGATCTTGGAGAAGATCTGCTGCGGCAGGATGGCGAGATAACGGGTGTTGTCGGTGGCGATGAAGGCCAGGACCGCGGCCGCGCCGATGACATAGGCAATCGCGAGGCCGGAGGCGAGCAGGACGATCCCGGCGGCCAGCACGAGCCAGATCATCGCCGCAATCCCGCACGCGCCGGGCTGAGCGCTTCGGCGCTGACGCCCTCGGCGGCAATGTCGGCCGGAATCTCCTGCCCGAGCACCAACGCGGCGGCGGTCCGCGCGGCGGCCGGCGCGCTCTGGATGCCATAGCCGCCCTGTCCGGCCAGCCAGAAGAAGCCCTTGGCGTCAGGTGCGTAGCCGATCACCGGGCACTTGTCCGCCACGAAGGAGCGCAGGCCCGCCCATTTGTGCGCGATACGGCGAACCGAGACGTCGAAGGCCCGCTCGATCCGGTCCACGCAGATCGCCACGTCAAGCTCTTCGGGCTGCGCATCGCAAGGTGGGGAGGGCGTTTCGTCGGCCGGCGAAATCAGCAGCAGGCCGGCATCCGGCTTGATGTAGAATTCCTCCTCCGCGTCCACGACCATGGGCCATGTCTGCGGCTTGTCGGGCTCGAAGCCCGCAGGCGGATCGATCAGAACCGCCGTGCGGCGCTTCGGCATCAGCCCGACGGGCGCGACGCCGGCCATGGCGGCGATCTCGTCGGCCCAGGCGCCGGATGCGTTGACCACCGTGTCCGCGAAAAAACGCTCGCCGCCGGCCTCGACACTCCAGCCGCCACCCTCGCGCGCGATGGCCGTGACGCAGGCATGCGTGCGCAGCGTGCCGCCTTGCGCCTGGAAGGTCTTGAGATAGTGCTGGTGCAGCTGATCGACATCGATATCGGCGGCGCTTTCATCCATCAGCGCCGCGGCCAGGTAGTCGCGGCGGATCAGCGGCATCATGGCAAGCGCTGTCTGCGTATCCAGTGGCCGCACCGCCGCGCCCAGTTCGTCCTGAAGGTCCGTCAGCGCGTCCGCCTGTCCTTCGTGGCCGGCAAAGATGACGCCGCGCGTCTTCAGCAGCGGTTGCTGTATGAACGGACTGCCGGGATCGCGGAAGAAGGCGTGCGAGGCGCGCGACAGGGCGCGGATGACCGGCGGCCCGTAGGCAATGGTGAACAGCGCGGCCGACCGCCCTGTCGTGTGATAGCCGGGTCTTTCCTCGCGCTCCAGAAGAAGCACCCGCGCATGGCCGGCAAGCCCGGCTGCCACCGATGCCCCGGCAATGCCCGCACCGATGACGATGATGTCGTGGCCGTCCGTCGTCTGCGCCATGAAACCTCTCCCTGGGCAAGAACGCTAGCACTGATTTTCCGATTGGAAAAGCGAATTTTCTGAAAGGAAAAACGATTTGCCGCGGACGGGAGGGCGGATTAGGATCGCACTCCTTTTCCGGGAGCGTGCCATGGACAACAACGAGAAACCGGACAGCCAGCGGATCGCTTTCGGTCAGCAAATCCGCAGGCTCAGACGGGAAAAGGGCTGGACGCTTGCAACGGTGGCCGAGCGGTCGGGCCTTGCTGTGTCGACCATTTCAAAGGCCGAACGCGGCGTCATCGCGCTGACTTATGACAGGCTGGCGCAATTGGCGCAGGGGCTGGAGGCAGACATGGCGGCCTTCTTCACCGCCGAGGGCAGCCGGTTCGAGCCGGGCGGCTTCGCCGTGGCCAGGAAGGGCGAGTTCAGCCGCCAGGAAACCGCGAACTATGTCTACGAGATGCTGTTTCCGGAACTGTGGCAGAAGGCGATGACGCCGATGATGGGCACGCTGAAAGCCCATGACATCAAGGATTTCGAGGAATTCGTCCGCCATCCGGGCCAGGAGTTCCTGCTGGTGCTGGAAGGCGTCGTCACCGTGCATCTGGAAGGGCGCGATCCGGTTGTCCTCAGCGAGGGCGATTCCATCTATTTCGACAGCGCACGCGGCCACCTCTATGCATCGGACGAGGACCGCGACGCGCGTATCCTTGTCGTCTGCGTGGCGTCCTGACGGCAGCCGGGATCAGGCGAGACCGGCGTCGAGGGCCGCCAGGTGCCGGTCGAGAATGCCATCGACATCGATATCCTCGGGCATCACGCCGAACATGTGCCCGCCCGCACCGCCCAGGCGCGTCGCGCAGAAGGCCCGCGCCACCGGCGCCGGGGCGAAGCGGACCAGGAGCGCGCCCTGCAGCACCAGCGCCAGGCGCTCCACCAGCAGCCTGCCGGCGCCCTCGCCAAGCGGGCCGTCGAGCATGGTCTTCACGCCTTGAACCGCCATGTCGAGATCGTCGTCGCGCCCGAGCCCCGGCTCGATCTCGGAGAAAAGCGCGGCAAGGGCCTCGGGCTCCTTGCGAAGCGTGCGCAACACGTCCAGCACGATGACATTGCCCGAGCCCTCCCATATCGCGTTGAGCGGGGATTCGCGGAACAGGCGCGGCATGGGCGTTTCCTCCACATAGCCGGCGCCGCCATGGCACTCCATGCATTCGAAGACGAAGTTCGGATTGCGCTTGGTCAGCCAGTATTTGGCCAGCGCGACCGCTATGCGGGCAAAGGCCTTCGATCGCGGATCCGAACCGCCGAACATGCGCGCCACCCGCGCACCCAGCACCGCCGCCGCCTCGTATTCGACCGCCAGATCGGCGATCACGGCGCGCATGAGCGGCTGATCGATCAGCGTCTTCTGGAAGGCGCGCCGTCCGCGCACATGGTGGAGCGCCTGCAGGAAGCCCATGCGCATGATGCCGACGGTTCCGGCCACCGTGCCAAGCCGCGTATGGTGAACCATGTCGATGATGACGTTGACGCCGCGACCCTGTTCACCCAGCAGGATGGCGAAGGCATCGTGGTATTCGATCTCGCTCGACGCATTGGACTTGTTGCCGAGCTTGTCCTTGAGGCGCATCACGTGAATGCCGTTTCGCCGCCCGTCAGGGGTGATGCGCGGCACCAGGAAACAGGACAGGCCGGCCTCTGTATAGGCCAGCGTCAGGAACCCGTCCGACATCGGTGCCGAGCAGAACCACTTGTGCCCGACGAGCCGGTAGTGACCGGCCCCGGCATCGATGGGGAAGGCGCGTGTGGTGTTCGCGCGCACGTCGCTGCCGCCCTGTTTTTCGGTCATTGCCATGCCCATGGTGATGCCGGCCTTGGCGCCGATGGGCTTGATGTCCGGATCGTATCGTCCGCCGAGAATGCGCTCCAGCCACGGCCGCGCGGCCTCCCCCTGCTGCCTGAGCGAGGCAACCACCGCATAGGTCATGTTGATCGGGCACATGGTGCCCGCCTCGGCCTGGGTGAACAGCGCCAGCAGGCCGAAATGGCCGACATGGGATGACGGATCCTCCACGGTCCAGGCCACGTCATGGATATTGTGCTCCATGGCCAGCGCCATGAGGTGGTGGTACGAGGGGTGAAAGCGCACCTCGTCGAGCCGCCGGCCGTAGCGGTCGAACGAGACGAGTTCCGGCCCGTGGCGGTTGGCCAGTTCCCCCCATTCCAGGACCTTTTCCGATCCCGCTTCAGCGCCGAGGCGCGCCATGCGCTCATCCAGCCATGATCCGGCTTCCCGCCGGATGGCATCGCGCATGGCCGGATCGTTCAGATACAGGTTCCTGCCGTAATATTCTGACGGCTGGTTGGCGACCTCATGGGTGGCGAGCTCGATTGCTGGTGCGAATTTGGGCATGCCTTCCTCCCCGGCAGGACTGTCAGGCTTGTGTCGCTTCCTTTGACGTAACCGTCAATCCCGAAATCGTCAACGCGCCAGCAGGCGAGCGGCCTGAACGCGTCTGGCGCGCTTCGGAAATCGCAATCGCATGCGGAGTGGGGCGCGCGCGCACGGTCAGTTTTCGCCTGTTCCGGGCTGTAAAAAATTAAACATTAGAAAAATACCTTTAACCGTCGGGAAAAAGTGGACGGGAACAAGCGATGCGAAACATCTTCAATGGAGGCGCGCGCGATGCGCAGGCAGTGCTTTCCGCACTGGACCGTTCCCTCGCTGTCGTCGAGTTCGACATGCAAGGCAACATCCTGCGCGCGAACCGGCAATTCTGCGCGGCCACCGGATATGCCGTCAGCGAACTGGTGGGCCGTCACCATTCGATGTTCGTGGACGAAACGACGGCAGCCGGCAGCGGGTACCGTGAATTCTGGAACAAGCTGCAGCAGGGCGAGTTCCTTTCCGGCGATTTCGCCCGCATCGCGAAAGGCGGGCGGCTGCTCTGGCTTCATGCCACCTACAACCCGGTGCGCGGGCGCAAGGGCATTTGTGAAAAGGTGGTGAAATTCGCCACCGACATCACCGCCGAAAAGCAGCAGGCGGCGGAAGCCGACAGCAAGCTGGCGGCCATTTCGCGCGCGCAGGCCGTCATCGAGTTCGATCCTTCGGGCCGGATTCTGACCGCAAACGACAATTTCTGCGCCACGATGGACTACGAGCTTGGTGAGATCGTTGGCCGTCATCATTCCATGTTTGTCGATCCCGATCATGCCAGAAGCGCCGATTACCGCACGTTCTGGGAGCGCCTGTCGTCGGGTGAGTTCATCGCCAGCGATTTCCGGCGCACCGCGAAGGGCGGGCGGACGGTCTGGCTGAAGGCGAGCTACAACCCCATTTTCGACGCCGCCGGCAAGGTCGTGAAGGTGCTCAAGATCGCCACCGACCTGTCCGCCACCATGGCCGACGTCGCTGTGCTGGGCAAGGGATTGAACGGCCTTGCCGATGGCCGTCTCGACCAGCAGATCACCGAACCGTTCGCGCCCGCGCTGGAATCGCTGCGCACCGATTTCAACGCCTCGCTTGCCCGGATGAAGGATGCCATGGCCACCGTCCGGCGCAATGCATCGGCCATCGATGGCGCTTCGGGCGAGATCGGCGCTGCCGCCGACGACATGGCGCGCCGCACCGAGCAGCAGGCCGCTGCCGTGGAACAGACCGCCGCATCCATCGAGGAAGTGACCGTTTCGGTGAAGGAGACGGCAACCCGGTCGCAGCAGGCCGGAGCCCTTGTCTCGCGCACCCATGGCCGGGCCCGCGAATCGGGCGAGACGGTGAAGAATGCCATCGCCTCCATGGCACAGATCGAGGAATCGGCGCGAAAGATCAACAACATCATCGGGATGATCGACGAGATCGCGTTCCAGACGAACCTGCTTGCACTCAATGCCGGCATCGAGGCGGCCCGGGCGGGAGAGGCGGGCAGGGGCTTTGCCGTCGTCGCCCAGGAAGTGCGCGAACTGGCGCAGCGCTGCGCCACGGCGGCCAATGACGTCAAGGAACTGATCTCCGATTCCGAACGCCACGTGCAGACAGGATCCCGCCTCGTCGGCGAGACAGGCAGGGAACTGGAGGCCATCGGCGCCGATGTCAGCGAGATCACCGGCAATGTCTCGGCCATCGTCGAGGCCGTAACGGCACAGGCCGCCAGCCTTCAGGACATCAACAGGGCGATTTCCGAGATCGACCGCAACACGCAACAGAATGCGGCCATGGTCGAGCAGTCGACAGCGGCAAGCCACAGCCTGGCGCATGAGGCCGCCGCCCTGGCCCGCTTGCTGGACCGTTTCCATGTCGGTGAACCGGAGCGCAAGGCCACGGCCGAAACGCCTGCGGATGCCCCTGCACAGCGTCCCCGCATGCGGCTGGTCGAGGGCAATGCCGCGCTGGCGGCAGACACGTGGGAAGAGTTTTGAACAGGGGCCGGTAACCGGCCGGCCTTGAAAGGAGAGCGACGCGCCCATGTCGGAACAGATGCAGAAGGTGGCCGGCGGCCCCACGCGCATATTGGTCGTGGATGACGTGGAGGAAAACCGCGACCTGCTATCGCGGCTGCTGGCCCGTCGCGGCTATGGCGTCGAGGTGGCAGGCGATGGAGCGGCCGCGCTTCGGCGTCTGGAGGCCGGCGACGTCAATATTGTGATCATGGACTGGATGATGCCCGGAATGTCGGGCATCGAGGCGCTGCGGCGCATCCGCCTGCGCCGGTCGCAAACAGACCTGCCGGTGATCGTCGCCACGGCAAGGGCGGCTTCCGACGACATGGTCGAGGCCTTCGCGGCAGGCGCCAACGATTACATCACCAAACCGATGGATTTCGCTGTCGCGCTGGCTCGCATCCGGGTTCAGGAATCGCGCCAATGGGCCATGCGCCGGCTCTCCGACTCCAACAGGCTGCTTCGCCAGGCCAACGAAAAGCTGGTTTGCGAGATCCGCGAGCGCCGCCAGGCCGAGGAAAGGGCACTGTTCATGGCCAGCCATGACGCGCTCACCGGGCTGGAAAACCGCAGCCGGTTCTTCGCGGGGCTGGAACAGGCGCTGGCGGCGGAAAGCGGCCATGTGGAGGTGTTCTTCATTGATCTGGACGGTTTCAAGCTCATCAATGACCGTCATGGCCATCTGGTCGGCGACGAGATCCTGAAAACCGTTGCACGGCGCCTTGAAAATGCCGTCGGCAGCGATGGATCCCTTGCCCGCTTTGGCGGCGATGAATTCGTCGTGCTGCGCCGGCACGGCAGGGCGCCTGGCGATGGCGAGGCCTTCGCCGAGCGCATTCGTGCAGCCGTTGCCGCGCCGATCGGGCTTGACCGCGTGCGGCTGCGCGTCGACGTGAGCATCGGACATGCCGGCGCACCGGCTGGCGGCCTGACCGCCGACGAACTTGTGCACCATGCCGATACCCGCATGTATTGCCAGAAGGCCGTGTCGAAAGCGGATTCCGGCCAGCGGCAAGGGCGCATCGACATGGGCGAGGGCAGGAAGCGCGCGTCCTGACCTGGCCTTCGGCTGTCGCCTACGTCAAAGCGCGGTCCGGGCGGGCGGATTGCTGACGCCGGAATGCCTGCCGGAAGGCAACAAGGTTTGCCACGGTTCGATAGGCTCCGATCAGAAAGCCCTTGATCGCGCGCAATCGCAAGCGGTTCCGGGACTTGCGCCGTCCCTGCTCCAGCAGGCTGCCGCCCAGCGCTTCGCCATTGTCCGTCACCGGGTTTCCGGGAACGGACCAGACATCGAGCCCCAGTTCCCAATACAGCCTGATGTCCTCGTCCACGGCCCGGAAGACCTTGCGCCGCGCGAGCAGACGCTGCGCACCGTCCCGTGACACCAGGTAGCCGACCGTTCCGGCCCTTGGCCGCTTCCATTTCATCAGCGTCAGGCCACCCACATGCCGGGAGAGGCCGTAGTCATCCGGTCGGCTGCGCGGGTAGTCGAACAGCTTGACCAGATTGCGCCCCTGCGACAGCAGCAGGCCGGCGGAATGCAGGGCCTTGCGCACGGTTTCCGGATCGCGAAGCAGGAAATCGTCTTCCAGCACCAGGGCCTGTTCCCATGGCCCGTTCAGCAGGACCTCCCAGCACCGCCGGTGCGAGGTGTAACAAGCGACCTCCGTGGGCGTCAGCGGATGTTTGGACCACATTCTGGCCCGGCTCGAATCGAGCAGTCGGGTCGCGGCATCGTCCCCGGCCACCGCGCCCTGAACGAACAGACCCGTCCAGTCGCCCAGGTGCTCGTCGAGCTGCCGCCGCGCCGCCGTCAGGCGTTCCCTCGGGGACAGGGCGCATGTCATCACGAGGATGACCGTCGCCGATGAACCGGCGTCAGGACGCATGATGGACGACCTCGACGCCCGGCAGGCCGATCGGCGTGAGACCGAGATCGCGCGCCAAGGTTCCGAATCCCTCGGTCTCAACAAGATCGCGGTACGGAATCTCGGGAAAGTCCAGGTCAGCGCGGTGGACGTCGCCATGAACGAGAAGCGCCGTGCCGCCGACGCTGTCCAGCGGTACCCTTTCCAGATAGCGCAGGTCGTGCAGATGGCGGCGTGGGGGATATTGCAGCGGCGGCTGGAAGAGGCCGTGGCGGATGTAGCTGTAATATTCGGCCCGGCTGGGCTTGCGGATATAGAGAAAGGCGTTCAGGTCATAGCTCGCGCCGCCGGGTTTCAGCACGCAATCCGGCGTGACGATCTTGGCCCTTGCCGCCAGCAGCCTTTGCAGCAGGTCGCGGGGCAGGCCGATGACATCGGCATCGATCCACAGGAACCAGTCGGCATCCAGCCCGGCCGCTGCCCGCAGCAGGTCGTTTCGCGCCATGGCTATGCCCGAACGGCGCGCCAGTTGGGCCCGCGTGTCCCAGCGCTGCGAGCGCGAGAGGCGCGGCCCGTTCCGCTCGACCCGGACAGAGGATATGCTGGCGAATGTTTCCCCGTGCCGCGCAATGATTTCGGCGATCACCTCCGGCGTGCGGTCCTCGCTGTCGCCCTCGCCATAAACGACGTGCAGACGGTCCTTTGGATAGTCGAGAGCCAGAAGCTGCTCCACGCCGTTTTCCAGAAACGCCTCGCCATTGCGCACGGGAATGAGGACCGCGATGGAGGGGTGCTTTTCTTCCGGCGGCAGGGGGCGGGTCAAGAGGCCGGTATCGATCTGCCTGCGCGCATCCGCAAGGGTCAGCCGCTTGCTGCGCGATAGCACTTCGTGACGGAACCTCTTCCATTGCGCCCGCCGCCGCTTCAGCCATGGCATTCTCACATTGTCGATCCAGCTCCCCTGCCAGAGATGCTCCGAGCAGGTCAGGTGGCCATAGGGACCCCATCGCGCATCGCCCGTGTGCCCGCCGAGCGAGGTGAGGCCGGAGAAGAGATGCGAGGAGTTCAGTGCCAGACTGTCCCGGTCCTGCCACTGCGAAACGGCGGCGGTCAGGATACAAGGCCCGGTTGTATCGAGGACATCGGCATCGCGGCGAGGATACATGAGCACAACATGATTCAAGACCGATTCCCAGAACGGGTGGCCCGGCGGCGAGGCCATGGTGCCGTTGAAGAACAAGGTGTCCAGGCCGCGCACACGGCCATGGTGCTGATGCTCTCCGGGTTCCTCGCAAAGGATGACCCGCTCGTCGCCGGCAAGGGGCTCCACCGTGGCCAGGCAACGCGTGTCGATGTCGGCATAGAGCCCGCCGATCCGGTACAGGATGCAGTAGCGGGCAAGGTCGGCCCGTTGCACGGGGAGAGAGTAACCGTCAAACAGATCAATGAGATGCGGGAATTCCTCCGCCATGAAGGCGCGCAGGTCCTCATCTGTCCAGAAGCGGTATTCCCAGTCCGGATTGAGGCGCTTCCAGCTTTCCGGATCCCCTTTCTCGGGCGCAACGGTTCTGCTACGCCATGTCTGGTGAATGATGCGGGGAACGCCGCCGGTACGCTCAAATGTCATTTCTGCAAGTCTGTATTCTCGAAAACGATGGACGCCAGTCCGGTGCTGAAATCCGCAATGCCACAAATTTGAGTAATTTATCAACCTTGGATTTTAGCGCCTGCTTCAGTTTTCGGCCCGTTGCGCGAAAAGGACGCCGGCGGACTTGTGCCCCGACCGTCGCGGAACTGGAACCGGCGCAGGTCGCGATGCTGCTGGAAACGATCCGCCGGCAGCGGCCGGTCTGCGTGTTGTTCGAAGGTGTCGGTCTTCTTCAGGCTGTCGAGGCGGTACGGGCTGAATTTCCCGGCCTGCGTCTGATTGTCGATTTTCACAATGTCGAGAGCCGCCTGCTGGCGGATGTTCTGCGCGCGCGCCTTCCCCGCCCGCTGCGTCCGCTGACGCCTCTTGTCTGGGCGAGGCGGCTTGCCGCGGCCCGGCAGGCCGACCGCCGCATCGCCCGTCTGGCCGGCGAAATCTGGACCTGCTCCACCCGCGACCACGACCATGCGCGCGCTCTGGGAATCGAAGTGCCGGTCAGCGTCATAGCCAATCCCGTGCCGCAATGGTGTTTGGAAACGCCCGGCAAGCCCCTGGCGCCGGCACAGGATATCCTCTTTGTCGGGCACTTGCGCTACCCGCCGAACAGGCGTGCTGTGCTGGAACTTTGCCAGTCCATCATGCCGCGCCTGCAGCAACGCCTGCCCGGCGCCCGGTTGCATGTGTGCGGCCGCAGCCCGAAGGCGAAGCTGAAGCGGTTGGTGGAGAGCCGTGGCCATCGCCTGACCGAGAATCCGCCCGAATTGCGCCCGGTCTACGAGACCGCGCAGGTGGCGGCCATGCCGTTGCGCGAGGGCGGCGGCACGCGCATCAAGGTGCTGGAGGCCCTGGCCGTGGGATGTCCTGTCGTTGCCACGGGCAAGGCGGTCGAGGGCCTCGGGTTGGAAGATGGCGTCCATTTTCTCAAAGCCGATGACGCGCGGGAATTCGCCGTCGCGCTGGAAGCGGTGATGACGACGCCGGCCCTTGCCCGGCGTCTGGCGGAAGCGGGCCGTCACCTTGTCGAGCGGCAATTCGGCCCTGCAACCCGCCGCGCGGCAATCAGCGCCGCGCTCGGTCCGAAATGGCATGAGGCTGCCGGCGCCCCATAGGCGAGCCGCGCCAGCTCCGTTTCGCCATCGGGCGAAGCAGCCGATCGCTCGTCGCATTGAGCCGCTCACACGCTTCTTGCATGAAGTTGGGATGAAATGCGTACAGCATGCATCGCTTGGCGGAAATGATTGCCGTTTTGCATGCCTTTTGTGCCGCATGTGCGCTATCAGTGAATGAGTGCTGCCGCACGCCGGCTGTCCGCAAACCGTTGGCCGCTGCGGGCGTGGAACGGTTCGCGTCAGGCGGGCATTGGCAATCTGCCCGGCAATGAAACAGCAGAAGGCTTGAAGCGCATGTCCGGTGAAAAGCAATATACCTACAAGGCAATTGCCCGGTCGCTCCTCGATCATGGCGCCGATACGCTTTTCGGCCTGATGGGCGATGCAAACCTGTTCATGGTGGACCACTATGTCCGCCACGGCGGCGGAACGTTCATTCCCGCCGCATTCGAAGGCAGTTCCGTGCTCATGGCGCTGGCCTGGTCGCACGTGTCCGGCAAGGTGGGCGTTGCCACCGTCACCCACGGTCCCGGCCTGACCAATTGCGTCACGGCGCTGACCGAGGGCGTGCGCGGCCATGTGCCGATGGTCCTGCTGGCCGGCGATACGCCGGTGGAAATGCCGCAGCATCTGCAAAGCATCGACCAGCGCGAACTGGTGAAGGTCACGGGCGCCGGATTTGAGCAGATGCGAACGCCGCAAACGGTCGCCTATGACATCGCCAACGCCTTCTATCGCGCCCGGGTCGAGAAGCGGCCGATCGTGCTGAACATGCCGGCGGATTTCATGTGGCAGGAGGCAGGCTATGAAAAGATGGTCTTCAAGACCTTCGACACGCCCGCCCATGTGCCGGAGGGCCATGCACTGGACGAGGCCATCGGCATGATCGCCTCGGCGAAGCGGCCGATCATCCTGGCCGGCGGCGGCGCCGTGGGCGCGCGCGACAAGCTGGTCCGCCTTGCCGACCGGATGGAGGCGCCGCTTGCCACCACGCTGAAGGCCAAGGGCCTGTTCAACGGACATCCCTACAACATGGACATTTTCGGCACGCTCAGCACACCGGCGGCCTACGACGCCATTGCCGATGCCGATTGCGTGATCGCCTTTGGCGCCAGCCTGCACTACTTCACCACCGACAAGGGCGCCCTGATGAAGGGCAAGCGCGTGATCGTGGTCAATGAGAACCCGGCCGATATCGGTCGCAATTTTCATCCCGATGCGGCCCTGACCGCCGACGCCGGCCTGACGGCCGATAACATCGTCTACTGGCTCGACGAGGCCGAGATCCCGGCCACCGGCTTTACCGGCGAACTGGACATGGAAGCCCTGACCTGCCACCCGAAGGGCGATGCCGACAAGGCACGGGCGGGCACGGTCAACTATGTCCATGCGCTGGATCGCCTCGAGGAGGCGCTTCCCCGCGACAGGATTCTCGCCACCGACGGCGGCCGTTTCATGACCGAGGTCTGGTGCCGCGTGTCGGTGCCCGATCCGGCGAGCCTTCTGGTAACCGCGAATTTCGGCTCGATCGGGCTTGGCCTGCCCGAAGCCATCGGCGCCGCCATTGCCGCGCCGCAAAAGCCGGTCGTGCTGTTCACGGGCGATGGCGGCTTCATGATGGGCGGGATCAACGAGTTCAACACGGCCGTGCGCCTGAAGCAGGATCTGATCGTCATCGTCTGCAACGATTCCGCCTATGGCGCGGAGCACATCCAGTTTCTCGATCGCAGCATGGATCCGAGCCTGGCGCAGTTCGACTGGCCATCCTTTGCCGACGTGGCGACGGCGCTGGGTGGCCAGGGCATCGCCGTGCGTTCCGCCCGGGACCTGGAAACGGCCATTGACGCCATCGGCAAGCGCGACCGGCCGCTGCTCATCGAACTGAGCCTCGATCCCAATGACGTACCGCGCATGCGGCTGTGAGGCACGGCGGCTTCAGGCCGAGGCAAGGCCCGCGCCGCCAATGGCCAGAAGCAGCACGACGGCCCAGGGCGGCGCCTTCCAGGCAGCAAGCAGGACGAAGCCTGCAAGCGCCAGCGCGAAATCGCCCGGAGAGAGGATGGCGCTCGTCCAGACCGGATCGTGCAGCGCCGCCGCCAGGATGCCGACCACGGCGGCATTGGCGCCGCGCATCGCGGCTTGCGCGGCAGGCATGGCGCGAAACCGGTCCCAGAAGGGCAACATGCCGAGAAGCAGCAGGAAGCCCGGCAGAAAGATGGCCGCCAGCGCGATGGCCGCACCCGCCACACCGGACGGGTCAGGGCCCGTGACCGCGCCAAGATAGGCGGCGAAGGTGAACAAGGGGCCGGGCACGGCCTGCGCCGCGCCATAGCCGGCCAGAAAGGTGCTCTCCGACACCCATCCCGGCGCCACGACCTCCGCCTCCAGCAAGGGCAGGACGACATGCCCGCCACCGAACACCAGCGCGCCCGCGCGGTAGAAAGCATCGAACAGTGCCAGGCCCTGCCAGCCGCTTGCCGCGCTTGCCAGCGGCAGGCAGGCCAGCAGCACCAGAAAGAGCGTAAGGCACATGAAGCCCGTGCCACGGGGCAGGCGGAATGCCAGCCGCGGCGCC
Source organism: Zhengella sp. (assembly GCF_041397485.1). Lineage (NCBI taxonomy): Bacteria > Pseudomonadati > Pseudomonadota > Alphaproteobacteria > Hyphomicrobiales > Notoacmeibacteraceae > Zhengella > Zhengella sp. The sequence goes on along the minus strand of NZ_JAWKWO010000001.1, from coordinate 273,072 downwards.
GGGCCCGTGCAGTCCGTTCGGCACAGCACGAGCCCTGCGATGCCGCCAAGGGCGATGGCCGTCATCTGGCCGGCCGCGCTGCCGCTGAAAACCACGATCAGTACCGCGGCCAGGGCAATGCTGGCCCGCTCGCGGTCCGGCGTGAGACTGCGCGCCATGCCCCAGACGGCCTGCGCGACCACGGCGACGGCAACCAGCTTCAAGCCATGCAGCAAGCCGCCGCCGACGGGCCCGCCGAAGGCGGTGGCACCCATGGCAAAGACGACGAGAAGAACCGCCGAGGGCAGGGTGAATGCCGTGAAGGCGGCGAGCGCTCCGGCCAGGCCACCGCGCAACAGGCCGAGTGCGAAGCCAACCTGGCTGGAGGCAGGGCCGGGCAGGAACTGGCACAGCGCGACGAGATCGGCATAACCGGCCTCGTCGATCCACCTGCGCCGGATCACCAGCTCGTCCCGGAAATAGCCCAGATGGGCAATCGGCCCGCCAAACGATGTCAGCCCGAGTTTCAGGAAGGCCAGGAAAACCTCGCCAGCCGACCCCGCCTTCGCTGTCCTGTCCGCTGCTTTTTCCCACTTCATGGTTCTGCTATGTGCCGTTTCCCGCGCCTCCGGGTCCGGATGGCCGGTTGCGATGTCACGCGTGTGAAGAAGCCTGTGACCCTGTCACGCAATTCACATCCATGAACTTCGCGCATTTGCCTGCTGGCCCTTCGCAAAGGCGCCGGGCTTCCTTCACTATTGCCCCTGAAGCCGGGCGGCAATCGGGAGGATGTCATGAGCGCACTGTTTTCACCGCTGCAACTGGGACCGCTGGAACTGGAGAACCGGATCGTGGTCTCGCCCATGTGCCAGTACAGCGCCGTCGACGGGATGGCGCAACCCTGGCACCTGATCCACATCGGCAATCTCATGATGTCGGGTGCCGGTCTCGTCATCCTGGAAGCCACCGCGGTGGAAGCGCGCGGGCGCATCACCCACGGCTGCCTCGGCCTGTATTCCGATGAGCAGGAGGCGGCGCTGACAGCCATCGTTCGCGAGGTGCGGAACCTGTCGCGCGCCAGGATCGGGATCCAGCTTGGCCATGCCGGGCGGCGCGGCTCAGCCCGCTCCATCAGGGATCGCTGGAAAGGTGAATCCCTGCCGCCGGAAGAAGGGGCATGGCAGACCTGTTCGCCATCCGCGCTTGCCTACAACGAAAATTGGGCCGTGCCCGCGGAACTGACGGTGGACGGCATCGCAGCCATCGTGGACGCCTTCGCCGATGCGGCGCGGCGGGCCGTGCGTGCCGGGTTCGATCTCATCGAGGTGCATGCCGCGCATGGATACCTGCTGCACTGCTTCCTGTCGCCGCTCACCAACCGCCGCACGGATGCCTATGGCGGCAGCCTCGCGAACCGGATGCGTTTTCCGCTGGAGGTGGTCCGCGCCGTCCGGGACGCGGCTGACGGAAAGGTCGCGCTTGGCGTGCGTGTCAACAGCACCGACTGGCATCCCGATGGCGCGACGCCGGATGATGCGCTCGCCTTTGCCCGGGCACTGGAGGCCGAAGGCGTGGACTATGCCGTCATGTCGGCGGGCAATCTGGTGCCCGATGCGGTCATCCCGCCGGCAGCACCGGGTCATCAGGTGCCCTTCGCCGCCCGCGTGAAGGCCGAGACCGGATTGCAGGCCATGGCCGTGGGCTTCATTGTCGATGCGCGACAGGCCGAGGAGATCGTGGCATCCGGGCAGGCCGATTGCGTGGCGCTCGCCCGCGCCATGCTGGATGATCCGCGCTGGGGCTGGCATGCGGCCGCCGAACTGGGCGCCGATCTCGACTACCCGCCGCAATATCTGCGCGCGCGTCCCAACAACTGGACCGGTTACACGCTGGCGCATCCGACAAGCCGGCCTGCCGGCAGCAGCAGCCAGGCAGACCGGCCCAGCGCTTCCGCCTGGGATCGTCCGCGCCTGGGCGCGAAATAGGGCATTTCCAGACGTGCTGAACACGTGCCGCCGGCCCGCCACAAGCGGATGCCGGCGGCCCGACCCGCCGCTCAGGCGGCGGCGGCCAGAACCGCCGCTCAGGCGGCGGCGGATTGCTTTTCGCGGTCGAAGACGAAGTCGGCATAGCCGTCCTGCTTCGCCTTCAGGCAATGGTCGCGATACTTGTTGAAACCGCCGACGAACATGGTCAGGCCCTGTGGCTTGCCCTTGACGTTGGCGCCGACCCACCAGGTGTTTGCCTTGCGGATCAGCGAATGCTCGGCAAGCTGGGCGACCAGTTTCATCCAGGCATCTTCCGCCTGCTGCGTCGGCTCGACCGACTTCACGCCCGCGCGGTCCATATGCGTGATCATGTCCGCGATCCAGTCCACGTCATGCTCGGCAATGGTGATCAGGTTGGCCAGCGCCGCCGGGCCGTTGGGACCGCTCACGGCAAACAGGTTCGGGAAACCGTTGAGCATCATGCCGTAAAGCGATGTCGGGCCATCCTTCCACTTGTCCTTCAGCGAAATGCCGTCGCGCCCCGTGACGTCGAAGGCCAGCAGCGCGCCTGTCAGCGCGTCATAGCCGGTGGCGAAGATCAGCATGTCGAGTTCGGTCTCGCCGGATTGGGTGCGAATGCCCTTTTCGGTGATCTCGACGATCGGATCGTTCTTGCAGTCGACCAGGTGGACGTTCTCGCGGTTGTAGGTCTCGTAATAGGACGTGTCGAGGCAGGGCCGGCGCGCGAAGATGGGATAGCCGCGCGGCTTGAGCGCCTCCGCGGTCTTCGCGTCCTTGACGATCTCGCCGATCTTCTCGCGCACGAAGTCGGCCACCTCGTCATTGGCATCCTGGTTCAGCATCAGGTCGGAGAAGATGCCGAGGAACGTATGGCCGCCATTGATCCAGGCCTGCTCCATGAGCTGGCGGCGCTGCGTCGGCGGCAGGCTGAAGAAGGGCCGCGTGGAAATCGGCCGCGCGCCGCCGGTCGGGTTGTTGCGGCAGGCTTCGCGGATGGCCGGGTAGTGGTGCTTCATCTCGGCCACGTAGTCGGCATCGAGGTCATGGTTGCGCATCGGCAGGGTGAAGCTGGGCGTGCGCTGGAAGACGAACAGTTCACCCGCCTGCGGTCCGATTTCCTGGATGATCTGGATGCCGGTCGACCCGGTGCCGATCACGCCGACGCGCTTGCCGGCATAGCTCACCGGCGTGTGCGGCCATTTCTGGGCCCGCAGCAACTCGCCCTTGAACCTTTCAATGCCGGGAATGTCGGGATCCTTGGGGATCGACAGCGGACCTGTCGCCATCACGCAATAGGGCGCTTCCAGCACTTCGCCCGCATCGGTCGTGGCACGCCAGACGTTCTGCTCCTCGTCCCAGCGCGCGCTCGTCACCCGCGTGTTGAACTTGAAGTCCTTGCGCAGGTCGAGCCGGTCGGCGACGAAATTGGCATAGGCCAGGATTTCCGGCTGCGCGGCGAACTGTTCCGACCACGTCCATTCCTGCTGGATCTCGTCGGAGAACCCGTAGCTGTAGTCGATGCTCATCAGGTCGCAGCGCGCGCCCGGATAGCGGTTCCAGTACCAGACCCCGCCCACGTCGTCGCCAGCCTCGATGCCGACGGTTTTCAGGCCCATGCCGCGGAACTTGTAGAGCGCGTACATGCCGCCGAAACCGGCTCCGACGACGAGAACGTCGACACGCGTGGCTTGGCCCTCGGCCGGTGTGGCCGTCTGGTTGGTGCTCATGGCTTTCCTCCCGGTTCAGCAGAAGCGCTGTCTTTGGATCAAGTAAATGCGCCGGACGGATGTCGTTCAAGCGCCGTCAGCCCACTGAAGGGCAGTTTTACATTTGTGAATTGGCAGACCTTGCGAAGCCCCGGCGCGCGACGGGAAAAACCGGCGCGCATCCTGCGCCGGTTCATTCCTGCCGGGTCCGGGCCGGTGTTCAGGCCGCCTTTTCCAGCCCGCCGCAAAGGCCGCGCAGCGTGCCGCAATAGTTGATGAGCGGCATGCGGTCCTCCAGTGCCTGGCTGGCCGAGATCACCTGGCCGATCAGCACCGTATGCGAACCTGCGCGCTCGCGGATCGCAGGACGGCAGACGAGGCTCTGCAAGGCGTCGGCCAGGGTCGGCACGGCAGCCGTTTCCTGCCATGCGCCATGGGTGAAACGCTGGGCCCCGGTCAAGCCGTTCATGCCGGCGAAGGTGCGCGCAATGCCGTCCTGTTCCGCGCCCAGGATGTTCACCGAGAAGCGCTCCGCATTGACGATCGCGTCGTGGCTGGCCGAAGCCTTGTTGATGCAGACAAGGATCATCGGCGGCTCGGCCGATACCGAGGAGAAGGCCGAGACGGTCATGCCGCGCCGCTCTTCGCCCGTGCCCGCCGCCACGACACAGACGCCGGAGGCGAACTTGCGCATGGCATCGCGGAAGGCGGCATTCGAGACCGATTCCGCATGGTCGCGGAATTCGATATGCGCGCGGATGGCCCCGCCTTCGCCGATCCAGCCGCGGGACCGGGCAAACTCGCTCATCCGGGCAAAGCCCGTTTCCCAGTCGGCCGGCAGGTCCACCGGCAGAAGGGCGCGCAGGCAATCGGGCCGCACCCAGGCATGGCCGTCGCAGGAAAGCCTGCCGATGCCGCGCAGCGCGGCACCGGGCATATTGCGGAAAGCCTCGTCCATGAGGATGGAGAAGTGCTGGAAGTCGCAAGCGTCTTCGAGGCGCGGCGGACCGGATTCGGCGATGACGATCCGCATGGTTCAGGCCGTCGCGTATTGCTTCGCGCTGCTGCCGGCATCGCTGCCCAGCGCCTTGCGGATGGCCGGAATGATCTTGTCGCCCCAGACTTCGATCTGCTTGAGCATCGTGGTCTGGTCGCAGTCGCCAAGCTGCGTCTGGAGCGCGATATGGCGCGGCTTCAGGATCTCGATCTCTTCCAGCATGCGGTCGATCACCTGGTTGACGCTGCCTACCGGCAGGTTGGCGCGCATTTCGTCCAGTGTCATTTCCTGTTGCAGCGGCACTTCCTGCATCAGGTAGCCGTCATCGGTTTCCTGGCGCCGGTCGCGCAGGCTTTCGGAAAGGCGGCGGGCAAAGCGGGCGCTGTCGAGATAGGCGTCGATGTCGGCCTTGTTCTCGCTGGCGAAACCGCAGCGCAGGAAGCCGAACTTGGTGTCGTCGATATTCGTGCCGGCGGCTTCCGCGGCTTCTTCCATCCTGGAACGCAGGACGCGGATGGCGTCGAGGCCGCCGAGAAGCGCCGTGATGAACAGGTTGTAGCCCTCGCGCATGGCGCGCGCGCGCACCAGCGGATTTCCGGTTGTCACCCAGATCGGCGGCATCGGATCCTGCACGCATTGCACGTTCAGCGATGTCTGCGGGATCTTCAGGTACCGGCCTTCATATTCGAAGGACTTCTGCGTGAGCGCCATCGGGATGACGTCCATGTATTCCTGGAACATCTTGCCGGCTTCCGAGAGATCGGTGTTGAACCGCTCGAATTCGAACTGCTGGTAGCCCGATCCGATGCCCAGTTGCAGACGTCCGTTCGACAGGGTGTCGACAAGCGCGACCTCTGCCAGGAAGCGCGGCGCCTGGTAGAGCGGAAGCACGCAGACGGCGGGTCCAAGGCGGATGCGCGAGGTCTTCGCGGCCGCATGGGCGCACAGCATCAGCGGCGAGGGCGATAGCGAATAATTGTTGAAATGGTGCTCGGCATACCAGGCGGCGTCGAAGCCGGCCTGTTCGGCGGCAACCGTCTGCTCGATCGAGGCGCGGATGACATCGTGGGACGACTGCGCGTAGCTGCGCTGCTGGGCCAAAAGGAATACGCCGAATTCCATCTTCTTCCTCCCGTAAAAAGACTGACTGACCGGATGGTAAGTCCGATCATTTGTGATAACAATAAGCGCATTCCGGGCATCAGCTTTTCAGAAACTGCAAAGGTGAGGGATGGACAAGCTCAGGGCAATGGCGTTGCTGGTGGCGACGGCGGAGACAGGAAGCTTCTCGCAAACGGGCCGCCGCTTCGGCCTGTCGCCGGCCAGCGTGTCGCGCCAGATCGCGGAACTGGAGGAGCGGCTCGGCGTCACGCTGGTTCACCGCTCCACGCGCAACCTCGTCCTTTCGGAGGCGGGGCAGCTCTACGCCCGTCAGGCGGAAATGATCCTGGCCTCCGTCGATGCCGCCGATGCCGGCATGAGCGCCATGCAGCAGGTGCCCACAGGGGTGCTCCGGGTCCACTCGCGCACCATGTTCGGCGTGGCGGTGCTGGCACCCTTGCAGGTGGACTTTGCCCGCCAGTATCCCGATGTGACGGTGGAATTGCACCTCTCGGAAAAGCCCGTGCGCCTGCGCGAGGACGGCTATGATCTGGATTTCCGCATTGCCGCGCCGCAGGAGGCGGGGCTGATGCGCAAGCGCCTGTTCCTCAGCCAGCGCATCATCGTGGCCTCGCCGGATTATCTCGCCAGCGCGCCACCGGTGGACGTGCCGGAGGATATCCGCCGGCACAATTGCCTCGTCTACTGGATCAACGGCGATCCGGTGACGTGGCGCTTCCTGGAGGGGCGGGCGGTGGAGGAAGTGCAGGTGCCTGCCAATTTCGCTTCCAACAATGGCCAGGTGCTGCTGGAGGCGGCGAAGGCCGGACAGGGGCTGGCTCTCCTGGATGACTATACGGTGGCCGATGACCTAGCCGCCGGCAGGCTGCGCCGGGTCCTGCCGGAATACCGCATCACCAACACCACGTTCGAGGAGGGGATCTATGCCACCTATCTCGAAGGGATGCAGGTTCCGCTGAAGCTCCGGCTCTATCTCGACTTTATCTCGGACAGTTGGGCAAGACGGGTCCGCGCGCTTCCTTGACCGACCGGTCAGCCAGACGGTATAGACCGGTCAGGAAAGGCGATTGCCGAAGAGGGGACATGACATGGCGGACGCTGTGCAGCCATTGGGCGAGGAATATCCGGGCGAGGAGGGGCAGAGCGACCGGGTCCGCGACATCCTGCGCACAGGCGCACGCATCTTTGCGCAGAAGGGCTTCGAGAGAACCTCGATGCGCGACATTTCCGAAGCCTGCGGCATCTCCAAGGCGCTGCTCTACCATCACTTCGAGAGCAAGGACAATCTCTACGCGCTGATTGCCCACAACTCCGCCCAGCACCTCTATGAATTCGTCTACCAGCGCGTTCCCGAAGAGGGGACCGCCGGCGACAAGATCAGGGCCTTCATGGTGGCCATGGCCACCTTTTTCGACGAATACCGCTGGGCCTGGGTGGCTTCGAGCGCGGCGTTCTGGAGCGACCCGGACCGCAGCCGCATGGAGACGCGAATCCGGCAGCGCAAGCAACTGGAAGGCCGCCTGCGCGACCTGATCCGCGAAGGTGTGGAAAGCGGCGAGTTCAACGATGTCGATCCGGCCATGACCGGGCGCCTGATCCTCTCGGGCATCAACTGGATGCACCGCTGGTACAATCCGGAAGGGCCCATGCGCCCCGCCGAGATCGTGTCCGCCTACTTCGACACGATCTACAACGGACTGGCGCGCCGCTGAGGCGTCCGGTTCACGCCGGTGGCCGGCGACATCCCTCATTTCACGTCTGTGAATCGGCCCCGCCGGACGGTGCGGGCGTTTGTAACCGGCCGGTCAGCCCAATAACATCGCCCGTCAGACGAGCGGACGGTCAGCGTCCGGATAACAGGACTGGAGTGAGGGCAGATGAACATTTCAACCGGTGCCGGACAGGCCGCGACAGAAGCAAAGCCGGCCCATGCCGCGACGGCGGCCGCCAATGCGGCCATGGCTCGCGCGCTTCCCTTCTCCGACCGGCAGGATTTCGAGGATGCGCGGCGCGGCCTGATCGCCCCGGCTCCGCGCCAGGTTGCCAATGCGCAGGGCCGAATCGTCTGGGACACCGCTGCCTTTTCCTTTGTGGAGGAAATGGCGCACGCGCCGGACACGGTCAATCCCAGCCTCTGGCGCCAGACGCAACTGAACATGATCGCCGGCCTGTTTGAAGTGACCGGACGCATCTACCAGGTCCGCGGCCTCGACATTTCCAACATGACCATTATCGAAGGCGAAACCGGCCTGATCATCATTGATCCGGTGACATCGGTGGAGACAGCGCGCGCCTGCCTCGATCTCTATTTCGCCAACCGGCCAGAGCGCCCGGTCGTCGCGGTCATATATAGCCATAGCCATCCCGACCACTATGGCGGTGTGAAGGGTGTCATATCGGCTGCCGATGTCGCCGCCGGCAAGGTGGCCGTCATTGCGCCGGAAGGCTTCATGGAGGCCATCGAGGGCGAGAATGTGCTGAGCGGCACCGCGACCTACCGCCGGGCGCAGTTCCAGTTCGGAACCCTGCTGCAAACCGGTCCGCGCGGCTGCGTCGACACCGGTCTTGGAAAGGCGGTCACCCGTGGCGCCCGCTCGCTGATCGCCCCCACGCAACTCATCTCCGGCAAGACGGAGACCCATGTCATCGATGGTGTCGAGATCGAGTTCTACATGGCGCCCGATTCCGAGGCGCCGGCGGAAATGCACATGTACTTCCCCCAGTTCAACGTGCTCAACATGGCGGAGAACGTCACCCACAACCTGCACAATTTCTGCCCCATCCGCGGCGCCATCGTGCGCGATCCGCTGCTGTGGTCGAAATATATCGGCGATGCCATCGCCCTTTACGGCAGCCGGGTGGATGTGCTGATCGCCCAGCACCATTGGCCGACCTGGGGCCGCGATCGCGTGCTGGAGCTGCTGTCCATCCATCGCGACCTCTACAAGTTCATCCACGACCAGACGCTGCGCGGCATCAACAACGGCCTGAAGCCGGCCGAAATCGCCGAGGCGCTGGAACTTCCGGCCGAATTGCGCTCGCAATGGTCCTGCCGCGACTATTACGGCACCGTGAACCACAATGTGAAGGCGGTCTACCAGCGTTACCTGAGCTGGTATGACGGCAATCCGGCCAACCTGCACGCGCTTCCCGCCGTCGAATCGGCGCGAAAGACGATCGACTACATGGGCGGCGCGGAGGCGGTTCTGGCGCGTGCGGCGGCCGATTTCGAGGCTGGCGCGTTCCGCTGGGTCGCCGAGATCCTAGGCAAGCTGGTCTTCGCCGAACCCGCAAACAGCCAGGCCCGCCACCTGCTCGCCGACACGTTCGAGCAATTGGGCTACCAGGCCGAATCGGCGACCTGGCGCAATGCCTATCTCTATGGCGCGCAGGAATTGCGCCACGGCGTGATGGAAATGACCATTTCGCGCACCCTCGGGCCGGACCTGATGCAGGCCATGACCGTCTCGACCATGCTCGACTATCTCGGCGTACGCCTCGTCCCCGAACGGGTGGCGGGCTTGGCTTTTGCGATCAACCTGAACATTTCCGACCGGGGAGAAACCCTTGCCCTGACGCTGTCGCGGGGGTGCCTGACGCATCTGCCGGACCAGGCCGATCCGGCTGCCGTGGCCACGCTGACCCTGACCCACGAAGCGATCGCGAATATCGCTGTCGGCGTCAGCACGCTCGCCGATGAAGCGGTGGAAGTCGACGGCGACCGGGCGAAGGTGGAGGCGCTTTTTGCCGCCCTGGACGACTTCAACCCCATGTTTGACGTGGTGACGCCGCAACAGGCGACTTGAGTCCGCCACACCGCCCGGTAAACTTGCAGCTTCGCAAGGCGTGCGGGAGGGATGCATTGACGGGCGATGAGACAGGACCGGGGAAGCCCGGTGACGAGACCAGCGAGCGCGCCCGCGCGCTGCTGGACATCGGGGCGAGAATATTTGCCGAGAAGGGCTACGAAGCCACCTCGATGCGTGACATCTCGAACGCGGCCGGCGTTTCCAAGGCGCTGCTTTATCATCATTTTTCCGGCAAGGAAGACATCTACGCGCGCATCTCGTTCGCCGCGACGCAGGACCTTTATGCATTCGTCGATTCGCGCATCCCGGAGCATGGCACCGCTGCGCAAAAGGTCCGCGCCTACATGGTTGCCGCCGCCACCTTCTTTGAAGAACACCGTTCGGCCTGGATCGCCGCCAGCAATGCCTTCTGGTCCGATCCGGACCGCCACCGGCTGGAAACCCGTCTGGCACGCCGGCGCCAGTTCGAGCAGCGCCTGCGTGACCTGATCGGCGAGGGCGTGGCCTCAGGGGAGTTCAATCCGGTCGATCCGGCCCTGGCAGGGCGGCTGATCCTGTCCGGAATCAACTGGATGCAGCGCTGGTACGATCCGGGAAAGGGGCTGCCGGCCAGCCAGATCGTGAACCAGTATGCCGATATCCTGCTGGGCGGATTGCGCAAGCGCCAGGACGTTGCCGCGCCGGAGCGGGCATGAAAAAAGCCCCGCGCAAGGCGGGGCTTTCGGACCTGTCGGATGGTGAGGGGGTCAGTCCAGCGAGATGTTGTTCTTCTCGATGACGCCGCCCCAGAAATCGACATCCCAGTCGAGCTGGGCCTGCATGGCATCGGCGCCGCCGACATGTGGCGTCATGCCGACATTGATCATCTTGTCCTGCAACGCCTGGACGCTCATCGCCTTCTGGAGCGCGGCGCTGACGCGCTCCTTCTCCGCCTCGGGCGTGCCGGCCGGCGCAACGAGGCCGAACCAGAAGGACGAGACGAGCTGCGGATAGCCAAGCTCGGTCACCGAAGGCAGGTCCGGGAACTTGCCCATACGCTCCTCCGTGGAGATCGCGAGGATCTTGAGGTCGCCCGATGCCACGTGCTTGACCAGCGAGATCGGTGTCGAGAAGTTCAGTTCCACCTGGCCGCCGATCTGGTCGACGATCATTTCCGGATTGGCCTTGTAGGCGACGGGGACAAGTTCGGTCTCCAGCACATCCTGCAACACCATGCCGAACAGGTGCGTCACGCTGCCGGGTCCAAGCATGGCGTAGCGCAGCGGCTTGCCGGATTCCTTCGCCCAGGTCTTCAGCTCATCCATGCTGTTGACGCCCATGGCGGAGGGAACCGTGACGGTGAGCGGGCCGCTGAACATGGTGCCGACCGGCTCGAATGAATCCATGCTGAAAGGCAGGTTGCTGCGCAGCAGCACGTTCAGCGAAAGCGGGCCGGTGGCGCCGACGAGGTAGGTCAGGCCGTCCGGCTTGGCCGCGGCCACATAGGCAGCGCCGATGATGCCGTTGGAGCCCGGCTTGTTTTCCACCACGACCGGCTGGCCGAGTTCCTCTGTCATGGTCTCTGCCATCTGGCGCACGAGACCGTCGACGAGGCCGCCGCCGCCATAGGGCACGATCAGGTGAATGGTGTCATCGGCGGCCGCCGACGACAGCGGCGCAAGGGCGACGCTGGCGGCAAGGCCAAGCGCGGCAAGGACATTTCTGCGGCTGAAAAGGCTCATGAACGATCTTCCTCCCTGGTTCATAACACGGGCTGGAATGCCCGTCAGTCTCGATCAGGTTAGGGGTGACCGGGCGGTCAGTCAAGGGCCGTCGAAATCAATCTTGGCGGTTGCCAAGCGCATTCCAAGTCGCTAACGTCGGGTGGTGACTGACCGACCGGTCAGCGTCGATCGCAGGAGGAGGACCGATGTTCGATTGCAAGAATGTGCGTGTGGAACTGGACGGGATGGTGGCGCTTGTCACGCTTGACCGGCCGCCGGTCAATGCGCTCGACCGCGCCACGCGCTACGAGCTGATTTCGGTCTTTGACGAGATTTCCCAGCGCGACGATGTCCGTTGTGCGGTACTGACCGGCGCGGGCAAGACCTTCTGTGCCGGCGCCGATCTCAAGGACCGCCCGAAGCAGGACGATCCGGGCGATTTCCTGGCGCACAACCGCGCCATCCGCGAAACGGGCAATTCCATCCGCGAATGCGACAAGCCGGTCATCGCTGCCGTCAACGGGGTGGCGCTGGGCGCGGGGCTCGGGCTGATGGCCGCTTGCGACATCTACTATGCCTCGGAAGAGGCGCTGTTCGGCATGCCCGAGATCAATGTCGGCCTGGCCGGCGGCGCGGCCATGGTTCATTCCCTGTTCGGGCGTTCGACGGCGCGTCGCATGTTCTTTACCGGTGTGCGCCTGACTGCCGCCGAACTGAAGGAACGCGCGATCATCGAGGCGGTGACCTCCGCCAGCGACCTGGTTCCCACCGCCATGGCCGTTGCGCAGGAAATTGCGCAGAAGGCGCCGCTTGCGATGAAATACGCCAAGCAGACCTCTAACATGGTCGAGGACATGCCCCAGCGCGACGCCTATCGCATGGAGCAGAATTTCACCATGGCGCTGTCGAAGACGGAGGATGCCCTTGAAGCGCGCATGGCGTTCCTCGAAAAGCGTCCGCCCGTTTTCAAGGGGCGCTGATATGGATGGCATCCTTGCTGGCCGGCAAGGGCTGGATGCGCTGTTCAGGCCGCGCTCCATTGCCGTTGTCGGCGCCTCGTCCGATCCGACCAAGACCGGTGGCCGCCCGGTCCACCTGTTGAGGAAGCACGGTTTTGCCGGCGCCATCCTGCCGGTCAATCCGAAGGCGGACACGATCCAGGGCCTGCCGGCCTTCGCCTCCGTCGATGCCTTGGCGGAAACGCCGGACCTCGTCCTGGTCGCCGTGCCTGGCGCAGGCGCGGTGGCGGCGCTCGAGGCCGCGGCCGCGCGCGGCGTTGGCGCTGCCGTCGTGCTGAGCGCAGGTTTCGCCGAAAGCGGTGCCGATGGCGCCGCCTTGCAGGACAGGGTGACCGCGCTGGCGCGGGAAACCGGCATGCGCATTGTCGGGCCGAATTGTCTCGGCACGGTCAGCGTGCGCAACCGCGCCATCGGCACGTTCTCGGTCGCGCTGGAAAATGAAATGCCGGCTGAGGGCGGTGTCTCCATCGTTTCGCAGAGCGGCAATGTCGGCAGCGCGGCACTGCGTCAATTGGGCGACAGCGGTGCCGGCGTGGCGCGTTTCATCGCCACCGGAAACGAGGCCGACATTCAGGCCAGCGATGCCATCGAATGGCTGGCCACCGACGACGAGACCGGGGTGATCCTGTGCTGTCTTGAGACCTGCCGCGACGGGCCGCGCCTCGTCCGCGCGCTGGAAAAGGCACGGGAAGCGGCAAAGCCGGTCGTCATTCTCAAGATCGGAACCTCCGAGGTCGGCCAGAAGGCCGCCCTGTCGCACACGGGCGGGCTTGCCGGCAGCGACCGGGTTTTCGATGCGGTTTTCGCCCGCAGCGGCGCCATCCGGGTCCGTTCCCTGGAAGAGCTCGTCCAGATTGGCGCGGCCATCGAGGCCATCGGCCCGCGCCGGATCGCGGGCGCGCCGTCGGTGGCGCTGATCGCCGCATCCGGCGGTTTCGGCGTCATGATGGCCGATGCGGCTTCGGCCAACGGCATCGCTGTCAATCCGCTCGGAGAGGCCGCACAGGCGCGCATCAAGGCCGCCATCCCGCTGGCATCGGCCATGAATCCCATCGATGCCACGGCACAAATGTCGGCCAATCCCGACATCATGGAGCAATTGCTTCAGGCAACGGTTGAGGATGATGCCAACAATGTCATCTGCCTCATGCTGGCGCTGGGGATGGAAATTCCGCGCATGCGCGATGTTTTCACCGCCGCCTTTGCCAAGGTGCTGGCGCAGCACCCGGAGACGCTGCTGGTTGCCTGCATTCCGGGCCCGGCAGACGCCATCGCGCAGTTGCGGGCCATGGGCATTGCCTGCTTCCCCGGCATCGATGCCGCCATGGCGGGGATCGCGGCCATCGGCCGGTTGCCGGCAGCCGGAGATGACGTGGATGCCACGCCAGGCGAAGCCATCGCGCCAGAACGCCTCGATCCGTCGGTTTTCCGCAACGAGGCCACGGCAAAGGCCGTGCTTGGCGCAGCCGGCGTGCCCTTCGTGAACGATGTGACGGTTCGCACGGCCGAAGAGGCCGGCGCTGCCGCCGCCCGGCTTGCCGTGCCCGTGGCGATGAAGATCCTGTCGCCCGACATCCAGCACAAGAGCGATATCGGCGGCGTGGAATTGAACGTCACGGGGGATGAGGCCGCGCGCGCCGCCTTCGGCCGCATCATGGCGGCGGCGGCAGAACACGCTCCCGGTGCGGCCGTCGATGGTGTTCTGGTCTCGCCCATGACCTCCGGCGGCGTCGAACTCATCCTTGGCACGACCACCGATCCGTCCTTTGGGCCGGCCATCATGGTGGGACTGGGCGGCGTCTTCGCCGAAATCTTCCAGGACACGGCGCTGCGCATGGCGCCTGTTACCGCCGCCGAGGCCCACGCCATGCTGCGTGAACTCAAGGCGTTTCCGCTGCTTGACGGTGCGCGCGGCCGGCCGCGCGCCGACACCGGGGCGCTGTGCGAGGCAATTGCCGCGCTTTCGCGCTTCGCCGTGCGCCACGCGCCCGATGTGGCGGAAATCGACATCAATCCCTTGCTGGTGCGCCCGGAGGGGCAGGGGGCCGTCGCGCTCGATGCCCTGCTCGTTCCCGGACAAACCCAAGATCGTGAGGCTGAGAAGACATGACAATGGCCGCAATGAAAGACACCGCTTCTGCCGCATACGCGCCGGGTGCCTACGCCGCCCGGGCGCGGACCTGGCTCAAGGAAAACCTGAACGACCGGCTGCGCACCGACCGCGCGCATGACACGCCGGCGACACTGGACGAGTTGAAGCAGTTCGAAGCCGCCCTCTACAAGGCCGGCCTGGCCGGGATCACCTGGCCGCAAGCCTATGGCGGCCACGGTCTGACATTGCGCGAGCACCTGGAGGCCAATCGCGAGATCGGCCTGGCGCCCGCGCCCAACGCGGTCAACTCCATCGGCAAGGAACTGGTCGGCCCGATCGTGCTGGCGGTCGGTGACGAGCGCCAGAAGAGCGAATTCCTTCCGGCGATCCTCGACATGGACACCGTCTGGTGCCAGGGTTTCTCCGAGCCTGGCGCGGGTTCGGACCTGGCGGGCCTGCGCACCCGCGTCGAACCCTGCGCCGACGGTTGGCGCGTGAATGGCCAGAAGATCTGGACCAGCGGCGCATCGAAATCGCAGCGCTGCCTGCTCCTGGCGCGCACTGGCGTGCCGGAGGACCGGCATCGCGGTCTCGTACTCTTTGCCGTGCCGATGGACCGGCCCGGTATCGATGTGCGTGAAATCCGCTCCATCGATGGCGACCGCTCCTTCTGCGAGGTGTTCTTCACCGATGTGATCGTCGATGAGGCCGACATGCTCGGCGCGCCGGATGAAGGCTGGCCGGCGGCGACCCGTGTCCTGTCCATCGAGCGGGCGACCAACCGGATGTATCGCGCCTGGCGCTTCGAGAGCGAACTCGATCACCTCATCACGGCCTGCCGCAGCGACGAACGCAGCCTGCGCATCCTTCGCGGCTATGCCCGCGACCTGGCGCAGGTGCGTGTCGAGATCGAGATGCTGAAGGGCCATGTCGAAACCCTTGTCGACAGCCTTCTGGCCGGTGAGGAAATTGGCCCGCGCGGCAGCTTTCCCAAGCTTTACTGGTCTGAATCGCACCAGCGTTTCGCCCAGATCGCCCATGAGGTGGTCTCGCGCTTCCCCGCCAATGCCGGCCAGCCCCTGCGCGACGTGAAGGCGCGCATGGAAAACCTCTACCTGCACAGCCGTGCCGAGACGATCTATGCCGGAACGACAGAAATCCAGCTGGACATCATCGGCAAACGCATTCTGAACCTTTCCAAGGCGGCCTGACCATGAGCGACGAACTGGATCCGAAGGACTTCGAGGACACCGCGAGAGCCGCGGTCGAGGCTTGCGCAACGTCTGGCGATTGCGCCGGGCGCGCCCGAGTGCTGGCCGATGCCGGCCTGCTGGGCGTCATCGCGCCCGAAGAGGCCGGCGGGCTTGGCCTGCCGCTGAAATATGCCGTTCCGGTCGCCGGTGCTGCCGGCGCCGGACTGCTGGCCTTTCCGCTCATCGAGAGCCTTTTACTGGCACGGGCGCTGGCCGGTATTGACGCGGGCGAGGCCGGACGCATCTGCGCGGGCGAAACCGTGGCGACGATCGCCTGGAGCGGCGTCGACACGGACGGGCTTGTGGCCAATGCCCCCATGGGCCGCGACGCCAGCCGCGTGCTGATTTTCCGCGCCGGTGGCGGTGCGGTTCTGGCCTCCATGAGCAATGTCGTGCGCCTTGAGGCGGCGGCGGATGAATGGAATGTGGACGCGCCTGCCGCGTCGCTGCGTTGCGACGGCCCGATCGAGGGGATCGAGTTCGATGCGGAAACGGTGCGCAAGCTGCATGCCGACGCCAACATCCTGCGCGCCGCCCATATCCATGGCTCGGCCGCCCGCTGTCTGTCCCTGGCCATGGGTCACGCGCAGGAACGCGTTCAGTTCGGCCGCCCGCTTTCCGCCTATCAGGTGCTGCGTCACAAGATGTCGCGTGATGCCCTTGCCATCGAAACCATGAAGAACGGCATTGCCCGTGCGCTGTCGGATCATGGCGAGGAGGCGGGTCTTGTCTGCGAGGCCGCCTGGCTGAACGCAGCCCGGCAGGGGCCGGCAGTCGCGGAAAACGCGATCCAGATCTTCGGCGGCATGGGTTTCACCTGGGAAGTTCCGCTGCACCGGCACCTGCGCCAGATGCGGGCGCTTGCCGCCTATGGTGCGGCCGCCGACGGACTGGAGGCCCTTGGCGACGCATTGATCGCGTCGTCGGTGAACGAATGGTACGGGGAGATCAATCATGGATGAGCGCAAATCCGTTCTCATAACCGGTGCGGGCCATGGCATCGGCCGCGCGACGGCCAGGCACATGGCGGCGCGCGGCTGGGTGGTCGGCATCAATGACCTGAAGGAGGAATTCGTCGCCGAGGCGGTGGAGGAAATTGCCTCCGCTGGCGGCACGGCGGTTCCCGTCGTCGAGAACGTGTCGACGCCGCAGGGCGTCGAGGCTGCGGTGGCGGCGCTTGTCGCAAGGACCGGTCGGCTGGACGGCATGGTCAACAATGCCGCCTGGGTTCGCTACCAGGCGATCCCCGACATAGCGCCGGAAACGGTGGACCGCATGCTGGCCGTCGGCTTCTCCGGCGTGATCTGGGGCATCAAGCACGCCGCCGCCGCCATGGACGAAACGCGCGGCGGAACCATCGTCAATGTCGCTTCCGCCGCCGGGTTCCGGTCTGCACCCAATTCGCTGGTGTACAGCGGTATCAAGGCGGGCATCATGGGCATGACCCGCGCCGCTGCGGTCGAACTCGGGTCGCGCAACATCCGTGTCAACGCCGTGGCGCCATCGGCCATTCCCACCGAGGGCACGGCGAAACACCGCAATGCCGAGCGCGATGCCAAACGCATCGCCAACACGCCGCTGGGCCGGCTTGGAACGGTGGACGACATCGCGCGCGCCATCGTCTACCTGCTGGAGGCCGAAAGCGATTTCGTGACCGGTCAGGTGCTGTCGGTGGACGGCGGCATCGGCATAGCGATCACGTGAGCGGTGGCACCAGGATGACCGGCGGAACGGACAGGCAGGACGGGCGGCTCGCGCTGGTGACGGGCGCGGCAAACGGCATCGGCTGGGCAACGTGCCGTCAGCTTGCCGCCGGCGGCTATCGCATTGCCCTGGCCGATATCGACGGCGAGGCCGCCCGGGCGCGGGCTGGCGAACTGGGTCCCGGCCATGTCGCCCTGCCGGTCGATCTGACCGACCGGGCCGCGGCATCCGCTTTGCCGGCGCGTGCCGTCGCCGCGCTTGGCGGGCTGGATGTCATCGTCAACAATGCCGGCGTCACCGATACCTCAGGCAAATCGATTGCCGATTTGCCCGAAGCGGCCTTTCAAAGACTGGTCGATCTCAACCTGCTGGCGGTGGAGGCCATTTGCGCCGCCGCTGCCGACATCCTTCAGGCCGGTTCGGCCATCGTCAATCTGGCCTCCGGCGCATCCTGGCGTCCACTGGCCCTGCGCGGACCCTACAGCGCCACGAAGGCCGGAATTGTCGCCCTGACGCAAGCCTGGGCGAACCGGCTCGCGCCGCGCGCAATCGCCGTTGCCGCGATTGCCCCCGGCTATACGCGCACGCCGCTTGTGGAGGAATTGCACCGGGCCGGGCGCGTGGATCTGGACAAGGTTGCGCTGACCATCCCGCTGGGGCGGCTGGCAATGCCCGAGGACATCGCCTCCGTCATTGTCTTCGCCGCAAGCCATGAGGGCAGGTCGATTTCAGGTGAAACCCTGCTGGTCGATGGTGGCGGGTCCGCGGGCCCGCCCACCCCGGGGACTGCACCGGAACCGGGCAGCAAACCGCAGGGGCGTATCGCCGTGATCGGCGGCGGACCCGCCTTTGCCGGCGAAACGTCGAACGAAATTGTCAGGCTGGCCGATCCGGCGCAGATCGGCGCTGCGGGTCCGCTGCGCGCCGTCATCGACATGCGCCTGCTCAATGAGCGCACCGGCGCGGCCGCCGCTCTCGGTGCTGTCCGGGAAACGGCACTGGCCTGCGCTGCCCACAAGGCGCGCACCCGCGATTTCGCGCTTCTGCATGTGCTGGGCGAGGGCGATCGCCCCGAAACGGCCGCTGCCATTGCCGCCAGCGAGATGCTGGCGCGCACGATCGCCCTGGAATGGGCGCCAGCCGGCATTCGGGTGAATGCGCTGCGCTGGCGCGGAGAAACGCCGGACGGGCTAGACCCCCTGTGCCGGTTCCTGGTTGGCGCGGGCGCCGGCATGATCGTTGGCCAGGCCATCGCGGCCGGCGCCGCGCAGGCCGCCATGAACCCGCGAATACAATGAACGCATCTGAACCGAAGGGAGGGGCAATGCGATACCTGGTTGAACGAATGGAAGACCTCATTGCCGGGCTTGTGACGGCATTGATCGGTGTGTTCATCATCTTTGAGGCCTCCGGCTACAAGCTGGGCACGCTCCGCAGCATGGGGCCGGGCTATTTCCCGATCATGCTCGGCGGCGCCATGGTCGTCCTGGCATTGCTGATGATCGTCACCGCGCGGCCCAACGACATGCCGCCGGTTGCCGGAAGGGACCAGGTGCGCGGAACCCTGTTCGTCGCGGCCGCCTTCATCGCTTTCGCCTTTACCGTGGAAACCGCCGGCCTGCTGGTTTCGGTCTTCCTCGTCGTCTTTCTTTCGGCGCTGGGCAACCGCAACACGACGATCAAGACCGCGCTCGTTCTCGCAGCCGCCGCTTCCATCCTGTCGACCCTGATCTTCCGTGTCGGGCTCGGCCTCCAGATCGAGGCCTTCTGACATGGACACGCTGCTTTCGGATCTTGCACTCGGTCTCTCGGTCGCCGCCTCTCCCGAGGGGCTTTTCTACTGTTTCCTGGGCGTCTTCCTGGGAACCATCGTCGGCGTGCTGCCCGGTGTCGGCATCATGGCCACCATGGCCATGCTGATGCCGATCACCTACCACATCGACCCGACCTACGGTCTCATCATGCTGGCCGGCATCTACTATGGCGCCGATTTCGGCGGCTCCACCGCCGCCATCCTGATGAACCTGCCAGGCACGGCGGTCAGCGCCGTGACCGGCATCGAAGGATACCCGATGGCCAGGAAGGGGCGGGCGGGGCCTGCGCTTTTCATGAAGGCCATCGCATCCTTCGTCGGTACCTCGTTCGGCGTCGTGCTGCTGGCGGGCTTCTCGGTGCCGTTGTCGCGCGTGGCGCTGAAGTTCGGACCGCAGGAATATGTGGCGCTGATGATGCTGGGCCTCGTTGCCGCTGCGGTCATCGGCACCGGCCGATCGATCCGCTCGCTGGCATCCGTGGCGCTCGGCCTTGCCATCGGCCTGA
Organism: Zhengella sp.; assembly: GCF_041397485.1. Lineage (NCBI taxonomy): Bacteria > Pseudomonadati > Pseudomonadota > Alphaproteobacteria > Hyphomicrobiales > Notoacmeibacteraceae > Zhengella > Zhengella sp. Next base: position 253,360 of record NZ_JAWKWO010000001.1, on the reverse strand, counting down.
TCGGCCTGGACCTCAACAGCGGCACCGCCCGCTTCACATTCGGCGTGACGGAATTCTATGACGGCTTGCCGCTGGTCGCTGTCGCCATCGGCCTGTTCGGCCTTCCGGAAATCATCGCCAATGCCGGGCGCATCGAATTGCCCAAGGTTCAGGAGGGCAGGATCCGCATGAAGGACATGACGCCGACACGCGAGGACTGGCGCCGTTCGGCCATGCCCATGGCGCGCGGCTCGGTCATCGGCGGCTTCTTCGGGGCGCTGCCCGGCACCGGCGGACTGGTTGCGACCTTCGTTGCCTATGCCGTTGAGCGGCGTGTCAGCAAGCATCCCGAAGAATTCGGCAAGGGCGCCATCGAGGGCGTCGCGGCGCCGGAATCGGCCAACAACGCATCCGTTCAGGCCGCCTTCATTCCAACGCTGAGCCTCGGCATTCCCGGCGATCCGGTCATGGCGATCATGCTCGGCGTCATGATGATCCACGGCATCCTGCCGGGTCCGGATGTGATCCAGTCCAAGCCGGACCTGTTCTGGGGCCTGGTGGTCAGCTTCATCATCGGCAATTTCATGCTTCTCGTCCTGAACCTGCCCTTGATCGGCATGTGGGTGAAACTGCTGAAGATCCCGTACAACCTGCTCTTCCCGGTGATTGTCGCCTTCACCTGCATCGGCATCTACAGCGTCAATTACCAGGTGCTCGACGTGTTCGTGCTGCTCGGCTTCGGCTTTCTGGGAGTCGGCATGCGTGCGCTCAATTTCGAGGTGGCGCCGCTGCTGCTGGGATTTGTTCTCGGACCCATGATCGAGGTCTATTTCCGCCGCGCGCTGGTCGTCTCGGGTGGCGATTTCAACACCTTCATCGATCGCCCGATTTCCGCTTCGATCGTCGCCGTGATCGCCGCCGTGATCCTCTGGGCCGTCGGCTCCGCGGCCTGGAAGGGCTATGCGCGCCGCCGCCGAAACGGGGAGACGGCCAATGCATGACGGGGAAACGCCGGACTCGGGCAGGAATGGCGACGACGCATCCGCCTTCGGTCCGCTTGCCGGCCTGAAGGTCCTCGACATCGCCACCATCATCGCGGGGCCCTTCGCGGCCTCGCTTCTGGCGGATTTCGGCGCGCAGGTCACCAAGTTCGAAATCCCGGGCCAGGGCGACGGCCTGCGCGGCTTTCCGCCCTTTCGCGAAGACAAGCCACTGTGGTGGAAGGTGACCAACCGGGGCAAGCGCTACGGCACGCTGGACCTGCGCCAGCCCGAAGGCCTGGAGATCATCAAGAAGCTGATCGCCACCCACGACGTGCTGATCGAGAATTTCCGCCCCGGAACGCTGGCGAAATGGGGCCTGGACCGCGACACGCTCTGGGCGATCAATCCGAAGCTTGTGATCCTGCGCGTTTCCGCCTTCGGACAGACCGGCCCGAAGGCAGGGCAGGGCGGCTTTGCCCGCATTTTCGAGGCCATGGGCGGCCTCACCTACATCACCGGCATGAAGGACAGCGCGCCGGTTCATCCCGGTTATCCGATCGGCGACAGCATCGGCGCGCTGTTCGGCGCCTTCTCCATCATGGCCGCGCTCTACGGCATCGATCGCGGCCGCAGCAAGGGCGAGGAAATCGACCTGGCCCTGACCGAGGCGACGTTCCGCATTCTCGACAACATCGCCATCGAGTACGACCAGCTCGGCCTGGTGCGCGAGCGCGACGGAAACAACAACCAGTACACCGCGCCGGCCAATGTGTTCCGCACCGGCGACGGCCGTTTCGTGACGGTGACAGGTTCCACCAACAGCATGGCCGCGGCCAACCTGCGCGCCATCGGGCGGGCCGACCTGATCGACGATCCGCGCTTCGCCACCAATCGCCAGCGTCTGGAATATCGCGACGAACTGGACGCTGTTTTCGCCGCCTATATGGAGACGCACACGCTGGAGGAGGTGCTTGAAGCCTTTGCCCGTGAGGGCGGCGCCATCGGACCGATCCATTCGGTAGAGCAGATTGCCGCCGATCCGCAGATGCAGGCGCGCGAAATGATCGCGCGGGTGGCGGATGAGGATTTCGGAACGGTCGGAATGCAGAATGTGGTCCCGCAGCTGACCTGCAATCCGGGCCGGATCCGATGGGCTGCCAAGGGGCTTGGCGCCGATACCGACACCATCCTTGAAGAATTGGGCTATGCGCCGGACGAGATCGCCGCGCTGCGTGAACGCAAGATAGTCTGAAAGGACATGCCTATGAACGATCAGGCAATGAGCAGGACCGCCCTGCGCGTCGAAACGCCGGAAAACGGGATCCGCCTGCTGACCCTTGACGGACCGGCCACGCGCAATTCCATCGGCCGGGTCCAGTATGAGGCCCTTCGCGATGCGATTGTGGATGCCGGTGCCGATCCTCATGTGCGCGCGGTCGTTCTCGCCGGCGCCGGCGGCTTTTTCTGTTCCGGCGGCAATGTTGCCGCCTTGCAGGAAAGCCGCAAGCAGACATTGGCGCAGGTGTCGCGCAACACGGACGCGCTGGCCGCCATGATCCTTGCCATCCGCGCCTGTCCCAAGCCGGTCATCGCGGCTGTGGAGGGCGGTGCGGCCGGTCTGGGCGTCGCCTTGGCGCTGTCCTGCGACATGATCGTCGCGGCGGAACCGGCAGCGTTTACCGTCGCCTATGTGAAGATCGGCCTGACGCCCGACGGCGGAACGCTGCATTTCCTACGCGAGGCCCTGCCGCGTCAGCTCGTTTCGGAACTGTGCATGCTGGGCCGCCCGGTCACCGCGCAACGGCTGCATGCTGCCGGCGCGGTCAACCAGCTTGTGCCCGAAGGCGGGGCGCTGGAAGCGGCAATGGCGCTGGCTGCTGCCTGCGCATCCGGCGCGGCAGGTGCCATCGCCGTCATCAAGGCGCAACTGGAAGACGCCCCAACCAAGGGCCTTGCCGCCCAGATCGAGGTCGAAAGCCGGGGCATCAATGCCGCCCGCTATGGCGACGAGGCCGGCGAGGGCCTGGCTGCGTTCCTGGAAAGGCGGCTGCCGGATTTCGCGGTCCTGCCGGGCGATGGAGGCAAACGGTGATCCGCGACCAGGCCCGCCTCGATGCGCTGCTGGCCGATGTTCATGCCTGGGTGCGCGCGGTCGCGCATCCGGCCGAGGAGCAGGTGGCCGAGACTGGTGAAGTGCCGGACGGAATTGTGCAGGACATGGCCGCGCGCGGCTTTTTCGGCTGGTCGATCCCCGAGGAATATGGCGGCCTGGGGCTGACGACCGAGGAACTGGTGCTCGCCGCCATGGAACTGTCGCAATGCGCCGTCGCCTTCCGTGCCCGCGTCGGAACCAATACCGGCATCGGCTCCGAGGCGCTGGTGGCCGACGGCACGCCGGAGCAGAAGCAGGAATTCCTGCCGCGCCTGGCCAGCGGCGCGGTGACCGGCAGTTTCGCCCTGACCGAACCGGACGCGGGATCGGACGCGACGGCGCTAACGACATCGGCAAGGCGCGACGGGGACGACTACATCCTCGACGGACGGAAGTGCTACATCACGAACGCGCCCATTGCCGGCCTGTTCACCGTCATGGCGCGCACCGACCCCGGTTCTTCCGGCGCGCGCGGCGTCTCCGCCTTCATCGTCGAGCGCGGCAGTCCGGGCCTGACGACATCCGAGCCCTACAGGATGATGGGGCAGGCGGGATCACCGGTCGGCGAGGTGCGTTTCGAGGGCGTTCGCGTCCCGGCCCGGAATCTGATCGGCGGCGTCGAGGGGCAGGGCTTTCGCACAGCCATGAAGGTGCTCAACAAGCAGCGCATCCACCTGGCCGCCCTGTGCACGGGGCCGGCCATCCGCATGCTTGACCTGGCGATGGATCATGCCGAGCAGCGCCATCAATCCGGCCAGGCGATCATCGACTTCCAGCTTGTCGCCGCGCTTCTGGCCGACTGCCGGACGGAGATCGAGGCGGCGCGCGCCCTGATCCTGCAAACCGCCCGAGCCCGCGACGAGGGAACCGATATCGCGCTGGAAGCCTCGATATGCAAGTATTTCGCCTCCGAAGCCTGCGGGCGGGTGGCCGATCGCTGCGTTCAGGTGTTTGGCGGCGCCGGCTATGTTGCCGACCACAGCCCGATCGAGCGCTACTACCGGGATGTCCGCCTGTTCCGCCTCTACGAGGGCACGAGCCAGATCCATCAACTCAACATTGTCAGGCAGATGCGCAAGCGCAGGCAGGCCGGATGACGGCTGGTGCCGGAGCCGTGTCAGCGGCGCCGGTTTCACATTTCTGAAACTTTTCTTCGCCCGCCCGCGGGCGTTGACTTACCGGTCGGTTAGCCGGAAGCTTTTTGAGAAAACCCGGTCAACGGGCAACAGTGGGAGGGGAAGGGTTCGCATGCTAGGACTCATGCAAGACCGTCAATTGCTCATTTCATCGCTGATCGAGCATGCCGCGGCCTATCATCCGGACGTGGAGATTGTCAGCCGCACCTGCGAAGGCGTGGATGTGCGCACGAATTACCGGCAGATAAGGTCGCGCGCGGCGAAACTGGGCAAGGCGCTGCTGGCCATGGGCATCCGGCCGGGCGACCGGGTCGCGACGCTTGCCTGGAACACCCATCGCCACATGGAACTCTATTTCGCCGTGTCCGGAATCGGCGCGGTGCTGCATACGGTCAATCCGCGCCTGTTTCCCGAGCAGATCGACTATATCCTGAACCACGCGCAGAGCCGCGTCCTGTTCTTCGACATCACGTTCGACGGGCTGGTTGCCGACCTGGCGCCCAGGCTTGACAAGGTAGAGACCCTTGTCGCGATGACCGATGCCGGGCATCTGCCGGCCATGCCGGGCGAATGCCTTGCCTATGAAGACCTGCTTGCCGGCCAGACGGACGATTTCGACTGGCCGCAATTCGATGAGAAGACAGCGTCCTCGCTGTGCTACACCTCCGGCACGACGGGCAATCCCAAGGGCGTGCTCTATTCGCACCGGTCCACCGTGCTGCATTCCTTCGCTGCCTGTTCGGCCGACGGCCTGCGCCTGTCGAGCGCCGACACGGTTCTGCTTGCCGTGCCGCTCTTCCACGTCAATGCCTGGGGCATTCCCTATGCGGCGGCCATGTGCGGCGCCAGGCTGGTGCTACCCGGCCCGCAACTGGACGGCCGGAACCTGTTCGATCTCGCCGTCGCGGAACGCTGCAATTTCTCGCTGGGAGTGCCCACCGTCTGGCTGGGCCTGTTCCGGCATATCGACGAGACGCCGGGCATCGACACCTCGAAGCTCTGCCTTGAACGCGTGGTCATCGGCGGATCGGCGGCGCCGCGCGCCATCATAGAGCGCTTCCGTCGGGATTTCGGCGTCTTCGTCATCCATGCCTGGGGCATGAGCGAGACGAGCCCGCTGGCCTCCATCGGCAATCTTCTGCCGAAACATGCGGGTCTTTCGGACGATGAGCAGGTGGATGTGCAGGTGCTGCAGGGCCGCGCCATCTACGGCGTGGAACTGCGCATCGTGGACGAGGAGGGAACACCGCTGCCGCAGGACGGATCGGTGTCGGGCGATCTGAAAGTGCGCGGGCCGTGGGTCACGGCGGGCTATTTCAGGGGCGAGGGTGGCGTGGTCTTGGACGGGGAAGGGTGGTTTGCCACCGGCGACGTCGCGAAGATCACCGCCGATGGCTATGTCCAGATCACCGACCGGTCCAAGGACGTCATCAAGTCCGGCGGCGAGTGGATTTCCTCCATCGACCTGGAAAACGCCGCCATGGCGCACCCTGATGTGCAGGAAGCCGCGGTCATTGGCCTGCCGCATGAGCGCTGGCAGGAGCGGCCGTTCCTGATTGTCGTGGCCAAGGCTGGACGGCAGCCCTCGCGCGAGGCGCTGATGGCTTTCCTTGCAGACCGTGTCGCCAAATGGTGGCTGCCCGACGACATCGCCTTTGTCGACGAGTTGCCGCACACCGCAACGGGCAAGTTGCAGAAGACGAAGCTGCGCGAGCAGTTTCGTGAACATGCCTTGCCAGCGTGAAGGCCATGCCGGGCAGGGCGGGGAGGCCGCTGTCCGGTTTTCGTGAAATGGGCGGCCGGGCCGCTGGAGGAGATGTCCGTTGCAGAACAACCTGATCAAGACCGAAATCGCCGATCACATCGCGCTGTTGACGATGGACAATGCGCCCGTCAATGCCTTTTCGCGCGAGTTCGCCGAGGAACTGACCGACGTCTTTGATGAATTGATGGACACGCCGGAAGTCCGCGTGATCGTCATTACCGGCCGCGGCAGGATTTTCTCCGCCGGCGCCGACATCAAGTCGCGCGGCAATGTCGGCGCGGTGAAGGGCGAGACGTGGAAGCACCTGCGCCGCACCCGAGAAGTGGCCAACTGCATCCTGGAATCGAGCAAGCCGGTCATCGCGGCGGTGAACGGTCCCGCGCTCGGTGCGGGTATGGGGCCGATCGTCAATGCCGACATCATTCTTGCCTCCGAAAATGCCGTCTTCGGCCTGCCGGAGATCGACATCGGCCTCATGGGCGGCGCGCGTCACACCATGCGCATCTTCCCCCATTCGCTGGCTCGCAGGATGATCCTGACGGGCTATCGCGTGCCGGCGGCGGAAGCCTACCGCCGCGGTATCATCGAGGCGTGCGTGCCGCATGAAGACCTCATGGACGAGGCGATGAAGATCGCCCGCGAGATTGCGTCGAAGAGCCCGAAGGCGCTTGCCCTCGCCAAGCGCGCGATCAACACGGTGGAGAACATGCCGCTGCGCGACGGCTACCGCTTCGAACAGAATCTGACGGTGGAGATGACGAAGCACGAGGATTCGAAGGAGGCCATGCGGGCATTTCTGGAAAAGCGCAAGCCGGTGTTCAGGGACGACATCTGATGGCGATAGGCACACAGGCCGCCTCCGGTGGCGACAATGTCCTCATTGGACGCAACCTGAGCAAGGTCTTCGGCGGTTTCGCAGCCGTCAAGCATGTGAACCTGGAAGTGAAGCGCGGCTCCATCCATGCGCTGATCGGCCCGAACGGGGCGGGCAAGACCACCTGCTTCAATCTGCTGACCAAGACCCTGCAACCGACCGAGGGGCAGATCATCTTCGATGGCGAGGACATCTCCGGTCTGCGCACCGCCGAGGTGGCGAAACGCGGGCTCGTGCGCTCCTTCCAGATTTCCGCGACCTTTCCCAACCTGACGGCCCTGGAAAACGTGCGCGTCGCGCTGCAATCGCGGTTCGGCAAGGCCTATCACTTCTGGCGCTCGCTGGCGGCCGTGGCGCCGCTCAATGCGCGCGCCGGGGAACTGCTGGAACAGGTCGGGCTTGCCGGCAATCGCGACACGGTCGCCGCAGAGCTGTCCTATGGCAAGAAGCGGGCGCTCGAAATCGCCACGACATTGGCGCTCGAGCCGCGCGTCATGCTGCTGGACGAACCGACTGCGGGCATGGGGCACGAGGATATCGAGCCGATCACCGCTCTCATCCGGCGCGTTGCCGAGGGGCGGACCATCCTGCTGGTGGAGCACAATCTTTCGGTCGTCGCATCATTGTGTGACACGATTACCGTGCTGCAGCATGGCGAGATCCTGGCGGAAGGCACCTATGCCGAGGTTTCCGCCAATCCGGATGTCGTCACCGCCTATATGGGAGGCGTCGATGAATGAGCACGCGAGCAACCCCGTGCCCGCCCGGCCGCTGCTTTCGGTTGAAAACCTGAACGCATGGTACGCCGAATCCAAGGTCCTGCACGGCATGACCTTCGATGTCCGGGAAGGCGAATTGCTGACGCTGATCGGGCGTAACGGCGCCGGCAAGACCACGACGCTTCGCTCCATCATGGGCTTTCTGCAAAAGCGCACCGGTTCCATCCGGCTCGATGGCGAGGAACTGATCGGGCGGCGCACCTACGAGATCGCCCGCAAGGGCATTGCCTATTGCCCGGAGGAACGCGGCATCTTCTCCGGCCTGTCGGTCAGGGAGAACATGTTCCTGCCACCGGTCCTGCGCGAAGGCGGCATGTCGGATGCCGATCTCTACGCCACTTTCCCGAACCTGCGCGCAAGGGCGGCCAGCCGTGGCACCCTGCTTTCGGGCGGCGAACAGCAGATGCTGGCCATTGCACGCATCCTGCGCACCGGCTCGCGCCTGCTCCTGCTCGACGAGCCGAGCGAAGGGCTTGCTCCCGTCGTGGTGCAGGAGATCGGTGCCATCATCCAGAAGCTCAAGAAACAGGGTTTCACCATTCTGCTGGTCGAGCAGAACCTGCGTTTCGCGCGCAAGGTGGCCGATCGCCATGTCGTGGTCGAACATGGCAAGGTCGTCGATATCCTGACGCGTGACGAATTCGACACCGGCATGGACCGGGTCAAATCATATCTGGGGGTATGAGCGCCATGTTCGAGAACATATCCATCCAGTTGCTGATGGGGCAGGTGCTCCTCGGCCTCATCAACGGCTCGTTCTACGCCATGCTGTCCATGGGACTGGCCATCATTTTCGGCCTGATGAACGTCGTGAATTTCGCCCATGGCGCGCAATACATGCTGGGCGCCTTCGTGGCCTGGATTCTGCTGACAACGCTTGGCCTGCCCTATTGGGGCGCGTTGTTTGTCGCGCCCATCATCGTCGCTGTCTTCGGCATGGCGATGGAACGCCTGATCCTTCGCCCGCTGCAGAACCTCGACCACCTCTACGGCCTGCTGGCCACCTATGCCATGGTGCTGGTGCTGGAAGGCCTTGTGCGCCAGCAATTCGGTTCCACCGGCATACCCTATCAGAACCCCATTCCCGGCGGTGTGAATCTCGGCTTCATGTTCCTGCCCTATTACCGGCTCTGGGTGGTGGTCTTCTCGCTCGTCACCTGCATCGGAACCTGGCTGCTGATCGAGCATACCAAGCTGGGTGCCTATCTGCGCGCCGCCAACGAGAAACCGCATATCGTGGAATCCTTCGGCATCAACGTGCCGCGGATGATGACGCTCACCTATGCCTTCGGCGTCGGCCTGGCGGCCCTGTCGGGTGTGCTGGCCGCACCGATCTACCAGGTCTCGCCCTCCATGGGGTCGAATGTCATCATCGTGGTCTTCGCCGTCGTCGTCATCGGCGGCATGGGGTCGATCGCCGGCGCGGTGGTTGCCGGCTATGCGCTCGGTGTCGTGGAAGGGCTGACCAAGGTTTTCTATCCGGAAGCCGCGTCCGTGGTCATCTTCCTGTTCATGGCGGCAGCCCTCTTCTTCCGGCCCGCAGGCCTCTTTTCCGGCAAGGAGTCCATGTGATGAAACCGGTCCATCTGGCCCTGGCCCTGGGTCTCGCCGCTGCTTTGGCCGCGCCCTTTTTCCTCTATCCGGTCCTGCTGATGACGATCCTGTGTTTCGTCGTCTTCGCCTGTTCGTTCAACCTGCTGCTGGGCTATACCGGGCTGCTTTGCTTCGGCCATGCCATGTTTTTCGGCACCGCCGCCTATATGACAGGGCTTGCCCTCAAGACGACCGGCATTTCGGTGGAACTGGCCATCGCCTTTGGCGGCATCGTGGCAGGCATGCTGGGATTGGTTGTCGGCTATCTCGCCATCCGCCGGCAGGGCATCCAGTTTGCCATGATCACGCTGGCCTTCTCGCAGCTCGTCTTCTTCGTGCTGCTGCAAAGCGAGTTCACCGGCGGCGAGGACGGCATGCAGGCCATTCCGCGCAACCCGCTGTTCGGTTTCATCAACGTCGATGACAGCTTTACCTACTATTACGTGGTCCTCGCCATGGCGATCCTGGCGATTGCCGCTTACTACCGCATCGTCAATTCACCCTATGGCGAAGTGCTGAAGGCGGTGCGCGACAACCAGCAGCGCGTGGAATCGCTCGGCTTTTCACCCGAAAGGGTGAAGCTCGTCGCCTTCGTGCTGTCAGCCACAATGGCCGGTGTGGCCGGAGGCATGAAGGCGACCGTCTACCAGTTCGCCACCCTGACCGATGCCTCCTGGCAGGTGTCTGGCGAGGTCATCATCATGACCCTGCTCGGCGGGCTTGGAACGCTGACAGGACCGCTTTTCGGCGCCGGCATCATCATCTGGCTGAATGACGAACTGGCCGGCTTCGGCGAATGGGCGCTGATCCTCCAGGGTGTCATCCTGCTTGTGGTGATCATCTTCTTCCGCCGCGGATTTGTCGGCGAACTCTCCGCGCTTGCACGCTGGATCGCCCGGCGAAAGGAGGCTGGCGGGGTGTCGTCCACGCAGGCACCGGTGAGCGAAAGGGCGGCGGCCAGCAAGAATGGCTGAGGCCGGCGGCAATCAGATTTCGATATCGATCGGCATGTCGAACGGATCGGAATGCTGGATCGACTTCGCCGCCCGCTGCAGCGCGACGAGATAGCGTTCGCGGTTTGCCCGCACCCTGTCCACCACGCCGCCGAGCCCGAGCGCGACCGGCTGGTTGTGAATGGTGACCGGCAGCAGCACGCACAGCGTCGCGCCGCCGAGAAAGGGTATGTTCTCGGTATATCCGTAACCCTGCGCCCGGATCTGCTCGACCTCCGCCATGATGCTGGCGGTCTTGACGCGCTCTGCCGGTTTCTCGATGGCGATATTGGTCCGCCGTACGATATTGTCGATCTTCTCGTCCGGCAGCGTGGAGAGCAGCACCCAGCCCACCACCGAATGGGTGAGGAAGCGCAGCGTTCCCTCATCGACATGGAATCGCATGGCGTGGATCGACTGGATGATCTGCACATATTGCAGATAGATGTCGTTGCGGGCGTTGATCGAGACTGTCTCTCCGGTTGCAGCATGCACGTCATGCATGGCTTCCAGCACGCGTGTGCTGCCGAACAATGCGCGCGGGATCCAGTCGCCCAGCGCCGTTACCTTCGGTGTCGGAAAATACAATCGCTCGACACGGTCGAAATTCAGATAGCCGAGGTTCACCAGCGTCTTCAGGAGGACGGTCGTGCTCGACTGCGGATAACCCAGCGCCTGGGCGATGTCGGACATGCCGCAGGGTTCCTTGATACGCTTGAAAAAGTCAAGAATTTCAATGGCACGCGTGGCGGATTTGACCTGGGACGTCTGCATTGTCGGTCTCCCTTCGACGGGTCCATTTTCAGAAATGTGAAACTGGACCGCAAGGATGAAATGGTTCTGGTCACCCCCGGGTGCCCGTGACAAGCTGTTTCCGTCAAGCCGGAAACAAGGCTTCGAACAGGAATAATGAGACGGGAAGCCGGGTGGATTTTCCGTCAGGGGAGGTGGCTCGCCATGCAATGCAGGCGTTCGGACATCCGGTTTGGCATACAACCTGTGATATTTTTCGGCAGGGCGCGGCGAGTGCGGTTTCCTTCTGTGGGAGCGCGGACATGAGCGGCCGCCTTCAGGGCCGGGTCGCGCTCGTCACCGGTGGCGGTCGCGGCATCGGCCGTGCCATCGCAGAGGCTTTTGGCCGTGAGGGCGCGCGTGTGGCCGTGCTCGACCTCAAGGCGGACGTCGCAGGGCAGGCTGCCGCCGCCATTCGTGATGCCGGCGGCGAGGCAGTGGCCCTGTCCGGCAATGTCGCCAGCCGTGATGATGTCTTCAGGGCTGTGGCCGCGGCGAAAGAGGCTTTCGGTCCGGTCACGATCCTCGTCAACAACGCGATGTACAACCGCTATGGCCCGCTTGAGGAGCAGACCGAGGAACTGGTCGGGCGCATGGTCGATGTCGGTTTCAAGGGCGTGATCTGGGGCTATCAGGCGGTCATGGATGGCATGACGGATGCCGGTGGCGGCGCCATCGTCAATATCGCTTCGCCGGCCGCCGTGCTCGCGATGAAGAACGGCATCATGTATTCCGCCGTCAAGGCGGCGGTTGCGGCCTCGACGCGCTCGGCGGCCGCGGAGTTCGGTCCGCGCGGCATTCGCGTCAACGCCATTGCGCCGGGTCCGACGCCGACCGAAGGCGCCAATCGCGTCGTCACCGACGAGGCCTGGGAACGGCGCCGTCAGCGCATGCCGGTCGGCCGTCTCGGCACGCCGGAAGACGTGGCCAATGCGGCCGTCTTCCTGGCCAGCGACGAGGCAGGCTTCATCACCGGCGACATGCTCTTTGTCGACGGTGGCATCACCTACGCCTTTTCCTGACGGCGCGCGGGAGGGTCGCCGTCTCTACGTGCAGTGAGAAGACACAAACCCAGTGGAGGAATTGACATGAAGAACACACACAAGATCGGCGCCGCGGTCCTTCTGGCCGCTTCGACCGTTCTCACCCCTTTCGCCGTGTCGGCCGAGGGGATTTCGGACGATATCATCCGCATCGGCATCATGAATGACCAGTCCGGCCCCTATGCCGACAATTGCGGACCAGGCTCCGTCGTGGCTGCCCGTCTCGCGGTCGCCGACGCCGGCGGCGAGATCGACGGCAAGAAGATCGAGATCGTCGTCGCCGACGACCAGAACAAGCCGGATATCGGCATGGCTGCCGCGCTGAAATGGATCGACCAGGAGGGCGTCGACACCATTGTCGGCTGCTCGGCATCCTCGATCGCCGCGGCCATCAGCGACATGATGAAGGAAAAGAACAAGCCTTACCTTCTGGCCGGTTCGGCTGCCAGTTTCTTCACCAATGACAAGTGCAACGCCATGACCACGCAGTGGATGCAGGACACCTATGCGATGGCCAAGGCGACCACCAACGCGCTGCTTCAGGCCGGCAACAAGACCTTCTACTTCATTACGGTGGATTACACCTTCGGCAAGGTCTGGCAGGAGGATTCCACCGGCTTCATCGAGGCTGGCGGCGGCGAAGTCGTGGGGTCCGTGCTGCATCCGCTCAATTCCAACGATTTCTCGTCCTACCTGCTGCAGGCCCAGGCCAGCGGCGCCGATGTCATAGCCCTTGCCAATGCCGGCAACGACCTCGGCAATGCCATCAAGCAGGCGGCAGAGTTCGGCATCACCCAGAGCGGCCAGAACCTCGCGCCGCTGGGCATGTTCATCAACAATGCCCATTCCATCGGCCTCCAGGCCCTGCAAGGCGTACGCTTCACCACGCCGACCTACTGGGATCTGAACGAAGGCACGCGCGAATTCGCCAAGCGCTATCGCGAGGCGTTTGACGACCGCTTCCCCAACGAAGCCCAGATGACGACCTACAGCGCCGTGACGCACTACCTGAAATCGGTCAAGGCGGCAGGAACCGACGAGGGCACGGCGGTCATGTCGAAGATGCGCGAAACGCCCATCAACGACTTCCAGTTCGACAATGTCTCGATCCGTGCCGATGGCCAGGTCATGCGTCCGTCGCTTTCCGTCGAGGTCAAGTCGCCGGAAGAATCCAAGGGACCGTACGACTACTATAACGTCATCGCGACGCTCGATCCCGAGCAGGTCTGGCGCTCGCCGGAAAACAGCGCCTGTCCGCTGCTCAAGCAGTAAGGCCTCCCAAGGCTGCGGCGGAGGGCTCCGGCTCTCCGCCGTCCGTTTTCCTGTCCTGAAGGCTCCACCATGACGCCCGAGATCCGCATCGTTTGCGATACGCCCGACATGCTGGGCGAAAGCCCGGTCTGGGACCACAGGTCGGGCCGGCTCTACTGGGTCGACGGGGTGTCGCGGCTGATCCGCTGCCTCGATCCGGCAAGCGGGGAAATGCATCGGTGGCGGACCCCGTCCATGATCGGGTCTGTCGCGTTGGCCGAAGGCAACGGCCTTGTCTGCGGCCTTGCCGACGGCATCTGGCTGATGGACAGGGCGACAGGGGACTTCACGCCGCTCTTCCGCCCTGAACCGGCCGATCCGGCCATCCGGTTCAACGACGGCAAGACCGACCGGCAGGGCCGCTTTCTGTGCGGCTCGATGGGCGTGCATGCCGATCCGCTGGGCAGCCTCTGGCGCCTCGATGGTGCAGGCAGGACACGCGTCTTCGCAACGGGCATCCGTATTTCCAATGCGCTGAGCTTCAGCCCGGACGGGCGGATCATGTATTTTGCCGACAGCCTGGAACGGGTCATCCGCGCCTGGCCCTATGGCCCCGCCGACGCGGATATCGGCGCGCCGCGCGTCTTTGTCGATACCGCACTTTGGGGCTCGGGCCCCGATGGTGCCACGGTGGACAGCGAAGGCTGCCTCTGGACCTGCCTGATCCAGGTGGGCAAGATCGCCCGCTTCACGCCCGATGGCGAACTGGACCGCCTGCTGGACGCGCCCACGGACCTGCCGTCGAGCCTGGCATTTGGCGGACCGGACATGGCCACGCTCTATGTCACCTCGATCATGGATTCCGGTTCCGGCCGCGCCATCTCCAGACACCCGAAAGGCGGATGCCTTCATGCCATCGAAGGGCTTGGCGCCACGGGAATTCCCGAGACGCCCTTCAACCCGGCCCCGCCCGGAAGCGGCGGCTGAAGGATCCGTTCCCCTCGAAGAAAGGTTTGCCTTCCATGGATCAGGACAGACTCACCGAACTCATGGACCGCGAGGCCATCCGCGATTGCATCTTTCGCTATTGCCGCGGTATCGACCGTGCCGACGAAGCGGCGCTGCGCGGCGCCTACTGGCCCGATGCCCATGATTGCCATGGCGCCTATGACGGGTCAGCGGAAGGCTTCATCGCCCATGCGCTGAAGGTGTTTCAGGCCGGACCGCGCAACGTGCACCAGGTTGCCAACATCCTCATCGAGTTCGCCGGCCCGGATGTCGCCATCGTCGAGAGCTACTTCAACGCCCTGCAACGTGGCCCCGACCGCGAGGGAACGATCCGCCAATACCTTCTGGCCGGGCGCTATTGCGACCGCATGGAGAAGCGCAACGGCGAATGGCGTGTTGCCGACCGCACCGTCGTCTATGACTGGGTGGAGGAACAGACCCCGCCCGAAGAAAGCGAAACCGAGCGGTTCGGGCCGCGCCTGCCGATTGGCGCCACGGCGCCGTCCGATCCGATCTATGCCTTGCGCCGTGCTGCCGGCCTTCCATGAGGTCGCCATGAAGACCAGCGCCATACCCGGGACCGACGGCTCGCCGGCTGCCGATGCCGTGTCCGAGGCCGGGTTCAAGGCGGCCATTCGCCAGGTGGCGGCGTCGGTGGCCGTGGTCACAGCCTCCAGCGGCAGCGCCCGCAACGGCCTGACCGCGACGTCGGTCTGCCCTGTCGCGCTGGCGCCGCCAACGCTTCTGGTCTGCGTCAACGAGCATGAACCGGCGCTGCCGGCGATGATGGCCAGCGGCGCATTCGCGGTCAATTTCCTGTCCGAGAGCCAGCATGGAATCGCCCGCCTTTTCTCCACAGCCAAGCTTTCTGCCCGTGCGCGCTTCGCAAAGGGCAGGTGGACCATGCTGGAGACCGGTTCACCGGTGCTGGAGGGCACTGTCGCCAGTTTCGATTGCCGGCTGGAACGGTTCATCTCCCATGCCTCCCACAACCTGCTTCTGGGCCGGGTCGTGGCAACGACTGTTCTTGATGAAAGCGCGCTGCTTCATCGCGACGGATTGTTCCGCCGCCTGGCCCCCATGATTTGAAAGGCTGGCTCTGGTGTGGCAGCCGCCCTTGCGCAGCGGAAGGGACACCGGCGGCTTCCGCCAGGGACCGGTCCTCTATCCTTTTGCCCTGCCGGCGTGTCATTCCGCCGGATTGCGCGGCAACGGAAAAGGCAGCGCCGGTCTATTGGCCGGCCAGCCCGGTAATCCCGGCCACGGCGGCGTTCACGCCGCTGGTGATCGTGCCGGTATTCACCGCGCCCAGCGCCGTGGTGGCGATGTTGCCGAACGACCCGTTCACGGCGATCAGCATATTGTCCACGCTGCCCTGGACGGCCGAACTGTTGCTGGCGACGTTGAGGACGAGCGCGCCTGTATCGGCAGAACCACCGACAACGCCAAGCGTTGACCGAACGGCGCGGGTTTTCACTGTCGCCGCCTCGTCGACCACTGAGTTCACGCCCAGCGTGATCTCGCCGGTGTTCACCGCGCCCAGCGCCGTGGTGGCGATGTTGCCGAAATTGAGTGTGGGCAGGGTGTATTCGATCCCCGCTATTGCGTCGGTAGTGGCTTGCTCGGTGGCAGCCGTCACGCCTGAGATCGTGTTGGTGATGCTGCCGTCGATCAAGGACGAGTAGTAAGGCCCTTCCACGAGACGCGTTTGGTCGACATATACCTTGAATTCAGATGAGCAGCATAGGTCTATGTAACTCTCCGGCAATAAAACCACTTCCGGACCCAAATCATAAGCTACGGCATCGGCTCCTAATGTTCTTGTTATGCCGCCAATGGTATTTAACTCATACGCTTTATAAGGCGGAGAATATCTTGACACATCTATCAAAGTCGCAACAGAATTGCTGTCATCGTCTTTTATTGTTATAGATCCATCCAAACCGATTGAAATTTCTTCAATTCCAAGTGCGGTCAGTTCTGTTGAGTATAGCCCACTGCTAGCAGAGTATGTTTTGCCAATATCTGATCTGGTCAATATAATATTGATATCCGGACTGTCAGGAAAATCCCTGACGTACCATATCGTTGTATCATCCGGTGCATTCTCGAATGTTGCCGGAACGCTTTCGGTCACAGAAACGAGGCCAGGTTGTCCAATTGATTCAGCAATGTTCGCATAGACGCCGTTGACGGGAACCGCCTTGCTCACGCCGTCAATCTGGCTCAATACGCGTTCCAGAACCGACTGCGCCGCCGCCGGCGATGCATAAAGAACTGAACCGGCGAGCGCAGCTTTGGCAACCCGACCATAGTGTTTTCTCAAATGCATGCGCCCCACCGATCCGCGTCTTGCCTGCCCCATTCATACCGGTCTGATCTCTAACGCAGCCCCGCTTGCGGTGTAAATATCGTTTGCATACATTCAAATTTGCTTAAATTCATGCCGTCTCCACCGCTTGCCGTCGTGGAGCCGGAATCTGCGGCCAATGTCCACGCAATGGCGGGAAAAGACGGAATCATGCGGCTTGTCGGGCCACGTGCGCTTCCAGGGCATGAAACGACTATGCAGTCGAGGCGGTGTGGATAAACCGGCTGGCGAATGTTCGTGTAACGCTCACCCGGCGCGATATTGCCGGCCATGTCCCCATCAGGATCGATCGGCCATTGCGTCGGGCTTTTCCGTTTCGCCAGGCGCGTTGCAGACTGCATTGCCAAGATGACGCCACTTGGCTTTGGGCCGCTTTCGCATGCCTTGAAACTTCTAGCTAACTTTTTGAAAAGGTTGGCTCCCCGGGCCGGATTCGAACCAGCGACCAACCGGTTAACAGCCGGTTGCTCTACCACTGAGCTACCGGGGAAGGCCTGCTCGCGTTGGAGTGCGCTGCCTATAGCAAACCGGATTCGGTTTTGCCAAGGCGCAAAATCAAAAAAATGTTGAAAACCGTTTGAGCCGACCGGGAGGGCACCTACATCGTCTGCAGACCGGCCAGTTGCCCGCGCGAACCCTTCGCCGGACGCGCAGGCTGGAAAC
The DNA here is from genome assembly GCF_041397485.1 of Zhengella sp. Lineage (NCBI taxonomy): Bacteria > Pseudomonadati > Pseudomonadota > Alphaproteobacteria > Hyphomicrobiales > Notoacmeibacteraceae > Zhengella > Zhengella sp. Next base: position 235,979 of record NZ_JAWKWO010000001.1, on the reverse strand, counting down.
ATGGGAAAGGCGAATGCGGCTGCTGATGGAAAGCGAAAGAAAACCGGCCCGGCCGCGCATGCATCTGTTCGGCCGGGCCTATCACCTGCCGCGTTCGGTGATTGTCCGCCGGTCCCTCGGCTTCGCCTTGGTGGCCTTCGGTTTCCTCGGCTTTTTGCCCGTTCTCGGATTCTGGATGATTCCGCTCGGGCTTCTGGTGTTGAGCCATGATTCGCCCTCCATCCGGCGCTGGCGGCGGCGAGCCGCGGTGAAATGGGGGCGGCGCAACGGCAATGGCGGCGGCAACGGGCGCGGCCAAACCCGCTGAATCGACCGAATTGCCAGGCGCCGGCTCCGCGCAGATGCCGTGCGCGTGCGAAGTGTCTGTCCTTTGCAACAGTGCGGCAGCAATTTGGGATAATCCGCATCGGTCGGCTGTTGAACGCGATTTCCCTCTTGCGGGTCCCCGCCCAACGGTCTATTCGGTTCGCGCTGTCGCAAGGGCGTTGCCGGGGCGCAGCGAAAAAGCGGTGCCCGCACTTGCGGGCGAGACGTGTGGCGGCCTCGTGGCGGAGTGGTTACGCAGAGGACTGCAAATCCTTGCACCCCGGTTCGATTCCGGGCGAGGCCTCCAGCGCGCTTTTTATTGTTCCGGACTTTCACAAGTGCCGGAATGTCGGGCTGATTTGTCCCGTGGTGCCCCGTCTGCACACCGGAAACCCCATCCGCTGGCGGGCAGGGACGGTGAAGCAGGAAGCCGGCCGGTCAAGTGCCGGAACGCAGATGGGCAGGTAACATGACTTCGGATTTCTCGCTCCTTCGCCGCCATATGGTGGACAGCCAGCTTCGCACGACAAGCATATCCGCGCTGGACGTGCTCGAAGCATTCCTGTCCGTCCCGCGGGAGGCTTTCGTGCCGGCGCGCAAGCGTGACCTCGCCTATATCGACGAGGACATCGAGGTCGCAGCCGGCCGCTACCTGATGGAGCCTTCGCCGCTGGGCAAGCTGGTGCAGCTTGCAGCGATCAAGCCGGACGATGTCGTTCTCGATGTCGGCTGCACGACGGGCTATTCGGCTGCGATCCTGTCCCGGCTGGCCTCCTCGGTTATCGCCATCGAGGCCGATGAGGATCTGGCGGCCAGGGCAACCGATGCGTTGTCCGAACTTGGTTATGACAATGTCGTCGTTCTCAACCGTCCGCTGCGCGATGGATGTGCGCAGGAAGCGCCCTACGACGTCATCCTGATCGACGGCGCGGTGGACGAAGTGCCGCAGGCGCTCAAGGACCAATTGCGTGACGGCGGGCGTCTCGTTGCTGTAGAAGGTGTGGGGAACGCAGGCGTTGCAAGCATATACGTCAGGGATGGCAACGTGGTTTCAGGGCGCAGGGCCTTCAACTGTTCTGTCCGCCTGTTGCCGGGTTTTGAGCCGAAGGTTCAATTTCAGTTTTGACTTCACTGTACAAATGCGCTTGCATTTGAAGGCGGAGCGCGGGCAGCGCTCTTGACCCGGTGGGGGCCGGGACCGGGAATGAGAGAGAAGCACCGACCAAAGTACTGAAAGGTGAAGTTGTGGCGCGTTTGTCCATCACACTGAAGGCGATTGTCGCTGTCATGCCGATGATTGCGTGGCCGGCGGGTTCCGTATCTGCCGAAACCATCATAGGCGCGTTGCAGAAAGCCTATGCCAACAATTCGCAGCTCAATTCGGACCGTGCGGGTGTCCGGATCCAGGATGAGGGCGTGGCGATCGCCAAGTCGGGCTACCGTCCCGTCATCAATGGCGTCGGCTCCATCAATTACAGCTATAGCGGCCTGAATGGCGGCGCCAGGCTCTCGACCGGCAGCTTCGGCATCTCGATTTCGCAGGCGCTTTTCGACGGTTTCCAGACGCGCAACTCGGTGAAGGCCGCAAAGGCCCGTGTCCTCGCCGCGCGCGAGAACCTTCGCAATTCCGGTCAGAACGTCTTTTTTGATGCTGCTTCGGCCTATATGGACGTCATCCGCGACCGTCAGATCGCCGTTCTGCGCCAGCGCAACCTCGAATTCCTGGAAGAGCAGGTCCGCGCGGCCCGCTCGCGTTTCGACGTCGGCGAGGGAACACGAACCGATGTCGCGCAGGCCGAGGCCAGCCGGTCGGCGGCCCGTGCCCAGCTTTCCGCCGCCCAGGCCCAGGCCCGTGCGAGCGAGGCGACCTATCGCCAGATCATCGGCAACGAGCCCGGCAAGCTCAGCCCGGCTTCCCCGCTCGACCGGCTCTTGCCGCCGTCGCTCGACAGCGTTCTGGCGCGCGCCGAGGCAAATCACCCGGCCATCCAGGCGAACAAGTATCTGGCGGATGCCGCAGCCTATGTGGTCAAGACCAATGAAGGGGCATTTCTGCCGCAGGTGTCGGCCGAAGCCAATCTGAGCCGCAACTACCGTAACCAGATCACGGCGCCAAACACCCACAATTACCAGGAATACGATTCCGGCAGCGTGGGTCTGACCGTCCGCGTGCCGATCTATCAGGGTGGCCGTGCCTCCGCGACGGTTCGCCAGTCCAAGGAGCAGCTCGGGCAGGCGCAGATCAATATCGATGTCGTGCGCGACCAGCTCCGGCAGAACGCGACGGCGGCCTGGCACCAGTACATGGCGGCCAAGACGGCGCTTGTCGCCAACAAGGACCTCGTGAGTGCGGCCCGTCTTGCCCTGAACGGCGTGATTGAAGAGCGCAATGTCGGTCAGCGCACCACATTGGACGTGTTGAACGCACAGGCCGACGTGATCACCGCGCAGCTCACCCTGCTTCAGGCCGAGCGCGATCTTGTCGTTGCCAGCTATGCCATCCTGTCGTCGACCGGCGACCTTTCGGTGCCCAAGCTCAACCTTCAGGTTGTCGAGTACAAGCCCGAAGAGCACTACGAGGCGGTCAAGGACAAGTGGTACGGCCTGCGCACGCCTGACGGCCGTTGAGACGGGAAAGACCAGCAACCACGACGAAAAGCCGCCGCCGGGCGGCTTTTTTCTTTGGCGCCGCTGTCTGCGAAAAGCTGTTGGCAAGTTGCAGGGGATCGGAAGCGGGGATTCTCATTTGCCGGAACCTCGTCTACGCTTGATGAATGATTCGACGCCGGGACGCGGTTTCGGCAGACAGGCAGCAGGTCAAAGGCGGCAGACAGGCGATGGCACAGGCAGGCGGCGCGCAACGCGAACCCTCGATGGAGGAAATACTCGCCTCCATTCGCAAGATCATTGAGGAAACCGAACACACGCGCGACGATGCGCCACCGGCAGCCGTTGCGCCCCAGAAGCCAGCCGAAGCCGCGGCCAGCGAGCCGGTTCAGGTGCGGCGTGAAGCCGACATCTCGGCCTTTCGCGACGCCATCGCCGATATGGGCAACGAGCCGGACGATGAGGCCGAGACCCAGGTCGCCGGACCGGGCATGGCATCGGCCGCCATCACGCTGGCCGAAGTCCAGCGCAGGTTGGCGCGCGAGGACCGGGAGGAAGAAGACCCGGATTCGTCCTTCGATGCCACCGCGCAGGATGTGGAACCCGGCACCGACATGACGCCGGCGCTGGAAGGCGATGACGAAATGGCTGCATCGACAACCGGTGAGCCGGCGGCGTTTCATGCCGAGGCGACGGCGCAGGCCGGGCCGGTGCAGCCGCAACAGGCTGCCCCGGAATTTCCGGATGAGCATGTCACGACCGGCCGGTCGGAGACCGTCGCGCTGAATGGCGCGCGGGCCGCGCTCATGTCACCGGATGCCGGCCGCCAGGTCGCTGGCTCTTTCGATGAACTGAAGGAAGCCTTCATGGCCTCGCGCCAGAAAAGCTTCGACGAGATGGCGCAGGAAATGCTGCGTCCCATGTTGCAGGACTGGCTGGACAACAATCTTCCGGTTCTCGTCGAACGGCTGGTTCGCGAGGAAATAGAGCGCATCGCGCGCGGCTGACGGCAACCGGCGGCCTGACCGGGCGTTCCGGTACGGCCGCCTTTTAGGGTTTGATCGTGCCCGCCGATCGGGAAAAATGTCGCATCCCTGCCGCTTGCCAAGCCGTCCATGGCGGGGGATCCTTCCGCCCGGGATGAACAAGCGGAGGAAAGACGACATGGTGCGAACCCTTTTCATGGCAATGGTGATGGCTGGCGTGACCTTCGCCTTGCCGGCCTCGGCCATGGGCCTGAGTTTTTCCTGGGGTCCGACGAAGAAATGCTTTGACGCGAAATCGCCGCCGATGAAGTTGTCGGCGGTTCCGAAAGGCACCGCAAGGTTGCGCTTTCGCATGGTCGACCTGGACAAGCCCGATTATCCCCATGGCGGCGGCACGGTGAAATGGAGCGGCGGAAGCAGCGCGACGCTGCCCTATGGCGCTTTCCGCTACAAGGGTCCGTGTCCGCCGAGCCCGCATACCTACCGGTTTTCGGTCGAGGCACTCGATTCCGGCGGCAAGACGCTCGCGACGGCAAAGGCCAGCCGCCGCTTCCCTTGATTCGACCGCGACGCGCGGCTGATTGCCACCGGCGTGCGGTTGACTTGGCGCGGGCGTTCGGATTTACCAGCCATCATCTTTATCCGATGCTCCAGCAGGTTATTCATGCTTGACAAGACCTATGACGCGGCGGCCATCGAGCCCCGGATCGCGAAGAAATGGGATGAGGCCGATGCGTTCCGCGCCGGCACCGGCGCCGAACCGGGCGCGGAGACCTTCTGTATCGTGATCCCGCCGCCCAATGTCACCGGATCGCTGCACATGGGTCATGCGTTGAACAATACGCTGCAGGATATCCTTGTCCGTTTCGAGCGCATGCGGGGCAAGGACGTGCTCTGGCAGCCGGGCATGGACCATGCGGGCATTGCCACGCAAATGGTGGTGGAACGTCAACTGGCCGAGCGCCAGGAGCCGCACCGCCGCGACCTGGGGCGCGAAGCCTTTGTCGAGCGCGTCTGGCAGTGGAAGGACGAGTCCGGCGGCATGATCTTCAACCAGCTCAAGAGGCTGGGCGCTTCCTGCGACTGGGCGCGCGAGCGCTTCACCATGGATGAAGGCCTCTCGAAAGCCGTTCTTGAAGTCTTTGTCACGCTTTACAAGGAAGGGCTGATTTACAAGGACAAGCGCCTTGTCAACTGGGATCCCAGGCTGCTGACGGCGATCTCTGACCTTGAGGTCGAGCAGATCGAGACCAAAGGCAACCTTTGGCATTTCCGTTATCCGCTGGCTGATGGCCTGACATACGAGCACCCCTACAATCTCGACGAGGAAGGCAACCGCATCGCGTGGAAGCCCTCCGACGGCGAGCCCGCCGGCTACGAGACGCGCGACTATCTCGTTGTCGCCACAACGCGGCCCGAGACCATGCTCGGCGACACCGGCGTGGCGGTCCATCCCGACGATCCGCGTTACCGCGATCTGGTCGGCAAGCACGTCATCCTGCCGCTGGTCGGACGGCGCATCCCCATCGTGGCCGACGAATATCCGGACCCGGAAGCGGGCACCGGAGCGGTGAAGATGACGCCGGCCCACGATTTCAACGATTTCGACGTCGGCAAGCGTCACGACCTGCCGGCCATCAACATCATGACCATTGATGGCCGGATCACGCTCAAGGAGAATGATGCGTTTCTGGAAGGCTTGCGGCAGGAAGGCAAGCTGCTCCAGACGCTGGAGGATCTTGACGGAAAGGACCGTTTCGAGGCGCGCAGGCTCGTGGTCGCCAAGATGGACGAACTGGGTCTGCTGGCAGCCGTCGAGCCGCATGTCCACATGGTCCCCCATGGCGACCGTGGCGGTGTGCCGATCGAGCCCTACCTGACCGACCAATGGTATGTGAACGCGGCCGAACTCGCCAGGCCGGCCATCGCCGCCGTGCGGGAAGGGCGCACGAACTTCGTGCCGAAGAACTGGGAGAAGACCTATTTCGACTGGATGGAGAACATCCAGCCCTGGTGCATTTCCCGCCAGCTCTGGTGGGGACACCAGATCCCGGCCTGGTACGGCCCGGACGGCCAGGTTTTCGTGGAAAAGGACGAGGAAACGGCGCTCGAAGCGGCCATTCAGCACTATATCTCGCATGAAGGGCCGTGGAAGGCCTGGGTCGAGGAGAAGCTGGAGAACTTCCGTCCGGGCGAGATCCTGGAACGCGACGAGGACGTGCTCGACACGTGGTTCTCGTCCGCCCTTTGGCCGTTCTCCACGCTCGGCTGGCCCGACAAGACGCCCGAACTGAAGAAATACTACCAGACGGACGTGCTGGTCACCGGTTTCGACATCATCTTCTTCTGGGTCGCCCGGATGATGATGATGGGTCTGCATTTCATGGACGAGGAGCCGTTCCACACGGTCTATGTCCATGCGCTGGTTCGCGACAAGAACGGCGCCAAGATGTCGAAGTCGAAGGGAAACGTCATCGATCCGCTGGAACTGATCGACGACTATGGCGCCGACGCGCTGCGGTTCACGCTGGCGATCATGGCGGCCCAGGGCCGCGACGTGAAGCTGGATCCGGCCCGCATCGCCGGCTACCGCAATTTCGGCACCAAGCTGTGGAACGCGACCCGCTTCGCCGAGATGAACGGCGTCAGCCGCGATCCCGGTTTCGCGCCCGAAACGGCAGCCGACCCGGTGAACCGCTGGATCCTCTCCGAACTGACCCGCACGTCGCGCACCGTCACCCAGGCGATTGAAGCCTACCGGTTCAACGACGCGGCGGGCGCGGTTTACCGCTTCGTCTGGAACCAGGTCTGCGACTGGTACCTGGAACTGCTGAAACCCGTCTTCAACGGCGAGGACGAGACCGCCAAGGCGGAAGCGCGCGCCTGCGCAGCCCATGTCCTGGAGGAGACGTACAAGCTTCTCCACCCCTTCATGCCCTTCATGACGGAGGAGTTGTGGGACCACACCGCCGCCCGCGACGGATTGCTGTGCCATGCCGCATGGCCGCAACCCGCCTTCGAGGATGGCGAGGCGGCCGCCGACATCAACTGGCTGGTCGACCTGGTATCGGGCGTGCGCTCGGTTCGTGCCGAGATGAACGTGCCGGCCGGCGCGATGGCGCCGCTGGTCATCACCGGCGCCAATGCAGCGACCCGGGCCCGGCTGGAGCGCCATGACGCGGCCATCAGGCGGCTGGCGCGCATCGAGAGCATTGCCACGGCCGACGAGGCGCCGCGCGGTGCCGCCCAGATCGTTGTCGGCGAGGCGACCGTTTGCCTCCCGCTCGGCGACCTGATCGACCTCAAGGCCGAGACCGCCCGGCTGGAAAAGGCTCATGCCAAGGCCGCCGACGAGGCCGCACGCATCGAGAAGAAGCTGGCGAACGAGAAATTCGTTGCCAATGCCAAGCCGGAGGTCGTGGATGCCGAACGTGAAAAACTGACCGAGGCGAAGGAAACCGCCGCGCGGCTGGAAACGGCGCTTCAGCGCCTGCGCGAAGCCGGATAGGCGAGGGACGGGCGCAAGCCGCCCGGCACCCCGCATGATGGCCGTGCTGGACAGGAAATGGCCGGGCGCAGTGCGCCCGGCCATTGCGTTTTCTCAAAGCAGAACCGTTCAGCCGGCGTTTGCCGCCGCGCCATTGGCTTTCCGCAGATCCGGATGCAGCATCTTGCCGAGAATATGGTCGTCCTGGCCGATCACGTGATGCGTCGAGCCCACGATCAGCGGATCGGGCGCATGCACGACATGGCGGTTCTTGTTGGGATAGGGCAGGGAATAAAGGAAGTGGCGCATCGTGTTGAGCCGCGCCCGCTTCTTGCAATTGGACTTGATGATGGTCCAGGGGGCATCTGCGGTATCGGTATAGAAGAACATCGCCTCCTTGGCCTCGGTATAGTCGTCCCACTTGTCGAGCGAGGCCTTGTCTACCGGTGAGAGCTTCCACTGTTTCAGCGGGTCGGTCTCGCGCGCCTTGAAGCGCCGGTATTGCTCTTCCTGGGTAACCGAAAACCAGTACTTGTAGAGACGGATGCCCGAACGTGCGAGCATCTTTTCCACTTCCGGCGCCTCGCGCATGAATTCGAGATATTCGCTCGGCGTGCAGAAGCCCATCACCCGCTCGACGCCTGCGCGATTGTACCAGGATCGGTCGAACAGCACCATTTCGCCGGCTCCCGGAAGGTGCTGGATATAGCGCTGGAAAAACCACTGCGTCTTCTCGCGTTCCGTCGGCTTCGGCAGCGCCACCACGGTTGCCGCGCGCGGATTGAGATGCTCCATGAAGCGCTTGATCGTGCCGCCCTTGCCGGCCGCATCGCGCCCCTCGAACAGCATGACCACCTTCTGCCCGGTTTCCTCGATCCAGCGCTGCGCCTTCAGCAATTCCACCTGGAGTGCCGCCTTTTCCTTTTCATAGGCAGCGCGCTTCATCTTGGACTTGTAGGGATAGACGCCCTGCTCGAACAGCTTGGCGATCGCCTGGGGATCGTGGCGCATCTGGGCAGCAGTTGGCGCGGTGGACGCGACGGGCGCCTGTTCGGCCACTACGGCTGCATCCTGGGCGGCTGCCTCGGCATTGCCGTCATTGGCGATGGTGCTTGGCGAGGCATCCGCCGGCGCCGATCCGTTCGTATCTTCCATCATGCTGGTCCCTCCTGCCATTGCTTAAATACTACTTATGGTCGATTTTTCTGCTATCGCTGTCCTTGATACGTGTCAAATCGCACCAAATAAATTCTGATCCGGCTTCGGTTTCACGGCCGCAGGCGCATTCCCGGTTCGCGGGGCTTCCAGCACCCCGCAAGGGGCAGGAGGGTTCTTCTTGTTGCCCATCGGCAACAGATAATAAACGAGCCATCGTGTAGGAAAGGGCCGACCCTTCGATTGCCCAAGTCCCGCCACAAACCGGGAGCACGCCGGGATCAATCGAAAAAGGCGTCCCGCCATCGCGGGTCCCGGGCGAGCGGCGGCAGACAGACTGGCGCTGCGGGCAAGAAGAAAAACAGGGCCGGAACGTGCAGCGCACAGAAACCAGTTTGAGCGGACGGGTGGCGAGCGGACTTCTGGGTCTGGCGTTCGCGCTTGTTCTCCCGGTGACGCAGGCAGCCGCCTTCGATCCCGGTGCGGGGCAGAAGAGCAAAGACCCGTGGGCGGCGTTCCGCTTTGGCTTCGATGCCTATCGCAGCGGCGACAAGAAGGAAGCGATTGAGGCCTATCGCTATGCCGCCGACAAGGGCCATGCCGGCGCCCAATGGAAGCTGGCCCGCATGTATGCCGATGGCGACGGCGTCAGCCGCAACGATTACGAGGCCTTCAAGATTTTCCGCAACATCGTGCAGATGGGCGCGGAACCGGGCAGCCCCAACGAGAGCTATGTATCCGACGCGCTGGTCGCGCTTGCCGGCTATGTGCGCCGGGGCATCCCGAAATCGCCGATCCGCCCGGACCCGCGCCTGGCCCGCGATCTTTATCTTCAGGCAGCCTCCATGTTCGGCAATCCCGACGCCCAATATGAAATGGGCAAGATGCTTCTGGAAGGCGACGGCGGGCGCACCAATCGGAAGCAGGCGGCGCGCTGGCTGCGGCTGTCGGCGCGCAAGGGGCACTACCGGGCCGAGGCATTGCTGGGTGACCTGCTGGTGCAGGACGGCAAGATGGTTCGCGGTCTCGCCATGCTGACTGCGGCCCTGGAACGCGCCCGCCCGGTAGACCAGGCCTGGATCCGCGTGCGGCAGGAAGAAGCTTTCGGACTGGCCGCCGAGAGCGACCGGCGCACCGCGATGGTACTGGCCGAGCAGTTCCTCAGGGATGGCTACAAGTAATTCGTGTAACTATCTGTTTTTCAAAAAAAGTATAGCCGGAACATGTTTCGCTGAGGGTGGCGCGTCCCGTTCGCTTGGCTGCCGCCTTGTTCAGGAATTCGGCCGGGGCGTGCCCTTGCCGGACCAGCGCGCCGGTTCGCACAGCGCATCGGGTGGCGGTGACAGCGCGGGCATCTGCTGCGATTGCGCCGCCGCTGTTGTGGCCCTGGAGGATGTGCCGTTGCCTGGCGCGCCTGCCTGGGTGCAATCGCCGAGCCGCTGCCACGACGTGTTGTTGAGCACCATCACGCAGCGAGCGAGAAAGGGCGTACCGCCGGAAAGGATGCAGACCTCCGAGTTCAGCGGGTATTCGGTCCCGTTTGCCCGGCACATGCAATTCGCATCGGCGGCCGCGGTGCTGATGCTCGCGAGCAGGGTCAGGCATGCGCTGGCGATCGGTCCTTTCACCATGCCGGGCAGCATAGCATGGCCGCCGCCCAGGCGCGACCTTGCATCACAGCGCCAGGTGAACCACCGCGGGCACGTGATCGGACGGCTTTTCCCAACTGCGCACATGCTTTTCGATATCCGCTGATTCCAGCCGGCCGGCAGCCTCCGGCGAAAGCATCAGGTGATCGATGCGGATGCCGTTGTTCTTCTGCCAGGCTCCGCCCTGATAGTCCCAGAACGTGTAGAGCCCCGGCGCGTCGCTGACGGCGCGGATGGCATCGGTGAACCCCAAATTCTCCAGCCGCCGGAAAGCCTGCCGGCTCTCGGGCCTGAACAGCGCATCGCCCTCCCAGGCCTGCGGATCATGGCAATCCTCCGGTTCGGGGATCACGTTATAGTCGCCCGCGAGCACATAGGGTTCCTCCAGCGCCAGCCGGCTGCGCGCATGGGCTTCAAGCCGCGCCATCCAGGCCAGTTTGTAGGAAAACTTGTCCGTGTCCACCGGATTGCCATTGGGAAGATAGAGCGAGGCGACCCGCAGCACGCCGGACGGCGTCGACCAGACGCCTTCGATGAAACGCGCCTGTTCGTCGCTGTCGTCTCCGGGCAGGCCGCGCGTTACCTCGTCCGGCGAGGTTCTGGATAGCAGCGCCACGCCATTGAAACCCTTCTGGCCATGGGTTTCGACGTGAGAGCCGAGCGCCTCGATTTCGAGGCGTGGAAAGGTCTCGTCGACCGACTTGATTTCCTGCAGGCAGGCGATGTCGGGCGAACTGTCCTTCAGCCAGGTAAGCAGATTGTCGATGCGCGCCTTCACGCCGTTGATGTTCCAGGTGGCGATCTTCATGGGTGCTGACCCTGCGCAAAGCAAGTGTTTCAAGAAAAAATGGATGGTTCCATTAGCCGCTCTGCATGATCTTGTCGTGAGATGACGGCCGGTGGGGACCGGGCGCACTTAACAACAACAGAGGGGTCAATTCAATGAGCGACGCAGCTTCAATGCCGGGAGCGGCCGTATCCGACGACATGAAGGCAAGATTGCGCGATCCGGACTATACGCCGCCCATCGCGCAGGCCGTGCCCCTGGGCATCCAGCATGTCCTGGCCATGTTCGCCTCAAACGTAACGCCGGCGATCATCGTGGCCGGGGCAGCCGGCTTCGGCTTCGGGTCGAATTCGCCCGATTTCCCGAACCTGATCTACATGATCCAGATGTCGATGCTGTTTGCCGGCGTGGCGACGCTGTTCCAGACCATCGGCATGGGGCCGGTCGGCGCCCGCCTGCCCATCGTGCAGGGCACCAGCTTCGCGTTTCTGCCGATCATGATTCCCGCCGTCGCCGGACAGGGCGTGGCCGGCCTTGCCGGCCTGATGACCGGCGTGGTCATCGGCGGCATGTTCCATTTCTGCCTCGGCTTCGTCATCGGGCGCATCCGCTTTGCCTTGCCACCGCTGGTCACCGGCCTCATCGTGCTGATGATCGGCCTGGCCCTGGTGCGCGTAGGCATCCAGTATGCCGCCGGCGGTGTGCCGCTGATCGGCAAGCCGGCCTACGGCACCCTGGCATTCTGGGGGCCGGCGCTGGTCGTGGTTGTTGTCACGCTGGCCATCAAGTTCTTCACCAAGGGCTTCATGTCCATCGCCGCCGTGCTGCTCGGCCTGATCGCCGGCTATGTCGTGGCCCTGGTGATGGGGCAGGTCAGCTTTGACAATGTCGGCCGCGCCGCCGCATTCGCGCTGCCCGTGCCGTTCCAGTGGGGCATCGAGTTCAACTCCGCCATCATCATCGGCATGTGTTTCATGGCCGTTGTCTCGGCCATCGAGACAGTCGGCGACGTGTCGGGCATAACCAAGGGCGGCGCAGGCCGTGAGGCGACCGACAACGAAATCTCCGGTGCCACCTTTGCCGATGGTCTGGGAACGGCCGTGGCCGGCATATTCGGCGGCCTGCCGAACACCTCGTTCTCGCAGAATGTCGGCCTGATCTCGATTACCGGCGTCATGAGCCGTCATGTCGTCACCTTCGGCGCCATCTTCCTGATCATCTGCGGTTTCGTGCCGAAAGTGGGCGCCATCGTCTCCACGGTACCGATTCACGTGCTCGGTGGCGGCGTGATCGTCATGTTCGGCATGGTGGCTGCCGCCGGCATCAACATGCTGTCGGAGGTCAACTGGAACCGCCGCAACATGGTGATCTTCGCCGTCGCGCTCTCGGTTGGCCTTGGCCTGCAACTGGAACCGGATGCCCTCCAGCATCTGCCGGCCACGCTGAAGATCCTGCTGACCTCCGGCCTGCTGCCCGCGGCGCTGATCGCGATCGTGCTGAACCTTGCGCTGCCCGAGGAACTGGACTGACCTGTCCGCTCTTGCGGGCAGGCAAAAGGCCGCGGCGGTCATTCCGTCGCGGCCTTTCGCATTTTCGACGGTATTGGCGCTCAGACCGAGAAGCTGGTGCCGCAGCCGCAGCTTGCCACCGCGTTCGGGTTCTCGATCCGGAAGGCCTGCCCCATCAGTTCATCGATGAAATCAACTTTCGATCCGCCCATGTAGACCAGCGAAAGCTCGTCGATGAAAACCCTGGCGCCAGCCTTCTCGAAGACGACGTCGTCCTCGTTCTGTGCGTCGGTCAGGTCGATCGTGTAGGAGAAGCCGGAACAGCCGCCGCCTTCGACCGCGATCCTAAGCCCGATCTTGCCGGGCTCCCTTTCCAGCACCTTGAGGATGCGGCGCGCGGCCGCATCGGTAACTTCAACACCCTTCATCGTGCTTGCAGCGTCGTGACCCATCGTGTCCAGCCTTGCATTCGAACCTCTGCCATAGGTAAGTAGCCGCTGCGAACCCGTCAACCGCGGCATCACAGGCGGGCAGCGCTACGGTCACGGAAACGGACGGGACAGGCATGACCCTTGGCGACATCGGATTCGGCTATCGCGAACGCGCGGCCTGGGCCTGCGACCCGGCGAGGACGCGCGGCAGGCTGATTCCCGAACCCGAAAGCCGCACCCGCACACCCTTCCAGCGCGACCGCGACCGGATCATCCACTCCAACGCCTTCAGGCGTCTCAAGCACAAGACGCAGGTGTTCGTGGCCCATGAGGGCGATCATTTCCGCACCCGCCTGACCCATACCATCGAGGTCTCCCAGATCGCCCGCGCCATCGCGCGTTCGCTGAAGGTGGACGAGGATCTCGCCGAGGCCGTCGCGCTGGTGCATGATTTCGGCCACACGCCGTTCGGCCATACCGGCGAAGATGCGCTCAACGAAAAGATGGCCGGCTTCGGCGGTTTCGACCACAACGCCCAGTCGCTGCGCATCGTCACCCGGCTGGAACGGCGCTATGCGCAGTTCGACGGGCTGAACCTCTCCTGGGAAACGCTGGAAGGCCTCGTCAAGCACAACGGTCCGCTGACCGATGCCGATGGCAACGGACTGGACGGGCCGGTGCCGCGGGATATCCTCGATTTCGATGCCCGGTTTCCGCTCGGTCTCGCCCAGCACGCCTCTCTTGAGGCGCAGGCCGCGGCCATTGCCGACGACATCGCCTACAACACGCACGATATCGACGACGGCACGCGGGCCGGCCTGTTCACGCTGGAGGAGCTGGAAGCGGAGGTGCCTTTCGTGGCCGAGACGCTGGCCACGGTGCGCGCGGCATGGCCCGGTCTGGACCCGGTGCGCACCGGGCATGAATTCATGCGGCGCCAGATCACGGCCATGGTGGAGGATGTGATCGCCACCGCGCTTGGCCGGCTGGCCGGGGTGCAGCCGCGAAATGCCGATGATGTTCGCGCCGCCGGCATCACCATCGCCGGCTTTTCCGATGCCATGCAGGAGACCGACCGGGCGCTCAAGCGCTTTCTGTTCCGGCGGATGTACCGCCATCCCGACGTGGTCCGCTGGCGTGTGGAAGCGGATCGTGTCGTGCGTGAACTCTTCGACTGCTACATGGCCGACCCGGATGCCATGGCTGGCCATTGGGCCGCCGAGATGCCTGCCGGTGAAACGGCGCGCGCCCGCCATGTCGCCGATTTCCTGTCCGGCATGACCGACACCTATGCGCTGAAGGAATACCACCGCCTGTTTGACCGCAAGGTGGAGATGGGATAGGCGGAACGCGGCCGCTCCGGGCCGGAGTCCGGCAGTCTCTTTTCCAGTGGACAGTACCCATGAACATTTTCGCCGATTTCACGCAGCGGATTCTCAGCATTGTCGAAAGTCTCGGCCTTCAGACGAAGGACGGCGGCACACCCGACCTGTCGCGCATCGCCGTGGAACCGCCGCGCGATGCCTCGCATGGCGATCTGGCCTGCAATGTGGCCATGGTGCTGGCCAGGCAGGTGGGGCGCAATCCGCGGGAACTGGCGCAGGCCATTGCCGATGCGCTGGCCGGCGACAGCGATGTCGGCACGGCCGAGGTGGCCGGCCCCGGCTTCATCAATATGCGGCTCTCCGACAGCTATTGGCAGGCGCTGCTGAAGGACATCCTGACCACCGGGCCGGATTACGGCCGCTCCGCCATGGGGAAGGGCCACAAGGTCAATGTCGAATATGTTTCGGCCAATCCGACCGGCCCGATGCATGTCGGCCATTGCCGCGGCGCCGTCGTGGGCGATGCGCTGGCCAACCTGCTTGGTTTTGCCGGTTACGATGTGACCAAGGAATACTACATCAACGATGCCGGCGTGCAGATCGACGTACTGGGCCGCTCCGCCCTGTTGCGCTACCGCGAGGCACTGGGCGAGGACATCGGCGAAATTCCGGCCGGTCTTTATCCGGGGGACTACCTGGTGCCGGTCGGCGAGGCCCTGAAGGCCGAGCATGGCGAAGCTCTCAAGGCCATGGATGAGGATGCGGCTCTGGCAATCGCCAAGGACAAGTCGGTCGCCATGATGATGGACATGATCCGCGCCGATCTGGCCGCGCTCAATGTCACCCATGAGGTATTCTTTTCCGAGCGTCAGCTCCATGCAGACAATGCAAGCCTGATCCGCTCGGCCATCAATGACCTGACCATGAAGGGCCATGTCTATCGCGGCAAGCTGCCCCCGCCGAAGGGGCAGAAGCCGGAAGACTGGGAGGACCGCGACCAGACCCTTTTCCGCTCCACCGACGTGGGCGACGATATCGACCGGCCGCTCGTCAAGTCGGATGGCGCCTATACCTATTTCGCCGCCGATGTCGCCTACATGCTCGACAAGTACCGCCGCGGCTACGAAAAGCTGATCTTCGTTCTGGGTGCGGACCATGGCGGCTATGTCAAGCGGATGGAGGCGCTGGCACGCGCCATATCGGGCGGCCGGATCGACCTGACCATCGTCCTGACCCAGCTCGTCAAGCTCTATCGTGACGGCGAGCCCGTTCGCATGTCGAAGCGGGCAGGGGAGTTTGTGACCCTGCGCGACGTGGTCGAGGAGGTCGGCCGCGATCCGGTCCGCTTCATGATGCTCTACCGCAAGGCCGATGCGCCGCTGGACTTCGATTTCGCCAAGGTGACCGAGCAGTCCAAGGACAATCCGGTTTTCTATGTCCAGTATGCGTCGGCCCGCTGTCATTCGGTCTTCCGGCAGGCGGCCGAGATGTTCGGCGCGGACATCGCGCAAAGGCAGGGGCTGGAGGACGGCGTGTCGATGCTGACCGACGAGGGCGAGATCGCGCTCGTGCGCAAGCTGGCCGAATGGCCGCGCCTTGTCGAGCAGGCCGCCTCCGCGCTCGAACCCCATCGCATCGCGTTTTACCTCCATGACCTGGCCAGCGCGCTGCACGCCCACTGGAACCGTGGGACAGACAATCCCGGCTTACGCTTTGTTAAGGTTAACGATCCACAATTGACGCGCGCCAGGCTAGGGCTGGTGCAGGCAGTTCTGGATGTCCTGGTCGCCGGTCTTGGGCTGGTCGGCGCGGATGCGCCAGAGGAAATGCGCTAATAAAGCTTTCGCCTGCCTGTCACCTTTTGCCCACAATGGGCTGGTAACGCCGGTAATTTGGCGCCCGGCGGCGCCCGTTTTGTAAGGTGTACGGGACAGGACATGGCAGACCCCAAATCCGCGAAGCGGGATCACGATTTCGGCCTTTCGCCTGACGATCCCTTGTCGAAACTGGCGAATCTCTTCGACTTGACGGCCGGTCCCTCCGCGCCGGAGGCGGCGCACGAGCCCTCCATCGACATGGAGCAGGAATTGCTGCCCACGCCGGAACCGGTCCCGCAAGCCCCGGTGTCTGCCTGGCAGCAGCCGGCCTGGCCGCAAGGCGGTCAGGTGCCGAACAGTCCGGAACCTGCCTGGCCGCAGGAAGAGGCGCCGCCCGGTGTCGCCGATGTCCGGACAGGGGAACCTGTGCCATTGCCGTTCGAGCCTCGGGACGACGGTGCCGTGCAGGTGCCGGAAGCCCACGTTCCCGGACCGGAAGCCGACGCGCAGCCATTCCCGCCTGCCGGTCAATGGCAGGATGACGGCGGTGCCCTTGCCGGACCCGACAACGGTCCTGTCTCCGGCGCGGACGCGTCCGACAACATGTCGCCTGTTGTTGAAATGCCCGGAACCGGGCTCTCGCCATCGGATGACCATGTCGAACTGGACGTGGAATTGGCGGACGAGACATCGTCCCTCCCGCTGGACTGGCATCCGGAGCCCGTGAGCATTGACGAGCCGCTGAGCACGGTTCAGGCCATGGAAACGGCGCATGATGACATGGCCGGCGACATCGTGCCCCCGGCGTGGAATGAGGGCGGCAGCCCTGCCGGGGAACCGGCGGCTTTTGCCGGGCACGTCGCACTGGATCAGGAGCCATCCGGCCTGGACGATCCGCTTTCCTCCGGCAGCGCGATGACAGCGTCGCCGGCATCGCCTGTGGCGCAGGAGCCTGTGGCGCTTCCCGACAATGTGCTGGACGAGATGATGACGGCGGACCTGGGCCGCGATGCGCCCGCCGCCACGGATGATGCTTCGCAGGACCATCCGGTCGCCTATGGCGGAGCGCAATGGCGCGAAGCGGCGGCCCAGTCTGCGCCCGCTGTGGAACCGCTGTCGGCATTCGATGGCGATGACCATGCAGAGCCGGATGAGACGGCGTTCTCCGATCCGGAATTTGAAAGCGAAGTCGCTGCATTTCTGGCAGGCGAAACGGACGGCGGTGAGGACACGGAGCGGAGCGAAGATTGGGTGACCGAACCCGGCGCGCCCTCCCATGTGTCGCAGGGCATGAACGCTGGCTTGGGCGATGAGCGCGCGGAAGCTGCGCCAAACTCCTACTCGCCCTATGAAGCCTCCTACCGTGAAAAGAATGCGCCGCAACTGGGCCGGCAGACGAATTTCGGATGGACGGCGCCAGTTGCGCCGGTGATGCCGCCGTCACAGAGCGCCTGGAGCGCGGAACTGGAGGCCAGCGAAGCGGCTGGACCGGCGCCCGCGCCCGAAGCGCCGGAGACGGCATACGTGTCCCATCATGCGCCGGGCGGCGACCACGAGCCTGCCGCACATGGCCAGCCGCATCGTCCGGAGATGGAGAATGCCAGCGATACGGCCGGTTTCCACGCAGCACGCGCGCATTTCGCCCATGGCGATGCGCCCGAAGCGGAAGCCCCTGTCACGCCGCCGGCTTTCGAGCCGGCCGCGATCCAGCCGGAGGAAACGCCGGCAAGCGTTGCCGGCGACGATGAACAAGAGTTGGAACTGCCCGATTTCGACGAGTCGGCCTTCCTCGACCAGACATTCGTGGACGACGAACTGCGCGTGGAAAGTCACGATGCGCCGGAACCGCAGGATGCTTCGCCTGCGTCCCGCCAGGCCGATGACGATGTCGCCTTCGATCTTGACCCGGAATTGCTGGCCGAGATCGAGTCCATCCAGATGGATGAGCCAGGCGGGTACCCGGACGAGGAGCCGTACCAGGCATATTCCGGTCCCGACGACGTCTCCGCCGACACGCCCGCGAAGCCCGCACCGGTCGCGATGACCGGTGCCGGACTGGCAGGCGCCGCGGCTGCCGTGGGCGGCATGGCGTCCCGTTTCGGACTGGGCCGCAAGCAGCCTGTGGCGGAGCCCGCTCCGCCGGAGATCGACACGGTGGCTGTACCCGAAGGCAAGGTTGAACTGGCCGACGACCTCGACCTGCCGGATGTGCGCTACCAGGACGAACGCGCGCCGCTGGACGCTGCGCCGGACGATCTGGAAGACCTGTTTGCAGGCGAAGGCCTTTCGGATCGCGGCGCCGGGCCATCGCAGCCGCGCGAGGGCATGGACTTCGAATCCTATTTCGAGCGTGAGCTGGAAGATGCGGGCATCTCGTTCGGAGAACGCCCCGGCGCGCCGCCGCAGTCTTCGGTGCCGCTCCGGCCGCATCCATCCGGTGCTGGCGAACCGCCAGCCGCCATATCGGCTGCCCGGCCGGCCATGCCGGCTTTCGACGACGCCGTTTCCCTGCATGACGATGACCTTGAGCGGGAATTGTCGTTTGACGAATTCGAAAGGGACGTCGAGGAAAAGCGGGGTTCGAACCGGGGCCTGCTGATCGCCGCTGTTGTCGCCGGCGTGGCCCTTGTGGGCGGCATCGGCGCTTTTGCCCTCTCAGGCGGCGGCGATTCTGCCGGCACCACGCAGATCGTGCGCGCCGATCCCGAGCCTGTGAAGGTGAAACCGGAGAATCCCGGCGGGTCGAAAGTGCCGAACCAGAACCGCGCGGTCTATGATGAAGCCGCCGGCGCGCCTGCCGATACACCGCCCAGCCAGGAAAAGCTGGTCAGCAATGCCGAGACGCCGGTGGATGTGAAACGGCCGGTGCGCGTGGTCGCGCCCGGCCCGGTCGATGCCGCGCCGGGCGGTGAGGGGCGAGCGGCCGGAAATGCCAGCGCTCCCGTGGCCGGTGCCGCAACGCCAGCCGGCAAGTCGGAAGACCGGATCGATCCCGCCGAAGCGGCCGAGGAGCCGGGTCCGTCCCGCGAACTGGCTGCGGTCGCGCCACGGCGCGTACGCACCTATGTGGTCCGGCCGGATGGCACATTGGTGGCCAAGGAACCGGCGGCCGAGGCGCAAGCAGCCGAACCGGCGGCCACCAGCCCGGCGGTAACCGCCGCCGCTGCGGACGCGACGGAACCTGCCGCAGGCGAAAGTGCCGAACCCGCCGAACCGGTGGCCGGAACGGTGGCGAACGTGCCCGTGCCGCAGCCGCGCCCCGAGTTTACCCCGCCTGCCGGGTCCGGCCGGCCAGGCGGCGATGCACCCGTCGCGGTGGCCGCCGCCCCGGAGCAGGCACAAACCGGCGGTGGCGCTGCTGACGCGGCACGGGAACCTGCCTTGCAGCCCCGCCAGGTGCGCACCACGACGATCCGCCGCGATTCGGTGGCGCCGCCGCCTGTCGTGCCGGGGCGCCCGGCGGATCAGCCGGTCAACATTGTCGGAACGACCCGCCAGGATGGCCAGCAGACGGCACGCGCGGTACCGGCTCCCGCAGCCGAAGCCCCGGCCGCGGCCAGCCCGGCGGCCTGGGTTCAGATCGCCTCCCATCCGTCCCGGGAACTGGCGCAAGCCTCCTACCGCAACCTGTCGCAGCGCTATGGCGGGATCATCGGCGGACGCGGCGTGAACATCGTGCCGGCCGATATCCCCGGTCGCGGAACCTTCTACCGCGTCAACATTCCGGCCGGCAGTTTCAACGAGGCCGCCAGTCTTTGCCGCCAGATTAAGGCGGCCGGCGGCGACTGCCTCGCCAAACGCTGAGCAAGGGGCGCAGAACGCCAGTTGACCGGATGGGGCCGCCGCGTGCGGCCCCTTTGCCTGTGGGCAAAGGGCGCGGTTGGGCCTTGCACCGTGTCTTCCGGGGCGATTCGTGCCAGAATCGATCCATGAGCGAATCACGTGCGATGATTGCCGGCATTGCCGGGCCCGAACTGAATGCGGAAGAGGAAAGCTTCTTTCGCGGCGAACAGCCGTGGGGCTACATCCTCTTTGCGCGCAACGTCGTGAACGCCGCGCAACTGGCCGGCCTGACAGCGGCGCTGCGTGACCTTTCCGGCCGCGATGTGCCGGTTTTCATCGATCAGGAAGGCGGCCGCGTGCAGCGTATCAAGGCGCCGCTTGCGCCGGATTATCCGCCCGGCGCCGCCCTGGGCGCCTTGTATCGCGCCGACCGCGAGGCCGGCCTGCGGGCAGCCTGGGTCATGTCGCGCCTGCATGCCTTCGACCTGAAGCGTTTCGGCATCAATGCCGATTGCCTGCCGGTGCTGGATGTTCCCGTCGAGGGCGCCCACGACGTGATCGGCAACCGCGCCTATGGCTCCGACCCGGTGACGGTGGCGCAAATGGGCCGTGCCGCGGCAGAAGGCCTGCTGGCCGGCGGTGTCCTGCCGGTCATCAAGCACATCCCCGGTCATGGCCGCGCCTTTGCCGACAGCCATCTGGAACTGCCGGTGGTCGATGCGCCGCTGGAGGACCTGCGTGCCCACGATTTCCCGCCTTTCCAAGCGCTGGCGGACATCCCGATGGCGATGACGGCCCACGTCGTCTATACCGCGCTCGATCGCGACAATCCGGCCACCACGTCGCCGCGCGTCATCGGCGGGATCATTCGCGGCGAGATGGGCTTTGACGGCCTGTTGATGAGCGACGACGTTTCGATGAAGGCGCTGGCCGGCTCGTTCGAGGAAAGGACGGAGGCCATCTTCGCGGCCGGTTGCGACATGGTTCTCCATTGCAATGGACGGATGGACGAGATGCGGGCCGTGGCCGCCCGGACGCCGCTGCTTTCCGGCAAGGCATTGCAGCGCGCGCAGAGGGCCGTGGCCGATCTGGCGCGAGACGACGCCGCGGACGAGCAGGCGCTGCGCGCGGAATTCGCCGGCTGGTTCGAGGCGGCGGCGTGAGGGAGTCCGGACAGCGATGATGCCTGCACAGGACAAGCACGCAAGGACACCGATGGACCAGCTCTGGGCGGAACGCGAGACGCGCCCGGCCGGTCCGGAACTGGTGATCGACGTGGACGGCTTCGAGGGCCCGCTCGATCTGCTGCTGCATCTGGCGCGCAACCAGAAGGTCGATCTTTCGCGGATTTCGGTCCTTGCGCTGGCAGAACAGTATCTTGTCTTCATCGAGAAGGCGCGTGCGCTGAAACTTGAACTGGCCGCCGATTACCTGGTGATGGCCGCTTGGCTCGCCTTTCTCAAGTCAAGGCTCCTGATCCCGAAGCCGCCGCGCGACGACGAGCAGTCGGGCGAGGAAATGGCCGCGATCCTGCAGTTCCGGCTCAAGCGGCTCGAGGCCATGCGCGATGCGGCCGCCCGCCTGATCAACCGCAACCGGCTCGGCCGCGACGTGTTCGCGCGCGGAAATCCGGAAGCGGTCATCGTTGACCGGAAGAGCGAATATGCCGCCTCCCTCTACGACCTTCTCACAGCCTACGCCTCGCAGCGCCAGCGTCAGGCCATTTCGCGGGTGCAGATCGCGCGACGCGCGGTCTGGTCGCTGAAGGACGCACGCGCCGTGCTGGAGAGGCTTGTCGGCGCCGTTTCCGACTGGACGGCACTCGACCGGTTCCTGATCGACTATCTGGCCTCGCCCGAAGAGCGCAAGACAGCCATTGCCAGCACCTTTGTCGCCAGCCTTGAAATGGTGCGGGAAGGCGCTCTGGACATCAGGCAGGACGAGGCCTATGCGCCGGTCTTTCTCAGGCCGCGGGCAATCCCGCGCATGCGCGGGGAGGCCACCCATGGATGACCACGGACGCCACCCGATGCCCGGCGACGAGGAGAGGGATCACAGGGACACGCGGCAGGCGGCAGGCGCAGCACCTCTCGATGCGCGTGCGCTCGCCGAGGTGGCGCGGATGGCGGAGGCGCTTGTCTTTGCCTCGGCGGAACCGGTCTCCGAGAAGCTGCTCGCCGAACGCCTGCCACGGGGCACGCCGGTTGGCGCAGTCATGGAGAAACTGCGCGCCGATTATGCCGCACGGGGCATCAATCTCGTTCGCGTGGAGAATGCCTGGGCCTTCCGGACTGCCGGCGACCTGTCCTTCCTGATGAGCCGCGAGGCCGTGGACCAGAAAAAGCTGTCGCGGGCCGCCTTGGAGGTACTGGCGATCATCGCCTATCACCAGCCGGTGACGCGCGCGGAAATGGAGGAGATACGCGGCGTCGAGACGTCGAAAGGCACGCTGGACACGCTCATGGAGACAGGTTGGGTGCGCCTGCGCGGGCGAAGGCGCACGCCGGGCCGGCCGGTGACCTATGGCACCACGGTCGCCTTTCTCGATCATTTCGGCCTGGAGGAATTGCGCGACCTGCCCGGAATGGATGAACTGAAGGGTGCCGGACTGCTGTCCGCGCGCATGCCGGCCAGTTTCGCCATGCCCACGCCGCTGGCCTCGCCCGACGACCTCACGGAAGATGAAGATCCCCTGACGGATATCGACCTGGAGGAACTGGGCTTGTTGACACCGCGCGTCGAGGATGATTGACCCTCATGGCCCGCGCGCCGCGCGTGGGCCCGATGCGGACAACGGCACACATGGCTTTGATACAGAGAAAGATGGGTCGCATTCCGGCAGGAGTTTCCTTCGCCGCCGAACTCGCATTCGAGAACATTCATCACGCCTATGGCAGCAAGCCGACGCTGCAGGGCCTGTCGCTGGTTGCCGAAGCGGGCAAGGTGACCTGCCTGCTCGGGCCATCGGGCTCCGGCAAGACCACCTTGTTGCGGATCGCCGCCGGCATCGAGAGCCAGTCTGCCGGCAGGATCGTGCTCAATGGCCGCGAAATTGCCGGGCCTGATGTCTTCCTGCCGCCCGAGGAGCGGTCGGTGGGGCTGGTCTTTCAGGATTTTGCGCTCTTCCCGCATCTGACGATCCTGCAGAACGTGATGTTCGGCCTGACCGCCCTTTCGGCCGGCGAGGCGAAGGCCGAGGCCATGATCGCCCTGTCGCGGGTCGGTCTCGACCATTATGCCGAAGCCTATCCGCATGTCTTGTCCGGCGGCGAGCAGCAGCGGGTGGCGCTGGCGCGCGCCATCGCGCCGCGCCCGGCTGTGCTGCTGATGGATGAACCGTTTTCCGGCCTCGACTCGCGCCTCAAGGACGCCATCCGTTCCGAGACGCTCGCGATCCTGCGCCAAAGCCGCACAACCGCCATCGTTGTCACCCATGATGCCGAGGAGGCCATGCGCATGGGCGACCGCATCGCGCTGCTCAAGGATGGGCGCCTTGTGCAGACCGGAACGGGCGACGAGCTCTACTATGACCCGGTGGACCTGTTTGCCGCCGGGTTCTTCTCCGAGCTCAACCTGTTCGAATCCGTGGTGGGCGCCGGCATGGTGGAAACGCCCGTCGGCCGCTTTCCGGCCGGCGCGCTGGCCGATGGCGACAGGGCAACCGTCGCGATCCGCCTGGCCGGAATCGAGGTCGATCCGGATGGGCATGTGGAAGCGCGCGTGCTTTCACGGCGTTTTCTGGGGATCGCGGAGATGCTGGAACTGGCCGTTCCGGGGGCCGATGGCACGGTTCGCGCCCGCATCCGGCACGGCTCCCTGGAACCCGGCCGGCGCGATATTCGCATATCAGTGAGAAAAAGCGACGTACTTGTATTTGAATCCGGCGCCGAAAGCGCTTAAGTCACTCTCGAGAACGCACACACGAGGTTTGTCATGGGTACCTTTTCAATCTGGCACTGGATCATCGTTCTGGTGGTCGTGCTTCTGCTCTTCGGCCGCGGCAAGATCCCCGAGCTGATGGGCGATGTCGCCAAGGGCATCAAGAGCTTCAAGAAGGGCATGCAGGACGACGAGTCGTCCGAGAATGCCAGGACCGTTGAGCACCGCAAGGAAGAAGTGGTGTCGGAAAACAAGGAAAAGTCCGCCAATTCCTGATGCCGTCCGGCATGGGAGAGGTCGCCGCGCCCCGTGCGGGTGCGGCGTCGAGGTGTGTCTGACAGGGCTCTGGTAATATGCTGGATATTGGCTGGCCGGAACTGCTCGTAGTCGCGATCGTGATGATCATCGTCGTGGGTCCGAAGGATCTGCCGAAGATGCTGCGCACGTTCGGGCGTACGACAAACAAGCTGCGGTCCATGGCCGGCGATTTCCGTCGCCAGTTCGATGACGCGCTGAAGGAAGCGGAACTGGAGGATCTCAAGTCGATCGCCGACACGGCGCGGTCGATGAATCCGGCCAACGAGATCAAGAAGAACCTCAATCCGCTCAACAAGATCGGCGACGAGATCAAGAAGGATCTGTCCGACGCCACGCGGGCCAAGCCCGCCGCGCCGGCCAAGGGCGATGCCAGGGCCGACGCCGAAAGCCATGCCGCTGAGCCGGCCAAGGCGGGCGCGGCCGCGCTTCCCGGCGAAGGTGAGACGGGCATGTCGTCGAAAGACGGGGCAGAGACAGGAAAAGGCGCGTGAGCAAGAAGCAGGACGAAGTGGATATCGACGCGTCGTCGGCACCATTGATCGAACATCTCATCGAATTGCGCCAGCGCCTGATGTGGGCGGTGGGCGGTTTCTTCATCGCTTTCCTGTTCTGCTTCTTCTGGGCCAAGGATCTTTTCAATTTCCTGGTCCAGCCCTTCAAGTGGGCTGTCGAGTGGGCAGGGCTCGATCACCGCAAGGTGGCGCTGATCTACACCGCGCCCCAGGAATTCTTCTTCACGCAGATCAAGATCGCCATGTTCGGCGGCCTTGTGCTCGCATTTCCGTTGATTGCGGCACAGATCTACAAGTTTATCGCGCCAGGCCTCTATCGCAACGAAAGAAAGGCCTTCGTGCCGTTTCTGGTTGCCTCGCCGCTGCTGTTCCTGCTGGGCGCGACGCTGGTCTACAGCTTCTTCATGCCCATGGTGATGTGGTTCTTCCTCGCCATGGAACAGACCGGTGGCGAAGGTCAGGTCGATATTTCGCTCCTGCCGAAGGTTTCGGAATATCTCGGCCTGATCATGACGCTGATCTTCGCCTTCGGACTCGTCTTCCAGCTTCCCGTCGTCACCACGCTGCTGGCGCGCGCCGGCCTGGCGACGTCGGAGGGACTGAAGGAAAAGCGCAAATACGCCATCGTCTTTGCCTTCATTGCCGCCGCAGTCCTCACGCCGCCCGATCCGGTCAGCCAGATCGGTCTTGCCCTGCCGACCATCATTCTCTACGAGATTTCCATCTATACGGCTCGCATGGTGGAGCGCGAACGCGCGCAGGCATCCGAAACCGACGAGGATGAAACCGGGGCTGAGGCCGATGCGCCAGCCGAGGACAAGCCGGCCGGCGGGTCTGGTGAAGCCGAACTGGAAGAACAGGGTCGCGGTTCCATGCCGTGATCCGCTTGCCCGGGGATGCGTTGGCCGCCTGCGTCAAGCCGGCTCTCGCATCGTCAGGGCGACTCGTCTAAGAAGCGCCAGACGCAACTGGCCAGGTCCGGGACATTCCCATGCTCGATATCAAGTGGATCCGCGAAAATCCTGAAGCTCTGGACGAGGCGCTTGCCATGCGGGGTGCCGCCCCCGAGGCTGCCGCGCTGATCGCGCTTGACGAACAGCGCCGCTCCCATATCGCCCGCCTGCAAGCGCTTCAGGAGCGCCGCAATGCCGCGTCGAAGGAAATCGGCAAGGCCATGGGCCAGAAGGACCATGAAACGGCCGGGAAGCTGAAGGCCGAAGTGGCATCCATCAAGGATGAATTGCAGGCCGGTGAAGCTGTCGAGCGCGACCTCAATGCGAAATTCACCGATGCTATGGCTCGTATTCCCAACATTCCGCTCGCCGATGTGCCGGTGGGCGAGGACGAAAGTGGCAATGTGGAAGTGCGCAAGGTCGGCCGTCGTCCGGAATTCGCCTTTGCGGCGAAGGAGCATTGGGAACTGGGCGAGGCGCTGGGCCTGATGGACTTCGAGGCTGCCGCCAGGCTGTCGGGCGCCCGGTTCACGGTTTTGAAGGGTCCGCTTGCCCGCCTGGAGCGTGCGCTCGGGCAATTCATGCTCGACGTCCATACCGGCGAGAACGGTTATGTGGAGGTCAATCCTCCGCTTCTCGTCAAGGATGATGCCTATTTCGGAACGGGGCAATTGCCGAAATTCTCGGAAGACCTGTTCTTCACGCCGCACGGCGCCGGGCGGCTCGGCCTGATCCCGACGGCTGAAGTGCCGATGACGAACCTGGTTGCCGGCGAGATCGTGGAGGCTGAAAGCCTGCCGCTGCGCTTCACCGCTCTGACTCCATGCTTCCGCTCCGAAGCCGGTTCGGCGGGCCGTGACACGCGCGGCATGCTGCGCCAGCACCAGTTCAACAAGGTCGAACTGGTCTCCATAACCGACGCGGATACGTCCATCGATGAACATGAGCGCATGACCGCCTGTGCCGAGGACATTCTCAAGCGGCTGGGCCTGCCGTTCCGCACCGTCGTGCTGTGCACCGGCGACATGGGCTTTGGCGCACGCAAGACCTACGATATCGAGGTCTGGCTGCCGGGTCAGGATGCCTATCGCGAGATTTCGTCCTGTTCGGTCTGCGGCGATTTCCAGGCGCGGCGCATGAATGCCCGCTACCGTGCAGCGGGTGAGAAGCAGACGCGTTTCGTCCATACGCTGAACGGCTCGGGCATCGCGGTCGGCCGCGCGCTGATTGCGGTGATGGAGAACTATCAGAACGAGGACGGATCGATTGCCGTCCCTGAGGTTCTGCGCCCCTATATGGGCGGCTTGGAGATCATTGCACGCGCCTGACGGCGCGCCGGAACATGACGAGGAGAGAGCATGCGCATCCTGCTGACCAATGATGACGGCATTCATGACGAGGGGATCGCCGTTCTGGAGCGGATTGCGCGGCAATTGTCGGATGATGTCTGGGTGGTTGCGCCCGAGACGGACCAGTCGGGCCTGGCGCATTCGCTGACGCTGTCGCACCCCCTGCGTCTGCGCAAGCTCGATGACCGGCATTTCGCCGTTCGCGGCACACCGACCGATTGCGTCATCATGGCCGTGCGGCACATCATGCCGCAAGCGCCGGACCTCATCCTGTCCGGCGTCAATTCCGGCACCAACATCGCCGATGACGTCACCTATTCGGGAACCGTGGCCGGTGCCATGGAGGGCACCCTGGTCGGAATCCGGTCCATCGCGCTCAGCCAGGGTTACAATTTCTCCGACGAGGGCAGGGTGGTTCCCTACGAGGTGGCCGAGGCCCATGCCGTCGACGTGCTGAAGACCTGTATCGCCACCGACCTGCCGGAAGGTGTCCTGCTCAACGTCAACTTTCCCAATTGCCGGCCTGAAGAGGTCAAGGGCGTCGCTGTCACCACCCAGGGCCGGATCGTCCATGGCGTTGGCGTGGAAGAGCGCCGCGATGGCCGCAACTTCCCCTATTTCTGGATCCGGTTCGGCCGCAAGGAGTTCGACGCCGTGGAGGGAACGGATATCGCGGCTCTTCGTGACAACCGCATTTCCATCACGCCCTTGAAACTGAACCTGACGGCCCATGAAGCGCAGGATGCGCTGAGGGAAGCCTTCTGATGCCCGCCGCGCCGGCATCCGGAAACGAAGCGCTTGCCGCCTTCGTCTTGCGGATGCGGGCGCAGGGCATTGACGACAAGGGTCTGTTCGCGGCCATAGAGGCCACGCCGCGCCGCGCCTTCGTGCCTGCCGAATACCAGCTTGCCGCATATGGCGCGCGCTCCTGCCCCATTGCCTGCGGCGAAACCATCGAGGGACTGGACCTTCAGGCCCGCGTTCTTGCCGGGCTCGGTCTTCAGGCCAGTCACCGGGTGCTGGAAATCGGAACGGGCTCGGGCTACACCGCCGCGGTCATGGCCAGGCTGGCCGGCCGGGTGACGACGGTGGACCGCTTCAGGACGCTCATTGACCAGGCTGGCGAACGGTTCCGCACCCTTGGCCTGACCAACATCCTCCAGCGTCACGGCGATGCCGAACGCGCCATCGAGGGCGAGGGTCCCTTTGACAGGATCGTGGTCTGGGCGGCCTTTGACAGCCTTCCGCGTGCCTATGCCGATCTCCTTTCTTCCGGTGGCGTGATGTTCGCGGCCATCGGCGGCCCGGAAGATGTCCAGTCGCTCGCTCGCCTGACGAAGATCGGCAGCCGTTTCGAGCGCGACGATGTCGGCCAGGTGCGGTTTCAGGCCTTGGCGCGTGGAGTTGCTGCCGCGCTCTGAGCGCCCGGTTTTCCCTGCAATTCGGCCGTTCAGGGCACGCTCATGCGGTGACGCAAGGCACCTTTCAGCCCGTGCTTAACCCGTCAGTAACACTAACGCGCTTTAATGATCTTGTGCGAGTTAGCGAGTATGGCGGGTTTCAGAACATGCAGGTCACCATTTTCAAGGCATATGCACGACACCTCTCCAGAGGGGCGGCCATCGCCATGGTTGGTGGGCTCGCCGCCGGATGCAGTTCCGATGCCGTGCGCTTCACCGACAGTTTCTATACGGCTTCGGTGCCATCGCGGACATCGGCCGCCTCTGTGGACCAGCCCTATCCGGGTGACGTGGACACGACAGCAACCGGTTCCGTCGGCCGTGGCGCCGCCAACCTGATACCGGGCGGGCGCGTTGCGCCAAGCGCCGGTGTGGGCATGGCGGCAGCCGGCATGGCGCAGCCTGCGCCGCCGCCTGTTTCCTATCCTGCGCGCCCCCAGGCAGCCTATCGGGTCAACCCTTATCCCGGCAATGCGTCGCCTGCCGCTTTCCCGCCAGCACCTGCGCCGGTTCGCCAGGCTGTCACGGCGCCGTCCGTCGAGCGACAGACGCTGGCGGCACCGGCCGCAAGCCGTGTCGACACGATGGCCACCGGTTCCACGTCAGCGCGCAAGGTCGAGCCGGCGGCGGCGTCCAGGAATGCCGCCGCCGGGACCGCACCCGAAAGCAGGTCGGCCCAGGAACGCGGCGACGGACGCGGCTGGACGGCCTCGGGCGGCACGCAGATTACCTTGCGCGAAGGTGAAACGGTCTACAATCTGTCCAGACGTTTCGGCGTGCCTGCGCGTGAGATCATGCGCGTCAACGGCATTGCCGATCCCCGCGATGTCACGGCAGGCCAGCGCATCGTGATCCCGACCTATGTCTATTCGCAAAAGGCGCCGACTTCCGCGCCCGACGCCAACCCGCAGACCGCGGCGGCCAAATCGTCGCGCGGCACGAAATACGATGTGCCGGCAAACCGGGTTCCGGTGCCGCAGGATGCACCGCGCCGCGAGGTGGCGGTGGTCCGCGAAGCGCCGCGCCCGCCGGCGCCCCGCGCCGATGCCGTAACCACCGGAACGCCGAGCCGCGCGGAGCCGGGGCAGGCCAAGGCCACGCAGGCAGGCAATGTCCATACGGTCGTTGCAGGGGATTCGCTCTATGCCATCGCGCGCCGCAATGGTGTGACCGTCGCGGCGTTGAAGGCAGCCAACAACCTCCGCGACGGCACCATTCGTGTCGGTCAGAAACTCGTCATGCCGTCGGCCGGTCAACCGGTGCGGACGGCCAGCGCGAAGCCGGCGGTCGATCCGATCATCACGGGCGGCGCCGGGCCAAGCGTGAAATCCGGCAGTGATCTGCCGACCTACACGCCACCGCAGCGCAAGGACGAGAAGGTGATCCGCCAGGCAGAGAAGGTGGCGGCCGTCGCGCCGGCGACAACCGGCATCGGCAAGTTGCGCTGGCCGGTGCGCGGGCGCATCGTCTCATCGTTCGGCGCCAATTCAGGCGGCAAGGCCAATGATGGCATCGATATCGCGGTTCCGGCCGGCACGCCGGTCAAGGCCGCCGAAAATGGCGTCGTCATCTATGCCGGCAGCGGCCTGAAGGAGTTTGGCAACACCGTGCTGATCCGCCACGATGACGGTCTCGTCTCCGTCTATGGTCACAATTCCAGCCTCACCGTTTCGCGCGGCGACAAGGTGCGCCGCGGTCAGGAGATCGCGAAGGCCGGCAATTCAGGTTCCGCAAACCGGCCGAAACTGCATTTCGAGATCCGGAAGAATTCCAACCCGGTCAATCCGGTCGACTTCCTGGAGTAGGAATGGCGGAGGGCTGGTCTCCAGGGCAGCTCCGCTTCCAGGCAATACCCCGCCAGGCCCGGCGGGGTATTGTCTTTTGCGGCGGCGGCTCCGGCCTGCAAGCGCGCGCCGGCGTCTTGCTGCGTCAATCCAGCCTCTGGCCGAGCCGTCCCGCTAGGTCCTGGATGAATTGCCAGGCCACACGTCCGGACCGGCCGCCGCGCGTCACCGCCCATTCCAGCGCTTCCGCCTTCAGCGTTTCCGGCCCGGTCTTGAGGTTGAAGTGGCGGGCATAGCCGTTGACCATCTCCAGGTAGTCGTCCTGCGAGCACTTGTGGAACCCGAGCCAGAGACCGAACCTGTCCGACAGCGAGACCTTTTCTTCCACCGCTTCGCCCGGATTGATCGCCGTGGAGCGCTCGTTATCGATCATGTCGCGCGGCAGCAGGTGCCGCCGGTTCGACGTTGCATAGAAGATGATGTTGTCCGGCCTGCCTTCCACGCCGCCCTCCAGCGCCGCCTTGAGCGACTTGTAGGATGTGTCGTCATGGTCGAAGGACAGATCGTCGCAAAACAGGATGAAGCGCGCATCGGCGGCTTTCAGGAGCGTCATCAGGCGGGGCAGGGTGTCGATGTCCTCGCGATGGATTTCGACAAGTTTCAGCGCGGCGCGGCCGGCCTGCGCAGCCGATCGTGCCGCGACCGCGTGTGCTGCCTTGACGAGCGAGGACTTGCCCATGCCGCGCGCGCCCCACAGCAGCACGTTGTTGGCCGGCAATCCGCCGGCGAAGCGGTCGGTATTGGCAACCAGGATGTCACGCACCCGGTCGACGCCCCTGATCAGCGATATGTCGATACGGTTGACCTTTTCCACCGCCATCAGCTTGGCAGCCTCCGCATCCCAGACGAAGCAGTCCGCGGCATTGAAATCGGGCGCGGGAACCGGTTGCGGCCGGAGGCTTTCCACGGCCTCGGCGAGCCTGTCCAGGCGGGCGGCAATGTCATCGAGCGATATGCGGTTCATGGGTCCTCCAGTCGGTCACGAGCCCGTAGCATGAGCCGGCGCGCCGGAAAAGCGCCCGCGCACTTTCGCTCACAGTTGCAAAGGCGACCTGAACCACTATATTCCGCGCCAGTCTGTCATGCGGGATTCGCCCCGCCTTCTCTCGTCTTTGCAGGAGTTCGCTGATGTTCGTCACCCCGGCATTCGCCCAGTCCGCCGCGCCCGCCGGTGGCGCCGACATTTTCATGAGCATCCTGCCGTTCATACTGATCTTCGTGATCATGTATTTCCTCATCATCCGGCCGCAGCGCCAGCAGATGAAGAAGCGCGATGAAATGCTCTCGGCCGTTCGTCGCGGCGATACCGTCATCACGAGCGGCGGCATCGTCGGCAAGGTCGTCAAGGCAGACGACACCGAACTCGACGTCGAGATCGCTCAGGGCGTGAAGGTGCGTGTGCTGCGCGCCATGATTGCCGACGTGCGCGTCAAGGGCGAGCCGATCGCCAATCAGAACGAAAAAGCCTGACCAGGCGTGGCCCGGCGCAACGGGCCGGCCGTCCACAGCCGGAAACGGACTGATCCATGCTCTATTTCACGCGTTGGAAAACGATTCTCATCTGGCTGTCGGTGATCGCCGGCCTTCTCTTCGCCGCGCCCAACCTCGTCAACCAGTCGGCGCTGGACGCGCTGCCCGACTGGATGCCGAAGCAGAAGATGACGCTTGGCCTCGACCTGCAGGGCGGCTCGCACATCCTGCTGCAGATCGAACGCGCGGACATCGTCAAGGACAGGCTGGAGGCCACCAGGGACGAGGTTCGCCGCCTTTTGCGTGAGGAAAGCATCGGCTATACCGGCCTCAGCGGATCCGGCCGCACGGTGCAGGTGCGCATTCGCGACGCACAGCAGGTGACCCTGGCGAAGGAAACGCTGGCCTCGCTTACCGAGCCGATTTCCTCCGGCCTCTTCGGTGGCGGCACGATTTCGGAAGTCACGCTTGAAGAACCTGAACCGGGCCTCCTGCGCTTTACGCTGACCGAGGAAGGGCTCGATTACCGCACCTCGGCTGCGCTGACCCAGTCGATCGAGGTGGTGAGCCGACGTGTCAATGAACTGGGCACCACCGAACCGGTAATCCAGCGGCAAGGCGATGACCGCATTCTGGTCCAGGTGCCAGGGCTCGACGACCCGCAGCGTCTCAAGGACATTCTCGGCCAGACGGCCAAGCTCACCTTCCAGATGGTCGACCAGACGGTTCCCGTGCAGGAAGCCATCGAGGGGCGCCCGCCTGCCGGCACCACGGTCATGTATTCCAATGACGACCCGCCGGTTCCCTACGTGATCGAGGATCGCGTCATCGTTTCGGGCGAAAACCTGGTCGATGCGCAGCCGACCTTCGATCAGCGTACCTCCGAACCCGTCGTGTCCTTCCGTTTCGACACCAAGGGCGCACAGCGCTTCGGCCAGGCGACCCAGCAGAATGTCGGTCGCCTCTTCGCCATCATCCTGGATGGCCGGGTCATTTCCGCGCCCGTCATCCGCGAGCCGATTCTTGGCGGCTCGGGCCAGATTTCAGGCTCTTTCACTGCCCAGTCCGCCAATGATCTGGCCGTGCTGCTTCGCGCCGGTGCGCTGCCGGCCACGTTGACGATCATCGAGGAACGCACGGTCGGTCCGGGCCTTGGCGCGGATTCAGTCGCCGCCGGGCAGCTTGCCGCCCTGATCGGTGCCGTCCTCGTACTTGCCTTCATGGTACTCGCCTATGGCCTTCTCGGCGTCATCGCCAACATTGCCCTTGTGGCCAATATCGCGATGATCGTGGCGTTGCTCTCGGTCCTGGGAGCGACGCTGACCCTGCCGGGCATCGCCGGCATCGTGCTGACAGTCGGCATGGCGGTCGATTCCAACGTGCTGATCTACGAGCGCATACGGGAAGAGCGCCGCAACGGCCGTTCGGTCATCCAGGCCATAGACGCCGGCTTCTCGCGGGCCATGGCCACGATCATCGACGCCAACGTCACCACGCTGATCGCCGCCGTGATCCTGTTTTATCTGGGCACCGGCCCGGTGCGCGGCTTTGCCGTGACGCTGGCGATCGGCATCGTGACGACGGTCTTTACCGCCTTTACCTTCACCCGCTGGATGATCGCCGAATATGTCCGCCGCCAGCGGCCGAAGGAACTGCCGGGTGCGCCCATGCATCTCGTGCCCGCCGTCACGAAGATCCCGTTCATGTGGCTGCGCCGTGTGACCTTCAGCCTGTCGGCATTGGCCGCCATCGGCGCTCTCGCGCTGTTCGTCACCGTCAACATGAACTACGGCATCGACTTCAAGGGCGGATCGCTCATCGAGATCAAGGCCCGCCAGGGCGCTGCCGACGTGGCCGATATTCGCGACCGCCTTGGAAACCTCAATCTCGGCGACGTGCAGGTGCAGGAATTCGGCGATCCGTCCGAAGTGCTCATCCGCGTCGAGGCGCAGGGCGGCGGCGAGAATGCCGAGCAGAGCGTGATCGCCAAGGTGCGTGGCGAGCTGGAGGAAGCCTACGACTTCCGCCGCGTCGAGGTGGTCGGACCAACGGTCTCCGGCGAATTGGCCCGGGCAGGGACATTGGGCGTGCTGGCATCCCTTGCCGCTATCCTGCTTTACATCTGGGTGCGGTTCGAGTGGCAGTTCGCCGTCGGCGCGATCCTGGCGACCATGCACGATGTCATCATGACCATCGGCTTCTTTGTCATCACCGGCATCGAGTTCAACCTCTCATCCATCGCCGCCATCCTGACGATCGTCGGCTATTCGCTCAACGACACGGTGGTGGTCTACGACCGCGTGCGCGAGAACCTGCGGCGCTATCGCAAGATGCCATTGCCGCAATTGCTCGACATGAGCATGAACGACACGCTGTCGCGAACCGTCATGACGTCCGTGACCACGTTGCTGGCCCTGCTGGCCTTGTTCTTCTTCGGCGGCGAGGTGATCCAGTCCTTCACCGCGGCCATGATTTTCGGCGTGGTGATCGGCACCTATTCGTCCATCTTCATCGCTGCGCCGCTTCTCATCCTGTTCAATCTGCGTTCGAGCAAGGTTGCAGCGGAGGATGAGGAAAAGAGCGGTAGCGGCGTCGAGCCGGCAAAGGGCTGAGGCCATGGGCTCGGGCATCCAGATGCACCAGGCCCACTTTCCGGGCCGTGCGGCAATCGATGCCTATGGCAATGGTGGCTTTCGCTTTGCCGACATGTCGCATCGCGGCTCGCTGATGTGCCTGCCGTCAGGGATTTACGGCTGGCAGCCATCGGATCCGCAAAACCCGTCTGCCGATGATCTCCGGCGGGTTTTCGACGAAGCGGGCGAGATCGAAATCCTGCTCGCGGGCATGGGCGCCGATCTCAGGCGCCTTCGACCCGAGCTTGCCCGCAGCCTGCGCGAGGCGGGAATCGTCGCGGATGCCATGAGCACAGGCGCGGCGGTGCGCACCTACAATGTCCTCGTGGCCGAGGATCGGGCCGTCGCCGCGTTCTTCATCGCCGTCTGATGGCAAACGAAACGGCGCCATTGCTGGAAACGCTGCTTGCCGATCTGAAGGCCGCGGACCCGGACCGTTACCTGGCGACGCTCTACGCACCGGCCGGCAAGCGCGGCGATCTGGCGGTGCTCTATACCTTCAACCTGGAAGTGGCGCGAATCCGCGATGCCATCCGCGAACCTCTTGCCGGCGAAATCCGGCTGCAATGGTGGCGCGACGCCGTGGCGACGCCGGAGGCCGGAGCGGATTGCGGACATCCGGTTGCCGAGGCCTTCGCGCGGGTCGTCGACCGGCACCAGCTTCCGCCGGCTGCGCTGGAAGCCTATTTCGAGGCGCGGCTGTTCGATCTCTATGATGATCCGATGCCGTCCATGAACGACCTTGAAGGCTATTGTGGCGAGACGGCCGGCGCGATCCTGCAAATGGCCGCAACCATTCTGGATCGCGACGCCGCGCCAGGGACGGGCGAGGCGGCCGGTCATGCCGCCTGCGCCCAGGCGATGACGGGCCTCATCCGCTCCCTTCCGCTGCATCGCGCGCGCGGCCAGTGCTATGTTCCGGCCGAATTGCTGACAGCATGCGGACTGGATCGCGACAGCTACCTCGATACGCCGGATGACAGGAACGCCGCCGCTCTGGTATCGGCGCTTTGCGCGAAGGCCCGCGAGCATCTCGGCCTTGCGCGCAAGGCGTTGGAAGGATTGCCAAAAACGCTTCGGCCCGGCTATCTCGTGCTGGCCCCCGTGCCCGCCTATCTCGAACGCATCGAGCAAACAGGCGCGGCCTGCCTGGAGCGAACGCCGGAAATTTCGGCGCTGCGCCGTTCCTGGTCTTTCCTTCGCATGAGCCTGCGGTCCTGATTGCCTGCCTTACGCTGCGTGATGAATTGACCAAGGTGTTCCGCCTTGGCACAGTTGCCTCGCGGGCGCCATCGAACTGCGCCGGGGGAGGAACTGGCCATGAACCTGATGGTCCTTGTCGCCATCGTCGCGGTCGGTCTGGCCGCCGTCTTCCTGGCCTTGCGTCTTTCCGGGGCAGGGCAGGGCCGCAGCATTGACAGCGGTGCTGAAGCGCTTGCGGTCCTGCAAGACGAATACCCGCAGGCCGGCGAGGGGCCTGTCCTTGTGTCGGCAGACGGCTCGGCGGCCTTTGTCCTGCTGGAAGACGCCGCGATGGGCATTGTCCGGGTGACGGGGCGGCACATGGCAACCCGGCTGGTGCATCCGCGGGATCTGCGCCACATTCGCCATCAAGCGGACGGTGTCGTTTCGATAGGGTTTCGCGAACTTGGATGGAGCGCCATGACCATCCGCTTCGATGACAGCGAGACGGCCGCGAGGCTGGTCGCACACATGACGCCCTGAACAGTGAGGAACTGACAATGGATTCCTATGCTTTTCCCAAGGTCACGGAACTGGCCATTCCGCTGTTCATCGCGGCCATCCTGCTGGAAATGTTCCTCGTCTCCACCAGGCGGGCGAAGGGCAGTTTCAACACCGCCGACACGATGACAAGCCTTGCCATGGGGGTCGGCAACGTCGTTGCCGGTCTCCTTCTCGGCTTCATATCCTTCACCGTCCTCATGTGGGTCTGGCAATACCGCTTCTTCGATCAGGGGCTGGCGCTCTGGGTTTTCCTCGTGGCCTTCATCGTCGACGATCTGCGCTACTACTGGTACCACCGTATCGCCCACCGGGTGCGCTGGGTCTGGGCAGAGCATGTCAACCATCACTCCAGCCAGCATTACAACCTGTCCACCGCCCTGCGCCAGAGCTGGACCGGCCAGTTGACCGGCATGGTCATCCTGCAGGCGCCGCTGGTGCTGCTCGGTTTTCACCCGGCGCTCATCGCCTTCGTTTATGGCTTCAACCTGCTCTGGCAGTTCTGGATTCACACCGAGACCATTGGCAGGATGTGGCGGCCGGTCGAACTCGTCTTCAACACGCCCTCGCATCACCGCGTCCATCACGCCATCAACCCGCGCTATCTGGATTCCAACTATGCCGGCACGCTCATTGTCTGGGACAGGCTTTTCGGCACCTTTGTCGAGGAGGTGCCGGAAGACCCGCCGCGCTACGGCATCGTGAAGAACCTGGCCACATGGAACCCGGTTCGCGTGGCGTTCCACGAATGGGTCGCCATGTTCCGTGACGCCGTCCTGACACCGGGTCTGACGCTTCGCCAGCGGCTCGGCTATCTGTTCATGCCGCCGGGGTGGAGCCATGACGGCTCGCGCCAGGATTCCCATGCCATCAAGGCCGATTATGTGCGCCGCAATCCGCAGGAGGCGGGAAAGCCCGGCCTTCCCAGGACGCCCGAATTCGGTCCGGCCGAATGACGATTGTGGCAGCACTCCTGTTTGAATGCTGCTAACATATTGGTATTGTTGATTAAAGCAAGATTTGTCGCTTGACGCGCGTGCTTTTGCATGGCGCAATTGCCATGTCAACAACGGACGTGGAGGTTTCCCATGAAGGCCAGCGACGCATTCCGCAAGCAGATCGAGGGTTACGGGCTGACGACGGCAAAGATCGCCTATCGCATGCCGGACCACCATTCCCTCCTGCAGGAATACATCTGGCAGGACTATGACCTGTGGCCGGAGTTTCCGGTGCTCAAGAAGTTCCTGTCCTTCTGGGAAGAGAAGATCGAAGGCCCGCTCCATTCGGTCACGGTGGCCCATGCCCGGCTGATCCGCCCGGCCGAGGTGCGCGCTGTTGGGGAAGAGTTCCGGCTGCATTGAGCCGGAACAGTCTCAGGCCGGCTTGCCGAGGTCCTTGAAGACGGCGGCCCGCTTCTGTGCGCGTGCCTGAATGGCTTCCATCAGGTCCTCGGCCCGCAACATGCCGCCATTCCACGTGGCGATATAGTCCAGTCCGTCTGCCACGCTGTGATCGCGCGAATAGGCGAGATTGCGCTTGATCCCGGCAAGCGCCAGCGGCGACCGCGCTGCGAGCGATTGCGCCAGCAAACGCGCCTCGGCGAGCATGCTGTCGCGGTCCGGAAAGGTGCCGGTGACCAGCCCGATGCTGCGCGCTTCGGCGCTGTCGAACCGGCGGCCGGTCAGCGCAAGTTCGGCGGCTATGCCGGGCGCGATCAGTTTCGGCAGGCGCTGCAATGTGCCCACATCGGCTGCCATGCCGATATTGATCTCCTCGATGGCGAAAAAGGCATCCTGGCTGGCAAGGCGGATGTCGCAGGCCGTGATCATGTCGATCGCCCCGCCGATGCAGGCGCCGTGAATGGCGGCGATCACGGGGAAGGGCGCCCGTTCGATCGCGGTGAACGTGTCCTGAAGCTTCAGGATCAGCCCGCGCAGGCCATGGGCTGCCCGGCCGGGCTCCACCTTGAGCATGGCGGCGATGGAATCGAACGTCGCGAGGTCCATCCCTCCCGAGAAATGGCGGCCGGCGCCGCCAAGGATGGCGGCGCGCACCGTGCCCTGTTCGCTCAGGTCGCGGAGGATTCGCGGCAGGTCGTCCCAGAAATCCGGTGACATCGCATTCGCCGAATCAGGCCGGTTCATCGTGATTTCGGCGACCGGTCCGTTCTGTTCGACCGTGAAGAAAGGGCCTTCGGCCTTGCTCATCCATGCCTCCTGTCTGTCCAAGCGGGCGCAGTGTCGGGCGCGGGCGCGCACATGTAAAGCGTCCTTCAGCCTTCCGGATCGGGTACGCCCATGCCGGCAGGGGCAGGTTCATTGTCCTGTATGATCGTGTTGTGCGGACTGACCGTCTTGATGCGCCAGGGAAAACCGGTTTCCGCGTCGATCCAGTATTCGCCCTGCATCTCCATGCCCACGTTTTCCAGCACATAGTCCAGGCTGAAATGATGGACCTTTCGGCCCTCCAGTTCGGTATCGTAGGCACAGGTGATGTTTGTGGCCGCCGCAGCCCGGGCGCGCAATTGTTCCATCGCCTCGGCCTGCGCCTCTTCCGATGATTCGCTCATCAGTTTCCAGGTCTTGCCCTTGTCGGCCGTCGTGTAGAACCGGCCGCCAACCCACAGTGTCATCGGTGTTCCGTCCTCGCTCATCGACATGCCGCGATTGTCGGGCGTCGTCAGCGCCAGGCTGCGCATCGTGTTTTCGCCCATGATCGTGCTGACATGCTGGAGGATCGCAACGGGATGGCGCACGTCCACCATCGCGGCGCGGGCATCGGCCTCGCAATCGCGCGCCAGCGCCCCGGTGGAGACAAGAAGCGGCAGAAGGCAGGCGGAAACAAGGCTGGCAGGACGTCTGGGCATGGCATCTTCCCTCCGGGCATCACTGGATCCGGATCGAAGAATGGCATGAAAGAAACGTTTTTTCCTAGCCCCCGCGGCCTATTCCGCCGCCTGTGCGTCCTGCGGCAGGCCGAGCCATGCGCGGCAGTCCGCCAGCGCCCGCCCGGTCATGGCCCGCTTCCTGGCCACAGCCTTTTCCTTGCCCCGCAGCCGTTTCACCCCTTCCGGCTTGCGGATGGCGCCCGGTTCGAGCGGCGGAAACAGCCCGAAATTGATGTTCATCGGCTGGAATGAGCGCTTGCCGGGTTCCTCGTCCGATACGAGATGACCGCCGGTAATGTGGCCGAGCAGCGCGCCGAACGCGCTCGTGGCGGGCGGCGGTGCAAGCACTGCACCAAGGCGGCTGGCCGCAGCGAAGCGGCCGGCCAGAAGGCCCATGGCCGCAGATTCCACATAGCCCTCGCAGCCCGTCACCTGGCCTGCAAAGCGCAGGCCCGGCCGCGATTTCAGTTGCAGCGTGGCATCGAGCAGCAACGGCGAATTGATGTAGGTGTTGCGATGAAGGCCGCCGAGGCGGGCGAATTGCGCGTCCTCCAGCCCCGGTATCATGCGGAAGATGCGCACCTGTTCGGCATATTTCAGCTTGGTCTGGAAACCGACCATGTTGTAGAGCGTGCCCAGCGCATTGTCCTGGCGCAACTGCACCACCGCATAGGGCTTCACATCCGGATAGTGCCGGTTGGTCAGGCCCATGGGCTTCATTGGCCCGTGGCGAAGGGTCTCGCGCCCACGTTCGGCCATCACCTCGATGGGCAGGCAGCCGTCGAAATAGGGCACGCCCTCCCATTCGCGGAATTCGGTCTTCTCGCCGGCCAGGAGCGCATCGATGAAGGCATGATACCGGGCCTCGTCGAGCGGGCAGTTGATGTAATCCTTGCCTGTACCGCCGGGCCCGACCTTGTCATAGCGCGACTGGAACCAGGCCGTGTCGAGGTCAATCGATTCGAAATGGACGATGGGTGCGATGGCATCGAAGAAGGAGAGCGATTCCTCGCCCGTCTCCCGCGCGATCGCGGCCGCAAGGTCCGGCGCGGTCAGCGGACCGGTGGCGATGATCGCCTGGTCCCAGTCTTCCGGCGGCAGCCCCGTGATTTCCTCGCGCACGATGGAAATCAGCGGATGGGCTTCGAGCTTCGCGGTCACGGCTGCGGCAAAGCCGTCCCGGTCGACCGCCAGCGCCGATCCGGCAGGCACCTGGTGGGCATCGCCACACGCCATGATGAGTGAATTGGCAAGCCGCATTTCCGCGTGCAGCAGCCCGACCGCATTGGTCTGTGCATCGTCCGAACGGAACGAGTTGGAGCAGACGAGCTCGGCCAGATGATCTGTCTTGTGGGCGTCGGTGCCGCGCACCCCGCGCATTTCATGCAGGATGACGGGAACGCCGGCATTGGCGGCCTGCCATGCGGCTTCGGAACCGGCCAGACCGCCACCGATGATGTGAATGGGCTTCATGACGATCTCCGTTGAAAGCATTGGCGCGGGAAATAGGGCTTTTCGCTCTCCCGATCAATGGAGGGGCGCGGGATGTGGATGACAACCGAAAGTCGCCCCGGCACCATTGCCACGCGCCATTCCTTGGCAATAATGGCGCCATGCGTCAAATCCGTCTTCTCTCCCTGTCCCTGCTCTTGCCGCTTCTCGGTGCCTGCACTTCCGCGTCGAGCAACTACTCCGCCGCGCTCGAAAGCGTGGCTGCGTCACGGCTGACCGCTTGCCACGGCTACAATTGCTATTTCCGCACGCGTTTTGCACTCGATGACGGCGACATGGCGCGCATCCGCGCCATCATGGAAGGCGGCGCCGCATCGCCCGCGGCCGAGCGCGAGGCCGTCGGCCGCGCTGTCGCCTATTTCGAGGACAAGGCCGGCGATGCGATCGGCGTGCGCGACAGGGCCAAGTCTACA
Organism: Zhengella sp.; assembly: GCF_041397485.1. Lineage (NCBI taxonomy): Bacteria > Pseudomonadati > Pseudomonadota > Alphaproteobacteria > Hyphomicrobiales > Notoacmeibacteraceae > Zhengella > Zhengella sp. The sequence goes on along the minus strand of NZ_JAWKWO010000001.1, from coordinate 195,165 downwards.
CTGGATGAAGGTGGCACGAAGGGCCAGATGGACTGCATCGACGAATCCACGAACACGCGAACCTTCATGCTGTTGCTTCAGAAGAAGGGCCTGCTGAAACACCATGCGGTGCAGTCGAATGTTTCGCGCGGTTTTTTCCTCGATGCCCGTTATCCCCATTCCACCGCCGTTCTGAAGGAAAGGAAAAGCGGCAGGCTCTGGGCGGTCGACAGCTGGTATGAGCCCATGGGCGGGCGCCCGGACATCCTGGCATTGTCGGAGTGGAAGAAGCGCGGCGTCGGCGGCGAGCGCTGACCTTTCGCAGCCGGGCGGCAGACAAAAAAACACCCGCCGGGGGAGGAGGTCCGGCGGGTGTCTTTATGTCAGGTTCGCGATTGGGAGGAGGAGGTCGCGAACCCTCATCCGTCAGGGTTGGGAGGAGGTAACCCGGACGAAATCCGTGTATTTCTATTCAGCGGGCGCGCCGGGCGATGAACGGGATGTCAGCGCGGGCAATGCCCAGATCGGCCAGTTCGCGGTTTGAAAGGCGGTTCAGCTCGCTGATCGTCTCGCGTTCGCGGCGCCAGTTGCGGTAATTGCGGATGATGTTCATCTCTTCGGTCCTCGTCTCGGTTGGTCTTTCGTTTCCGTCCGACCGTTGAGTGGAAGATAGGCGCACCATGCCGCTTTGTGGAGTGCCAAATCTGCAAGACAGCCATGTATATTGTGCAATGCACAACATTTAACATATTGATAACGCGACGTAATGTCACAAAACTGTGCAATTGCAGCATGCTTTCGGCGTTTGGCGGCAGCGCCTTTGTCAAATCGGTTGAAGGAATTTCCGTCGGACCCCTGCGGCAAGACCGGTTCCCGCCGGGCCGGGACGTCGGCAGGGGCCGGGCGCGCGGCCATTTCCGGATCCGGGTGAAATGCCTCGAAAAAACCGGATTCTGCGCCATTTTTTCTTTGATCGCCTTGGGCGCGGTGATATAGAACGCGCGCTTCTGGCCGGTTCCCGCCGGCCGGGGCGGGTGTGGTGAAATTGGTAGACACGCCAGATTTAGGTTCTGGTGCCGCAAGGCGTGGGGGTTCAAGTCCCTCCACCCGCACCAGGCAGGCCAAACCGGGCTTGAGGACAGGATGGACGGACCGGGGGCCGGCGAGCGGCAACCCGGAGCGTCGACACGAAGAACAAAGGTTTTTTGATGCAGGTTACCGAAACGCTCAATGAAGGGCTCAAGCGCGAGATCAGGATCGTCGTGCCAGCCACCGACATGGAAGCGCGTCTCGCGGAGCGTCTCGAGGATGCCCGCTCGAAGGTGCGTATCAACGGTTTCCGTCCGGGCAAGGTTCCGGCCGCCCATCTGCGCAAGATGTATGGCAAGTCGCTGATGGCCGAGATCGTCAACGAGATCCTCGCCGATTCCTCCCGCAATGTCCTGCAGGAGCGCGGCGAGAAGGCCGCCATGCAGCCGCAAGTGGACATGACGGAAGACGAGGCCGAGGCCGGCAAGATCCTCGACGGCAAGGCCGACTTCGAATTCACGCTGTCCTACGAGATCATCCCGCCCATCGAGATCCAGGACCCGTCCTCGATCGCCGTGACCCGCCAGGTCGTCGACATTGCCGATGAGGAAGTCGAGGAGCAGGTCCGGCAGATCGCCGATTCCGCTCGCGAATACGAAACCAAGAAGGGCAAGGCTGCCGATGGCGATCGCGTCACCATCGATTATGTCGGCAAGCTCGACGGCGAGCCCTTCGATGGCGGTTCCGACACCGATGCAAATCTGGTGCTGGGCTCCAACCGCTTCATCCCCGGTTTCGAGGAGCAGCTGGTCGGCGTGAAGGCCGGTGACGAGAAGACCATCACCGTTACCTTCCCCGAAGATTACCAGGCCGCCCATCTGGCCGGCAAGGAAACCACCTTCGACATCACCGTCAAGGACGTGGCCGCGCCGGGCGAACTGGAGATCAATGACGAGCTTGCCCAGAAGCTGGGCCTGGAAAGCGCGGACAAGCTGCGCGAGATCGTCCGTCAGCAGATCGAGAGCCAGTATGGCCAGGCGACGCGCCAGAAGGTCAAGCGTCAGCTTCTCGATGCCCTCGACGAGGCCTACAAGTTCGAGGCGCCGTCGCGCCTGGTGGAAGCCGAATTCCGCAATATCTGGGGCGCGGTCGAAAACGACCTGCAGCGCGCCGGCAAGACCTTTGCCGATGAGGACACGACCGAGGAAGAGGCGCGCGAGGAATACATGCGCCTCGCCGAGCGCCGCGTGCGTCTAGGCCTGGTTCTCTCCGAGATCGGCGAGAAGGCCGGCGTCCAGGTGGCCGAGGAAGAGGTGCAGCGCGCCGTTTACGAGCAGGTGCGCCAGTATCCCGGCCAGGAACAGCAGGTCATCGACTATTTCCGCCAGAACCCGGAAGCCATCAATGCCATCCGCGCGCCCCTGTTCGAGGAGAAGGTCGTCGACCATCTTCTCACCCAGGTCAACGTGACCGACGAGACGGTCTCAAAGGAAGCGCTGCTGGCCGACGATGAGGACGAGCAGTCCGCAGCCGAGGCAAAGCCGGAAAAGAAGAAGGCCCCGGCCAAGAAGAAGGCCGCCGCCAAGAAGAAGGCGGACGACGCCGACGCCGAGTAAGGCGCGGGCTGTCCGCAAGGGAAAAGGAAAGGCCGCCGGCGATGCTCCGGCGGCCTTTTTTCTTCGCCGCTGTCAGAACAGGCGGTGCGCCTTCATGCTCAGATGCCCGTCCTTGCCGATGATGATGTGGTCATGCACGGTGATGCCGAGTGGCGCAGCGCTTTCCGCGATCGTGCGGGTCATGTCGATATCGGCCCGCGACGGCGTCGGATCGCCGGACGGATGGTTGTGAACCAGGATGATGGCGGTCGCACCCAGCGCCAGGGCTCGGTGAATGACCTCGCGGGTATAGACCGGGGTATGGTCCACCGTGCCCGTCTGTTGCACCTCGTCGGCGATCAGCACGTTCTTCTTGTCGAGAAACAGGATGCGGAACTGCTCGCGCGTCTCGTGGGCCATGGCCGCGGTGCAGTAGTTGATCACCGTGGACCATGATCCCATCACCTGCTTGTTGCGGATCTCCGACTTGAGCGATCGCTGGCCTACCGCGGCGACGAGTTTCAGTTCCGTGGCGACGATGGCACCGACCCCGCTGACCTCCCGCAGCAGATCCGCCGGTGCCCCGAGCACCCCCCCGATACTGCCGAAGCGGGCGATCAAGGCCTTGGCGATCGGTTTCGTATCCCGGCGGGGAATGAGCCGGTAGAGAAGCAGTTCCAGCAGTTCATAATCGGCAAGTGCACCTTCGCCCGCGCTCGCGAATTTCTCCCGGAGCCGGTCGCGATGTCCATGCCAGTGCGGCTTGGCTTCCATCGGGCGTGTCTTGGAGATGAAAGGAGAGGGAGCGTGCGCGGAATCAGCAAACATGCCGCGCTCGTCGGGTTCGTCAGCCATCGTGATTTCAGTCCGCCCCGTGCCGCCGCGAGGGAATCGCGAACCGGTACAAGCCCCACGCCTGCAAGACTAACCCAGCAACCGTTTCGTTGGAAGGCGGGCTGACACCACGACTGCTGCTATTGGAACCGCGGCACGAAGGCGGTATCAGCCGGTCGGCAGGCCGGGCTTGTCGAGCCCGCCAGGCGACAGCGTGAAGATCTCGCAGCCGTCGGCGGTGACTCCCACCGTATGCTCGTACTGGGCCGACAGCGAACGGTCACGGGTGACCGCTGTCCAGCCGTCCGACAGCACCTTCACATGCGGCCGCCCGAGATTGATCATCGGTTCGACGGTGAAGATCATGCCTTCCCGCATTTCCACGCCATCGGCCGGCGTCCCGTAGTGCAGGATATTGGGTGCGTCATGGAACAGCCGCCCGACGCCATGGCCGCAGAAATCGCGGACCACCGAGCAGCGCTCGGCCTCGGCATGGGCCTGGATGGCCGCGCCGATGGCGCCCGTTCTGATGCCCGGCCGGATGGCTGCAATGCCGCGCATCATCGATTCGTAGGTGACTTCCATCAGCCGCTCGGCCGCGCGCTTGATCTGGCCCACAGGATACATGCGGCTGGAATCGCCATGCCAGCCGTCCAGGATGTAGGTGACGTCGATATTCACGATGTCGCCTTCGCGCAGCGGCTTCTCGTTGGGAATGCCGTGGCAGACAACATGATTGACCGAGGTGCAACTGGATTTGGTATAGCCGCGGTAGTTCAGCGTCGCCGGTATGGCGCCGTGATCCGCGCCGAATTCATAGACGAAACGGTCTATTTCTTCCGTTTGCAAGCCGGGGCGAACCATGCCGGCCAGTTCGTCCAGGCAGCGGGCCGTCAACTGGCAGGCCTTGCGCATGCCTTCGAAATCCTCCGGCCCGTACAGGCGGATCTGGCCGGTGTTTTTCAGGGGCGCCGACGCCGCATCCACATATGTGACCATGGTTCAGTTCCCTTGTGCTGCCTGGAAATCGTACCTGATTGCCTTCCGCCCGCGCGTGGCTCTCAAATGGCATCATTCGCCGGGGCATTCAAGGCATGCCGGAACTGACGCCCTGTGGAACGGGATCGATGATCTCGATGAGCCGGTCGGCATTGATGCCCTCGGCCGTCAGCGTGCAGCCCAGCGCCCAGGCTTCCACGCCGGCATCCCGCGCCTCGCGGAAGGCTGCGGCATAGGTGGGGTCGAGGTCGCCGCACAGGCGAAACCGGTCGCAATCGCCACGCTGGACGAGATAGACCATCACCGCCTTGTGGCCCGCGCGTGCCATTGCCGCCAGTTCTCCCAGATGTTTGGCGCCGCGAGCTGTCACGGTATCGGGGAATTCCGCAAGGCCGCGCTCGCGCATCAGATGAACATTCTTCACCTCGACATAGGCACGGCCCTTTTCCGGATCTTCCAGAAGGATGTCGATGCGCGAATTCACCCCGTATCGCTGTTCGCGCCGCAAGTGTGCCCAGCCGCAGAGGCCGGGCAGCAGGCCACGTCCGATTGCCTCCTCGACCAGCCTGTTGGGCAGGCCGGTATTGATGCCCACAAGCGTTCCGTCCGCCTCGACCAGTTCCAGCGTATGGGCGTATTTGCGTTTCGGATTGTCCGATCGGGACAGCCATACGGCCATGCCGGGGTCGCTCAGGCCCAGCATCGATCCGGTATTGGGCACCGAAACCGTGATCTCCTGCCCGTCCGCGAGCGAAACATCGGCCAGGAAGCGCTTGTAGCGGCGGATCAGCGTGGCGGGCAGAAGCGGGGAGGGGTAGATCATGAAAACGTCCGGGCCGGTGCGGGGATTGGCGAGGCCGGGCAACCGGCTCCGTTCCCTCTTATGGGGTCATTCCGGAAGGGTTTCAATGGCTTGGGTGTGGCCTTTGCGCACTTGGCGGCAGCGCCGCTGCGCCTGTCCCAGCCGTCCGTTTCTCCTGCCGCATGCCATGTCCGTGTTGCCGCGTGGGGCGGCGGCGGGAACATTTTGCGCCTGAGCGGCTTCCTCATTGACAACAGGACGGGAGGATATGTTGGAAGCCCTGGCCGGAATGCTGGTTGTCGTCTTTCTTGCCGCAGTCTTTGCCGGCCTGCTCCAGCGTTCGTCCTCACTCCACGCGCCGTTCCCGATGACCGAACCGCAGAAGGTGCCTTGTCTCGGCGGCGCCACACCGCAGACCCACGCCTGGCAGCGCTACCATGTGCGCTATTATTCCATGACGCTTCTCTTCATCGCCTTCGAGATGGAGATGATGTTCATGTACCCTTGGGCTGTCGTCTTCATCGAGGAAGGCGCCAAGGCGATGGTCGAGATGGGCATGTTCCTGGCCATCCTCTCGGTCGGCATTCTCTATGGCTGGCGCGAGGGCATATTCCGATGGCAATGAACCTTCTTCACCGGCTTGGCCGTGCGGCGCCAGCGCCCGTCTATGCCGCGCTGGGAACCGGGGGAGCGGATCGCGCCGGGCCCTTGTCCGGCAGGCCCGGCCTTCGCCTTGTGCCATCGATCCGCCATGCGGCAATCCTGCTGGTTGCCGGTGCGATCCGTGACGGCGACCGGCAGCACCTGCGGCAGTTGCACGACCAGATGCCGCATCCGCGCAAGACCGTGTGGTGGGGCGCAAGGCCCTTCCATGAGATGACGGATCCGGTGATCGTCGAGCCGCAAGATGATCCGGCCGCTTGCATTGCCGGCCTCTGGCGCGGCCTCCTGTCCGGGGCTCTGGCGAGTGAAGCCGGCCTGCTGCCTGACAAGCCGGCACATGAGTGGCGCGGCAGGGGCGATCACGGCCAGGGCGGGGAGGGCATGATGGGCGGCACGCCCTATGGCCGTCCGATCGCCATGCCCGACGACGATCTGCGCGACGGGCTGGCGCTCGATTCGTTTACCTGTGCGTTCGGGCCGTTTCTCGCCATCCTGCCGCCAGGCATGCAGCTGGAAATCACCCTGCAGGGAGACGTGATCCAGTCGGCGAAGGTCCGGCGCCCGCCCTATGCCCCGGCCACCATCGACAGTAGCGCAAGCCTGCGTAAGGCCCTCATGCAACTCATGGGCGGCGCGAAGATGGGCGCCCGTCATGCCTTGCCGCCGGATCTGGGCCATATCTGCGGGACAAGCCTGCGCGACCGCTTCGACGGGCAGGTGCCAGGGCCCGCCAAGGGCGCATTGCCGAGGCTGGCCGATTTGCTTCCGGGCCTGGAATGGAACGAGGCAATCCTCTTGATCAACAGCATTCCGCACTCCCTCCTGCAACAGATGTGCCCGGTCGACGAAGACACTGACCACGCCGGCGGAAGCGGCAAGCGCGGCGCGCACGCGCAGGGGCAATCGAACAGGGGGGACGGTGGATGAAACAGGCGGTCGCCATCGTCTCGATTCCGCTGCTGCTCGTTGGTGGCGCCTGGGTCGCGGCGATCATCGACCGGCTCCATCGGGCAATGCGCGATGATGTACCCGCCGGCAATGTCCTCCTTGCGCCGCTGGCCGAGGGCGCCGCGCTCCTGTTGCGCCAGTCGGTGGTGACCGAACGGCCTGACCTGCTCAACTGGCGTCTGGCGCCGGTCTTCTATTTCGCACTGGCTGCCCTTGCCCTCAGCGTCGTGCCCCTTGCGCCTGGCCTGGTCGCGGCCGATTCCGATGCGGGGATCGTGCTGTGGGGGGCCTGCGAAGCGCTGACAGTCGTCGTGGTCTTCCTGCACGGCTGGTCATCCAATGCGCCGCTCGCGCTGATCGGCGCCTACCGCTATGTCGCGATCGCGTTGCCGGTCATGCTGGTCAGCATGTTCGTGCTGATCGCCGCGGCCCTGCCGGCCGAATCCCTGTCGGTTTCCGCGGTTGTCGCAGCGCAGAAGGATACGGTCTGGAACGTCGTGCGCCAGCCGCCGGGTTTTGTTCTGTTCATGCTCCTGGCGCTTTCCGTTTCGGTTCGCGGGCCGTTCGACTATGCCGATTCCCCCGATCTCGCCGGCGGCACGTCATCCGAGGCATCCGGGGCGCAATACGCGGCCTGGCAATTCGCACGGCTGGCCATGCTGGTGTCCGCTTCGGTCATGGCTGCCACGGTGTTTCTGGGCGGCTATCTTGGCCCCGTCCTTCCCGGGCCCGTGTGGCTTCTGCTCAAGTCGGTCGCGGTGCTCGCCGCCCTCGTCATGGCCGGCAACGCCTTCGCCCGGACAACGCCTGCGCGCATGCTGCACATCATCTGGACCGTGCTTCTGCCGCTGTCGTTTCTCGTTCTCGTCCTTGTCGGCCTTGAGGTGCTGCTATGGGCGTGAGCGACATCCTGTTCCTCGTCCTCTCGGCAATCGCGATCCTGTCCGGCTGGCGGGTCTTCGCCACCGATTCCATGGTGCGCGCATCCTTCCTTCTGATGGTTTCCTTCATCGCGACAGGCCTCGTCATGGTCATGCTCGCCGCGCCCTATATCGGCATCGCCACGATCTTCATGATGGCCGTGGAAATGATGGTGATGGCCGTGTTCATGGTCATGTTCATGATGAACCCGGCCGGCCTGAACCCGATGGCGATGGTGCATCAGCAGCGTTTTTCCCTCGCCGCCGGAGCCTTCGCGTTTGCCGGTCTCACCGCCGCGATCCTCACCACCGGACTTCCTGTCAACCGCGTCGCCGCCGCCCAGCCGGTCATCCGCGATCTCGGCATGGAATTGCTGGGCGATTCGATGCTGGTTTTCGAGACAGCCGGCGTGACGCTGCTGGCCACGATGATCGGCACCGTCGTCCTTTCAAGCCGCAGCGGCCGCTTCGGCCCTGCCGACCAGGGGGCCGTACCGCCGCCGCTTGAACCGGGCGGCAGCCCGGCAGGCCGCAGGCCGCAACGGGAAGGCGGTCATCACCATCACTGAAGCGAGACCACCATGACACTTGCCTCTGTTCTCATCATTGCCGCAGCACTTGTCGGGATCGGCCTCTATGGGGCGTTGTCGCAGCAGTCTTTCGTGATGCTGATGATGGGCCTCGAACTGATGCTGAACGGTGTCCTGCTCGCCACCATCGGCTTCTGGTCATACGCCCTGGGCGGTGCGCCGACCGGGCAATTGCTGGCAATCATCGTCATGGCCGTCATGGCCATCGACATGGCCGTCGGCTTCGCCCTGGTCACCGCTGTTTACAGGAAGCGGCAGGCTGACATGGTCGAAAGCCTGCAAACGTTGAAGAACTGATGATCTGGCTCTTGCCCATCGGCCCGGCCCTTGCCGGTCTCGCTTTGGCTGTCGCGGCACCGCGCCGGCGCGTGGCGACCGGGTTGGCAGGCTGCGCCGTTCTTCTTGCAACCGGCCTCTTCGCCGTCTTCGGCGCCGCCCGCGCATGGACCGGCACTGTCGCCTGGAGCGACACGCTCGTGCTCTCCGCCGCCTTTGTCCCTGCCGCCGCTGTGATGGCGGTTCTCGTGCCGCTGATCGCCTTGCCGGTCATGGCTTATGCCGCCGCGCATGAAGACGAACGGGGGCTGGCCAGGCTGGCGGCACTGCTTCTCCTCTTCGTCGCGGGCATGGAAGTGCTGGTGATCGCGGCCGATTTGCTGACACTCCTGATCGGCTGGGAAATCGTCGGCGCCTGCTCATGGGCGCTGATCGGACACACCTGGCGCGATGCGGGAAGCCCGGCGACAGGCCTCTACGCCTTCATCGCCACGCGCCTGGGCGATCTCGGGCTGTTTGCCGCCGCCATGGCTCTGTTTGCCGGCACCGGTTCGTTTGCCTTCGATGACATGGCCCGCCTGTCAGGAACGCCGCTCGCGGTCGCCGTATCCGGCATTCTTCTGTCTGCCGCGGCCAAATCCGGTCAGCTCCCCTTTTCGCCATGGCTGTTTCGGGCGATGGCTGGCCCGACCGCGGTTTCAGCATTGCTCCACGCCGCCACCATGGTCGCCGCCGGGGCTTTCCTGCTGATCCGGCTTCATTCCCATCTCGCTGCCGCGCCCGGCTTCGCCGCATCGGCCATGGCCATCGGAGCGGCTACCGCGCTGGCTGGCGGATTTGTCGCGATCGTGCAGCCCCATGCAAAGAAGCTGCTCGCGGCCTCCACTTCGGCTCATTTCGGCCTCATGTTCGTTGCTGCCGGCGCCGGCTTTCCCGGTGCGGCCCTTCTGCATCTTGCGGCTCATGCAGCCTTCAAGGCCCTGCTGTTCCTGGCCGCCGGAACGGCCGGCAGGCGCGGACGGTCCTTTCTCCTTCACCGGCTCGGTTTTGCCGGCACCATGCCGCTGGTTGCAGGCTGCGCGGTGCTTGGAGCAATCGCGCTTGCGGGCATTCCGCCATCAGGCGGCGGCTGGAGCAAGGAACTCGTCACGGCTGCGGCCATCCATGCCAGCCCGTGGGCCGGCATCGCGGTCATGGTCGCGGGTGCATTCACCGGGGCCTATGCCGCGCGCTGGCAATTGCTGGTCTTCGGCCTTGGCGACCGGTCCACGGGCAGCGGAAAGCCAAACGCCGCGGAGACGGCGGCCATCGCGGTTCTGGCCGCCTTCGTGCTCGCCATGAGCGTTTTCTGGATTCCCGGATTTCATGCCGCCGCAGCCGGATTTCTTGCCATGGAACTGCCTGTATCGACGACGGCGGGCAAGGCAGCCTCGCTTGCTTTTCTGGCGGTCGGCCTGGCGGCCGGAACGGGCCTTGCGCGCCAATGGCCAACGCTTGGAACCAGTGGACCGGCGGAACGGATGGCTGCCTGGCTGGGTCTTCCGGCGGTGATCGATGCGCTGGTTGTGCGGCCTTTCACGGGGCTTTGCCGGATTGCCTGTCGGGTCGACGACGGGATTCTGGATGCCCTGCCGCGCAGCCTTGCCAGGGCCGCGCATGCCGTTTCGCCAGCCCTGTCGCGCGCCGACCGGACCATGATCGACGGCTGCATCAAAGGCTTGGCGGCGGCAACCACCAGGCTTGCCCGGATTGGAAGGCGTTTCTGCGAGGGTCTCGCCGATGGCATTCCCCAGGGCTCCGCCCGTCTCGTCGGCATCGGCGGTAGCGATGCCCGGCGTCTGCAGACCGGGATGTCCCACCACTACTACGCCGCCATGGCCGCCGGTGTGCTGGCCGCCGTCGTCGTTCTTGCATGGACCGGATGACATGCTGACACTCGCCATTCTTCTCCCCCTCCTTGCCTCGGCCTTCCTCGCGCTCGCACCGCGCATGGGCGAGAAGGCCGCCCGCAGGTTCGCGACCGTTGTGGCAATCCTGCCGCTGGTCTTGCTCGTGGCCGTGTGGACCCGCTTCGATGCATCCGGCGGGGCTCCGGTCTTCCAGTCCGTTGCCGGCGTCCCATGGATCCCCGCGCTCGGCGTGTCATGGCGGGTCGGCGTCGATGGCATCTCGCTTTCGATCGCTTTGATGAGCGCCCTGCTGTTCCTTGCCGCCATCGCCTGGCCGGCCGATACGCTGGTCCGTGCGCGCCGGTATTACGCCTGGTTCCTGTTTCTCGAGGGGGCGTCGCTGGGCCTGCTGCTGACGCTCGACCTTCTTGTCTTCTATGTCTTCTTCGATCTCAGCCTCGTGGGAATGTATTTCTTGGTCGGCCGGTGGGGCCATGGCGACGCGCAGGCGGCGGCGCTCAAGTTCTTCGTCTACACGCTGGCCGGTTCGCTGGCGCTGCTGCTGGCCATACTCGGCCTGGTCCTGGCGAGCGACCCGCTGACCTTCGACATGCGTGAATTGATCGCGCGCCGCCCGCGCGACGGTGCAGATCTTGCGGCCACGCTGGTCCTGGCCGGGTTCATGCTCGGTTTCGCCATCAAGACGCCGCTGGTTCCCTTCCATACATGGCTGCCGCCGGCCCATGTCGATGCGCCCGGTCCGGCATCGGCAATCCTGGCCGGCGTGCTGCTCAAGATGGGTACCTACGGCATGGTGCGGATTCCGCTGTCGATGATGCCCGAAACCTTTGCCCGCCATTCCCTTTTGATCGGCGTGATCGCGCTGGTCTCGATCCTCTGGGGTGCGCTCGTCGCCTTCGCCCAGCCAAACCTGAAACGGCGGATAGCCTACACGTCGGTCAACCACATGGGATACACCGTGCTGGGCATTGCGGCGGCCGGAGCGCTGGCAGCCGAAAGTGCCGGGTCTGCCCGACAGCTCGCGCTGACCGGAGCGGTGACCGAGATGATCGCCCACGGTCTCATCACCGGCTCTCTGTTCCTGATCGCCGGCGGGTTCTGGCGGCGCACGCAGGACTACGAGATCGGCCACTATGGCGGGCTTGCTGCAATTGCGCCACGCTTGACCGGCACGATGATCCTCGCATCCTTCGCCAGCCTCGGTCTGCCGGCGCTTGCCGGTTTCGTGGCCGAGTTCCAGATTTTTGCTGGCACCTTCTCCGTCTATCCATGGCTCGCGGCCATCGCCCTTTCGGGGATCCTGATCACTGCCGCGCTGTTTCTCTCGATGATCCAGCAGATTTTCTTCGGCGCCCTGCCGAAGCGGCGAGCCGCGTTTCCCGACCTTGACCGGAGCGAAACCGCGATCCTTGGCGCCTTGCTCGCCCTGGTGGTGCTGATCGGTCTCTATCCGCGATGGCTGCTCGACCTGGTCAATGCGGGGGCTTCCGCCATCGTCGGTGCGCGTTGATGCCCGTCGGCGACATTCTTCCGGAATTGGCCGTGCTGCTGACGGCTGTGGGAATTGTCCTGCTTGCGTCGTTCTTGCCGCATGCAAGGCAATGGGTCTGCGCGCCCGTTGCCATCGCCGGTCTCGTCGTGGCCATGGCGCTGTGCGCGGCGCAGGCGGGGCGTGAGACGCTGACCTTCAGCGGCGTCTGGGCGCTCGACGGAGCAAGCGTCTGGGGGCGGCTGATGGTTCTTGGCACAGCGGCGGCTGTCTGCGCGTTCTCGCCGGACTGGATGCGGAGCGACCGCCGGCATGGCGAGTATTACGCGATCCTGCTGTTCTCCTGCCTCGGTGCCATGGCGATGGCGGCTGCGGCCGACCTGCTGCAACTTGTCATGGGCGCGCTGCTGTCCTCGGTCACCGGCTATACGCTGGCTGCCTATCACCGCGACTGGGCCGTCTCCGTCGAGGCGGGAATGAAATACTTCCTCATGGGAGCGCTTGCCAACACGGCGCTCGCCATCGGGGTGGTTCTGGTGTTCGGCATGCTGGGGACCACGGATTACCATGGCCTGGAGGCAACACTGGCATCCACGGAAAACAGCGCCCTGCTTTCAGCCGGGGTGGGGCTCGTGGCGATCGGGCTTGCATTCAAGCTTGGTGCGGTTCCTGCCCATGCCTGGATGCCGGACGTGGCGGAGGGGGCACCCGCGCCAGCCGCCGCCTTCCTGACCGTTGCGCCCAAAATCGGCGGGGCCATCGCGCTCGCCCGGTTCGTATCGCTGTTTCCCCCCGATGTCTTGGCCCTGCGGCCGGTCGTCGCCGCTCTGGCGGTCATCACGATGACGCTGGGCAATCTTGCCGCGCTGTGGCAGGACGATCTGCGCCGTTTGCTCGGCTGGTCATCGGTCTCGCAGTCCGGCTATGCCCTGATGGCTGTGGCTGTCATCGGCCTCGCTCCGGACGCGCTGCCCGCGCTGCTGTATTTCCTGCTCGGCTATACGGTGGCGAACCTGGCAGCCTTCGGTGCCGTCATCCACCTGCGGGGGCGCACGGCCGCCCGTGACTATGCCGGCCTTGTTCGCGACAGGCCATGGACGGCATTCATCCTGGTGGCCGCGCTCCTTTCGCTCGTGGGAATTCCGCCCCTTGCCGGCTTCATCGGAAAGATGCTGCTGTTCCTCGCCACCATCGATGGCGGATATGCCTGGCTTGCCGCTGCGGCGATCGCCAATACGGTGGTTTCGCTGTTCTATTACGCCCGCGTGATTGCCCCGGTCTGTTTTGGCACGTCGGCAGGGCAATCAGCCATTCTTGGCACCTGGTCGGGCACCGCGATGCTTGCCGCCGGTGCCCTCCTGTTCGTGTTCGGCATCGGCTCAGGGCCGCTGCTCGACATCATGGGCGGGCCATTGCTGCAGCCATAGTCAAACCATGTGTGATCTGCGGCGGCGCAGGCACCGTTTCGAAAAGGCAGGAACCGGTCACAGTCCGCCGATGCGCCAGAGCGCCGGATCGGCCAGTTCGCCGCCTTGTAGCAGCACGCCGAACAGGGCAGCCATGAACCTGTGCGTGATGCCGACGTCCACTTCGCCCAGCCTGCGGCAGGAAAGTTTCAGGGGCGGCAGCGTGTAACCCAGACAGGATGACGAGGACGCGCACCGCCTTCACAGCGGCGGGGCCTGCACGAAGGGCGGCCGGTCGCCAATGCGGCAGAGATAGACTTCGCGTTCGGGATGGGCGATCACGCCGAAGCCCGCGCTTCGCAGCATGGCCTCCACGCCGGCGCGGTTGGGCACGAACCAGTTGGTCGGATCACCGGCATAGCGGTTCTCGACAAAGGAAAGGCGCGGGAAACCCGGCTCCTCGAAAACCGACCAGTCATCGAATGGATGGTTCTCGCGCGGCGAGAAAACCGTTTCATCGCCGCGCTGGAGGGACTGAAACAGCAACAGGTCGTTCGCCACATGCTCGCGGATCAGGTCCAGCGCCAGAAGCGGATGGCGCAGGTGGTAGAGAACGCCCATGAAGATCACCAGGTCGAAGCGTTCGCCCAGGCGGGCAAGATCGTAGACCGACATCTCGTGCAGTTCGATATCGACGCCGGCATGGCGGGCGGCAAAGCGCGCCTGGCGCAGATAGTGCGGATCGCTGTCGATGCCCACGACACGGCCGGCATTGCGCCGTTTCATCTCGATGGAATAGAAGCCGGCATTGCAGCCGATATCGAGAACGGTGCGCCCTTCCAGATCGTCCGGCAGGACATGGGCGAAACCGCGCCACTTGAAGGCGGGATAGTCGCCCAGAAAATGGTCCGGGGCCGTTTCCTGGCCGCCGATCCGCAGGTTCTGGAACCACGGACCGAGCGCCTCGATTTCAGCGCGCAGGCCCGTCCCGGCATTACTGGACAATCTGCTGCTCATCGCGTTCCTGCTCGTCGTCCATGGGGTATGGCGGTTGTGGATTTTCGCCAGGCTTGTCTCCATAAAAGGCCGAAAACCATGCAATGGTCCGCTCCAGGCCGTCCTCGAACGCGATGCGGGGCTGCCAGCCGAGCAATTGCCCGGCAAGCGAAATATCGGGGCAGCGGCGTTGCGGATCGTCCTGGGGCAGGGGGCGAAAGACCGGATCGCCGGCATGCGGCATGCGCGCGAGGATCATGTCGGCCACGTCATGCACGGTGATTTCACCGGGATTGCCAAGATTCACCGGCACCATCGGGTTCGGTTCCACCCGCATCAGCGCGAGCAGGCCGGCAATGAGATCATCGACATAGCAGAACGAACGTGTCTGGCTGCCCGAACCGTGGACCGTCAGCGGCTGGCCGGCGCAGGCCTGCATGATGAGGTTCGAGATCACGCGGCCGTCCTCCGGGTCCATGCGCGGCCCATAAGTGTTGAAGATGCGCGCGACGCGCACATCCGCCCGTCCGGAACGCAGGAAATCGAAGCACAGCGCCTCGGCCGCCCGCTTGCCCTCGTCATAACAGGCGCGCGGTCCCGTGCAGTTGACATGGCCGCGATAGCTCTCCGGCTGCGGATGCACCTCAGGGTCTCCGTAGACTTCGCTGGTCGATGCCTGCAGGAATGTCGCCCCCTTGGCCTGGGCCATCGCCAGCAGGTTTGCCGTGCCTGCCACATTCGTCATCAAGGTGTGAACCGGCCGCGCCTGATAGCGCGGCGGCGAGGCGGCGGATGCAAGATTGTAGATCTCCGTCACCGGTTCCTCGATGCGCAGCGCCTTCATCACGTCATGGCGGATGAAGCGGAACCGCGGATGCTCGTCCAGCGCGGCGACATTGGCCTGCTGTCCGGTCACCAGGTTGTCGACGCAGATCACGCTTGCGCCTTCGCCCAGAAGCGCCTCGCACAGATGCGACCCGAGAAAGCCGGCTCCGCCGGCCACCAGCGCCGTGCGCTGACGGGCAGGTTCAGTTTGCACGCCGCCGGTCATGCCGTCCTCCTTTGATCGTCCTCGAAAGCGTCGGGCCGCCGCGCTGGCAGGGCGGAAAGGGCATCAACCAGTTCGCGGGCGCGGGCCGTGCCGGTGTGGCGCAGCAAGGCGATGCGCCGGGCCTCCCGCGCCATCTCCCCGGCATCCGTCCGGCTCCTGCCGGTCAGCATGCGAACCACCTCGCGCGGGCCGTCGGCAATGGCGATGGCGCTGCCTTCCGGAAAGAAGTCGCCAATGCCCCGCCAGCGGTCGCTGATCACAGGGGTGGCGCAAGCCGCCGCCTCGAACAGGCGGACGCTGGGGGACCAGCCGGCGGCCACCATGTCGGCCCGCGTCACGTTCAGGGTGAAGCGCTGGCGGTTGTAGAACCGGGCATGCTCGCCGGGCGGCAGGTGGGGAATGTGTTCCACATTGGCGGGCCAGCCGGACGTATCGGGATAGCCCGGACCCGCGACGACGAAGCGCATGTGCCCCAGTTGGCGGGCCGGCTTCAGCAGAAGCTGGTCGAGCACCGGCTGCCGGTCGGGGCTGTAGGTGCCGAGATAGCCCAGATCCCAGCATGGCTCCTCGTCGGTCGGAAAGTAACGGGTCTCGTCGACGCTGCAATACAGGGGCAGGGCGCGCCTTGCGCCGAAGGCCCGGCTCAACCGGTCCAGGATCTGCCCGCCGGAGAACGAGAAATAGATGTCGAATTGCGGCACCTGCCGGCGGGCCAGGAAGTGCTCGTCCCCGCTTTGCAGGCGTGCCAGCGTCACCGGCGTGTCGATATCGTAGAAGCACAGGCGCCGGGGCGACATGGCCGCGATACGGTCGATCACCGCCGCGCCATCGGGAACATAGGATCCGACGATCACGGCATCGGCCTCCTCGATGCGCGGCCGGAAGGCGTCGAGGCCGGCGGGATCGTCATACAGTTCCAGGGAGCAGAAGTCCGGGGCCGGCATGTCGCGGTTTTCCGCGTACCAGGGAACATCCCGTTCTAGGAACAGCACGTCATGGTTCCGGGCGGCGAGGCCGCGCAGCAGCGACCGGTATGTGGTTGCATGGCCGTTTCCCCAGGACGAGGACAGGGAAAGGCCGAGGAAGACAAGGCGCAGGGGCGTGTTCATTCGGCAGCCTCCATTCTGCGCGCCTTCAACAGGCGGCTGAAAAGCGAATCGACCGTCGCGGCGCGCCGGTCATAGGTGTGTTCGGCCAGGATCCGGCGGCGCGCCCGCTCGCCGATCACCTGGGCGTCGAGCGGGTCGAGCCGGCAGAGGATGGCGGCCACGTCTTGTCCGTCCCGGGCAACGAGCACTTCCTCTTCCGGTTTCAGAAACAGGTCCAGGCCGGCCCAGTCGTCCGTGATCAGGCAGGCGCCGGCGCCGGCTGCCTCGAATACGCGGGTGGCCGGTGAAAACCCGTTGGCTGCCATGCTGTCCCGGCTGACATTGAGGACCGCCAGCGGCGAGGTGTTGAAGGCATTGTGGTCGCCCGTGCCGACATGGCCGATCCATCGCACATTCGCCGGCAGCGCCCTGTCGTCCCAGCCGGAGCCGCCCAGCAGGAACCGCCTTTCCGGAAGCGCGTTCGCGGGGCCGAAGAAGAAATCGTCGATTCGCGCTTCGCGATCCGGCAGCCGGTTTGCCAGAAGCGAGAGGTCCGACCCGAAACGGACTTCTTCCGGCACCGAAAAATGCGTGGCGGGATCAAGCGCGTTGTAAATGGGTATGCACGTTTCCACGCCAAGGCTGCGATAGCCGTAGACGATCGGGTCGCCGCCCCCGTAGGTCAGCACGAGGTCGGCCCGCTTGAGATGGTTGTGCAAGGGATGGTCGCCGTCGCCGCGCAATCCGGCCAGCGTGGCGGGCGCGTCGACGTCCCAGAAGACCGTGATCGCATCCGGGCGCGCCGCCCGCAGGACTGCTTCGAAAAGCGCGTCGTCCTCGAAGCCGACACCGCTCGCCTTGACCACGATGTCGGCATCGCCGGCACGCGCCGCGATACGCTTCAGGTCGTCGGCGCGGGGCTCATAGACAACCACGTCGCACCACGCGGGCGGATCGATGTCGCGGTGCTGTTGCCTTTCATAGACATCCGGTTCGAAGAATGTGGTCCGGTAACCAAGCGCGGCGAGCGCCCGGATCATGCCGCGGTAATAGGTGGCTGCGCCGTTCCACCGCGATGAAAGCAGGCTGGAGCCATAGAAGGCGATTTTCATCTTGCGGCCTCCATTGCCGGTTGGGCGTTGCGGGCGGCGCGGCTGCCGAGGCGCCGGAGCACACTGAAAAGCTGATCGACGCGATGCGCGCAGGTGTGGTGCTGCCGGATCGTCTCCAGACCGGATTTTGCCAGCGCACCGGAAAGCTGCCGGTCATGCACCACATCGCGGACATAAGCTGACATCTGGCGGGGATCGGCGGCGGCGAGGTAGTCGCGGCCGGGACGGAACAGGCCCTCGGCATCCTCCCATGGCGCGCTGACCAGCGGAATGCCGCAGGCCATCGCCTCGAACATCCGGATCGTCGGAATGCCCGGCAGCGCCGTGGCATAGGGGCGCCTGGGCACATGCACCGCAACCTTGTGGCGGGCAAAGACCTGCGGAACCCTGGCATTGGCAACCCAGCCGCCGAAGGTCAGCCCGGCCTCCTTCACGCTAGCAAGCGCGTCCGGCGGATAGCGGACCCCGTGAACCGTGCCGTTCAGGCCGTTTTCCCGCACGGGATCGAGAAGATAATCCTCCAACTCCCGGCTTCGTTCGCCGTCACCCCAATTGCCGATCCACACCACGTCCCGGTTGCGTTCTTCCGTCCCGGAAGGATGGAACAGCCGTGTGTCTGCCGCCTCGTGCCAGGTTTCCACCCGGTTGCCCCAACCCCTTTCGAGGTAGTGCGCGCGCAGCGCCTCGCCGAATGCAAGCACGCAGTCGTAGCCGGAAAGATCAGCGCGGCGATGTCCTTTTCCGCCGAGACCGCGCGGTGATGGGTGTCATGGAACAGAAGCGTGAAGCGGCCGCCCCGGGCACGGCACCGGCCAAGGCGCGCCACGAGCGACGGGTCGGTCCATTCGTGCACAATGACGACATCGGCCTCGGCCACGACGTCTTCATGCGGGAAGCGCCGCCCATAGGTCATGGAGGTCAGCTCCGGAAAGTCGGATCTGAACCGCTCCAGCGCAATGGCGCCCTGTTCGGCCACCAGGTTGCCGCGGCTCCAGCCATCGGCCGGCTCCAGCGCCACCGCCTCATGTCCACGCGCAATCAGGTCGCGCATCACGCCACGCAGGAAGTGTGCATTGCCATGGTTCCAGTCGGACACCAGGGAATGGGTATAGAACAGGAAACGCATTCAGGCCTCCGTTTCAGACAATCCGGCAAAGGCCGGGCAAACACCGCCGTAAATGGCGAGCATGGCTTCCGCCTGGCGGCTGGGGGTGTATCGGCGCGAGGCGGCGAGGGCCCGGTCGCCCATGGCCTGCCGCAGTGCCGGATCGCCGGCAAGACGTGAAAGCGCCTCGCGAAGCGTTCTTGGATCGCGCGGATCGAAGTAGAGGACGGCATCGCGCCAGAGTTCGCGATAGGTGGGAATATTCGCCACCGCCACCGCCGCACCGGCCCGGGCCGCCTCCAGCACGGCAAGACCGAAGGGTTCATAGAGCGATGGCGAGACGACGACCGCGGCGCGGCGCATGAACTCCATCACCCGGTGATGAGGCATGTCGCCCAGGGTTTCGCCCGCATATCCGGCCGTCTCACCGGACGGCCCCACCTTGGCCCCGGCCAGGACCAGCGGCCAGCCCAGGGCATTGTCGATACCGTTGAAGATGCGGCCGTTCTTGCCCTCGTCCCACCAGCGCCCGGCCGCGAAGGCGAAGGATTCCTTTTCCTGCCCATGCAGGACCGCGCCGATCCCGTTGTGAACCACCTCAAGGCCGGCAATCCGTCCGTAGCATTCGGTGAGGATGTCGGCATGGGCCCCGCTGGGGACGATGGTCGCATTCGCGGCCTCGAAGCCCTGCCGATTCTCCCTTTGCCGCCATTCCCAGTCCTCGGGAAGCTGGCCGCCGCGCACGATGTACCACCAGCTTGGCATGCACGAATGGGAGACGACGATCCGGGGGAGATCCGTCTTGAGATGGGCCGCCTGCGCCGGTGCATTGAGATGCAGCAGGTCGATGTCATGTTCCTCGGTCACCCGGTCGATGCTTGCGCATGCCGCGACCGTCTCCGTCTTGTCCTGCGCCATCCAGTCGAGCCTGTGGTCGGAGCACAGCAGGGTGCCTGTCTCTTCGGCCTCGACGACCTGTAGGCGGGCGGGCTTCGGCCCAAGGCACAGAAAGATCACATCGACCCCGCGCGATGTCAGCGCGCGTGCAAGCTCCATGGCGTAACGCCAGACACCGCCGACGGCATCCACTGTCATCAGGAGACGCGGCCGGTAACCGGGCATGGCCCCCGGACGCGATAGCGTCATGCCGACATCCTGGATCGCCGTCATGCCAGCAACCTCCGGGCACCGGCATTGCTGTTTGCCTGCGGTATCCGATGGGTGCGCAGCCAGGCTTCCAGGTCGCGCAAGCCGGCCTGCCAGCCGGTGGCGGGCCTCCATCCTGTCTCGTCCTGAAGCTTGCGCGTATCGGCGACGAAATAGAGCTGGTCGCCGGCGCGCCACTCGGCGCTCCGGATGTCGGTTTCGCGGCCGGTCAGAAGCGATATCTCGGCCAGGACACGCCGCAGGCTCACTGCGTTGGAAGGCCCGCCGCCCAGGTTGAAGGCCCGGCCGGCAAGGGCATCGATCTTCTGCATGACGCGGCAATAGGCATCCACCGCATCCGCAACATGCAGAATGTCGCGCACCTGCCGTCCGTCGCCGTAGACGGTGATCGGCCGGCCGGCCAGCGCGCACAGCAGGAAATGGGCCACCCAGCCCTGGTCCTCGGTGCCGAACTGGCGCGGCCCGTAGATGCAACTCATGCGGATCGCGGCGGCCGGAATGCCGAACGACGCGCCGTAGTCCAGCACATACTGGTCCGCCACGCCCTTGGAACAGCCATAGGGCGTACGGAAATCCAGTGGAGCCCGCTCATCGATTCCTGCCTCGCGGATTTCCTTGACCGCCGGAACGTAGCGGTCCTCCAGCGCCACCATCTTGATATGGCCGAGATCGCCATAGACCTTGTTGGTGCTCGCAAGGACGACCGGCGCGCGACGACCGGCGCCGCGCACCGCCTCCAGCACATTGAGCGTACCGCGGGCATTCACCTCGAAGTCGTCGACGGGATCGTGAAGGCTCGTCGTCACGGCGGTCTGCGCCGCCAGGTGAAAGACCGCCTTGGCATCGGCAAACGCCGGCCGGATCGCCTGCGGATCCCGAACGTCGGCCAGGAACGGGTGCAGGCGGTCGGGATAGCGCTCCTTCAGCCAGGCAAGGTTCTGATCCACCCCGGCCCTGCACAGATTGTCCAGGATGATGACGTCCTCGCCGTCGGCCAGCAGCCGTTCGGCAAGATTTGAGCCGATGAATCCGCTCCCGCCAGTGATGACGACGGGGCGTGCCTTGCCGATGCGGGTAGGCGCCGCGATCTCCATGAGTTCGCGCACGCGGTTGACGCCGCCGTCCAGCAGGCAGCGCGCCAGCAGTTTCGGATTGCCGGAATCGTCGACTGCGCCCAGGTGATAATGGCGCGCATCGAACCAGAATCCTTCCTGCACGGCCACGTCATGTGGCACATCCCGCCACGAATACCAGTAGGTGCGCTCGGCCGGCACATCCAGTGCGGCAACGAAGCGGCGGGCCTGCTCGACCTCGTCCTTTCGCCAGGTGGAATAGCCGGTCTCGGTGATCCAGATCTCGGCATCGCTGTTGTAACGCTTCACGATGCTGCGCATTTCGCCCAGATGCAGGTCCCAACCGCCCCAATTGGCGGCTTCACTGTCCCATGTGCCGGGAAAGCCGTGGAAGCCGACGGCCGCGCACAGGTCCAGGAGGCCGCGTTGGCCCATCAGGTCCAGCCAGTAGGGATCGAACGGTGCGGGACCGCCGAGGACCACCTTCCAGCCACGTTCGTTGACCCAATGCGCGGCGTCGCCGATCATCTCGCAGAAAAGCTTGAAATCGACGTCTTCGCGCCAGTCCCAGTCCAGCAGGTTGTTCGGCTCGTTCCACAGTTCGACATGCGTGAAATGCTGGCCGTAGCGCGTCATCACCTGATCGACGAAATCGGCATAGTCACGCAATCGTCTGGGCGCGCCATTGGTGCGGCCCGTGCGTGACAGCGACGGCGGCGTGTAGAGAATGCAGGGCAGCAGGTCCAGCCTTCTGGCCAGCCTGGGCAGCAGCCAGTCGAACCATTCGGGCCCGCCGGGCGCAAGAAACTCGGCCCACGAGATATGCGTGCGCAACCAGGCGGCGCCGGAGGCTTCGATTTCCGGGAGCACGGCTTCGGTGCGTTCGTGCTCGCCCGGCCGGAACCATTCGACAAAACCGAAATCCTTGTCGCCGTGGGCCAGGGTGCTCATGCCACCAGCCCCCGCGCTTCCAGATGGCGTCGCATCTCGGCGTTCCGGTCGATGGCAGTGTTGCTGGCGACCCAGGTCACGAACGGTTCGAGCGCGTGTTCCAGGGTTTCGCGCGGTGCGTAGCCGAGCATGGCACGGGCTTTCGAAATGTCGGCGAAGCAGTGGCGGATGTCGCCTGAACGGGCCGTATCCAGAACCTCCGGTTCGAGATCGGGCCGGCCCATTGCATCTGCCAGCAGCCTTGCGATCTCCAGGATGCTGCGCGAAACGCCGCTGCCGATGTTGAAAACCTGCCCGGCTGCCCCGGGGCGTTCGAGCGCGAGACGAAAGGCGCGGGCCACATCGTCGACATGGACGAAATCGCGCCGCTGGTGGCCATCCTCGAAAATCGTCGGCGGCTGGCCGTTGGCGATGCGCGAGGCGAAATTGGCCAGTACGCCGGTATAGGGGTTGGAAAGCGACTGCCCGGCGCCATAGACATTGAACAGCCGCAGCGCGGCCGCCTCCATGCCGTAGGCTGCGGCGAAGATCAGCACGGCGCGCTCCTGCATGTACTTGTTGAGCGCATAGATCGAGGCGAGATCGACCGGCTTCTCCTCGTCGGTGGGTGCCGGTGTCAGGCGTTGTCCGTGCCCGTCGAGCGGGTCCCAATTGCCGGCTGTGCGGCGATGTCCCGGATCAGGCTGGCCGATTGCGCCGTCACGATCCCGGTAACGCCCTTCGCCATACACGCTCATGGAGGAGGCCACCACGATGCGCTGGATAGGCAGGCCGATCATGGCTTCCAGCAGCGTGGCCGTGCCAAATTCGTTCGCGCTCACATAGCGGGCGATCTCGTACATGGACTGGCCGACGCCGACTTCCGATGCCAGATGCACCACATCGTCAATGTCCTGCAACGCCGCTTTCATCGCCTCGCCGTCGCGAATGTCGGCGATGACATGGTCGGCGCGCGGGTCGCGTGGCGGTTGAGCCTCGCCATGCACCTGCTCCACAAGGCTGTCCAGAACCCTGACCCGATAGCCGTGTTCGAGCGATTCCCGGGTGACATGACGGCCGATGAAGCCACAGCCGCCGGTAATCAAGACGCTTCTTGCCACGATCCCTCCTGAAGATTTTCAAATTCCGGTTTCCGAACACGGCAGGGTTCACATTGTTCCGGCACCGCAAGACGATCCCTGCCTCCGGGCCATGCGGCCCGTCAGGCAGGGACCGGCCGGCGCCTATCCCGCTTTCCGCAGGGTTCGGGTCAGCAGTCGCGGAGCGCGCACGGCGGGACGGCCAATGCCGAAACAGTCCAGCCCGTGTGCGGCGACAGCCTCCGGGTCGAGCATGTTCCTCATGTCGAATACCGCGCGCCCGGTCATCGCGCTGGCGATGCGGCCGAAATCGACATCGAGGAATTCCTGCCAGTCAGTCAGGATCACCAGCGCATTGGCACCTTCGGCCGCGGTCACGGCATCGCGGCACCATTGAACATTGCCCAGGAGCGCGCCGGCAGTACCCATGGCGCGGGGATCATGGGCCCTGATCCTGCATCCGTAGGCTTGCAGCAGCGGGATGACGGTGAGCGCCGGAGATTCGCGCACATCGTCGGTCTCGCCCTTGAAGGCCACGCCGAGGATGGCGACCGTGTCGCCGGGCGCCAGTTCCCCTTGCGACAGGATGCGTCGGGCCATGGCCTCTTTCCTGCGGTCGTTGTTGCGGGCCACATCCTCCACCAGTGTCTGCCGCGCGCCGGTGCGGCGTCCTGCGGCAGCGAAGGCACGGGTGTCCTTGGGAAAGCAGGAGCCGCCAAAGCCCGGCCCCGCGCGCAGGAAATGCGGTCCGATCCGCTCGTCGAGACCGATGCCTTGCGCCACGGCGTCAATGTTCGCGCCTGTCCTTTCGCAAAGGTCGGCCACATCGTTGATGAAGGCGAGTTTCATGGCAAGGAAGGCATTCGCCCCGTGCTTGACCAGTTCCGCATCCTCCGGACCCGTCTCCAGCAGGCGCGTTTCGGATCGCTCCAGAAGCGGCTGGTAGAGCGCCTTCAGCGCGCGCAGGGCATCCGGGCAGTCGGAACCGATCACGATCCTGTCCGGATTGAGGAAGTCATCCACCGCTGAACCTTCACGCAGAAATTCCGGATTCACTGCCACCGCGATGTCGTCCCTGCCGCGCGCGCCACGGATGATCTGCGCGATCTGGCGGCTGGTGCCGACTGACACGGTCGACTTGATGACGACCTTGGTCAGCGGTTGCAGATGCGGGGCGAGCTGGCGCGCCGCTTCCTCCAGATGGCTCAGGTCGATGTCGCCATCCGCAAGCGACGGCGTGCCGACCGTCAGAAAGACGATCCGGGCATTCGAAACCGTCCCGGCCATGTCGTCGCTGAAGGCGAGGCGGCCCTGACCCATGCTCTGCGCCACGATATCGTCCAGCCGTGGTTCGTAGATGGGGATCCGGCCACGCTTCAATTGCCCGAGGCGGACGGGATCGGTGTCATGGCATGAGACATGATGCCCCAGAAGGGTCAGACACGCGCCGGTCGTCAAACCTACATATCCGGCTCCGACAATCGCTACTCGCATGTGTGGTTTCCCTGGTTTTGCGTTGAATCGGTCGCCTAACCAGCCGCTGCGGAAGTTGTTCCGGCAGAAGGCATTGATGTTGTTGAACAAGACGGGTCTGCTCCCGGAGCGGTGGTCTTGGGCGCACATGAGCGGGCAGGGGCGGCGGGCAGAGGGGGCAGGCCGGCGCGCGCGGGCGCGGTGCATGGCTTCCGGCAAGGCCTTCTTCTTTTGGAACATCAGCCGCCCTGACCTGTTCGGGTGCGCAGGCAAACGAGGGAGACAAGAATGGAAATGACGCTCCATGCGCCGCATCTTTCACGCAAGGCGGAAACCATGCAGGCTGCGGTCCTGACCGCGCCGCGGCAATTGCGGCTGGAAGAGGTGCCCCTGCCGCCGGTGCGCGACGGCCAGATCCGCGTGCGGCTGGAAGGATGCGGCGTATGCGCTTCGAACCTGACGCCGTGGCAGGGTGCCGACTGGATGCAATATCCCACCGGACCTGGCGCTTTGGGCCACGAGGGCTGGGGGATAGTGGAAAGCGTTGCGCCCGATGTGGCGCGCTTTTCGCCGGGTGACCGGGTGGCCACGCTGTTTGAAAACAGCTACGCCGAGTATGATGCCGGCGATGCGGACGCCGCCGTCCATCTGCCGCCGTCGCTCGACGGCATGCCTTTCCCCGGCGAACCCATCGGCTGCGCCATGAACATCTTCCGGCGCAGCGATATCCGGCCCGGTCAGTGGGTTGCCATCATCGGCGCCGGTTTCCTGGGCAATCTGCTGGCGCGTCTCGCCTCGCATGCGGGGGCTCAGGTCATCGCCATTTCAAGGCGTGGTTTCGCGCTGGAAACGGCGCGGCGATGCGGAGCCCATGCCACAATCGGCCTGGAGGACCGCGGGGCCATCGCCGGCCGCGTGGCCGAATTGACGGATGGCGCGCTGTGCGAGCGGGTAATCGAGGCGACAGGCAAGCCCGAACCGCTGGCCCTTGCAGGTGAGATCGTGTCCGAAGGCGGCCGCCTCGTCATCGCCGGTTATCATCAGGATGCACCGCGCCTCATCAACATGCAGCAATGGAACTGGAAGGGTATCGACGTCATCAACGCCCATGAACGGCAACTGGCCACCTGCCGGCAAGGCGTGATCGAAGGCATCCAGCGCGCCGAGACCGGCCTTCTTCCCATCGACGAGCTTCTGACCCACAGCTTTCCGCTGGCCCTTCTGGACAAGGCCCTGGACATCACGCACATGCGCCCCGAGGGCTTCATGAAGGCGCTGGTGACCTTTGACCAATGAGGAGCGCCCCCGTGATGCATGGCTGCAAGGCCGCAAGGCGTCCGGTTCTGGGCTTTGCAGGCCTTGGCTGGATCGGCCGCCAGCGCATGGAGGCACTGGCGCAGTCAGGCCTGGCCGGGATTGGCGCGATTTGCGACCCATCGCGCGAAGCCATGGACGAAGCCGTCAAGAGCGCAACCGGCGCCCAATGCGTCGCGGATTTCGAAGCCTTGCTGGACATGGAACTCGACGGCCTCGTTATCGCCACCCCGAGCGCCCTGCATGCGAAGCAATCCATTGCGGCGCTGGAAAGCGGCAAGGCGGTTTTTTGCCAGAAACCCTTGGGGCTCGACAGCGCGGAGGTTGCCGGCGTGGTGGATGCGGCATTGAGGGCAGATCGCCTGCTGGGCCTCGACATGTGCTACCGCAGGACGCAGGCCATGCAATCTGTCCGCAAGCAGCTTGAAAGCGGTGCCATCGGAAGGGTCTTTGCTGCGGATCTGGTGTTCCACAACGCATATGGTCCGGACAAGCCATGGTTCTACCAGCCGGAACTGTCGGGAGGCGGCTGTGTGACCGACCTCGGCGTCCATCTGGTCGATCTTCTGCTTTGGTGCCTCGATTTTCCGCGGGTCGAAGAGGTGCGTTCCCGGCTTTTTGCCCAGGGGCTCCCGCTTCGCGCGCGCCGCGAGACAGTCGAGGACTATGCGGTGGCCGGGATCGAACTGGAGACCGGTGTCTCCGCCCGCCTGGCCTGTTCATGGAACCTGAACGCGGGCCGCGATGCCGTCATTTCGGCTGTCTTTCACGGAACGGCAGGCGCACTGGCGATGGAAAACGTCGACGGATCATTCTACGACTTTCTCGTCGAATTGCGCCGCGGCACATCGGCTGAGGTCCTGGTGTCGCCCCCCGACGACTGGGGCGGTCGCGCACTGGTCCACTGGGCCGGTCAACTGGCGCAGGGTTCCCGCTTCGATACACGGGCCTGTGCCTTCGTACAGGTCGCCGATACGATTGATCGGATCTATGCGGACGCAGAGAGGAAGAGCTTGGCGCACCCGGAGACGGCAACCCGCCATGGCGCTGGTCTGGCACGCATCTGACTGCGCCTTGGCGTGTCCAACCTCGGAAAAAGGGTGGACATTCTTTCGCGCAACCCACTGAAAGAAAAGGGGAAATAAATGTCGATGGTACGCCCTACGGGACTCGAACCCGTGTTTCCGCCGTGAAAGGGCGGCGTCCTAGACCGCTAGACGAAGGGCGCGCTCAAGACGAGATGGCGTATAGAAAGATTCCCGGAGGTGGGCAACCCCCCTTGATGCGGTTTGTGAAAAAAAGTTTGCCGCATCCATCCGCGTTGGGAAAGGTGCGGTCCGGAATGACGCATGAAATGGCAAGCTTGTGCGCGGCAAGACCCGATCACGGGCCGCTTTCAGGCATTTGCCCGGCTTTGTTCAAGCAGATTCGAGTGTCGGAAAGCGCAGCCATCGTGCGGCCGCGCATGGCAATCCCGCAAGCCTGTGATTTCGGGAACAGGTCTACTTGCGCTTGCGTGAGGAACGGCGGCAGCGCCAGTTCCAGTCGCGCTCCGGTCCGATGTCGATATGAACGGATTTCGTGTGGCAATAGGTTCCGACGCCGCCACGACCAGGCATCGTCCGCAGGAACTTGGCCAGATCCCATTTGGAAACACCGGAAACCTGGATATCGGCGGCAGCACAATACATGTGAAGCGAGTTCTTGGCGCCGCGGGCACGGCGATTTCGTTTCGGGCTGCGATAGCCTGACGTGACCACGACCTTCTGTCCGTAATGCCGTTCCACCGTCTTGAGAACGCGGACAAGCTGTGGCTTGAGGCAAGCCACGTCGACGCTTGCGGTCTGCACGGCCAAGCCGTTTGGTGCCAGACGGGCAAGTCCCGTTACCGATGCCACCCGCACCGGCGCGTCATCCGCTTCGTTGATGTCAACGTCGCTGTCATCATAACCGCCGGATTTGCGCGTGATCTCGAACAGCGATTCGGCGCGAACGCCGGGCAGGGCAGTCAGGCTGCCGGTCGCGCCGGGCGGCAAATCAGACGACAGCGAGGCTGTCCGGACAGCCTTTCGGGCGGCGGGATTCGCCTTCGGCGCTGCCGCGGGGCTGCGCGTCCGCTCCGCCTTCTGCAAGGCCTGTGTCGGCCGTGGCGGCTGGGTGGAAAACAGCGATGACAGGAATCCGCGCTTTTCAAGCTGCGGTGTCGCCGAGGCCACCTGGACACGGCCGGTTTCCGGGCTGTTGCCCGCGCTGGCAGGCTGCCCGGCGCCATCCGGGCCCTGGCGTGGCGCTGCGCTGGGAACGGGAAGCGGACCGGCTGCCTGCGCCACGCGGGCCGTGGCGAGCGCGCTTTCAGCCGTTTGCGTTTCGTCGTTCACGGTTTCCATGGCGCCATTGCCCGGTGTCGCCGTGTCCGCCGCCGGTGTGACGTCGCCTTCTGCGGTTGCCGCCACGGCCGTGCCATCGGCAACTTGCGCGGAAAGATCGGCATCGCCCTGCGAGGCAGCCGATGGCGCAAAGCCGTCAGCGCTGCCTTCGTCGCCGGTCTCCATCGAAGCCTGTGAAGCCACGTCGGCCAGGGCTATTTCCATGGGTGGCACAGCCGATGTCGTGCAGCCGGCCAAGGCGAGAGAAATGGACGCGACGGCTACACAGCCTGCCAACGCGCTCCATCCGGGCAATCGCGCCTGTTTCAACAATCGTCCCCCTTGGCCGCCGTCCCGTAAGAGTGCCGGATCGGCCGGGCTTGCGGAAAAGATCACAGCGTCACACGAATCAAGTCCCCTGACGCGCGTTTGTGACTATAACACGGCGGTTAATCGTCAATTGAGGCGACAAGATGAACAAGTGATGGCAAACCGGTTGCGGCAACGCGACGCATCCGGCCCTGGCGGTCTCAGACACGTGCCAGCACATATTCGCCGGGCGCATTGCAGATCGGCTTGAGCTTGCGCCCGCCGACCTTGCGCGCCTTCACCCGCTCTCCCGTCTCCATGGATTCGATCCACGCATGCCAATGCGGCCACCACGAGCCGGGCGTCTCCGTGGCCGAGGCAACCCAGTCCTCGAAATCACCCTCGGGCTTGCCTCCCGTCCAGAACTGGTACTTGACCTT
The DNA here is from genome assembly GCF_041397485.1 of Zhengella sp. Taxonomy (NCBI): domain Bacteria; kingdom Pseudomonadati; phylum Pseudomonadota; class Alphaproteobacteria; order Hyphomicrobiales; family Notoacmeibacteraceae; genus Zhengella; species Zhengella sp. The sequence continues at coordinate 166,201 of NZ_JAWKWO010000001.1, read as the reverse complement.
GTTCGGCGGATTGACCACCCCGGCAATATGGCCGGAGCCGGCCATGACGAACTGGACATCGCCGCCAAAGAACCGGCAGCCATGGAAAACCGACTTGGCCGGCGCGATATGGTCTTCGCGCGTCGCGAGGTTGTAGACCGGAACGGTGATGTCTTCCAGGTGGACCGGGGCGCCGCCAAGCGCCATCTTGCCCCTGGACAGATTGTTCTCCAGGTAGCAATTGCGCAGATAGAAGGAATGGTTCGCCGCTGTCATGCGCGTGGAATCGGAATTCCAGTACAACAGGTCGAAGGCCATGGGCGTCTTGCCGCGCATGTAGTTGTTCACGGCATAGTTCCAGATCAGTTCGCGCGACCGCAGCATGTTGAACGCCGTCGCCATCTTGCCGCCGTCAAGATAGCCCTTGGCTTCCATCTGGCGTTCGACGCCGCGCACCTGCTCCTCGTCAACGAAGACCTGAAGGTCCCCTGCATAGGTGAAATCGACCTGGGTGGTGAAGAATGTGGCGGAGCGGATCCGCGCCTCGCCGTCCCTTGCGAACATGGCGAGCGCGGCTGCCAGCAGCGTCCCGCCAACGCAATAGCCGATCGCATTGACCTCCCGCTCACCGGTGGCCGCTTCGATCGTGTCGAGTCCCAGCACGATGCCTTCCTCGATATAGGCTTCCCACGTCTTCTTGCGGTGGCGTTCGTCGGGATTGACCCAGGAGATCACGAAGACCGTGTGTCCCTGTTCCGTCAGCCAGCGGATGTAGGACTTCTCCTTGTTGAGATCGAGAATGTAGAACTTGTTGATCCATGGCGGAACGATGAGGAGAGGGCGCTTCAGAACGGTTTCCGTGGCCGGTTCGTACTGTATGATTTCCGCCGTCTCGGAGCGGGCGACCACCTTGCCCGGTGTGTTGGCCATGTTCTCGCCGACCTTGAAGGGGCTGGCGTCGACCTGCCGGATTTTCAGGTCACCCTGTCCCGCCTTGATGTCCTCGGCCAGCATCTGCATGCCGCGAACGATGTTCTCGCCATTGGAGGCAATGGTCTCGCGGTAGAGTTCCGGGTTGGTCAGAAGGAAATTGGATGGCGAGATCGCATTCGAAATCTGGTCGACATAGAATTCCGCCTTGTGGCGCGTCTTCGGATCGAGCCCGTCAGCCTCGGTCACCAGTTCCTGCGCCCAGCGGCTGGTCACCAGGTAGGCCTGCTTGAGGAAATCGAAGAAGGCGTTGTTTTCCCATTCGGGATCGGCGAAGCGCTTGTCGCCCTTGTCCGGCTGGACGGCATGGTCTTCCGCGTCCCCGGTCGCCCGGCGCACCGAATTCGTCCAGACCGTCATGTAGTTGGAAAACAGGCGGGTCTGCGCGTCCAGCGCGCGCGCTGGATCGGAAAGCCAGTATTCGCCGACGCGCGAAAAGGTCTTGACCATGTCCGCCATGGGTTCGGCGACCGGGTCCACCTTGCCTTCCTCGCGCGGAGCAATCCAGTTCGAGGCTGCCTGACCCGCCGCCTCGATGGCGCGGGCCATGTTCCGGGCAAAGGCTTCCGGATCCTTCACGACATAGGAATCCAGCTGCTCGGCTGACGGTCCTTGCGGCTTCTTGTCCTTGTCGTCCTTCGACATTGGTCTTGTTCCTCCCCGAAAGCTCGTGTACCGGCTTGTTCCTGACACAATAGGCTGCAATCGAGCCCCGGTACAAGCGCGACAAAGGTCGGTCCATCCACCCGCCGGCTCCGTCGCCTGATCTTGCAGCCTGCTGCTCACGGGATGAATCGATGAGGCTTTTCCTGCTCCAAGGTGTCAGCATGATGACGGCGATGCGCGCGCTTCTTGCCGCCTGCGTCCTGGCGGCGGCGGGATGCACGTCGGCAAGCCTGGAGGATGCCGCACCGCGCTCTCTCCTCCCGCCGCCTGCCGCGCCCGGGCCGGCTTCCGTGGCGGTTGCCGAACCGCCGGCCGCGGCGATGGATGGCGTGCAGGAAACGGCGGCGCCCGTGGCGCCGTCTGCCGGCAGGCCCCGCGACACCAGGCAATTCCCGAATATCAATGTCGTGCCGAAGGGCGAGACGGCGCAGATAAGCCCGGCCCAGAGGGCCGCGGCCGTGGCCGAACTGAATGCCGCCCGCCAGGTCCAGAAGGCAGCCGGCGCCACTGCCGGTGCCGGCAGCGCGGCGGAATTGAGGCAGCTTGGCCGGGACCATGCGCGCCGGGCGCTGAACGACATCGAAAGCGAGTGACGCTATCGACCGCGGCCCGGTGAGGGTGTATAGCGGTCGCTTGAAAAGGTGCCGGCCGGATCCGGCGCCCGGCGCCATCAGGGATTTCGACGGTCACGAACATGGAAGAATTTCACAAGGTCCGCAGGCTTCCGCCTTACGTCTTCGAGCAGGTCAACCGTCTCAAGGCCAGCGCCCGGGCCGCCGGGGCCGACATCATCGATCTCGGCATGGGCAATCCCGACCTGCCGACGCCCAAGTCCATCGTCGACAAGCTGGTCGATGTCGTGCGCGATCCGCGCACCCACCGTTATTCCTCCTCGCGGGGCATTCCAGGCCTGCGCAAGGCCCAGGCCAATTACTATGCCCGCCGCTTCGGCGTGAAGCTGAATCCCGACACCCAGGTCGTCGCGACGCTCGGTTCGAAGGAAGGCTTTGCCAACATGGCCCAGGCCATCACCGCGCCCGGTGACGTCATCCTGTGCCCGAATCCCACCTATCCCATCCATGCGTTCGGCTTCATCATGTCCGGTGGCGTCATCCGCGCGGTCCCGGTCGAGCCGAACGATGCGTTCATGCAGGCGCTGGACCGTGGCGTCCGCCATTCCATTCCCAAGCCGCTGGCGCTCATCCTGAATTACCCGTCGAACCCGACCGCCCATGTCGCTTCGCTCGACTTCTACAAGGAAGTCGTGGCCTATGCGCGCAAGCACGACATCATCCTGCTGTCGGACCTTGCCTATTCGGAAATCTATTTCGACGGCAATCCGCCGCCCTCCATTCTGGAGGTGCCGGGCGCGATGGATATCGCGGTGGAATTCACCTCCATGTCCAAGACGTTTTCCATGCCCGGCTGGCGCATGGGCTTTGCCGTCGGCAACGAGCGGCTGATCGCTGCCCTTGCGCGGGTGAAATCCTATCTCGATTACGGCGCCTTCACGCCGATCCAGGTGGCGGCCACCGCCGCACTCAATGGCGACGGCTCCGAGATCGAGGAAGTGCGCCAGATCTACAAGGCGCGCCGCGACGTGATGGTGGACAGCTTTGGCCGTGCCGGCTGGGACATTCCGCCGCCGCCCGCCACCATGTTTGCCTGGGCGCCGATCCCGGAGCCGTTCAAGGCTCTTGGCTCGCTGGAATTCTCCAAGCTTCTGGTGGAAAAGGCCCATGTCGCCGTGGCGCCGGGAATAGGCTTCGGCGAACATGGCGACGATTATGTGCGCCTTGCGCTGGTCGAGAACGAGCATCGCATCCGGCAGGCGGCGCGCAACATCAAGAAATTCCTGTCCTCGGCCGCGCCGGTGGACAATGGCAACGTCGTGTCGTTGACGGCGCGTCGCTGACATATCACCGGCCGGCGTCCTGCCGGCCCGGTTTTCTTGCGATACGGGATAGAGATTGGGGGACAAGGCGGCCATGGCTGAGGCGCTGCGGGTTGGAATTGCCGGATTGGGTACGGTTGGCGCATCGGTCATGCGCATTCTTGATGAGCACGCGGGCGTGCTGACACGCCAATGCGGGCGCACGATCGAGGTTGCGGCCGTCAGTGCGCGGGATCGCGGCAAGGATCGCGGCGTCGATCTGTCCGGTGTTGCCTGGTTCGACGATCCTGCGGAACTTGCCGCCTCGCCCGGCATTGATGTGTTCGTCGAGCTGATTGGCGGCGATTCCGGTCCTGCTCACGTATCGGTGCTCGCCGCGCTCGACGCCGGCCGCCATGTGGTGACGGCCAACAAGGCGCTGCTTGCCCGCCATGGCGTGGAACTGGCAAGGAAGGCCGAGGAAAAAGGCGTTCTCTTGAACTTCGAGGCGGCGGTCGCCGGCGGCATCCCGGTCATCAAGACCATGCGCGAGGCCCTGGCCGGCAATACCGTCAGCCGCGTTTTCGGCATCATGAACGGTACCTGCAATTACATCCTGACGCGGATGGAGGAAGAGGAAATTCCGTTTGCCGATGTCCTGGCCGATGCCCAGCGACTGGGCTATGCCGAAGCTGATCCCACCTTCGACATCGAGGGCAACGACACCGCCCACAAGCTTTCCATCCTCACCGCGATCGCCTTCGGATCGCAGATCGCGGCCGACGACATCTACCTGGAAGGCATCTCGAACATCTCGCTGGCCGACATCCGAGCGGCCGGCGAACTTGGCTATCGCATCAAGCTTCTGGGCGTGGCGCAGCAGACCGACAGCGGTATCGAGCAACGCGTCCACCCGACCATGGTGCCGAAAAGCTCCGTCATTGCACAGGTGCATGGCGTGACGAACGCGGTCGCCATCGAGACCGACCTGCTCGGCGAATTGCTGCTGTCTGGGCCCGGTGCCGGCGGAAATGCCACGGCCTCGGCCGTCATCGGCGACATCGCCGACATCGCCAAGAGCCGCCCGGGTTTCCAGCATGGCCCGGCGCTCGGCTGGCCTGCTGCCGAGTTGAAACCCTATGAGCGCGCGCGCATGCGCAGCCATGAGGGCGGCTATTTCATTCGCCTGACCGTTCAGGACCGCGCCGGCGTCTTTGCCGGCATTGCGCGCCGCATGGCCGACAACGGCATCTCGCTGGAATCCATCGTCCAGCGCTCCGACCCGGCCGAGAACGGCGGCGAGGAAGCCAAGACCGTCATCCTCGTCACCCACGAGACGACCGAGGCCGCGGTGCGCGAGGCAGTGGAGGGAATCACCGAGGACGGTTACCTGACGGACCGTCCCCAGGTTATCCGCATAGAACGGGCTGGCTGAGCCGGCCCGTTCCCTTCCGCTTGGCAAGTGGTTGACTTTCAATCGGTTTGAAATTTACCCAAGCGCCAGAAAGGCCCCGGCGGGCCTTGCAGCCCGCCCGTTGCTCTGACAAAAGATCGCGCCAGAGAGGGTGTGCCAGGGGGCCGCCCGGGGCTTCTATTCGGATCTTTCCAGTCAGGACGTGCCATGGCCAAGAACGCTTCTTCCGGTCTCGACCGTATCCTCACCCTCGAACTGGTGCGCGTCACCGAGGCTGCGGCTGTCGCGGCTGCGCGGTTGCGCGGGCGTGGCGATGAAAAAGCCGCCGACCAGGTGGCCGTCGATGCCATGCGCAACGAACTGAACCGCCTGCCGATCTCGGGTACGGTCGTCATCGGCGAGGGCGAGCGCGACGAGGCGCCGATGCTCTATATCGGCGAGGAAGTCGGCATGGGTGGCTCCGAGGTCGACATTGCCCTCGACCCGCTGGAAGGCACGACGATCTGCGCCAAGAACCTGCCGAACTCGCTGGCGGTCATCGCCATTGCCGAGAAGGGCAGCCTGCTTTACGCGCCGGACGTCTACATGGACAAGATCGCGGTCGGCCCCGGTTATCCCAAGGGCGTGGTCAGCCTGGAAGCCAGCGCGAGGGACAACATCAATGCACTAGCCAAGGCAAAGGGCGTTCCGGTCAACGAGATCACCGCATGCATTCTCGACCGCCCGCGTCATGCCCGCCTCATCGAGGATGTGCGCGAGACCGGGGCCGCGATCCGCCTGATCGGCGACGGCGACGTGGCCGGTGTCATCCACACGACCGACCCGGACGAGACCGGCATCGACATCTATCTGGGCATCGGTGGCGCTCCGGAAGGCGTGCTGGCTGCGGCCGCCCTGCGTTGCATCGGCGGGCAGATGGAAGGCCGGCTGCTGCTCAACTCCGACGAAAAGGTCGCCCGCGCCCGCTCGATGGGCATTCAGGATCCCGACAAGATCTATACCATGGAGGAAATGGCGCGCGGTGATGTCCTGTTCGCGGCAACCGGCGTGACCGACGGCAACCTGCTCGCTGGCGTCAAGTTCGCGCGTGACTATATCGGCACGCACACGATCGTCATGCGCTCCTCGTCCCAGACCGTGCGCGAGATCAAGGCCAAGCATCAGGACCAGAGCAAGTTCTGACCCTGTCCTGTCCGGCCGGGAAACAGGATCCCGGTCCCGGCGGCTTTGCCCGGTCGTGTCGTCACCGTTTCGCCATCATGCGCGCCGAGGGTCGTCAATGCGACAGTCAGGACACGCAACGTGCGGCACGAAAAGGAAGAAGACGCTCAGGCACCGAATCTGCGCCATCGCGTCATGGCGGGGTTCATCGGCAATGTGGTGGAGTGGTATGACTTCGCCCTCTACGGCTATCTCGCCGGCATCATCGCGCCGGTCTTCTTTCCGCCCGGCAACCCGACCGCAGGCCTGATCGCGACCTACGGCATTTTCGCCGCCGGCTTCATCATGCGGCCGCTCGGCGCGGCCGCCTTCGGCTGGTTCGGTGACCGCTACGGCCGCGCGCGGACCATGCAGATTTCGGTGGTCATGATGGCCATGCCGACCTTGTTGCTCGGCCTGCTTCCATCCTATCAGACAGTGGGCCTGCTGGCCCCGGCACTTCTGGTCCTGGTGCGCCTCGTGCAGGGCCTCTCCGTGGGCGGCGAGTTCTCGTCCTCGGTGACCTATCTCGTTGAAACCGCGCCTGAGGGCAAGCGCGGCCTGACGGGAAGCTGGGCCAATATAGGCTCCATGACCGGCTCGCTGCTCGGCGTGGGTGCCGCCGCGCTGGTAACCAGCATTTTCAGTCAGCAGGCGCTGGGCGACTGGGCCTGGCGGCTACCGTTCCTTGGCGGTGCGCTCCTGGGAACGGCCGCCATATGGCTGCGGCGCAACCTGCATGAATCCGACCATTTCCGGGACCACCACGCGGCACGTGCGGAAACGTCGCCCTTGCTTCAGGCCTTCACCACCAACCGGCGCGAGACGCTGCTGGCGCTGGCCTTCGCTGCGTCTTACGGAACCAGCTACTATATCGCGTTTGTCTATCTTCCCGAATGGCTTTCGGCGCAGGGGCTGATGGACCGTGCAAATGCCTTGACCGTGAATACGCTGATGACGCTGCTGATCATTCCGGCAATGCCCCTGCTCGCCATCGTCGGAGATCGCCTGCTGGCGCGCCGCACCTGGATTGCGATCGCCATGCTTGCACTGGCTTTGGCTGCATGGCCGCTTCACGCCTGGATGCTCGCCGCCGGCGGCTCGTGGCTGTCGGTGATAAGCGCCCACGCCATGACATTTCTGCTGCTCGCGGTCCCGCTGGGCTCCGGTCCCGCCCTTTTCGCGGAACTGTTTCCCGAATCCGATCGCCTTTCCGGCTATTCGGTTGCCTTCAACATCGGCCTCGGTGTCTTTGGCGGTCTGACGCCGATGATCGCGACCAGCCTGATCGCCGCGACCGGTCTGGCCACGGCGCCGGCATTCTACATGGCGCTGGCCGCAGCAATCGCCGTCGTGGCCCTTTTCCTGATGCCCGACCGCAGCCGCGCGCCACTGCGATGAGAGACGGAGCGGTGCCTTCCGCTTGCCATCGCGCCCTTGCGGCGGGCATCCTCGCGCCCTGAAGCGAATCACGGTCAGGCGTGGGTGATGGAAACGAATTACTTCCTCAATGTCCGGAAATCGGCATCGGGCATGGCGTGGCGTTCGCGTCTCGGACCGGTGGAGGAAAACGCGGCTCTCGCCATGGCGCAGACGCATGGCATGACCGATCTGGTGGCCCGCGTTCTGGCCGGCCGGGGCGTGACACTGGACGAGGCCGAACGGTTTCTGCAGCCGACAATCCGCGACCTGATGCCCGATCCCTCCAGCCTGACCGCCATGGACGAGGCGGCAGCCCGCATTGCCGCTGGTATCCTGGAAGGGGAACGGATCGCGGTTTTCGGCGATTATGACGTCGACGGCGCCGCATCGTCGGCCCTGATGAGCCGTTACCTGCGCCATTATGGCGTGCCGCATGAGATCTACATTCCTGACCGCATCTTCGAGGGTTACGGCCCCAATCCCGCGGCCATGCGTGATCTTTGCGCCCGCGGCGCCACGCTGATCGTCACCGTGGATTGCGGGTCCAACAGTGCCGAGGCCATTGCCGCGGCCCGCGATGCAGGCGCCGATGTCGTGGTGCTCGACCATCACCAGATTGTCGGCGACCTGCCGGAGGCAGCGCTCGCGGTCGTCAATCCCAACCGCGACGACGACCTGTCAGGCCAGGGCTATCTCTGTGCTGCCGGCGTCGTGTTCCTGGCGCTGGTCCGTGTGTCGGCCCTTTTACGCGCCAGGGAGGGTGTGAAGCGCCCGCCGGACCTGCTGTCAATGCTCGATCTGGTTGCCATGGCCACGGTTTGCGACGTTGTGCCGCTGAAAGGCATCAACCGGGCCTTTGTCGGCCGTGGCGTGCAGGTCGCAAGGCGCCTGGAGACACCTGGCCTGGCCGCGCTTGCCGAGGTTGCACGCATAGGTGAACCCGTCGCGCCGTGGCATTTCGGCTTTGCGCTTGGGCCGCGCATCAATGCGGGAGGGCGCATCGGCGACGCGGCGCTCGGCAGCCGGCTGCTGGCCGGTGACGACCCCTCCGAGGCACGCGAGATCGCGGCACGGCTCGATCAGTTGAACCGCGAGCGCCAGGCCATGGAACAGGCGATGCTGGAGGAGGCCCGCGCCCAGGTCGATGCCGAGCTCATGCACGGCAATGGCCCTGCGGTTCTGGTGACCGAGAGCAGCCACTGGCATCCGGGGATCGTCGGGCTGATCGCCTCGCGCCTGAAGGATTCAGCCCGCCGTCCGGCTTTCGCCATAGCCTTCGATGCCAATGGCAGGGGAACGGGGTCCGGCCGCTCCATTCCAGGGCTCGATCTTGGCCGCCTTGTCGGCGAAGCGGTGCGCGAGGGACTGCTCATCAAGGGCGGCGGCCACGCCATGGCGGCAGGCATTACCGTCGAGCGGGCGCGCCTGGGTGAATTGCGGGCCTTTTTCGAGGAACGCAGCCGGCAAGCCGTCGATGCGCTCATGGCCGGACAGTCGATCAAGGTCGATGCAGCCCTTTCCGCCGATGGCGCGAACCTGGCGCTGATGGATCAGCTTGAGCAGGCCGGCCCCTTCGGCGCGGGGCATCCCCAGCCGGTCTTCGCGATGCCGCGCCATACGGTCTCCGGTGTTCAGCCGGTGGGCAATGGCGGTGCGCATCTGCGCGTCACGCTGCAATCCCAGACCGGCCGGCGGATCGAGGCGATGGCCTTCCGCACCGCCGACACGCCGCTTGGCCGGTTCCTGATGCAAAATCGCGGCCGCATGATTCACACCGCCGGCACGCTCGGGCTCAACCACTGGAATGGCCAGGTGCGGGTGCAATATCGCCTGCTGGATGCAGCGGAGATCGTCTGAAGTTCAGCCGTGGACCGCTTGCAGGCGCTTGATGTCGGCCATGCGGTGCATGGTTTCCGCGTAGCCGAGTTCGATGGCCTCGGCAGCCCGGTGGAATTCGGTCAGGCCGATCTGGGACAGGGCCGGAAACAACGACAGGTCCGGCGGATCGCCGGCCAGGCGTGCCCGCGAAATGCGGTCCTGGATGATGTTGAAGGCCTCGACCATCACACCGGTAATGCCAAGCCGCATCGGGCGGGTTTCCGGCCGTTCGACGGGCTCTTCATCATTGTCGGCAGACTGGTCCATGGCCGAGTGCTTGACCACGGCGGCACGCCCGAAAAGATCGTAGTGAAGGTTCACGGCGATGACGAGCCGCTGTTCATAGGCCCGGCAGACCGAAACCGGCACCGGGTTCACCAGCGCGCCATCGACCAGCGTGCGGCCGTTCGACACCACCGGTTCGAACACCCCCGGCAGCGCATAGGATGCGCGCATGGCCGTGATCAGCGAGCCGCTGTGCAGCCATATCTCGTGACCGGTCATGATCTCGGTGGCCACGCAGACGAAGGGCGCCGGCAGATCCTTGAAGGTCAGGCCTTCCAGATGGTCGCGCAGGCGCGCATCCAGCCGCATGCCGCCCAGCAGGCCGTTGCCGCCGAAATTGAGATCGAGCAGGCCGAGCAGGCGCCGCCGGGTGAGGCTGCGGGCGAACTCTTCCAGTTCGTCAAGTTTTCCGGCCAGATAACAGCCGCCGACCAGAGCACCAATCGAGGTTCCGGCAATCATGCCCACCGGAACGTCGGCTTCTTCCAGCGCCCGGAGAACGCCGATATGCGCCCAGCCACGCGCCGCGCCGCCGCCAAGTGCGAGCGCGATGCCCTTTTTCCGGATCCGGGTTTCGGGAGGCGGGGCTTCGTCGGCCAAAACCGGAGGCGGCGCATTCATTTGCGCCTCGACCGTTTCCTTCCGGGTTATGGCCCAAAGCTGCATGGCAGCCTCCTTTCAGATCTTCACTATCGCTGATTTTATTCAACGATGCGTAAATTCGAAATAAAAGGCGACCGATTTGCGGCCCGAAGTCAGGTTCCGGGCTTGTAGACCGCATCTGCGTCAAAACGCGCCGGGCTGCCATCGTCGGCCAGCGCCGGTTCACCACCCTTGAGCGAGGCGATGCGATAGAAGCAGGAGCGCTTGCCGGTATGGCAGGTGGCATCGTGTCCGCCCACGCGCACCTTCAGCCAGACGGCATCCTGGTCGCAATCGGTGCGAAGCTCGACCACGCGCTGCATGTTTCCGGAGGTTTCGCCCTTCTTCCAGAGCCGGTTGCGCGAGCGCGACCAGTAATGGGCAAGGCCTGTCTCCAGCGTCAGGGCGAGTGCCTCGGCGTTCATGAATGCGACCATCAGCAATTCGCCGTCATCGGCATCGGTAACGACAGCGGTCACCAGTCCGTTGGCATCGAAACGGGGCGTGAAATCCGCGCCCGTTTCCAGCATCGTCTTGTCGGGGGAAGGGGCCTTGAAGGCGATATCGGTCATGTCCGGTTCCGGAACAACTTGGCCGGCCGGGACCGGAAGGGCCGTCAGCGGCGGCCCATGTCCCGTGCCAGGGTGAAGAAACGCACCTGCTCTTCCGGATTGTCCCGGAAGGCGCCGGTGAAGGTGGAGGTCGTGGTCGTCGATCCCTGCTGGCGAATGCCGCGCATGGCCATGCACATGTGCTCGGCCTCGATCATCACCGCGACACCGCGCGGATTTAGCACGTCCTGGATGGAGGTCGCAATCTGCGCGGTCATTGCCTCCTGCGTCTGCAGGCGGCGGGCGAAGACATGCACGAGACGCGCGATCTTCGACAGGCCCAGCACCTTTCCGTCAGGCAGGTAGGCGACATGCGCGCGGCCGATGATCGGCACCATGTGATGCTCGCAATGGGAATGGAAATGGATGTCGCGCACCAGGACGAGATCGTCATAGCCGGCAACCTCCTCGAAGGTGCGGCCCAGTTCCTCGGAAGGATCGGCGCCGTAGCCCGAGAACATCTCCTCATAGGCCTTGACCACGCGCGCCGGCGTGTCGACCAGGCCCTCGCGATCCGGATTGTCGCCAACCCAGCGCAACAGCGTCCGCACGGCCGCTTCGGCTTCATCGCGGCTCGGCCGCTCGATTGCAGGGCTTTCCATGGTGTTTTCGGTGAGCGAAGTAATATTGGTAGCGATGGCATCCATGACGAGGCGTCTCCCGTAGTTCCACGCTTCTTACGGAGGAACGAGTTGAACGGACCACTGCCTGCAACGGTTTTCCGGAAATTTCCGAAACCTGCCGACCTGCGGCGTTTCCAGCCAGCCAAAAGCGGACCTGTGCGATAGCACAGCTTGCCGCATGGCCTTGCCCGACCTTATATATGCACACGAGTGTGAAATCAAAGATGCGGCCGGCGGCATTTGCCGTTCCGGTTGCGCCACGGGGCGAGACGGCCATGATCGACGACGTCTACAATGCGAAAATCCTGAATTTTGCCGGCAATATCCCGCGCATGCCGCGGCTTGAAAACCCGGATGCCACGGCGACTGCTCATTCCAAGCTCTGCGGTTCCACCGTGACGGTGGATCTGAAGGTGGAAAACGGCGTGGTGACGGATTTCGCCCATGACGTGAAGGCCTGCGCGCTCGGTCAGGCGTCCGCCTCCATCATGGCGCAAAACATTGTCGGCGCGTCCGCCGGGGAGTTGCGCGCCGTGCGAGAAACCATGCGGCGCATGCTGAAGGAGAACGGGCCTGCGCCGGAAGGCCGTTTCTCGGATCTGAAGTATCTGGAGCCGGTGCGTGACTACAAGGCGCGCCATGCCTCCACCCTGCTGACCTTCGATGCAGTGGTCGATTGCCTCGACCAGATCGACCGGAAGGCGGCGGCCGCCTGACCATGGTTTCCGCCGGGCCCGGGGGGCGCAATTGGGCCGGCCCGTGGCCGAAGACGCCAGGACGCCTGTTCGGCACCGGCATCATTCGGCTTTACCAGCTCACCTTGTCCGGCTTTGTCGGCAATTCATGCCGCCACATGCCGACCTGTTCGGAATATGGCTATGAGGCCATTGCCCGCCACGGCTTGTGGAAAGGCGGCTGGCTGACCCTGTTTCGCGTCGGCCGTTGCGGTCCGGGCGGCACATGCGGCATCGACAACGTGCCGCAGACCCTGGCACACGACCAGCACTGGTGGACGCCCTGGCGCTTCTGGCGCAATGGCCGCCATGCCCACGGCCATTGACAGCGGCTTTTGCTGCCCGGCCGTCAGAATGCGCGCGGAATGCGCAGCACCTGACCGGCAGCCAGGGTATCCGGACTCGCAATGAGATGCTGGTTGGCCAGTTGAATGGCGCTGTGCATCGTTTCATCACCATCGAAATAGTGGCGCGCCAGCGAGAAAAGCGTGTCGCCGCGTTTCACCCTGTGTTCCCAATAACAGGAATAGCCCTCCAGGATCAGCGGCCCGTAAAGCACGGGTATCGTGACTGTCGGCGGCCTTGTCTCGCCGCCACGCGCCGAATCGTCCGAAACCGATAGCGAAAGGCGGCTGAGCCTGAAGCCAGAACCGGCTGGAATTGCAAGCGACGCCTGGAAAGGGCGGATGGCGGTTGAACCGGCGCGTGCAGCACCGGTGATCTCCGTGTGTCCATCCGAAACGCGGATCGACAGGTGCCCTTCGAAGCCGGCCGCATTGCCGCCGATCAGGATCGTTGAACCGACGAGGTCCCAGGGCTGTGGCTGGAGGATTTCGATATTCATCGCCTTGTCTCCCGTTCACCTGCCCGCATGCACATATAAGGGACAAATGGTCGCCGTCAGGGGGGCGTGCTTGTCTGCCCCTTTACGGCAGCGGTGGCGGAGTCTAGATAGGCCGCGAAATTCCGGCCCTTCGGGCCTTCAACCACCCGCGATCGTAGGCGGGACTGGACAACAGGAGACAGACCCATGGCTGACGCCGTTTCCCTGATATTTCCCGATGGCTCCAAACGCGAATATCCCGCCGGCGCGACCGGTCGCGATGTTGCCGAGAGCATTTCCAAATCCCTGGCCAAGAAGGCGGTCGCGATCGCCATCGACGGCGAATTGCGCGACCTCGCCGACCCAGTTGCCGGCGGCACGATCGAGATCGTGACCCGTGACGACGCGCGCGCGCTCGAACTGATCCGCCACGATGCCGCCCACGTGATGGCCGAAGCCGTGCAGGAATTGTGGCCCGGCACGCAGGTGACCATCGGCCCGGTGATCGAGAACGGCTTTTATTACGACTTCGCCCGCAACGAGCCCTTCACGCCGGACGATCTTCCGAAGATCGAGAAGAAGATGAAGGAGATCATTGCCCGCAACCGGCCCTTCACCAAGGAGGTCTGGTCGCGTGACAAGGCCAAGGATGTGTTTGCCGAAAAGGGCGAGCACTTCAAGGTGGAACTGGTCGATGCCATTCCGGAAGACCAGGACGTCAAGATCTATCATCAGGGCGACTGGTTCGACCTGTGCCGCGGGCCGCACATGGTCTCGACGGGCCAGATCGGCAATGCCTTCAAGTTGATGAAGGTGGCCGGCGCCTATTGGCGCGGTGATTCCAGCAATCCCATGCTGACGCGCATTTATGGCACCGCCTGGGCTGACCAGCAGCAGCTTGAGGATTATATCCACATGCTGGAGGAGGCGGAAAAGCGCGATCACCGCAAGCTCGGCCGTGAAATGGATCTGTTCCACTTCCAGGATGAGGGTCCGGGCGTCGTCTTCTGGCATGCCAAGGGCTGGCGCATGTTCCAGAACCTTGTTTCCTACATGCGCCGCCGCCTCAACGAGCAGGGCTATGACGAGGTCAACGCGCCGCAGATCCTCGACAAGAGCCTGTGGGAGACCTCCGGCCACTGGGGCTGGTACCAGGAAAACATGTTCGCCGTGAAATCGGCCCATGCCTTCACCAACCCGGATGACGAGGAGGCCGATCACCGCGTCTTCGCCATCAAGCCGATGAACTGTCCGGGCCACGTCCAGATCTTCAAGCATGGCCTCAAGTCCTACAAGGAACTGCCGATCAAGCTGGCCGAATTCGGCAATGTCCATCGCTACGAGCCTTCCGGCGCGCTGCACGGGCTGATGCGCGTGCGCGGCTTCACGCAGGACGATGCCCACATCTTCTGCACCGAGGAGCAGCTCGCATCCGAGTGCATGCGCATCAACGACCTGATCCTCTCCACCTATGCCGATTTCGGCTTCGAGGAAATCACGGTGCTTCTGTCCACGCGGCCGGAAAAGCGCGTCGGACCGGATGAGAACTGGGATCATGCCGAAGAGGTCATGACGGCGGTCCTCAAGCAGATCGAGGAGAAGTCGGGCGGGCGCATCAAGACCGGCATCAATCCGGGCGAGGGCGCTTTTTACGGTCCGAAATTCGAATATGTGCTGAAGGATGCCATCGGCCGGCAATGGCAATGCGGCACCACGCAGGTGGACTTCAACCTGCCGGAGCGTTTCGGCGCCTTCTACATCGACGACAAGTCGGAGAAGAAGCAGCCGGTGATGATCCACCGCGCCATCTGTGGCTCGATGGAGCGTTTCCTCGGCATCCTGCTGGAAAACTATGCCGGGCACATGCCGCTCTGGTTCGCGCCGATGCAGGTCGTGGTGGCGACCATCACGTCGGACGCCGACGACTATGCCCGCGAGGTCGCGGCGAAGCTGAAGGACGCCGGTCTCGTCGTTGAGTCGGATCTGCGCAACGAGAAGATCAATTACAAGGTGCGCGAGCACAGTCTGGCCAAGGTGCCCGTCATTCTCGTCTGCGGCAAGCGCGAGGCCGAAGAGGGCACGGTGAACCTGCGCCGTCTCGGCTCGCGTGACCAGGAATCCATGACTGTGGAACAGGCGCTGCATCGCCTTCTGGAAGAAGCAACGCCGCCCGACCGGCGGCGCCGGCAGCAGGCGCGCATCGCCAACGTCAACTGACGCACCCGCTCAGGCTGCGCAATGCACCGGCACGGGCGCTGTCCGTGCCGGTTTTTCTTTGCCCGCATACAAACCCGCTTCATGGTTAATGTTTCGTGAAGGGCTTGTTTTCGGTGGCAAGAAGAACCTGTGACATGGATCACGCAACAAAAGGAATTCCGCGCGGGACGACAGTATCCGCCCTGTGCATTGCTTGCCGGTTCCGTCGCGCCGGCATAAGGTGAACGCCTCCCGAAAACCGCGGCGGCAGAGTCCAGCGCCGCCTGACGCAACCGAGTCCGCCATGAAGCCGATCCGCACCGCCCTTGCCTTTGTCGCCGCCTTTGCCGCCCTTGCGCTGTCGCCCGCCTCCGCGGAGACCGATCTGCGCGTTTTCCAGCGCGACCAGGCCATGTCATCGAACCTGAACAGGAACCCGCAGGCCAGCCTGCGTTCCGGAAAGGAGCGGGCGAAAGCCGGGCAGCCGGTCCGCAAGACCATCGCGAGCGTGACCACGAAAAAGGCCAAGGCTTCGCCCGATGCCAGATACGCCGCGAAATTCGCGCCTGAATCTGTCCCGTTCAAGGGTTACAAGCCTGGCACCATCGTCATCAACTCCGCGACCAGGGAACTTTTCTACGTCGAGAGCTGGTTCCGGGCGACGCGCTATCGCGTGGCGGTGGGCAAGGAGGGGCTCGGCTTTACCGGCCGCGCCAAGGTGGGTGACATGCAGGAATGGCCGCGCTGGATTCCCACACCCGACATGATCAAGCGCGACCCGAAAAAATACGGCAGGTACAAGGATGGCATGGACGGTGGACCGGGCAATCCGCTGGGCGCGCGCGCCATCTATCTCTATCAGGGCAAGAACGACACGCGGATCCGGATCCACGGCACCAATGCGCCCCAGACGATCGGCACCGCGTCGTCAAACGGCTGTTTCCGCATGATCAACGATCATGTCATCGAGCTTTTCGACAAGGTCAGGATGGGCGCCGAAGTGGTCGTGCTCTGATCGTTTTCCGTCTGGCGCGGGCAGGGGCCGGCAAGGCAAGCCTGCCCTTTTTACCGCCGCAAGCATGCCGGCGGCGGTGGAAAAAATCGCCATGCGGGATTTTTGGACTGGCGGAATCGGCTCGGGCGCGATAACCCTCCAATCCCATGGCGCGATATGTTTTCATCACTGGCGGCGTGGTTTCCTCCCTCGGCAAAGGCATCGCTGCGGCAGCGCTTGGCGCTCTGCTTCAGGCGCGTGGCTACCGTGTTCGGATCAGGAAACTCGACCCCTATCTCAACGTTGATCCGGGCACGATGTCGCCCTATCAGCATGGCGAAGTCTTTGTGACCGACGACGGGGCGGAAACCGACCTCGATCTCGGCCACTACGAGCGGTTCACCGGCCGGTCTGCGAACCAGCAGGACAACATCACCACCGGCCGCATCTACAAGAATATCATCGACAAGGAACGGCGCGGCGACTACCTCGGCGCAACCGTTCAGGTCATTCCCCATGTCACCAATGAAATCAAGGATTTCGTCCTTGAGGGCAATGACGACTACGATTTCGTCCTGTGCGAGATCGGCGGTACGGTGGGCGACATCGAGGCCATGCCGTTCCTTGAGGCCATCCGCCAGCTTGGCAACGACCTGCCGCGCGGCCAGGCCATCTACATTCACCTCACCCTCATGCCCTATATCCCGGCGGCTGGCGAGCTGAAGACCAAGCCGACGCAGCATTCGGTCAAGGAATTGCGCTCCATCGGCATTGCGCCGGACATCCTTCTGGTGCGGGCCGACCGTACGATCCCGTCGGAGGAGCGGCGCAAGCTGTCGCTGTTCTGCAACGTTCGAGAAAGTGCGGTCATCCAGGCGCTGGATGTCGCCAACATCTATGACGTGCCGATCGCCTATCATGCCGAAGGTCTGGATGGCGAAGTGCTTTCCGCCTTTGGCATTGATCCGGCGCCCAAGCCGCGCATGGAGCGCTGGCAGGAGGTCTCCGACCGGATCCACAATCCGGAAGGCGAAGTCACCATTGCCGTGGTGGGCAAATATACCGGGCTCAAGGACGCCTACAAGTCGCTGATCGAGGCCCTGACCCATGGCGGCATGGCCAACCGGGTCCGGGTCAGGCTGGAATGGATCGAGGCGGAAATCTTCGAGAAGGAAGACCCGGCCCCATGGCTCGAAAAGGTTCATGGCATCCTCGTTCCCGGCGGCTTTGGCGAACGCGGCGCGGAGGGCAAGATCCTCGCGGCCAAGTTCGCCCGTGAGCGCAAGGTGCCCTATTTCGGTATCTGTTTCGGCATGCAGATGGCGTGCCTGGAAGCGGCGCGGTCGCTGGCCGGCATTGCCAATGCGTCATCCACGGAATTCGGCGAGACGGCGGAACCCGTCGTCGGCCTGATGACCGAATGGCTGAAAGGCAACATGCTGGAAAAGCGCAAGGCCTCGGGCGACCTTGGCGGTACGATGCGCCTTGGCGCCTATCCGTCCCAGTTGAAGGAAGGCACGCGAATCGCGGGAATTTATGGATCGACCGCCATTTCGGAGCGCCATCGCCACCGTTTCGAGGTCAATATCGATTACATGGACAGGCTCGAATCCTGCGGCCTTGTCTTTTCTGGCCTGTCGCCCGATGGCGTCCTGCCCGAAACCGTGGAATATGCCGATCATCCCTGGTTCATAGGCGTCCAGTACCACCCGGAGCTGAAATCGCGTCCATTCGAGCCGCATCCGCTTTTCGCCAGCTTCATTGCCGCAGCCGTGGAGCAAAGCCGGCTGGTGTGACGAAGGCCACGCGACATTGCCGCACTACGGTGTTACCGTCTCCCGTACGAATCTGAGCAAGGGGGACGGGCATGGATATCATCGGCATCGTCATTCTCGCGGCGCTCGCGCTCTACGCGATCGTCACCTATAACGGCCTGGTCAAGGCGCGCCAGATGGTGCGCGAGGCCTGGTCGGGCATCGACGTGCAGCTCAAGCGGCGCGCCGACCTCATTCCCAACATCGTCAACACGGTGAAGGGCTATGCCGACCATGAGCAGGAAACCCTGCAAAAGGTCACCGAAATGCGCACCCGCGCCCAGTCCGTTCCGGCCGACGACGTCGCGGGGCGTGCGGCGGTGGAAGGCATGCTGTCCCAGGCGCTTGGCCGGCTCATGGCTGTCGCCGAGGCCTATCCCGATCTCAAGGCCAACGAGAATTTCCGCGATCTTCAGGGCACGCTGGACAAGATCGAGGGCGAATTGCAGATGGCGCGCCGCTACTACAACGGCGCGGCCCGCGATCTGAACGTGCGTGTCGAGAGCTTCCCCTCCAATCTAGTCGCCAGCACGTTCAAGTTCTCGCAGGCCGACTATTTCGAGATCGAGAACGCATCGGATCGTGCCGTCCCGGAAGTCAGCTTCGGACAGTGACCATGCGCCGGGTTTTTCGTGAACCGCTGCGGGGTTTGCGCCGTGCCGCTGCCCTGCTTGCCATATTCGTCTTTCTTGGCACCTCCGCCTTGGCGCAGGAACGTATCCTCGCCTTCGATTCGCAAGTGGACATGGCGGACGACGGTAGCCTGGCGGTCACCGAGACCATCCGTGTCCGGGCAGAAGGGCGCGATATCCGGCGCGGTATCTATCGCGATTTTCCCCTGCAATTCGAGGATGCCGCGGGGCGGATGAGAACGGTCGGCTTCGACGTCCGGTCGGTGACCCGCGACGGCAAGCCGGAACCGTTCCGCGTTGAACGCAACAGGAAGGTTGCCCGTGTCTATGTCGGCGATGCCGGCGTCTTTCTCGCGCCCGGCGTCTATGAATACCGCATCGCCTACAGCACCGACCGGCAGGTCCGTTTCTTCGAGGATCATGACGAACTTTTCTGGAATGTCACGGGCAATGCGTGGATGTTCCCCATCGACCGCGCGACCGCCACGATCACCCTGCCGCAGGGCGGGCGCATCGGGGACACGGTATCCTTCACCGGCGCCTATGGATCGCGCGACAACAACGCGGTCTCTTCCATTTCCGATGACCGCAGGTCGGCCACGTTCGCCACGACCGGGCCGCTCGGCCCGCGCGAGGGACTGACCGTTGGTGTCAGGTTTGCCAAGGGGCTGATTGCCGAGCCGGACCAGGCCGACGAGATGCGCTACTGGCTGCGCGAAAACCGGGATCTGGTGGTGCTTGGCGCCGGCCTTCTGCTGGTTCTGGCCTATTACCTGTTTGCCTGGTCAAGGGTTGGGCGTGATCTTCCCGCTGGCGTGATTGTGCCGCGCTGGGATCCGCCGGAGGGCATATCGCCTGCGCTGACCAGCTATATCGACCGCAAGGGGCTTTCCGGTGGCGGCTGGGGTGCCATCGCCTCCGCCATCCTGAGCCTGGCGGTCAAGGGCCATGTGCGGCTTGAGGATGTGGGCAAGAAGACAGTCATCGTCATGGAAAAGGGCGCGCCGCCGCCACTTCGCCTGCCTGTCGGCGAGGCAGCGCTGGTCAAGGCCATAGGTCGCAACGGTGGGCGGCTTGAGCTTTCCAGGGCGGACGGACCGAAGGTGAAGGCCATGCAGGCTTCGTTCTCCCATGCGATGGAACGCGAGCACCGCAACGCCTTCTACATTCGCAATCTCGGCTGGGTGATTGGCGGCCTGGTACTCTCCATCCTGGTGCTCGTGGCAACGGTCGTGTTCGGAAATCTGGCCGAGGAAGAAATCGCGCTCATGGTGTTTCTGGGCATTGCCTGCGTCGTCGCAACGGTGGTGATCGGCAATGCGGCCCGCAATTTCAGTGCCGGCCTTGCCGGCAAGATCAACGCGGTGCTTGCCTCTGGCCTCATTCTCCTGATGTTGACTTCCATGGGGGGCGGAATCCTCTCGACCATCCTGGAAGACCGGCTACCGCTTCTCGGCGGCGGCTTGCTGGCGCTCGCCGTGCTCAATGGCGTCTTCTATGTGCTGATGGGCGCACCCACACCACTCGGGCGCCGGATGATGGACGGCATCGAAGGGCTGAAGACCTATATCCGCCTCGCCGAGGCCGATCGCATGAACCTCAAGGGTGCGCCGTCCATGTCGCCCGAGCACTACGAGGGCTTGCTCCCCTATGCGGTCGCCTTGCGGCTGGAGAAACCCTGGACGAGCGCCTTTCAGGCCTGGCTCATGTCGGCTGCGGCCGCCGGTACGGCTGCCGCCGTGGGATACCACGGTCCGAACTGGTACGGCGGCCACGCGTTCAGCGCTGATCGCTTTTCCGAATCCATTGGCGGCGTCACGTCCGGTCTGGAGAGCAGCCTTGCCGCCTCGATGCCCGCCCCGAAATCCTCCGGTTCGGGTTTTTCAGGCGGTGGCGGTTTTTCAGGTGGCGGCGGCGGTGGCGGCGGTGGCGGCGGCTGGTAGATGCCTTGAAGCGCAGGCGGACTGCAGATAGGGTTTTGAAAGGCTCCGGGGGCTGGAGCGGACAGTCGAACCGGGTACCTTTGGGGGAGCCCTTGCAGAACATGCTGAACAGTGCGCGGCGCGTGCCGGTAGTCCTGGCCCTGCTGATGACAATGGTGTTGTCGGCCTGCCAGAGCGTTGACGTGGTGGAACTCGCACCGCTGTCGGGGCGATATTCCGCGCTCGTTGTCGATGCCGACACCGGCGCTGAAATTCATGCGGAAAACGCCGATGCGGCGCGTTTTCCCGCTTCGCTGACAAAGATGATGACGCTTTTCATGCTTTTCGAAGCCATCGAGCAGGGCAGGATCGCCCGCGACGGCACGATACCGGTATCCGCCACTGCCGCCCGGCGTCCGCCCTCCAAGCTCGGCGTGCGTGCCGGCGAGCAATTGCCGGTGGACACGGCGATCCGCGCCCTGGCGGTCAAGTCGGCCAATGATGTCGCTGCGGCGGTCGGGGAACTGATTGCCGGGTCGGAAAGCCGGTTCGGCGACCTGATGACGCAAAGGGCCCGGTCGCTCGGGCTCAGCCGCACCCGTTTCCGCAATGCCTCGGGACTGCCAGACCAGGCACAGATGACAACGGCGCGCGACATGGCGCGCCTCGGCATCCTGCTGCGCAAGCGGTTTCCGCAATATTTCCATTATTTCGACCTGAAGGAATTCACCTATAACGGCCGCACCATACGTGGTCACAATCGCCTTCTGGGTGATCCCGGCGTGGACGGGATCAAGACAGGCTATATCCGCGCCTCCGGATTCAACATCGTCACATCGGTCACACGGCGGGGCAAGCACTTCATCGTGGTCGTGATGGGTGGCGATAGCGCACGTGAACGCGATGCGCGGGTCCGTCAGCTCATCGCGGCCTATGCGAAATAGACCGGCAATGAAAATGGCGGAAGAAAGGCCTGATTCCCGGGCAAAAACGGGATTTTGGTGTTGACCGGTCGGCAGGCCCTGAATATGGTCCGCCCACTTTCGCGGCGCCGCTTTGGCCGTCCGGCGGGAGCGCGTAGCTCAGCTGGTAGAGCAACTGACTTTTAATCAGTAGGTCCAGGGTTCGAACCCCTGCGCGCTCACCAAAAACAATCGGACAATCTGAACTTTTCCGGCTGGAAAATTCCCTTTTGATACGCCTGGAATATCGAAATGCGCGGGACGGGCAGCCGCTTTGCGGTTGCTTCAACTGGCCATTTCGCTGATCAAGTCGCGGTGAACACCAGCCGGCATCCAGGCCGGAAGCTTCACGAGGCAACAGAGCTGCAAACGCCTCTTGCGTTCAGCCTCCACGGTTCCGTGGTTCCGCTTTTTCGCGACCGTTTTCATGGAAGCGGAAAGCTGCCCCCAGGACAGGATGCAATCGCTGTCCTCGCATCAATTCGCAGCCCCGATTGACGACAGTCAATGCCGGCCGGCCGCGAAATGCCTCTCCTTTCAACAGCGCCATTGCGCGCCGGCCGATTGCCGGCGTCGCGGAGAGACACCGGACCGGGGGCGTGAGGCCGTTCGGAAAATCCCGCTGCTGGCTGCGTTGGGAGGATGAAGAAATGGCCGCCAGGAATTTGGTCGATCCGCCGTCAGGTGATGTGTTTCCGAGGGAAGGAACCCGGGATGCGCTGGGCGACGGGCAGGCGCCCGATTCTCCGTGGTGGCATGTCGATACGCAAAGCCCCGCGGATCGCGAGACGAAGAAGGCGCTCAAGACCATCGTCGATTCGATCCAGAAGATCGGCAACAATGCCAAGGAATCCTTTGGAAACTATGCCTATTGGGACAATGCCAGGAAAGCTGCCGTGGAAGCGGCGGTCGGCAAGGCGGTGCAGGAGACATCCAAGGCGATCGGCCTCAATTTCGTGCCGCCCAAGGACCCGCTTGAGGCCATCGACATCCTCATTTCAACGATGACGGCCTCTGCCCAGAAGCAGATGAAGAAATTCGATCCGCTCGTCTTTCGCCTCGATGGACAGGATCTGGCGCTGGGGCCATTCGCATATACCGACATCACCAATACGGGCCCCACCGATACCTATGTCTGGCTCGGTCCCGGCGACCATGCCCTGGCGGTCGACCTGGATCATGACGGGCAGATCGAGGGGTTGCAGGAACTGCTTTCACCGGCCTTTGCCGGGCGTGACTTCCGCTCCTCGCTCGATGCGCTAGCCAGCCTCGATGCCAACGGGGATGGCGTCTTCGACCAGGATGACCCGGCATTTGCCGATGTCGTCGCCGTCACGCTTGTCCCCGATGCCAATGGTGTGCCGGCGCAACATTTGAAATCGCTTGCCGAAATCGACCTCGTGTCGATCGACCTGACCATGCCCGTGATGGAGTCCGATCCGCCCATCGACACCTATGGCACGGACATCCGCGCATGGGTTCAGTTCATGCTGGGCAGCGGCGAAAGCGGGCGTCTCGGCCTCGTCGATATCGGCACCCCCGATTTGCGGTTCGATACGAAGGCGATAACGCTCGCGCCGGGCGAAACGCTGAACGGAACGGAAGGCCGCGACATCCTGATGGGGGTCTACGAGGGAGCGGCCCTGTATGCCCTTGGCGGCGACGACATACTGCTCAGCGTGGATGATTCCGCGCCCATGGATGGCGGGCCAGGTTCCGACGTCCTGTGGTTTGTCACCAGCGAGGATGTTCAGGCCGATGCGGCCGCGCTGAATGTCGAAGCGGTGATCGGCGGCCTGGGCAATGATACGCTGACAGCCGGCGATGGCGGACCGGTTGCGCTGGATGGCGGTCCGGGAAATGACAGTTTGACAGGCGGGCGGGAGCCCGATGTGCTGACCGGTGGCCCCGGCGACGACTCGATTGAAGGCGGCGAGGGGATCGACTTCGCGTTTTACGCGGGACAGTCCACGGATTTCCGGGTGACGCCGGCCGGCGACAATTTCGTGATCGAGGATCTTCAGGCCGGCGACGGTGATCTGGGAACCGATACGCTTCACGCGGTGGAGCGTGTTGTCTTCGACGACATGGTCTTGCATCTCGATGGCACGAATGGTGCGCCCTGGGCCATCGATGACCGCTTCGAATCGCGTGATCAGTCGTTCGTGATCGATATTGACCAGTTGCTGCAGAACGACCGGGATCCCGATCTCGACCCGCTCGGCATCGTCTCGGTGACGGCCCTGGCGGGAGCGGATGTCGGTCTCGACGGCCAGACGATTACCGTGAACGCGTCCGGCGCGCCGCTCGATACGGCCCTGTTTGCCTATGCCGTCGACGATGGTCACGGCGGACAGGATACGGCGCTGGCCCGCATCGATTTCAATATCCTGCCGGACGACAGCCTCTTCGATACGCAATGGCAGCTCGAATCGGTCAATGTCGCGTCCGTCTGGCCCGACTATACCGGGGCCGGCATCCATATCGCCATCAACGAAGTGAACGCCTTTCCCACCGACCATCCCGACATTTCGGCGGCACGCATTGCCAATGCCGGCACCACGGCCGGCACCGACGCCCACGGCGTCGCCGTGACGGCGCTTGCGCTTGGCGCGCGCGCCAACGGAGGCATTGTCGGCACCGCCTACGACGCCCGCTACAGCGTCTGGTACCAGGGTGACATCTTTCTGGACCCGGGCCACGATTTCTTCACCAACTGGCGCACCGACCCGGCGGCGGCCGACGTCCGGATCGTCAACAACAGCTGGTCCCTTCCCGAACTGTTCTATGGCGGGCTGTTCGGCGATGAGCGGATCCGCCTGGCCGGCATGATCGACTTCGCCGAGAATGCCCGCGATGGCCTGGGCGGAATCGTGGTCTTCGCTGCCGGCAATGCCAGCGACGAGGAGCGGCGGGCCGATCACAAGCTGATGACGAACGATCGCCACGCCATCGCGGTCGGCGCGGTGGATTATTCCGGACAGGCCGAGGGCAGCGTGCCGGGAACATGCGTGCTCGTTGTCGCGCCGGGCGAAGATGTCACGACGGCGGATGCGCTGGGTGACGCGGGTTATTTCGATGCGGCCGATGTGCTCGGTTCAGATTACGGCACGCTGACGGGCACATCCCTTGCCGCGCCTGTCGTCTCGGGCGTGATCGCGCTGATGCTTCAAGCCAATCCCGGTCTTGGCGCGCGCGATGTGCAGCAGATCCTCGCCTACAGCGCCTCATGGAACGACCGCCTCGACGAGCGCTGGCAGTGGAATGGAGCGGGCGACTGGAATGGCGGGGCGCTGCACACAAGCGACCAGTATGGCTTTGGCCTTGTCGATGCCCGGGCTGCTGTCCGTTTGGCCGAGACCTGGGACCGGCAATCGACCTATGCCAATCTGTCGACCCAGGACCTTGGCAAGCCCGCAGCCCCCGTGTCGATCGCCGGCGGCGAAGCGGTGGCTTCCACGATTGTCGCGCCGGCCGGCGGCCTTGTGATCGAGCATGTCGAACTGACGTTCGACAGTTCGTTTCTTGCCCTGACGAGCCAGGTGACCATTTCGCTGACATCCCCGTCGGGCACGACAGCGCTGATCAATCCGCTCGCCCCGATCCAGCAGACACGCGACTACCCCGCCGGATGGACAT
The DNA here is from genome assembly GCF_041397485.1 of Zhengella sp. Lineage (NCBI taxonomy): Bacteria > Pseudomonadati > Pseudomonadota > Alphaproteobacteria > Hyphomicrobiales > Notoacmeibacteraceae > Zhengella > Zhengella sp. The sequence continues at coordinate 140,902 of NZ_JAWKWO010000001.1, read as the reverse complement.
TTTCCTCCAACGAGTTCTGGGGTGAGGACGGGGAGGGCACTTGGACGCTTTCGGTCGAGCACTTTGGTTCGCAGTGGGACAGCGCGACGATCGACTGGTCGCTCGAACTGTTCGGGCGACCAGAAAACGGCGACGATATCTATATCTACACGGATGAATTCGGCCTGTTCGATCCGCTTGCCGAGACCGGCCGGTTCACGCTTTCCGACAGCGGCGGCACCGATACGATCAACGCCGCCGCGGTGACGACGGATACCGGGATCGACCTGGTTGCCGGTTCAGGCAGTTTCATCGCCGGCCAGGTGCTGACCATCGATCCGGGCACTGCGATTGAAAATGCCTGGGGCGGCGATGGCGATGATGTGATTGCCGGAAACGCGCTCGGCAACCGGTTGGGCGGCGGGCGCGGCAACGATCTTCTCGCCGGCCGCGAGGGGCGTGACGTCTTCGTCTTCAGGCCGGGCGACGGTGCTGACCTGATCGCCGATTTCGAGATCGGCCAGGACCTGCTCGATCTGACTGCCTTCGACGCGTCGCATGCGGCAAGCGCCATTGCCAACGCGCGTGCCGGCAGCGTGATCATCGACTTCGGTGCCGGCGATGTCCTCGTGCTCGACGGGCTTGATCCGTCCGGTTTTGGCTTGGAGGACGTCCTGCTGGCGCCCGGGCCTCCGTCAGACATCGTGAACGTGCTGCCGCTGACCATCGAGGAGAATGCCGCCGCCGGCACCCTTCTGACGACGTTTCTTGCCGTGGATCCGAACATCGCCGATACCCATGTCTTCTCTCTTGTCGATGACGCCGGCGGCCGGTTCGTGATCGATGGCAACGCGTTGAAGGTCGCCCCCGGTGCAAGCATCGACTACGAGGCAGCAACGGTTCACATGATCCGCGTTGCCGCCGTGGACAATACCGGGCTGCGGTTCGAAAAGGACTTCGGCGTTGCGGTGACGGATCTTTCCGGACTGGTGATCATGGGAACGCCGGAACCCGACAATCTGCAGGGCACGCCGGAAGATGACACGATCTATGCCCTGGGGTCGGACGATCTGGTTTTCGAAACCACGGGGCCTGACGTGATCGATGGGGCGGACGGGCATGACACGGTCGTTTATGGCGGTTCACGGGCCGATTACGCGCAGGATCTGCAGGCTGACGGCTCGATCCTCGTCGACAAGCCGGACGGCTCCACCGACACGCTGATTTCCATCGAGCGCATCGACCTGCTGGATGGCGACTATGTCTACGATATCGGTTCGGACAATCTCGGTTTCGGCTATCGCATCTATCAGGCCTCATTCGGGCGCACGCCGGACGAGGGCGGGGTACGGTTCTGGATAGACGTTCTGGATATCCTCGATTCGTGGGGCTACAGCACATATGCGAAGCAGCAATATGTGGCCTCTGAGTTCATCGGCTCGGACGAGTTTCAGGCGCTTTACGGCGCCAATCCCAGCAATTACGACTACATCGACGCGATGTATCAGAATGTGCTGTACCGCCTGCCCGACCAGGAGGGCTACGACTTCTGGGTCGGCGGCATGGAGGCCGGCCTCACCCGCGAGGACATCCTGATCGCTTTCACCGAATGCGACGAGAACTTCAACAACAACATCGCGAATATCGACGACGGCGTGTGGGTACTGTGACCGGGAAGGTCCGGTCGTTCCTCCATCGCATCGTGCCCGGACGCGTGCCGCCGCTATTGGGTCAGGCGGAGGCGCGTCAGGTTGCTGGCGATCTCCTGGAACACCTCGTCGAGCTTGGCAGTGCTGGCCGCGTCGAAGAAGTTCGCCGGGCCGCTGGCGCAGCGTTTCATCAGGTTCTTCGCTGAAATCGGCACCTGGGTTCCGTAGGTGACCGTGAACACCTCCACGCCCTGTTTGCGGCTGTAGTTGCAAGCCTGCTGGGTCCAGCTGTCTGCTCGCGACTGGCTGGTGCCATTGTGATTTGGCGAATGGGGGAAATTCGGCGCACGCGTGTTCTCGCCATCGGTCATCACGACCATGATCTTGCGAACGACGGCCTCGGTGCTTGCCGGGTCCACGGCTTCGGTCAGCGGCGCCTGTGGCGAGAGCATGCGAAGGCCCCACATGACGCCATCGGCAATATAGGTCATGCCGCTTGCCTTCATGTTGTCGACCTTGTCCAGCACATCGATCCGGCTGCTGGAAAGCGGCATGATCGGTTCGGGACAGGCGGCATTCATGATGCCGGGAAACGGGACGGAGGGATTGTCATCGGTCAGTGCCAGCTTGTCCGATGCATCGCCCCGCGAGCCCACGCAACCGTACCAGCGCTCGCTTTTCGTGTCGGCGGGGACGTTCATCCAGGACGCATTGCGATTGCCCATGCCGACATTGACATATTGCGCGAAGGGAACCACGCCGATGCGCACGTCAACGGTCGGTTTCACAGCGTCAAAAAGCGTGTTGGTGAAATTGGCAGCAGCCACCTTCAGGCCGCCGATCTTTCCATGGGCAGCCATCGAACCGGTATTGTCCAGCACGAGCGCGACCTCGACCCTCGTGTCGGGCGAAACGAATGCCGCCGATTGCACCGACAGCGTGTAATCCTGTGTCGCCACCGCGCCCATGATCAAAGGATTGTAGGAAATCCGGGTGTTCAGCTTCACCTCGTTGTTCTCGTAGGCATAGCCGGTCACCGTCAGGCCCTGGTAATCGCCATTGGCCGCCAGAAAGGCATTGATGTCCGAAACGGCGGGCAGGCTCTTGTGCAACTCGTAATACCGTGCCGCATAGAGGGTGGCAGCATCGGTCGAGTTCTGCAAACCGTTGCGCATGCGCAGCATGTTGTTGTAGTCGACCGAAAATGCCACCGCCGCGAGCAGGGGCAGGACCAGGACGGCGAAGATTATCGAGAAATTGCCCCTCTCGCAGTCGCGGAACATTTGGGCGAGGTTTCCTGGAAACGCGGACATGGCGGGTCTTTCTTTCGATAAAGCGAAGCGCATTCTGAAAAACTAAATTCCAAATATCTAAATCTTACTAATGCCGGTGGTTTAGCGCCCATTGAGCGCACATGTCTAAATTAAGAAGAATTGGAAATAACAGGTGGAGACGCCGCCAGGCGGGCGCGCAGGCGGGCGATGAGAGGCGCCACAGGCAGGCGCGAATCGCGGCTTTCGGGCGCTCCTGTGGACGGCGCTCCTTTGGACGGCGCTTCTGCGGATTGAACGGCATCCGGAGAATGGCAATTAAATCCGCCGCAGCCGCAGCCGCAGCATCATTCCGCCGTCATCACCTCGACATCCCGGTTCTGGCCGGCCACCACCGTGAAATCGCGCTGATAGATCCGGTCGCGGTTTTTCGCCACGATGACATACTTGCCTTCCGCCAGCACCATGGAGGCAAATGCGCCGACATTTTCGCGAACGATGTCGCCGGCCTCGGTCATGACCACCCAGGATGTATCGGCAATGGCCTCTCCGCCGCGCTCGCGCACCAGCTTCAGGGTCAATTGCGCGGCACGGTGCTCCACCACGGCCTCGGTCAGCTTGCCCGCCTCGACCCGGATATCGGACCGGATGACGGCATTGACCGCCCCATAGGTCGAGACGACATGATAGGTGCCCGCGTTGAGCCGCACGACCGTTCCCGGCTTGACGTCGGGGATGATCAGCGCGCGCTCGCCATTGGCGTCTTCCTTGACGTCATAGATGGAGAATTTCAGCTTCTGTGCCGGTATGCGGACCCCGCCCGACAGCAATGCGTTGAGCTTCAGCCCGCCGGCATCGAGCACCATCGTCTCGGCGCGCGTCTCGCCGGCATTGATTGTCACGCGTTTCGTCACGCCGGCGCGCCCGAATGCGGCATGAACGAGATAGGAGCCGGGCCCCAGGTCGAAACGCGCCGTGCCGCCCTCGGCACTGGCCAGCAGCGGCAATTGGCCGTCATCGCCGGGCGTGGGAAGAAACACGCGCCAGACGATGCCGCGCGGAATCGGGTCCGAGCCTTCGATCAGCGTGGCCACCAGCGTCAGCCGGCCGTCGCGCTGAGCCTGCGGTCCGTTGTCCTGCGCCGGTGCATAGGCCCGGATGCCGGGCAGGTTGATCGGCGGCAAATCCGTGGCGGCGGCATCCTGCGCCATGCCCGCGTCGAGGGGCCATGCCACGGCCAGCACGGCCGCAAGGCCGGCGCGAATCCATGTCAGACGGTGTGTCCATGCGCTCATGGCTTGCCATGAAGCCCAAGGCAGTGGCAATTTCAAGGCCGAAATCCTTCCGCGCAGTCGCGGCCACCGCCGTCTCGGCGGCTTGTGCCGGCGACCCGTCATCCGAACAAGGGACCGACCGACTTGAATGCTCTCGCAGACTACCTTCTGACGCGCCAGTCTCCGGCCATCCCGATGCTCAAGGAGCCGGGCCCGGACGGAAACGAAATCGAAACGATGATCCGCATCGCCGCGCGGGTTCCTGATCACGGCAAGCTGCAGCCGTGGCGGTTCATTCTCTATCGCGGCGACATGCGCCACCGGGTCGGTGAACTGCTTGCCGGGCGGCTGGAAGAGCGCGACGGGCCGCTGACGCCGGGCGCGCGCGAAAAGGAACTGGAGCGGTTCACGCGCGCGCCGCTGGTCATCGGCGTCATTTCCTGTCCGCGCGAGAGCGACAAGATCCCGCAATGGGAAATGTTCCTTTCGGCGGGCGCTGCCTGCATGAACCTCGTGCACGCCGCCCATGCGCTTGGCTTTGGCGCCAACTGGATCACCAACTGGTATTCGGAGGATGCCGAGGCGCGCCGCCTGCTGGGCCTGAAACCGGAGGAACGGGTTGCAGGCTTCGTTCATGTCGGCACGGTGGAGGGCACCCGGCCCGACCGGCCACGGCCCGAGCCGGCAGACGTGATGAGCGATTATTCCGGTCCGGAGGAAGCGTGATGTTCTACCAGCCGGCAAAAGGGCACGGCCTGCCGCATGATCCCTTCAAGGCCATCGTCGCGCCCCGGCCGATCGGATGGATCTCGACCCGGTCGAAGGATGGCAGCCTCAACCTGGCGCCCTATTCCTTCTTCAATGCCATCTCCACTCACCCGCATATGCTTTTCTTCTCGTCGGAAGGCGAAAAGGACAGCGTGCGCAATGCGCGTGAAACCGGCGAGTTCGTTTGCAATCTGGTGTCCGCGGACCTGTTCGAACAGATGAACAAGAGCTCGGTGGATGCGCCCCGCGGCACGTCGGAATTCGATTATGCCGGGTTGACGCCCACCGATTGCCGCCTCGTGCGCACGCCCCGCGTGGCCGAAGCCCATGCCGCGCTCGAATGCCGCGTCACGGACATCCAGGAGCCGCGCGGACTGGAGGGCCGGGTGGCCGGCGTCTTCCTGGTTTTCGGCGAGGTGGTCGGCGTCCATATCGACGAGGCGATCATGACCGGCGGCCTGGTCGATGTCGTCAAGGCAGGCTCCCTGTCACGGCTCGGCTACATGGATTACGCGAAGGTGACCGGAACTTTTTCGGCCCGCCGTCCGCGCTGGGAGTGAGGGCCGGGGCCAGACCGGCGCCGCCGGGCTTGCGTTCCGCGCTGCAATGCAGTAAGGCGCGGTCATTCCACACACGGGCTTCGGGCCTGACCGGGAGAAATCCGGTCCGGTCCTCCGGTGCCGGCATCCGCCGTCATTGCCCGTGGAGGTTCAACCGGAAAGGATAGATGCAGATGTCTCTGCCTGATTTCTCCATGCGCCAGCTCCTCGAAGCCGGTGTTCATTTTGGTCACCAGACCCACCGCTGGAACCCGAAGATGTCGAGCTACATCTTTGGCGCCCGCAACAACATCCACATCATTGACCTGTCGCAGACCGTTCCGCTGCTGCATCAGGCGCTGAAGGCCGTGTCCGACACCGTGGCCGGTGGTGGCCGCGTGCTGTTTGTTGGCACCAAGCGCCAGGCATCCGATCTGGTTGCCGACGCGGCGCGCCGCTCCGCCCAGTATTATGTCAATTCCCGCTGGCTCGGCGGCATGCTGACCAACTGGAAGACCATCTCCAATTCGATCCAGCGCCTGCGCAAGCTCGAGGAGCTGATGGCTGGCGAGGCCCAGGGCTTCACCAAGAAGGAGCGCCTGAATCTGGAGCGTGAGCGCGACAAGCTCGACCGCGCGCTCGGCGGCATCAAGGACATGGGCTCCACCCCGGACCTGATGTTCGTGATCGACACCAACAAGGAAGCGATCGCGATCCAGGAAGCCAAGCGTCTTGGCATTCCGGTTGTCGCCATCCTCGACTCCAACTGCGACCCGGACCTCGTCGACTACCCGATCCCCGGCAATGACGACGCTGCCCGCGCCATCTCGCTGTATTGCGACCTGGTGGCCCGTGCCGCCATCGACGGCATTGCCCGCCAGCAGGGCTCCATGGGCGTCGATCTGGGCGAATCCGCCGAGGCCCCGGCCGAGCCGGCCCTTGACGAAACGGCTGCCGAGGCTGCTCCGGGCGCCGAAGGCGAAGCCTGAGTGGCGGGCGTGTGACGGGCGGCTGTCATGCCGCTGTCACGCGCCGCACCGTATTCCAGCCGGACGCGGATCCTGTCCGTGTCCATTTACCGGCGCATCGCGGCGGCTTTCCGGCCGGTGTGATGCGCCCTCGCATTTCGACATGACGAGGCGACTTATGACGATTACCGCTGCAATGGTGAAGGAACTGCGCGAGAAGACCGGCGCAGGCATGATGGACTGCAAGAACGCGCTCAACGAGACCTCCGGCGACATGGAAGCCGCCGTGGACTGGCTGCGCGCCAAGGGCATTGCCAAGGCTGACAAGAAGGCCGGCCGTACCGCTGCCGAGGGCCTTGTTGCCGTCGCGGCTGAAGGACCGGCGGCAGTCGTCGTCGAGCTGAATTCCGAGACCGACTTCGTCGCCCGCAACGATGCGTTCCAGGAGCTTGTTGCCGGCATCGCGAAGACCGCTCTTGCGACCGACGGCTCGCTCGATGCCGTTGCCGCCGCGACCTATCCGGCCACCGGCAAGTCGGTTGCCGATACGGTCAAGGATGCCGTCGGCACGATTGGTGAGAACCTCACGCTGCGCCGTTCCGCGAAGCTCTCCGTCGGCAAGGGTGCGGTCGCCACCTATGTGCACAATTCCGTGGCTGACGGCCTTGGCAAGCTCGGCGTGCTGGTCGGCATCGAGACCGATGGCGACGTCGAGAAGGCCGTGGCATTTGCCCGCCAGGTGGCCATGCACGTTGCCGCCACCAACCCGCTCGCCCTGACCGATGCGGAAGTGGACGCCGATGTGGCCGCCCGTGAAAAGGCGATCTTCATCGAGCAGGCCCGCGAATCGGGCAAGCCGGAGAACATCATCGAGAAGATGGTCGAAGGCCGCATGCGCAAGTTCTATGAAGAAGTCGTGCTGCTCAAGCAGGCCTTCGTTATGAACCCCGATGTGACGGTGGAAAAGGCCCTGGAAGAGGCCGCAAAGGACATCGGCGCGGCCGCGAAGCTGACCGGCTTCGTGCGTTTTGCCGTGGGCGAGGGCGTCGAGAAGGAAGAATCCGATTTCGCCGCCGAAGTGGCCGCCGCAGCCAAGGGCTGATCCTTCATCGGCCGCAAGGCCCTGAAAATTGCGTTGGGGCGCCGCGTGACAATGCGGCGCCCTTCGTGTATCCGCATGCCCGATCCGCCTGTGCCTGATAAAGGAGAACCCATGACGTCCGCGCCCATCTATCGCCGTGTTCTTCTCAAGGCTTCTGGCGAAGCGCTGATGGGCGGGCAGGGATTTGGAATCGACGTCTCGGTCGCCGACCGGATTGCCGCGGATATCGCGGAGGCCCGTGCCATGGGCGTCGAGGTCGGCGTGGTGATCGGCGGCGGCAATATCTTCCGCGGCGTGGCCGTGGCCTCGAAGGGTGGCGACCGTGTCACCGGCGACCACATGGGCATGCTCGCCACCGTGATCAATTCGCTGGCTCTCAGGACATCCCTGGTCAAGCTTGGCATCGATGCCGTTGTCCTTTCGGCCATTGCCATGCCTGAACTGTGTGAAAGCTTCTCGCAACGCCAGGCAACCGCCTACATGAACGCCGGCAAGGTCGTGATCTTCGCCGGCGGAACAGGCAACCCGTTCTTTACAACCGATTCCGCCGCAGCCCTGCGCGCCGCCGAGATCGGCGCCGACGCGCTTTTCAAGGGCACCCAGGTCGACGGCATCTATTCCGCCGATCCGAAAAAGGTGCCTGATGCCGAGCGCTTCGACAACATCACCCATGACGAGGTGATTTCGCGTGGCCTGAATGTGATGGATACGGCCGCGATTGCGCTTGCGCGCGAAAACAACATTCCGATAATCGTCTATTCAATTCACGAAAAAGGCGGATTCGGCGAAATTCTGCGTGGAAATGGCCGTTGTACGGTCGTTCGCGATTCTTGAAGCGGGCGCTTGGCCCCTGGCCGGACTGGAGGAACTGACAGCATGAGCAACGGCATCGACATGAAAGATCTTGAGCGCCGGATGGACGGCGCCATCAACGCCTTCAAGAACGATCTGGCCTCGATCCGCACGGGCCGGGCCTCGGCAAACCTGCTCGACGCCATCAACGTGGAAGCCTACGGATCGCCCATGCCGATCAACCAGGTTGCCACCGTGTCCGTGCCCGAACCGCGCATGATTTCGGTTTCGGTCTGGGACAAGTCCATGGTCGGCGCCGTGGACAAGGCCATCCGCGAATCGAACCTCGGGTTCAATCCGATCATGGATGGCGCTACCTTGCGCATTCCGATTCCCGAACTCAACGAGGAGCGCCGCAAGGAACTGGTAAAGATTTCGCATCAATATGCCGAGCAGGCGCGTATCGCCGCCAGGCATGTCCGCCGCGATGGCATGGACCATCTCAAGAAGGCGGAAAAGGACGGCGACATCAGCCAGGATGAACATCGCGCATTGTCTGAACGGGTTCAGAAACTCACCGACGACACGATTGCGCGCATCGACAAGCTCGGCCAGGAAAAGGAAGCCGAGATCATGCAGGTTTGAGCCGCGCCATCATGCGCGGCCCCAGATCGCGAGGACCGGGGCACGACATGTCACAACCCGCCCATGTGGCGATCATCATGGATGGCAATGGCCGCTGGGCCAAACAGCGGCACCTGCCGCGCAGCGCCGGCCACAAGGCCGGCGTCGATGCGCTTCGCCAGACCGTTCGCGCGGCCGGGAACCTCGGTCTGGACTACCTGACGGTTTACGCCTTCTCTTCGGAAAACTGGTCGCGGCCTGCTGGCGAAGTCTCTGATCTGCTGGGCTTGTTCCGGCTTTTCGTGCGCCGCGACCTGGCCGAACTTCATGCCAGCAATGTGCGTGTGCGGATGATCGGCGACCGTGACGGCCTTGCACGCGATATTGCCGGGCTGGTCGATGAGGCGGAAGCCCTGACGCGGGCGAATACCGGCCTGACCTTCATCATCGCCTTCAATTACGGCTCCCGCGACGAGATCACCCGGGCCGTGCAGCGCATAGCCGCCCGGGTTGAGCGCGGTGAGATCGCCGCAGCGGATGTCTGTGCGCAAATGGTTTCTGACAATCTCGATACGGCCGGCATTCCGGACCCGGACCTGATCATCCGCACGAGCGGGGAGTTGCGCCTGTCCAATTTCCTGCTCTGGCAGGCCGCCTATGCTGAATTCCTTTTCCCCGACTGCTACTGGCCCGATTTCTCCGAGCGCCATCTTCGCGAAGCCGTCGAGGCGTTCGCCACGCGCGATCGCCGCTTTGGCGGCATAGGTCAGCAGGATATCGCCTTGTGAGCAATCTGCGCCAGCGAATCCTCTCCGCCCTTGTCCTGGCCGCCGTTGTCCTGACGCTGACCTGGCTGGGCGGCGTGTGGTTTCGCCTCGTCGCGGCGGTCATCGGCCTGGCGGTGATGCACGAATGGCTGGCCATGCATCGCAGCCGGATTTTGCCGTCCGTGCGCCTGGTCGCCTGGGCCGCCATGGCCGGTGTTGCCGCTGCCGTCATGGCGGATGTGCCGGCGGCTTGGTCGGGTCTCTTCATCGGTGTGGCGGGCGTGCTGCTTCTCGCGCTGGGTATTCTGCGCGGGCAGGGCGGTCTGGCGGCCCTCGGCTTCGTCTATGCGGCGATCCCGGCCCTTGTCCTGGCAAAGCTGCGCGGTGATGATGCGGCCGGCCTCACCGCGATGGTCTTCCTGTTCGCCGTCGTATGGGGCACGGACATCGCCGCCTATTTCTGCGGGCGTGCGCTGGGCGGGCCGAAACTGGCGCCGTCCATATCGCCGGGAAAGACGGTCTCCGGTGCGATTGGCGGACTTGCCGGCGGTGTTGCCGCGGGCATTGGCGTGATCGCCGCCGCATCCGGTGCCGCAACCGGCAGCGCCACCTGGCTCTTCCCGCTGCTGGCCTTTGCCATGTCGGTCGTCTCCCAGGCCGGCGATCTGTTCGAATCGGCAGTCAAGCGAAAGGCCGGCGTCAAGGACAGTTCGCACCTCATCCCGGGGCATGGCGGCGTGATGGACCGCGTTGACGCCCTTGTGATCGCGGCTATCCTTCTCTACCTGTTTGGTGCCGTGTCCGGTGGCGCGGATTCTCCGGCGGCAGCGCTTTTCCCCGCCTTTGGCTGGCGATAGCACCGTCGCCATCCTGTCGCCTCGCTTTCGGTCGAGCCTGCATGATCCGAAACTGTCCAGCTTGAGGAATACAACGTGCCGGACTTTCTGACTTCACTTGCCGGGACGGATGGCATTCTGCTCGGCGTGATCCTGCCCTTCCTTTTCGTGCTCATCATCGTCGTGTTCGTTCACGAGATGGGCCATTATCTTGTCGGGCGCTGGTGCGGCATAGCCGCCCAGTCCTTCTCCATCGGTTTCGGGCCGGAAATCGTCGGCTTCGACGATCGCCATGGAACGCGCTGGAAGCTCTCCCTCATTCCGTTGGGGGGCTATGTGAAATTCCTGGGTGACATGACGGTGACCAGCAGCACCTCGGACGCGGAGCAATTGGCAACCCTGTCCGCCTTCGATCGCAGCCGGGCGTTTCATGTCCAGCCCGTCTGGAAGCGGTTTCTGACCGTATTGGCCGGGCCTGTCTTCAATTTCATCCTCACGATCATTGTTTTCGCGGTCATGTTCGCCACAAACGGGCGCTATGAAATGGATCCGCTGGTCGGCGAGGTGATGCCCGGCGGCGCGGCCATGGAGGCCGGCTTCCAGCCCGGCGACAAGTTCGTCTCAATGAATGGCGTGCCGATATCCGAATTCGCCGATGTGCAGCGTTTCGTGGCAACACAGGGCGGCGATCCGATTCGCTTTGTCGTGCAGCGCAACGGCCAGGACGTGCCGTTGACGGTGACCCCGCAGCGCGTGGAGACGACCGATCCGCTGGGCAGCAAGGTGACCCGCTACCAGATCGGGATCAGGGCCGACATTTCGCAGGATTCGGCCCGGCGCATCGAGCTCGGTCCGGTCGAATCGCTCGGCCTCGCGGTCAGCGAAACGGGCTACATGATCGCCGCAACCGGTCAATTCATGAAACGTCTTGTCATGGGCCGTGAAGACCGCTGCCAGCTTGGCGGGCCGGTCAAGATCGCCGACATGGCCGGCAAGGCGGCCGCCAAGGGCTTTGTCTGGGTTGTTCAACTTGTCGCGATGTTGTCGGTCGGGATCGGGATTCTGAACCTGTTGCCCATTCCGCCCCTTGATGGCGGGCACCTGATGTTCTACGCAATCGAGGCGGTCAAGGGGCGGCCGGTCTCGGAAGCTGCCTTGGAGTCTGTCTACAAGGCCGGTTTTCTGGTCGTGCTTTTGTTCATGGGGTTCGTTTTCTGGAACGACCTCGTCGCGTGCAGGATGTAAGAGGGGAGTTTCCGGTCGGGGGGCGATTAATGGCGCGTTTACCATGGTTGCAGCCGAACGTGGCGTTAAAGCCACGGTGGCGGACTTAGTAAACGGAAATTAACCGCCAGCCTTGCTTGTGTGGAAAATCCGGGTATTACGGTGTGGATCAAGCACCGGTAATTGCCCGGTATTCTCGCCCGGGGACTACGAGAAACAAGGTAATTGAACCTGATGAAGGCATCATCCAAATTCATGAGCGCCGTTTCCGCGGTTGCGCTGTCCGCTGGTCTCGCAGCGACCGGTTCTGTCGCGCTGCAGCTTGCCACGGTTGCCGAGGTTCATGCCGCGGTTGTTCGTTCGGTCGATGTGCGTGGAAACACCCGCGTCGATGACGACACGATTCGCTCCTATATCGACATCAAGCCCGGCCGCAGTTTCAATGCCGCCGATATCGACGCGGCGGTGAAGCGGCTCTTCTCCACCGGCCTGTTTTCCGACGTTCGCATCAATCAGGTGGGTTCCACCCTTGTTGTCGAGGTGGCGGAATACCAGGTGGTCAACCAGGTGCTTTTCCAGGGCAACAAGAAGATCAAGGACGAGCAGCTCGCTGCCCGTGTGCAGACCCAGCCGCGCAGCGGCTTCTCGCCGTCGGCGCTGGAGATCGACGCCGACACCGTGCGCGAAGCCTACAACCGCATTGGCCGCTCCGACGCGATCGTCACCACCGAGGTGATTGATGTCGGCCAGAACCGCGTGAACGTCGTCTTCAACATCCAGGAAGGCGGCCGCACGAAGATCGCCAATATCGATTTCGTCGGCAACAATGCCTATTCGGACCGCCGTCTGCGCGATGTGATTTCCATCAAGCGTTCGACATTCCTGTCCTTCCTCATGCGCGATGACGTCTATGACGAGAACAAGTTGCGCGCCGACGAGGAAGCGCTGCGCCGGTTCTACTACAATCGCGGCTATGCCGATTTCCGCGTGGTTTCGGCCGATGCGACGCTGGACGAAACGGAAAACGAGTACACGATCACCTTCACCATTGACGAGGGCGAGCGCTATACGTTTGGCGATGTCGAGGTCGAGAGCACGATCCCCGGCGTCAATGCCGAGCAGCTCAAGCGTGCCGTCGAAACGGATCAGGGTGATGTCTACAGCGCCAAGGATGTCGAGGACAGCATTGTCGGCCTGACCGAAAGCGTGGCCGGCGAGGGCTATGCCTTCGCGCAGGTCACGCCGCGTGGCGACCGCGACTTCACCAACCGCACCATTTCGGTCGTCTATACCATCGACCAGGGGCCGCGGACCTATGTCGAGCGTATCGAGATCCGTGGCAATGACCGCACCCGCGACTATGTGATCCGCCGCGAATTCGATATTGCGGAAGGCGATGCCTTCAACCAGGTTCTGCTGCAGCGCGCCAAGCGCCGCCTGGAGGATCTGGATTTCTTTGAGACGGTCAACATCTCGACCCAGCAGGGTTCGGAAGGCGACCAGGTCGTCATCATCGTCGACGTCAAGGAGAAGTCCACGGGCGAATTCTCCGTCGGTGGCGGCTATGTTACCGGCGGTGAAAATCCCGGTCCGAAGGTCGAATTGTCCATTGCCGAGCGCAACTTCCTTGGACGCGGCCAGTTCATCCGTTTCTCCGCTGGTGGCGGGCAGGATTCACGCGATTATTCGGTCTCCTTCACGGAGCCCTATTTCCTTGGCCGCCGTATCGCTGCCGGTTTCGATTTTGCCCGGGAGACCACGGACGGCACCTATTACGATACCGAGGTGAACAAGGGCACGGTGCGTTTCGGTCTGCCAATTACCAACGCGCTGACCACGCAGCTCGCCTATAATCTGTCAAGCGAGAAGTACTCGCTCGACAAGCGGGCAAGGACCGCCAGCCTTCCTGCCGGAGATCCGCTGGCCGGTTTCAACCAGTACAACAACATGCCAACGGATTGTGACACGGCTGCATTGAACTGCCCGCTTCCGTCGGCCACGCTTGATGCCATCGACAACAGCCCCTGGGTCAAGTCGTCCGTCAGTGCCGCGCTGCTCTACAACACCATCGACGACATGAAGAACCCGCGCAACGGCATCTATGCCAAGTTCACTGCGGAATATGCCGGTCTCGGTGGCGACGCCCATTACCTGCAGTTCACCGGCCGGGGCCAGTATTACAAGCAGTTGAACGAGGAGCTGGACCTCGTCGGCCTGTTGACCGCCGGCGGTGGCCATACCGTTCAGATCAGCAACGAACCATTGCGCCAGTTCGATCTGTTCAAGAACTCCGACCGCATGATCCGTGGTTTCGCCTATAATGGCTTCGGGCCCTATCAGGGCATCGGTGGTGGCCTGATCGACCATATCGGCGGCACCACCTATTTCCACGGCTCCGCGGAACTCCAGTTCCCGATGCCGATCCTGCCGGAATCGCTTGGCATTCGCGGTGCCGTCTTCGCAGACGCGGCAACGCTCTATGGTGTCCCGTCCAACTTCACGGGCGTGAACGGCTCCAGCATGGAATGGCGTGCGTCTGCCGGTGCCTCGCTCATCTGGCAGTCGCCTTTCGGGCCGCTGCGCGTCGATTACGCGGTGCCCTTGAAAAAGGAAGCCACCGACGAGATCGAGAATTTCAACTTCGGCATTTCGGGCCGCTTCTGACGCGGCCCGGCCTGTCGGTTCCTGCCTGAATCCGGCGCGGGTGCCATTGGCATGACAGATCTGGCCTTTTTCCATATGGCCCGCAGGCTGACCGTCGCGGACATTGCTTCGCTCTGCGGTGCGGAAGTTCATGCCAATGAAGGCGACGAATCGGCGCTGATTGGCGCGCTTTCGCCAGCCGGCCGCAGCACCGCCGGTCACCTAGCCTTTGTGGAAGGCAAGCGTAATCGCCAGCTTCTGGACGGGATTTCGGCCACCGCCGTCCTCGTGACAGCGGACCTGCTTGCCCACGTGCCCGCCGGCGTCGTTGCTCTTGTCGTGAAGCGCCCGCAGGCGGCATTTGCAAAATGCGCGCGCGCCCTCTATCCCGCCGCCATGCGTCCGGCGCCCGTAACGGGTGAGAACGGCATTTCAGAAAAGGCATTCGTCCACGCCCAGGCTGTGCTTGAGCCGGGCGTCGTCGTGGAGGCTGGCGCTGTCGTCGGAGCGGGTGCGCAAATCGGGTCCGGATCGGTCATCGGTCCCGGTGCCGTGGTTGGCCCCGGCTGCCGCATCGGGCGCGATTGCCACATCGCCGCGCATGTTTCGCTGATCGCCACGCTGGCCGGCAACCGGGTTGTCATTCATCCGGGCGCACGCATCGGCCAGGATGGCTTCGGCTATGTGCCCGGTGCCGCCGGTCTGGAAAAGGTTCCGCAGCTTGGCCGCGTCGTGCTGCAGGATGACGTGGAGATCGGCGCCAATACGACCATTGACCGCGGCGCACTGGGCGACACGGTCATCGGCGAGGGCACGAAGATCGACAATCTCGTCCAGGTGGGGCACAACGTGACGATCGGCCGGCACTGCGCCATTGCTGCGCAATGCGGCATCTCCGGTTCCGTCACCATTGGCAACTTTGTCATGCTCGGCGGCAATGCCGGGATTGCAGACCACCTGACGGTTGGTGACGGCGCGCAACTGGGCGCGGCCTCCGGCCTGATGCATGATTTGCCCGCTGGCGAGAAATGGGTCGGGGCACCGGCCATGCCGGTCAGGAAATTCTTCCGGCAGACCGCCGCCTTGAGGGCGCTGTCGGAGGGAACGCGCAAGAAGGATGGCGACAATGACTGAAAAGACGACGCTTGAGACGCTGGACATCATGCGCGTGATGGAATTGCTGCCGCACCGCTACCCGTTCCTGCTCATCGACCGCGTCATCGAGGTCGATGGCGACCGTTCCGCTATCGGCATCAAGAACGTGACCGCCAACGAGCCGCACTTCCAGGGCCATTTCCCGGCCGCGCCCGTCATGCCCGGCGTGCTGATCATCGAGGCCATGGCGCAGACCGCCGGCGCGATCTGCATCAACTCGGCCACCGGTGAGGATGGCGATGCACCGAGCGTCGTCTACTTCCTGACGATCGACAATGCCAAGTTCCGCAAACCGGTCGTTCCCGGTGACCGCCTGGAAATTCACGTTCTCAAGCAGAAGCAGCGCGGTTCGATCTGGAAATTCGCATGCGAGGCCAAGGTCGATGGCGCCAAGGTGGCTGAAGCCGTCATATCTGCCATGATGACCGTGCCGGAACGGGCTTGAGTTCCTGTCGTGGGTGAAACGTCAATCCATCCCTCCGCGGTCGTCGAGAAAGGCGCGCGTCTTGGTGCCGGGGTTAGCATCGGGCCCTTCTGTCATGTCGGGCCGGATGTGACGCTGGGCGATGGCGTTGAACTCATTGGCAGCGTCACCATCCTCGGGCAGACGTCACTGGGGCAGGGCGGCAGGGTCTTTCCCGGTGCCGTGCTGGGATGCGAGCCGCAGAATCATGCCCACAAGGGCGGCCCGACCACGCTGGAAATCGGGAAGAACGCCTCGATCCGCGAAGGCGTGACCATGCATACGGGCACGGATACGGCCCGTGGCCGCACCACGATCGGTGATGACTGCCATTTCCTCGCCTTTTCGCATGTCGCCCATGATTGCGACATCGGCAACCGGGTCACG
Organism: Zhengella sp.; assembly: GCF_041397485.1. Classification (NCBI taxonomy): domain Bacteria; kingdom Pseudomonadati; phylum Pseudomonadota; class Alphaproteobacteria; order Hyphomicrobiales; family Notoacmeibacteraceae; genus Zhengella; species Zhengella sp. Next base: position 124,461 of record NZ_JAWKWO010000001.1, on the reverse strand, counting down.
CTCACCCAGGGCGCGGTGCTTGGGGGACATTGCGTGGTCGGCGATGCCGCCATTCTCGGCGGGCTCGCGGCCGTGCACCAGTTCGTCCGGATCGGCCATCACGCCTTTGTCGGCGGCATGACCGGCGTCGAGCGCGATCTGATCCCCTACGGCATGGTGACAGGCAATCGCGCCCGCCTGCGCGGGCTCAATCTTGTCGGCATGCGCCGCGCTGGCATGGCGCGCCAGGACATCCATGCGGTTCGCGCGGCCTACAAGCTCATTTTCGAAACCGCCGGGCCGCTACCGGACAGAATCGAGCGTGCTCGCGAGGCTTTTGGCAATTGCGATCCTGTCATGGATATCATCGCGTTCATGACGAGCGATGCCCGCCGCAAATTCGTCATGCCGCCGGTTGCCGGGCGCAACCGTCCGGATGACGGCGATGACGAGGCCTGACCGGCAAGCGCCAGTGGCCGGACATCCGGTTGCCATCGTCGCCGGAAGCGGCGCCTTGCCGGAGGCCTTGGCCGATGAACTCGAACGTGAAGGCCAGAGCCCTGTCATCATCGCCATCAGGGGCGAGGCGGACCGCTCCATTCCGGCCCGCGCCCGTGCCACTCTGGATATCGAGGCGCTTGGCAAGCTTCCCGGCCTTCTCAAGGCGCATGGAGTTCGCCACGTGGTTTTTGCGGGCGGCGTTTCCCGCCGGCCGAGGTGGCACCGGTTCCGCCTGACATTCGGCATCGTTCGCATGCTTCCGCGCGGCATCCGTGCGCTTGGCGCGGGCGATGATGCGCTGCTGCGTGTCGTCGCCGCCTTCATGGAACAGGAAGGGATCGTTGTTCTCGGCGCCCATGAAATCATGCCCCGGCTCCTGGCGCCCGAAGGGGTGATCGGTGCGCTTTCGCCAACGCGCGACGACTGGCCCGCCATCAGGGCCGGATACGAGGCGGCACGCGCCATCGGTGCGCTCGACATCGGCCAGGCGGCTGTCGCCTTCGGCCGCCGGGCCATTGCGCTCGAAGGGATCGAGGGCACGGAAGGGCTGTTGGCGCGCACCCGCGACATGCGCCATCACGGGCGCCTCACGTCCACCCGGCGCGGCGTCCTGGTCAAATGCGCCAAGCCGGGGCAGGATGAGCGCGCCGACCTGCCCACCATCGGGCCGCAAACGGTGATCAGTGCCCATGCCGCCGGCCTGTCCGGCATCGCGGTCGAGGCCGGCCGGTCGATCCTGCTCGAAGCCGATAGCATCCGCGCGCAAGCGGACAGGCTCGGGTTGTTCGTCATCGGCTTGCGGGAGGACATGCTGTGAGCCCGCCGATCAGGCTTGGCGTCGTCGCGGGCGAGGAATCGGGCGATCTGCTCGCCGCGGACCTTGTCGATGCCTTGCAGCGCAAAACTGGCCGGCCGGTCGAACTGACCGGCGTCGGCGGAGAGCATCTTGCCGCGCGCGGCCTCAAGAGCCTGTTCGATCCGGGCGAAATTGCCCTCATGGGCATTTCTGCCGTGCTTGCCCGCCTGCCCATGCTCCTGAAGCGTATCCGGCAGACATCCGCGCATATCGCTGCCGAACGGCCGGACCTCCTGCTCATCGTCGACAGCCCCGATTTTACCCATCGCGTGGCGCGCAAGGTGCGTGCCGCCTGTCCCGGTCTTGCCATCGTGGATTATGTCTGCCCGTCGGTCTGGGCATGGCGTCCGGGCCGGGCAAGGGCAATGACAGCCTATGTCGACCATGTCCTCTGCCTTCTGCCCTTCGAGCCTGAAGCACTGGAAAGGCTGGGCGGGCCGGCAGCGACCTATGTCGGCCACAAGCTGGTCCGCGAGCCGGCGCTGGAAGCGGCCTGGCAGACGCAAATGGAACGCGGGATTGATCCGCGCAGCCCTGTCCTATGCCTGTTGCCGGGCTCGCGCCGCTCCGAGGTGGCGTCTCTGCTGCCCTTCTTCGGCGCCACGATCCGCGAACTGGCAAGACTCGGACCTGCACCCGATCTGCTCCTGCCAACGGTTCCCCATGTTGAACCCTTGGTCCGGAAGCTGACCGAAACATGGGAAATCCGCCCGCAGATCGCGACGGGCGAAGACGCGCGCCGCGCGATGTTTGCCCGCTCCGATGCCGCCCTGGCCGCCTCGGGAACGGTGACGCTGGAACTGGCGCTGGCCGGTGTCCCACTCGTTTCGTGCTACCGAACGGACATGATCGCCCGTCTCCTGCGCCATCTGATCACGGCCTGGTCGGCATCCCTGCCAAACCTCATCGCCGGATACCCGGTTGTACCGGAACTATACGACTTCATGCTCCGGCCCAATTACACGGCCCGTCACCTGAAGGCGTTGATGGCCGAAACGCCTTCGCGCAATGCGCAGATCGCCGGGTTCGAGACAATCCGCGACCGCATGGCAACGGAGCGGCCTGCCGGAGACATGGCAGCCGAAGCGGTGGTCGCGCTGTTGGGCGCGTGAGGCTTTCCCGGCAGTCCGGCCTATGAAAAAAGCGCCCCGGAAGGCGCTTTTTCGTTTGGTGTCGCAGAGCGAAAGCTCAGCGGTCGCCTACCGGAATATAGTCCCGCTGCGCCGCACCCGTGTAGAGCTGGCGCGGACGGCCGATCTTCTGGCGCGGATCCTCGATCATTTCCTTCCACTGGGCAATCCAGCCGACAGTGCGGGCGAGGGCGAACAGCACGGTGAACATGTTGGTCGGGAAGCCGAGCGCCTTCAGCGTGATGCCGGAATAGAAGTCGATGTTCGGATACAGCTTCTTCTCGATGAAATATTCGTCCGTCAGCGCAATGCGCTCCAGTTCCATCGCCACGTCGAGCAGCGGGTCGTCCGTGATGCCGAGCGTCTGAAGCACCTCGTGGCAGGTCTTCTGCATGATCTTGGCGCGCGGATCGTAGTTCTTGTAGACGCGGTGGCCGAAGCCCATGAGGCGGAACGGATCGTTCTTGTCCTTCGCGCGCGCAATGAACTCGGGAATGCGGTCCACGGAACCGATTTCCGAAAGCATGTTGAGCGCGGCTTCATTGGCGCCGCCATGTGCCGGACCCCACAGGCAGGCAATGCCGGCGGCGATGCAGGCGAAGGGATTGGCGCCCGACGAGCCGGCGAGGCGGACAGTCGAGGTGGAGGCGTTCTGCTCATGGTCGGCATGGAGGATGAAAATCCGGTCCATGGCGCGCGCGAGAACAGGATCGACCTTGTATTCCTCGCATGGCACCGCAAAGCACATGTGCAGGAAGTTGGAGGCGTAATCCAGGTCGTTGCGCGGATACACGAAGGGCTGGCCGATGTGGTACTTGTAGGCCATGGCCGCGATCGTCGGCATTTTCGCGATCATGCGCATGGAGGCGACCATGCGCTGGTGCGGATCGGAAATGTCGGTGGAGTCGTGGTAGAAAGCCGACATTGCGCCAATGACACCGCACATGATGGCCATCGGATGGGCATCGCGGCGGAAACCGGTGAAGAAGCGGCTCATCTGCTCATGCACCATGGTGTGGCGCGTGATGCGGTAGTGGAAATCGTCGTTCTGCTCCTTGGTCGGCAGTTCGCCGTAGAGAAGCAGGTAGCAGGTTTCCATGAAGTCGCCATGCTCGGCGAGTTGCTCGATCGGATAGCCGCGATGCAGCAGGATGCCCTCGTCACCGTCGATATAGGTGATCTTGGATTCGCAGCTTCCCGTCGACGTGTAGCCCGGATCGTAGGTGAAATTGCCGGTCTTCGCATAGAGCGCGGTAATGTCGATGACATCCGGACCGATTGTACCTGAATGGACCGGCAATTCGATCGTTTCGCCGCCCACTTCGAGTTTTGCGGTTTTCTCGTTCATTCAGGTCTCCTTTCGTGACGATTGACGCCAACGGTCGATTTTGCATTGCAAAAATGATGGCTGAGTAGCTAGCCTATTTAAGCCCTTCTGCCAAGCGCATGCCCCGGCTTTCCAGCCCTCCCGGCGTAAGCCTTTTGTCTTGCGGCCTGACCGCTTGAACTGCGTCAAACCGCTGAAAAAAGGGAATTTCAGCGCGTTTGGTCGGCGATTCGTGCCAGGCTCTCCTCCCGTCCCAGAACCGCGAGCACATCGAAAACGCCGGGAGATGTGGCCCGCCCCGTCAGCGCGGCGCGCAGCGGCTGGGCGACCTTGCCAAGCTTGAGTTCCTTTTCCTCTGCAAAGCCGCGTACGGCCGCCTCTGTGGTCTCCGCCGACCAGTCCCCTGCCTGCTCCAGCCGCGGAAGGATGTCCGCGAGCAGCGCCCGCGCCGCGTCATCGAGGATCCCTGCCGCCTTTTCATCCAGCGGCAGCGGGCGTTCGTCGAAAATGAAGCCGGCGCCCTCGGCCAGTTCATTGAGGGTGCGCGCGCGTTCCTTCAGGCCGGGCATGGCGGCCAGCAATTGCGCCTTGCGCGCCTCGCTCATCTTCTCCAGCAGGGCAGGGCCGGCGGGCAGATACGGCAGCGTCTCCAGGAACACCGCCGTGAGATCGCCCGCGTCCATGTTGCGCATGTGCACGCCGTTGAGTGCTTCCAGTTTCTTGAAGTCGAAGCGGGCCGCGCCCTTGTTGATATCCTCGATCTCGAACCATGCGATCATGTCTTCAAGGCTCATCACCTCGTCGTCCCCATGGCTCCAGCCCAGCCGGACGAGATAATTGCGCATGGCCGATGGCAGGTAGCCCATCTCGCGATAGGCCTCCACGCCCAGTGCGCCGTGGCGCTTGGAGAGTTTCGCCCCGTCCGGGCCGTGGATGAGCGGGATATGCGCCATCACCGGAACGTCCCAGCCCATCGCCTCGTAGATGATGGTCTGCCGCGCGGCATTGGTCAGGTGGTCGTCGCCACGGATGATATGCGTGACGCCCATGTCGTGATCGTCCACCACCACGGCCAGCATGTAGGTCGGCGTGCCGTCGGAACGCAGGATAATGAAATCATCGAGGTCCTTGTTGGGAAAGCGCACGTCGCCCTGGACCTTGTCGGCGACCAGCGTCTCGCCGGACAGCGGCGCCTTGATGCGCACGACCGGTGCGATGCCCTCCGGCGCTTGCGATGCATCGCGGTCGCGCCATGTGCCGTCATAGCGCGGTGGGCGGCCTTCCGCCTTTGCCTTCTCGCGCATCTCCGTCAGTTCGGCCTGGGAGCAATAGCAGTAATAGGCCTTGCCCGCCTTCACCAGGGCGTGCGCCACTTCGGCGTGGCGGTCGGCGCGTGCGGCCTGCGAATAGGGCTCGCCGTCCCAGCCGAGGCCCAGCCAGTCGAGGCCTTCGAGAATGGCGGCCGTGGCGGCCTCGGTCGAGCGTTCGCGATCTGTGTCTTCGATGCGAAGCAGCATTTTTCCGCCGGTATGGCGCGCATAGAGCCAGTTGAACAGCGCGGTACGGGCGCCGCCGATATGCAGGTAGCCGGTGGGCGAGGGTGCAAAGCGGGTGACGACGGCTTTTGTCATGACGAATCGGTCCGTTGGAATGGGTGAGCCCGGACGTGGGGGAACATGCGGGCTGGAAAAAGCGTGCGCCCCATGTAGCATAGGAACCGTGGGGTGCAAGTGCTGGCCGGAAGGCGCTGGCTTTGGCCACGGGGGCGGAAAAGGGGGTGAGTGACGAGCGGGCCATGTTTGCGGCCCGAACGGCTCACCGTGAGCCGGCCGGACCGGAAATCCGCCATGCCGACGACATTCGATCCGTGCCCATGCCTGCCCCGGTACACTTGCCCGTGCGGCCGCCGCCCGGCCGCGACCGGCTGCAGCGGATAGCCGCCGCGCTCTCGCCATCGGCCGTCATGCGCGGCCTTCGCCGCGATCTGGCGTTGGAAATGGAGCGCGGTCTGCTTTTCCTGATGCTGCCCTTGATGATCGGTGCCGGCGCGGCGGGCTATTTCGCCCTTTCCACCGAGCCGGACCTTTCGGCCCTCCTGGCCGGCTCCTTTGCGTTCGCCGGCCTGCTTTGGCTGGCGCGCCGCAGGCATGGCACCAGTCTGCTTCTGGCAGGCTGCCTTTGCATCCTTTGCGGCATGGTGGCGGCAAGACTGGAAACCGGTCGGGGCGCCGCGGTCACGACGGGCAGTGCGGTCACGACCACGCTCACGGGAAGGATTGCGGCCGCCGAGCTTCTGGAAGGCGGGCGCATGCGTCTCATCGTGGAGACGAGCGGCTCTGCCCGTCCGGCCTTGCGCTATCTGCCGGAAAGGGTCCGCATCACCACGCGGATGCAGGCGCGGCTGCCCCGCGCAGGCGATGGCTTCACGGGCCGCGTCCGGCTGATGCCCCCGCCCGGTCCGGTCCGCCCCGGAGGATACGATTTCTCGTTTGAGAGCCATTTCGACGGAACGGGCGCGATCGGTTTCGTCTTCGGCACGCCGCGGATAGAGGCGTCGCCAAACCCTGACGGGCTGTCGGCTGCCATAGAGCGCATCCGCCATGCCCTGGCAGAACGCATCCGCGCCCGCATCCAGGGGCAGAATGGTGAGATCGCGGCTGCGCTCGTGACAGGCTACAAGGGCAGCATCAGCGACAGCAATGCCGAGGCGCTGCGAACCAGCGGGCTGGCTCATATCCTGGCCATTTCCGGGCTGCACATGGCGCTTGTGGCCGGAACCGTGGCCGGGGGGCTGCGCGCCATCTTCGCCGCCTTTCCGGCATTTGCCGCCCGCCATCCCGTGAGGAAGCATGCCGCGCTGGCCGCCCTGCTGGCCGTCAGCGCCTATCTCATGTTGTCCGGCGGCGCCATCGCCACACAACGCAGCTACATCATGCTCGCCGTGATGCTGCTGGCGCTTCACGCCGACCGGATGGCGCTGACCATGCGCAACATTGCGATTGCCGCCGTGCTGATCCTGCTCTGGAGTCCGCACGAGATCACAGGGCCGGGGTTCCAGATGTCCTTTGCCGCCACGGCCGCGCTCGTCGCCGCTTATGCGGCAGTGCAGCAGCATCGCATGGCAAAAGGGAAGGGCATGGCCGGTGGGTGGGCCGGCTCCGTGCTGCGCCCCGTTGCGGCGCTGCTCTTCACCTCCATCATTGCCGGTGCCGCGACCGGCATATATGGCGCGTTCCACTTCCAGCGCTATGCCCCGCTCGGGCCCGTGGCAAACCTCGCCGCAATGCCGATCGTGTCGCTGGTCGTCATGCCCGCGGCCCTTGTCGCGCATCTGATGATCCTGTTCGACCTTGATGCACCCTTCTTCTGGCTCATGGGGCAGGGCATCGGACTGGTGCTGCGGATCGCCCACGAAACCGCGAGCCGGTCCGGCCATGACCAGACCGGGCTCGTGCCGCTGCCGGCGATGATGCTGGCCACGATCGCGCTCATTGCGGCAACGGTCCTGACGACCCGCCTGCGCCTGCTCGCCTTGCCGTTCATACTGGCCGCCGGCCTGGCCTGGCGCGGTGCCGACATTCCCGATGGCTGGATATCCGATGACGGAAAGACGCTGGCCATCCGCATCGCTGAGGGCAGCCTTGCCTTCAATCGCACCCGGATTTCCAGCTTCACACGCCAGAACTGGACACGGGCAGCGGGAACCGGCGAGGTCAGACGCGCCGCCGCATTGAAACGCGGCAGCCTGGCGGCCTTGCTGGCCCGGGAAGCGACAGGCAAGGCGGCAAGACCCCTGGCCGGGGGATTTGCCTGCGACGATCAACTCTGCCTGGCAAAGGCCCCGCGCGGCTGGATCGTCCAGACGGACGATCCGGAAACAGTCCGTGCCGCATGCCGGACCGCCATCCTCATTCTCTACAGCAAGCCTTCCGAAGCGCCCCGCTGCGGTGGACGGCACATGGCCGTCATCGTCACAGCCCGGCAATTGGCGCTCGAAGGATCGGCTGCCTTTCGCCTGAACCCGCACGGCAAGGGCGTTTCGATCCGCCATGCCATCAACCGGCCATACCGCCCGTGGCACAGGCATCGGAAATGGTCGCGCGCCGCCCGCGGCCTGGAAGAGTGGAAGCCGGAGGCCAGGGATTGACACTTGGCCGTGCCGCCAGCGTCCCACCTGCAGGCATCCAGTTTGGAAACGTTACAAACTGGGCAAAGGCTGCTTGCGGCCGCCGGGCACATCTGGCTTCCTGCGGACGATCTTGAACAATGAGAGAAAACGAGATGCCAATTCTGTCGGCGGCTCTTGAGTCCGGACTTGTCCTTTTTCGCGAGGGCCTTGAGGCCCTTCTGGTCATATCGGCTCTTGCCGCGTTCCTCCATCGCGCCGGCATGGGCGAGCGCACGCGTTACCTCTATATCGGCGTGGCCATGGCGGTTCTTGCTAGCGTGGCCGCCGCGCTTGCCTTCGAGGTGTTCCTCGGTGGCGCCCATGACGACCGACTTGAAGCAGTTGTCATGATGGTTGCGGCCGGCCTGATGTTCTACATGTCCGGTTGGCTCTTTCTGAAGCAGGATCCGAAGGCATGGCAGGCGACCTTGCGTGCCGTGGCAGACCGCGCAGTCAGCGCGGGAACGACATTGTCGCTCGCCCTGATTGCCTTTCTCGCAGTCTTTCGCGAAGGCGCTGAAACAATCCTGTTTCTCCATGCGAGCGCTGCGGCGAGTGGTGGATGGCATGTCGGCTTCTGGATCGGCATTGCTGCCGCCACCGGCGTGCTGGCCGTTGTCTGGTTTGCGGTCAATGCTTTCGCCGCGCGGTTGCCCCTGCGTTTCATCTTTCTGGCAACCTCGGCCTTCCTCTTTGTCATGGGCCTGAAATTCGTTGGCGGTTCGGTTCAGGAACTGCAGGAACTGCAACTGTTGGCCTACGATCCGATGGACTTGCCGTCATCGCTCGTCGATGCCGGGTTGAACCCGACCTGGGAAGCCATCGTCCCGCAAGCCGCGATCGTCATCCTCGCGGTGATCGGCGCCGCCCTGGCATCGACGCGCCGGCGCAAGCAGCCTGCCGGTATTGCCGCTGAGTGAATGGCGGCGCCGGCCTCCACGAAGGCCGGGGATACGGAGTGAACGAAAAAAAAGGCGCCGAGCCAGTCCGGCGCCCCCTTTTCATGATCGATCGATCCAAATCCTGTTTCAGGCTTCAATACCGCCGGATCAGCCCGACCAGACGCCCTTGCACCTTCACGCGGTGGGGCGGGAAAATGCGCGTCTCGAAGGCCGGATTGGCCGCTTCCAGCGCAATGGAAGCCCCCTTGCGCCGGAAGCGCTTCAACGTCGCTTCCTCGTCATCGACCAGCGCGACGACGATGTCGCCGGGATTGGCCGTCTGGCCGTCGCGGATGATCACGGTGTCGCCGTCGAAAATACCGGCCTCGATCATCGAATCCCCGCGAACCTCCAGCGCGTAATGCTCGCCACCGCCCAGCATGTCCGGCGGCACGGCGATCGTGTGGGTCTGATGCTGGATGGCATCGATCGGCACGCCGGCGGCGATTCGCCCCATGACCGGAATGGCAATGGACTGTCCGGATTCCTTCTCGGCCGGCGGCGCCTTCGTGCCGCCTGGCTGCCCGCGTCCGCCCTCGATCACGCTGGGTGAAAACTTGCGCGCCTGAGGTGCGCCCGCAACCCCCTCGGGCATGCGGATCACCTCCAGCGCCCGTGCCCGGTTTGGCAGGCGGCGAATGAACCCGCGTTCCTCAAGTGCCGTGATCAGCCTGTGAATGCCGGACTTGGACGCCAGTTCCAGCGCATCCTTCATCTCGTCGAAGGAAGGCGGTATCCCGGTTTCTTTCAGCCGCTCATGAATGAAAAGCAGAAGTTCATGCTGTTTGCGGGTGAGCACGGGCCACCTCCTGACGAGTCGCAATACAAAACCGGAACAAACATATCTGTTCCCGTCCTGTTCCGCAAGTGGCATCGCAATGGTGCCGCACGCACGGCACGCCTGCGGGTCGGTCAGTCGCCGAGGCTGCGCAGGATCAGGCAGGGCACGTTGTCGCCTTCGTTGACGGCCGGTGCGTGCGCGGGCCGGATCACCAGGCAATTGGCCTCGGCCAGCGTGGACAGCATGGACGAATCCTGGCGCTTGAAAGGCGTCACCTGCAGGCCGCCCGTGCCATCGCTTGTGCAAACCGCACGCACGTGGTCCTGGCGGTCGCCATTTGCATTCATCGGCGTGGTCAGCCGGGCCGTGCGGATGTCATGCACATGGCGTGCCCCGCAAAGCGCCTTGATGAGCGGCTTCAGGAACAGATGGGCACAGACGAGGCTCGATACGGGATTGCCCGGCAGGCCCAGCACACGCGTTTCGCCAAAGCGCCCGACCATGAGCGGCTTGCCCGGCCGCATCGCGATCTTCCAGAAGTCGAGTTCCATCCCGGCATCGGCAAGGACCGACTGGACGAGATCATGATCGCCGACGGACGCGCCGCCCAGCGTGACGATGATATCGGCGCCTGCATCCCGAGCCCGCCCGACAGCGGCGCCGATGATGCCGTGATCGTCGCGGGCAATGCCCAGATCGATGACGGTGGCGCCGCATTCGGTCGCCAGTGCCGCAACGCCGAACGAATTGGAGGCGATGATCTGGTCCGGGCCGGGCAGGGCGCCAGGCGGAACCAGTTCGTCGCCGGTGGCGAGAATGGCGACGAGTGGCTTGCGTGCCACCGTGAGGCGGTCGTGATTGGCGGCGGCGGCGAGCGACAGCGCCGCGGCATCGAGTTGCCGGCCGGCCTTCAGGATGGTGCTGCCCTGGCGAAAGTCCAGCCCTTCGACGCGGATATTGCGGCCTTTCGGCTCGCCTTCGTTCACCTGGACGCGACCGTCGCCGAGCACGCCGACATTTTCCTGGATGATCACGGTATCGGCGCCGGAGGGGACGGGCGCGCCGGTGAAGATGCGCACGCATTCTCCGCCCTCCACCTTGCCCGAAAAGCGGTGGCCCGCTGCCGATTCGCCGATCACCGTCAGCGCGGCAGGCACGTTGGCGATGTCATCGGCCCGCACGGCATAGCCATCCATGGCGGCGGCCGGGAAGGGAGGTTGCGTGCGCCGGGCCGCCAGGTCGCTGGCCAGGAAGCGGCCTGCCGCATCCGCGATGTGAACCTCTTGCGCGCCCAGCAGGCCCGCATCGTCCAGCAGTCTGGAGAGCGCCTCGTCAACGGGAAGCAATGCCATTTCTTCAGTCCTCTGCGCGCCAGTGGCCGGATTTCCCGCCTTCCTTTTCGACAAGGCGGATATCGGTCAGCACCATGCCCCGGTCCACGGCCTTGGCCATGTCATAGATCGTGAGGCAGGTGACGGACACGGCCGACAGCGCTTCCATCTCCACACCGGTCTGGCCGTTCACCCGTGCCAGTGCGCGCACACGCAGGCCGGGCAGGGTTTCGTCGGGCGTGATGTCCACGGTCACCTTGGTGAGCAGCAGCGGGTGACAGAGCGGAACCAGCTCATGGGTCTTCTTGGCGGCCATGATGCCCGCAATCCGCGCCGTGGCGATGACATCGCCCTTCTTGGCATTGCCCGCAAGGATCATCGCCAGCGTTTCGGCCCGCATGCGCACCGCGCCCTCGGCAATGGCCGTGCGGCTCGTGGCGGCCTTGTCGCCGACATCCACCATGTGGGCCTCGCCGTTTTCCGCGATATGGGTCAGATGCTCAGCCATGGTCAGCCTGCCGCAAGCCGCGCGCCATCGCCTTCGAGCAGGGTCCGTGTGGCGGCTGTCACGTCATCCTGGCGCATCAGGCTTTCCCCGACCAGGAAGGAAGTCACGCCGTGGCCTGCAAGCCGTTGGCAATCGGCATGGGTGAAAATGCCGCTCTCGCCAACCAGAAGGCGGTCGCCAGGTGCCATGGCGGCAAGGCGTTCGGTCGTTTCCAGGCTGACGTCGAACGTGCGCAGGTTGCGGTTGTTGACGCCCAGCAGGCGTGAGGACAGCATGAGAGCCCGTTCCATCTCGGCCTCGTCATGCACCTCGATGAGCGCGTCCATGCCGGCCTCGAAGGCGCATTCTTCCAGCGCACGGGCTTCGTCGTCCGAGAGGCTCGCCATGATGATGAGGATGCAATCGGCGCCCCAGGCCCTGGCTTCCCAGACCTGGTAGGGCTCGAACATGAAATCCTTGCGCAGGGCCGGCAGCCCGGCCGCCTGGCGCGCAGCCGTCAGGAATTCCGGTGCGCCCTGGAAGCTCGGTCCATCCGTCAGCACCGAAAGACAGGCCGCGCCGCCGGTCTCATAGGCGCGCGCCAGCGCCGGCGGGTCGAAATCGGCCCGGATCAGCCCCTTGGAGGGGCTGGCCTTCTTGATTTCGGCGATCAGTCCGAACCGGCCTTCGGCCTTGCGGTCTTCCAGCGCCCTCAGGAAGCCGCGCGGCGCATCGCCATCCAAAGCGCGGGCGCGCACTTCGGCCAGCGGAAGTGCTGCTTTCGCCGCGGCAATCTCGTCACGCTTGTAGGCCTCGATCTTCTTGAGGATATCGGCCATCGCTCAGGCGACCTTTCCGCTGTTGGAGACCGCGATCAGCCGCTCCAGCGCCGCGAAGGCGCGCCCTTCGTCAATGGCGTCGGCCGCCATGGCCACGCCTTCGGCGACCGTATCGGCCTTGCCCGCCACCACCAGCGAAGCGCCGGCATTCAGCAGCGCTATGTCGCGATAGGCGTTCTTCTCACCCTGAAGCACAGCACGCAGCGCCCGTGCATTGTGCGCACCGTCGCCGCCTTTCAGATCTTCAAGCCGTGCGCGCGGCAGGCCGGCCTCTTCCGGCGTCAGCTCGAAGCCGCGGATCGTGCCGTCCTTCAGTTCCACGACCTGCGTCGTGCCGGTGGTGGTCATTTCATCCAGTCCGTCGCCATGCACCAGCCAGACGTGCTCTGACCCCAGGTCCTTGAGGACATGGGCCAGCGGCTCCAGCCATTGCGGCGCGAACACGCCGACAAGCTGCTTGCGTACACCGGCCGGATTGGAAAGCGGCCCGAGCAGGTTGAAGATCGTCCGTGTTCCCAGTTCCACGCGGGTCGGGCCGACAAACCGCATCGCCGAATGGTGCGCCGGCGCGAACATGAAGCCGAGCCCGGCCTCCCGGATGCAGCGGGCGATGGCGTCGGGAGCGAGTTCCAGGTTGATGCCAAGAGCCGAAAGCGCGTCCGCCGCGCCGGATTTGGAGGAAAGGGCGCGATTGCCGTGTTTGGCGACAGGCACACCGCAGCCGGCCACGATGAAGGCGGCACAGGTGGACACGTTGTATGTGCCGGATGCATCCCCGCCGGTGCCCACGATGTCGATGGCATCCTCTGGCGCGGCAACCGGGATCATCTTCGCCCGCATGGTCGACACCGCGCCGGAAATCTCGTCCACGGTTTCGCCGCGCACGCGCAGCGCCATCAGGAAGGCACCCATCTGGCTGGGTGTCGCATTGCCCGACATCATGATGTCAAACGCATTGCGTGCTTCCTCGAAGCTGAGCGGGGTCCCGTCCGCCACCTTCGCAATCGCGCTCTTCAGTTCACTCATCGCCCCCTCCGCGAATTGGGTTTGCGCCGGTTGGCCGGATCAGAAGGAAAGCGCCCGGCCAATGGCGTTGCGGTCCATCGTCACGGCGTATTTGTCGCGAAGATCGGCCACGAGTTGCTCCAGGAGATCGTCCGAGAACGCACCGGTCAACTGCCGACGCTCTGCCTCCGGAATCGACTGCGCTGAGGCGCCTGCCGGCTCGAAAACCTCTGTCACCCGGAACAGGATCTGCTCCTGGCCCGAGGGCCCTGGCACAAGCCCGGTCTCACCCTGCTTCACCGAGAACGCGGCGTTGACCCCGGCCTTGCCGATATCGGCATCGTCGGCACCACGCTTCAGACCGCGCTTGACCTGCTTTTCGAGTTCCAGTTCCCGGGCAATTTCATCCAGCGTGGTGCCGGATTCCAGCCGCTTCTCCAGTTCGCCGGCCTTCTGCGCCAGCCGGTCGGTGCGTTCCCGCGTTGTCCAGGCAGCCACCACGGCGTCACGCACTTCATCGAGCGTGCGGTCGCGCGCTGGAGTCACGCCTTCGACCTCGTACCAGACGAATCCGGAGCGGCCATGGTTGAGCGGCGGGTTTTCCACGCCCGCTTCCGTCTCGAAGGCCGCGGCAAGCAGTTCGGCCTGTTCCGGAATGCCCGGAACCTGCTGGCCATCAGGGCCGAGCCCGGCGCGGTCGACGGCATCGACAGTGGTCATCGGCAGACCGAGCTGGCGCGCGGCCTCCGCCATCGTGGAACCGCCGGCGCGGGCATCCTCGTAGGAATCGTGGACATCGAGCAGGATACGATCGGCCTCGGCCAGGGCCAGTTCCCGGCGGATTTCACCGGCAACCGCATCCAGCGGCCTTGTCTCGGACGGATTGATTTCCCGCACCCGGAGCAGGACAGGGCCGAAGGCGCCGTCGATGACGTCGGAAACCTGGTTCTGGCCAAGGGAAAACGCGGCCTCGGCGATGGTCGCGTCGGGTATGGCCGAGCGCTCCACCGTTCCAAGACTGGTGTCCTCCGGCGTCTTGCCTTCCGAAGCGGCCACCTCGTCGAAGGTGGCGCCACCGGTGATGCGCTTGCGCGCGGCCTCCGCCTCGTCCCGGCTCTTGAAGACAAGCTGGTCGATCAGCCGGGTTTCGGCGGATGTATACCGCTCCTTGCGCGCTTCGTAATCGGCCCGGACCTGTTCGTCGGAGATGGCATCCGGATCGGCGATCGACTCGGGTTCCAGAACGACAAGGTTGATCTTGCGATATTCCGGCGCCCGCCAATCGGCCTTGTTGTCTTCGAAATAGGCTTGCAGCGCGGTATCGTCCGGCGGTTCGATCGGCTCTACAAGACGGCCCGGAAGCTTGATGAACTCCACCGTCCGGTCCTCGCCGCGATAGAGCGCGGCCGCCTTGAGGAAGGTGTCGGGCACGCTCAGTCCGTCGGACACGGCTTCCACGATCTGCTGGCGCACGGCCACCTGCTGGCGGTTGCGAAGGTAGTCCTCCGGCCGCATGCCCACTTCACGCAGCACATAATCGAAGGCGCGGCGGTCGAATCGGCCGTCCGGCCCCCTGAAAGCCGGGTCTTCGCCCGTCAGGGCGGCAAGGCGGTCCTTCGACAGGCCCAGGTCCATTTCGCGCGCCTGTTCGTCGAGCACGGCGCCCGCGACCAATTGCGACAGCACCTGCTGGTCCAGCCCCAGCGCCTGCGCCTGCTCGCGGGTGATCCGCTGGCCGAAACGCTGCGAAAGCAGCCGCAACTCCCGATCATAGGCCAGGCGGTATTCGGTTACCGAAACCTCTGTGTCTCCGGCCTGGACGACGGCATTGGAGTTGAATCCATTGGTGATCTGCCCGGAAATGCCCCAGACCGCGAAGCTGAGCACGAGAAGCACGAGCAGAGCCTTTGCGACCCATGTGCCGGCGGCGTTGCGAAGGGAGTCGAGCATGTCCTGGTCCGTATTCCTTGGTTGCGGTTCGCGCGCATTGGTTTTAGGTGAGGCTGATAGCCCTGATCAAGGGCGCTGTATAGGGCGAATGCGGCTGTTGCCGGAATTCCGGCGCCCCTGGCCGCATGATGAGGAGGATATCGGAACCATGACCCCGGGGATCAAGCCGCTCGTTGCGGGCAACTGGAAAATGAATGGCACCAGCGGCGACCTGCCCGAGATTTCAGCGATAGCGGCGGGGTTCGCGTCGTCGCTGGATTCCGAATGCGACGGCCTGCTCTGCGTTCCGGCCACCCTGCTTTCGCGCGCCGCCGCATGCCTTTCCTCCTCCTCCGTGAGGGCCGGGGCAGAGGATTGCCACCCCAGGGCATCGGGTGCCCATACCGGCGACATCTCGGCGGAAATGGTCAGGGATGCCGGCGGCAGCTTCGTGATTGTCGGCCATTCCGAGCGGCGCACGGACCATGGCGAAAGCGACCAGCTTGTCGCCGCCAAGGCACTTGCCGCCTGGCGCGCCGGCCTGACCGCGATCATCTGCATCGGCGAGACCGAGGAGCAGCGACGGTCCGGCGAGACGCTCGCGGTGCTGACGCGCCAGATCGAGGGATCGGTACCTGCTGCCGCGACGGCGGCCAACACCGTCATTGCCTACGAACCGGTCTGGGCGATCGGCACCGGCCTGACGCCCACGGTACAGGATGTGGAAGACGCCCACGCCCATATTCGCGAACGTCTCCGCGTTCTCCTCGGTGACGGTGCGGCGGCGATGCGCATCCTGTATGGCGGTTCGGTGAAGCCCGCCAATGCGCGCGAATTGCTGGCAGTCGCCAATGTGGATGGTGCCCTTGTCGGCGGTGCCAGCCTGAAGTCGTCCGATTTCCTCGGCATCGCGGACGCCTACCGGTCGATCTGAAAGACCTTGCAAACGGCACTTGCGGTGCCGATATGGCATTTGAACCGGCCTGACCCTTTCCTTGCGGCGCAATCCCGTGTATTGAGCCGCAAAATTTCAATGCAGAACCATGAAGAGCCCGCTGTGATGCGGGCCGGAAATCCCCGATGGAAACCGTCCTCATCGTCATTCATCTCATCATCGTGCTCGCGCTTGTCGGCGTCGTGCTGCTTCAGCGTTCCGAAGGCGGTGGCCTCGGCATCGGCGGGGGCTCCGGCTTCATGACCGCCCGCGGGGCAGCCAATGCGCTGACCCGGACCACGGCCATTCTCGCAGCCGCCTTTTTCGCTACCTCGCTTGGGCTTTCGCTTCTGGCGCGCTACGGCGAGCGCCCGACCGACATTCTCGACCGCGTTCCGCAGCAGACGCAGCAGGGCGAGCAGGGCGAAGGCAACGGGATCCTGGATCAACTGGGCGGCGCGCTCGACTCCGCGCCTGCCGGCCAGCAGCCGGAAGCCGGCGGCCAGGCCGAAGGTGGCGCTGCACCCGAGCCTTCGCAGGTTCCCACCGGCCAGTAGCCGCGCGGCATGAATCAACGGGCAGGCGGTTCCGCAAGGGCCGCCTGTTTCATTTCGTCTCGCGTTTTGGTCATTGGCGCGTGAAGGCCCGCGGGTCTATAGAGGCCGCAACGGGTAACGAACGGGGCAAAGCCAGATGGACTATGGTTATATCAGTGCCTTGGGCGCGGGCGCGCTGTCATTTCTCTCGCCCTGTGTCCTGCCGCTGGTGCCGCCTTATCTTTGCTACATGGCCGGCGTCTCGGTGGATGATTTCCGGGCCGATGGGGCAGCCGCGGCCCGTCCGCGCCGGGCGCTGATCGCCGCCTCGCTGGCCTTCGTGGCCGGTTTCTCCACCGTCTTCATCGCGCTTGGCGCCTCCGCCTATGCCATCGGACGCCTGCTCAGGCTCTGGCAGGAACCGCTGGCGATTGCCGCGGGCGTGTTGATCATCATCATGGGGCTGAATTTCCTTGGCCTGATCCGCATTCCCTTCCTGTCGCGCGAAGCACGCTTCCAGGCCGAGGGCAAGCCTGCCAGCTTGGCGGCGGCCTATGTGATGGGTTTGGCTTTCGCATTCGGATGGACGCCCTGCATCGGTCCGGTGCTGGGATCGATCCTCACGCTTGCCGGCGCGCGGGACACGGCGGGCGAGGGCGCTGTCATGCTGGCGGTCTATTCTGCCGGCCTGGGTATCCCCTTCCTGCTGGCCGCGGTCTTTTCCGGCGCCTTCATGCGTTTCCTGTCGCGGTTCCGCGTGCATCTCGGCAAGGTGGAGAAGGCCATGGGTGCTCTCCTGGTTGCCGCTGGCCTCCTGTTCATGACAGGCGGCATGCAGGCCATGAGCTTCTGGCTGCTCGAAACCTTCCCTGTCTTCCAGCAGATCGGCTAGCTTGCCGGGCGTCTTGTCCGGCTGGAAACCTTTCCCGCAAGCCAGCGTGCCGGAAACGTTGCGAGAATGATTCCGCCCATCACCAGCACGATCCCGGCTGCGTGGAAGGACTGGAAGCTCTCGCCCAGCAACAGCACAGCCAGCGTCACCCCGTAGGGCGGCAGCAGATACATGAACACGGCGGCAACCGAGGGACCGAGCACCCGGACGCCGAACTGGAAGCCGCCAAAGGCGATCAGTGACGAAAACAGCACGATGCCGGCAATGCTGCCCCAGGCCGTCTGCGTGACCGGCATCACCGCGCCGGACAGGAATTCGGCCAGCGCAAAGGGCGCCAGGCAGAGCGCACCGAAGGCCGCGACAATCCCCAGCGAGGCGATATTGCCGATGGTCTTGAATTCCGCCCGGCGCATCAGCACCGAATAGATGGCCCAGGCAATCGCCGCCAGGATGAACAGGATGTCGCCGGGATTGAAGGTCAGCGTGGCCAGCGTCGCCGGGTCGCCCTTCAGCACGATGACGGCAACGCCGGCGAATGCGGTCAGGCTGCCCAGCGCTTCGCGCCAGCCGATGGCCCGGCCGAAGAAGATCGCTTCAAGGATGATGATGATGACCGGCGAGGTGGTGTAGATCAGCGTGCCATTGGTCGCCGTGGTCATGGTCAGCGCCACATAGACGATGGCACCGCAAATCCACATGCCGAGAAAGCCTTCGACGAGAAGCAGCGGTGAATGCGACCGCAGCATGGCCCGCACCGCGCGGCTCTGGGCGAAAAGCACCGGCAGCAATGCCATCGCCACGAACAGCCAGCGCAGGAAGGCAAGCGTGAACGGCGCGACCTCACCGATCACGCCGCGCCCGAAAATCAGGTTGGACGAAAAGAACAGCGGCGTGACGATCATCACGGCAAAGGCGATGGCCGTGCGGGCGGGAGAGGGGGCATCCAAGGCTGGGCATTCCTGTTTGGACCGCCGGGATGGCGGCCATGTTGCTGGTGCGTCTTGTCTGAACGGATTGTTGACCGTCGGCGTATAACCTTGCAGGTATCCGTTTTCTGATCGGTGCGGATCACTTAAAACCACGCGCGGGCGAACCATGCAACGGGGCATGCGCCGGCTTTGTGAAGGGGCGGCCCAATGAGGAATGAGACATGAGCAATCGAACCTGCCTTTCGGTGATCCTTGCCGCAGGCGAAGGCACGCGCATGAAGAGCAGCCGTTCCAAGGTGCTGCACGAGATCGCCGGCCTCCCCATGGCCGCCCATGTGGTGCGGGCCGCCGCCGAATCGGGGTCTGATGACGTGGCGCTGGTGGTCGGGCGCGACGCTGAAACCGTTCGCGAAGCCGTCGCGCCTTTCGCGCCGCAGGCCGCGACGTTTGAACAGACGGAGCGGCTCGGCACCGCCCATGCCGTTCTGGCCGCGCGTCCGGCGCTGGCGAAGGGCCATGACGACATCCTCGTCATGTTCGGCGACACACCCCTCATCGATCCGGCGGATCTGACCGCCGCGCGCGGGAAACTGGCCGATGGCGCGCATGTGGTCGTCATGGGTTTCCGCGCCACCGATCCCACGGGGTATGGCCGGCTGATCGTGGAGGGCGGAGACCTGGTGGCCATTCGCGAGCACCGCGACGCCAGCGAGGCGGAACGCGCCATCGATTTCTGCAATGGCGGACTCATGGCGATTTCCGGCGCGCATGCGCTCGACCTGCTCGATGCGGTCGGAAACGACAATGCCAAGGGCGAATATTACCTCACCGACATCGTCGCCATCGCGCGCGGGCGCGGCCTCTCGGTCGTGGCGAGCGAAGTGGCCTTCGAATCGGTGCTCGGCATCAACAACCGCGTTGAACTGGCGCAGGCCGAGGCAATCTGGCAGCGCCGCCGCCGCCGTCAGGCCATGCTCGATGGCGTTACCCTTCAGGCGCCCGAAACCGTGTTCTTTTCCTGGGATACGAAGGTCGCCGCCGAAACGGTAATCGAGCCGAACGTGGTCTTCGGACCGGGCGTCGTCATTGCGGAACCGGCCGTGATCCATGCCTTCAGCCATCTGGAAGGTGCCCATGTCGGTGCGGGAGCGTCTGTCGGGCCCTTCGCGCGGCTACGTCCCGGTGCGCAACTTCAGGCCAGGTCCAGGGTCGGCAATTTCTGCGAGGTGAAAAAGGCCGTCGTGGGCGAGGGCGCCAAGGTCAATCACCTGACCTATGTCGGCGATGCGGAGATCGGCGCGAACGCCAATATCGGCGCGGGCACGATCACATGCAATTACGATGGCTTCAACAAGCATCTTACCCGTATCGGCCCTGGCGCCTTCATCGGCTCGAATTCGGCGCTCGTTGCTCCGGTCAGTATCGGCCGCAATGCCTATGTGGCGTCGGGTTCGGTAGTCACCGACGAAGTGCCCGACGACGCCGTCGCCTTTGGCCGCGCGCGCCAGCAGAACAAGCCGGCCATGGCGACAATGCTGCGCGAACGCTTCGCGGCCGAGAAGGCGGCAAGAAAGAAAACGTGATTCCTGCCCCTCGGGCATCCGCGTGCTGGCAGGGCACAGGCCGGCGCGTTGTCCATTTGGTAATGGGAATCGTGTTCAACT
Source organism: Zhengella sp. (assembly GCF_041397485.1). Lineage (NCBI taxonomy): Bacteria > Pseudomonadati > Pseudomonadota > Alphaproteobacteria > Hyphomicrobiales > Notoacmeibacteraceae > Zhengella > Zhengella sp. The sequence goes on along the minus strand of NZ_JAWKWO010000001.1, from coordinate 104,232 downwards.
GCGGTGATTACCGGCGTCTCGGCGGCTGACACCTGTTGAAACGCATTGTGATTTTGGTTGTGGAGATGCGTCCTGCTATCGCTTGCGCGGATTTGGCGGGTCAATCTTCCGGAAAAGGCGTGGAATCGGCATGTGCGGAATCGTGGGCATTGTGGGCAGGGAACCGGTGGCGCCGCTTCTGGTGGATGCGCTCAAGCGGCTGGAATATCGCGGCTATGACTCCGCCGGGGTCGCCACGCTGGAGCACGGGCTGCTTCAGCGCCGCCGTGCCGAAGGCAAACTGGTCAATCTGGAAAAGCGGCTGAAGTCGCAACCGCTGACTGGCCATATCGGCATCGGGCATACGCGCTGGGCCACCCATGGAGCGCCGAACGAGACGAATGCCCATCCCCATGCCACCGCGCGCGTTGCCGTGGTTCACAACGGCATCATCGAGAATTTCTGGGAGCTGCGCAACGAACTGGAAGCCGACGGCTACCGTTTCGAGACCGAAACCGACACGGAGGCGGTTGCGCAGATCATCACCCGGGCACTGGATCGCGGCCTGGCGCCGGTCGATGCGGTGCGTGAATGCCTGCCGCGGCTGCGCGGCGCCTTCGCCCTGGCCATCATGTTCAATGGCGAGAACGATCTGCTCGTCGCGGCCCGCCGCGGCTCGCCTCTGGCCATCGGCTTTGGCGACGGCGACATGTTCATTGGTTCGGACGCCATCGCTCTGGCGCCGTTCACCGACGTGATCACATATCTGGAGGACGGCGACTGGGCGGTGCTCACCTCGCGTACGCTGGAGATTTTCGATGAAAGCGGCGCGAAGGTCGAGCGCTCGCGGCAGAAATCCGTCGGAACGGCCTTTCTGGTCGACAAGGGCAATCACCGCCATTTCATGCAGAAGGAGATCTACGAACAGCCGGAAGTGGTGGCGCATACGCTTTCCAATTACATCGATTTCTCAACAAATTCTGCCAAGCCATTGAATTCCGCCATTGATTTTGCCAAGATTGATCGGCTGACGATTTCGGCTTGCGGCACCGCCTTCTATGCCGGCCTGATCGCCAAATACTGGTTCGAGCGCCATGCCCGCCTGCCGGTGGACATCGATATCGCCTCGGAATTCCGCTATCGTGAAATGCCGCTTGCAGCCGGTGACGCTGCGCTTTTCGTCTCGCAATCTGGCGAGACAGCCGATACCCTGGCATCGTTGCGTTATTGCAGGGCCCAGGGCATGACCATCGGCTCGGTGGTCAATGTTCGCGAATCGACGATCGCGCGCGAATCCGACGCGATTTTCCCCACCTTTGCCGGACCGGAAATCGGCGTCGCATCCACCAAGGCCTTCACCTGCCAGCTTTCGGTGCTCGCGGCCCTGGTTGTCCGCGCGGCCGCCAAGCGCGGCGCGATCACCGCCGAGCGCGAAGCGGCTTTGGTGCGCGAACTGGCCGAGGCGCCCCGGCTGGCCTCCCAGGTGCTGCATCTGGAAAGCCAGATCGAGGCCGTGGCGCGCGATCTGGCCGGCTACAAGCACGTCCTCTATCTTGGCCGGGACACGAACTTCCCCCTTGCCATGGAAGGCGCGCTCAAGCTCAAGGAAATTTCCTATATTCATGCCGAAGGCTATGCCGCCGGCGAGTTGAAGCACGGCCCCATCGCGTTGATCGACGAGGACATGCCCGTCATCGTCATTGCGCCGCATGACCGCATATTCGAGAAAACCGTCTCCAACATGCAGGAGGTCGCCGCGCGCGGCGGCAAGATCATCCTGATCACCGACAGGAAAGGCGCGGCCGCTTCCACCGTCCGCACGATGGACACGATCGTCCTTCCCGACGTGCCGGAATTCATCGAGCCGATCATCTATGCGCTGCCCATCCAGATGCTGGCCTATCACACCGCCGTCTTCATGGGCACGGATGTGGACCAGCCGCGCAACCTGGCCAAATCCGTCACGGTGGAGTAGCCGAAAGCGGCAGGAGCGGCGCGGTTCGCTCTTTCAATCGATGTTGCGGCGCACTAGATTAGTCGCGTCGTTTGCATCCATCGAGCGGAAACACGAATGAGCGAAACACCGCACAAGCGGTCGGCCATGATGCGGCTGAGAAACTATTTCCTGACCGGCTTCGTGGTGCTTGCCCCGCTTGCGGTGACGGCGTGGCTGGCCTGGACATTCATCGGTTGGGTGGATGGCTGGGTGAAGCCTTATATTCCCGCCCGCTACAATCCGGATTTCTACCTGCCCTTTCCGGTGCCAGGCTTTGGCCTGATCGTTGCCCTGGTCTCGATCACGCTGATCGGCTTCCTGACCGCGAATTTCATCGGCCGCTCCATTGTCGGCTTCGGCGAACGCCTGCTGGGCCAGATGCCACTGGTGCGCTCCATCTACCGCGGTCTCAAGCAGATCATCGAGACCGTTCTGTCGGACAAGTCGAACACGTTCAAGCAGGTGGCACTGGTCGAATATCCCCGCAAGGGTTTGTGGGCGCTCGTCTTCATCGCCACCGAAGCGCAAGGCGAGGTCAAGCAGATCCTGGAGCGTGAGAGCGGCGACACGGTGGCCGTCTTCCTGCCGACCACGCCTAACCCGACCTCGGGCTTCCTGCTGTTTGTTCCCCGCAAGGATGTGCATGTGCTGGACATGACGGTGGAAGAGGCTGCCAAGCTGATCATCTCGGCCGGTCTTGTCTCTCCCGAATACCAGGCGAAGACGCAACAGATCGCCGAGGACGAAGGGCTTGTGACGCCATCGGGAACCCCCTCGGAACAGACGGCCGAAAGGCGCAAGCCCGCGGCGGAATAGCCTGGCCTAACCCGCGCGCAACAGCCGGATCGCTTCGTCCCGCCCGAACAGGTAGAGCAGGATGCGCAACGCTTGGCCCCGTTCCGATTGCAGGTCGGGATCGGTCGTAAGGATCAGCCTAGCATCGTCGCGCGCGATGGCGAGAAGGTCGCCATGCGCATCGATGCGCGCCACACGGAAGCCGGGTGTCCCCGATTGGCGCGTTCCCAGCAATTCGCCTTCTCCGCGCAGTTTGAGATCTTCTTCCGCGATCACGAACCCGTCTTCGGTCTCGCGCATCACCTCCAGGCGGCGATGCGCCGTTTCGCCGAGCGGCCCCTTGTAGACCAGCACACAGGAGGAATCGGCCGACCCGCGCCCGACACGCCCGCGCAACTGGTGCAATTGCGCCAGTCCGAACCGTTCTGCATGTTCGATCACCATGATCGTCGCATCCGGAACGTCAACACCCACCTCGATGACCGTCGTCCCGACCAGGAGGCGCGTGCGCCCCTCCTTGAAGGCGCTCATGGCGGCGTCCTTCTCCGAGCCGGTCATGCGCCCGTGCACGAGCCCCACGCGCTCTCCGAAAACCGGCTGCAAGGAGCGGAACCGGTCCTCCGCGGCGGTCAGTTCCACCTCTTCCGATTCTTCCACGAGAGGGCAGATCCAGTAGACCTTCTGACCCTCGGCCACCGCCGCGCGCATCCGCTCGACAAGCGCGTCGAGCCGTTCGGCGGGGAGGGTCACGGTACGGATCGGCTTGCGTCCGGCCGGCTTCTCGTCGAGGCGCGACACATCCATGTCGCCAAAGGCCGAGAGCACGAGCGTGCGCGGAATGGGCGTTGCTGTCATCACCAGCATGTCCGGCGCCTTGCCCTTGGCGGTCAGCGCGAGGCGTTGGTGGACGCCGAAGCGGTGTTGCTCGTCGACAATGGCCAGACCGAGATCATGGAAGACCACGCCCTCCTGGAAAAGTGCATGGGTGCCGACGGCCAGATGGATGGAACCATCCGCCAGCCCGGCCAGAATGGCCGCGCGGTCGCGCCCTTTCTCCCGGCCGGTGAGGATGGCGGCTTTCAGACCGACCGCCTCGGCCAGTGGCGAAATGGTCTCAAAATGCTGGCGCGCGAGAATCTCGGTCGGCGCCAGCAAGGCCGATTGCGCCCCCGATTCGGCTGCCTGCATCATGGCCATCAGGCCGACCACCGTCTTGCCGGCGCCCACGTCGCCTTGCAACAGGCGAAGCATCCTGTCGGGTGCGGCCAGATCGGCGGAAATGTCGGCGATGGCACGTTCCTGCGCGCCTGTCAGCGCATAGGGCAGGGCCGCGCGCAATTGCGCCATCAATGCGCCCGTGCCGGGCAGCGGCCGGCCGGAAAGCCGCTTCATCTTCGCGCGCACCATGGCCAGCGACAATTGTCCGGCAAGGAATTCGTCATAGGCGAGCCGCCTGCGTGCAACCGATTCGGCGGCGATGTCGAGTGCATCGCGCGGATCGTGAAGCCGGCCTAGTGCGTCGGCGAAGGATGGAAAGGTTTGCCGGCGCATGATCTCGCCATCGAGCCATTCCGGCAGATCGGGAATGCGGGCGAGCGCACCGAGCACGGCCTTGCGCAGCACCCGTGCGGACAGGCCGGCGGTCAGCGGATAGACCGGCTCGATTTCGGGCAAGGTTTCGCCTGGCCGTGCGATATGGTCGGGATGGACCATGGAAGGCCGTCCGTTGAACCATTCGATCTTGCCGGACACCGTCACCTGTTCGCCTTCGGGCAGCAGCTTTTCCAGCCAGGCAGCCTTGGCATGGAAGAAGGTGAGCGCAATCTCGCCCGTCGCGTCGTGGGCGAAGACCCGGTAGGGCAGGTTGGAGCGCCCGCGCGCAGGCGGCTGGTGCTGGTCCACCGTCAGGTCCAGCGTCACGATGGTCGCCTCCGGCGCATTGGCGACACCGGGCCGGTAGCGACGGTCGATCACCGAATGGGGCAGGGTGAAGATCAGGTCGCCGATCCGCGCCTCGCGCTCGGCAAGGTCGCCGGGCACGATCCTGGCGATCAGCGTGGCCAGTTTCGGGCCGACGCCGTCGATCGACGTGACGGGAGCGAACAGGGGATCGAGCAGGGATGGTCTCATGGGGCAAGATTACGTGGAGGCTTGCGCGCGCGAAAGGCTGACAGGAACGCTTTTCACCTCTATATGCATCCCCAGACAATCGGAAACCATGGCAAGGCGATGACCGGAACCACCCACACCTCCGCTGACCTCGACACGCGCCGGCGCAAGATCATGTTTCGTGCGTGGCATCGCGGCATGCGGGAGATGGATCTGGTCTTCGGCGGATTCTGCGATGCCATGATTCGCGACCTTGATGATGAGGAGCTCGATCAGCTTGAAACGCTGATGGCCGAGAACGATCAGGATCTGTTCAAGTGGATCATGGGCGAGAAGCCGGTGCCGCCGGAGCATGATACGGCAATCTATCGAAAGATCCTGTCCCATCGGGACCGGATGACGTTCTGATCCCGAGCAATTCCAGCGAAAGTGTGAAGCGGTTTCGCGTCCGGGATTGCGGTGAGAGGAAAAGCAATTCCAGCGAAAGTGTGAAGCGGTTTCGCGTCCGGGATTGCGGTGAAAGGAAGAGCAATTCCAGCGAAAGTGTGAAGCGGTTTCGCGTCCGGGATTGCGTGAAGACAACGAGACAAGGCATTGCAGCGACTCATTGAAAAGCGGACATACTCTTTCCGGACGGACCTGCCATGACCTTGCTTGCACCGATCGGCGTGAGGCCCGATCTCCATCGTGCCGTCATCGTCGATGGCGTGGCCGACGGATACGAGGCCTTTACCCTGGCCCGTCTCTCGCAGGAGGCGGCGGCAAGCCGCCCGCTTGTCTTCGTGGCTAGGGACGGCGCGCGCATTCCGCAACTGGCCCAGGCACTCGCCTATGCCGCGCCGGGCGTGCCCGTGCTGGAATTGCCGGCCTGGGATTGCCTTCCCTATGATCGCGTTTCGCCGGGCGCGGATGCCGCGGCACGGCGCCTCGATGCACTGGCCGGCTTGATTGCGCTGGCGGAAAGGCCGCATCGGGCGATCGTTCTGATGTCGGCCAACGCGCTTTTGCAGCGCATGCCCCCGCGCGATGTCATCGCGGCCCAGAGCCTGACCCTGAAGCCCGGTAACCAGATTGCCATGGAAATGCTGATCCGGCGTCTGGAAACCAGCGGTTTCGAGCGCACCGGCACCGTGCGCGATGTCGGCGAATATGCCGTGCGCGGTGGTATTCTCGACCTGTTCGTGCCCGGTTCCGAAGAGCCGCTGCGCCTCGATTTCTTCGGTGACACGCTGGAATCGATTCGCGCCTTCGATCCCGCCACCCAGCGCACCACAGGCCAGCACAGGCAGATGCGGCTGGAAGCGATGAGCGAGGTTGCGCTGACACCGGAGACGATCAGCCGCTTCCGCCGCGCCTATATCGAAACCTTCGGTGCCCCCCAGCGCGATGACGCGCTGTACCAGTCGGTGACGGAAGGCCGGCGCTTCGCCGGCATGGAGCACTGGCTGCCGCTGTTCTACGACGGGCTCGAAACCGTTTTCGATCTTCTCCCGCATGCACCCTTTGTTTTCGATCACCTCGCCCATGAAGCCCTGGACGGGCGTGTGGCGCAGATTCGCGAGCATTACGAGGCGCGCCGCAACCAGGGCGACTTCGCCGGCGGCGTGCCCTATCGCCCCGTCCTGCCCGAAAGCCTTTACCTGACGCGCGAGGAAGCGGAGCGCCGGGCCGGCGAGCGGCTGAACATCACGCTCACACCGTTTGACCAGCCCTTCACCGAAGGGCGCTACATCCTGCATGCCGGTGCGCAGCAGGGGCGCAATTTCGCCGAGGAACGCGCCGACCCGAATGCCAATGTGTTCGACCACGTTGTCAGGCATGTTTCCGGCTTGAGGACGGCGGGAAACCGGGTCGTCATCGCCGGCTGGACGGAAGGATCGCTGGACCGCCTGTCGCAGATCCTGACCGAACACGGTCTCGGCGGCATGGAGCCTGCGGCCACGCTGGACGATGCGGCCCGGCTGAAGGGGCAGGCGATCGCGCTGTCGGTCCTGCCCGTCGAGCACGGTTTCACCGCGCCGGGTCTGGCGGTGATCGCCGAGCAGGACATGCTGGGCGACCGTCTCGTCCGGCGCTCGAAACGGCGCGGCAAGGGCGCCGACTTCATTTCCGAAGTGTCCTCGCTCGCCGCCGGCGATGTGGTCGTCCACGCCGAACACGGCATTGGCCGTTTCATGGGGCTGCGTACCATCGAGGCTGCCGGCGCACCGCATGACTGCCTCGAATTGCATTATGCCAGCGACGGCAAGCTCTTCCTGCCGGTCGAGAATATCGATCTTCTGTCGCGCTACGGCTCGGATGCCTCCGAGGCGGTGCTGGACCGGCTTGGCGGCGTGGCCTGGCAGGCGCGCAAGGCCAAGCTGAAGAAGAAGCTGCTGGAAATGGCCGGCCAGCTAATCCGGATCGCCGCAGAGCGTGAAATGCGCGGCGCGCCGAAGCTGGCGCCAGCCGATGGGCTGTATGGCGAATTCGCTGCCCGCTTCCCCTATGAGGAAACCGAGGACCAGCAGGCCGCCATCGACGCCATCATCGAGGATCTGGGCAAGGGCAAGCCGATGGACCGGCTGGTCTGCGGCGATGTCGGCTTCGGCAAGACGGAAGTGGCCCTTCGCGCCGCCTTCGTGGCGGCCATGGAAGGCTTGCAGGTTGCCGTCGTCGTGCCCACCACGCTGCTTGCCCGCCAGCATTTCAAGACCTTCTCGCAGCGCTTCGCCGGCCTGCCGGTCACCGTGCGCCAGGCATCGCGTTTCGTCGGTGCCAAAGATCTGGCCGAAACCAAGAAGGGCATTTCAGACGGTACGGTCGATATCGTTGTCGGAACCCATGCACTGCTCGGCACGAGCGTGCGTTTCGAAAGGCTTGGCCTTCTCATCATCGACGAGGAGCAGCATTTCGGCGTCAAGCACAAGGAGCGGCTGAAGGAACTGAAAAGCGATGTGCATGTGCTCACGCTCTCGGCTACGCCCATCCCGCGAACGCTGCAACTGTCATTGTCGGGCGTGCGGGAATTGTCCCTCATCACCACCCCGCCGGTCGACCGCATGGCCGTGCGCACCTTCATTTCGCCGTTCGACCCGGTTGTGATCCGCGAGACGCTGCTGCGCGAGCGCTATCGCGGCGGACAGAGCTTCTATGTCGTGCCGCGCATTGCCGACCTGGACGAGGTCAAGTCCTTTCTGGCCGAACATGTGCCGGAACTAAAGGTGGCCGTCGCCCATGGCCAGATTGCCGCCGGCGAGCTCGATGACATCATGAACGCCTTCTATGACGGCCAGTATGATGTGCTCTTGTCGACCACCATTGTCGAATCCGGCCTCGACATTCCCACCGCCAACACGATGATCGTGCATCGCGCAGACATGTTCGGCCTGGCCCAGCTCTACCAGTTGCGCGGCCGCGTGGGCCGGTCGAAACTGCGCGCCTATGCGCTGTTCACGCTGCCCGCCCGCAAGACGCTGACAGCGACCGCCGAGCGCCGCCTCAAAGTGCTGCAATCGCTCGACACGCTGGGCGCGGGCTTCCAGCTTGCCAGCCATGACCTCGACATTCGCGGCGCCGGCAACCTGCTGGGCGAGGAGCAATCGGGCCATATCCGCGAGGTGGGATATGAACTCTACCAGCAGATGCTGGAGGAAGCCGTGCAGGAAATCCGCGGCGAGGAGATCGCCAGCGATACCGGATGGTCGCCGCAGATTTCGGTCGGCACGTCGGTCATGATTCCGGAAAGTTATGTGCCGGACCTGCAATTGCGCATGGGCCTCTATCGCCGTCTGGCCGACCTCGCGACACCGCAGGAGATCGACGGCTTTGGTGCCGAACTCATCGACCGGTTCGGTCCGCTGCCCGACGAGGTGCAGCACCTGCTCAAGATCGTCTATATCAAGGCGCTGTGCCGCAAGGCCAATGTGGAAAAGCTCGACGCGGGACCGAAAGGCGTCGTCGTCCAGTTCCGCGACCGGCAGTTCCCCAATCCCGCCGCGCTCGTGCAATATATCGCGGGGCAGGGGTCGCTGGCCAAGATCCGGCCGGATCAGAGCGTGTTCCTCATGCGCGACCTGCCGAACCAGGAAAAGCGCCTGGCCGGTGCGGCCGTGGTCATGACGCAACTGGCCAGGCTGGCCGAGGCAGCGTGACCGGCCGCGGCTGGCGCCGCGCCGCCAGCCGGCCTATGTAGTATGAGAAAGCCCAAACTGCCCACCATTCAGGACATCGCATGGCTCCCATCGACGAAATCGCCCGCAACGTAACCCACCTGACCGATTGGCGGCGCGCCCTGCATGCCCATCCCGAACTGCTTTATGACGTTCACCGCACCGCCGGTTTCGTGGCCGACCGGCTGCGCGATTTCGGCTGCGACGAGGTGGTGACCGGGATCGGGCGCACCGGCGTCGTCGGCGTGGTGAAGGGGCGGAGCGACACGAAGGGCCAGGTGATCGGCCTGCGCGCCGACATGGACGCCTTGCCCATCGTCGAGATCACCGGCAAGGCCTGGGCTTCCACGACGTCCGGCAAGATGCATGCCTGCGGCCATGACGGGCATACGACCATGCTGCTGGGCGCGGCCGAATGGCTTGCCAGGACGCGGCAGTTCGACGGCACGGTTGTCTTCATCTTTCAGCCGGCCGAGGAAGGCGGGGCGGGCGGCAAGGCCATGGTGGACGATGGCCTGATGGAGCGGTTCGCCATTCAGCGGGTCTTCGGCATGCATAACCTGCCGGGTCTTCCTGTCGGCCAGTTCGCCATGCGGGTCGGCCCCATCATGGCGGCAGCCGATCACTTCTCGATTCAACTGGAAGGGAAGGGTGGCCACGCGGCCCTGCCGCACACCACGGTGGACACCACGCTTGTCGCCGCCCACCTCATCACCAGCCTGCAATCCATCGTGTCGCGCACGGTCGATCCGGTGGAAAGCGCCGTCCTGTCGGTAACCTCCATGCGCACCGACACCGATGCACACAATGTCATCCCGCAGAATGTTGCCCTCAAGGGCACGGTGCGCACCCTGTCCGAGACGGTGCGTGATGAAGTGCGCGCCCGGATGGCCGCGATGATCGAGACCGTACCGGCCGCCTTCGGCGCAAAGGCGGCGCTGTCCTATCGCACCGGCTATCCGGTCACGGTCAACCACGCCCAGGAAACCGGGCTGGCCCTTGAAGCCGCTCGCGAGATCGCGGGGTTCGACAAGGTCGTGCCCGACTGCGCGCCGATGATGGGGGCGGAAGATTTCTCCTTCATGCTCAACGCCCGGCCCGGCGCCTTCATCTTCCTGGGCAATGGCGACAGCGCATCGCTTCACCATCCGGCCTATGATTTCGACGATGCCGCCATTCCCCATGGCGTCAGCTACTGGGTACGCCTGACCGAACGGCTTTTGCCCCTGACCAATTGAATCGTCTTGATACCTGTCACCCGCGCCGGGCGAAAACCCCGGCGGCGGTGACTGCCAGCCAACCACCAATCATCATCAGGCCGCCTGTTGGCGCCGCCATCGGGAACAGGCGGGTGCCGGTGAACGCGCGCGCCAGCAGGTCGCCCGCAAACAGCATGAGCCCGGCGGCGAGACGTGCGATTGCAAGGCCGCGCAGCCATCCGGCCGGGAACAGGCCCAGCGCCAGGAAGGCGGGCGCATGGAAAAGCATCATCTGCGCGGCGGTGCCGATGTGTTCGCCGCCCGCATGGGCCGCATAGGCCGACAGCGCGACGCCGCCCGCGCCGCAAAGTCCGCCGATCAGGAATGCCGGACGCATGATCGGCCCCTCTCCCTATTCGGCCTTTTGCAAGATGAGCGCCACATTGTGACCGCCAAAGGCAAACGAGTTGGAAAGCGCGAATTCTGCGGAAACTGGCCGGCTGGCATTGGGCACCACGTCGAGCGGGCACTCCGGATCCGGCTCCTCGAAATTCATTGTCGGCGGCGCGAACTGGCCTTCGAGCGCCAGCAGCGTGGCGATGCCCTCGATGGCACCGGCTGCGGCGATCGTGTGGCCATGGATCGATTTGGTGCTGGAGACCGGCGGCGGATTTGCGCCAAAGATCGCGCGGATCGTCGCTGCCTCGACAATGTCATTCTGTCGCGTACCGGTGCCATGCGCGTTGACATAGCCGATGTCTTGCGGGCCGATGCCGGCCCGCTTCAGCGCCCTGCGGATCGCCTCGACCTGCCCTTCCTGGCTGGGCTTGACCAGGTCGGCGGCATCCGAACTGGCACCGGTTCCGGCAACATAGCCCAGAATCCGTGCGCCTCGGGCGCGGGCATGGCCTTCGCTCTCCAGGATGACCACCGCCGCACCTTCACCCAGAACCATGCCCTTGCGGGTGGCGCTGAACGGGCGGCACGTGTCGGAACTGACCACCTTGAGCTGATCCCAGCCCAGGAGGATGGTTTCTGTCAGCGCCGATTCCGTGCCCCCGGATACGACCACTTCGGCCTCACCCGAAAGGATGGCGCTGCAGCCCGCCGCAATGGCGGCCGACGAAGATGAGCAGGCACTGGAGACCGTGCTGGACGGACCCTTGATGCCCCAGGCAATCGACAGCGCGGCCGCCGGCGCGCTTGGCATGATCTTCGGGACCGAGAAGGGGTGCGGCTTGCGCCCGTCGCGGAAATAGCGGCGATAGCCTTCCTCTAGCGTATTGCCGCCGCCAAGCGCTGTGCCGAACAGGATGGTTGCGTCCGCCAGTTCGGCTGAACCCTTTTCAAGGCCCGCCATTTCCATGGCTTCCCTGGCGGCGACAAGCGCCAGATGCGACAGCCGGTCAAACCGCGAAGACAGGTCCACGCCACTGGCCGCCAGCACATTGTCATCGATTCGCGCCAGCGGCATGTCGCGCGCCACGAGGCCGCCGATCGGACAGGGCGCGATTGCGACGCGACCCTGCACCAGGGTGTCGCGGAACTCGGCAATGGTCGAGGCATTCGCCGTGAGTACGCCGAGGCCGGTGACTGCTACGCGCGTCATGGTTACGGATGTTCTTTGATCAGGGTGTAGATCTGGCCGATGGTGACGTCGTCATCGATGTTCAATTCGTTGATATCGAGACTGTATTCGGCGCCGAACTTGTCCTCCATCTTGAAGACGATGTCGGCAAGATCGAGCGAATCGATCCCCGTTTCGGCAACTTTCGTGTCTGCATGGATGCCCTTGTCGGGAAATTCCTCGTTCAGGAGCTGCAGGAAACTGTCGAGACTGACCTTCATGCGAAATCGATCCACCCTGATGACTGCTGTATTTGACCCGGATTTTGAACTCCCATATATCAGCGCCCGTAATTTTGATAGCCCACCGGCTCGAATCGGTTCTTCGGGACATGCCTTTCCGGCCGGGCCGGCCTTCGCCATACCTTTGCGGGATTGCTGAAAACCGGATGTCCAAGCTTCGCAGTTTCAAGAAGCGCGTGCTCAGGTCGCGCCCTGTCACGGCCATTCTTGTCGCGCTGGCGCATGCCTGGCTCGCCTTCGTCTTCCGGACGAACCGTCTTGTCCCGTCGTCCGACCGGCTCGAAACGCCGGACGGAATCGATTTCCCCGTGATCGTGGCGCTGTGGCATGGCCAGCACTTCATGGTGCCCTTCCTGCGCCCCAGTGGCATGCCTTTCGCGACCATGCTTTCCACCAGCGCCGATGCCGAACTGAACGCGATGCTGGTCGAACGCATGGGCATGCATGTGATACGCGGTTCGGGCGGGCGCGATGGTGATGGCATCCGGCTTGAAAAGCGCGGGGCCCAGGCGCTGATCGACCTCGTCCGCTGCCTCCGCAAGGGCATGAACGTTGCGACCATCGCCGATATTTCCAAAGGGCAAGCGAGGGAAGCGGGCGAAGGCATCGTCCGGCTGGCAATGGCATCCGGCCGCCCTGTCGTGCCGCTCGCCTATGCCACCAGCCGCCATGTCCGCTTCGAAAAGGCCTGGGACAAGGCGGTCATGAACCTGCCTTTCGGCCGGGCCTGTATCAGGATCGGCGAACCGGTATTCGTCGACAGGAAGGCTGATGCCGCTGCGATCGAGGCGGCGCGCCGCCACATTACCGGCGAATTGAACCGCGTCACCGACGCGGCCTATGCAGCCGTTGGCTGAATCCGGTTCCTGCCGCAATACCTGCAAGCGCGCCGCCCATCCGGCCGGTGCTGTCCCATTGACAGCCGTCAATGAACTACGGCCCGCCACGGCCTCAGATACAAGAAATTGTATGTGTTGTCCGGCAGGAAAGGCGACAGCGTCATGGCGATCGATGGCACACTTGGAAACGACATCCTCCTTGGAACACCGCTCCCGGACGAAATCCTGGCAGATGCGGGAGACGATATCGTAAAAGGCGGCGCAGGCGCGGACATCATTTTCGGCCATGATGGCGACGACATCATCGATGGTGAGGATGGCGACGACGAGCTGCATGGTGACGGATCGGCTTGCGAGGATGGCAGCGACGACGTTGACCGGACGCCGGTCACCACGTTCAACATAGGCACCATTCCCTCCACCGGCCAGAGCCTGTCGATCAGCCTGACCGCGCCGGACGAAAGCTGCCAGACATCCGAGAACGTTTACGGTTTCGTGAGCCAGACCGGTTTGCAGCAGGTCGTGAACATCGCCTTCGTGCTGGACATATCAGAAAGCACGGTGCCAGACGCAATTGGTGGCGCATTCCCCCTGCCGGACGTGAATGGCGACGGCTTCGCCGATACGATCCTGGATGCCGAGATCGCGGCGTTTGAGGCGCTTGTCAATTCGATGATCGCGACGCCGGAACTGTCCAACGCAAATGTGGCGCTGATCCCGTTTCAGACGACAGCGACAACCGCGCTCCAGACGACGGCGAGCGCCGACATTGACAATGACGGAATTCCGGACCTGACGGAGGCGGCACGGGCCCTGCGGGCTTCGGGCGGAACCGATTTCGAATCCGGCTTGCAGCAGGCGGAGACATTCTTCCTCGGCGCGCCGGCCGGCACCGACATCCTGTTCTTCATCTCCGATGGGCAGGATTTCAGCCCGACCTTCAACGACGAGGTGCAGCGCCTTCTGGCTGCCGGCGTCGACATCCGCGCCTTCGGCGTCGGCCAGAATGCCAACGCGCCGCAGCTCGACCTTGTCGACGACGGACTCCTCAACAGTTCCCAGACCATCGTGCTCGATCCCAGCCAACTGTCCGATGCGCTGATCGACATCGCACTCGATCCGGCCGACATTGCCCGCGTCGAGCTTCTGGTCGATGGCGCCGTCGTCGCCACGCTTCTGCCGGGCCAATTGACCGCCACGCCCTTCGGCCTGCGCTACGATGCCACGCTGACCGGCCTGTCCGTCGGTGCCGACGAGACGGTCACGGCCCGCGTGATCGCCACCGACGGCGCGTCCACCACCGTTTCGACGACGCAGGTTCTGGAAGGTGATTGCGGTGACGATTGCTGCGGCGAGCCGGGCGATGACATGATCCGCGGCGGGGCGGGTAACGACACCATCTACGGCAATGGCGGCGACGACATCATCGACGGCGAGGATGGCGACGATGTCATCTATGGCGATGACGACTGGCGCGCCGTGACCGACAATGCGGATCGGACACCGATCACCACCTTCAATGTGGGCACGATTCCCTCGACCGGCCAGGGCCTGTCAATCAGCCTGACCGCGCCCGATGAGTCTTGCCAGACCAGCGAGGACGTCCATGGCTTCGTCAGCCGTGGCCCGGTCGGCTCGGTTCAGGACATCCTGTTCGTCATCGACACCTCCGGCAGCACCAACGCCACCTTTGTCGGCCAGTCGACCGTCGGTGATCTCAATGGCGATGGACTGTCCAACACCATCCTCGATGCCGAGATCGCCGGCTTCGAGGCGCTCCTGGACGAGATCATCAGCGCTGGTGAGAGCAATGCCCGCATCGGTGTGGCGGAATTCTACGATATCGGCCGCATGGTGATCGACACGACGGCAACCGCCGATGTGGACAGCAATGGCGTCTACGATGTCGTCGATGCACTTCGCAGCCTGCTTTATGGCGGAAACACGAACTTCGAAGCCGGCCTCCAGCAGGCGGAGACCTTCTTCGCCGGGACGGCCGCCGGGGCGGGCACGCTGCTCCTTGTCGACTCCGTCAGCACAACACGCCGACCACCGACCCGGCCGATTATGCCGACGAGGTGCAGCGGCTTCTGGCCGCCGGCATCGACATCCGCGCCTTCGGCGTCGGCCAGAATGCCAGCGCACCGCAGCTCGACCTCGTCGATGACGGGCTGTCGAACAATTCCCAGACCATCGTGCTCGATCCCAGCCAGTTGTCGACCGCACTGATCGACACCGGCATCGATCCGGCCGACATTGCCCGCGTCGAGCTTCTGGTCGATGGTGCCGTCGTCGCCACGCTTCTGCCGGGGCAATTGACCGCCACGCCCTTCGGCCTGCGCTACGATGCCACGCTGACCGGCCTGTCGGTGGGTGCCGACGAGACGGTCACGGCCCGCG
This sequence comes from Zhengella sp., assembly GCF_041397485.1. Classification (NCBI taxonomy): domain Bacteria; kingdom Pseudomonadati; phylum Pseudomonadota; class Alphaproteobacteria; order Hyphomicrobiales; family Notoacmeibacteraceae; genus Zhengella; species Zhengella sp. The sequence goes on along the minus strand of NZ_JAWKWO010000001.1, from coordinate 88,895 downwards.
TGATCGCCACCGACGGCGCGTCCACCACCGTATCGACGACGCAGGTTCTGGAAGGCGATTGCGGTGACGATTGCTGCGGCGAGCCGGGCGATGACATGATCCGCGGCGGGGCGGGCAACGACACCATCTATGGCAATGGCGGCGACGACATCATCGACGGCGAGGATGGCGACGACATCATCTACGGCGACGACGAGTGCTGCGACGACGCCACGGGCGGCACGGACAATGCCGACCGCACGCCGGTGACGACCTATTCGGTCGGCACCATTCCTTCGACCGGCCAGGACCTGTCGATCAGCCTGACCGCGCCCGATGAAAGCTGCCAGACCAGCGAGGACGTCTATGGCTTCGTCAGCCGTGGCCCGGTCGGCTCGGTTCAGGACATCCTGTTCGTCATCGACACCTCCGGCAGCACCAATTCGACCTTTGTCGGCCAGTCGACGGTGGGTGACCTGAACAATGACGGCGTTTCCAACACCATCCTGGATGCCGAGATCGCCGGCTTCGAGGCCCTGTACAACGCCATTGTCGGCAGCGCCGGCCTGACGGGCAGCCGCATCGGCATTGTCGAGTTCAACACCGGCGCCAGCATCGTGCTGGACACCACCGCCACTGCCGATCTGGATGCCAACGGCATTGCCGATGTGCTGGATGCGCTGCGCGGGCTCAACGATACCGGCGTGACCAATTTCGAAGCCGCTTTGCAGCAGGCGGAGACCTTCTTCGCCGGCACGGCCGCCGGGGCGGGCACGCTGTTCTTCCTGTCGGACGGCCAGCACAACACGCCGACCACCGACCCGGCCGATTATGCCGACGAGGTGCAGCGGCTTCTGGCCGCCGGCATCGACATCCGCGCCTTCGGCGTCGGCCAGAATGCCAGCGCGCCGCAGCTCGACCTCGTCGATGACGGGCTGTCGAACAATTCCCAGACCATCGTGCTCGATCCCAGCCAGTTGTCGACCGCACTGATCGACACCGGCATCGATCCGGCCGACATTGCCCGCGTCGAGCTTCTGGTCGATGGCGCCAAGCCGCCATCAGCTTCTGCCGGGCAATTACCGCCACGCCCTTCGGCCTCGCGCTACGATGCCACGCTGACCGGCCTATCCGTCGTCGGTGCTGACGACGGCCGACGGCCCGGATTCTGCCACCGACGGCGCGTCCACCACCGTAGGTCAGACGACGCAGGTTCTGGAAGGCGATTGTGATGATTGCTGTGCGAGCCGGGCGATGACATGATCCGCGGCGGGCGGGCAACGACACCATCTACGGCAATGGCGGCGACGACATCATCGACGGCGAGGATGGGCGACGATGTCATCTACGGTGACGACGGCGAGTGCTGCGACGACACCACGGGCGGCACGGACAATGTCATCGCACGCTGGTGACGACCTATTCGTCGGCAGGCACCATTCCTTCGACTCATCGGCCAGGACCTGTCGATCAGCCTGACCGCCTGATGAAAGCTGCCAGACCAGCGAGGACGTCTATGGCTTCGTCAGCCGTGGCCCGGTCGGCTCGGTTCAGGACATCCTGTTCGTCATCGACACCTCCGGCAGCACCAATTCGACCTTTGTCGGCCAGTCGACGGTGGGTATTCCGAACAATGACGGCGTTTCCAACACCATCCTGGATGCCGAGATCGCCGGCTTCGAGGCCCGTACAACGCCATTGTCGGCAGCGCGCCCGACAGGCAGCCGCATCATTGCTGTCGAGTTCAACACCGGCGCCAGCATCGTGCCGACACCACCGCCACTCGCCGATCTTGATGCCAACGGCATTGCCGATAAGCATATTGCGCTGCGTGGGCTCAACGATACCGGCGTGACCACCTTCGAAGCCGCTTTGCAGCAGGCGGAGACTTTCTTCGCCGGCACGGCCGCCGGCTGGGGTGGCACGCTGTTCTTCCTGTCGGACGGCCAGCACAACACGCCGACCACCAGACCCGGCCGATTATGCCGACGAGGCGCGGCTCTGGCCGGTATCGACATCCGCGCTTCGGCGTCGGCCAGAATGCCAGCGCGTCGCAGCTCGACCCGTCGATGATGGCTGTCGAACAATTCCTAGACCATCGTGCTCGATCCCAGCCAGTTGTCGACCGCACTGATCGACACCGGCATCGATCCGGCCGACATTGCCCGCGTCGAGCTTCTGGTCGATGGCGCCGTCGTCGCCACGCCTCGCCAGTACTGACGGCCACGCCTCTTCGGCCTGCGCTACGATGCCACGCTGACCGGCCTGTCCGCCGGTGCTGACGAGCCGACACGGCCTGCGTACCGCTACTCGACGGCGCGTCCACCACCGTATCGACGACGCAGGTTCTGGAAGACGATTGCGGCGTGACGATTGCTGCGGCGAGCCGGGCGATGACATGATCTCCGCGGCGGGGTGGGCAACGACACCATCTATGGCAATGGCGGCGACGACATCATCGACGGCGAAGATGGCGACGATGTCATCTACGGCGACGACGAGCGCGCTGCGACGACGCCACGGGCGGCACGGACAATGCCGACCGCACGCCGGTGACGACGATAAGCCCGCACCACCTCGACCGGCCAGGACCCGTCGTCGATCAGCCTGACCGCGCCCGATGAAAGCTGCCAGACCAGCGAGGACGTTCATGGCTTCGTCAGCCGCGGCCCGGTCGGCTCGGTTCAGGATATCCTGTTCGTCATCGACACTCCAGCACCACCGACCTTATTGGCCGGGCGACGTGGGCGACTGAACAATGACGGCGTTTCCAACACCATCCTGATACGCCGAGATCGCCGGCTTGAGGCCCTGTACAACGCCATCGTCGAAGGCGCGGCTCTGAATGGGCAGCCGCCGCATCGGCATTGTCGAGTTCAACACCGGCGACAGCATCAAAAGCTGGACACCGCCACTGCCGATTCGATGCCAACGGCATTGCCGATGCTGGACAGATGGTGCGGCTCAACATACCGGCGTGACCACTTCGAGGCCGCTTGCAGCAGCAGGCGTGAGACCTTCGCCGGGCACGCGCCGCCGCCGGGCGGGTATCGCTGTTTTTCCTGTTTGGACGGCCACAACACGCCGACCACCGACCCGGCCGATATGCCGACGAGGTGCAGCGCTTCTGGCCGCCGGCATCGACATCCGCGCCTTCGGCGTCGGCCAGAATGGCGCAGCTGCAGCTCGACTCGTCGATGACGGGCTGTCGAACAATTCCCGCACCATCGTGCTCGATCCCAGCTGGGCTGGTCGACCGCACCGACTTACACCGGCATCGATCCGGCCGACATTGCCCGCGTCGAGCTTCTGGTCGATGGCGCCGTCGTCGCCACGCTTCGCCGGGGCAATTGACCGCCACGCCCTTCGGCCTGCGCTGGCGATACGCTGACCGGCCTTGTCCGTCGGTGCCGACGATGGTCACGGCCCGCGTGATCGCCATTACCGACGGCGCGTCGACCACCGTATCGAGACGCAGGTTCTGGAAGGCGACGGGACGATTGCTGCGGCGAGCCTGGCGATGACATGATCCGCGGCGGGGCGGGCAACGATTGTTCGGTCGCGAGCGGCACGGCGGCGACGACATCATCGACGGCAGAGACAGACGACATCATCTACGGCGACGACGAGTGCTGCGACGACGCTCACGGGCGGCACGGACAATGCCGACCGTACGCCGGTGATTCGGTCGGCACTATTCCCATTCCGCCAGGACCTGTCGATCAGCCTGACCGCGTCTGGGATAAAGCCGCCAGACCAGCGAAGATGCGCCCATGGCTTCGTCAGCCGGACAGGTTTGCAGCAGGTCGTCAACATTGCGTTTGTCATCGATATTTCGGAAGCACGATCCCTAACCCGATCGGCGTCGTAGACCGTGCCGGACGTCAATGGCGACGGCTTTGCCGACACCATCCTCGATGCGGATATTGTTTTCCTCGAGGCCCTGGTCAATGCCATGGCCAATGATCCGGGGTTTGCAAATGCGCTCATTCCGTTCGAGGACAATGCCTCCATCGTGCGGTTGCAGGCGCCGGCCAATGCCGACATCAGATAATGATGGCGTTTTCGACCTTGTCGGCTGTGCGGGCGCTGAGGCATCTCGGGCGGCACCGATTTCGAGGCCGGCTTGCAGCAGGTCAGGAAACCTTTTTCCAGACCTTGCCGGCGGGAACCGATATCCTGTTCTTCCTTGTCGAGCGACAGATCCAGCCTGACCTTCGAGATGAGGTCCAGCGCTCAAGCCTGATGGCGTCGATATTCGTGCTCGTCGGCAACAGCGTGGACTCGGCACAGCTCGACCTGCTGGACGACCGATCGAACAATTCCCAGACGGTTGTCAGTGACTCCGAGCCAGCCGCAGCCGATGCGGTCATCGACATCTCCTCAACCTGGCCGAGATCGCACGTGTCGAGATCCTGGTCGATGGCTTGATTGTCGCGACATTGCAGCCGGCCCAGCTGACCGCCACGCCTTCCTTCGGCCTGCGCCAGATGCCACGCTGACCGGCTTGTCGGTGGGTGCCGACGAGACGGTCACGCGCGGGTGATCGCCACCGACGGGTCTGCGACCATGGCTTCCGGCTCGCCACGCAGGTCCTGGAAGGCAATTGCGAGACACCTTTGCGCTGAAACGCAGGGCAATGACGTGATCTACGGCGGGCAGGCAACATGACCATCTTCGGCAATGGCGGTGGCGAGGACTTCATCGCTCCCGGCACGGGCACCAACGTGGTGGATGGCGGGCTCGGCGTGGACACCGTCATGTTCGACGAAAGGTCGGGCGATTACGCCATTTCCTATGCCGGGGGCGTGGTCACGGTCCGGCATCTCGTGACCGGCGAGACCAACACGTTGAGAAACGTGGAGCGCCTGCAGTTCACCGAGCGCGACGGGCTGATGCACACCGCCCCGAGCTTCGCGAACGCCGCGCCACTGTCGGTTCACGAAAACCGGGCGGCCGGCGAAAGCGTCGGGGTCGTCTCGGCCTTCGATCCCGATCCGGGTGATTCCGTTATCTACCGGATCGCCGCGGACAGCGCCGGTGCATTCGCCATCGATCCGCTCACCGGAGAACTGACGATTACCCGCAGCCTGTCCTACGCCTCGTCCAGCGAACTGGATGTGGTGGTCGAGGCGCAGGACGTGTTCGGCAACCGCGCTTATGCGGACCTGTCGGTTTCTGTGGTCCAGAACCCGGTCATACCGGTCAACGGTACGAACGATGCCGATATCGTGTATTCCACGAATGCCGACGAGCAATTTTTCCTGCAGGGTGGAAACGACACCGCTTATGCGGGCGGCGGTTCCGACAAGTATGACGGCGGCGAGGGGACAGACCAGGTCAAGTACCAGTTCTATCGCTCCCAGGTGATTGTCGACAAGATGGGCGATGGTTCCGTCACCGTCGACAAGTACCTGCTAAAGGGTCAGGATGAGCTCACGTCCATCGAGCGCATCGATCTGCTGGATGGCGATTACGTCTTCGACATCGACTCCGACAACCTCGGATTCGGCTACCGTATCTATCAAGCCTCCTTCGGCCGCACGCCGGACGAGGGCGGCGTACGGTTCTGGATCGGTGTGCTCGATACGCTGGACGATCAGGGCTTTTCGGAATTGGGCAAGCAGCAATATGTGGCCAATGCCTTCATCAACTCCCTGGAATTCCAGAGCCTTTATGGGACCAACCCGTCGAACTTCGAATATATCGATGCGATGTACCAGAACGTGCTGTTCCGGCTCCCCGATCAGGAAGGGTATGATTTCTGGGTCGGCGGCATGGAAGCCGGCCTGAGCCGCGAGGATATCCTGATTGCCTTCACCCAGAGCCAGGAAAACATAAACAACAACATCGCCAACCTCGATGACGGGGTCTGGGTGGTCTGAACCGGTCAAAAGGAAAAGTGCGGCTGCATCTTCGCTGAACCATTGTGCGGTTGCCGCGCAGGTGCAGCCGGCGCGAAAGGTTTACAATTCGGAGCATGTAAGGAATAGTATAAAATTAGACACATCTTAAATAGATGACCCGAGGGAGGGTGCCATGGCCTATGTTCATGTGCCGGATAATCTGGTTCAGACGACGGCGACTGGCGATCCCAAAATGGACGGCCTGCTGTGGGGCTGGCACTGGGGTGAGACATTCTGGGGCTAGTCGTTTCCGCCGAGCCCGGCTGAGTACCTCACTCCCAATCCGTTCAACTATAATGGCTATCTCGGCTATGCTTATGAATCGATTGGCGGTTTCCAGCCATTCAACAGCCTTCAGCAGCAGCAGATCGTGTCGGCTGTCTCCAATATCGAGACTTTTCTGCCGGTCGAGTTTGTCTCCAATGCGGTCCTCGGACAAAGCGCACCGGTGGTCTTCCGGTTCGCCATAGCCGACAGCATCGACTACGGTTACGGTTTCAACGGGATCGGGCAACCCTATGATCCGCATGGTCCTGGCGGTGGACGATCAGCCGAGGCCGCGGTCCCGGATCCGTTCCAGATGAATTGGCGGGCGACTGGGGACACCTGGTATATCGCAAATGCCTATGATGCTCCGGTGCCCGGCGGATTCTCCAATGCAGCCGGGCTTTTGCACGAGTTCGGCCATGCCCTGGGTCTGAAGCATGGCCATGGCGAGCAGCCGGTCTTCAACATGACGAACGTCATCACCGATCAGTTCGGAAATGTCTTTGCCGAACCTGCCTTCGTCGGGACGGCGCCGAAACTGCCCGACCCGTTCGATACCCAGGAATATTCGATCATGACCTACCGGGTCTATGAAGGCGATGATCCGTTCGATTTCGTGTCGCCGGATCTTCCGTCCAACATGGTCGATTATCCGTGGACGTTCATGATGCTGGATATTGCGGCCCTGCAATATCTTTACGGAGCCAATTTCGGGGCCGGATCGAATCCGGGAGACACGGTCTACAGTTTCGATCCCGTCACCGGCGCCATGACGACGGTTGACACCGTCGACGGGAGCGAAACGACCGCGCAGTCCCTCAGGGGCAGGATATTCCTCACGGTTTGGGATGGCGACGGAAACGACACGTTCGATTTCGGCAATTACTCCGGCGACATGGATATCAGTCTTCTTCCAGGCGAATTTTCCACATTCTCGCCCGACCAGGTCGCCCATCTCGGGGAAGGGCTGTTTGCAAAGGGAAATGTGGCAAACCCGCTTCTTTACAACAACGACACGCGCTCCCTGATCGAGAATGTGAATACCGGCGGCGGAAATGACAGGGTTTTCGGCAACCTTGCCGACAATACGATCAGGACGGGCGCAGGTGACGACGAGGTCCGGGGGTCGTCCGGTTCCGACATGATTTTCGGCGGATCCGGTTTCGACCGCGTCCTGTATGATTCCCAGCGAAGCGAGAATGCCGTCGATCTCGTCACGGCCAACCGGGTCACGGTTGCAAGCCAGGGCGATACCGACACTCTGGAGGACATCGAGAAAATCATCTTCAGTGACGGTTCTCTGATCTTCGATGTCACATCCGGCAATCTCGGCTTCGGCTACCGCATCTATCAGGCCGCCTTCGGGCGAACGCCGGACGAGGGCGGTCTGCGCTTCTGGATCGACGTGCTGGATACGCTCGATTCATGGGGCTACAGCAACTATCAGAAGCAGCAATATGTCGCCCGGGAATTCAATGAATCCCAGGAATTCCAGAGCCTCTACGGCGCCAATCCAAGCCATTTCGACTATATCGATGCGATGTATCAGAACGTCCTTTACCGGCTTCCGGACCAGCAGGGCTACGACTTCTGGGTCGGTGGCATGAACCAGGGACTGACCGAGGAGGACATCCTGATCGCCTTTTCGGAAAGTGTTGAAAACAAGAACAACAATATCGACAACCTGGATGATGGCGTCTGGGTTGTCTGACATCCGCAAAATGCCATGCCGTCCGGTTTCCTCTAGGCCGCGCCTGTGGTTGCGCGCGGCCTCATCGGAGCCAGCCGGTATCAGGCGCTCTTCAACGCGGGGACCCGTGACGACAAGTGCCGGTCGATGGCTGCGAGATCCTTCGCGCTCAGGCGCAAACCCAGCTTGGAGCGCCGCCAGACGAAATCCTCGGCGCAGTGAACCCATTCGTTTTCGGCCGCCCAGTCCAGTTCGCGTGCGCTGACGCCGGGTGCGATCTCGCCTCCAAGATCATCCCAGCCGGACGCTCCGGCAAAGATCGCAAGGCACTCGGTGCCGTACTGGCGGAACAGGCGGCGCACGGTCGCTGCATCCATGAAGGGCAACAGGGCCTGAAGGTCGCCAAGCAAACGGCTGCGGTCCGCGACTGCGAAATCGCCGCCGGCCAGAGGTGCGGCATGCGTCCAGCCTTCGGTGGTGCGACCGAAGGCGGTATCGATCGTTTCCAGCGCGCTTTCGGCCAGCTTGCGATAGGTTGTGATCTTGCCGCCGAAAATGTTGAGATAGGGCGCGTCGCCAACGCTGCCGCCTTTGAGAACATAGTCGCGCGTGGCCGCCGTGGCCGAACTGGCGCCGTCATCATAGAGCGGGCGAACGCCGGAGTAGGACCACACGATATCCGACCGGGTGACCGGCTTGCGGAAATACCTGGAGGCGAACGCGCACAGGTAATCGGCTTCCGCATCGGAACAGGCCGGCCTTGCCGAGGGCGATTCATGCTCGGCATCGGTGGTTCCGATCAGGGTGAAGTCGTCCTCATAGGGAATTGCAAAGATGATGCGCCCGTCGCTGCCCTGGAAGAAGTAGGCCTTGTCATGGTCGTAGAGCCTGCGCGTCACGATATGGCTGCCGCGCACCAGCCGCACCTTTTCCGTCAGGTCGAGATGCATGCGCCCGCGCGCCACGTCGCCGACCCAGGGCCCTGCCGCGTTGACCAGCATGCGGGCGCGGATGGTGCGGCGTCCTCGGGCGTATCCAGGGTGACATGCCAGACGCCATCCACCGGCGATGCGGCCACCACGTTGCTGCGCGTCATGACCGCCGCACCGCGCGCCGCGGCGTCACGGGCATTGAGCACCACAAGGCGGGCATCCTCCACCCAGCAATCGGAATATTCGTAGGCGCTCGCGAACCGGTCGTCCAGCGGTTCGCCGGCCGCGTCGCGCGTCAGGTCCAGCCGGCGCGTGCCGGGCAGGATCCTGCGCCCGCCCAGATGGTCGTAGAGGAAGAGGCCAAGCCGGATCAGCCATGCCGGCCGCCGGCCCTTCATCCATGGCATGATCGCGGTCAGCAGCCGCGATGTCGGTGTCGTGCTCTCGAACCGCATGGCGGAATGCAACGGCAGCACGAAGCGCATCGGCCATGAGATGTGCGGCATGTTGGCAAGCAGCACTTCACGCTCCACCAATGCTTCGCGCACCAGCCGGAACTCGAAATATTCCAGGTAGCGCAAACCGCCATGAAACAGTTTGGTCGAGGCCGAGGATGTGGCCGACGCCAGGTCACCCCGCTCGGCCAGGGCCACGCGATAGCCTCTGCCTTGCGCGTCCCTGGCGATGCCGCACCCGTTGATGCCGCCGCCCACGATGAAGAGATCGAAAATCCCGTCCTGTTGCCCTGTCATCATCCTGCCGGTTCCGTTCCGTGTCAGTCCGGCCTTGCGGCCGGAGGTTTCAGGAGTGTGCGCGCGGTTTCCTCGTCCGTGATCGCGATCGTGGCGAAACCACGGTCGAGCACCGCGCGAATGGCCTCCACTTTCTGTTGTCCGCCGGCCGCCAGCACGCGGCGCGGTATGCCGAGAATGTTCTGCGGGCCGATGCCGACGCAGCGGGCGTTCAGCGGATGGTCGAGCGGCAGCCCGTCGGCTCCGATGAAGCGGCCGATGAAATTGCCGATGGCGCCGGCCTCGCGTGCCTGCATGTAATCGGCGTCGGTCAGCATGGATGCCTCGCGAAGGCTGCTCATCCCGGTTCCGCCGATGCTCAGCAGGGCAAGGTCCGCGGCCTTGGCGCGCACCATGGCGTCCTGGGCCGCCTGCTGCGAATTGATCGCGACCGTCGCTTCCTCCGTGTCGCAGAGGATCGGTGCGGGAATGAAGAAGCACTCCGCCCCCAGCCGCTCGGCCAGAACGGCTGCCGCCTCGTACTTGTCCTGGGTCGAGCGGGTGGCAAGCGTTCCGATCATGGACACGACCGAAAGATGCTCCGCGGCGCCGGGTTCGATTGCCATGGCCATGGCCCGGAGCGTGGAACCCCACGACGTGGCCACCGTCATGCCGTTCTCCAGCAGGTCGGACACCATGCTGCCGGCATAGTGGCCGATGACATCCGACAGCGACACGTCCTCGCTGGTGTCGGACGGGCAGACAAAGGCCGCCTCCAGTCCGAACCGGCGGATGAGATGGCTTTCCAGGTCGAGCCGCTCGGCAAAGGGCACGTCGATGGCAATGCGCACCATGCCCTGTTCGCGGGCCTGGGCCAGCATCCTGTGCACCTTGAACCGGGTGATGTTGAGCCGTTTGGCGATCTCGTTCTGGGTGAGTCCGAGAATGTAATAGAGATGCGCCACCCGGGCGATGGTCTCGCTTGCCGCAGCCGTCCGGACGGCCGATCTGTTCCAAGGCGTGTTCATGTCGCTGACCCCTTTCTGGTGGCCCCTTGTGCCATGAACGGGCTTTCCTGTCGCTTGCGCATCATTTCCGCCGATAAGCGAATTTGCACAAATGTTCAACTACCAAAAAAATGTTGCACAAATGTATGATCGGTGCAACAAATTGAAAAATCGCAAGCTGGACCGAGGGAGGAGAGCCAGTGAAGCTCGGCGTCTTGTCAGCCGATCGCCCGTGGGTGTGGATGTTGCCGCTGGTGGCCATGCTCGTGGCCTTCACCATCGTGCCGTTGTTCTACAACATCTGGCTCAGCTTCCACGAATATGCCCCCTTCAAGCGCCAGCTCGTCTATGTCGGCATGCAGAACTGGCAGCAGCTTCTTGCCGATCCGCGCATGTGGGAATCCTTCGGCACGACCATGTTCTATTTCGCGATCGTGCTCAGCGTCGAAGTGGTGCTGGGCATGGCCATCGCACTGCTTCTGGACGAGGAGGAATTCGGTTTCGGCGTCCTGCGCTCGGTGCTCACGCTCACGCTCGTGGTCCCGCCCGCCATCGTCGGAATGATGTATCTGCTGATCGAGGATCCCGAATTCGGCGTGCTCACCTGGGTCCTGTCATTGCTTGGCATCATGGACAAGTCGACGCCGATCCTGGCCACGTCCTCGACCGCGCTCTGGGGCGTCATGCTCGCGGACATCTGGCAGTGGACGCCGTTCATGGTGCTGATCTTCCTGGCCGGCCTGCGCTCGCTGCCGCCCGAGCCCTACGAAGCGGCGATGCTGGACGGCGCGTCGGCCTGGATGACGTTCCGCCGCATCACGCTGCCCCTGATGAACAAGGTCATCGCCGTGGCGGTCCTGATCCGCGGGATCGATATCTTCCGCATGTTCGACTACGTCTTCGTGATGACCAGTGGCGGACCCGGCACGTCCACCTACACGCTTTCGCTCTATTCCTGGCAGCAGACGTTCAGCTTCATCAAGTGGGGCTATGGCGCCACGCTTTCGCTCTTCGCCCTGGCCGTGATCCTGCTGATCGCCAATCTCTTCATCTGGATAGCAAAGGTGCGCTGGTAATGGTTGTCCGCTCCAGGTCATCGCGCATCCTGCGCACCGTAGCCGGTTGGGCTGTGGTCGCCCTGTTTGCCTTTCCGCTCTACTACTGGCTGACCGTGGCCTTCAAGGACGGCAACGAGATCTTCAACTGGCCGCCCAAGATCTTCTCGTTTTCGCCGACGGTGAAGAATTTCGAGGAAGTGTTCGGCATTTCGCTGGGGTTCGGTTTCGGCGAACAGCGCGAGGTTCTGCCGGGAGGCGGCAACTGGCGCATGGGGCCGCGCCTCTGGGATTCCATCGTCATCGCGGTGCTGTCCACGGCACTGGCCGTCACCATTGCCACGCTGGCCTCCTATGCGCTCAGCCGCATGCATTTCCGCGGGCGCCACCATTTCGTGTCCTGGGTCCTGTCCACGCGCATGATGCCGCCGGTCGCGGTCGCGATCCCCGTCTTCTTCATCTACAAGGACCTGTCGCTGCTCGACACCTATACCGGCGTCATTCTCATCCATGCCCTGATGAACCTGCCGCTGGCCGTCCTGCTGATGAAGAGCTTTTTCGACGACATTCCCCGCGAGATCGACGAAAGCGCCATGGTGGACGGCGCGTCGCGCTGGCTGATCTTCCGGCGCATCGTGCTGCCCATGGTCAAGGGCGGCATCGCGGCCACCGCCGTGCTCTGCTTCATCTTCTCCTGGACCGAATTCCAATTCGTCCTGACGCTGACGCAGACCGGGCTGAAGACCGTGCCCGTGGTCTCGTCCACCTTCGTCACATCCACCGGCACCGCCTGGGGCAACATGGCGGCGCTGGGAGCCGCGGCCATGATCCCGGCATTCCTGTTCATCCTTCTCGTGCAGAAGCACCTCGTGCGGGGTCTGACGCTCGGGTCGGTGAAACAATGATCCATCTGACTGTTCAAAGGAGGAAACCATGAACGACAGTGATCGCAAAATCTATCGCGCCAAGCTGGTGGACGATTTCGTCCAGGGGCGCATCAGCCGTCGCGCATTCCTGCGCAATGCCGGCATGTTCGGCCTCGGCGCCGCCGCGCTGGGTTCCGGCATGGTGCGGCCGAGCCGCGTCATGGCGGCAGGCGGGGACCTGACCCCGTCCAAGGACGTGCTCGACTGGGTGCGCGAAGTCTCCAAGCCCTTTGCCGGCACCACGCTTCGCCTGGCCACCGAGTCGACGCCGCCGTCCAATGCCATCAACAGCCAGCTCAAGCAGTTCTTCGAGGAAGCCTCCGGCATGAAGGTGGAGATCGAGGTCCTGCCGCTGGAGCAGGTGCTCCAGAAGCTGACCCTCGACATTGCCTCCCAGCTCGGCACCTATGACCTCTACTACATCGACCAGTCCTGGGCCGCTTCGGTCAGCCGCGACGTGTTCGATCCGCGCGAGCAGATCGCCGACAAGCCCGACCTGGCCATGCCGGACTACAATATCGACGACTTCCTGCCGGCCCTCGTCGACGGCATCTCCAAATACGAGGATCGCTGGGTGGGCGTGCCCTACGACATCCCGATCTTCATCATGCAGTACCGCAAGGACATCTACGACAAGATGGGCTTCAAGGCGCCCGAAACGCTGGAGGAATATTACGAGCAGGCCAAGGCCATCACCGATGAGATGGGCCCGGACATGTACGGCGCCACCGGCCAGATGAAGTCCGGCCACTATTCGCTGGAATGCGACTGGACGGCCTGGCTCTGGGGTCATGGCGGCTCGATCTTCAACGCCGACGGCAAGTTCTCCGGCAATGACGAGCGTGGCCTTGAGGCGATGGAATACTGGACCCGCCTCTACAAGACCATGCCGCCCGGCGTGAACGGCTGGACCTGGGACGGCCAGGGCCAGTCCGTTGCGCAGGGCGTGGCTGCCTCGATGATGAGCTGGGGCGAATTCTTCCCCTATTTCGACGATCCGAGCGCCACAAAGGTGTCGGGCCTCATGGAAGCGGCGCGTTGCCCCAAGCCGAAGCACGCCCTTCGCACGGTCAACGAGACCGGCTTCGGCGAAATCCCCGGCGTCGGCCACCAGGGCGGTTCCTCGCTTGCCGTTTCGCGCAACTCCAAGAACCCCGACGCGGCATGGATCTTCATGCAGTGGGCAACCTGCTACGACACCCAGGTGCTGATCACGGCGCTGGGCGGCGGCACCGGCCCGACGCGCGAAAGCGTCTATGACGACGAGCGCATCAAGGCCAATGCGCGCGTCGGTGCGGGCACGACCCGTCACCTCGACGTGGTGCGCGAGACCATCGCCAAGGACATGGGGTCCGAGCCGGATCTGCCGCAATGGGCGGAACTGTCGAACGACACCATTCCGGTGCGCCTCGGCAAGTATTTCGCCGGCGACTACGGTTCGGCCAAGGAAGCGATGGACGACATCGCCCAGGCGGTCGACAAGATCGTCCAGGGCTGAGGAACAGACCCGAACACGAACCGGAGCGGCGGCGCCTTGCCGCCGCTCCCCTGACCGGAAGAAACGCAAGCGAGGGAATACGGGATCATGGCCGACAAACCGCTCATAGCGATCACAGGCGCCAGTTCGGGCATAGGCGAGGCAACCGCACGGGCGTTTTCGGCGGCCGGGCACCCGGTGCTGATGATGGCACGCCGCGTGGACCGCATGGAAGCAATGAACCTGCCGGATTCCGTGATAGCGCAAGTGGATGTACGTGACCGCGCGCAGATTGCCGATGCGGTGGCCAGGGCGGAAGCGCAATACGGCCCGGTGGACATGATGTTCGCCAATGCCGGCCTTGCCCGTCTCGCCGATATCGGCCGCCAGCCGCCGGAAGAATGGGACGAGATGATCGACATCAACACCAAGGGTGTGATGAACACGGTCCATGCGGTCATGAACGCCATGATGGAGCGCCGGCACGGCACGCTGGTGATGATGAGTTCGATTGCCGGACGCAAGGTCTATCCCGACCATACCGTCTATTGCGGCACCAAGTTCTTCGTCCACGCGGTTTCGGAATCCTTGCGGGAATACCTGTCGGATTACAACGTCAGGGTACTTGTCGTCTCGCCGGGCGTGATCGAGACGGAGGTTCTGACCGGCGTTCTCGATGAGAAGACGCTTCGCGAATACAAGGAAAACAAGGTCAGGATGGGCGGCGGCATCGGTCCGGAAATCGTTGCGGACCTGATCCTCAATGCCTACCGGCTTCCCCAGGAAGCCCTTGTCCAGGAAATCTGCCTGACGCCGACGCGTCAGAAATACTGAGGCGCCCTGAATGGCCAATGTCGAATACCGAAAAGTCGGAAAATCCTTCGGCTCCGTACAGGTTCTCAACGACCTCTCGCTGGACATCGAGGATGGAACATTCGTCGTCCTGCTCGGGGCTTCGGGTTGCGGAAAGACCACCCTGCTGCGCATGACGGCGGGGCTGGAAACGGTGACCGCCGGCGAAATCGCAATTGACGGGCGCGTGGTCAACGACATGCATCCGCGCGACCGTGACATCGCCATGGTGTTCCAGAACTACGCGCTCTATCCGACCATGAAGGTACGCGACAATATCGGCTTCAGCCTGGAGGTTGCGAAGAAATCGGCCGAGGAAATCCGGCAGAAGGTGGATGAGGCGGCCCGTGTCCTCAACCTCACCGAATTGCTGGACCGCAAGCCCTCGGAACTCTCGGGCGGCCAGCGCCAGCGCGTGGCCATGGGCCGCGCCATGGTGCGCGATGCCAAGGTGTTCCTCTTCGATGAACCGCTTTCCAACCTGGATGCCAAGCTGCGCGCCCACATGCGGGTGGAAATCCGCCAGCTCCATGATCGCCTGAAGGCGACCACGATCTATGTGACGCATGACCAGATCGAAGCCATGACGATGGCCGACAAGATCGTGCTGATGAAGGACGGCAAGATCGTCCAGGAAGGTTCGCCCGACGATCTCTACGACCGGCCCAACAGCCTTTTTGTCGCCGAGTTCATCGGTTCGCCGCAGATCAATTGCATCGACGGGGAGATCGAGGCCGACGGCAACGCGGTTCGCTTCCGCGCGCGTCATCTCGCGCTCGATCTGCCGTCGGGCTATGCCGCCCATGCCGGCAAGGCAGTGACATGCGGCGTCCGGCCCAATGATGTCACGTTCGATCCCGATGGCGCGATCATGGGCACGCTGCAGATTGCCGAGAAGACCGGTGCGGACGTGCAATTCCACCTTGATGTGGAGGGCACCGAATTTGTCGCCGTGGCGCCGCGTTCGGCCTATCGCCATGCAGGCGAACGCATGTCCTTCGCCATCGATCCGGGCAAGCTCCATGTCTTTGACCGGGCAAGCGGCGAGCGAATTTCACTTTGAGCGAACAGGAAGCCATGAATCCCGCCGCCGGCACCCCGAAAAACTGGACCGCCCTGATCGACGACATCTGCGACGGGCGATGGATCAATCCGCTCAATGGCAAGCGCTACCCCGCTCCGCCCTATGACAGCATCGTCTTCGCCGAGAGCCTGAAGGGGCGGGAAGCCGATCTCGTCGCCGCGCTGGGTTTCAAGCCGCCCTTCGCCGTGGTGTCCGACAGCAATACCCACAAGGCGATGGGCGAGCGCATCGCCCGCGCGCTCCGGCCGCTGGGCGACGTCACCGAGATCGTCCTCGATCATCCTCACGCGGACATGGCGACGGTGCGCGACCTGACCGAACGCCTCAAGCCTTTCGCCTCCGCCGTCGCGGTGGGGTCGGGCACGATCAACGATCTGACGAAATACGCCACGCTGCAAAATGGCACGCGTTATTGCGTCTTCGCGACCGCCGGCTCGATGAACGGTTACACCTCCACCACGGCCTCCATCACGCTGGACAGCGGATTGAAGGTTTCGCTGCCTGCCCAGGCGCCGGCAGGCTTCTTCGTGGATCTGGAGACCTGTGCCGAAGCGCCTGCCTGGCTCAACGCCGCCGGCTTCGGCGATTGTCTGTGCCGGTCGGTGGCCCAGATCGATTGGTGGATGTCGCACCGCCTGTTGGGCACGGCCTATCACCATGTCCCCTATCTTCTCGAAATCCCCGACGAGATCGTGCTGATGGAACAGGCCACCGGCATCGCCAGGGGTAATGTCGAGGCCGTGGGTACCCTGTTCCGGGTTCTCACGCTGTGCGGGCTGGGCGTCAGTTTCACCGGCGTTTCCAACCACGGCTCCATGGGCGAGCACCAGATTTCCCATTACATCGACTGCTTTGCCGGCGACCGGCATCCGGGGTCCGTTCATGGCCAGCAGGTTGGCGTGGCGACGCTGAC
This sequence comes from Zhengella sp., assembly GCF_041397485.1. Taxonomy (NCBI): domain Bacteria; kingdom Pseudomonadati; phylum Pseudomonadota; class Alphaproteobacteria; order Hyphomicrobiales; family Notoacmeibacteraceae; genus Zhengella; species Zhengella sp. The sequence goes on along the minus strand of NZ_JAWKWO010000001.1, from coordinate 72,076 downwards.
GATGGCGCGCATCCAGCACGACTTCCTACAAAGCGAAACGGCACCGCAGGTGCGCCCCACCGGTATCGATGCGGACGACATGGCGCGCCGCATGGGGCCGGAAGTGGCCGCCCAATGCGAGGCGCTCTATCGCAAGAAGGCATTCGACGAGGCCGGCGCCGAGGCATTCAATCGACGCATCGAACGCATCTGGCCGGAATTGCGTGCCGAATGCCTCGACATGGCGGTCGCCCCGGATGTGCTTCGCCAGCACCTTGCAGATGCTGGCGGACCGACATCCGCCCAGTCGCTCGGCGTGCCGGTGGATTTCTACCGCGAGGCGGTGACCCATGCCCATGAAATGCGCGACCGCTTCTCCTTCGCTGACATTGCCTGCGACAGTGGCGTGCTCGGCGAGATGGCGGCACGGGAGGTCTGAACGATGCGGCCCGTCGCGGACATGCCCGATGATGTCGCCGCCGGCATCACGGTGCTTTTCACCGATATCGACGACACGGTGACCACGGAAGGCCGTCTCCTGGCCACGGCATATCAGGCGCTTGAAGACCTGCACGAGGCAGGGATCGCCATTGCCCCGATCACCGGCCGACCGGCGGGCTGGTGCGACATGGTCGCCCGCTTCTGGCCGGTTGCCGGCGTGGTGGGCGAGAATGGCGCCTTCTATTATGCTTATGACCACGCAGCCCGGAAGATGATCCGCAAGGCCCATCCCGCCGTCGAGGCCCATCTGGCCGATCCGGGCAGGTTCGATCGCATCCGGCAGCGCATCGCCGCAGAGGTTCCCGGCGCCGCCATTTCCGCCGATCAGCCCTTCCGGCTGGCCGACCTGGCAATCGACTTCTGCGAGGACGTGGACCCTCTGCCCGAGACCGACGTGGCGCGCATCAAGTCGATTTTCGAGGAGGAGGGGGCCGTGGCCAAGGTTTCCTCCATTCACGTCAACGGCTGGTTCGGGGACTACGACAAGCTGACCATGTCGCGCACCTTCGCCCAGGACATCCTGGGCATCGACATTGCCGCCCGGAACGCCGAAATCGCCTTTGTCGGCGACAGCCCGAACGACCAGCCCATGTTCGGCTTCTTCGACAATGCCTGTGGCGTGGCCAATGTACTTGATTTCAGGACCCAGATTGCCACGCCGCCCAAATGGCTGACTAAGGGCAGGGGCGGCACCGGCTTTCGTGAAATCGCGGACCGGCTTCTTGCGGCGCGCAAGTCCGGGGGAAGGGAAGGGACGGCACCATGAGCGATCTTGTCATCGGCATCGATTCCTCGACCACGGCCACCAAGGCCATTGCCTGGACACCGGAGGGGCATGCGGTGGCGGAGGGGCGGGCGGAAATCCCGCTTTCGAGCCCGGAGCCGAACCTGTACGAACAGGATCCGGAAGACTGGTGGGCCTCCACGCGCACGGCGCTGGCGCAGGTTACCGCCGCTGTCGATCCCGGCCGCATCCGGGCGGTGTCGATCAGCAACCAGCGCGAGACACTCGGCATCTTTCGCCGTGACGGTTCCGCTGTCCGCCCCGCCATGGTCTGGCTGGATGATCGCGCCCGGCCCGTGGTGGACGAACTGGCAAACGCCGTCGGCACCGATCCCGACGGCACGCCCTCCATCCATCGCATTTCCGGCAAGCCGGTCGATGTCATTCCTGCAGTCAACCGCATTTACTGGATGCGCCGCCACGAGCCGGAACGCCATGACGCGACGGACTTCTTTTCCGATGTCCATGGCTATCTGACGTTTCGGCTGACCGGCCGCTGGGCAACGAGCTGGGCGAGCGCCGATCCGCTCGGCCTGTTCGACCAGGAGGCCAAGCGCTGGTCGCCGCAGATCATGGCCGCGGCCGGCATTGATGCCACCCGCCTGCCGGAGCCCGAACGGCCCGGCACGGTTCTGGGAACGCTGTCCGCCGCCGTTGCGTCCGAAACCGGCCTTCCCGAGGGCACGCCGGTGGTGGCCGGCGGCGGCGACGGCCAGCTTGCCGGCCTCGGCTGTGCCGCGCTGACGCCGCAGACGGCCTATCTCAACATCGGCACCGCGCTCGTCTCCGGCATTTACGGCACGGCCTACCTCAACCAGCTTGCATGGCGCACGATGGGCGGGCCGACGGGCGAGGGCTATTACTACGAGGCCTGCGTGCGCGCCGGCACATTCACAGTCAACTGGTTCCTGGAAACCATGTGCGCGGGCGAACCCGGAACGCCGGGCGAAATCCTGGCGCGTCTGGAACGCGAAAGCGCCGGCGTGCCGATCGGCTCGCAGGGCCTGCTGATGGTGCCCTACTGGCAGGGCGTGATGTCACCCTACTGGGATTCATCGGCGCGCGGCGCCTTTGTCGGCCTGTCGGGGGCGCATTCGCGCGCCCACATGTTCAGGGCGCTGATGGAGGGACTGGCACTGGAACTGCGCCTGTCGGCCTCCGCGGCAGAAGCGGCGCTTGGCCAGTCGGTCGAGCGCTACGTCGCCATCGGCGGGGGCGCGGCATCGCAGGTCTGGCGGCAGATTTTCGCCGATGTGACCGGCAAGACCGTGCAACGGTCGGAGACCGTGGAAGCATCGTCGCTGGGCGCCGCCGTCTGCGCGGCGGTCGCCGCGGGCTGGTATCCGGGGTTTGAAGAGGCAGCTTCGGCGATGACAGGGAAGATCGTGGCCGTTTCCGAGCCTGATCCTTTGGCAAGGGCGCGTTATGACGAACTCTACGCCGTCTATGAAGGGCTCTATGACCGGTTGAAACCCGTCTATGCCGGCCTTGACCGTTTCGTGGGAGGCCGCTGATGCCAAGGGTCGTCATACTGGGTGCGGGCGTCATGGGCACGGCCTTCGCCACGCCGCTGTCCGACAACGGCATGACGGTGGACCTCGTGGGCACGCATCTTGACGGCGATCTTGTCGCCGCGATGCAGGCCGGCCGCATCCATCCACGGCTGAAGGCGGAGATCGGCGCGAATGTCACGCCGCTGCCGGTCAGCGAACTGGCCGCGACGCTGGCACGGCCCGCCGACCTGATCGTTGTCGGCGTCTCGACACCCGGCATCGGCTGGGCCATCGACCGGCTGACGGAATGCGCCACGGGTGAGGCGCCGATCGTGCTTCTTACGAAGGGCATAGCGGAAACCCGCGACAGGGTCGAAACCCTGCCTGAATTCGTGCAGCGTGAACTGGCAAGGCGAGGGGTGGCACATGGCCCTATCGGCGCGGTCGGCGGGCCATGCATAGCCGGGGAATTGGCCGTTCGCCGGCAGACGTCAGCCATCCTCGGCTTCACGGAACAGACGCTGGCGGCGAAATGGGCTGCGGTCCTGTCCACGGACTACTATCATCTCGCCCATACCGATGACCTGACCGGGCTGGAGATCTGCGCGGCCCTGAAGAATTTCTACGCCATCGGCGTGTCCGTTCCGTCCGGCCGGGCGCCGTCGCAACCCGCTGTCAACGGGGCAGGCCTCAACAACGAAACTGCCAGTCTTTTCAACCAGGCTGTCACGGAACTGGCGCGCATTGTCGCCGCCTCGGGCGGCAATCCGTCGACGGCCTACGGACTTGCCGGTCTCGGCGACCTCCACGTGACCACCCAGGCCGGCCGCAACAGCCGTCTCGGCCGGCTTCTGGGTGAAGGCCTGACCTATGCGCAGGCCATGGAGGGACCACTGAAGGGAGAGACGGTGGAAGGCACGCTGGTCGCAGCCTCGCTCGAGGCGCCGCTTGCGGCCATGGCAGCAGCACAAGCGCTGCCGGCGGACCAGGTGCCGCTGGCCAATGCCATTGTCGCTGCCGTGACATGCGGCGACGCGCTGCGGGTCGCCCTTGAGAACTATCACACCGCATGAGGCAGCCGGCGCGCAAGCGCTCACGCCCGCCATTCAGGCGGGATGCGAAGAAATCCGCAATGATGGAACAGACCATGACAGACAATGCCGAAGAAACCGCCATCCGCCAGTCGATCATCGACCATTGCCTTGGCATGAATGCCAGTGGCCTCAATCACGGCACGGCGGGCAACATCTCCGTTCGCCGGGAGGATCACATGCTGATCACGCCGAGCGCCACGCCCTATGAGGCGCTGACACCGGACATGATCGCCGCCATGCCGCTGGAGCGCGACTATGGCTCCTGGGATGGCCCGCTGAAACCATCCACGGAATGGCGCTTCCATCTCGACATCATGCGCGCCCGGCCGGACGTCAACGCCATCGTGCACACGCATGCGCCCTATTGCACGACGCTGGCTCTGGCGCGCAGGGAGATCCCCGCCGGCCACTACATGATCGCCGCCTTTGGCGGACCGACCATCCGCTGCTCCGGCTATGCCCGCTACGGCACGAAGGAACTGTCGGAAGAGGCGGTCAAGGCGCTTGAAGGGCGCAATGGCTGCCTTCTGGCCAATCATGGCATGATCGCCGTCGGCCCGTCGCTGGAAAAGGCCATGTGGCTGGCGGTGGAACTGGAAATGCTGGCCCGGCTCTACTGGCAGGCGCTGCAGATCGGCGGCCCGGTCGTTCTGTCGGACGAACAGATCGCCGAGACCATGGCGGGCTTCTCCAGCTACGGCCTGCAGGACAAGGACGTGAAGCACTGAGCAAGCCTGCCGGAGCGAGTAGCGGCGTGCCGGGACGGGGCCGCTGACAACAGGACAAGGCATCGATAAACCAAGAAAAGATGGCTTGAAGATGCATTAAAAAAAGGAATTTCACTGGAATATCATCAGTATTCGAGATCTTGCACTTAAGTTTACACAATTTACCATCAACCCGATTCATGCTTCGTTTCTGATATTGGGCGCAAGAGGTTGCCGTGGCGTCTTTGAGGCGCCTAGGCTTTCCCTGCCGGGGCCAAGTGATGCGGAAACAGGGAAGCAGGCGCGATGGTACTTGCAGCAGCCGGAATTCATCCGACGACCGGAACCGGCCTTGACCGGCTTGTCACGATCATTCTCCAGGACGACGGCCTTCGCGCCAGGATCGACCCGGCCGAGATTCATGGCGGCGCCGCGGCGGCCAATGCAATGAACGAGATCATTGTCGAGGGCATTCGCGCCCTTGGCATCGGCAATGATGGGCTGATCACCGCGGCTGACGTCCGCGATGTGTCAGACCACATCCGGACCCACCATGCCGACAAGTTCATCCAGCTTCACGGGGATGACGAGGATGGCGTGGAGACGGGTTTCCATCTGGTGCAGGGCGACGGTGCATCCGGCATTCTTTTCGGCAGCAACGCGGTCAATCAGGTCGCCGACGGGCTTTACCATCTCGTCTTCGGCTATGACGGCAACAACATCATCAATGAGGACGGCAACCGGAATGCCTCGCTGGCAAAGCTGGCCTGGTGGTTGAACGAACTCCTCGAAGACGACCTTGCACAGGCCGCCAAGGGCAGCGGGGCTCTGGCCTCCGATGCCGATCCGCTCGCCGTGTCACGCACCGGAACCGGCCTCGATCAACTCATCGACATCATCGTGCAGGATCCCGGCCTTTCGCATCGCATATCGACATCGCAAATCCGGGACGGCGCGCAAGCCGCATCGGATATCAATGCGATCATCATCGATATCATCCGCGACAGGGGGCTGGCCAATGACGGCAGGATCAGCGCCGCGGATGTCTACGAGATCAATGCCGCGATTCGCTCCGATGCGGTCCTGCTGCAAAAATTCATGGCGCTGCATGGCGACGACGATGGCGATACGGAAAGCGGTTTCCATCTTGTGCAAGGGGATGGCGCGAGCGCGCGGCTGTATGCCGCCAACGCCGTGAACACGGTTGCCGACGGTCTCTACCACATCGGTTTCGGGATCGAGAAAGGCCGCTTTCTCAACGAGGACGGCGACAGGAATGCCTCCGTGACGACGGTGGCCGCGTGGCTCGACAATCTGCTTGATCCGGATCTGGCGCAGGGCGCTCTGGTCAACCTGTCTGTCGATCCGCTGCCAGGCGGCGCGACCGGCACCGGGCTTGATGTGCTGGTGGATATCATCGAGACCGATATCGGCCTGGACCGGAAGATCGCGGTCAGCGACATCGCAGGCGGTGCGCAGGCCGCCAACATCCTGAACCAGCTTCTGCTCGACGGCCTTTTTGCGACCGGTGCTGCCAATGACGGCCGAATCACGGCAGCCGACATGCGTGATGTGAACACCTGGCTGCGCTCGGATGCCGGGCGCCTGGCGGAATTCATCGATGCCCATGGCGATGACGAGGACGGTGTTGAGACCGGTTTCCACCTCGTTCAGGACGACGGGGCGGTTGCACGGCTCTACGGAGAGAATGCCGTCAACACGGTTGCCGACGGCATCTATCACTTCGGCTTCGATATCGATGGCGGGCGTTTCCTCAATGAGGACGGTGCCAGGAACCAGACGGTCGAGGATGTGGCGGCATGGATCGACGGGCTGCTGAGCGACAGTGACATGGGCGCGCTTGCAAATGGCGCTGTCATGTCGTTCGTGACGGGCACGACCGGAACCGGTCTCGACGCGCTGGTCGACATCGTCAATGCCGATCCGGGCCTTGAACTGCGCATCGCCACGTCGCAGATCGCCGGTGGAGCGGCGGCAGCCGATGGCCTCAACGCGCTGGTCCTGGAGGGCATCAGGGCCGTCGGCGCTGCCGATGACGGTGTCATAACCGGGATCGATCTGCATGACGTCAATCAGTGGATCCGCGCCGACGCCGCGCGCCTGGCAAGCTTTGTCGCGTTGCATGGAAACGATGAGGCCGGTGTGGAAACCGGTTTTCACCTGATTCAGGACGACGGCAGCCGGACCACGCTTTTCGGGCGCAGTGCCATCGACACGGTGATGGACGGCATTTACCACATCGGCTTCGAGATCGAAGGCGGCCGGTTCCTGAACGAGGATGGCAACAGGAACGCCTCGGTGGACCAGGTCGCCTTCTGGCTCAATGAATTGCTGAAGGACGATCTTGTCAGTGGGGTCTTGCGCAATCCGGATGCCGATCCGTTGAATGTCGATCTCGACGCCCTTGCCGCGCATATCGTGTTTGTGCACGAGGGTGACGTTGATGTGGACAATGGTACGGGCTACGTCGTCACCGGTCACCAGGACCAACTGCAACTGGAGGCCGGAACGCTCGTTTTCGACTTCACTGCCGACACGCCGGAGGATGGCGGACGCGACGTCCTTTTTTCCAAGGACGGCAGCGGTTTTGGCGCCGGCGGCGACACCACCATCTGGGTCGAGCGCAATGACATCCACATCCGCTTCCAGACGGACAGCGAATCCGTCTACCTGAAAGCCAGGGATGTGGTGGAGCCGGGGAGCACCCATGCGCTGGCCTTCTCCTTCGATGGCAAGGAGGCAACGCTCTATCTCGACGGCGTCCGTCTTGACGCCGAGGCTGCTTCCGCGACCTGGGAGGGCAATGACCGGGAGATCGGCATTGGCGTGAACATCTGGGCGCGCAGCGCCAGTCGCCCGGACTGGACCGCCGATCCCCATGATGGACGGGTTTCAAACGTCACCGTCTTCGACAAGGCGCTTTCCAGTGCCGAAATTCAGGCGTTTACCGGCGCCGTGCCGCAGGCTACCGCCTTGGCTGGTGCGCCGGCCGCGTCCGCCAGCCTGCCGGCAGGCTCGACGGGAACCGGCCTCGACGCGGTCATCGATGTCATCGTCCATGACGTCGGCCTTGCAAGGCGGTTGCCGCCGGAAGAAGTGGCCGGCGGAGCCGCCGCCGCCGACGGCATGAACCACATCATTGTCGAGGCGATCCGGGCCACCGGACTTGGCAATGACGGCCGCCTGACGGCCGATGACGTTCGGGACCTGTCGGACTGGATCGCCGACAATCGGGCAGACGCCTTCATCGCCTTCCATGGCGACGATGAGGAAGGAATCGAGACCGGCTTCCATCGGGTGCAGAGCGACGGGGCGCAGACCCGGATGTATGGCGACAATGCCGTCAATACGGTCTTTGACGGCATCTATCATCTCGTCTTCGGTTACGAAGGCAGGAACATCATCAATGAAGACGGCAACCGCAATGCCTCCCTGGAAGACATTGCCTGGTGGCTCGACTCCCTGCTTTCGGAGGATCTCGACGCCGCGGCCAACGGCACCGGCGCGCTGTTCAACGCTGATGCGGATCCGCTCGCCGTCGCGACAACCGGCACCGGGCTTGACCTCCTGGCCGGCATCGTGTTCGACGATCCGGGCATCGAGCGCAACGTCGCGACATCAGGGCAGGTCGAGGGCATCGATGCCGGCATGGCGATCAGCCGGTTGATCCTCGATGGCATCGCGACATACGGGCTGGCCGATGACGGCACCATCACGGCCTCCGATGTCCTGGCCATCAACCAGTGGATCCGCTCCGATCCCACCCGCATTGATGCCTTCGTCGCCGCGCATGGTGATGACGAGGATGGCGTGGAAACAGGCTATCACCTGTTGCAGAACGATGGCGGCCAGACCCTTCTGTTCGGCGAAAACGCCCTCGACACGGTGTTCGACGGCATTTTCCATATCGGGTTCGAAGTGGAGAACGGCCGGTTCCTGAACGAGGATGGCAACCGCAATGCCTCCGTCCAGACAGTCGCCTACTGGCTCGATGAACTGCTCGCCGCCGATCTTCAGGCCGGGACGCTGGCCACCGGAAACGCACCATCCCCGGGCGGCACGGGTACCGGCCTCGATCACCTGGTTTCCGTCATTATGGACGATCCCGGTCTCGAGGCGCGGATATCCGAATTCGATATCCGTGGCGGCGCCGAAGCAGCAAATGAACTCAACGCGTTGATCGTGGAGGCGATCATCGGGACCGGGGTGGCCGTCAACGGCACCATCCGGACCGCCGACATTCATGAGATCAACCGCTATATTCGCGAGGACGCGGCCCGGTTCGATGCCTTCATGGCAGCCCATGGCGATGACGCCAACGACGTGGAAACGGGCTTCCACCTCGTCCGGAAGGACGGGGCGACGACCCTGCTATACGGTTCGAACGCCATCGATTCCGTTGCCGACGGCCTGTACCATATCGGGTTCGAGATTCGCGGCGACCGGCTTCTGAACGAGGACGGCAATGCCAATGCATCCCTGCAGACCGTCGCCGGGTGGCTCGACAGCCTCTTGTCGGAAACCGACATGGCCGCGCTGGCGGCCGCGTCCACCGTCAACCCCTATGTCCATGGCAGCAGCGGAACCGGGCTCGACATCCTGGTGGACACGATCACGGACGACGATCGCTTGCAGCAGCGCATTTCCACATCCGATATCCGCGCCGGCGCCGAGGCTGCCGATGGTCTCAACGCCATCATCCTGACGGCCATAAAAGCCACCGGCGCGGCCAATGATGGCACGATTTCCACCTTCGACATCTACGACATCAACCAGTATATCCGGTCCGACACGCAGACGCTGGCGCTGTTCACCGGATTGCACGGGGATGACGAGGAGGGCGCGGAAACCGGGTTTCACCTCGTCCAGGGCGATGGCGCGGTCTCCGAACTGTTCGGCAGGAATGCCGTCAACACGGTTGCCGACGGCATCTATCATATCGGGTTCGAGATCGATCGCGGCCGCTTCCTCAACGAGGACGGCGACAGGAATGCATCGGTTTCCACCGTCGCCGACTGGCTGAACGGTCTCTTGGGCCAGGACTTGCAGGACGGGGTGTTGCGCAACGAAGCGCTGACAGTCGGGAATGTCGATCTTGCCGCGCTGAAGGCGGGACAGGTGTTTGCGCTCGATGGACCGCTCACCGTCTCGCGTTCAGGCGGATACCATGAGGAAGTGTCGGCGCCGGCATTCGCGCTGGCCGAAGCCAGCGTGCTGGTCCGCTTCACGCCCGACGATACCGATGGCGACCGCGACACCCTGTTCTCGCGTGACGGATACGGCTACCAGGATGGCGGCCACCTGACGATGTATGTGCAGGGAGACGATCTTGTCGTCCGTTTCCAGACCACGGACAGGTCACACACCCTGGTCGCGCGCGACAGCATCGCTGCGGGTGAAACCCATGAGGCAGCCTTTACCTTCGGTGGCGGCGTGGCCCGCCTCTATCTCGACGGTGAGATCGCCGATCTGGAGGAAACCGGAGCGAACTGGCTGAACGCGGATGAAAACCTGGTTTTCGGTGGCAGTACCATGAACCGGACGGAGGACAACGATCGCATTGACAGCCTGTTTGACGGCAGGATCGAAGCCGGGCTGATCTTCGACAGCGTGCTCGACGGTGTTGCGATCCAGGCGGCATTTACAGATGATTATGCCGCCCTTTCCGATTTCGGAATCGTGTGAGAACAGCCGCCGGCCCCTCCAGATCCACGGTCGCGCGTCGCTGCCTTTTCTGGAAGCGGCGGATTTGCGCGGCGTTCGGCGCGGCTTGGGCTACCGGCATTGACAGACGGGGCAAACGATTTCGGGGGCAAACATGCCCCCGAACTCTGGACGACAGGTGTGTGGCATACCGCTCAGAGGCGGGTTCGGGTCAACTGCAGCCCGACGTAGAGCCGCAGGTGTCGCACTTCTCGCAGGTGCCGTTGCGCACCATGGTGAAGTTCTGGCATTCCGGGCAGGAATTGCCCGTATAGCCCTGCATGATCGCCTTGGCGCGCCGGTCGTTCTCCACCTTCTTCGCCTCCGCCTTGGCGGCTTCCGCCTCGTTCTGGGCGTCGTCGGAGAACAGTTCCTCCATCTCCGCCTCGTCCTCGAACTCCTTCGCGCGTTCTTCGTAGTCGCGCTTGAAGGCGGTCGATTCCTCGCGCAGTTCCAGCACGTTCGACTTCGCCGCCACCGCGACGGCCGCCGCGCCGGAGACGGCGCGCATCGGCGCCGAACCCGGTGCCTTCGGGGCAGGGGTGGTCGCCGAGCCCTTCGGCGTTTCCGTACCGGTCACCACTTTCAGCGAGGCGCCGCGGGTCAGGCCCTTGGAGACCGGCTGAAGCTTGCCCTCGGTGATGCCCTTGCCGAGTGCGGTGTTGGTGAAGTCCGAGGTGTCGACATGGGCGAGATCATGCCGGCCGAGATAGGACACGGCCAGTTCACGGAAGGTGTAGTCGAGAATGGACGTGGCGTTCTTGATGGCATCGTTGCCGATGACCATGCCGGCCGGCTCGAACTTGGTGAAGGTGAAGGCCTCGACATATTCCTCCAACGGCACGCCATATTGCAGGCCGAGCGAGATGGCGATGGCGAAGTTGTTCATCATCGCGCGGAAGGCAGCACCTTCCTTGTGCATGTCGATGAAGATTTCGCCCAAGCGTCCGTCATCGAATTCGCCGGTGCGCAGATAGACCTTGTGGCCGCCGACCACGGCCTTCTGGGTATAGCCCTTGCGCCGGTTCGGCAATTTCTCGCGTTCGCGCGATACCTTCTCGACGATGCGCTCGACGATCTTTTCCGTGACGGCTGCCGCCGCGGCTGCCTTCGGCGCCTCGACGATGGCTTCCAGCGTGTCCTCCTCATCCTCCTCGTCCTCGATCAGCGAGGCATTGAGCGGCTGCGACAGCTTGGAGCCGTCCCGGTAGAGCGCGTTGGCCTTCAACGCCTTTTTCCAGGAGCGCAAGTAGGCGCTCTTGCAATCCTCGACGGTCGCATCGTTGGGCATGTTGATCGTCTTGGAGATCGCGCCGGAAATGAAGGGCTGGGCCGCCGCCATCATGTCGATATGGCTTTCCACCGACAGATAGCGCTTGCCGATCTTGCCGCACGGATTGGCGCAATCGAAGACCGGCAGATGCGCTTCCTTCAGGAATGGCGCCCCTTCCAGCGTCATGGCGCCACAAACGTGGATGTTGGCGGCCTCGATCTCCTTCTTCGTGAAGCCCAGCGCCGGCAGCATCTCGAAGGAGAAGTCATCGAGCTGCTCATTGGTGAAGCCCAGCGTGTGCAGGCAGAAATCCTCGCCCAGCGTCCACTTGTTGAAGGCGAACTTGATGTCGAACGCGCTCTTGAGCGCCGTGTTCAGGGCTTCGATCTTGTCATCGGTGAAGCCCTTGGCCCTCAGGGCGGACGGGTTGATCCCCGGCGCCTGGTTCATGTTGCCATGGCCGACCGCATAGGCCTCGATCTCGGCGATCTGGCTCTCGCTGTAGCCGAGCGTGCGCAAGGCAGCCGGAACGGCGCGGTTGATGATCTTGAAATAGCCGCCGCCGGCCAGTTTCTTGAATTTCACCAGCGCGAAATCCGGCTCGATGCCCGTCGTGTCGCAGTCCATGACCAGGCCGATCGTGCCGGTGGGCGCGATGACCGTTGCCTGCGCATTGCGGTAGCCGTTCTTTTCGCCCAGCTCCAGCGCCTTGTCCCAGGCGCCGGTGGCATGCTCGATCAGTGCGGCATCGGGGCAATTGGCATGATCCAGCGGCACCGGCGCGACGGCCAGATCCTCATAGCCCTCACCAAGGCCGTGTGCGGCCCGGCGGTGGTTGCGGATGACGCGCAGCATGTGATCGCGGTTCGGCTTGTAGGCGGGGAAAGTGCCCAGTTCGCCGGCCATTTCCGCTGAAGTGGCATAGGCCACGCCGGTCATGATGGCCGTCAGCGCGCCGCAGATGGCGCGGCCTTGCGGGCTGTCATAGGGAATGCCGGAGGTCATCAGCAGGCCGCCGATATTGGCGAAGCCGAGACCCAGCGTGCGGTATTCGTAGGACAGCTTGGCAATCTGCTTCGACGGGAACTGCGCCATCATGACGGAGATTTCCAGCACGACCGTCCAGAGGCGCACGGCATGCTCGTAGTCGTCGATGCGGATGCGGCCCGTGTCCGCGTCCTTGAATTGCAGCAGGTTCAGCGAGGCCAGGTTGCAGGCCGTGTCGTCCAGGAACATGTATTCCGAGCACGGATTGGAGGCGCGGATGGGGCCGGCCGCCTTGCAGGTGTGCCAGTCGTTCATGGTCGTGTTGAAATGCAGGCCCGGATCGGCGGAAGCCCATGCGGCATGGCCGATCTTCTCCCACAGGTCGCGCGCCTTCAGCGTCTTCGCCACCTTGCCGTCGATGCGGTTGACGAGGTTCCAGTCGCCATCCTCTTCCACGGCACGCAGGAAATCGTCCTTCAGCGAGACCGAATTGTTCGAGTTCTGGCCGGAGACGGTCAGATAGGCTTCCGAATCCCAGTCCGTGTCATAGGTCTTGAACTCGATCGAAGTGTAGCCCTGGCGCGCGAACTGGATGACGCGCTTGACATAGTTCTCCGGCACCTGGTCGCGCTTGGCGTCCTTGATGGCGCGCTTGAGGGCCGAATTGAGCTTCGGGTCGTAGCAGTCGTCGTCATGGCCTGCGCAATTGACACAGGCCTTCATGATGGCGGCCAGATGCTTCTTGACGATCTTGGAGCCGGTGACGAGAGCGGCGACCTTCTGCTCCTCTTTCACCTTCCAGTCGATATAGGCCTCGATGTCGGGATGATCGATATCGACCACCACCATCTTGGCGGCGCGGCGCGTGGTGCCACCCGACTTGATGGCGCCGGCAGCCCGGTCGCCGATCTTCAGGAAGCTCATCAGGCCGGATGACTTGCCGCCGCCCGACAGTTTCTCGCCTTCACCGCGCAGGTGGGAGAAATTGGAACCCGTGCCCGACCCGTATTTGAACAGGCGCGCCTCGCGAACCCAGAGATCCATGATGCCGCCGTCATTGACGAGATCGTCGCCGACCGACTGGATGAAGCAGGCATGGGGCTGCGGATGCTCATAGGCGGAATCCGACTGCTTCAGCTTGCCCGTGAAGGGGTCGACATAGAAGTGGCCCTGGCCAGGGCCGTCGATGCCATAGGCCCAGTGCAGGCCGGTATTGAACCATTGCGGCGAATTGGGTGCGACCATCTGCGCGGCCAGCATGTAGGCCAGTTCGTCCATGAAGGCGGCGGCGTCTTCTTCCCCGTCGAAATAGCCACCCTTCCAGCCCCAATAGGTCCATGTGCCGGCCAGACGCGTGAAGACCTGCCGCGCATCGGTCTCGGATCCGTAGCGCTCCTCTTCCGGCAGGGCCGCCAGTGCCTTCTCATCGGCCACGGAACGCCACAGGAAGGACGGGACGTCGTTTTCCTCGACCTTTTTCAGGCGCGCCGGCACGCCGGCCTTGCGGAAATATTTCTGCGCCAGGATGTCGGCGGCGACCTGGGAAAAGCGGGCCGGCACGTCGATGTTTTCCAGCCGGAAAACGACAGAGCCGTCCGGATTGCGGATCTCGCTGGTCGCCTTGCGGAATTCCAGTCCGCCATAAGCTCCGCTTTCCGTCGTGGTGAACCGCCGTTCAATGCGCATCTGTCATGATCCCCTTGGTTTTCCGGTCCTCGCACCGGAGAAGCTAGATGTTGTGGCCCGTCCCGGCCGCTGCGACCAATGCCGGGCACATGGTGTACCGGCATCCGCCCGTTTCCCGTCCGGCGGTTTCCGCCGCTGGCCCAGACAGCCCCGCTTGCCTGCCCGCACCGGCGTTCCCGCCGCATATCCCCCACCTGATTTCATGATTCCCCCGATCAGGGAGCTTCACTCTATCTTGTGTGCAGTTTTGGCGCAAACACTAAATATAGTGTTAACGCCCCGTTTACGATTGACCGGTGGCCGCATGGTGGCACGCCGGACACAGCTTCGCCGTCACCGGAAAGCCGATTGACTCCCGAACTGACAGCACGCGTTACCTGATGGAAGACAGCACGCTTGACATGGCGCGCCCACGCCCGAACTCCGAACTTGAGGTTTATAAAAAGTGACTCGCCGGGACCGGTCAAGCACTCGTTCCTTGAAACTTGTGTGACGCTACATCTTGTATGTGGGAGGGTGTGGATAACGGGGAGGGCGCCGGAAATTATCCACCGCTTCGCGGTTCTGATCGATGCGCGCCGTTTCATTGCCCATGGCCGCCGCTGGCCTGGACCACGCGGCGGCAGGTCGCGCTTTGGCATGCCAGGGCCGCAACCTCAGGAGAACAGTCGCAGCACCGTGAAGATAAGGGCCGCCAGCACGGCAGCCGCCGGAACGGTGATGACCCAGGCAGCGGCGATCGTGGTCGCATGGGTCCTGCGGACCAGCCGCCGGCGCATGATCTCGTCGCGCGCGACCGGATTTTCCTCGCTTTCCTCGGCCGCTTCCCAGGCCTCTTCGAACACGCCTGCAGCGGCCTTGCGTTCGGCCCTGAGCTTGCCCTGCTTGCGCTCCAGATAGGCGCGGCGGCGCTTGGATTTTGCCGTGTACCATTCGCGGAAGAAGCCCACGCCGAACACCGCGCCGACCGCGATATGCGTGGAGGAAACCGGCAGGCCGAGCCAGGAGGCGATGATCACGGTGATGGCCGCCGACAGCGCCACGCAATAGGCCCGCATCGGGTTCAGCTTGGTGATCTGTTCACCGACCATGCGAATGAGCTTCGGGCCGTAGAGCAGCAGGCCCATGGAAATGCCGATCGCGCCGATGACCATGACCCAGAGCGGGATGCCGACCTTGGCGGCCACATCCCCCTCCATCGCCGTGTGCACCACCGCAGCCAGCGGTCCCACGGCATTGGCCACATCGTTGGCGCCATGGGCGAAGGAGAGCAGGGCTGCCGAGAAGATGAGCGGCAGGCGGAAGAGCTTGCGCAGAGACTGGTTGCGGTTTTCCAGTCCTTCCGATTGCTGGCGGATCAGCGGATTGACCACCGCCCAGGCAAGGATGGCAACCGCCAGGCCCAGAAACAGGATGGAGGAACCGGGCAGGTGGACGATCTTCTTCAAGCCCTTCATCGCCAGATAGGCAGCGAAGGCACCGGCCATGATCGCGATGAGGACGGGCACCCAGCGGCGCGCGGCTGCGATCTTGTCGTCCTGATAGATGATGAACGATTTGATGAAGGCGAGAAAGGCGGCCGCAATGACGCCGCCCAGCAGGGGGGAGACGACCCAGCTCGCGGCGATCGCGCCCATCGTCGGCCAGTTGACGGAAGCCATCCCGGCCGCGGCAATGCCCGCGCCCATGACACCGCCAACCACGGAATGGGTGGTCGAGACGGGGGCGCCGATCCATGTGGCCAGATTGACCCAAAGCGCCGAAGAGATGAGCGCCGCCATCATGGCGGCAACGAAGATGTCCGGATTGGCAACGGTTGCCGGATCGATGATACCCTTGGAAATGGTCGAGACCACGTCCCCGCCGGCAATCAATGCGCCGGCGCTCTCGCAGACCGCTGCAAGCACCAGCGCCCCGCCCATGGTCATGGCGCGCGAGCCGACGGCAGGGCCGACATTGTTGGCCACGTCGTTGGCGCCGATGTTGAGCGCCATGTAGGCGCCTATGGCGGCCGCGGCGATGACGGTCAGCGCGCCGGCCCCAGAACCCGCATAGAGGGCTGCAAAGACAGCCGACAGTGCAAGAAAGGCGAGCGCCACGCCGGGCGCCACGAGCCCGCGCGAAAGCGTGACGGTGGCTTCCTCGATCCGGGAAAGCTTGCCGAGATCCTTGTCGAGCGTATGTTTGCGAAGCGGCGGCTTATCCCCGGCCATGATGGCTCCCGGTTCTGGTTCGGTATCGATCCCGGTCGCCTTAGCGCGCCCCTGCGCCTTGCCGCAAGGGGGCTTGTCACAAAACTGTCACATACCGCTGTCCGCGGCTGCGCCCGTCAGGGATTTCCCGAGAATCCCGCGATCAGTTCGGCGAGATCGGGTTCGTCCACAAGCTTGGCCGCCTTGGCCGGCGGAAACCACTTGCGCTCGCGTTGCCCGAATTCAGGCCACACCTTTGCCAGTCTCCGCACACGGATCGGGAAAACGTGAACCTCGCAGCGGCGCATGACGCCGTTGCGCAATACCTTGTCATAGTAATAGACGCCGGCCTTGTCGTCTTCCGGCCGGCCTTCGACCCCCGCTTCCTCGGCAGCCTCGCGAGCCGCGGATTCGCTCAGCGTCTCGCCTTTTTCCGGCCAGCCCTTGGGCAGAACCCATCGTCCCGTCCCGCGGCTTGTGACCAGCATGATCTCGATCCCCTTGCCGGACTTTCGCCACGGCAGGGCAGCAGATTGCAGGGCAGCCTCCGGACCGCCGAGAATGCGTCGAACACCCTCAAGCATTTGTACACGCGTCTGGTTTGTAATCATGCATCGAAGATAGGCGGGTTCTTTGAAGATTCCAGCGAAGAACGACCTTCTAGCCGATTCCCGTGACGTTTCCATGACAAAAACAATTCAGGGTTGCTGAAATACCCGCGCGAACGGCATGCCTGGCAGCATGATCCGGACCGGGAAGGTCGAATCACCTTTTCCGGCGCCATTGTCAGCCCTTGTGGCCGTCGGATATGGGCTGCTGGTAGGTAAAGCCCATGTCCCAGGGGAAGTAGATCCAGGTATCCTGGCTGACCTCGGTGACGAAGGTATCCACCAGCGGCACGCCTTTCGGCTTGGCATAGACGGTGGCGAAATGGGCGCGCGGCATCATGGCGCGCACGATCGCGGCCGTCTTGCCGGTGTCGGTCAGGTCGTCGACGATGAGCACGCCTTCGCCCTCGTTTTCCATGATCGCCGGCGAAACGTCCTTCAGCACCTTTAACTCACCCTGTTCGGTATAGTCGTGGTAGGACGCGATGGAGACGGTCTCGATCACCCGGATATTCAGCTCGCGCGAGATGATGGCGGCCGGAACCAGTCCGCCACGGGTGATACAGACGATGGCGTGATATTTTTCCGCCTTGCCCGACAGCCGCCAGGCCAGCGCCCGGGCGTCGCGGTGGAACTGGTCCCAGGATACGGGAAATGCTTTTTCGGGCAGAGACATTGCCTGGCCTCTTCATGCTTTGAACAACGGGTCGCAGGCAGATAGCCCGAAAGCGGCCCGGCGGGCAAGGCGCATCGCCCGCCCGCCGCGCCACGAGGGGCGTCAGCCGAGAAGCGCCTTGAGATGCGCCACGACCGAGCGCGCCAGCGCCCCCGGTTCATAGCCGCCCTCCAGCATCGAGAGCAGCCGGCCCTGCGCATGGGTCCGGGCGATGGCCGCCAGTTCCTCGGTTATCCAGCCATAATCGGCCTCGGTCAGCTTGAGGCCGGACATGTCATCGAGGACATGCGCGTCGAAACCGGCGGAGACGAAGACGAATTGCGGCCGGAAATCCTCCAGTGCCGGCAGCCAGTGCTGGCGGATCTGCTTGCGGAATTCCGTGCCGTCCGCACCCGCGGAAAGCGGCACGTCGACGAGGTTTCGCGTATCGGATTCATGCCCTGTATACGGATAGAAGGGGTGCTGGAAGGAAGAGCAGAACAGGACCCGTTCGTCATTCTTGAAAATATCTTCCGTTCCGTTGCCGTGATGGACGTCGAAATCCACGATGGCCACGCGCTCCAGGCCATGGGTTTCCAGCGCATGGGCCGCCGCCACGGCAATGTTGTCGAACAGGCAGAAGCCCATCGCCTTGGCATATTCTGCATGATGGCCTGGCGGCCGGACGGCGCAGAAGACCGGGTTCGATTCGCCACGCATGATCAGGTCGACGCCCATGACACCGGCGCCGGCGGCCCTGAGCGCGGCCTGCAGCGTGTCCTTCGACATCACCGTGTCGCCGTCGATCTCCACCGAGCCTTCGCTGGGGGCCATGTCGAAGACGCGGTCCACATAGGCCGGATCGTGTGCCCGCCCCAATTGCTCGCGTGTGGCCAGCGGCGCATCGTAGTGGCGCAGCACGAAGTCGAGGCCCGACATGATGATCTGGTTGTTGATCGCGTAAAGCCTGTCGGCATGATCGGGATGATGGGATCCCGGATCATGCAGCAGGCAGTCGTTGTGTGAAATCATTCCGAGCATTTGTGTCCCCCCGGTTTGTGCCGGCCCGCACGTATCTACAGCCAGCGTTCCACAATCATGATGTCCCGCTCGTCCGGCGAGCGGCGCATGGTGAAGCCCAGTCCTTCCATCAGCCGCAACATGCCGCGGTTTTCCGCCAGCACGGTGCCTTCCATGATCGACAGGCCGCGTTCGCGCGCCTCGTCCATCAGCGCCTGCATGAGGCGTGTGCCGATGCCCTGACCCTGCACCTTGTCGGAAACGACAATGGCGAATTCGCAGGTCTTGCCATCCGGATTGACCGCATGGCGCGCGACGCCCACCTGGGTCGGTTCGCCGTTCAGTTCCGTGATCGCGATGAGCGCCATTTCGCGCGCATAGTCGATATGGGTGAAACGGGCGAGCATGGTCGGAGTCAGGTCGTTGAGCGCATGCATGAAGCGGAACTTGCGCGCCTGATCCGACAGGTTGTGCACGAATTCGCGTTCGCTCTCGGCGTCTTCGGGCCGGATTGGACGGATCAGCAAGGTCCGGCCGTCGGGCAGCAGGTCCTCGCGTTCCAGGTGCCGCGGATAGGGCGCGATGGCGACATGCTCGTAGCGGCCCTGGGTGGCCGGCGGCCGCGAGACGCGGATGCGCGCATCGACCGCGACGACGCCTTCGGGGCCGGCAAACAGCGGATTGATGTCGAGTTCCTCGATTTCCGGTATCTCGCAGACCATGTCGGATATGCGCATGAGAACCTGGATGACGGCTTCGCTGTCGGCAGCCGGAGCGTCGCGATAGGCTTCCAGAAGGCGCGAGACACGGGTCCGGCGGATCAGCCTGCGGGCGAGCACGGCGTTCAGCGGCGGCAGCGTCACGGCGCTGTCCTCAAGGATTTCGACCATCTTGCCGCCCGCGCCGAAAACGATGGTCGGCCCGAACACCGGGTCGCGGCTGGCCCCGGCAATGAGTTCCCGCCCATGCGGCATGTCGACCATGGCTTCCACGGTCACGCCCCTGATCTCGGCATCGGGACGGGCCGCCTTTGCGTTTTCCATGATGGTGCGGACCACGGTATGCAGCGTGCCGGCGCTGTTCACATTGGTGCGCACGCCGCCGACATCGGACTTGTGCGAGATCTGCGGCGAATTGATCTTCACGGCCACGGGAAAGCCGACGGTCTGGGCAGCCACCAGCGCCTTGGCCGGCGTCTCCGCCTCGATGGTGGTGTTCACCGGAATGCGGAAGGCCCGCAGCACGGCCTTCGATTCGAGATCCGACAGCATGTCGCGCCCTTCGGCCAGCACCTGCTGGATGATCATGCGCGCGCCCTGCAGATCCGGCGGCTCCAGATCCGACAGGGGGCTTGCCAGTTCCAGCGCCATGCGCCGGTTCAGTTCGTGACGCGAGAGATAGAAGAAGCCCTCGATGGCGCGCTCCGGCGTCATGAAATCGGGAATGCCGTTGGATGAAAGGAGTTTGCGCGCCTCGCTGACCGTCGTTTCTCCCATCCAGCAGGCCAGGATCGGCTTGCGGTTGCGTGGCGGAATGGCATCGAGAACCGCCTGCGCCGCCTCCACCGGCCCCGTCATCGCCTGCGGCGTCAGCAGGACGAGAACGCCGTCGAAAGCCCTGTCGGCAAGGGCCGCCTTCACGGCCGCTCCATAGGCCTCCGGGCCGGCATCGCCGAGAATGTCGATCGGGTTGGCCTTGGACCAGTATGGCGAAAGCACCTTGTCGAGCGCGTCGATGGTTTCGGCAGAAGGCGAGGGCACGTTGATCCGCATGTCGCCGGATCGGTCTGCGGCCAGCACGCCCGCGCCGCCGCCATTGGTGATGATGCCGAGATTGTTGCCCGCCGCCCGTTTTCCGGCCGACAGGATTTCGGCCGCCGCGAACAATTGGCCGTAGGTATGGGCACGAACCGCGCCGGTGCGTTCCAGCGCCGCGTTGAACACGGCATCCGAGCCGATGAGCGCGCCGGTATGCGTGTGGGCAGCCCTGGAGGACTGGTTGTGCCGTCCGGCCTTGAGCACGATGACCGGCTTGATCTGGGCGGCCACGCGAAGCGCGGAGACGAAGGAGCGGGCATGGCGCACACCCTCGACATAGAGCAGGATTGCATCGGTCCTGGGGTCGGTGGCCAGGAAGTTCAGCACGTCGCCGAAGTCGATGTCGACCGAATTGCCAAGCGACACCATGGCCGAGAAGCCGAGATCCTGTGGCGCTGCCCAGTCGGCGATCGCCGAACACAGCGCGCCCGATTGCGAGACGAGCGCCAGGCGGCCTCTTGGCGGAGCGGACTTGAGAAATGTCGCATTCAGGTTGAGCCAGGGCCGTACGATGCCTACGCAATTGGGACCGACAAAGCGGATACCATAGCGCCGCGCGATCTGTGCGAGTTCGGTTTCGCTGGCATGGCCGGCATCGCCGGTCTCGCCAAACCCGGCAGAAAGGATAACGACGTGGCGGATGCCCGCTTCGCCGCACTGGCGCAGGATCGTCGCCACCGTCTTGCCCGGCGTCGCGATGACGGCGAGATCGATTTCGCGCTCGGCGGCGGCGATCGTGGCAAAGCACGGCTTGCCGAGCACCGTGTCGTGTTTCGGATTGATGGCGATCAGGTCGCCTTCGAAACCGCCGTCCACGAGGTTGGCGAAGACCTTGGCGCCAACGGAATCGCTTGATTCCGAGGCGCCGAAAACGGCCACCGATTCCGGATTGAAGAGGGGGGAAAGCTGTGTTGGGCCCATGACTGGATATCTTGCCGGTGCCTTGCCCGGCCTTTCATTCGCGCGCAGGTTTGTGGGCGAATGCCGATCGGCCCCGCCCGGTTCCCTGCCATTATCGGTTTTTGTCATGACAGCCTGATCTCCCCCCGGACGATCATGAGAAACGGAAGACAAACAAGGGATACCGGCGCCTGCGCCTTGGCAAGCGCCGGTATCCGCTTTCATGTCGGCATCAGCGCGACATCAGCGTGATGCAGGGCATGGATTCCAGCACGGTGCGGGTAACGCCGCCGAAGAGGCGTTCCGTCCAGCGCGCATGCGAATAGGCTCCCATGACCAGAAGGTCGGCCTGCGTGTCGGCCAGCCTGTTCTCGATGATGGCGGAAACCGGGATGCCGTCGGAAATCTGCGTTTCCGTCTTCACGTTTGCGCCATGGCGGGCGAGCACGGAAGCAATCTCGGCCCCGGCGAGCGCCGGCGTCTGGTCCTCGCGCTTCGGATCGACGGTGAACACCTCCACCTCGTTGGCGCCCATGATGAAGGGCAGTGCGTCGAAAGTGGCGCGGGCCGCTTCGCGCGTGCCGTTCCAGGCCACCACCACGCGATCGATCCGCGAGGGAATTTTCGCCGCATAGGGAACGGCCAGCACCGGACGTCCGCTCTCGAAGATCACGCGCTCGACCTCGGCGTTCAGCTTGGAGGACCCCTTGCCGTCCGCCTGGCCGGCGATCACGAGATCGGCGCAGCGGGCACTGTCGATGACGGCGCCCGATGTGTCCATGCCGCGGGTGGAGGCCGAGCGCCATTCGCTCAGCACATCCTCGCGCGCGGCACGGTCGCGAAAGCGCGCCGCCATCGTGTCCATGCGCTCCTCGAACCGGTCAGCCTGCTGCACCGCCTGGTTCATTTGCGCGTAATAGGCCGGGGCGGCAACGGCCGCGCGATCGGGCTCTGCGTGAAATCCGATCAGATGGGCGCCGAACAGACGGGCGATCGGAAAGGCCGCATCGAGAACACGGTCTTCGTCAGCAGGGGTTTGCAGGAATGCCAGGATTGTCTTGTAGCTCATCGTGTTCTCCTTTGCGCCGCGACCCTTTCCCCACGAATGTCTGTCAGGTCCGGCTCTTCGGCGGCAGAATGGATGCCGCACTGCACAATTGCCTTGATGTCGGTCAAGACCCGCAGGCAATCCGCAACAAAAAACCCGCCGCATGGCGCGGCGGGCTTGAGGATCGTCAGCGGCGCCGGATCAACGCGACATCAGCGTGATGGCGGGCATCGACTTGAGCACGGTGCGCGTCACGCCGCCGAAAAGGCGCTCGGAAAGACGCGAGTGGGAATAGGCGCCCATCACCAGCATGTCGGCCTGTGTATCGGCCAGACGGTTCTCGATGATGGCGGAAGCCGGCACGCCGTCCGAAATCTGCGATTCGACCGAAACCTCGACACCGTGGCGCGCCAGCACCGCGGCAATCTCGGCGCCGGCGACGGCGCTGCTCTGGTCGGCATTGTTCGGCGGGTCGACGGTGAATACTTCCACCTTGTCCGCCTCGCGCAGGAAGGGCAGGGCATCGAAGGTCGCACGCGCCGCCTCGCGTGTTCCGTTCCAGGCAACCAGCACACGGCCGATATTGGAGGGCATGCGCGCGGCGTAAGGCACGAAAAGCACGGGACGGCCGCCTTCGAACAGCAGGGCTTCCACATCGTCGGCAGGCGCTGCCGCATTGCCGGGCTCGGGCTGGCCGGCGATCACCAGGTCAGCGCAATAGGCCGAGGAAAGCGCCGCCACGGCGCTGTCGCCGATGAAGCTCTCCATGTCGCGCCACTCCAGCGAGACGCCGGCGGCACGGGCCTTTTCGGTCATTTTTTCCTTCAGTTCGCGGGCGCGTTCGCGACCTTCCTCGATATTGGTTTCCAGGACGCCGGCATCGGGAAAGCCGATCGGCGTGGCATAGGCGGCCGCGCTCGGCTCGGCATGAACGGCAATGATGTGGCTGTCGTTCTTGCTGCCGACGAGGATGGCCGTATCGAGCACCCGGGCGCCGGTTTCCGCATCGGGAATGATCGTGACGATTGTCTTGTAGGTCATGGGGGCGGTCCTCTCCCTTAATCGGACCCGGCAACGTCCCGTTCGGGCGGTCCGGTGTCCCTCGTTCGAGGGTAACCATGCTTGGCCGGTCTTCCAAGCGCCTTGATCGGCGTCAATTGCCCGGTATCGACACTACATGTTCGGGGCGCCCGCCTCGATGCGTCCCTGAACCATGGCCTCGACCGCCGCGACCGCCGGCGCGAGCATGTCTTCCGACCGTGCCCGCACGACGATATCGGTCCAGAAGCGCGTGCCTTCGTATTTGGGGTAAGAGCCGATGATCGTGCCGGGATGGTCCTTCTGGATGGCGGCCAGGCGGTCGCCGATCGTGCCCTCGCCAAACGGGCAATGAACAGACCGCGAAATCAGCCGCGTGCCGGTCTTCAGCGTCGGCATGACGTTGTCGAGCATGGCCTGGAAGATGGACGGAACCCCGGCCATGACATGCACGTTGCCGATGACGAATCCCGGCGCCACCGAAACCGGATTGTCGATATGGGCTGCACCGCGCGGCATTCGCGCCATCCGCTGGCGTGCCGGCGTGAAGTCCATTTCCCGGCGCGCATAGTGGGCTGCCAGCAAGGCATGGGCTTTCGCATCGGTCTCGCATGGCACACCGAAGGCCGCAGCGATGGCGTCGGCGGTGATGTCGTCATGGGTGGGGCCGATGCCGCCGGAGGTGAAGGTGTAGGTATGGCGGTGACGCAGCGCGTTGACGGCCTCCACGATGGCGTCCTGTTCGTCGGCAACGACGCGGATTTCCTTCAGGTCGATCCCGGCGGCCGTAAGCATGTCGGCCAGATGACCGGCATTCCGGTCCTTGGTTCGCCCGGAAAGGATTTCGTCGCCGATCACCACCATGCCGGCCGTTACAATGTCGCCCATGCCCATCACTCCTCTGGAAGGCGGGGAAAATCGGCGATAGCGCCCTGCGAGGCAAGTGCCAATTCCGGTGAACGATGCGTTGTCTGTCGTTCACCTTCTCCTTTTGCCGGTCAGGCGTATCTGTAGCCCGATTGCGGGCGGAATGCCCGCGCGAGATGAAAGGATTACGGAATGACCAAGGTTCTGGTTCTCTACTATTCGAGCTGGGGACATATGGAAGCCATGGCGCAGGCTGCGGCAAAGGGCGCGCGCGAAGCCGGCGCGGATGTGACAGTCAAGCGTGTGCCGGAACTGGTGCCCGAGGATGTGGCAAAGGCGGCCCACTACAAGCTTGACCAGGATGCGCCGGTCGCCGACCCGCTGGAACTGGCCGACTATGACGCGATCATCTTCGGCGTGTCGACGCGCTTCGGAATGATGGCGGCGCAATTGAAGAATTTTCTCGACCAGACCGGGCCGCTCTGGGCCAAGGGGGCACTGGTCGACAAGGTTGCCTCCGTCATGTCGTCAACCGCCACGCAGCACGGCGGCGCCGAACTGGCGCTGATCTCGACCCAGGCCGCGTTGCAGCATCACGGGATGATCGTCGTGCCGCTGTCCTATGCCTATCAGGGCCAATCCGGCAATGACACGGTGCGCGGCGGCGCTCCCTATGGCATGACGACAACGAGCAACAGCGACGGTTCGCGCATGCCGAGCAAACAGGAACTGGAAGGCGCCGAATTCCAGGGCCGGCGCGTCGCCACCATTGCCGCGCGGCTGACGGCCTGACCATGCCATGGCGCAAAGCCGGGATGAATTCTCCCGGCTTTTCGTGTCTTCATGCATTGCAGGGCGGGCGATCATGGGCCACATTTCCGGCAAACGCATCCGGAGACAGGGAAACCGGTTTTCATGGCCTCTCCCCTCTTTCTTTCCACCATGCTCGGGCTCCTGGCCGTGGCGCTGCATGTCTGGTGGTATGCACGCAAGACCCGCGGCATTGCGCAATTCGCTGAAACGATGGTGCCGCCGACCGGCAGGTTGATCACGGTTGGTGGGCGTGAATTTCATGTCGAGGACCGGGGGCAGGGGCGGCCCGTTGTCTTCATTCATGGCCTTGGCGGAAACCTGCACCATTTCGACATACCGCTCTGGCCATCCATGGGACAGGGCTACCGCCTGATCGCCATCGACCGGCGCGGTTCGGGCTATTCGCAGCAGGACTGGGGCAACGACGGCGCAATCACCACCCATGCGAGGGACATAGCCGCCATTCTGGACGAACTCGGCGTCGGGAATGCGCTTTATGTCGGCCACTCGCTCGGCGGGGCGGTGGCGCTTGCGGCCGCGCTCACGACACCTGAGAAGGTGGCAGGGCTGGCCCTGATCGCGCCGCTCACCGTCTTTTCACCGCAAATCGCACCGGAGTTCCGCCCGCTTTACATCCGCTCGCCCCGCCTGCGGAAATTCATGGCGCGAACCTATGCCATTCCCGCAGCGGTCAAGGCGACGGAACAGACCCTCGATTTCGTCTTCGGTCCGCAAAAGCCACCGGATGATTATGCGGTCGGCGGCGCGGCCTTGACGGGCGTCCGGCCGTCCCACTTCTACGCAACATCCACGGATCTCGTCAGTCTCGAACAGGACATGCCGTCCGTCGAGGCCCGTGTGGGGGAAATCCGTGTGCCCGCCGCCGTCCTGTTCGGCACATCCGATCGTGTGCTGGACTACAAGCGCCATGGCCTTTCCATGGAAAAGCGCCTGCCGGGCTGCGAAGTGCGCCTTCTCGATGGCGTCGGCCACATGGTGCAATATTCCGCCCCCGAGGCCACGGCGAATTTCATCAAGTCACTGGCGGCACGCGCGCTCCACGCTTGATGGTATCGCCAGGGCGCGCGGCACGCGTGCGACGACGGGACGAGCGCGGGCAGCAAAGCCGCGCGATGTCGTCTCCGGATTGCAACGTCATGGAAAATGGTGCGGACGGCGGGACTCGAACCCGCATGGCCAAAGCCGAGGGATTTTCATACCAGCTACGGCTTTCGCCGCCGCCCTGGGGGCGTTTGTGGTCTGGACTATACCTTCACCGTAGCGCATGGCCTTAGGTGCTGCCCGTCTAGTCTCTACACCTTCCGGATGGCCGGCTTGGCTCGGGATCGCCATCTGACAGGTTTCCCCGAATTTGAGCAGTTCTGCATCCGGCGTTTCCGCCGAAGCACTCAATTTGCGTTCAAGTCCCTTGTGTCTACCGGTTCCACCACGTCCGCTCGCGAATATCTGCTAGCAGATTGATACCGCCCGCTCAATTGCAGACTTCGCGGCAATCACACATTGTGACATGGCTCCAGCCCGGCCCGCCATCGCCAAGCGACTCATATCGTGGGTTGCTTGTCAAGCGTGCAATGGTGCCAATGCCAAATGATTGTTTTTCCTAACAATAACGACACTTGTCGAAGGCGGGTTTCATGAACCATGAACGGGTTTGATCTGGAGGCGTGAAGACGTTTAAACCGGGGCACGGTGGTGGCCGGTCTGCATGACCTGCGACCGGATCAAAACTGAAGACTGTCTCGAATTGAAGTGATGGGCGGCAAATTGACATGAAACGAACGATTATCGGGAACCTCGCTGCGCTCGGCCTCGTCGCCGCGTCACCTCACACCGCGTCAGCACAGTCGGTCCTGGAACGCGTCCTGGGGCAGATAGACAATGCGACCAATCTGGCTCCCGTGAATGGTACCTATGCCAATATCGCGGAGAATCTTGGCGGCACTGGCGTCGTCGAGGCGTCCGTTCCCGGTCAGGTCGAGCAGAACAACACACTGGATCAGAGCGAGCTGGTCCTGATCGGCTACATCTATCTGCAGGACACGAACGACGCTGTCGAGATCACCGGCTCAACCGGTGTCGGCCCGGACATCCGTTTCGGTGACGGCGATGCCGTCTACGGGGTCGCTGGCGCAGACGGGGTGAAGCTGACGAATGTTGCCTATATCGATGATGGCGTCGGCCCGGGATCAGGGTATGTCATCTCGACTGTGCCGGGCAGCGATTACAGCACTGAAAATGCAGGCACCAACAAGATCGCAACGGGCTCCGGTGCCATTGTGGATATCGGAATCAGCATCCCTCTGGGCGCCAACCTGTTTTCTGTCAGCGGTGATTCCTTTGGTGCGACACTGACGAACCAGCCCATCCTGGACAACGTTTCGCTCGACGTCGCTGTCGAGTTGGTGGACGGAATGGTGCCCGCATTGGTCGAGGTCAAGGGCCTTTATGGCATTGACGGTTCGATCAGCAACACCGTCACCGGCGTCACCGAAACCACCGCCGTGGCTCTTGCCGGTGTGGCTTCGGCAACGGAATCGCTGATGCCGACCCTGGATTTCGGCAACATGGCGACAACGGCGCTCGGCGCCGTGAATACCGGAGAGATCACGCTCGGCGTCAACTCGACCGTGGATGAGGCCAAGAGCACCACCGCGAAAGCGATATCGGCGGCGCTGGAGCAGGTTGGCAGCTCGGTGGATACCGGTGCAGTCGTCGTCAATGTGGCATCCAACATGAGTGCTGTCGACGGATCCATCAGGAACGCGATGGTCCAGGTGAACGGAACCATCGGAAACCTGTCCACCACCGCGCTTGGTGCCGTGAATACGGGAACCATCGTTTCCGGGGTGAATGCAGCGGTGTCGGGCATTGTGGGGAAAGCCGGCCAGTAGCCGTTGTCTGCCCGCCGCAAGAGGCCGCCGCGCCAGGGCGCAAGGGGCCAGCGTCCGGAAAGCGCGCTGGCCCTGCCGCGTTCGTGACGTCAGAGAATGTGATGCTCGTCGGCATTGAACATCAGGTCCTGCTGGCCCATGTCTGCCACAAGCCCGATGTCGGTGCCGTCATAGGCATACCACTCCGACCCGAGTTCGCGGGTCGTGGCCTTGAAATACAGATAGCCGCCCTGCACGAAAAGGTCGCTTGGTCCCGATGAACCGTCGCCTTTCAGGATGTCCGCGACGAGTTCGGCCTCCTGCCCGTCAAAGGCGTAAAGCTCGGCTCCGGTTTCTTCGGTGAACGCGGAAAAGTAGATCTTGCCGCCGAATTCCACGAAACCGCTGTTTTCCCCGGCATCGGACGAGCCGCTACCCGAATTGATATCAGCGGCCACAGTGACGTTCGTTCCGTCATAGACCAGCAGTTCGAAATTGCTGGCCGTGTCAACGCGGCCGGAGAAATACAGCTTTCCACCATATTCGATCGCGCCACCGCTAAAGAGATTGCTGCTGCCGCCACCGGCGAAGACGTCGATCACTTCCAGGGACGTACCGTCGAAGACAACGACCTCCTGCCCGAAATCCGTTCGTGCGGAAAACAGGATGCGATCTTCGAACGTGAAAAACCCGTTCTGTCCGGCACGCGACGAACCGGTGGCATAGATGTCGAACTGCTCGACATCGGTTCCGTCATAGGTCCACAATTCGCTGTCACCGGTCTCGTCGGTAGCGCCGAAGATCAGGAGACCGTCGAGGATGGCGTACTGGAAGCCATTGAAGGCGAAGGCGTCGCCGGAACCGGCATTGATGTCCGCCACGAGTTCCACGTCGGTCCCGTCATAGGCATAGAGTTCATTGCCAAGACCGTCGATATCCAGATCGAAAATCAGCTTGTCGCCCAGCGAGATCAACCCGGTATTCCTGCCAGGCGCAGCCCCTGTGGTGTCGGGTGTCTGCTCGAACACCATCTCCACGCTGGTGCCGTCATAGGAGAAAAGCTCATAGCCCGAACTCGTGCTGATGGCGGAAAAGAAGAGCTTGCCGTCATGGTTGGCAAAGCCGCTGCCGAACCCGACATTGGGATCGGCGCCGCCACTGCGGATGTTTTCGACAAGCGTGACATCCGTGCCGTCATAGCGGTACAATTCGTAGCCGACGCCGGAGCCCTCCATGCCGAAATAGAGATCGCCATCGTAGACGGCGTGCCCATAGGTGAAGGGGCGGCTGGAACCGGTTCCGGGAATGAAGTCGCCGATCAGTTGCAGGCCGCCGGGGGTCATCAGGTAGGGCTCGTAGCCCAGGGCAGGGGTCGCGATTCCAACCAGGGTCATGCCATCGTAAGCCACAGGGTTGCTGCTCTCGACGCTGCCGTTCACATTCCCGAACAAGCCGATATTGGTGAGGTTCGTACCGTCATAGGCAAACAGCTTCGTGTAGCCGTCTTCCCAGGCATCGAAGATCAGCCGACCATCCACGACCTCGAAAATCGATGTCGAGGATGTGCTCCAGCTCGCACCGGGCGATATGTCGAATGCCAGCGAAGCGACGCTGCCATTGTACTGGTAAATCTCGTAGCCGGTGACGGGCCGGTATGCCGAGAAATAGAGGATGTCGTCGAGCACCGCAAAACCGGTCGGTTTGCCAGCAAATGAATCCGGCGAATTGGGCTCTATGTCGCTGACCAGTTCGACGGTCCCGTTGCTGTAGCGGAAGAGTTCGGCGCCGGTCGACGCCGTCCGTGCCGAGAAATACAGGTCGCCGGCATAGTCACCCCATGCCTGTTCGATGTTGTCGAACGCACCGGCCGCACCGGGTTCAAGATCGTATGTGACGATATCCGTGCCATCGTAGCGGCGCAGTTCCAGCCCATTGACGGGATCGTGGGCGGTGAAGAAAAGGTAGCCGTCATGCGTGGTGAGAATTCCGTCCTCATTGGGCAAGCCATTCCCGGGGCCGGCGTCGATGTCGGCAACCATGGTGGCGGTCTGGCCATCGAAAGACCACAATTCGCGGCCGCTGCTGCCGTCGTCGGCTGAGAAGAAGAGCTTGTTGTCGTAGAGGATGTAGCCACTATAGGCGCCGATATTGGCCGAACCCGTCCCGGGATTGATATCGGTGACGCGTTCTATTGTATTGCCGTCGAAGCGGTACAGTTCCTTGCCATGCGTGCCCGTGACTCCTTCGAAATAGACAGCCCCCTGAAACTCCACAAAGCCGCTCAAACCTCTGATTTCATAGTCGGTTTGCATGCCGGCGGCAGGTCCGGGCGCGATTTCGCCCACCAGTTCCATGGTGCTGCCGTCATAGCTGTAGAGTTCCGGACCGGTGACGCCATTGTAGCCGACGAAGTAGAGTGTGCCTTCATACTCGATATAGCCGTAGAGGGTTCCAGGCGTATAGATGGCCGGCAGTCCGGCACCCGGGGTCACGGGATCGAACGACTTGCCGAGGAACTCGGCAAGGTAGGTGGCGGCGCCCGTTTCCGCATAGGTGTAGAAACCGCCATCAAGCATGGCAAAGCCGAATTCCCCGGCCTGGCCGGAATCCGTACCCGGCTGGATATTGCCGACGGGAACCAGTTCATCGCCAACCAGCGTGGCCAGTTCCTGCCCCATGCCCGGTTGATCGACGGCAATGACAAGCTGGCCTTCGGCCGGGGAGGGATTGGGCGGCAGCAGACTGCCTTCGAAATCCTCGGCACCCAGAAAGCCATTATACGCAAACTGCACGATGGCGTCGTTGCTTCTCGAAATGAATTCAACGGATTCAGTGAACTCGATCACGAGCTGTTCCCGGGTCAGAACGGCAAGCTGCCCGACCCAGTAGTTCAGGCCGCCCGGATCGGGTTCCCGGCCCAGGATGTTCCTGTACAGATTGGTCGTGAATTCCAGGTCTGTCGGATTGGTGCCGTAGCGTTCGGCGAATTCGTCGGTTCGTGTCGGGTCGAGCCAGTCTTGAATGCTCGTGATGAGATTGTTCTTGTCCGTCTCCAGCGGATTCGACTCCAGCACGTGACGATAGACGTCACTCCAATAGGTCAGACCTCCGTGGTCGGGCTTCCTGCCGAAAACGCCCTCATACAATCGCACCACGCGGAAGACGACACCCGTCATTTCGTCGCTGGACAATAGCGCGTTGAAAATACTCTCATAACTGCTGCCGGCCGTGCGCATTTCAAGCGCATCGAGCACTTCCTGGCCAGTTGCCGGCCGGTGCAGTGTATATTCGTAAAGCCGCTGAATGTTTTCTTCCGGGCTATGAGAAAAAATATTATGAGCCGCCATCGTCCCATCCCTCTTAAGCCCCACCTAATGTTAATATGACAGGAAATACATTGGCAATGGGACTGACCATAAACTTCGCACCATCTCTGATCCGAACCGCGAAGGGGTCTCGGAAGCCGAGGCGGATGGCAGTGCCTTTGCCCATGCGGCCGGTTCCGCGTGTCTTTGCCCGACATGAAGGGCTGAGCGGTTTGCGCCGGGCACGCAACCTTGGAATTTGCAACCGGGAGTAGTTTCCATGCGCCGATTCGGCTATCCGGAGATGAAGAAAATGCGTTGCATCAAAAATGCAGTTGAGCGCGTCGCGACTTTTCGTATCTCAGGTTGAACACTTGCAAGAACTTGCAGTCCGCGGGACAGGCAGCCCCATTCCCCTCCGTCAGCGGATACGGCATGGGCCCTTCAAGCCATGGACGATGAAAGAAAAGAAATAAGGCAAAATAATTGACCTGTCGACATCGCAATCAAAAGGAGAATATATTTGTTGAGAGGCTTTTTATAAGTAAAACTACGGCATGTTATTCTTGTGAATCTGGAATGCAAAATCGGTGCCATGCGAATTTCCGGTGGCGAATTATAGTGTTGCACTGGACGTTTGATCTCTCACATGCTTCCATCGGGTCAGCACGAATTCATTCCGGGGCCATGGTGCGTCATGGGCCGGACCGCTTCAACGTGCACCATGCGGCCGCCTGGCCGGCCGCCAAGCCAAAGGGAACCGAAGGAGGAACCATGTCAAAGGGATCCGATCAGCAACTTATCGACCGCATTGCGCAGGAGGCGCGGCTGGGCCGCGTGTCGCGCCGCGAGTTCATGTCCTGGACGATGGCCGCCGGCCTGACTGCATCCACGGCCAGCGGCCTGTGGACGACCACGGCCCATGCCCAGGCGCCCAAGCGCGGCGGAACGTTCCGCTGGGGTGTTCATGACGGCAACACGTCCGATACCCACGATCCTGGCACCTATGTGACCCGCCAGATGATCTTCCTGGCGCATCAGTATCGTAGCTATCTGACGATGATCAATCCGGACAATTCGCTCGGACCGGATCTCGCCACCGAATGGTCGGCGACGCCGGATGCCGCCGAATGGACCTTCAAGCTCAACGAGAATGCGACCTTCGCCAAGAGTGGCAACAAGGTTACGGCGAAGGATGTCGTGGCATCCATCAACCATCATCGCGGCGACAAGACGACGTCCGCGGCCAAGGCCCTGCTGACCGACGTGACCGACGTGAAGGCCGATGGCGATCATGCTGTCGTCGTCACCCTGGCGCGCGGCATTGCCGACCTGCCGTGGCTGATGACCGACTACCATCTGGCCATCTGCCCGGCCAATGACGACGGCACGATCGACTGGCAGTCGGGCGACGGTTGCGGCCCCTACAAGATCGACAATGGCGAATTCGGCGTCAGCTGGTCGCTCAGCCGCAACGAAGGCTGGCACGGCGAGGGCGCCTATTTCGACAAGGTCGAGATGATTATCCTCAACGATCCGAATGCGCGCCAGACGGCGCTCGTCACCGGTGATGTGGACTGTATCTCGCTGGTGGAGCTCAAGACGCTGAGCCTTCTGGAGCGCAATCCGAACATCAAGGTGGACAATGTGCCCTCGGGCGCGGCGATCACCATGCCGATGTTCTGCGACACCGCGCCTTTCGACAATGTCGACGTGCGCAACGCGCTCAAGCTCGCCATGAACCGCGACGAGATCGTCGAGAAGATCGCGTTCGGCGCCGCCACCAAGGGCAACGATTTCCATCTGTCGCCCGTGCAGCCCTACTGGCCTGAAGACATCCCGCAGCGCGAGTACGATCCGGATCAGGCCAGGTCGCTTCTCAAGAAGGCCGGTGCGGAAAACCTCTCCGTCAGCCTCTCGACCGCCGACAGCGTCTTCTCCGGCGCCGTGGACATGTGCGTCCTTTATGCAGAGCAGGCCAAGCAGGCCGGCATCAACATCAAGGTCGTGCGTGAGCCCAACGATGGCTATTATTCCGACGTCTGGTTGAAGAAGCCGTTCACCGCCGTTTCCTGGGGCGCGCGTCCGACGCCGGATGTCATGTTCACGCTCGCCTACAGCAAGGATGCAGCCTGGAACGAGAGCCATTGGAAGAATCCCCGGTTCAACGAACTGCTGCTGATGGCCAAGTCGGAGCTGGACGATACGAAGCGCGCCGAGATGTACCACGAAATGTGCATGCTCATGCGTGACGATGGTGGAACGATCATTCCGTTCTTCAACAACTTCGTCTTCGCCCGCCGCTCCAACGTCATGCATGGCGACCAGCTGGCCGCAAGCTGGGCCTGTGACGGCGCACGCGCGCCGAGCCGCTGGTGGTTCAGCTGACAATGACCCGCGGGCAGGGGGCATGCACCCCTGCCGCGCAAGCCGATACGCCCTGGCCGCAACACGCGGCCGGGGCATTCCCGTGGCGGCCAAGCAGCCTGTGCCTTCGGGCGGCGGGCTTGCCGTGACGCAGGGAAAGGGGCAGTCTTTCCGGGGTTCACAACGCAATCCCAGTGAAAGTGGACACCGGACCCGCGCCTGCAGGCGCGGGAAACAAGAAAATGGAGCGCCTGCCGGCCTGGCCTGGCAAGGGACGCTCCGGAAAGAAGGGACACTCGGTCATGGGGGACATCGTATCTCTTGTCGCCAAGCGGCTCGGGCTCGGCCTGCTGACGCTTTTCGTTGTTTCAATCCTGATCTTCTTCGCCGTCGAACTGTTGCCCGGCGACATTGCCGAGGCGGTCCTGGGGCAGAGTGCGACACCTGAAACGGTCGCTGCGCTGCGCGAACAGATGGGGCTGAACCAGCCTGCGGTCGTGCGCTACCTGCAATGGCTCGGGGGAGCCGTGACAGGAGATTTCGGCACATCGCTCGTCTCGGGAGAGCGCGTGAGCGCGGCCATCGGGCCACGTTTCATGAACACGCTTTTCCTGGCAACCTATGCGGCCGTCATCGCCGTACCGTTCGCCATCATTCTCGGCGTCATCGTCGCCCTGTGGCGCAACACGGCCTTTGACCGCGTCGCCAACGTGCTCACGCTGACGTCCATCTCGTCGCCGGAATTTTTCCTCGGCTACGTCCTCATCCTCTATCTGGCGGTGCGTACCAATGCATTCCCGGCCATCGCCAGCCTGCAACCGGGCATGAGCTTCATCGACATCCTGCACCGCACCTTCCTTCCGGCCCTGACCCTCGTTCTGGTGGTGACGGCGCACATGATGCGCATGACGCGTGCCGCCATCATCAACCTCCTGTCATCGCCCTATATCGAGATGGCAAGGCTGAAGGGCGCGCCGGCCTGGAAGGTGATCACGCACCACGCCTTGCCGAATGCCTGGGCGCCGATCATCAACGTCGTTGCCCTGAACCTGGCCTACCTGATCACCGGCGTCGTCCTGGTCGAGGTCGTGTTCGTCTATCCGGGCGTCGGCCAGCTTCTGGTCGATGCGGTCTCGAAGCGGGATTTCCCGGTTGTGCAGGCCTGCTGCCTGATCTTCGCCGCGACATTCATCCTGTTGAACCTGCTGGCGGATGTCGGGGCGATCCTGACGAACCCCCGTCTGCGGCATCCGAAATAAGGGAGGGCAGCCATGAACATGTTTGTCATCGGCTATTACAGCCTTCTCATCGCCGCATCCTGCGTCGCGGCCTATTACAAGCGGCGCGAACCGTTCCTGATCCTGTTCGGGCTGACGCTGATTTCCATCGTCGTCGGCATTGTCGGCGGCATCGGCGGCTTACGTGCCATCACCATTGGTGTCGGCGCCCTGGCGCTGGCCGCGGGCATGGCCTACGCGTTCAAGGAATTCCTCGTCATCCTCACCCCTGAACGCATTTCGAAGGAATTGCGGACAGCACCGCTGACCGCCAGCTTCGGCATGTTCGTCATCTTCATCTATGCGGTTGCTGGGATTTTCGCCCCGGTCATCGCGCCCCATGGCGAGGCCGAAGTGATCGCATCTTCCTTCGCGCCGCCGGACCAGAACATGCTGCTCGGCGCCGACCAGCTCGGCCGCGACATGTTCAGCCGCATCATCTTCGGTGCGCGCAACTCGGTCGGCCTGGCCCTCGTTGCAACCGGCCTTGCCTTCTTCATGGGCGCGCTGGCCGGCCTTCTGGCAGCCACCAGGGGTGGCTGGTTCGACCAGGTCATGGGCCGTGTTGCGGACATCGTGATGTCGGTGCCGTCGCTCATCTTCGCGCTGCTCATGCTGTCGATCTTCGGCACCAACCTGCTGGTGATCGTCATCGTCGTCGGCGTGATCTATTCGCCGCGCGTCTTCCGTCTCACCCGCGCCGTGGCCGGCAATGTCGTGGTCATGGACTATATCGAGGCGGCAAAGCTGCGCGGGGAGGGAACGTGGTATCTCATACGACGCGAAATCCTGCCCAATTCGACCGCACCGCTGATCGCCGAATTCGGCCTGGAATTCTGCTTCGTCTTCCTGCTGATCGCCGGCCTGTCCTTCCTCGGTCTCGGCATCCAGCCGCCGACCGCCGACTGGGGCTCCATGGTGCGCGAGAACGCAACGCTGATCTCGTTCGGTGAAATCACGCCGCTCATCCCGGCCGCGGCCATCGCGCTGCTCACCGTCGCGGTGAACTTCGTGGTCGACTGGATGCTCTATCGCTCCTCCGGCTTGAAGGAATGATCCAATGGCAAGTGAAAAGAAAAAAGACGTCCTGCTGAAAATCCAGGATCTGCGCATCGAGGCCTATGCCGACGAGAAATGGTTCGAGATCGTCCACGGCGTCGACCTCACGCTCCATCGCGGCGAAGTTCTGGGCCTCATCGGCGAGTCGGGGGCGGGCAAGTCCACCATCGGGCTTGCCGCCATGGGCTTCGCACGCGATGGCTGCCGGATATCGGGTGGTTCCATCGAGTTCGATGGCATGGAATTGACCACGACGCCGAAATCGGCGCTGCGGGCCCTGCGCGGATCGCGCATTGCCTATGTGGCGCAGTCGGCGGCGGCATCCTTCAATCCGGCGCACAAGATCATCGACCAGCACACCGAAGCGCCGCTCCATTATCGCATCCAGAAACGCGTGGAAGCGCAAGAGGATGCGATGGAACTCTATGAGCGCCTGCGCCTGCCCAATCCCGGTGAGATCGGCTTCCGCTATCCGCACCAGGTGTCCGGCGGCCAGCTTCAACGGGCCATGACTGCCATGGCCATGGCTTGCCGCCCGGATCTCATCATCTTCGACGAGCCGACCACGGCGCTCGACGTGACGACCCAGATCGAGGTTCTGGCCGCCATTCGCGACATCGTGGACCAGTTCAACACCGCCGCGATCTACATCACTCACGATCTGGCGGTCGTTGCCCAGATGGCCGACACCATCAAGGTTCTGCTGAAGGGCGAGGAGGTCGAGGAGGCGCCGACCGCCGAGATGCTGGAAAACCCGCAGGAGGAATATACCAAGAGCCTGTGGGCGGTGCGCAGCTTCAAGCGCGAGCAGAAGGCGCGCCCGACCGATCCGAATGTCGCGCCGGTCATCTCCGTGCAGCATGTGGACGCCGCCTATGGCGACACCAAGGTGCTGGATGATGTTTCCTTCGATGTCTACGAGGGCATGACGGTAGCCGTGGTCGGCGAGTCGGGTTCCGGCAAGTCAACCACCGCACGCTGCATCACCGGCTTGTTGCCGCCGCTCAAGGGCCAGATCCTGTCTCGTGGCGAACCGCTGCCCCCCAGCTACAAGGACCGCACCAAGGACCAGTTGCGGCAGTGCCAGATGATCTACCAGATGGCCGACACCGCACTCAATCCGAAGGTTCGCATCAGCGAGATCATCGGGCGCCCGGCGCAGTTCTACATGGGTCTGCAGGGCGGCGACCTGAAGAACCGCGTTGACGAATTGCTCGACCTGATCGAGCTGGAGCCGTCGAAATACTACAACCGTTACCCGACCGAACTGTCAGGTGGCCAGAAACAGCGGATCGGCATCGCCCGCGCCCTTGCGGCCGAGCCCTCGTTCATCATTTGCGACGAGGTGACGAGCGCGCTCGACCAGCTTGTCGCGGAGGGAATCCTCAAACTGCTCGACAAGCTCCAGCGCGAGTTGAACCTGTCTTACATGTTCATCACGCATGACCTGGCCACCGTCCGCTCGATCGCGGACGAGGTGGTGGTGATGCAGCATGGCAAGGTCGTGGAGCAGGGGCCGAAGGACGAGATGTTCACGCCGCCGCATCATCCCTATACCGACCTGTTGCTGTCGTCGGTGCCTGAGATGGATCCGAACTGGCTATCCACGCTGCTGGAAGAGCGCGGCGTCGATAATATCGGGGAAGCGGCGGATACCTGAGCGAAACGATGAGACGGCGGGCCGGCGGCCCGCCGTTTCACCATGCAATCACGTCATCGACATACCGGTCAGCACCATCGTGGCGACGATCGCCACGTAAATACCGGCCAGGGCATGCCAAGTTGCTGCGCGCGTGCTGATTTCGCGGATCCACTGGTCCCTGGTCATTTCTGCACCTGTTCGGTCAAGAGATTGTGCGTCCGGGTGCAATGCATCCGAACGCCTGATGTTCCTTATGTAATCATCTCTCATTGTGCAGTGCGATACCATTTGCGTCATCGCATGTTCCATTTGTGCCGTTTCGCGACATTTTCCGGATCGGATCATGGTCAAAAGCGACGTCGCAAACGGCTGGCGCCGGCTCCCGGCTGCCCCCCGGCAAGGCGGATTTTCACCGCCCGGAATCGAGCCGCCCCTTGTTAGTTACAAAATAGACTGTCACATACGTAACCAACGAAAAGGTGGCTCAAGCTGCCTCAGATGCGATCACGCAAACAAGAGGGATGAAACGATGGCAAAAGCCTTCGCGTCGCAGGGCGACACGTCAGAAAAAAAGATCAGTTTCACGGAAGTGGGCAAGGGGCTTTGGGCCTTCACCGCCGAGGGCGATCCCAATTCCGGTGTCATCATCGGTGATGACAGCGTCATGATCGTCGAGGCGCAAGCCACGCCGCGCCTTGCCAACAAGGTGATTGAAAAGGTCCGCGAAGTGACCGACAAGCCGATCACCCATGTCGTGCTGACCCACTATCATGCGGTGCGCGTGCTTGGGGCGTCCGCTTTCGGTGCGCAGCAGATCATCATGTCGGATACCGCCCGCGCCATGGTGGTCGAGCGGGGCCAGGAAGACTGGGACAGCGAGTTCCAGCGCTTTCCACGGCTGTTCGAAGGCCATGAAAGCATTCCGGGCCTGACCTGGCCCACCACGACATTCTCCGATTCGATGACTGTCTATCTCGGCAATCGCCGCGTCGACATCATGCATCTCGGCCGCGCCCATACCGCCGGCGATGCGGTCATCCATGTGCCCGATGAAAACGTCATGTTCACCGGCGACATCGTGGAATACCACTCCGCCTGCTATTGCGGCGACGGACATTTCAATGACTGGGGCTTCACGCTGGATGCCATCAAGTCATTCGATGTGGACGCCATTGCGCCGGGCCGTGGCGATGCGCTGGTTGGCCGGGAGATGGTGGGAACCGCCATCGAGAACACACGCGACTTCGTGGAAAGCACCTACCGTCCGGCGGCCCGCGTTGCCGCGCGAGGCGGCTCCCTGAAGGAAGCCTGGGATGCGGTGCGCGCCGAATGCGATCCCAAGTTCGCAGACTACGCCATCTATGAGCATTGCCTGCCGTTCAACGTCGCGCGCGCCTATGACGAGGCACGCGGCATCGACACGCCACGTATCTGGACGGCGGAGCGCGACGTGGAAATGTGGCAACAGTTGCAGGGTTGATCGCCGGAGGCGGGGAAGCAGACAGGGGTGCCTTGCGCCCGGTCCTTGCCCGCGCCGGTTGTTTCTGTCCGGGAGGAAGAGATGAGCAGGATTTTCGAGACCCCCCTATATCCCTATACCCGCTCGTCGGATCAGGATGCGCCGCAACCCGTGCGTCATCCCGTCATCGTTGTCGGCGCGGGGCCCATTGGCCTGGCCGCGGCCATCGATCTGGCGCAACACAATGTTCCGGTTGTGGTGCTGGATGAGAACGACAAGGTGTCTTGGGGATCGCGCGCCATCTGCTTTGCCAAGCGTCCGCTGGAAATTCTCGACAGGCTGGGATGCGGCGACCCGATGGTGGACAAGGGCGTGACCTGGAACACGGGCAAGGTGTTCTTCGACGAGCGCCAGGTCTACGCCTTCGACCTTCTGCCGGAGGATGGCCACAAGCGGCCCGCCTTTATCAATTTGCAGCAATACCATTTCGAAAAGTACATGGTCGACAGGGTCTTCGCCCTGCAAGGCGAAGGCAGGCCGGTGGAAATTCGCGGCGGCTCGAAGGTGGCCTCGGTCGAGACGCTGGACGATGGCGTCCGGCTGACCGTGGAGACGCCGGACGGGCCGTATGTGCTGGAGGCCGATTGGCTGATTGCGTGCGACGGGGCCGGTTCGCCCATCCGCGCCATGATGGGCCTCGACTTTGTCGGCCGCGTCTTCGAGGATAATTTTCTCATCGCCGACGTCATCATGGAGGCCGATTTCCCGACCGAGCGCTGGTTCTGGTTCGATCCGCCCTTCAATCGGGGCCAGTCGGCGCTTCTGCACAAGCAGCCCGACGGTGTCTGGCGCATCGATCTCCAGCTTGGCTGGGACATCGACAAGGAAGAGGAAAAGAAACCGGAGAACGTCATTCCGCGCCTCAAGGCCATGCTTGGCGAGGATGCGAAATTCGAGCTGGAATGGGTCTCGATCTACACGTTCCAATGCCGCCGGATGGAAAAGTTCCGCCACGGCCACGTGATCTTCGCCGGTGACGCGGCCCATCAGGTGTCCCCCTTCGGCGCACGCGGAGCCAATTCCGGGCTGCAGGACACGGACAACCTGATCTGGAAGCTGAAACTGGTGATGGACGGCATGGCGCCCGACAGCCTGCTCGACAGTTATGATGCCGAGCGCATTCACGGCGCCGACGAGAATATCCTGAACTCCTCGCGCTCGACCGATTTCATCACGCCGAAATCGCAGGTCAGCACCATCTTCCGCAATGCCGTCCTCGACCTGTCGGAGCGCTATGAATTCGCCCGGCCCCTGGTCAATTCCGGCCGCCTTTCGGTGCCCTGCACCTATGACGGCTCCCCGCTCAACGGACCGGATTGCGATTCCATGCCGAAGCGCACGCGCCCCGGTTCGCCAGCACCGGATGCACCGCTGCCCGACGGCGCCTGGCTGATCGACCGGCTGGGTGACGAATTCCGGATTCTCGCCATCGATGCCGATGCACCGGAATCGCTGTGCGAAGGCGGCATTTGCGCCACGCGTCTGGCCTTGTCCGCGAAAGACAATCCCGCGCTCGCCGAACGCTACCTCGGTGCGGCCACATCGGCGGTGTATCTCATGCGGCCTGACCAGCATGTCGCCGCGCGCTGGGAGAGCTATGACGAAGCCGCCATGCGCGCCGCCATCAACAAGGCTGCCGGGCGGAGCTGAGGAGACGACCGATGAATGCACTGAACACCGCCCCCAACATCGCCCGGCCGGACGACTTCTACGCCCGGCTGCTGTCCGCTCATGAGGGGCTGAGCAAGGAGGAGAGCGATGCCTTGAATGCCCGCCTGATCCTCATTCTCGCCAATCACGTGGGCGACATGGCCGTTCTCGACGCAGCCCTTGAGGCTGCCGCAGAGGCCGGTGGAAACGGGTAGGCCGGAGACATGCCGTTTGACAGGGAGTTGACCCCATGAACATCCAGACCAAGCGCAAATACATCCAGCAGGATCAGGCCGGCGCCATCACGCCCGGCTACATGCCGGGCTTCGGAAACGATTTCGAGACCGAGGCGCTGCCCGGCGCGCTGCCGCAAGGCATGAACAGCCCGCAGAAATGCGCCTACGGCCTCTATGCCGAACAGCTTTCGGGCACCGCCTTCACCGCGCCGAGCCACCAGAACGAACGCACCTGGTGCTACCGCATCCGCCCGTCGGTCAAGCATTCGGCGCGCTATCGCAAGATCGAACTGCCCTACTGGAAGACGGCGCCGCATGTCAGCGACGACATCATCTCGCTCGGCCAGTACCGCTGGAACCCGGTGCCCCATGCCGATGCGCCGCTGACCTGGCTGACCGGCATGCGCACCATGACGACGGCCGGCGACGTGAACACGCAGGTTGGCATGGCCAGTCACATCTATCTGGTCAACCAGTCGATGGAGGACGACTATTTCTACTCCGCCGACAGCGAACTTCTCGTCGTGCCACAGGCCGGCCGGCTTCGCTTCTGGACCGAATTGGGCATCATCGACCTCCAGCCCCAGGAAATCGCGGTCATTCCGCGCGGCCTTGTCTACCGGGTCGAGGTCGTGGAAGGACCGGCGCGCGGTTTTGTCTGCGAAAACTACGGCCAGAAGTTCGAGCTGCCGGGCAGGGGACCGATCGGCGCCAATTGCCTGGCCAATCCGCGCGACTTCAAGGCGCCGGTCGCCGCCTTCGAGGATCGCGAGGTGCCATCCACGCTGACGATCAAGTGGTGCGGCCAGTTTCACGTCACCGAGATCGCGCAGTCGCCGCTCGATGTCGTCGCTTGGCATGGCAATTATGCTCCGGTGAAATACGATCTCACCGCCTATTGCCCGGTCGGGGCGATCCTGTTCGATCATCCGGACCCGTCCATCTTTACCGTGCTGACCGCACCGTCGGGCCAGCCGGGCACCGCGAATATCGATTTCGTGCTGTTCCGCGAGCGCTGGATGGTGGCCGAGAACACCTTTCGCCCGCCCTGGTACCACAAGAACGTGATGTCGGAACTGATGGGCAATATCTACGGCATCTACGACGCCAAGCCGGAGGGCTTCGTGCCCGGCGGCATGAGCCTGCACAACATGATGCTGCCGCACGGGCCGGACAAGCAGGCCTTCGAAGGCGCCTCGAATGCCGGTCTGAAGGCGGAGAAGCTGGACAATACCATGTCCTTCATGTTCGAAACCCGTTTCCCGCAGCACCTGACGGAATTTGCCGCGAAGGAAGCGCCGCTGCAGGACAATTATATCGATTGCTGGGCAGATCTCGTGAAGCACTATGACGGATCGCCGGACGGCAAGTGAACGGACCGGAGAGAAAAGCATGACCGCATTGAAGCGATCCTGGGTGGAGAGCGCCAATTCGCCTGAATCGGAATTTCCACTCAACAACCTGCCTTACGGGGTGTTCTCGACCGGTAACGGCAAGCCGCGCTGCGGGGTGGCGATCGGCGACATGATCCTTGATGTCGCCGCGCTGGAGGCGGAGGGCCGGCTGAACTACGAGGGCGCTCTGGAAACCGGCGCCTGGAATGCGTTCATGGCCATGGGCCGCGTGGCCTGGGACAAGCTGCGCGGCGAACTGACTTCCATGCTTGCCGAAGGGTCCGCCTCCCGCGCCGGCGTCGAGCCGCATCTGGTTCCCATGACGACCGCGACCATGCACATGCCCTTCGCGGTGACCGAATATACCGACTTCTATGCTGGCCGGAATCACGCCTACAATGTCGGTGTCATGTTTCGCGGCCCTGAAAACGCACTGCCGCCGAACTGGCTTCATATTCCCATCGGCTACAATGGCCGCGCGTCCTCGGTCGTCGTCTCGGGCACGCCCGTTGTCCGGCCCAATGGTCAGTTGAAGGGCCCGAACGACGCGGCGCCGCGTTTCGGGCCGTCGCAACGGTTCGATCTCGAACTGGAAATGGGCGCCATTGTCGGCCAGCCGTCGAACGGGCCGATATCGGTGTCGCAAGCCTTCGAAAACATCTTCGGCTATGTCTTGCTGAACGACTGGTCGGCGCGCGACATCCAGGCCTGGGAATATCAGCCGCTCGGTCCCTTCCAGGCCAAGGCGACGGCTACGACGATCAGCCCGTGGATCGTCACGTCCGCCGCGCTGGCGCCGTTCCGCACCTCCACGCCGGAACGCGAAAAGCCCTTGCTGCCTTATCTCGCGGAACCGGGTCCGATGCTCTACGACATCGACCTCGAGGTGGCGTTGACGCCGGAAGGCGGAGAGGAAACCGTTCTCTCGCGCACCAATTACCGCGAGATGTATTATTCCTCCGCGCAGCAGCTTGCCCACCACACCACCTCAGGCTGCCCGATGCGCGTTGGCGACCTGCTCGGATCCGGCACGATCTCCGGCACCGAAAAGGAGTCGCGCGGCTCGCTGCTGGAGCTTTCCTGGGGCGGCAAGGAACCGGTCGCCATCAAGGGCGGTGGCACGCGCAGCTTCATCGAGGACGGCGACACCGTGACGCTGAGGGGCCATGCGCGCGGTGATGGCTACCGCATCG
The DNA here is from genome assembly GCF_041397485.1 of Zhengella sp. Lineage (NCBI taxonomy): Bacteria > Pseudomonadati > Pseudomonadota > Alphaproteobacteria > Hyphomicrobiales > Notoacmeibacteraceae > Zhengella > Zhengella sp. Next base: position 28,357 of record NZ_JAWKWO010000001.1, on the reverse strand, counting down.
GCTTTGGCGATTGTTCGGGCACGATCATGCCGGCACGCAAGATCGACTGACAGAACCGGTCACGACCATCCTTGACGGCGGCGGGCCTTCCGGTCCGCCGTTTTTCTTTGTCCGGATCGTATGGTCGCCGTTGATGGTTACAAAAACAACCGTTACATCCGTAACCATATTGATTGAAGGCCGTGACGGAGCCGGAAGCCCGTACCGTCCGGGCCGGACAAGGGAGAAGGCCGATGACTGCCACACCGAAACTGGATCGCATTCACCACGTTGCCTACCGCTGCAAGGACGCCAAGCAAACGGTTGAGTGGTATGTAAAAAACCTCAACATGGATTTCGTTCTGGCCATTGCGGAGGATCATGTTCCGTCCACGCATGAACCCGATCCCTACATGCACGTGTTCCTGAATGCCGGTGGCGGCAATGTGCTTGCCTTCTTCGAGCTGCCGACCAAGCCGGACATGGGCCGCGACGAGAATACGCCTGCCTGGGTTCAGCATATCGCCTTCAAGGTGAAGGACCGCGACACGCTCATTGCCTTCAAGGACCAGCTCGAGGCCAATGGTATCGACGTGCTTGGCGTCACCGACCACTCCATTTTTCACTCGATCTATTTCTTCGACCCCAATGGTCACCGCGTCGAACTCGCCTGTGACGATCCGGAAGAAGAGGCGATGAAACGGAAACTCGACGAGGTGAAGTGGGAGATGCTGGAGGAATGGGCGCGCACGAAAAAGGCGCCGAAGCATGCTGACTGGCTGCATGCCAGGGAACTTTCCAACGTGTGATTGATTTGCCGCCCCCGGCAAGACGCCTCCGGCAGGAGGCGCGGCGCGGCCTTTTGGCCGCGCCGGATCGTCTTGCTTCCGGCCTATTGCGGCAAGGCCGTCTGGAACACCGCCTGCGGCGTCGTCACGATGACGCGGGCGGTCGATTCCAGCACTGTCCCGACACCGACACCGAGCGTCGCCAGGCTGGTTCCGAGCTTGTTGCGCTCCGGATTGAACTTCTCGCCGCTGCGCAGCCGCTCGCCGAGCAAGGCAACCAGTTGCGGGTTCTGGGCGAACTTGGTGTGGTTGATGCCGCTGCTGCCTGCTTCGGTCAGGTTGACAACGACGACACCGAGTTCCGCGATTTCCTTGTCGTCGGTATAGGCGCCGAGCCGAGGCTTGTTGCCGGCGAGCACCTGACTGAGTTGCAGCGCGCGGTCATCCCGCGAGAGCAGGACGAAAAACGGCGTCCTTGGCTTGCCGTAGCGTTGCATCTGGGCCTTGAAGACATCGGCGGAAATGTCGGGCGAGGCCAGGATGACATCGCCCAGCCGGCCACCGAGTGTCGGATCGCCCGAGATCTTCAACTGGCGCAGGGCTTCCATGGTGACCCAGGTACCCATTGAATGGGCCATGATGTCGATCCGGCGCGGATTTGCCCGGGCGGCGTTGCGCAACGTGTATTCCAGCGCATCGCGGGCCGCCGTGGCGCTGTCGCGGTCGTAGATATAGTCCAGCGTGCTGCCTCGTGACGCCCAGCTGAACAGGATCGCCGTTCCCTGGAATCCGGTATCGTGAACGATCTGCGTGATCCGGAACAGGGCATCGGCGAACGTGTTGCGATAGCCATGAACGAAGACCAGGACATCCTGGCTGCTGCCGGCGCGGGCGGTCTGGGTGAAGGCGTTCGAATTTGCGACCGGCCGGATGTCCGTGGCCACGAAATGGCGCGACGGATCGGGCAGGCCGCGCGACACGCGTTCGGTCTCGCCGGTCTCGTGATCGGGCGGCACGGAAACCGTGATCTCGGCGAAACTGACACCGTCGCCGCGCTCTCCGCTGAAGAGGATTTCCGGGTTGTCGTCCGGCGCACGCGTGGTCGCTACGAGAATCCGGTGTTGTGTTGCGCCCTGCGGCACGCCGGCGGCAATCGCCTCCGGTGACGTGATACGGCGCATGGCCAGGTCGCTTGCGCAGCCGCCAAGCGGAATGAGCAGGGCCATGAAGGCCACGAGGGACATTCGGAACTGGTAAACAGGCATGGAAGTGTCTTTTTGAATCCGAATCCGACCATAACGCCCCGCATGCTGCAATGCAAAGTGGCAGCGGTCACGTTCCCGTCAACCAGAGGGGAGAGCCGGCCACGCGTTGCAGTGGCGCCACAGTGGGGCGGTTCAGCGCCGCCAGAAGGCTGGCGTGAACAGGATCAGGACCGCCAGGATTTCCAGGCGGCCAAGCAGCATGCCGACCGCCATGATGTATTTTGCCACGTCGGACAGGCTGGAAAAATTGCCTGTCGGCCCGATCACGTCGCCCAGGCCCGGGCCGACATTCGTGATCGCCGAGAGCGCACCTGTGACCGCCGTCTCGAAATCCAGTCCGGTCGCCGACAGCAGCACGATGAGCACGCCCCAGATGACGAAGAAGGCGGCGATGAAAAGGACCACGGCGCGTTGTGTCTGCTCATCCACCGGCCTGGTGCCATATTTCACCGGCAGGATGGTTGACGGGTAGATCAGGCGCTTCAGGCCGTTCGAAAAGACCTGGAAAAGAATGTAGAACCGGTAGGCCTTGATCCCGCCTGTCGTCGATCCGGAGCAGCCGCCCAGGAACATCGCCACGAAGATGGTGGCCACGGTATAGGGGCCCCAGGCGCCATAGTCGGTGGAGGAGTAGCCGGTCGTGGTGATGATCGAGACGAAATTGAAGGTGGAATGGGTGAGTGCGAAGAAGAAGGGAATGCGGTCCGTAACCGTGATCCAGATCGCGTTCGTCAGCGAGAACAGCACGATCAGCCCGAGATAGAGGCGGATCTGGGGGTCGAGGTAGACATCCCTGCGGCCGCGGATCGCAAACAGGATGAGAACGGCGAAGGGCAGGCCGCCGATCGTCATGAAGACCGTGCTGGTCCAGATGATGTGAGGCGACGTGTAGAAGCCCATGGATGCGTCGTGGGTGGAAAAACCGCCTGTGGCCATGGTGGTCATGGCATGGTTCACGGCATCGAAGAGCGGCATGCCTGCAACGGCATAGGCCACGGCGCAGACCAGCGTCAGCAGCGCATAGATGGAGATGATCGAGACGGCATAGGTGGAGAAGCGGGCGAAGGGCTTGTCATCCGTATCGGAGGACTCGATGCGGAAGAAGGACACGCCGCCCAGTTTCAGGAAGGGCAGCAGGAAGACACCGAGCGCGATGACGCCGAGCCCGCCGATCCATTGCAGGATCGAACGCCACAGCAGCAGGCCCGGCGGCATGTCGTCCAGCCCCGTCAGCACCGTCGCACCGGTGGCCGTGATCGCCGAAACCGTTTCGAACACCGTGTCGGCAAAGCCGATTTCCAGCGACGAGGCGAAGAAGGGAAAGGCGCCGGCGACGATCATCGAAAGCCACAGGAGATTGACCAGCAGAAAGCCGAAGCGGCTGTTGATGGCCGGCGTGGGCACGCGCGTTGCCATCGCCGAAGCGGATGACAGGCCGGACAGGAAGAAGGCAGACAATGCGAAAGCCTTCCAGTCGGGATTGTTGAAATAGAGATCGACGGCAGCCGGAATCAGCATGGCAACCGCCATGTAAAGCGCAAATATGGAGGCGACGAAGACTGCCGCGCGAGCCGTGTTTGCGTTCAAACCGTTCACCCAGTGCTAGCGCGACCCGCACCTTGCGCCGTCGCTGTCATCGTTTAAAAACAGCCGTCTTGCAGAATGGATTCCGACACTGCAACCGTCGGCTTTCCTTAGCGCATGTTTCCCCGCCGGTCACCGGCCAGATCGGCACGGGCGATTTTTTTCCCGGTACCGGCAGCCCCGGATTGGAAGGTATCACCATGAGCGGATTTCCCCAGCGCGTCGACAGCACCATGCATGCGGTGCGCGCCCTCTTCGCGCCCACGCCGCTGCAGCGCAACGACTACCTTTCGCGCAAATACCATGCGGATATCTGGCTCAAGCGCGAGGATTTGACGCCCGTTCGCTCCTATAAGCTGCGCGGGGCCTACAACTTCATGCGCAAGTCCGTCGAGCGTGGCGGCGACCGCATCTTCGTATGTGCGTCCGCCGGCAATCACGCCCAGGGCTTCGCCTTCACCTGCCGCCATTTCGGCCGCAAGGGCGTTGTCTTCATGCCGGTGACCACGCCGCAACAGAAGATCGAGAAGACCAGGGCCTTTGGCGGCAAGCATGTCGAAATCGAACTGGTCGGCGACATTTTCGACGCCTGCTACAAGGCCGCCATCGCCTATGCGAAGGCACAGGGCGGCGAACTGGTCCCACCCTTCGACCACAAGGACATCATCGAGGGCCAGGCCACGGTGGCGCTGGAGATCGCCGGGCAGTTGCCTGAAGGGGTGGCTGCGGACATGTGCATCCTGCCGGTGGGCGGCGGCGGCCTGTCGTCCGGGGCCCTGCGCTACTGGCACGAGGCCGGAGCGGCGCCGCGCTTCATCCTGTGCGAACCGGAAGGCGCACCCAGCCTGAAGCGAAGCCTGGAGGCCGGCCGGCGCGTCCGCCTCGACCATGTCGACAATTTCGTCGATGGCGCGGCCGTGGCCGAGATCGGCGCCGAGCCGTTTCGCCATCTCTCCCGCCTTTCCGCCGATGACGTTTGCCTGATCCCGGAAAACCGCCTGTGCTCGACCATTCTTGACATGCTGAACGTGGAGGGCATCGTGCTGGAACCGGCCGGTGCATTGGCCGTCGACGCGCTCAAGGACATCCCGGCCGACGAGATACGCGGCAAGACCATCGTCTGCGTCACGTCGGGCGGCAATTTTGACTTCGAGCGGCTGCCTGACGTCAAGGAGCGTTCCCTGCGATTCGAGGGCCTGAAGAAATATTTCATCTTCCGCTTCCCGCAACGCCCTGGCGCCCTGCGCGACTTCCTGGAATTGCTGGGACCGCAGGACGATATTGTCCGGTTCGAATATCTCAAGAAGTCGGCACGCAATTTCGGCTCTGTCGTGATCGGTATCGAGACGAGGGACCCGCGCAATTTCGCCCGGCTGACAAAGCGCTTTGACAAGGGCGGCTGGGGATATCAGGACATTACCGAGAACGAGATTCTCGCCAACCTCATCATATGAAACCGGGGGCAAGCATGTTCCAGAAGATTGCCGTCGCGACCGGCATTTCCATTGCGGTCTTCTTTTCCATCGCCGTGGCGCTGGTGTTGAGCGACAGTCCCCCGCCGGTTGGCAACAGGACCGGGGATGGCGGCACGCTCGACTTTGCCGGGGCCATTGAGGCGGACTATTCCGGCATGCCGGATGTGACCCTTTTCAAGGCCCGTGACGGCACGGATCTCGCCTACAGGCGCTATGATTCGACCAGGCCCGGCGCGCCCTGGCTCTTCCTCGTTCACGGTTCCGGCTGGAACTCGATGCAATGGCACCCGCTGGCGCAATGGCTGTCCCGGCAGGGGCTGGCAAGCGTGATCGCGCCGGACATGCGCGGCCATGGCGCCAATCCCGGCCCCCGCGGCGATGTCGGGCACATCGGCCAGCTCGAAGAGGACATGGCCGACCTCATCGCGGTCATCAGGCGCCCGGGCGATCCGCGCAAGGTCATCCTGGGCGGGCACTCCTCCGGCGGCGGATTTGTCATCCGCTATGCCGGCGGCAAGCCCGCCGTGCCGGTCGACGGCTATGTTTTGCTGGCGCCCTTCCTGAAATATGACGCACCCACGGTGCGGCCCAATTCCGGCGGCTGGGCGCAGCCGGCGACAAGACGCATCATCGGCCTTGTCATGCTGAACACGATCCGGTTCCCGGCTCTCAATCACCTGCCGGTCATCTCCTTCAACATGCCCGCATCCGTTCTGGAAGGGCCGTATGGCGACCTTGCAACGACTGAATACACCTACCGCATGAATGTCAGTTTCGCGCCACGCGACGACTACGAAGCCGATCTGGCATCCATCGACAAGCCATTGCTGGTGGTTGCCGGCGCCGATGACGAAGCCTTTCATGCAGACCGGTTCGAACCGGTCATTTCCGCGCAAACGGACATGGGCACATATGCCCTCTTGCCTGGCGTTTCGCATCTGGGCGTCGTCCTGGGCGAAGCGGTACGCCCGGTTCTGGCAGGCTGGCTGAAAGAGCACTTCCCCGCGGCGGACGGAACCTGACATGCGCCGCGCCGGCCAGCCAGCGTCAACGGGGCGTCCCGGATGATGGACGACATCCTCCTGTCGGTCGGCGGTGTCGGCCTGTTCATCCTCGGCATTCGCATGCTCACCAACGGGTTGCGCAGCCTGGCGGGCGGCATGTTGCGCCGGTTCCTGGCCCGTTTTACCACCAATGCCGCGTCCGGCGCGGTGACCGGTGCGCTGCTGACGGCGGTCATCCAGTCGTCGGGCGCCACAACGATCACGACCGTCGGGCTTGTCGGCGCCGGCATCCTTTCCTTCAATCAGGCTCTGGGTGTCATCCTGGGTGCCAATATCGGCACCACGGTGACGGGGTGGATCATCGCTGCGGTGGGTTTCAAGCTGCAACTGGGCACGGTGGCCATGCCGCTGCTGCTGCTGGGTGTCCTGACGAGCATGTTCGCTCCGGGCCGCTGGGCGCGTGCCGGCGACGCCCTGACCGGCTTCAGCCTCCTGTTCATCGGCATCGACGCCATGCAACGCGGCATGGCCGCCTTCGAAGGGCTGGTGACACCGGAAACCTTCCCCGCGGACAGCCTTTCCGGGCGGCTCGAACTGGTCGCGGTCGGGATCGCCATCACCTTGATAACGCATTCCTCATCGGCGGGCGTGGCGACCGCGCTGGCGGCACTTTCGGTGGGAACGATCAATCTGCCGCAGGCCGCCACCATGGTCATCGGCATGAATGTCGGCACGACCTTCAGCGCCGCGCTCGCCACCATCGGGGGATCGGCTGCGGTTCGCCGGACCGGCTTCGCGCACGTCATCTTCAATGTCATGACGGGCGTGATTGCCTTCGGGCTGCTCGATCTGTTCGCCAAGCTTGCCTTGCCCCGTGTTCAGGTGCCAGGCGACGCACAATTCGCGCTCGTGGCCTTTCATACGGTTTTCAACGTTCTCGGCGTCGTTCTTGTGCTGCCCTTTGCCGGCGCCTTTTCACGACTGATGGCGGTTCTCGTTCCCGATCATCTCCCATCCCTGACCGGCATGCTGGACAGGCGACTGCTGGCCGATGGCGAAGCGGCAGCCGATGCGGCGGCAGCCTGTGCCCGGCTGCTTGTGGCCGAAATCGAGCACCATGTCGCCTGGCGCCTGCGTCCGGCCTCGTCGCCGGGCGGTGGCGGCCTCGTGCGCCTGCGGCTGGCCAAGGAAGAACTGACGGACTATGTGGCAGCGATGCCCAACAGCGGCTGGAATCGCAAGCGGGTCAGCGCGCTGCTGCATGTTCTCGACCACATGGAACGGCTGCTTCGCCGTTGCGAGGACGATGAAAGGCTTGCCATCGTGCCGCATGATCGCAGGCTCGCGCGGCTTGCGCGTGTTTTCGCCGGCGTGATCGCAACATCGGCGTCACTCGACGAGGGAGGGCGGTCGGTCCGCTTTACCCGGCTCGAGGCGATGATTCGCGCCATGGAGGAGCGCTATCGCATCGATGTCATCGGACATGCCGCGCCGGTGCCGGCGACGATGCGCGAGATCGCCACGCGCCTCGATGCCATGCGCTGGCTTCATCGTTCGGCCAACCATCTTTCGCGCATCCATCAGCATCTTGTCGATGCGGCGGACAGACCGACCCCGCCTGCCGGTTCCGTTGCAGGCGTTTGATCCGACAGATCGAAAAGCTTGTCCCGGCGGCGGCTTGCCATGGCAGCGCTTTCAGTGCGATTGGATTGCGCGCCGGATGTACGGACGAGGCGTCGACGGCAGGATCGGAGGAGGGGTTTTCATGGCCGGCATCGCCGTGCTTGCATTCGCGTATGTGCTCTCGCAGTTCTACCGTTCCTTTCTTGCCGTCCTGACGCCGGCGCTGAGCGCGGATCTGGGCGCAACGAAAGCCGATCTTTCCGAAGCCTCCGGCGCCTGGTTCGTTTCCTTCGCCCTGATGCAGTTCCTTGTCGGCGTATCGCTGGACCGGTTCGGCCCGCGAATCACGGCCGCCATCATGCTTGGCGTGGCCGGCGGTGGCGGCGCATTGCTGTTTGCCGCTGCCAGCGCGCCATGGATGATAACGCTGGCCATGGTGCTGATCGGCATCGGGTGCGCACCGGTGCTGATGGCGGCCTTCTTCATCTTCGCGCGCGTCTATTCACCGGGCCGCTTCGCCATGTATGCCTCATGGATGGTGGCCTTCGGCTCGGCCGGCAATGTCATCGGGGCAACGCCATTGGCCGCCGCCGGCGAGGCGTTCGGCTGGCGCCCGGTCATGGCGGGCCTTGCTGCGGTCACGGTCATTGTCGCCGTCCTGCTTTTCCTCGTCCTGCGCGATCCGCCGCGTCCGGAAGGTGAGGGCAGATCCAGCGGCTTTGCAGGCTATGGCGAGTTGATGCGGATGCGGGTTCTGTGGCCGATCATCCCGCTTGTCGCGATCAACTATGCCGCGGCCGCAGGCATTCGCGGCCTGTGGGCCGGTCCCTATCTGGCCGATGTCCATGGCGCGGACGCGATCGTCATCGGAAACGTGACGCTGGCCATGGCCATGGTCGCCGGCAGTTTTCTCTACGGGCCGCTGGACCGATTGTTCGGCACGCGCAAATGGGTCGCCGCCGGCGGCAATGCCATCGTGCTCGGCGCCATCGTCTGGCTGTGGCTGTCGCCCTCGGCTGCGCTTGTCGGTGTCACGGCCGCACTCGTCGTCATCGGCCTGGCCGGCATGAGCTATGGCATGCTGATGGCGCATTCGCGCGCCTTCCTTCCTGCTCATCTGACAGGCCGCGGCGTGACGCTGATGAATTTCTTCTCCATCGGCGGTGTCGGGCTCTTGCAGTTCCTCACCGGATGGGTCGTGACCGCGTGGGCTGTCCCGGGTGAACCGCAGGCTGCCTATGGCGCGCTCTGGCTTTTCTATGCCGTAACGCTCGGTGCCGGATTGCTGGTCTATCTCGCCTCGCGCGATGCGCGCCCGGAAGAAAGCTGAACGCCTACAGGGCGAGGCCGCGAATCCACGCCACGGTCCTGTCCGCCAGCCGCTGTGTCGTGTTGGGGGACAGGATGTCACCGGCAATCACGTGCTGCGACGGGTTGACGCTGTCGGTAACTTCCACCACCGCGTGCGGCCCTGCCCATTTCGCCGCCTTGGCCGCCGTGGCCGTCTGGTCAACCACGGCATCGCCCGGCGCATAGATGAAGAGCGCGGGCAGGTCGATCATCTCGGGGAAGACGCTGTTGGCCAGATCCACCGAAGCGGCCATGGGCATCAGCGCGCGGGTCGGGTAACGCGTCGTCCAATGCCTGGCATGCGCTTCGTTCCTTGGCTCGAACGACCGTTCCGGTCCGACGATCATGTCCGCCATCTGCATGCCCCAGGGCTGTGTCAGGAGGAAGGAGCCGGGCGCCTTGAGTTGGTAATTCGGTGAAATCAGCACCACGGCGTCCATGTTGCGGGCAAGGTCCGGCTGGGCCGCGGCCCAGGTGACCAGCGATCCCCCGGTTGACGTGGCCATGACGACGACCTTGCCGCCCAGCGCCTTGCCCACGGCCAGAGCCTCGGCCAGGTCGTTGATCCAGTCGTTGACGGTGGCGCGGGCCAGCGCCTCGCCGTTCTGGCCATGGCCTGTCAGGCGGGTGAAGAAAAGGTTCGCGCCCAGCGCCCGCGCCACCAGGTCGGGCAAGGGACGGACTTCCTGCGCGCTGGCCGAGAAGCCGTGCACATACACGATTGCAAGCGGCGTGCGGGCTCTCGATTGCGGAAATGCCCAGACAATCTGCTTTTCCGCGCCTTCCCGGATGCCCGGAACATTGGCCTCGCTGCGCGCGATGGCAGCTTCCGGATCGGCACCGATGGACCGCGTATCCACGGATATCTCCGTATCAACCGGCGTGCGCGGACCGACGGCGTAGAGCACGGCGAACCCGGCAATCAGAACAATCAGTGTCCACATGATCTTGCGCAGCATTGGTGCCTCCCGGTGTGTGGCCAAGGTTTAGCGCCAAGCGCCAGCCGGCACAATCGGCGCCTCCCGGACAAGAACCGAACCGGCCTGGCTTTCGTAGAGTGTCTGGCCAGAAGGAACCGACTTGATGCCGCTCCCGCGCCTGCCGATAACCGTGGTCATTGCCTACGGGTTGCCCGCCATGCCGATCGCGGCTCTGACACTGCCGCTCTACGTCATCGTTCCGACCTTCTACAGCGAGACCGTCGGCGTGCCGCTGGGCGCCATCGGCGGCATACTCGTTGCCGTACGCCTGTTCGACGCCCTCAACGATCCGGTGCTCGGCTGGCTCGGGGACCGCTGGAACAGCGCCTTCGGGCGGCGCCGCGCGATGGTGGCCCTGGCGATGCCCGCCACGGCCTTTGCCGCCTGGATGCTCTTTGCACCGCCGCTGGATGCCACCGGCGCCTACCTGGCGCTCTGGATGACCGTGCTGACCGCAGGTTTCAGCGCCCTTCTCTTGTCCTGGTCGGCATGGGGCGCGGAACTGGCCGGCGGCTATCGCGAACGCAGCCGGATTACCGGATGGCGCGAGTTCTTCACCGTTTGCGGCACATTGGCTGCAATCGCCATCCCGTTTGCCGTCGCCGGCGGCGGGTCGGGCGAACGTGGCGGCCTGGCCGCCCTCGGTCTTGCCGTGGCAGGCGGCCTGCTCGTTCTTGGCGCGGCCGCGCTTGCCATCGTGCCGGAGCCGAGAGACCACTCCGTGGCGCGTCTTTCGCTAAGGCGGAGCCTGGCCGCAATGGGCGCCAACACGCCGTTTCTGCGCCTGATCGGCGCCTATTTCGTCAATGGCCTGGCCAATGGCATTCCTGCCACGCTTTTTCTCTATTTCGTGTCCGCCCGGCTTGCTGAACCGGACATGCGCGGCCCGCTGCTGTTTCTCTACTTCCTCTGCGGCCTGGCTGGCGTTCCGGCGGCGACGCTTCTTGCTTCCCGCCTTGGCAAGCATCGCGCCTGGTCGCTGGCCATGCTGCTGGCCTGTGCCGTGTTCGCGCTGGTGCCGCTGATTGGCGCCGGCGACATCGCCGCCTTCGCCGCTGTCTGCATCGTGACCGGTTTCGTGCTCGGCTTCGATCTGGCGCTGCCCCCGTCGATCCAGGCCGATGTGATCGATGCCGACACGGCTGTCTCGGGCGCGCAGCGGTCCGGCTTCTATTTCGCCGCCTGGAGCCTGGCGACCAAGCTGTCGCTGGCGGCCGGCGCGGGCGTGGCCTTTCCATTGCTCGCACTGGCCGGGTTCGATCCGCAAGCCGGCGCGGACAATTCGCCCTTTGCCCTCTTCACCCTTGCAGCGCTCTATGCCTGGGCGCCGGTTGTCCTGAAACTGGTCGCCGTCGCGCTGATGTGGTCCTTCCCCCTCGACGAGGCGGCACAGATGGCGGCGCGTGAGCGGATCGAGGCCAGAAGCCGGGCGCGATGACCACCGGAAAGGATCAGTCGCGAAGCGGGCGACGGTTCCATCCCATGGCACGGCTCATGACGGGGAAGTACAGGCTCCACGGCAACAGGTTCACCAGCTTGAGAAGGAAGGCGAAACGGCGCGGAAACGCCGTTTCGAACCCGCCACGCCCAAGTCCGTCGACGATCCGCGCGGCCGCATCGCCGGTTTTCATCAGGAAAGGCATGGGAAACTTGTTCTGTTCCGTCAGCGGCGTATCCACGAAACCCGGGTTGAACACCTGCAAGCGGATGTTCATCTTGTCGAAGTCGAACTTCAGCGATTGCGCCAGGTAGTTCACGGCCGCCTTGGAGCCGCCATAGGCTGATGCCAGCGGCAGACCGCCATAGGCCGAAACCGATCCGACGATGCCGATATGGCCGCGCCCGCGGCTGCGCATGGCCTGTGCCACGGGCACAAGCCCGTTCAGCACACCGAAGAGGTTGATGTCATAGGTCTTGCGGAATTTCTCGAGGTCGGGGCTCTCGCCATGCACCGGCCAGTAGTTTCCCGCCACGAACAGGGCCAGCGAGATCGGGCCGTGCTCCTCTTCCAGCGAACGGACGAGGCGAACCATTGCGGTCTCTTCGGTGGCGTCGCCCGGTGCAGGAATGATCTCTCCCTTGAACCCCGTTGCCGAGCGCGCCATGTCGTCGAGCTTTTCGGCGCTGCGGGCCGTCACCGCAACCCGCCAGCCGTCCTTGGCGAGCCTCAGCGCCACTTCGCGCCCGATTCCGCTTGAAGCCCCGGTGATCCAGGCGACGCCGTGTTCCGGGCGTGCGCGATAAAGACTCATGGCTGACTCCGGCGCGTTGTTCCTGACCTGTCATACGAAAAAAAGAACCCGCCGGTTCCCCGGCGGGTCAAGGTTGCGGTTGGCTGTGTATCCTCAGGCCAGCAGGATGTCGGATAACCGCTGCCCGATGGAGCCTGTCAGGCGCAGCGGGCCGTCGGTCACCGCCATGCCGATACATGGCTTGGTCTTCTCCGCGATGGGCCGGTGATCCACCGTCTCATCGTTCACGGAGATGTCGCCACGGGCATAGCGTCCCGTGTCGTCATTGAAGGCGCCGTCGAGCACGAGGGAAAGCTCCATCCCCTCGTGGGTGTGCTTCGGAATGGCGCGGCCGGGCTTGATCCAGAACAGCTCCACATGGCAGCCGTCGATCTCGCCCAGTTCGTAGTCGCGAAAACCGGGCATCTTCATTTTCCAGGGGATCTCGTCCTCGTCCATCCCGATGAACGCCGCGATCGCACGCGGAAGAAGCGAGCCGGGGCGGGGCCTGGATGGAAGGCGTATCTGTGGGGCCGGCGACGAGAAGATCTTTTCAAGGCAGGCATCGGCCGCATGCAGGGGCGCTGGCTGTATATGCTCCAGCGCATCGCCTGCAAGCGTTTCAAGGCCGGTGACGATACCACGATTGGCCGGCGACAGTTCCAGATGGGCATCGACAAGCACGCGCGCGGGCTCCGGCAAGAGCCCGGACACGTAACGCGCCATGAGCGCGTCAATGCGTTCTTGTGTATCCGTGTTGTTCAAATCTCGTTTCCCCTGGCCGCAACCGCGCCATTGTCTGCGTTGAACCATTTGTCCCGGTTTACGGCAGGCGAGACAATCCGGATCACAGGCAAAACAAGCTGGCTTTTTTGCCCGAACGAGACAAAAACTGCACAAAAGCGCGACGGTAGCGCAAAAAGGCCGCTTGCAAGCCCGGGCATGGGTCCATACCCTTTCGGGCAACGAGAGAGTCATACGGGAAAAACATGATCGCGTCAGTACTTGAGTGTATCGGAAACACGCCGCTCATCCGCCTGCGCAAGGCATCGGAAGCAACCGGTTGCGAAATTTACGGCAAGGCCGAGTTCATGAATCCGGGCCAGTCGGTCAAGGACCGCGCCGGACTGTTCATCATTCGCGATGCGGAAAAGCGCGGCTTGCTGGAACCCGGCGGCCTGATCGTCGAAGGCACGGCTGGCAATACCGGCATCGGCCTGACGGTGGTCGCCAAGGCGCTGGGATACCGTACGGTCATCGTGATTCCGGAAACCCAGAGCCAGGAGAAAAAGGACGCGCTCCGGGTTCTTGGCGCTGAACTGATCGAGGTTCCCGCTGTTCCCTACCGCAATCCCAACAACTACGTGAAGGTGTCCGGACGGCTGGCGGAAAAGCTGGCCGCCACCAGCCCGCATGGCGCGATCTGGGCCAACCAGTTCGACAACATCGCCAATCGCGATGGCCATGTCGCCACCACCGCGGAGGAAATATGGTCGCAGACCGGCGGCAAGGTGGACGGTTTCGTCGCCGCCGTCGGAACCGGCGGAACGCTTGCGGGTGTCGCCGCCGGCCTGAAGGCGCACCGGCCGGACGTGAAGGTGGCGCTGGCCGATCCGCTGGGTGCCGCCTTGTACAGCCACTATACGACCGGCGAGATGAAATCGGAGGGATCCTCCATCACCGAAGGCATCGGCCAGGGGCGCATCACCGGCAACCTTGAGGGGTTCACCCCGGATTTCGCCTATCAGATCCCCGATTCCGAGGCGCTGCCGATCATCTTCGATCTCGTGCAGGAAGAAGGGCTTTGCCTCGGCGGCTCATCGGGCATCAACATTGCCGGCGCCATGCGGCTGGCCCGCGAGCTCGGCCCGGGCCACACCATCGTCACCATCCTGTGCGACTACGGCACGCGCTATCAGTCGAAACTGTTCAATCCGGATTTCCTGCGCTCCAGGGACCTGCCGTACCCGGCGTGGATGGAAGCGGCAAGCGATATCGCGGTTCCCTTCGAGGATGCCGGCGAATGAGCGCGACCGATTGCCTGTTCCGGGCCGACGCCTATCTTTCCACGGCAGAGGCCAGGGTCGCCGCCGTCAACGAACGCGGCGGCATCATCCTCGACAAGACTGTCTTCTACGCCACATCGGGCGGCCAGCCGGGCGATACGGGGCGCCTTGAACGGGCCGACGGGTCGATGATCGAGATCGCCGCCACGGTGACGGGCGAGACGAAGGAAGAGATCATCCACGTGCCGGCCAACGGCCAGCCGGTGCCGGATCCGGGTGAGGCGCTGGTTCTCCACATCGACTGGGATCGCCGGTACAAGCTGATGCGCATGCATACGGCCTGCCACCTGCTCACCGTGGTCTGTCCCTATCCGATCACCGGCGCTTCTGTGGGCGAGGAGGAAAGCCGCGTCGATTTCGACATTCCCGACGCCGCCCTGACCAAGGAAGAGGTCAGCGCGAGGCTGATGGAACTCGTCAACGGCAAGCATCCTGTCTTCACAAGGTTGATCTCGGAAGACGACCTGGCTGCCAATCCCGGCCTGGTGAAGTCGAAGAACGTGCGCCCGCCGTCCGGCTCGGGCACCATCCGCCTCGTCTGTATCGGCGAAGACGCCACGGTGGACAGCCAGCCCTGCGGCGGTACGCATGTGTCGACCACAGAGGAGGTTGGCGCCATCCATATCGGCAAGATCGAAAAGAAGGGGCGTGAAAACCGCCGGTTCCGGATCCGGTTCGGCGATGCGCCGGGGTAGGGTATGATGAGGCTGGAAGGCTCCTGTCACTGCGGTCGCGTGCGCTTTAGCTGTGAAAGCCATACGCCGGTGCCCTACCAGCGCTGCTATTGCTCGATCTGCCGCAAGACGCAGGGCGGCGGCGGATATGCCATCAATCTCAAGGGCGATGCAGCGACGCTTTCGGTCGAGGGCGGCGAAGCAATAACCGTCTACCATGCCAGGATCGATGGCGAGGAAAGCCCGGCGGAACGGCATTTCTGCAGCGGGTGCGGGTCAGCGCTGTGGCTGCACGATCCGCGCTGGCCGGACCTGGTTCATCCGTTCGCCTCGGCCATCGACACGCCCTTGCCGAAAGCGTCGGAAACGACGCATATCATGCTGGCCTTCAAGCCCGCATGGGTGGATGAGCCGGGATCCAATCCGACGCGCTGCCACGACGGCTATCCCGACGAATCGATTGAAGAATGGCATGCGCGGACCGCAAACAGGACGGATTGACCCAAGATGAGCAATGACGCAGCCCCCGTGATCGTGACCGCAGACTGGCTTCAGCAAAGGTTGGGCCAGCCAGGCCTCTCCATCATCGACGGCTCCTGGTACCTGCCGGCGCAGAACCGCGATCCCAAGGCCGAATATGCCGAGGCGCACATACCCGGCGCCGTCTTTTTCGACCAGGATCTGGTTGTCGAGCCGGGGGTTGATTTGCCCCACGCGCTGCCCTCGCCGCTGGAATTCGAGCGACATGCCAGTTCCATGGGCATCACCGTCCATGACACGATCGTGGTCTATGATGGCCCCGGTTTCTTCTCCGCGCCGCGCGTGTGGTGGCTGTTCCGCACGTTTGGCGCCCGCGACGTGCATGTCCTGGAGGGAGGGCTGGATGGCTGGAAGCGCGAGGGACGGCCGGTGACCGCGGAGCAGACCCATTGTGCAGGCGCCTTCTTCAAGCCGCAATTCGACCCGGCGGCAGTGGTCTTCTTCGACGAGATGCGTGAAATCGTGGATACGGGCAGCGCGCAGGTCGTCGACGCACGGCCGGCCGGCCGCTTCGCCGGCACCGATCCGGAGCCAAGGGCCGGCATTCGCTCCGGCCACATGCCTGGCGCCATCAACGTGCCCACGCTCGATCTTTCCCGCGACGGCAAGTTGCTCGCACCCGATGCGCTGAAGGCACGGTTCGAGGCGGCAGGCGTCGACCTGTCCCGTCCCGTCGTCACGTCCTGCGGCTCGGGCGTCACCGCCGCGGTGCTGATCCTGGCGCTGGAACAGGCCGGCCACGACGATCACCGGCTTTACGACGGATCCTGGACCGAATGGGGCGGACGCAGCGATACGCCGGTGGAAACGGGAAGCTGACCACCGTGCCGATGCTGGAAACACGGGTCACGCATCTGGAAATGCGGCGGCGGCCACCACGCGTTGCCATGCCAACCGGCCCGCGTCTGGCGCTGATGCGCGCGCCCGGCATTCCGCCCGCCTTCTATCGCTGGCTCTATGAACAGGTCGGGCGGCCACATCACTGGCAGATGCGCCGCGGGCTGGACGATGCCGCGCTCGGCGCAGCGATCCATGACAAGGCCGTGGAGATCACCGTGCTCTATTGCGATGGCGCGCCGGCGGGGTTCTTCGAAATCGGGCGCGCGCACATGCCGGCGGCCGCGGAGATCGTCTATTTCGGTCTCCTGCCGGATTTCCAGGGCAGGGGACTTGCCCGCTACTTCCTGTCGGAGGCGGTCCATGCCGCATTCGCTCACGAGCCTGAAAAGATCACGCTGCAGACCAATACGCTGGACAGCCCGCACGCGCTGCTCCTTTACCAGAAAGCCGGGTTTCAACCCGTCGGATGGTCGGTGGAACGTATCGAGGCCTGGGAGTGACAGGCCGAAAGAAAAGGCCCGCCGGGATTGAATCGGCGGGCCTTTGTTTGTCCGGCCCGAAGCCGGGGCCTGCAACGCAGACCGGTTCCACCGGTCGAGGTGAAGGGCCGGACGGGAGGAACCGTCAGGCCACCTTGAGCGCCAGTTCAGGCGCTGCCATTTCAAGGCCCAGTGCTTCGGCCACCGGGGCGTTGGTCACGCGCCCGCGATGCACGTTCAGTCCGTTGCGAAGGTGCGGATTGTCCGCCAGCGCCTTCAGACCCTTGTCGGCAAGCTGCAAACCATAATGCAGCGTGGCATTGTTGAGGGCATGGGCCGAGGTGACCGGCACCGCGCCGGGCATGTTGGCCACGCAATAGTGAATGATGCCGTCGACCTCGTAGGTCGGTTCCGCATGGGTGGTGGCCTTCGAGGTCTCGAAGCAACCGCCCTGGTCGATCGCCACATCCACCAGCACCGCGCCCTTCTTCATGCCTGAAAGCATTTCACGGCTGACAAGCTTGGGCGCAGCCGCGCCGGGAATGAGAACCGCACCCACCACGCAGTCGGCGGAGAAGCACTCTTCCTCAAGAGCCTCGACGGTGGAATAGCGCGTATGGACGCGGCCGTTGAAGATGTCGTCGAGCTGGCGCAGGCGGGGAATCGACCGGTCGATGATGGTCACGTCCGCGCCCAGGCCGACCGCCATCTTGGCCGCATTGAGGCCGACAACGCCGCCGCCGATCACCGCGACCTTGCCCGGCAGCACGCCCGGCACGCCGCCCAGCAGCACGCCGCGGCCGCCATGGGCCTTCTGCAAGGCCGTGGCACCGGCCTGGATGGCAAGACGCCCTGCCACTTCCGACATCGGCGCCAGCAGCGGCAGGCCGCCGCGGTCGTCCGTTACCGTTTCATAGGCCACGGCGGTGACACCGCTTTCCAGAAGCCCCCTGGTCTGCTCCGGATCGGGCGCAAGGTGAAGATAGGTATAGAGGATCTGGCCTTCGCGAAGCTGCACCCATTCCGACGGCTGCGGTTCCTTGACCTTGACGATCATGTCGGCCTTCTCGAACACTTCGGAAGCCGTCTTGGCAATTGCCGCGCCAGCGCTGCGATAGGCATTGTCGTCAGCCCCGATACCTGCGCCCGCGCCGCTTTCGACGATGACCTCGTGGCCATGGGCAATATATTCGCGGACCGAGCCGGGCGTCAGCCCGACACGATATTCATGGTTCTTGATTTCCTTGGGACAACCGATGCGCATGGCGCTCTCCTCAACGGCGAATTCACATGCGGCTTATTGTCCCTGAACAGACGCCGAATGGGTTTGCATTGTTCCGGGTGAGAGCTTGAAAAATTGGTGGATTCTTGTTCTAAACACGCGAAACAACGCAAATGGTTTGCGCAAATGAATTTAGACAAGATTGATATTGCCATCCTGTCCACGCTCCAGGCGGAAGGGCGCATCAGCAATGCCTCGCTGGCCGACAAGGTCGGCCTGTCTCAATCCGCCTGCTCGCGCCGGCTGGATGCGCTTGAGAAGACCGGCGCGATCCGTGGCTATCACGCCCGCCTGCACAACAAGGTGCTGGGTTTCGGGCTGACCGCCATCGTTCACATCTCGCTGTCCGGCCAGTTCGAGAAGACGCTCAACGATTTCGAGGCCGCCATCAAGAGAGTGCCGAACGTGATGGCCTGCTTTCTTGTCGCCGGCGAGTATGACTACATCCTGCGCATCGCGGCCAGGGATTTGCAGGATTACGAACGCATCCACCGCGACTGGCTGACGGCGCTGCCCCATGTCACGAAGATCAACTCGACGTTTGCCCTGCGCGAAGTGGTGGACAGGGCAGGGCGCGGAATCGATCCGCAATTGCTTTGAGCGCGCCGCCCGGCAATGTCACGACCGGTAGACCACCTGGCGTACATCGATATATTCGCTGCGGAAACCGGCCTCGCAATAGTGCAGATAGAATTCCCATAACCGGCGGAAGCGGGTGTCGAATCCCAGCGGCGCGACACGTTCCCAGGCGCCGTGGAAACGCTCGCGCCACTCCGCGAGCGTGCGGGCGTAATCCTGCGGAAACAGACGCTCGTTGATATAGGAAAGGCCGGCATTCCGGCCCTGGCGTACCAGTTCCGAAGGCGAGGGAAGCATGCCGCCGGGAAAGACGTAGCGCTGTATGAAGTCCGGCCGCTTGCGGTAGAGAGGAAACGCCTCGTCATTGATCGTGATGATCTGCATGCCTGCGGTGCCGCCCGGTTTCAGCGTTTCCTTCACCTTGGAAAAGAAGACCGGCCAGTATTCCTCGCCCACCGCCTCGAACATCTCGATCGAGGCGATTCTGTCATAGCGGCCGGTCTCGTCGCGGTAATCCTGGAAACGGATCTCGACCTGCTCGCCAAGGCCGGCTTCCTGGATGCGCCGGGCCGCGAAATCATGCTGTTCCCGGCTGATGGTAAGCGCCGTCACGCGGGCACCGGCCTTTCCGGCATACTCGGCAAAACCGCCCCAGCCGCAGCCGATCTCCAGCACATGGTCGCCGGGCCGGATGCCGGTATCGTCGATCAGCGCCTGGTACTTTGCGCGCTGTGCCGACGCCAGGTCGTTTGCCCCCGTGGCATAGAGCGCCGAGGAATAGGTCATCGTCTCGTCGAGCCATTCCCGGTAGAAGGCGTTGCCGAGATCGTAGTGAGCGGAAATGTTGCGCCGCGATCCGGTGCGTGAATTCCGGTTGAACCAGTGGCGCAGGCGCTGCAACGCGGTCAGCAGCGGCGAGCCTCCGGCAAGTTTCTCGCCCTCCTCGGTGTTGACGATGAACAATTCGAGGAATGTGGTGACGTCCGGGCTCTCCCAGTCTCCGGCCATGTAGGTTTCAGCCACGCCGATCGTGCCGCCGGTGATGGCGCGCATGGGCAGGTTCCAGTTGTGCAGGATGACCTGGGCGTCGGGGCCGGGGCCGTTGCCGCCAACCCGGACAGCGCGTCCGTCCGGCATGCGGATGGCAAGCGACCCGCAGGGCAGGCTGGTCAGTGTCTTGAGGATTGCCTTTATGCGCGCCGGCACACCGCGAGCCGCCGCCGCCACATCTGCCGGCCCGGTCAGGCGCAACGCGCCGTCGAAACTGCCATCGGCTGTTTGCTCATGCCCCATCTGTCGCTCCCGATGTTGGAAAGCCGCATCCGGACAATGCAGCTTTAGAATATCCTGTCATTCGCCCGGTTCAAGGGCCCGGCCGCCCTGCCAGCTTGCCATGGCCCCGGGCGGCTGCGGACTGGTATGAAACCGGGCACCCTTCAGCCAGAGTTTCAGCGCTTCCCAGTGGATACCCGCGATCACCTTCGCCGTCATGAACGGCTGGCGCAAAAGCAGGCCGGAAAGCGTGGCGGTGGTCACGGGCAACGCGCATCCATTGAACGTTGCGGCAAGCACCGGGGTTCCCTGCTCCGTCTCGTGGATGCGCAGGCGCGCCTCCCGTCCCGGCGGCAGAACGCGGAAATGATAGCGCGCATCCATGGATATGAACGGCGAGACGTGAAACAGCTTGTCCCGGCTCTGGCGCAATCCCGCAGGCGAAAGCTCCCCCTCCGAGACGGGCGCTACATAGGTGTGACGCTCGCCGAACGTGTTGCTGACGGCATAGAGAACGGCAATCAGGCGGCCATCGGCGCCATGGCAGAACCAGGTTGATATCGGGTTGAAGACATAGCCGAACATGCGCGGATAGGTCATCAGCAGGATGCGCGCCGCGGGTTCCGCGACGCCGGCGCGCGCCAGCAGCGAATCGGCCTGCTCGCGCAGGGTTGCGAATCCCTCCGCCAGATGATCGCTTGCCCGGAAGGACAGCGGCGCGGCGCGGTCGACACCGAAGAGCGGCGACAGGCGGCCAGCCTCTTCGAGCCGGTCGATATCGATGACCAGACTGGCCACCGAATAGGTGAAGCGGTGGCCGAAGGGCTTGAGCCGGTGATGCATGACCTGCCCGGTATAGAGCGTCGCCGCGGCGTCCGGCGGCGGCCCGTTCTCCAGAAGGTTTCTCACGCGCTGCCGCATTGCCTTCGACCGTTCGTTCATTCGGCTGCCACGAGGTCTTCATGCACCGGCAGCGCAGGCTCGCGCCACGGGATGACCGCGCCAAGCTGTTCGGCGGCTGCAAGGCCGGATTTCAGTCCATCCTCGTGAAACCCGAACCCCGTCCATGCGCCGGCAAACCAGGTGTTGCGCGCACCCTGGATCGACGGAAGCGCCCTTTGCGCGGCAAGGGCGGCAGCGTCGAACTGGGGATGGGCATAGCTGTATTCGCCAAAGACCGTTCCGGCACGCGGTTCACGCGGGGGATTGAGCGACACGAACAGCGGCTTTGATGCGTCGATGGCCTGCAACTTGTTCATCCAGTAGGTCACCGCCACCTCCGCGGTGCCGTCGTCGCGGCTGTCGCGCAGGTAGTTCCAGGCCGCCCAGGCCTGGCGGCGGCGCGGCATCAGGCTTTCATCGCGATGCAGGATGACGCGGTTTTCGCGGTAGCCGACGGCCGAAAGGATCGATGTTTCGGCCGGCGACGGATCGGCCAGCATGGCAAGGGCCTGATCGGAATGCGCGGCGATGATGACGGCATCATAGCGCGCTGCCCCCCTGGCGGTGGCGACCCGCACGCCATCGCCCTCGCGATGAACGGCCGTGACAGGCTCGCGAAGACGCACACGCTCGCCCAGCGGCGCCAGCAGTTTGTCGAGATAGGTCCGCGCCCCGCCCTTGACGGTGCGCCAGACCGGCCGCTCGAAATCGATCAGGCGGTGATTCTCGAAAAAGGTGACAAAGGTTTCCGCCGGGAAATCCATCATGCGGATTCGCGGGGTGGACCATATCGCGGCCGCCATCGGTATGAGGTAATCGTCGATGAAGCGTTGAGAAAAATCACGCAGTTTCAGATAATTGCCGATGCTGATGCCAGCCAGCAAGCCGTCCGCCTTGTCCGCGCGGCACTGCCGGTTGAAGCGAAGGATCTCGCGAAGCATCCACAGGAAGGGCATCGATACGACGTTGCGGCGCTGCGCGAATACCTGCGCAAGCGAGGACCCGCACCATTCAAGGCGGCCATTGTCGAGCGACAGCGCGAAACCCATGTCGCTCTCCACCGTCTCGACATCGAGATGGCGGAACAGCGCGGTCAGGTTCGGATAATTCAGTTCGTTGTAGACGATGAAGCCCGTATCCACGCTGATCGGCGTGCCGTCATAGTCGATATCCACGGTCGCGGTATGGCCGCCGGCACGGCTGCCGGCCTCGTAGAGGCTGACATCGGCAATGGCCGAAAGCGCCCATGCGGCCGAAGCGCCGGAAATGCCCGAACCGATGACGGCGATGCGCTGTCCCCGCGGCAACGTGAAGTCGGGTTTGTGAATGGTCATGCTTCTCCCCGCATGGTTTTGTAGGCTTCAAGGGCGCTGTCCCGGGCCTGCTGGTGATCGACCAGCGGTTCGGGATAGGTCTTGCCGAGCGTGACGCCGGCACTGTCGAGTATGGAATGGCGGGCTTCCCACGGCTTGTGGATCTTTTCGGCCGGCAGGTTCTTCAGTTCCGGAACGAAGCGGCGGACATAGTCGCCCCTCGTGTCGAACTTCTCGCCCTGGAGGATCGGATTGAAGATGCGGAAATAGGGGGCGGCATCGGCTCCCGAGCCTGCCACCCATTGCCAGCTTGCCGCGTTGTTGGCCGGGTCTGCGTCCACCAGCGTGTCCCAGAACCATTCTTCGCCATGGCGCCAATGCACGCGCAGGTGCTTGATGAGAAACGACGCGGCAGCCATGCGCACCCGGTTGTGCATCCAGCCTGTCTGCCACAATTGGCGCATGCCGGCGTCGATGATCGGGTATCCGGTCTCGCCCTTCTGCCATTTCTCCAGCCGGTCGCCGATCGGTCCCCACGGGAAGGAATCGAAATCACTGTTGAAGTTTCGGGTCGCAAGGTCGGGATTGTGAAAGAGGAGGTGGTAGCTGAACTCGCGCCACCCCACTTCCTTGCGGAAATGCTCGATATCCTTCGGACGCGCGTCGATGGATGTCCGGTTCTCGATGGCCTGAAAAATCTGCCAGGGCGAGATTTCACCATGGGCGAGATAGGGCGAGAGGCGCGATGTGCTCTCAATGTCCGGGCGGTCGCGTTCGTCGCGATAGCCCTTGATCGCGCCGTCGAGGAACGCATCCAGCAGGCGGTGGGCATTGTCTTCGCCCGGCTTCCATGTCTCGCGCAGGCCGCCGGCCCAATCCGGGCTTGTGGGCAGAAGCCGCCATTCATCCAGCGCTTCGCTTGTCACCTTTCCGTCGAACCGGCGCAAGGCGCGCGGGGCTACCGCCGGCGCCTGGAGCTCGAAACCGGCGCTGAAGGCACGCCAGAAAGGGGAGTAGACCTTGTAATAGCCGCCTGAACCCGTCTTCACCTGCCAAGGTTCATGCAGAAGCGCGCCGGCAAAGCTCTCGGCATGCAGGCCGCACTCCTTCATGGCGGACTTGATCTCTGCGTCGGCCTCCATGCCTGCCGGGTCGTAGCGCCTGTTCCAGAGAACCATGTCGGCGCCCGTTTCCTCCACAAGCGATTCCACGATGTCACGCTGGATGCCGGAGCGAAACGACAGGCGCACGCCGGTCTCTTCCAGCGCGGCCGCCAGTTTTTCGAGCGAATGATGCAGCCACCACAGCCACGCTGCGCCCGGAGCGCGAAAACGCGGCCCGCCCGTCTCGCGGATATAGACCGGCACCACGGGTTTGCCGCTGGCCGCGGCCGCATCCAGGGCGCCATTCCCGGACATCCGCAGATCGTGACGGAACAGAAGAAGGACGGGTCTTGCAGGGTCGGTTTCGTGCTTGAAGGCCATGAATGCAGTCGATTGAAGTGGCGGGCGCCCGCACCCGGATGAACGTGGGCTGTCAAGGTTTCGTTACGAGACGCGGCGCTCTCCGGTTTCGTCTACCGGGAAAAAATTCAGCCGTTTTGTGCATTTGCCGGACCGCCCGGATGGGCTGGCCGCAACAATGACGCCACCGGAAGGCCAGGCGGACATTGACACGAGGGGTGCAGGACGTTTCACCCTGCAAGGGAAGGTCAGGACCGAATGGGAGGATTGCGGGCATGCCGCTTGCCATGAACAGGGACGTTTTCATCACATGTGCCGTCACGGGCTCGGGCGCCACACAGGACCGCTCACCGCATGTGCCGCGTTCGCCGGAACAGATCGCCGCCAGCGCCATCGATGCGGCCAAGGCCGGTGCGGCGATCGTGCATTGCCATGTGCGCGATCCGGAAAGCGGCGCGCCGTCACGCCGTGGCGATCTCTACCGCGAGGTGACCGAACGCATACGTGCGGCGGATGTCGACGTCGTGCTGAACCTGACCGCCGGCATGGGCGGCGACATCGTTTTCGGCTCCACCGAAGCGCCGTTTCCGGTCAACGAAGCGGGAACCGACATGATCGGCGCTGGCGCGCGCGTGGCGCATGTGGCCGACTGCCTGCCGGAAATCTGCACGCTGGATTGCGGCACGATGAATTTCGCCGAAGCCGACTATGTGATGACCAACACGCCGGGCATGTTGCGCGCCATGGGTGCCATGATGACGGAACTGGGCGTGAAGCCGGAAATCGAGGCTTTCGACACGGGCCATCTCTGGTTCGCCAGGCAACTGGTCGCGGAAGGAACGCTGGCGTCGCCCGCCCTGGTGCAACTGTGCATGGGCGTGCCCTGGGGGGCGCCGAACGATCTCAACACGTTCATGGCCATGGTCAATGCGGTGCCGGACGACTGGGCATGGTCGGCCTTCAGCCTGGGCCGCGACCAGATGGCCTATGTGGCGGCGGCGGTTCTGGCGGGTGGCAATGTGCGCGTCGGGCTGGAGGACAATCTGTGGCTGGAGAAGGGCGTGCTCGCCACCAATGCGCAATTGGTGGAGCGGGCGGTGACCATCGTGGAGAACATGGGGGCGAGGATCATGGGGCCGCAGGCCGTGCGTGAAAGACTGGGTCTTGTGAAGAGGGCACCGCGATGACCGGAAAGGCGGCGATTGTCGGCGGCGGGGTTATCGGCGGCGGATGGGCCGCGCGCTTCCTGCTCAATGGCTGGGATGTGGCGGTTTTCGATCCCGATCCGCAGGCCGAACGCAAGATCGGCGCGGTCATGGCCCATGCGCGCGCCAGCCTGCCCGCGCTCTACGACAGCGCGCTGCCGCGGGAGGGACGTCTGTCTTTCCATTCAGCCCTTGCCGCCGCCGTGGAAGGCGCCGATTGGGTTCAGGAAAGCGTGCCGGAACGGCTTGATCTCAAGCACCGGATCCTGGCCGAGATCAAGGCCCATTGCCCGCCAGGCGCCATAACCGGGTCATCGACCTCCGGCTTCAAGCCATCCGAACTCAATGCGCGTGGCGCGCGCGCCATTGTCGCCCATCCGTTCAACCCGGTCTATCTTCTGCCGCTTGTGGAACTGGTGGGCGAGGCTGGGCAGACCGGACGCGCCGCGGAGGTGTTGCGCAGCATCGGCATGTTTCCGCTCGTCATCAACAGGGAAATCGACGCGCATATCGCCGATCGCCTGCTGGAGGCGGTCTGGCGCGAAAGCCTGTGGCTGGTGAAGGATGGCATTGCCACGACAGGCGAGATCGACGAGGCCATCCGAATGGGATTCGGCCTGCGCTGGGCACAGATGGGCCTGTTCGAGACCTATCGTATTGCCGGTGGCGAAGCGGGCATGAAACACTTCATGGCGCAATTCGGCCCGGCGCTTTCCTGGCCATGGACACGGCTGACGGATGTCCCGGAGTTCAACGATGCACTTGTGGACCTGATCGCGGAGCAATCCGACGCCCAGTCAGGCCACATGGAAATCCGGGATCTGGAGCGCCTGCGCGACGACAATCTGGTCGCCATTCTCCGGGCCCTGAAGCGGACCGGCAGCGGGGCAGGCGGTGTCATCCGGCAGCATGAGGCCGGCCTGGCAGAAACTGCTCGTGGCGGCGCAACGCCAATGCTGGAGCGCCAGGTGCCCGCCTCATGGACCGGTGAAGACGGCGTAATGCGCGAGATTCATTTCATGGAAGCCGGTATGGCCGCGTCGCGGGCTTATATCGACCGGCTCGCAAAAGCGGCGGGATGCGCCAGGGACGAGGTGCGTTTCGTCGTCAGCGAATGCCGTATCCGCCTGCTGGGCACGGCGCATGCCGCCGACCGCCTGCGCATGGAGACACGGCTTGTGGAATCCGCTCCGGACAGCGTGTGCCTGGAAATCGAGATCACGCGCGGCGATGGCGCGGCCCTGGCAGCAGTGGAAACGATCCTTTGCCATGTGGATGGCGAGGGAGCCGCGTCGCCCTGGCCGTTCGCTCTGGGAGCGGCGGCGGACCTGGCGTCGTCCGTCGGGCCATGACGCCAGGAGGGCAGGGAAGGGCACCGCGCGAAACCGCGCGGCGCCACGCTCCGGCAGCAGGGCCGGTCAGGCGAAGGACCAGCGCTCCATCCAGCGTTCGCCATCCATGTCCCAGACGGACGAGAACTCGTCGCCTGTCACCACTTCCGGCCCCGTGGCAAAGACCCAGTTGGCGAACATCGGGATGATGGCGCCGCCATCCTCGTTGAGGATGACCTGCATTTCGTAATACATCGCCCGGCGCTTGTCCTCGTCCAGTTCGGCCCGCGCCTTCACCAGAAGCTCGTTGAAGCGTTCATTGTCCCAGAAGGTGTCGTTCCAGGCCACGCCCGAGGCATAGGCGGTGGACAACATGGCATCTTCCACGGCGCGGCCGCTCCAGTAGACCGCACTGAACGGATGCTTCATCCAGACATCCGCCCAATAGCCGTCATTGGGCATCCGGTTGACCTTGAGGTTGATCCCGGCGGCCTTTGCGGAGTTCTGGTACAGGACCGCGGCATCCACGGCGCCGGCAAAGGCGGCGTCGGCTGCCGAAAGCGTGACGTCGAGACTGTCGAGGCCGGCCTGCTTGAGATGGAATTTCGCCTTGTCGGGATCGTAGGACGTCTGCTCCATCTCGTCGTTGAAATAGCGCTGGCCGCGCCCGATGGGATGGTCGTTGCCGACCGAGCCGTAGCCGAACAGGATCTTCTCGACCAGTTCCTCGCGATTGACGGCATATTTCATCGCGCGGCGCACGTGGACATCCTTGAACGGATCCTTGTTGGTCGACATGGCGAACGTGTAGTGCTGGTTGCCGGCCACGGAATGAATGGTCAGCTTGGGATTGCGCTCCAGAAGGCTGATGGTCTTCAGGTCCAGCTTGTCGGCGGCATGGACATCGCCGGAAATCAGCGCCGTCGTGCGTGCATTCACGTCCACGATGGACAGCAGCTCGATATTGTCGAAGAAGCCGCGATCCTGGTTCCAGTCGTCCCGGTTGCGCTCGAACCGGGCCGAGACGCCCGCATCGAAGTTCATCAGCTTGTAGGGACCGCAGCCGACGCCGGACTTCCAGTCCACGCCGCGATCATCGCCCGGCGGCAGGATGGCAAGGTGATAATCCGTGAAGACGGCGGGGAAGTCGGCGCTGCCGGCATCCAGCGTGAAGACCACGATATCGCCTTCCGCCTTCACGTCCGTGATCGCGCTGAGCAGCGGCTTGGCGGCGGAGGTCGACTTCTCGCCACGGTGATAGTTGATCGACGTGACCACGTCATCGGGTGTCACGGTCTTGCCATTGTGGAACGTGACGCCCTTGCGAATGGTAAAGCGCCAGACCCTGGCGTCAGGCGTGGCCTCCCAGCTTTCGGCGATCTGCGGCTCGATGGAGCCATCGCGGGCGAAGCCGGTCAGGAAACCGTTGATGCCATAGGAGAGCGCGGTCATGAAACCGTTTTCGAAGGTCGCCGGATCCAGCTTGTCGGTGGTCTGGCCATGGCCCTTGGCCACCCGCAGCGTGCCACCCCTGTTGGGCGCGGCCCGCGAAATGCCCGGCAGCAGGGCGGCTCCACCCATTGCCAGGCCGGCGGCGGCGGCCGTTGAACCGAGGAAGCGGCGGCGGTTCGGATAAAGCAGGCCCGATTGTCGTTGCGTCTTCATTGTCTCTCCTTCGCTTTTCCAGATGAAACCCTTGCCGGCGGACGCCTTGGCGGAAAGACGAAGGTTAGACCATTGTTTTGCCGATTGCGAATCCATGCGGCGAATCATCGAGCAAAATCACCGGCCTGAATGGACGCGCAGCGCCTTTCGACCGTTGGTTTCCGGTTCGTCCGCAAGCGGTTCCGTTTTGATGTGGCGATAAATCAGCCGGCAAATCATCGCCTTGCAAGCGTGCTTCCGGCAGCGTCCCGAAGGCGCCGCCGGGTGGGACGGATGAACCGGCAAGCACGGCGATCCGCAAATGCCGAAAGGGCGCTTCCGTTCGGTTATCGGAAGGACGATTGCTTTTGTCGCCGGAATGGGTTTCCCTGCGACTATCGTTGCACGGCACTCGTGCAACCGTTCCCGCATGACCAGAAGACGGGAA